>NZ_PEDL01000036.1 GCF_002735925.1 Sporanaerobium hydrogeniformans | reverse complement strand
CCATACTTATTTGCTAAAAACCGTTTTCCTCCTTCGCCATTCATGTATGCATTTACAATTTTTTTCTTGAATTCATAATCATATTTTGCCATAAAAAAAACGACCTCCAATTGTTAGATTTTCAGGTCTAACTTTTGGGGGTCGGTTCAATTCTAGCTACTTTTTTATTTATAGTGAGACTAAACAAGTAAAGTAAAAAGGTAATAAAGGTGCATACCATTTACAAAGACATATAAGCCTAAAGCCATAAAAATTAAAAAATTACACCACTTTAAACAAGGTGCTTCACCACAATCGTCTAGATACTTAAATAGAAGCCAAAGTAAAAAGGCGGGCAATAGAATTTTAATAAAGAGACTCGAAAAGGCATTTTGAACAATAGACACCATAAGTTTATTAGCCTCAAAAAAGTCACCTGTTTTAAGTAAGGTATAGGTAAAGAGGATATCGGTACAATTAAGAATATAAATAAGGGTAAATTTGCTTTTTAAATTTGAGGTAGAATAATTTTTTATAAAATGGAACATACAACACCTCCTACTTAAGTATGAACAAAAAATAAGAAGTTTAATCTATCATACTTGACAAGATGAGAGTAAGCTTTTAGACTTTGAATATAAAAGTTTTGATAATCAAAGTATTAAGAGAGAAAGGAAGGAAGGAATGTGAACGATTCAATTAAAATTATAAATGAATTGCTAGTAGAGTTATTTAATGATATTTTAACCATAGAAAAGGAAGCTTTACAAAGTGGTCCTTTTAAAGATTTATCTATTACAGAAATGCATGTTTTAGAGGCTATTGGAATGCATAAAAAGACGATGACAGATGTGGCAAGTCAACTAGGAGTAACAGTAGGTACCCTTACCACTTCCGTTAATCGTTTGGTCAAAAAAGAATATGTTATTCGTACACGCTCAGAGGAAGATAGACGTATTGTGCATATTGAGCTTTCTAGAAAAGGCAAATTAGCTTATCGCTTGCATGAAAAGTTTCATACTGATATGGTAAAGACAATGACGGACAAATTATCAGATGAGGATAATGAGGTGCTTATTGCTTCACTGAATAGACTCAGCCAGTTCTTTAAAGAGCAATATCATTTGCAATAATAAGATAGTTAAATATAGAAAATATGTTAATAAGAGTATTCTCCTCTGCACAAATGAAGCATATTATAAGTGTAAAGGAGGGATATTATGTTTGGATTAAAAAAACAGCTTATCAAAAGCTTTATTAAACTAAACGTTATAGAAAACAAACCAAACTTTTTAAAGATACACATTAATAAGCTTCAAGATATAGCACCAGAATATCGTGTTTATGAAAAGCAGATTATAGAGGCTATTAAACTACTAAAAGGTATAGAGAATGTACAAGTAGATTTTAATAACAGTGTAGTAAGCATTAGTTATGATGGGGAGAAGGTAAAACCTCAAACGATTTTTTATTGGCTTCAGGCTATTTTAGATGTGGGCTTAGACAACTTTGAGCTTATTGAGCAATATGTTGAGAAGGATATGGACAAAGTAAAGACTTATTTATGGCCGATATTAGAGTCCAAGGTTCAGCAGTACAATCGCTATAAAGGATAAGGTTGTCAAAAAACGTAACTTCGATTAATATATAAAGAATAGACAACTACTTTTTGGGAGGAACATACAAATGATAGGTATTATAGGTGCAATGGAAGAGGAAGTTATTTCTCTTAAAAGAAAAGTGGAAGAAATTAACCAGCAGACAATTGCAGGTATGGATTTCTACACTGGTAAGCTGCACAATAAAGATGTGGTTATTGTTAGATGCGGCATTGGTAAGGTGAATGCAGCAGTATGTACGCAGGTATTAGTAGATAAATTTAATGCGGATTATATTATTAATACAGGTGTAGCAGGTGGACTTTATCCTGAGATTAATATAGGGGATATTGTGGTTTCTAGTGATACAGTAGAGCATGATATGGACGCTTCTGCGGTTGGTAATCCAAGAGGAGAGATTCCACGTATGAATAAAACCTATTTTGAAGCAGATGAAAGGTTAGTAGAGTGTGCAAAAAAAGCTGCTGAAAATTTAAAGGGTGAACATAAAGTGTATGTAGGTCGTATCGCAAGTGGTGATCAATTTATTTCAAGTATTAGAGTAAAAGAAGATATTTATACTACTTTTACAGCCTATTGTGCAGAAATGGAAGGTGCTGCCATTGCCCATACGTGTTTTTTAAATCAAGTTCCTTTTGTGATTATTAGAGCCATTTCTGATAAAGCAGATAGTAGTGCAGATGTGAATTTTGAAGAATTTGTTAATGTAGCTGCTAAAAATGCTAGCCGTATGATTGAGGCTATGATTAAAGAAATAAAATAATATTAAGTAAATAGACTAGGAATAAAAAAGAAAGATCTTGCTAAAGTGTAAATACTGGAGTAAGGTCTTTTTTTAATAGTAAGGTAAGTAGGAAAAGTATATTATAAGTTAGATAAATATAATTTTAAAATAGCAATATAAAATGTATTTAGTATATTCATAAAAATAATAATATTATATAATATAAACAATATAATACATACATTGTAGGCTGAAAGAGGCAGCTGAGTAGTACCTAAAATAGAGTATATAAACAAAAATAAAGGAGGAAATAATGAGAAGCTTAAAGAGGATAGGAATTTCATTGGTACTCGCTTTAACTATGGTATTACAACTTGGAGTTATTTATGGGCAGGCCCTACCTAGTGAAGTAAGTGGAAAAAATTATAAAGTAATACCTGTACTTTTTAAAGGAGTAGCACAAGAAACCATTGTATCTGATTATCTCGAGTGGTCAAATGATAAGAAGGGCTATGCTGTTTTAGATGTAAAGGGGTATGCTTATCAAGTTGGTAGTAATATTAAGATAGGTATAACTATAGGTTATCAGACACCTAATGGTTATACCAATCCACCTGATTGGTTAGATCGAATAGAGGAAATTTCAATACCTAGCAATAAGACATTTGAAGAAGTTATTAAAGATTATTATATTGACTTTAAAGACATTAAGATTGTAGATAATGGAAACAAATTATGGTTTTATTTAAAGGGTAAAAATGGTGGTACATTTGACCGTCAAAGTGCACAAAATATTAAATTAGATCCTACTGCTTCAGTAAAGGAGCCTGTATGGCCTAACCCAGGCTCTATTCAAGTAACCAATACAGCACTGCCTGTTAGTGTAGGAGGTATTCGTCAAGAAGGTTTATGGCAGGTAGAATTAAAGGTAGAAGGTAAAAATAAGATAATGACAGAACCTACAGATGTGGTGCTTGTATTGGACCGATCAGGAAGTATGGCAAATGAAGTGGGGGATTATTTATGTAATAATGAAGAACATATTCATACACGTAAATGTTATAGCAATAGACAACTACTTATTTGTGGAAAAACTGAACATAGACATGGTAATAGCTGTAAGAGACTTACACGAGTGGAGATAGCAAAGCAAGCTACTAATAATTTTGTTGAGCAACTATTACTTGAAAATGAAAAAGAACATAACTCTATTAAAGTAGGAATCGTAGCTTTTGCTACTAATGTTGAGGAAAGTAGATGTACCTCATTAACAGACGATAAGACAACTCTATTAAAAGGGGTAGCCACTGCTTTGGATAATCCAGCAGGGGGTACTAACATGGTTCAAGGGATTAATAAGGCAAAGTTATATTTAGATGCTGCCAATTCTAAAAATGGTATTATTGTTTTGATAAGTGATGGAGAGCCAACCTATTATCATACAACAAGCGGTAATGGCGTATTAGGAGGAGGAAGTTATATAGATACAGCTACAAAGACTAAGACTATAGAAGCTGCTCAAACAGCTAAAAATGCAGGATATGAAATTTACTCCATTGGTGCAGGTGAGAGCATATCAACAGTGGGACAACAAGTATTAAAAATATGTTCAACAAATGGTATCAATGATAATGGTGAGTATTACTATCTATCTAAAGATACTACAAATGCCTTAATCAATATTATGGAAAATGTGGTACGTTCTATCCAAAATGCTGCTAGAGGAGCTAAGGTAGTTATTCCAATAGGGGAGAAATTTAAACTTTGGACAGAGCAAGAAAACCAATTTAAGTATGAAATCATTCCTTCAATGGGTGATACAGCACTTACTGATAGTGAATACGATTGTGTAATTTCACAAGGAAAGATAGAAAGAGAAGTAGCAGATGGTAAAGAAAAATTAACTTGGGAAATAGGAAATATAGGTGAGGGCACACCTGCTATTTTACGTTATTATATAGGAATGACAGCAGAAGCACAGAAACAGATTTCTTATCCAATAAGTGATGAAACCGTATTATCCTATAGTAATATCTATGGTAAACCCGCAAAAAAGGTAGGTAAGCCAGGCGGAAAAGGGGATTTTGACATTCCAGAAGTAAGTATGGACTCTGCTAATATCCGCCTTATTTATTACCTTGTAAATGATAACGGTAAACCTATTAATGAGGAAGGTCAGGAAGTAGAAAGACCTGATTTGGCATATAACCTTAAAAATGATTATTATATACCAGAGGGCACAAGTAGTAAAGACTTAGACTTTGGAGTTTATACCATTAAGTATGACATCAGCTATGAAAAGGATAATAATAAATATATCTTTAAAGAAGGTATTGTTCCTATAAATATTACAAGAGTTGAACTGAATGCTTTAAATGCACAACCGGTTGTTTACTTGCCTTATGAGAAGGTGAAGCTTCAAGTGAATTGGACACAGCTAGGAAACGAGAGTGGTGCATTTGTTACTAGAAACTTTATTTGTCCAGAGCAGCTTAGCAATATTAGTTTTACTGTAGGATTTATAGAAGCAGGAAATATTACTCATTCTAATCTGACACTAGTTATTGATTCAGATTATCAAGGAGGAAATACTTTTAAGGACAAAATGCGTTTTAAAGTTGGTGATACTGCTCTAGTAAATGTAAAAGAAGTTAGTACCTTAAAGGAAGAAAATGGATACAACTATAGAAGTAGTGTGACCGCTACTGAGGATGAGTTAAAGATCATAATAAATAATTTAAAAGTTAAAACGGATCAGGTCTATGAAGTAAATATATTTTTTAAATGCTATCTAAAGGATAGTTACACTTATAATCAGTATAAAAATGATATGAACCATTTATCAGCTATTCATCAGATTGGTCTAACAATCCAAGATATAGAGAATGGTATAAACGAAGATAAAAAACCAATCAATTTAAGATATGTAGACATACCTAAAATTAATTAGAGAAAGAAGGCTTAGAAATAGGCCTTCTTTTTAGGGTAAAAATATGCGAATTAGTTTAAAAAATTGTTTTGTTATCACAAGTAATTGATAAGAATAATATTTAATAATATAATAAATTGTGACTATATTGCATGCTATATACAATAAACTAAAGAGTGGAGTGTATAGCTAAATAAGTCAGATAGGGGGAAATAAGATGAAAAACTTAAAAAGACTCATAATTTCTACTCTAAGTATACTCGTTTTAATAATGCAAGCAGGTAACCTTTATGCGGCTAGTGAAAATACAATACTTTTCTTTAAACCTTATACTCAAAATGACTTAATTGTTTTTAACCAAAAAGATTATGCTGTAATCTCAAAATATGTAACAGGAACTTCCTATGACCCAAATGATGGAGGAACTGTACAAGGCTGGGCTACTTTATACGCTAAAGCAACAGTAGAAGACGCTGGAGGCAATAATGCAAAGATAAAATGTACTATGGATTTTAAAGATAAAAAGGGGAATACCTATACCACGCAAGTCCTAGAAGTTGTTGTAAATAAAGATGAGGTAGGTTGGCCAAGTTGTGAAAAATATTTGATTGAAACAGTGTTTAATCCGTTCGAAGTAATGGGTAAAATCTCTGAGAATAGAAATGTCTTTTGGATAGGTATTAAAGGGCATAGTACAGTTAGGGTGCAGGATATACAACTTGCGCCAGAACCTATTAAGCAGGGAGAGATAAAAACAAGTGCTGTAGAGCATGGTAAATCAAACACAGCTACGCAAAATTTTGTTTGTCCTGAATATTTAAGTAATATTAAGTTCAAGATGGAATGGAACAGTTCTACTAATGCCAATTTAAGACTTAAAGTTGATTTAGGAAAGATGGATGGAAATGCAGGAAAACCAAACCTCTATTTTAAAGAGAATGACATACTATTAGTAAGTATTAAGCCAGATGGCTCCAATATGCAAGTTCCAGTTCAAAATTTAAAAGGAAATGTAAGTGGAGATGGAAGTCAACTTATTATTACAATGGATCATGTAGAAGCAGAGGTAAGTAGGAGTTATATAGTGGATATATTTTTTAGATGCTATCTAAAAAATGATTATAAGTATAGGGATTATGTAGATTTCTTACGGTTTAATAGTGAAAGTAGTAAGAGGCATTCGGTGGATGTAGATGTAAAAGATAACCTAACAGGTATTAGTAATATCCCTTTGAATTTTAATTTGCAATACGTACCTATGCCTAAAATAAATTAAATATTTAGGGAGACTGAGAAATCAGTCTCTTTTTGTATTTTATTGAAACATTATTTTACTTGAAAAAATGTAAATAAATGGTAAAATTATTATAAGAAGAATTATAGGGGTGGGACAAATGATAATAGGATTATTCAGTATACAGTGTGTTTTGGCACTAATTATTGTTTTAACAACGAAGATGATATTACATAAATTTGAAATGATAGAAACGAGTATCGAGCTTTATAATAATTCAAGAGTATATAAAACTCAGTCAAGTATAGCATTTATCGATTCTATTATTAGGAAATATGATGAAATCGAAAATAAACTCAAAGACAAGGTAGATATAGAAACTTTTTTAGTAACAACCTTGCATAAAGAGAAAATAGGTTCTTTTTCTTATCTAGCTATTAAAAATTTAGCGACTAAAACAATCTTTTTAATGTGGGCTGTAATAATGTTAGAAATACTAGTAATTAGTATTGATCGGCTTGCGTTTACGGGGCCTATGATTATACTGACTAGTGTAAGTGGACTTCTAGCAATAGGTTCAGAGGTTTTTACCATTGTAATGGGAGTAGTAGAAAAACAAGAACTTATTTTAACTTTAATGACTAATTATCTTATTAATATTTTTCCAGTTGAAAATGAAGAGCGAAATAAAAAGAGGATGAACGGACAGATTAGGAGAAATGATAGAGAATTATTGCAGCAATCATTAAGAGAAGAAGATGTGAGTGAAAAAGTACAAACTTTGAAAGATCAGCCCATTTCCTTTGGAAAAGAGAAAAATAACAAGTTAACAAAAAATGGACAAGATAAAAAAGCAGGAGGTGCATTAACTGCCCAAGATATTGCTAAACTAATAAAGATTCTTCAATAAAGAAGCTCATAAGGCTTCTTTTTATTTTATTAGAGGTTTTGCAAGACAGTTTTGTCATATATGCATATAAAAGTATATATTAATGAACAATAATAAAATGATTATTATGTATTTAAAAATACTTTAAAGTGCTTTATAATAATAAAGTTGAAAGAATATCGTTCTATCATAGATTAGGAGGATGTAGTAATGAGTAGAATAACAGTTGATTACTCTCAAACAGGTGTACAACCTTATGAAGTAGAATTTTTAAAATCACAAGTAGAAATTGCACATGACATGTTACATGAAAAAACAGGCGCGGGGAATGATTTTTTAGGATGGATTAATCTGCCTATAGATTATGATAAAGAAGAATTTAGTAGGATAAAAGAAGCTGCTGCAAAAATTCAAAAGGACTCAGACATCCTTATTGTGATTGGTATTGGTGGCTCCTATTTAGGGGCGAGAGCGTGTATTGATGCCCTTAGCCATACTTTTTACAATACACTTAGTAAAGCACAAAGAAAAACACCTGAAATTTACTATGTAGGAAATAATATTTCAGGAAGGTACCTTAGAGACTTATTAGATGTATGTGAAGGTAAAGAAGTAAGTGTAAATGTTATTTCCAAATCAGGCACAACAACTGAGCCTGCTATTGCTTTTCGTGTATTTAAGAAGTTCATGGAAGAAAAATATGGTAAAGAAGAAGCCAAAAATAGGATTTATGCTACGACGGATCAAGCAAAAGGAGCTCTTTTAACACTTGCTAAAGAAGAAGGGTATAAGACTTTTATTATTCCAGATGATGTAGGTGGCCGTTTCTCTGTACTTACAGCTGTAGGCTTACTTCCTATTGCTGTAGCAGGCATTTGTATTGATGAATTAATGGCAGGTGCGGCAGCAGCAAGAGAAGAATACTTAGTAGCTGATGTAGTAAATAATGAATGTTATAAATATGCTGCTGTACGTAATGCACTTCTTAGAAAAGGGAAAACAACAGAAATTATTGTAAATTATGAACCCACAATGCAATATTTTGGGGAATGGTGGAAACAGCTTTACGGTGAAAGTGAAGGAAAGGATAACAAAGGGATTTATCCATCATCTGTTAACTTTTCCACAGACCTTCATTCACTGGGTCAATATATTCAAGAGGGGCAACGTATTCTATTTGAAACCGTTCTTAATATTGAAAAACCTCAATTAGATGTAACTCTTGAGGAAGAACCTTTTGATTTAGATGGTCTTAACTACTTAGCTGGAAAGAGTATGGATTTTGTAAACAAAAAAGCTTTTGAAGGAACACTTCTTGCTCATGTAGATGGTGGGGTACCTAATATTATTATAAACATTCCAGAGATGGATGCCTTTAACATGGGTAAACTCATTTATTTCTTTGAAAAAGCTTGTGGTATAAGTGGTTACTTATTAGGAGTTAATCCATTTGATCAACCAGGTGTAGAAGAATATAAGAAAAATATGTTTGCTCTTTTGGGAAAAAAAGGTTATGAAACATTAAGAGAAGTTCTTTTAAAACGTATTAATGAGTAGTGATTAACTAAAAATTAAAAGGTGTAGTAGCTAATTATTTATAGATAATAGCAGCTACACTTTTTTTGTGAAAATTTATAGGCTGTAACCTTACGTAAAAAAGGAGTTGTGTTATAATAAAAGATAAAAAGATAGTGGATTTTATTTTAGGAGGAGATTCTATGGATGGAGATAAGAGGCGAGAGCAAATTCTAAGGTTACTTCAGGAAGGTGCTTTACCCATTAGTGGAGCGCTCCTAGCTCAAAAATTTGAAGTAAGTAGGCAAGTTATTGTGCAAGATGTAGCTCTTTTAAGAGCTCAAGGCTATGATATCCTAGCTACAGCCAGGGGCTATATTCTGAACAAAGAAGCAGCAAGCATGAGAAAGAGAGTTGTTGCTGTTAAGCATGATGAAGGGAAGTTGGAAGAGGAATTAGAAATTATTATAGATAATGGTGGGACAGTGAGAGATGTTATCATTATGCATCCGGTATATGGTGAGCTAGTAGCTGGTTTACTTTTAAAAACTAGACGAGATATTAAACAGTTTGTAGACAAGGTAAATACAACGAGTGCCGCCCCCTTGATGCAGTTAACGAAAGGGGAGCATATGCATACTATTGAAGCTGCTACAGAAGAAGAATTAGATATTATTGAACAAGAATTACTAAATAAAGGATATATAAAAAAGTGCTACGTCCTAAAAGACGTAGCACTTTTTATGAGTATTTCTTGTAATAACGCCAGAGGCAGTGTTTAATGCCCATAGCAATATTATCTGCCATTTTCATGACTAAAGAAAGACGTGTATTTTGTAAAACAACCATATTCATCATACTGCTAAAGTTAACAATACCAGTAATATGAAGATGACCAATAGGTGGCAAGTTTTTTTTAACACCTGCACCAGGATAAATAGCTCCTTCGCCAATAGTAACGCAGCCGATATTGTGAGGAGCCCCAAGACAAGCATCAATGGCAATAACAAGGGCTTTAGGGTGCTTTTCTTGAATGAGCTTTAGAGTATCTTCTAAGTTTTTAGCGTGAACAGGTTCATCTAAATTACCGTAAAAGCTGACATTTTCATAGTTGAGAGGATGTAATTTATAACCTACTAAAGGACCAAGACTATCTCCAGTAGCTCGATCTGTTCCGATGCAAACAATGACTAACTCATGGTTATGAAGTGGAAGCAATGTTTCAAGATAGGGTTGTAGCTGATTGCAAAAGGAAGATAAATAGTTATCGCTTTCAATAGGGATGTAGACGGTAGAGGGCTTTGTACTTACATCTGTATACATATTTTTATCACCACTTTCAGTATCTTTTTATAGTTTGCCATTTTTTTGGTTATTTATTTACCAAACGATATGGAATTTATTTACAGTATTTAAATGGTTAAGGTTTTATTTTTATTGATAAAAGGCGATAAATCTCGTTAGAAATAATAAGAAAAATATGGTAGAACTAAAAAAATAATGAGGATAAGGCTAAAAAAAGAAAGATAAAAAAAATGAAGACCTCGACAATAAACATTAAAATATTATAGAAAGGTTATAGTATGCTAATTGTAAAATTTGGATATAAATGGAAGGGGATAAAAATGGGAAAAGTATACTACAGACCAAATAAAAATAAAAGTGAGGCAAATGGTAGAGAAAAAGATAGTCTAAGCAAGGAAGAAAAAATACAGCTTCTTAATAGAGATGAATTAGAAGAAGTGCAATCTGAATTAGGACAGTCTAAAGAACAAATAAAAATGCAAACAAGTGTTCAATTAGAAAATGTAAAGGCTATAGGAGATGTAGACTGCGATTATCATATTTATCTTGAAGATTATGTTTATACCTATCTTTATCAGTATGCACAAATGGATTTAAATAAAGAAAGTGCAGCTGTATTTGTTGGGAAGTTTTCAGAAGAGAGCAAAGAAATTATAATATCAGGTATTATTCCTCTTAGAGCAGGAAAGGATGAGGAAAGAGAATGGTTGATCCATGAAGCTTTAGAGGAGGCAGAAAAGGAAAGACAAACTTACTTTAGTAATCAGGAAATTATAGGATGGATGCATATGCAACCAGGGTATGGCACCATGCTTACTATGAAAGAATTAAGAGAGCATAGAAATGTCTTTGGAAGCTCTGGAAAGGTATTTATGCTATTGGATCCAATTAATAAAATAGAAACCTTTTATGCTTTAGAAGGGGATGAATTATTAGAACAAAGTGGTTATTATATGTATTACCAACGTAACGAAGAGATGCAACACTATATGATTGAGCATGCTTTTAAAACAGAGGAAACAGCGCCTATAGAGGATACGGTAGTTAATCAATTTAGAGAAATAGGTAGGGCACGTAAGAAAGAGTATATACAACGTAAAAACCTTAATGTAACAGTAGTTGCTACTAGTGTACTACTTATTGCTCTTACAGCTGTTGTTGTAAAAATGAATGGAACGCAGAAGGTACTACCTACATTTGCTCAAGATACTCCAACTATTAATGTTTTAGGAAATGATCCAATAGGGGAAAGTGATAATAGCGCTGTTCAATTTACAATCAATCAAGTTGAAAAACAAGCTTTATCCAATGAAGAAAAAGTAACAGAGACAAACAAAGAGCAACTAAGTGAGACACAAACAAATGGATTAACAAGTGAAACAACTAAAGAGCAGGTAAGAAAGGATGTAAATGTTCAATTTGAAAAAGAAGAAGTTAAGAAAGAAGAAGCTAAGAAAGAAGAGAGTGAAAAAGAAGAAATAAAATATGATACTTATGTTATTCAAGAGGGAGATACACTTGCTAATATTGTTTATAAACAATATGGTAATAGTAGTCGCATAAAAGAAATTATTGATTTAAACAATTTAAGTAATACCAATCTTATTAAAGTAGGACAAGAGTTAAAATTACCTAAACAATAAAAGCAATAAAAACAAGAAAGTCACTAGGTAAAAATGATTAATTTTCAAATTAAACTGTACAACTAATTACAGAAAAGTGTATTATAGAGTATAGAAGGAACCTTATTGTTTGAGTGCAGGAGGAATGATTGTGAACAATACACCACTTAAGTGCTTATTTGTATCAAGTGAAGTAGCTCCTTATGCTAAAACGGGTGGATTAGCAGATGTCATCGGAGCATTGCCTAAAAAGCTAAGAGAACAGGGGATAGATGCAAGGGTTGCTTTACCTTACTATCATTCTATTCAGGGGAGATTTTTTGATCATGATTCACATTTTTTAACAAGTTATGATGTTCATCTTGGTTGGAGAGTACAAGGGGTTGGGATTTATGAAGATGACAGTACTACTGTTCCTACGTACTTGCTAAAAAGTGATACCTACTTTGCAAGACCAGAGTTTTATGGGTATAAAGATGATTATGAGCGTTTTGCTTTCTTTTGTAAGGCTGTTTTAGAACTACTAAGACATATTGATTTTATGCCAGATGTGATTCATTGTAATGACTGGCAAACAGGACCGTTATGTTTGCTTTTAAAGGATAAATATAGAATGGATCCTTTTTATGCTAACATTAAGACTGTCTATACTATACATAATATGAAATATCAGGGGTTATGTGGGAAAGAAGCACTTGATGTTCTTGAACTCTCTTCAGACTATATGTCAGCTGAACGCTTAGAGTATCATGGTGCAATTAGTTACATGAAGGCTGGACTTATTTATTCTGATAAAATAACAACAGTCAGTCCAACCTATGCAGAAGAAATTAAAACCTATCAATATGGATGTGGATTAGACCGCTTATTAGGAGATAAGTTGTATTACAAAATGGAGGGGATATTAAACGGAATTGATTACGATGTGTATGATCCTAAAATAGATCCTTATATTTATAAAAATTATACTTGGCGTTCTATTGGGCGTAAGAAAGAAAATAAAGTAAAATTTCAAGAAGAATATGGCCTTGAAAAAAAAGATTGCATGCTCATTGGTATTGTTTCACGTATAACAGATCAAAAAGGGTTTGATCTTATGAAACAAACAGTGGACTCTTTGTGGGTGATGGATAAAATTATGCAAATGGATGTGCAGTTTGTAATATTAGGAACAGGGGAACAAGAATATGAGGAGATGTTTAAACATTTTGCTTATAAATATCGTGAACGTTCAGCGGTTTTTCTAACCTTTAATGAAGCATTGGCTCAAAAGATATACGCAGCTAGCGATGTATTCTTAATGCCTTCACTGTTTGAACCTTGTGGTTTAGGGCAACTTATAGCCATGCGCTATGGGACAGTACCTGTTGTTCGAAAAACAGGTGGGTTAAAAGATACGGTTATTCATTACAATCCAATGACTAAGGAAGGAACAGGTTTTGAGTTTGAAGATTGTTCAGGTTATTGGATGTATAAGAAGCTAGAGGAAGCTTATCAGTACTATGTAGAGAAAAAAGAAGATTTTAAGCAAATTCAATTAAATGGTATGAAAAAGAATTTTTCGTGGGATGAAGCAGCTAAGAAATATATTGCGTTATACCATGGGTTAAGTTAAGACATAAATAGACTATCTCTAGAGCCGAAAGTGGTAATAGGAGGTAGTCTATTTTAGCTATTAATAGATTTTAAGAATAATTCGATCTATAAACCTATATTACTGTATAAATTTAAATCCTTTAAAAGATATAGAGGCTGGTGTATGATAGTGATGTAGAAAAGTACAGTAGGAGTGAAAAATGTGAATACACTAGAAAAGAAAAAGCCCAATAAGAAACCTATTATAGGTATTGTTTTAGGTATAATTTTAGGTATATTAGGTTTTGTGATGTTTAAAAGTGGTATACTTTACACCCTTGGAGGGGAAAAAGAACTTATTGTAGATATCCCTATTATTGAACTAAATATAAGTGATAATAGCTATATAGGTTTTAATAAAAATCAAATTTTTAAAGTAACACGAGATGGTGTTACAGCTTATGACTTGAAAGGTCAACAGCTTTGGGCAGATGCACTATCTCTAGAAAATTATATAGTAAAGCAGAGGGGTAGTTATATTGCAGTAGGAGAAAAAGAAGGAAAAAGCATTACTTTATTTAGTGATAAAGGAAAGCAAGGAGAAGTACAGAGCAGTAATAAGATCCTTTACTTTTCTATTAATGAAAAGGGTGGGATAGTAACGATAGAAGAAGGAGTAGATTCTCATACAGTTTCAGCTTATGATAGCAAAGGAAGATTTTTAGGTGGAAGAGTTACTTATTCCAAGGATAGTGGCTATCCTGTTGTAGCAGAGCTTTCACCCACAAATAATTTGCTACTTATCAGCTACATTAATATCAACAAACCTGCATTAACTTCAGAAATAGTAGCAGTTGAGTTAGGGGCAAATGAGGAAGATGTTATGGACAATGTAGTTTATGGACTAGAACAAAAAGATAATCTTGTTTATGAAATTGAATTTTTAAAAGATAATGAGTGGATGAGTATAGGAGATAAGACTATGAGTAGCTATGATTTAGACGGTAATCCAATTGCTACCATTAACAATATAAATTGTGTTTTTACTCCCTATAATATAAGCATAAGCAGATATGGAGAAGGGTATTTACCCATCATTGCTACAGATAGCATGACGCAAAATACGGTTCATCGTGCAGATTATTTAATTTATATCAATGGACAGGGAGAAGAGATTTTAAGAAAGGAAATAGGGGAACCTGTTACTTATTATTACGCCAATGACAAGGGAGTCATAATTGGGACAAGAGATAACTATAAAGGCTATAATAAATTAGGTGTATTACTTTTTGAGTATCGCCCTACAGCAGATATTAGTAAAGTATTTTACATACCAGAAACAAAGACAGGAATTGCAGTAGCTAGAGATAAAGTGATGTTACTAAAGCCTAAGAAGGAGGAAAAAAAGTGATATTGGATGGTATTATAGTAATGGTGATAAGTGCTTTTGGGGCAGTAGGTTACTATAGAGGCTTTCTGAAGACGATTATGTCATTTGCAAGTTCTTTTGTAGCCATTATATTTGCTTTTATTATACAACCTATTATAAGTAGTTTTTTAAAATTAACACCTCTTTATCCAATCATCTATAAATGGATAGGAGGAAGGGTAGAAAAAGTAAATTTTGGTGTAGGAGTTCAAACACAAGGAGAAGCAATCAGAAAAAGTGTGACGTGGTTACCAGATTTTATAAGTGATTCTATTGTTAAAAATAATAATGCAGAAGTATATAAACTTTTAAAAGTATCAACAATTAAAGAGTATGTAAGTGAATCACTCACTCAAGTTGTATTAGGTATACTTGCTATTTTGTTTGCGTGGCTTATCATTAAGGCAATATTTATATTGCTTCTAGCAAGTACAGATGCAGTTATAAAGGTTATTCCTATTGTATCAAAGTTAAATAGGTTAAGTGGTTTTGGAATAGGGGTTGTGAAAGGGGTATTAGGTATATGGATAGTAGGTCTTCTACTATCAGTTGTTTTAACGAGTCCTCATTCTAGTGCAATAGCTACTCTTATACAAGAAAGTAGTTTAACCAAGTGGTTATATGAAAATAACCTTATCTTACAAGCATTTAGTAATATGGTTAATAAATAAAAAGAGCTGTCTATCAAATAACTATTACATAGGAAAGAAAAAGAGAGTGATAGACAGCGTATTTTAGAGAGGGAAAAATGAATAAAAAGAAGAAAAAATAATTTGTAAAAAAGTTTAAAAAAAGAGTTGACAGAGGTTAAGTAGCATGGTAAGATTATATTCGTCGCTGAGGACAACACTTAGAACGAACTGACTTGAGGCGATAATAAAGATGGACATTGAAAACAAAATAGTAACCATAAAACCAGTCGATTCATGAACTTAATTTTAAGTTCAGTGAGTACTATAAAGTACTAAGTAATAAGTCAGCAACCTAGGTTGCATGGACAAACTTTTTTATGAGAGTTTGATCCTGGCTCAGGATGAACGCTGGCGGCGTGCTTAACACATGCAAGTCGAACGAAGCTAAGGGAGCTTGCTCCCAAAGCTTAGTGGCGGACGGGTGAGTAACGCGTGGGTAACCTGCCCTATAGAGGGGGATAACGTTCGGAAACGAACGCTAATAC
>NZ_PEDL01000035.1 GCF_002735925.1 Sporanaerobium hydrogeniformans | reverse complement strand
TCATGTCTTTAAGAAGGAATATGAAAAATTTAAACTTTCGTGATACAGTGCAGAGCAAGAAAGAAGGCTTTTCGCAGGTTTCCTCCACAGACTTTCGCAAAGTCTTGGTGAAGGCCTGTAGGCTGTCTTTAGGGACGTTATCGCAAGCGTTCTTCTTGCGATAGGTAGGACCGTTAGTCTACAGGACTGAGCCTAGAGTTTGCCAAGGCGAGGACCCAGAAACCGGAGAAAAGCCTTCTTTCTTGCGGCCGCGCCAACACCTCGATAAACTAAAATTTTAAAGGGCTGCTACATACTTTTACTAATTAAGTATGTAGCAGCCCTCTTCTTTTAAAAATTTATTGTTCTACTCTTCCCTATCCTGCATCACCTTATTAATAGCATTTACAAGTGCTACTCCACTGGCTTTTATAACGTCCTTTTCGATAGCTTTTCCTTGATAGCTTTTGCCATCATAGCTAATCTCAATGCAAACCTTTCCTAAACTTTCTTTACCTCTGGCTATATTGTGAATGCGATATTCCTGAAGCTTTATAGGCATCTCAGTAGCTGCAATAATAGCACTATAAAGTGCATCTACAGCACCTTCCCCATTTTTACTTTCTATTTTAACTTCCTCGCCTTTCTTCATTTGAACAGTAGCTGTTGGAAAAAGTGTATTGGCAATCACTTGGAAATCTGTCATTTCCCACATAGTTACACTTTTTTGTTTTATGAAGTAAGACTTTGGATAGCCTTCCATTAACCTGACAACATCATAGTCATAAACTTCTTTCTTTTGGTCAGCCATACTCAGAAAGGCCTCATAGATTTCAGGAATTTTCTTCTCAACTACTTGATAACCAAACCTTTCTACAATATGCATAAAGGCATGCCTTCCTGAACGTGCAGTAAGGACTAATTCCATTGGGGGTGCACCTATATCTTGTGGTTCTATAATCTCATAAACTTCTTTGGATTTCAAAAGTCCATCTTGATGGATTCCTGAAGAGTGTGCAAAGGCATTTTCTCCCGTAATGGCTTTATTTACTTGCACATCTAAACCCATAGTTGCACTCACCAAGCGTGAGGTGCTATAAATTTCCTTGGTTTCTATGGTAGTATACCCCCCATAATATTCAGGATGGAGCTTAATTCCCATTACGACTTCTTCCAAGGAGGTATTACCTGCTCGCTCTCCAATGCCATTAATGGTACATTCTACCTTGTTAGCACCATTTCGTACTGCTGCTAAAGTATTAGCTGTTGCAAGTCCTGTATCATTATGGCAGTGTACACTCAGTATCACATTGGGATTTAAATTCATTAAGCGATCATTGATTTTATAAATAAGCTTGCCAAATTCTTCTGGAACAGCAAAGCCTACGGTATCTGGAATGTTGATAATGGTCGCACCTGCTCGGACGACACCTTCTATCGTTTCCCACATATAATCAAAACTGGAACGACTGGCATCTTCTAAAGAATACTGTACCTGTGGCATTAAGCTCTTAGCATATTTTACAGCATTTATGCCCATCTCCATAATCTGCTGAGGTGTTTTTTTAAATTTCTTTTCTAGATGCACACCTGATGAGCCTAATACAATATGAATCATAGGGTTTGCTGCTTCTTTAAGACTTTCGTAAATAGCATCAATATCACTTGTTACAGCTCTTCCAAGTGCTGTAACAATCATATCTTGACCGACTGCTTTACTTATTGCTTTAACTGCTTCAAAATCACCGTTTGAAGAAGACGGAAAACCTACTTCCATCATATCTACTTTAAGTTTTACTAATTGTTTAGCTACCTCTAATTTTTCTTCTAAATTAAGCTTTGCTCCTGGTACCTGCTCTCCATCTCTTAATGTGGTATCTAATACATAAATCTTTTTACTCATTTTTTACTCCTCCTTATTTTTAGGATGAGAAACAAAAATGCCCTCGTTTCTCAACTATTTGTTAAAGAGACGAAAGGCATTTTCCGCGGTACCACTCTTTTTTATGTCTTAAGACATACCCTTATTGATACAGGTAAATAGATTCTAAACAAAAAAACTCCCATCCCTTTTATAAAGAGACAGAAGATTACTTTTCTGCACCACTCTCTTGGCTTAAACAACTTTAAGCCCACTGATACGGGTGAATAGTTTACCGATATCTAGCCACTGTAACGGTTGGCTTCCGTCTAGACCTACTTGTTTTCAGCCAGCAACTCCAAGGCGAGTTCATTATCTTCTCAATCCTGTTTCACACCCTCCAACAGGTCTCTGTTAATGATTCCAATAACTACTATTCCTTTTCTTTGTTTTTAAGAGATTTATTTAATTAAATGAATTATATATTATATTTTTTGTTTTGTAAATACTTTTATAGGCAAATAAACTTTTTAATTTTATCTTATAACTCTATTTATTTGATAATTAAACCGAAGTACAATATAATACAATTTATAGTAGTAGCTCATTATTAAAGGAGGCTATTTATACTCAATAAATTTGTCACAAGGGAGACTCACCATGAAAATATTACTGATTACGGATGTTCAAGAAGGTTATATGAATGAATTTACTCAGCATATTCCACAAGCTATTAAAAAGCATGTTACTCATTTTAATTATGATTTAATAGTTGCTACACGTTTTATTGATAACAATGAATCACTTTTTAAATCTGAGCTTAATATTAGAAACATGACAATGATTAGTCCACAGGCAAAAAGTAATCCTATCATTAACGAAATCGCAGATATTATGCTCATGAAGTCTACCTATAGTTCTTTAACCCCTGATGTACGTAACCTACTTACTAAAAACCAAGTGTCTGAAGTTTATATCTGTGGCCTTAATACAGAAACGGTTATTTTAACTACTGCTCTTGAATTATTTGATAGCGGCATTATTCCTAAAGTTCTTTCTAACCTATGTATGTCACTTGCTGGCCCTGAAACAAACACTATGACACTTAAAATACTTGAACGAGCTATTGGTAGCAATAATATTCTTTAATCATTAAAAAACAGAAGGGTACAATCCGTTATAGCATTGTACCCTTTTATTTTTAGTTCTTGCATTTTTTTTGAGCAGGGCAACTTTCACATCCACAGGAGCAAAACTTCCCCTCCTTCATTCCCTTTACCTTTTTATAAATAACAAATAGGACATAAAGGAGAATGACTCCTAAAATAATAACTGATACCATACTGACCTACTCCCTTCTGTTTAAATTTACCAAATCACTTAAATTTTTCAAATTATTAAACTCCCTATTTGATAAACTAAAGTGGCTACTCCCCATGCAATAATAAGTTGAAGTGCAATAGCTACTCCAGTCCATTTCCATGAATTAGTTTCTTTTCTTATAGTAGCAATAGTTGCTGCACATGGAATATAAAGCAAACTAAATACCATTAAAGAATACGCATTAAGAGCGGTAAAACCTACTGCGCCTAATGCTCCTACCATAGTACTCATACCTACTTGCGAGCTAATATTAGCTATGCCATAAAGTACCGTCATACTAGAAACAACTATTTCTTTAGCTGCAATCCCTGCGATAAGAGCAACCACTACTTGCCAATACCCTAAACCTGCTGGACTTAAAAGTGGTACTGCCATTTTGCCCAAGATCGCCCCAAAGCTTAAACTCATATCTTCAACCATGCCTGTTGGTCCAAAGTTTAGGATTACCCAGATAATAATGGATGCTACAAAAATTGTTGTCCCCGCCTTAGCAAGATAATCTTTTACCTTCTCCCATACATAAATGAAAATAGTACGTGCATTAGGTGCTTTATACTCAGGCAGTTCTATTAAGAGTGTGTGTACCTGTTTCTTTTTTCCAATAAATTTTAAAGCTAAAGCCACTAAAACTGCCACAACTACACCAATGAGATACATCGAATAGGCTACTAGCATAGCATGTTGTGGAAAGAACATCTCTGAAAAAAGTACATAAATGGGGAGTCTTGCACTACATGACATAAAGGGTGTTATTAAAATAGTCTTTAAGCGATCCTTTGGATCTTCTAAAGCTCTCGATGCCATAATAGCTGGTACGCTACAGCCAAAACCTAATAACATAGGGATAAAAGCTCTTCCTGATAAACCAAGCTTGCTCATTAAACCATCCATAACATAGGCTACACGTGACATATATCCACTGTCTTCAAGAAATGCGAGAGCTAAAAATAAGATGAAAATATTAGGTAAAAAGGTTAAGATACCACCTACCCCTGCTATAATTCCCTCTACTATTAAGGAAATAAGCACATCTCCTGCCCCCAAAAGTTGTAAACCGTTATATACAGAAGTACTAAACCAGTCTAATCCAACCTCAAATATACCTTTAAGTGCATCTCCTACATTAAAGGTAAGGAAAAATACCAATGCCATAATACCAAAGAAAATAGGTAATCCCCATATGTTGTGGGTTAAAACAGCATCTACTTTATCTGTAGCTTCTGCTTTTTCATCTTTATTAACAAGACATTCACTTATTACTTCTTCAATAAAATCATACTTTTGATTAATAATATCTGTTTCATAGCTTCTATCTATTAAATCTGTTAAATCTAGTGTATATTTTTGTCTTATTTCAGCATCTTGCTCTAAGAGCTTAATAGCAAGCCATCTTACATTCGTAAGTTCTTTATAATGTGCTTGTAAACGCTCACTAATACGGTCAATTTTATCCTCTATCTCATCACTGTACACCACAACGCATTCTTTGTGATGATTATGGGGATGTCCACTTCTCTTTTTTTCATCATGATGATGTTCGAAAGAGGAGGGTGACTTATCTTTATGATGTGCTACAGCGTGCATTAGAATATCTAACCCCATCTTCTTCCTAGCCGATACAGGGATAGTTGGAATACCTAACATTTCTGGTAATCGATGGATATCAATCTCCATCCCACGTTCTTCTACAATATCCATCATATTAAGAGCTAGTACAACTGGTTTCCCAAGCTCAATAAGCTGCAAGGCTAAGTATAGGTTACGCTCTAGAGAAGAGGCATCTACTACATCCACGATCACATCTACTTCATCCTCTAGTATGTAACTTCTAGAGAGCTTTTCTTCCATTGTATAAGAGGTTAAGCTATAAATACCTGGTAAATCCACTAACTTAAAAGGATGATCATGGTATTCAAATGCCCCTTCCTTCTTTTCAACTGTAACTCCTGGCCAGTTAGCTACCTTAAGCTTTGCACCTGTATAAGCGTTAAATAGGGTGGTTTTTCCACAGTTAGGATTTCCTATAAAAGCTACATTAATTGTCTTTTCCATCTTTTTCACCTCCTATAAGTATCCCCTTAGCTGTAGTCTTTCCTATAGCAAAACGTGTCCCTCTTACTTTAAAAATGACTGAACCACCTTTTTTGCAATTCAATACTTCTATTTGAGTACCTTGTGTTAAACCAAGCATTTGTAACCTTCTTTTAAGCTGCTCTTCTAATTCTATATCCTGTACGCTATAGCATTTCCCTCTTACTCCCTCTAAAAGAGTCATCTTCTGTCCTCCTTAATTGTTACTTTTAGTTTGTACTTTAGTGATTATTCTTCTCTATTAACGGTACCACTAACCCCTATCACTTGTCAATATATTTTGATAATAATTATCAAAATCATGCTTATTGTTGATAAAAGGTCTTACTCTACTCATTTTGAGTAAGAGAAGACCTTTTATCTTTTAGTATCTATTATCAAAGATTCGTGTAGATTTCTTTTCACTTCTAGGAAGTTCGCTGATAGCTACTCCCTTTGGTACAACTGTAATGCCAATTTTGGTTTTAAAAAGCTGTTTCACATTTTCCTCAATCTGTTTTTTATTATCTGTAGCATCTGTTTCAAAGAATACAGTCATAATATCTTTACCATTTAAATGATCTATCATTACTTGGTATTCACTGCTTACTCCCTCTACAACCGCTAGAACTTCTTCGATTTGACTCGGAAAGATATTTACACCTTTTACTTTTATCATATCATCTGAACGACCAATGAGAGTATCAATACGTGGATAATTTAAACCACATGCACATTTTTCTGGCAAGAAACGGGTTAGGTCATGCGTACGATAGCGAATAAGTGGGGCACCTTCTTTATGCAGAGTCGTAATAACGAGTTCCCCTATTTCTCCCTCTGGAACAAGCTTCCCTGTCTTTGGATTAATAATTTCAAAATAGAGGTAATCATCCCAATAATGCATACCCGCCTCTTCGTTGCAGCTAATTCCAATACCAGGTCCATAAATCTCAGTGAGACCATAAATATCATAAAGTTGTACACCTAGTTCATTTGCTATACGTTTACGCATTTTTTCTCCCCAACGTTCTGAGCCAATCACACCTTTTTTAAGATGAATATCTTCTCTGCAACCCCTTTGAGTAATTTCCTCTGCTAAGAGTAAGGCATAAGAAGACGTTGCACAAAGTACAGTTGACTTCATATCTATCATCATCCGTATTTGCTTATCTGTATTACCTGGTCCCATAGGAATAGTCATGGCACCTAGATGTTCTGCTCCATTTTGGAAGCCAATACCTGCTGTCCATAAACCATAACCCGGCGTAATATGAATACGGTCTCTATTAGTAATGCCTGCTGTTTCATAACATCTGGCAAACATAATCGCCCAATCCTCTATATCCTTCTTAGTATAAGGAATGATAACAGGTGTCCCTGTCGTTCCTGAGGAAGAATGAATACGTACAATTTCTTCATCTGGTACAGCTTGAAGGCCTAGTGGATAAGCACTTCTCAAATCACCTTTATCTGTAAAAGGAAGCTTTTCAAAGTCTTCTTTGGTTTTAATATCTCCTACTTCTATCCCCTTAAACTTCTCTTTATAAAACCCCCCAAAGTCCATTACTTGCCTTAGCTTATGTTGAATAGCACTCAACTGTTCTGACTTCATCCCTTACGCCTCCTGTATGCCTAATTTCAAGGCTTTTAGATTTATTTCCACCACTCTATCTTTGAATTTTCTTCTCATAATTGTCTCTATTTTTTCTTTTGAAATAGGAATTACCTTCGTACTTATAGCTGCACCTAATAAAGCTATGTTCAATACGCGAGGTTCATCACATGCTTTACAAATACTGTTACCATCTACTAATTTTAAATGCTTTACTTGCTCTTTAAGAACAGTTATATATGTCTCATAGTTATAATCCTCTGGGCGAATAATGGGTTTAATAGGAGCTGTATTTACCACCATTACGCCTTCTTTTTTAAGATAAGGCAAAAGTCTTACTGCTTCTGATGGTTCAAAGCTAATAATCATGTCTGCCTGCCCTTTAGCAATAAGTGGTGAGTAAATAGTTTCTCCCATGCGTACATGACTCACTACACAACCACCTCTTTGAGCCATGCCTATTGTCTCTGTTGTTCTTACACTATAGCCCTCTTCCATAGCTGCTTCGGCTAAAAGTTTAGATGCAAGAACAGTTCCCTGTCCACCAACCCCTGTTATCAAACAATTAATCATGCTTTTTCTCCTCCTATCGCATCAAATGGACATACACTTTGACAAAGGTTACAGCCTGTGCATAACTTTGTATCAATTTTCACTTTATGATCCTCTAAGATAAGTGCTGGACAACCTAGCTCTTTCATACAGACCTTACAGTTCCTACATTTTTCTTCGTTAATATGTAATGCTTCTTGTGCTTTTGAGATGGCTACACAAGGTGCTTCAAAGAGAAGTACTCTTACACCTTTTTCCTTAATCACCTCAGCTACAGCTTCTAAAGCTTCTCCTTGATTAAACGGATTAACTCTCTTAATCATTGACACACCTAAAGCTTCTAAAACCTTATAAATACTAATCTTCTCTGAAATATTACCCATCATCGTTTTACCAATGCCAGGATGAGGTTGATTACCAGTCATAGCTGTTGTGGAGTTATCTAATATAACAACAATGCAATCTGTTTCATTGTAAAGTGCATTGATTACCCCTGGCAAACCTGTATGGAAAAAGGTAGAATCTCCTATAAAAGCAAAGTGAAAGCTCTCTGGTTCTACCCGTTGTAAGCCTTGGGCAATAGTAATACCTGCCCCCATGCAAAGACATGTATCTACCATATCAAGAGGCATCGCATTGCCTAGTGTATAGCAACCAATATCTCCTGAAAAAACAGCTTTTTTCCCTTTCATTGCTTTTTTCACTGCATAAAAGGAAGCTCGGTGTGGACATCCTGCACATAATACAGGAGGTCTAATAGGTAGAGGTGGAAGTAAAATGTCTGTCTCTTCTGTAAGTGGTACTTGTAAAAACTCGTAAATCTTCCCTTTTAAGCCATCTACTGAATTTTCGCCTGCCTGCTTCATATCACCTGTCAGCTTACCACGGATGGTTACATTGAGATGATGCTTACCACAAAGAAGGAGGATCTCTCTTTCTAAAACAGGATCTAATTCTTCAATAACCAATACTTCCTCCAAGCCTTCTAAAAATTCTAAAGCCAATCTTTCTGGAAAAGGATGAGGTGTGGTGACTTTAAACAGCTTATATTCTGCTTCTAAGCCCTCTAAAACTTCCGAGGTATATGTATAACTTACACCTGAAGTTATAATCCCTCTTTTCCCTTCTCCTTTAAGCTCATTAAAACGATAACTCGAAAAATCTTCTTTTAAATCTTCGTTACGTTTTTCTATTTTTAAATGATTTTCATAGGCCAATTTAGGGAATATAACCCATTTAGGTGCTTTTATAAAACCTTCTGGCGTAAGTTTTATGCGCTCCTTTGTGCTTTCAATAGCTACACAGCTATGACAGACTCTTGTTGTTGGTCTAAAAAGAACAGGTGTTTGATATTTTTCTGAGTAAATAAAAGCATCTTCAATCATGACATACGCTTCTTCCGCTGTAGTAGGGTCAAAAACAGGAAGCTTTGAAAAAATCCCAAAGTGCCTCGTATCCTGTTCTGTTTGAGATGAGATAGGTCCTGGGTCGTCAGCTACAACAATTACCATTCCACCTTTTACTCCTATATAAGCTAAGCTCATTAAGGGGTCTGAAGCTACATTTAAACCTACTTGTTTCATGGTCACCATACTACGCATCCCTGTATAAGCTGCTCCTGCTGCTACTTCTAAAGCTACCTTTTCATTTACTGACCATTCCACATAAATATCTCCTGGATTTTCCTTTGCAATTGTTTCTAATACTTCTGTAGAGGGGGTTCCTGGATAACCTGTCACTACACCCACGCCTGCCTTAATAGCTCCCAGAGCAATTGCTTCATTACCCATTACTAATTTTTTCATTATACCCTTCCTTTCATTGCGTTCTACTTTTAATATTGTCTTATAAAATCAAAAAACACTCGCCCTAGATTATTCATCTAGGACGAGTGTCTCAACTCGTGGTGCCATCCTAATTTGCAAGCAAAGTGCTTGCCTTTTACCAGAATACAAACATATTCCTAAGCCTTTACGCAGCTCCTACGTCGCAGAATACTGAGAACTCTCGTTCCTTTCCCTACGCCCTCCGTGGTCCATTTAATACTCTGCAGTTCTATGAGGCTCTCAGCTTCCCTCACTCTCTGTAAGTGCACGCCGTATTTTTATCTCCACATCAACGGTTTAAATATATTCTTTTTTCACAATATATCATATTATTTTGTGTTTGTAAACCTTAAACAATAAGAGGAAAGAGTTCTTTTACAGCAGGATAAATTTTCTTAAACTTTTGATAACTTTCTTCATATTTAGTCACTAATTCTGGAGTAGGCTCTACTGTTTCAACTACCTTTACAAGCTTGGTAGCTGCTTCTTCAACGGATGCATATTCCCCACACCCTACTGCTGCTAATATGGCACCTCCATAGCCTGGTCCTTCTTCACTTTCAATAACGTCTATCTTAATATTTAAGATATTCGCAATCATTTTTTTCCAAAGAGGACTCTTTGCTCCACCACCACAAATCTTTGAACGTTCAATAGGTATACCCAAATCTTTCGCTACTTCAAATGAATCACGAATAGCAAAAGCTACCCCTTCTAAAACAGCTTGTGTCATATCGGCCCTTGAAGTATCCATCGTAAGCCCTATAAAGGTGCCTCTTGCTAAAGGATCATTAAGTGGTGAGCGTTCACCCATTAAATAAGGCAAGAAATAAATCTTATTTTCTCCTAATTTCTTAATATCTGCTTGTTCACCTGCATAATCCTTTGTATTAATAATGGTATCCATCCACCATTTATTACAAGAAGCCGCACTCAGCATACATCCCATTAAGTGGTAGTTTCCATCAGCATGAGCAAAGGCATGAAGTGCATTGTTTTTATCTACACCAAATTGTTCACTTGAAATAAAGATGGTACCAGAAGTGCCCAGTGAAATATTACATCTTCCTTCTCCTACAGTTCCCGTTCCTACTGCAGCAGCTGCATTATCTCCTGCTCCTGCTATAATTTTAACCTGTTCACTGAGTCCCCATTTTTTTGCCAGATCCTTTTTAAGTGTTCCTACTACCTCATAACTTTCATAGATCTTAGCAACTTGATCTTCTGTAATACCACAAATCTCTAGCATCTCCTTAGACCAACATTTATTTTTTACATCAAAGATTAGCATACCTGAAGCATCTGAAACATCTGTACAGAAGGTACCTGATAGCTTATAGGCAATATAATCTTTTGGAAGCATAATCTTTTTGATACGTTCAAAGTTATCCGGCTCATTCGCTTTTACCCAAAGAATTTTAGGCGCTGTAAACCCTGTAAAAGAAATATTAGCTGTATAATGGGATAAAGTTTCTTTTCCAATTACCTCATTAAGATAATTACACTCTTTTGTTGTACGACTATCATTCCATAAAATAGCTGGACGAATAACCTCATCCTTTTCATCTAATATAACAAGTCCATGCATTTGTCCGCCAAAGCTCATACCTGCTACTTGTGTTTTATCACATTCTGAAAGTAATTCTTCAAGCCCTGACACAACTGCGTTCCACCAATCTTCAGGTTTTTGCTCAGACCAGCCTGGATACGGAAAGTATAAAGGATATTCTTTTGAAACTACTTTTTCTATTTTCCCATCTGCCTGCATAAGAAGTAACTTCACAGCAGATGTACCTAAATCAATACCTATATATAACATCTCTTTACCTCCACTCTTCTTACTTAAAAAGGCTGTTACAAAGCTCACCTCATTCCCAATCTCTATATAAAGTGAATGGTAAGTGCATTGTAACAGCCACTTTTATGCCTCGCTCTTAAAAACTTTTATGCGTTCTTATTTAAATGGATTTTCTGATGGATACATCATACCTTTAGGTTGATTGAAGTCAATCTCATCTAATGGTACCCCTATATATTTAAATACTTCATAAAGTGTTTTCCCAAAATGTCCAAAGGCTACAGCGCCGTGGTGTGGATAATTCTTTTCAATTAAAACATGGCGATAGAATCTACCCATTTCTGAAATAGCAAATACACCAATTGCTCCAAAAGAACGTGTAGCTACTGGAAGTACTTCACCTTGTGCGATATAAGCACGGATTTTTGCATCTGATGTACTCTGTAAACGGAAGAAAGTAATGTCTCCAGGAATGATATCTCCTTCAAGTGTCCCTTGAGTTACTTCTTCTGGAAGATTTCTAGCCATAATAAGTTGATACTTCATTTCACAAGAAGAAAGCTTGCTAGAGCAAGTATTTCCACAGTGGAAGCCCATAAAAGTATCTTGAAGTGTATAATCAAATTTTCCTTTGATGCCTTCTTCATACATATCACTTGGTACAGTATTGTTAATGTCTAATAAAGTTACTGCATCTTGACTAATAACACTACCAATGAATTCACTTAATGCGCCATAAATATCTACCTCACAAGATACAGGGATGCCAAGACCTGTTAAACGGCTGTTCACATAGCAAGGTACGCAACCAAATTGTGTTTGGAAAGCAGGCCAACATTTACCAGCAACAGCTACAAACTCTCTACTTCCTTTGTGTGCTTCAATCCAATCTAATAAGGTCAGCTCATATTGTGCAAGTTTTTTAAGAATCTCTGGTTTCTTATTACCTGCTCCAAGCTCTGCTTCCATGTCTTTAATCACATCTGGAATTCTTGGATCATTTTCATGTTTATTAAATGCTTCAAAAAGATCTAATTCCGAGTTTTCTTCAATCTCAACTCCTAAATTATAAAGTTGTTTAATAGGGGCATTACATGCTAAGAAATCTTGTGGACGTGGTCCAAAGGTAATGATTTTAAGATTCTTTAAGCCGATAATAGCCCGCGCAATAGGCCTGAATTCAGCAATCATATCTGCACAGTCTGTAGCTGTACCTACTGGATATTCTGGTATGTATGCTTTTAAATTACGAAGCTTAAGATTGTAACTTGCATTAAGCACACCACAATAAGCATCCCCACGACCTTGAATAAGGTTATTTCCTGTTTCTTCTGCTGCAGCAATCACCATAGCTGGTCCATCAAATTCTTTTACTAATAAAGTTTCAGGTGTTTCAGGACCAAAGTTTCCTAAGTAAACAACAAGGGCATTGCAACCTGCTGCTTTAACATCTGCAAGTGCTTTTTTCATATCCAATTCATTTTCGATACAAACTGGACATTCATAAATTTCTCCATATTTTTCTGTGTAAGCTGCTACAACTGCCTTTCTCCTATTAACAGATAAGTCCATTGGAAAACAATCTCTACTTACTGCAACGATTGCTATTTTTTCCTGTGGCATGTTTTGTAATTTCATTTTTTATTCCTCCTCATATTTTTTTAACTTTATTCCTTCTATAAATTCATTTTACTATGTATTAAATGTGAATATTTTCCCCCATTAAACCTTCATAAGCTCCTCCAATTTGAGCTTCCTTATGGGCAATTAACCATTTATTTTTAGCTACTAGAAGTTGATCTTCTACTGTTTTTTCACATTTAACTTCTAAGTCAGTATTCGTATCCTTTGGAAGAATGACTACATTTCTAAATGGTTTACCTTCTGCACTACATGGTGCATAATGAAGCGTAGTCGCGTACATTTCTACAAGTTCACCTGCTGGTACAAAAAAAGCTTCTACTTTACTTGTATCATAGGTATAATCTGTAGTTATATCTTGTTGCTTACCTAAGAGTAAAATAAGGTCTGTAGCAGAAACACCAAACTCTGAACTTCTATGGTACTCAAGAGCATTTAATGCATTGTTGGTTCCATTACAATATCCTATTTGAATGGGTAACCCTCCAAATAAGCTATCCTCTAACTCTTTTTTAATAGGTAATTCTTCTAAACTCTCCACTGAAGGATAATAAACAACGGCATCACTTGGTGCTTCTGTTGCATGCATAACCCTTACTAGGTCTGTTAAATCATAGTTTTTAGTAAGAACACGTCCATAAGACTTAAAACTTTCATCAAATACACTTAAAATCTTCATTCTTCACCTCTCCCTACATTAAATCCTTATAAAACAAAAGGCAACTGCAACATTTCTTCTACATGTTTAACAATTGCCAATCTCTATCTCTATTATATAAAATTAAGATTTATTTACTACCAAAAACTTAGCTAATGAATAGCACTTTTTTGCCTTTTTTTCATTTCTTTTCGGTAGTCACTTGGAAGTAATCCATATCTCTTATAAAAGGTTTTAGAAAAACTCCTACTATCAGGAAAACCATTATTTATCGCAATTTCACCTATGGTAGCCTCCGTATTGCATAGCTCCTTATAGGCAAATTCTACCCGTACATTTAAAAGATAGGATTTATAGTTAATACTTGCGTATTTCTGAAAAATCCTTGAAAGGTAAGTTGGGGAAAAAGCAAACTTTTCTGCTACACCCTCTAAAGTCAGATCTTCTTTATAGTTTCTTTTAATATAGTTGATAATCTCTGATAACTTATCTAAGTTTTTATTTCGCTTTAAAGTATCGCTGTCTACCTCTTCTAGTTTATATTTTGTAATGAGTACATGTAAGAGCTTATAAAAATAACTTTTAAGCTCCAGCTCATAACCATAGCTTTTTTCACTATATATATAGTACAAGCTTTCAATTAAACTTTTTATAGCTTCATCTTTATTATTGGTAGGTGTTTTAAATAAGACATACTCGCTTTCCCTATAAGCTTCTAGTAAATGATGTGGGATTTGTAAAACAAGGGTATAGTTAGGGAGCGGTGCATTAATAGAATGTATCTCATTGGAGTTTACTAAAATAAATTCACCTTGAACCAAAGTATGGGGAGTAGAGTTTATAAAAAACTCTATCTCCCCTTCTAATACTAAAAAAATCTCAATGGAGCGGTGCCAATGCTTCGCTACATTATAGTTTCCTTCTTTTCCTTCAAAAACAAATAATTTATAAGGTAAATCATCATTTGGAATGACTAACTCATGTTTAAAATACATCCTAACTCTCCCCTTAAAGTAAAAGTTAAATCTTACTTTGTATTTTAACATAGTCCTCTACTAACTTAAATGAAGATTATACATTAAGTATTGATTTTGCTTCATTTATAACATTTTCTACAGTAAAGCCTTTTTTCTTAAAAATAAGACCTGCTGGTGCTGATTCACCAAAGGTATCTAAAGCAATCACTTTACCTTCAAAGCCTGTGTATTTATGCCAGCCAAAGCTAGATGCTGCCTCTATCGCTATACGTTTCACTTTATGAGAAGGTAAAATAGATTCCTTGTATTCTTTTGATTGTTTCTCAAATACATCTATAGATGCCATACTGATTGCTGCTGCTTTAACGCCTTCTACCATTAATGCTTTTGCAGCCTCTGTTACTAAATGTACTTCTGAACCTGTTGCCATAAGTAAAATATCTGCATCTTCTGGACTTATATCGCCTACAACATAAGCTCCTTTTTTAGCTTCTTCTCCTGTTTTTTCGAGGAAAGGAAGGTCTTGCCTAGAAAGTACAATCGCTACAGGTTCTGTTTTGCTATTTAAAGCATATTCCCAAGCTGCTACTGTTTCTTTGGCATCTGCTGGTCTAAAGGTAACAAGGTTTGGTGTACTACGTAACATAGCAAGCTGCTCTATTGGTTGATGAGTTGGACCATCTTCTCCTACACCAATACTATCATGTGTCAGTACATAAGTAACTGGTAAGCCCATCAGTGCTGCAAGGCGCATTGGATTTTTCATATAATCACTGAATACAAAGAAGGTTGAACAAAAGGTTTTAAGACCACCATGGAGGGCTATACCATTGGCAATTGCTCCCATCGCATGCTCACGAATACCAAAGTGTAAATTACGTCCTGTGTAATCCTCGCTACTGAAATCCCCTTTACCATTCATATAGGTCTTAGTAGATGGTGCAAGGTCAGCAGAACCACCTATCATATTATCTACTCTATCTGCCATCTGATTGATCACTTCAAAAGAAGCAATACGTGTTGCCATCTTCTTAGATACGTCTGTATACTTCTCATACATATCTAAATTAATTTCCTCTTTGGCATGCCATGCATCCCATTTCTTAGCGAGCTCAGGATACATTTTAGCATACTGTGCGAAAAGCTTATTCCAAGCTTCTTCTTTTGCTTCGCCTTGATTATTTAAGTTAGCAATATGTGCTTTTACTTCTTCTTCTACAAAGAAAGCCTCTTCATGATGTGCTAAGAAAGCACGCATTTCTGCTAGGTTATCTACGCCTAAAGGTTCACCATGAGCTGCTGCTTTGCCTTGTTTTTTAGGGCATCCATAACCAATTTGTGTCTTAATTTCAATAAAGCTTGGTTTATCTAAATTTGCTTTTGCTGCTTCTAATGCCTTTAAAATAGCCTCTACATCGTTACCATCTTCTACAAAGAATGTTTCAAAGCCTTGTGCCTCAAAACGTGCTCTTACATCTTCTTTAAAAGCAATGTCCGTATTTCCTTCAATGGTAATATTATTTGAATCATAAAGCACGATAAGCTTACCTAATTTCAAGGTACCTGCTAAAGCTGCTGCTTCATAAGAGATGCCTTCCATTAAACATCCATCACCAACTAAAGTATATGTATAATGGTCAACTACAGGATAGCCTTCCTTGTTAAATTCAGCTGCTAAGTGGCGTTCTGCCATAGCCATACCTACTGCCATTGCAATACCTTGCCCAAGTGGACCTGTTGTTGCTTCCACACCAGCAGTATGCCCATACTCAGGATGTCCTGGTGTAAGGCTTCCTTCTTGACGGAAGTTTTTAAGATCCTCTACCGTTAAACCATAATTAAACACATGGAGCAATGAGTATAGTAAGGCTGAACCATGCCCTGCCGAAAGGATAAAACGGTCTCTATTTTCCCATTTAGGGTTTTTAGGATTGTGTGCCATATTTGCCCATAAAGTATAAGCCATAGGTGCAGATCCAAGAGGTAAACCAGGATGTCCGGAATTTGCTTGTTGTACTGCTTCTGCTGCAAGCATTCGGATTGTATTAATGGTTTTTTGTTCGATTTTCATTTTTATCCTCCTTTTATTTATAATCTAATTAATTAAGTTTTTGTTCTAAACCTTCCCAGTCCTTAAGAAATCTTTGAATACCATTATCTGTGAGAGGATGTTTTGTCATTTGAACAATCACGTTATAAGGAACAGTTGCTATATGTGCACCTGCTTTAGCT
>NZ_PEDL01000034.1 GCF_002735925.1 Sporanaerobium hydrogeniformans | reverse complement strand
CAGTTCGGTCCCTATCCGTCGTGGGCGCAGGAAGTTTGAGAGGAGTTGTCCTTAGTACGAGAGGACCGGGATGAACGGACCACTGGTGCATCTGTTGTCTTACCAAAGGCATAGCAGAGAAGCCAAGTCTGGAAGGGATAAACGCTGAAGGCATCTAAGCGTGAAGCCCCCCTCAAGATAAGACTTCCCATTCCGAAAGGAAGTAAGACCCCTTAGAGACTATGAGGTAGATAGGCTTAGGCTGTAAGTGCAGTAATGCATGTAGGTACTAAGTACTAACGGTTCGAGGGTTTGACCTAAAATAAGATGGTATAACCATCACAACGGTTAAAACAAAGTATGTCGTAGTATTTGTTTTTGAGAGTATAAGAAAACATAACACCCTTGAGGGTGTTTTTTTATTTAACAAAAATTCATTTCATCAGTTATTTGCTAATTAGAAGGATTTATTGTATCATATAACAAATATAAACAGGAAATGATGTGAGAAGGGATTAGTGAAATATATGGCTACAATAAAAGATGTGGCAGTTTTTGCAGGGGTTTCTGTAGGAAGTGTTTCCAATGTTATTAATGGAAAGACAAATAATAAAGAATTAATAGATAAGGTTGAGCATGCCATTAAAGCACTGGGATTTAGGCCAGATGCAAATGCAAGAAGCTTAAAAAATACTAAAACTAATATTATAGGTATTATCATCAGCAATTTTGAGGAACAAAGGATTCAAGTGATGCTAGGGGCTATTGAAAAAGAGCTTCGAGCACGGGGATACAGTATCTTGGTTAAGACAACAGATAATAATAGAATTTTAGAAAAAAAACATATTGAATATTTTATTCAACAAAAGGTAGATGGTATTATTGTTTCAACAGCAGTGAAAAATAAAAGTTGGTTTACGAAGTTAAAAACAGATTCTATACCTATTATTTTTGCGGATAAAAAAATAGATGTAGAAAGTAATATGAAAGTTATAACCATTGATTATAAAGAAGCATTTAAACAATGCTTGTTATGGGGAAAAGAGCAGCATCATACTAAAGTAGGGTTTATTTTAGAAAAGGGTATTATGTTAGAAGAAGAGCTAGAGAACTTGTCTCATGTTACAGAGCAAGAACTATTTTATAAGCTTGTAGGAGATTACAGTAGTGAAAGTAGTTTTAAGGCTACTTATGAACTTTTATATGAAGAACCAGATATAACCCTCCTGATTGTGAGTAGTCATATGATGACACAAGGTGTAAAAAAGGCAACTAGAATACTAAAAACGCATAAAAGTATGCCTTCTCTTGTTTGCATAAAAGCAGAGAGTTGGATTGAAGACGAAGGCGTTTTTGAGGGTGTTATCAACGTATCTTATCACCAGCTGGGGGTTAAGGTGGTAAAGCAGATCCTGCAGTCAGTCCAAGCAGGAAATCATTTTTATACTCAAATTGAAACCATTGATGCAGTATTTAGGATAACGGGATCTTCTTTTTATAATGCACAGAATAGCAGGGTAAAAAATACAACTACCCTTAATATAGCCATCTTAGATGCAAAGGTAGCTAAGGTATTGCAAATGCTTACTAAAGCTTATGAAAAGCAATATGGTATTAAAATTCACTTCATTACTTTTGGATATCACGAGTTATGGCATTATGTAACGAAATGCATCCAAGAAGGGGCTTCTTATATTGATGCTTTTATGTTTGACCTTGTTTGGCTAGAAGAATTGGTAAAAAGAGGAGGTTTAGAGGAGCTATCGGATTTAAAAGTAGAAAATGAGGAGTATTTTGCAGATATTATTGAAGAAGCTGTGGAAAATCATGGTATTTATAATGAAAAACTATATGGTTTACCATTTATGACAGGAACGCAGCTTCTTTTTTATCAAAAGGATCTTTTTGAGGATAATACCTTAAAGATACAGTTTCAACGCAAATATGGCATGGAACTAAAGCTTCCTCAAACATGGGATGAATTTAATCTCATTGCAGAATTTTTTACAAGAAGCTTTAATGCTAATTCTCCTGTAACATATGGTACTTCACTTATTAATAAAGGTAATTTATATAATAGCATAGAGTTTTTAAATAGGCTGTGGTCTTATGGAGGAGCAGTTATTTCAGATAATCAAGTGACTATTAATAGTAATTATGCTCATATTGCGTTAGATAGTTACAGAAAAAGTTATCAATATACGAATAGACAAGAGATCCATGACACATGGGATACTATTGCAGATGATTTTAAACATGGGCACACAGCAATGGCTGTACTCTATGATTCCTATGCTTTTGGGATTAATGATTCTACAGAATCTAAAGTTGCTGGAAACGTAGGAAGTTGTTTATTACCAGGACAATGTCCTGTATTAGGGGGATGGAGTTTTGGTATTAATAAGAATAGCTTAGTAAAGGACGAAGCAAAGAAATATATTATGTGGGCATGTGGCAGACGAATTTCAAAACCTTTTGCTCTTTTATCGGGTATCTCAAATCGTCAATCTTTTTATGCAGATAAAGAGTTAGATGGTTTGTACCCTTGGAAGAGGAATGTGCTAAAAAGTTATGCTAAAAGCAGAAAAAGAGAAATGCTTCATGACTCTAAAAGTTTTGGCATCCATATCCAATTATATGATGATATTATAGGAAAAGAAATTGGTAAGGCACTTAGTGGCATTCAGGATACTAAGGAAACTTTGGAACATATAGAAAGGCAAATCAAAGATCTAAAATAATTGATAAATAGCTAGTATTTTTTATAAGAATTATCAATAACCCTATTGAAATATTTAAACAATACTGATAATATATAAATAACATCTAATGAAACGTTTCATGAACTAATGCATAAGATGTTGATTAAATTTGCCAAATGCAAAGGGGGAAGGTGAAGGATGGAAGAAGTAAAAGCTATTGATTATCGTATTGAACCAGAACTGCCTAGTCGCCTAGATTATCGTATAGGTGTGATAGGAGCAGGAGCAATTGTGAGAAATTGCCACTTAAAAGCTTACACAGATGTTGGCTTTAATCCATATGGGATTACTTCTCTTAGTCTTGAAGAAAGTCAAAAGGTAGCAGAGCAGTATCATATACCACATGTTTATGATAGTTGGAAAGCATTAATTGATGATGAGGATATAGAAATTTTAGATATTGCTATTCCTCCAGATAAGCAGTTAGAAGTGGTGAGATATGCGGTAACCAAATCTTATATCAAAGGGATATTATGTCAAAAACCATTAGCCATGAATTTAGAGGAAGCCAAAGAGATTGTAAAGCTTTGTAAAGATGCAGGCATCAAATTAGGTGTTAACTCTAATATGAGATATGACCAGTCTATACGTGCTTTAAAAGCCATTCTTGATAAAGGCTATTTAGGAAAGCCCGTACTAGCCACTATTGATATGAGAGCCATACCTCACTGGCAGAGTTTTTTAGAAAGATATGATCATATTGAAATTTTAAATATGGGAATTCACCATGTAGATACTTTCCGTTACTTATTTGGAGATCCTGAAAAAATTACAGCTGTAACGAGACATGACCCTAGGACAAAATTTGCACATATTGATGGGATAAGTCAATATACTTTCCAATACGCAGATGAACTAATGGCGACTAGCCTAGATGATGTATGGGCATGGCAAGGAGAAGGGGTTGAAAAAGATATTTATATTAAATGGCGTGTAGAAGGACTCGATGGCATGGCACAGGGGTATATTGGATGGTGCTATGATGAGAGAACACCAAGTAAAATGGAATTTACATGCAAACAATTTCCTAACCAATGGATACGCCCAGAGTGGGATTTAGTATGGTTCCCAGATGCTTTTAGAGGTACAATGGCTCAGCTTCTTTGCGCTGTTGAGAAGAATACGGAACCAGAAATTGGGGGAGAAGATAATTTACATACAATGGCAGCTATCGAAGCATGTTATTTATCTATCAAGGAAGAAAGAACCGTTAAGTTTTCAGAAATAGATATTACATTATAAAATGAGGAGGTATTTTTATGATTTCAGTAGGTATTTTTACAGGGTATTATCCTTACACTTTAGCAGAGGTTGTAGAAAAAGCAAAAAAAGATGGTATGAGCTGTGTACAGCTTGATTTAAGCTTTAAAGATATCGATTTATCACCTGGGAATATAACAAAGGAAAAAGCAAATAGGGTAAGAGATGCCTTTAGAGATGCGAATATTGCGATTGTAAGTATTTCGGCTTATACTAATTTAGTGCATCCTGACCCCGTGCAAAAAGAAAAAAATATTAACTATGTAAAAGAATTATTAAAATATGCAAGGGATTTTGGCACACCTTATGTGGTGAGTGAAACAGGGACTTATAATGTGGAAAGTGACTGGCTTTACGATCCTAAAAATGCAACAGAAGAAGCTTACCAAGAGTTTAAAGGCATTGCTACTGAATTAGCAGCCTATGCTTACGAACATCAAGCTGTATTCCTTGTTGAAAACTATGTCAATAATATTATTGGATCAGTAGAGCAAGTTGCAAGACTGTTTAGAGAAGTTAATCATCCTGGACTAGGCTTATTAATGGATCCTACCAATTATTTTAGTGACTATAATATTGATCATGTAGATGCAGAAATCGAAAAAATCTTTAATGTTTTAGATGATAAAATTAAAATTGCTCATGCAAAAGATTGTAAACGTGCGATTGAAACAGGGGAGAAGCATGCAAGTATTGATGCTGCAGAACATAATAGCTTTAGGGGAGCAGGAGCTGTAGAACTCCCTGCTGCTGGTATGGGTGTACTTAATTATGATTTATACCTTAAGAAGTTATCTGAGAATCATCCTAATATTCCAATTATTATTGAACATTTAGATGAAGAAGATATCCCAAGAGCTAAAAAATTCTTAGATGACAAACTTAAGGCAGTTGGGGTATAGATCATAAAGGAGGAGCATCTATGAATGCTAAAGCTAGGGTTCAACGGGCACTTGAACATCAAGCAGGGCCTGTTCCTTTTGATATGGGAGCTTTTCCTACAACAGGAATCCATGTAAGTGTGCTTGAGAAATTAAGGGATTATTATGGTCTTGAAAAGAAGCTTATTACTGTTTTAGATCCCTACCAAATGCTTGGTTATGTCGATGATGATTTAAGAGAAGCTATTGGTATTGATACAACTATTTTATGGAATCAATATACCATGTATGGCTTTAAGAATGAAAACTTTAAGGAATGGGTAACTCCTTGGGGGCAAAAGGTTTTAGTTGCAGAAAAGTTTGTTACAAGTGAAGATAAAGCGAATGTGTATATCTATGCAGAAGGCGATAAAAATTACTCTCCAGCTGCTAAAATGCCAAAGAGTGGTTTTTTCTTTGATTCCATAATCAGACAAAGGGAAATAGATGATGATAATTTAAAGGCAGAAGATAATTTGGAAGAGTTTGGGGAGTTAAGTGAAGAAGATATCGCTTATTATAAAAAGATGGGAGAACAGTTAAAAGATTCCCCATATTATGTAGGGGCTAATTTAGGAGGGACAGCTATAGGAGATATAGCATGTGTGCCTGGTCCTATGTTAAAGGACCCAAAGGGGATCAGAGATGTTGAAGAGTGGTATGTATCTACAGCTATGCGCCAAGACTATCTCCATGAAATTTTTGATAAGCAGGTGGATATTGCTTTAAAGAATTTAGAAAGGATTTATAAAACCTGTGGAGAAGTTATTGATATAGCTTATGTCTGCGGTAATGATTTTGGTACACAAAATGGTCCTTTTTGCTCTACAGATACTTTTAGAGAATTGTATGCACCTTATTACAAAAGGATTAATAGCTGGATTCATCATAATACCCATTGGAAAACCTTTAAACATACCTGTGGTTCTATAATGCCTCTCATTCCAGACCTCATTGATGCTGGCTTTGATGTTATTAATCCAGTTCAATGGACTGCTAAAAATATGGAACCTCAGAGGTTAAAAAGTGAATTTGGGAAAGATGTAGTATTCTGGGGGGCAGGGATTAATACCCAAAAAACCTTGCCATTTGGTTCACCAGAAGAAGTTAGAAAAGAAGTTCTTGAAATATGTGAGATTTTTTCTAAGGACGGAGGCTTTGTATTTAATACCATACATAATATTCAGGCTCTAACACCTACTCAAAATTTGGTAGCAATGATTGAGGCTGTACGGGAGTTTAATGGATTACGTTAGGAAGGTATTAATAAGAAAAAAAGTTTAAAAATAAAGTATAGGTGCACAAAAACATCTTACACGCTATCAGTGTAGGATGTTTTCATTTTAATAAGATAAAACGATTTGAATAGCACAATAAAGAGTGATATAAGGGAAAAGGAGTTAAATTGTTATATAATGTAGACAAATGTTGGATTTTATATTATTATTACATACGTAATTTTAAAAAAATGCATCGTATAAAGTTGAAAATAGGGTTCAACAGTTTCTACCAAATCACCTTAAATGATTTGACTACGATATGAAGTGAATATGTACATATCTATGGAGGCGTTATTATACGGTCATTAAAACATGGAGGCATGAAAATGGCTAGTATTCAAAAAAACTTTTCTGAGTCTGGAGCGAAGGAAAATGTTGCAATAAGTAACATCTACCAGTTGGATGGTAGGGTGCCTATTAGTAAAGCAATTCCTTTTGGCTTACAGCACGTTTTAGCGATGTTTGTCGCAAACATTACACCTATTATTATTGTAGCAGGTGTTTCTGGGCTTTCCAGCACCCAAGCTGCCACTTTGATTCAATGTGCTATGCTTATTGCAGGTATTGGTACAATGATTCAACTCTATCCTGTATGGCGAATAGGAGCAAGGCTACCTATTGTTATGGGAATTAGCTTTACTTTTGTTTCTATTTTTTGTTTTATTGGTAGTCAATATGGTTATTCAGCAATCGTAGGGGCTGTCCTAGTAGGCGGAATAATAGAGGGTATTTTGGGTCTTTTTGCAAAATACTGGCGTAAACTTATTACTCCTATTGTTGCAGCTAGTGTTGTGACAGCCATTGGTTTTTCCTTGCTTAATGTGGGAGCGCATTCCTTTGGAGGAGGAAATGGTAGTGCTGATTTTGGTTCAGCTAGGAATTTATTTATTGGCAGTATTACCTTAGTAACTTGTTTAGTATTTAATATTTTTGCAAAAAAGCATTATAAAAACCTTTCTGTTTTGGCAGGATTGGTAGTAGGCTACCTAGTAGCTATTGGTTTAGGAAAAGTAGACTTTAGTAGTTTAACAGGACATAGCATCCTTGCATTACCTCAGTTTTTACCTTTTAAACCAGAGTTTAATATAAATGCCATTGTATCAGTTGTACTTATTTTTCTTGTATCTGCAACAGAAACGATTGGAGATACGTCAGCCTTAGCTGTTTCTGTTTTAGAAAGAGAAGCAACTGAAAAAGAAATCTCAGGTTCTATTGCTTGTGATGGATTTATTAGTTCATTATCCGCTTTATTTGGCTGTATGCCTATCACTTCTTTTAGTCAAAATATTGGGTTAGTTGCAATGACGAAGGTAGTTAATCGCTTTACAATCCTTATGGGAGCAATTATTATGGTATTAGCTGGCTTATGTCCTTTATTTGGTGCCTTACTTGCTACCTTGCCAGAACCTGTTCTTGGGGGATGTACCCTTATTATGTTTGGTTCAATTGTAGTAAGTGGCCTTCAAATGATTGGACGCTGTGGGTATAATCAAAGAAATATGCTGATTGTAGCACTTTCTTTAAGTGTGGGCATTGGGTTTACGCAAGTACCTGATATTTTTATGATTTTCCCAGATGTAATGCGTAGTGTACTAGCAGAAAATTGTGTGGCAGTTGTATTTGTTATTGCAGTGCTTTTGAATTTAGTGTTACCAAAAAATATGGATGTGGCTGAATATGCCTAAATAAAAGGGGATAATGATGGAATTATTAAAAAATCGTATTATAAAAGATGGAAAAATTAAAGAAGGAAATGTCCTTAAAGTAGATGCCTTTTTAAATCATCAGTTAGATATAGAACTCTTTGAAAAGATAGGGGAAGAGTTTAAGAGAAGGTTTGAGGGAAAAGAAGTTACTAAAATTCTTACCATTGAAGCTTCAGGAATTGCTATTGCCTGCATTGCTGCACGTTATTTTAAAGTGCCCGTTGTATTTGCTAAGAAGACTCAAACTAAGAATATTGCAGGGGATGTTTATACAAGCAAGGTAGAGTCCTTTACCCATGGTAAAGTATATGATATCATCGTTTCTAAGGAGTTTTTAAATGTAGATGATAAAGTTTTAATTATTGATGACTTTTTAGCTAATGGTAAAGCCCTTTTAGGATTAGTGGATTTAATTACAGCAGCTGGAGCTGAGGTAATAGGTGCAGGAATAGTGATCGAAAAAGGTTTCCAAGAGGGAGGCAAGACTATTCGTGACAAAGGTATTAAACTTGAATCTCTAGCAATTATTAAAGAGATGAGTGTTGAAGGTGGCGTGATTTTTAGTTAACTAAAAAGTTAATTACATGAAATGCTCTATAAGAAGATGGCTTTTCTAGGTTATTGAATGAAGCTAGAAGAGTCGTCTTTTTTTAATTTTTTTATAAAATAGGACTACATAAAATTAAACTAAAGTTTAATTTTATGTAAAATGGTTGACAGTTTAAGGTATCTCGTGTATCATTACAAGAAGTGGTATCGATTTAGCCACATAAAATAACGCGGAGTGGAGCAGTTGGTAGCTCGTCGGGCTCATAACCCGAAGGTCTCAGGTTCAAGTCCTGACTCCGCAACCATTTAGAAAATAATACATTCATTTAAAAAAAAGAGTGGGTAACCACTCTTTTTTGCTGTCCTATAATTTAATTTTTTATAGAATGCAGTAAAAGTCTAAATAAATATCCACAAATTATGGATAACTTTGAGAAATCTGTGGATAAGACAGAATATATGTTCGAAAGAGCTGTGGATAACATAAAAAGAATAGATAAAGCTTGTTAATAATAAGGATAATATTATGAAAAAGTTGTCGATAATATGGGGATAACTGAGTGTGAATAAAAGATAAACGAACAATTTATGCAAATATATCTTTATTCAATATGAATAGTATGTCGAATAGGCATACGTAGAAACGGCGTGGAAGTTTTCTGTAATCCATTATGCGTATAAAAAATAATTAAATGAGCTCTCATCTCCAGTAATTTTTTAGGTGAAATGTGTTTAACACATTCTACTTTGCCATGATTTTTTTCCAGTGGATAAGGAAATAAATACAAATCATTAACCTCTGGGTGATTCGTTCTTATCCAGGGAGGAAGTGCTTTTAAGATGCAGCCACCTAACCCATTACCACGGTAAGGCTTTTCTAAGAAAAAATCTGTGATATAAAAGATAACATTAGTATTTAATGTACTTTTTAGCCGATTATAAAAGTTTAAGATTTCCTTTTCGTCTTCCTTGTTTTTGCACTTCAATTTATTCTTCACATAGGTTGCATCCTTTAATAAACCAGCATGAAGAATGATTGCATTTATATACCCTATAACCTTATCATTTGAAGAAATAGAAAGAAATATTTCTTGTTTTTCCTCATTAGAAGCTTCCACTCTTTCTGTAAAGAGAATGGGGTTATGGGTATCATCACTGTCTGAATCATCAGATTCCATAAAAATCCCTCCAAGAACTTAGTTTGGTGTTACTCTTACGGTATAACACGTTTATTTCTAATAGTCTATGATTTCATATAAATTAAGATACTAGAATTTAAAATTAATTACCTATAAAAATTAGGAGTAACATAAGTATTAACTATTATATATTTTTTAAACATAAAGTAAAATGTATGAAATAAAATGTTTAGGAAATACTATTTGAGAATTTAGATAAGGAGGTAAATAGGATGAAGCATTTATTGAAGAGTTTCATTTTGGTAAGCATTCTTATGACTACTATGCCACAGGCTACTTTTGCAAGCTGTATAGATCAGGTGTGTAAATGTACAGAAGTAGAAAGTGTTCCAACTTGGAAACAAAGTAGAAGCACTACAACTGTACCTATTGTTCTTACTGAAGAACAAAAACAGATAGTGATAGAAGAGCTTATGAAGGTAGTAGAAGCAGAGAGACAAGCCATTAACACTTTGTATAATAAAGGTATCTTAACAGCAGAACAAAGAGATAATAAATTGGAGAGACTTAATAAAAAGCAAGCTAATATTAAAGAAAATGGTTTCCCTAAATGGGGAAAAAAACATGAGCATAATAAGCCCTGTAAAGATCACTAAATACAAATTCCTCTTTCAAGAATAGGATAGTCAAGTGCTATTATAAGACAGGCTATCTTAAAGCGAAGGAGGTTTTTTATGTGTTTAATATATGTTTTAAATGGGCTATAATATAAAACAGTAGAAAATGAGGTAATCCAAGGTAAGTAATTACATAAAATAAAAAAGGGTTTTAAAAGTTAGGAAAATGAGGAGATAGATGATGAGTATTTCAGTAAATAAGGTGGCAAACTTAACAGATAATAACTCCACCTTTACACGTGGACAGAGCTATTTCTATCAAGGACATGTAAAGCAAGTAGAATTAGTGGAATTAGAGGGTGGTACTGAGATAAGAGGAGTAGTAGAGGGGCACGGGAGTGACTATGAAAGTTATTTAGAAATAGATGACGATCAAATAAAGGACTATGGCTGTGAATGTTTAGCATATGAGCAGTATCAAGGAGCATGTAAGCATATTATTGCTTTAGGATTATACTATCTCTATGAGATTCAAGAAAGACAGTTGCATTTCGAGAAGCAAGTTGAAAAAATGTCTCAGACAGCTCTTGATTATTATGAGGATCAAGTTATAAAGGAACAGGACTTAGAGATAGGAGAACATCCAACAATCAAAGTTTACCCCAAGCTTATTGAAAATGCGCATGGAGAATTTTTGTTAGGGCTTAGTTTGGGGGCGACACGTGCCTATGTAGTAAAAGATCTTTATGAGTTTACTATAAATATGGTACAGGGGAACAATGTATCTTATGGTAAAAATTTAGAGTTTATCCATGATATGAGCTTATTTGAAGAGAGTTCTAGACCCATTGTACAGTTTGTCATGGATAAAACGTTAGAATATAATGAGGTTCTTAAACAGGCAGGGCTTTATCGAGGCTTTACAAAGAGTGAGCGCAAAACCATTCCTTTAGGAGCTAAAGCTTTAGATGAATTTTTTGATTTGGTGAAATGGACAGTTATTGATTTTGATGGCTATACCTTTTCACATTATTTCTCTAAGACGTATACAAAACTAGAATGTATCGATGCGAATCCTATCTTTTCCATTACTTTGGGCCAAAGTAAGAAATATTATGAACTTAAAACATCTCTAGAGTGTTTTGTGCCTTTTAGTTGTCCGAATAATAAATATCTCTTAATAGAAGATAAGTTATATCGTTTAAGTAAAGAGTTCGGTAGAGATGTATTTCCTCTCTTGGTTTATATGTATGAGGGAAGTATTCGCACAGAGCATAAGCGTTTACTTTTTAAAGAAGAAGCAATGAAGAGGTTTTTACTCTCTAGCCTTGATAAGCTAAAAAGACATTTGCCCTTTGTGGTAGAGCAGGATATAAGTGAAAAGCTAAAAGTAGAGCATGTACAGCTTAAGATGTACTTTGATATGGATGAAGGCGGTAAAATAGTAGGTGAAGTAATTTGTTATTATGGAGATTTGCATTTTAATCCTTACAAAAGGCTAATACCTACAGAACGTGAGACAATCAATCAGCTCGTAAGAGATGTGCCTAAGGAAAGTCGACTGAATAGTATTCTTAGAAATTATGATTTTAGAAATGCTAATGGTAAACTTTATTTAGAAGAAGATGAAAATATTTACGGCTTTCTTAACAAGGGTCTTATGGAACTTCTAGAAATAGGAGAGGTAAATGTTACGGATAAGCTTAAACAAGTAAAAATAGTTAAGAATGCTGTAGGAGCTATAGGGCTACGTATTGAAAATAACATGCTTCATGTAGCTCTTCGAGAGGTACAAATGCCTCTTGATGAGATGCACGATATACTAAGTGCCTACAAAGCAAAGAGTAGATACTATCGTTTAAGAGATGGTTCTTTTATTGATATTGAAGGCTCAAGTATCCAAGATATGGCTAATATTGTTGAAGGCTTAGGGTTGTCCGGCAGAGATTTAGAAGGAGGAGAAGCCATACTTCCTAAGTATAGAGCTCTTTATCTTGACCAGCTCCTTAAGCAAAGTGAAACAATTGAAGTAGAACGTGATAAATACTTTAAACAGATTATTAGAGATGTAAAAAATATAGAGGATGCAGATTATGAAGTGCCTAAGACTATTAAGGCAACTCTAAGAAGCTATCAAAAAAGGGGCTATAGATGGTTAAAGACTATGGCTGCTTATGGTTTTGGGGGTATTTTAGCAGATGATATGGGGTTAGGTAAGACATTGCAGATGATTACCCTTATTGATTCAGAATATGAAAATGTAGGTGATAAGCTATCTTTGGTAGTTTGTCCTACATCCCTTAGCTTGAACTGGCAAAATGAGATAAAACGTTTTGCTCCTCGTCTTAAGACCCTTATCGTTGCTGGGAGTATGGAAGAAAGAAAGGCGCTTTTAGAGGAGAGTAGTAACTATGACATCCTTATTACTTCCTATGAATTATTAAAACGAGATATTGAGTACTATCAAGGTTTAATGTTTCGTTATTGCATAGCAGATGAAGCCCAATATATTAAAAATGCTAATACTCTAAGTGCAAAATCTTTAAAAATAATTAAGAGTGAGGTGAGGTTTGCTCTCACAGGTACACCTATTGAAAACTCTTTAGCAGAATTGTGGAGTATTTTTGACTTTATAATGCCGGGGTATCTCTTTAATTACACTGAATTTAAAAATCGTTTTGAATTACCTATTATTAAGGGTGAAGATGAAAAAGCAATATGGCGGCTTAAGAAGATGGTAGCACCCTTTATATTGAGGCGTCTTAAAAAAGATGTACTTAAGGAGTTACCTGACAAGACAGAGACAGTTATCTACAACTTTATGGAGGAGATGCAACGTAAGCTCTATGTAGCACATTTGGCAAAGGCAAAAGAGGAGATGGAAATAGCTGTTGAGGAAAAGGGGATGCAAAGAAGTCACATTAAATTACTTTCCTTACTTACTCGTCTAAGACAGCTCTGTTGTCATCCAGGCTTGTATTTGGAAAATTATGAGGCAGGTTGTGGTAAGTTAGAACAGTGTATGGAAATCGTGAGGGATAGTATAGCGGCAGGGCATCGTATTTTGCTATTTTCCCAGTTTACGAGTATGCTAGATATTCTTTCCAAAACATTAAAGAAAGAAGAAATAGAACACTACATGTTAACAGGCTCTACTAAAGCAGAGGAAAGAATGCGTTTAGTAGATAGCTTTAATCATTCAAATGTTCCTGTATTCTTGATTTCTCTCAAAGCAGGAGGAACAGGACTTAATTTAACCGGGGCAGATGTGGTAATTCATTATGATCCTTGGTGGAATCTTTCAAGTCAAAATCAAGCTACAGATAGAGCGTATCGTATAGGGCAAAAAAATAATGTGCAAGTTTTTCAATTGATTACGAAAGATTCCATTGAGGAAAAAATAAAGGAGCTTCAAGATAAAAAACTGAGTTTAACAGAAGGAGTACTTCAAGAAGGTGAGACGCTTATTACTAAAATGACAGATGAAGAATTAAAAAGCCTTTTTGAACTTTAAATAGCTTAAGTTAAAAAATTTAAAAATAAAGGGATTGGGATTAGATGTAGCTACATCTAATCCCAATCCCTTTATTTTTAGAGAATCATTAAATAAGTTTTGTCCAAGCTTTATAGATTAGCATTCCTACAATAGCACCCTGATCAGGTAAACCTTCACATTGAGCTTTATGGTATAGGGCTTTGCCTACGGTAGGAGGCATATTCTTAGTAGCTTCAACGCCTTCTTGAGAGGCAGCATAGACTAGTTTTATCATGGTTGATAAGTCTTTATTGTTTTCAAGAGCTTCTTGGGCGACTAGAGCTGCAGGATGAAGAGCATCTAAAAGGGTACGGTCACCTGGCATAACTTTGCCACGTTCCATGACACCTTGGGCAAAGCTCTGAACGAAGAGATTAAACTCAGCTATACCTAATTCTGTTTTACCCCCTAAACTACTACCCGCTTTTAAAAAGCCTGTACCGATTAAAGAACTCATGATACAAGGAATAGTTTTAGTAATAATTGCCCCTATTTTAGAGAAGAACCTTCCGATGTCTTCGTGTTCATCTTTATAGGTTAAAACAAATTCTTTTGCCTTGCGAAAGTCTAAACTCATTGTAAGACCTAAGTCACCATCACCTGTTTTAGAATCGAGGTCAATAAGAAGCCATTTATTGCTATCAATAAGTTGTGTGATTTCTAAAATATAAGCCTTACAATCTTCAAATTTTATTTTTCTCATATTGCTACAATCCTCCCTTAATGTAGAATCAAGATGTATATTTACGATGGGCTATTATAATAATATACAAAATATATATAATTATGTAAAGTTATATTAAAAAATAAATTATTAAATAAAAATAATTAGTAAATTTATATAAATAAAGACCTTTCTATCTAGTAATAAAAGCTATAAATAGACACACCTCTTTTAGAAATTGGTATATAAAAATCACTTTTAATGGACTCATTTAATTTCATTCAAAGTAGGTAAAGAAATTTGTGTTCCTGGACGCTGAACAACGATAGAAGCTACCTTATTAGCAAAATGCACAGCATCTTGTAAAATATCACCTTGAGAAAGTGCTAGGACAAGAGCACCGGTAAAAGCATCACCAGCAGCTGTGGTATCTACGACTTTAACGGGATAGGCAGGGATATGGGAAACTTTGTCACTAGCAACAACTAAGACACCTTTGTCACCTAGTGTGACAATAACTACCTTAACGCCTTGCTGAATAAGCGTTTTAGCAGCCACACTCATTGCATCAAGTGAATCTACGGGAAGATTGGTGAGTAGAGCAAGCTCAAGTTCATTGGGTGTTAAAATATCAACATATTGTAAAATTTCAGGAGATAGTTTGCAGGCAGGTGCTGGATTAAGTATAGTTTTCTTACGACGTTTATAAGCTTCGCGAAGTGCATAATGTACAGTGGCTAAGGGGATTTCTAATTGAAGAAGTATAAAGTGACTTTGGTCTATAAGGTGCATATTTTGATCGATGTCTGTAGGAACAAGAAGATGATTGGCACCTGGAATAAGTATGATTTTATTAGAGCCTGTTTCATCTACATTAATGAAAGCTAATCCTGTATTAGCACCTGAACATTCTTTAATCCCACTTGTACCTATACCATTAGCTTTTAAGTTATTAAGAAGTCTTTGACCATAAAGGTCTTTGCCTACAGCACCAATCATTTCTACCTGACCACCAAGACGTCCAATAGTTACAGCTTGGTTAGCACCCTTACCACCAGGGAGATCAACATAATGCTGAGAAGTAATAGTCTCACCAGAGCCTGGGAAATATTTCGTGTAAACCATCAAATCTATATTTAAGCTACCTATAATTGTTATCATTATCCTACACCTTTTCTGTTTTTATATAAGTATACCTTAATGTAATACTTAGCCATAAGGAATACAATAGATAAATTTGTTTTAGATAATCTTGGCTGTTAAAAATATAAAAACAATTATGTACAACAAATAAAACGGTAGAGTATACATAACGATAGAATTTTTTTAGAGTTATCTTTTAAAGTAACTTAGAAGGTTTATTTTTAATGTTACATGGCTTTAAATACAGCCTACCCTTACACTTATTGTGATTTGAGATGCAAATGAATATACTGCCCATATAGGAGATAAGTAATATGTGGTGAGAGAGAAGAGAGGGTAAACGTGGAAAATATAATACAGGTTCTAAACTTAGTTAAGAGTTTTAAAGAGGTAAAAGCAGTAGATGATATCAGCTTTGAGGTAAAACGTGGAGAGCTTTTTGGTTTTTTAGGTGTAAATGGTGCAGGAAAATCTACAACGATTAACATGCTGTGTACTTTGTTTGGAAGTACTTCAGGGCAGGGTGAAATATGTGGTTTTCAAATAGGAAAGCATAATAAGGAAATACGCCGTAAAATAGGGGTGGTATTTCAAGGTAATACACTTGATGATAAATTAACCATCAAGGAAAATCTAGTTTCAAGAGCTTATTTATTTGAGAATAATAGTCATAAGGTCAAGAAGGACATAGATAGAGTGTGTGAAGTACTAGAAATAGGAGAGTTATTAAATAAACGCTTTAAAAAGCTTTCAGGAGGACAGAAAAGACGGTGTGAAATTGCAAGAGCACTTATTAATAATCCGGAAATTTTATTTTTAGATGAACCCACTACCGGTCTTGACCCCAGAACAAGGCAGATGGTATGGAAGTGTATAGAGTATCTAAGAAGAGAGTATAATATGACTATTTTTTTGACGACTCACTATATGGAAGAGGCGTCCAAGGCAGAGCATATAGCAGTCATTGATAAAGGTAAGATAGTAGCTGATACTTCACCCTTTAAATTTAAGGAGCTCTATTCTACTGATAAGTTAAGAATAGAGGTAAAGGATAAGGGGGGAGCAATAAGGGTACTTGAAGAGCATGGCTTAAAGTATGAGATAGCTACTAACTGTTTAGAAATAAAAATACCTAACAGTTTATCAAGTATTTCGTTACTCCAAAAGTTAGAAAGCTATATTACAGCATTTGAAGTAGTACAAGGAACCATGGAAGACGCTTTTTTAAATATAACAGGTAAATCAATTAGAGAGATATAGGAAGGGGATAATAAAATGAAAGCAGTAACAACACTTACTATAAGAAATATGAAGCTTTATATAAGAGATCACACAGCTGTATTCTTTTCCATGTTGACCATTATAATTATTATTGTCCTCAATATAGTCTTTTTAGGAAAAATGAATGTAGATGCAATTATGACAATGCAATTAGTAGATAGGGAAAAGGCAGCTTACCTTATTAATACATGGGTACTAGCAGGTATTGTTTTTACAAGTACAGTAACGATTCCTTTTGTTGTTATGGGAATTATGATAGAGGACGAAGAAAGTAAGATCATGATGGGATTTTTTGTAGCACCTATAAGTCGATTAAAACTTGCTTTAGGCTATATTATAGCTTCTATTATGATGGGGTGTATACTTTCGTTTATCACGCTAGGCATTTCACAAATTTTTATTATAGGAACAGGAGGAGAATTACTTAGTTTAACAGCGCTTATTAAAATGGGAGGAGTCATTATAATTAGCGTATTTTCTAATGCATGTATGGTATTTTTCTTTACAACTTTTATGAGTACATCTAGTAGCTTTTCTGCTTTGAACATGATAGTAGGTACCTTAATAGGATTTATTACAGGGATTTATTTACCCATTGGCTTACTCCCTAAAACTGTGCAACAGGTAATGAAAAGTTTCCCAGGGCTATATGGGGCAGTTTTAATGAGAGAAATTTATGTAGAAGATGCTATGAAAGAGGTTTTTCAGGGAGCACCTCTACAAGTGGCTAAAGACTATGCACAGTATATGGGGATTAGTGTTGTATGGAATGGACAAGAGGTAAATCTATTATGTAAGTTACTTATTTTATTAGGAAGTGGTATACTATTTATAGTGTTATCGGCATTAGTATTAAGTAAAAAGAAAGGGACAGATAGATAAAAAATTTTATAAAACAAGACCTGTGAGGGAGGGGAGAAAATGAAAATTTCCATAGTAGACCCACAAGCTGAGGAAGAAGATGAGATTATCATTAAGTGCCGAGATATAGATGAAGGATTACTTCAAATGATTTATGGGATTAAGATGCATAACAAAAAACTTATGGGAATGTACGATGGCAAAATTCATCTCATAGAACCTATAGATATCTATTATTTTGAAGCAGTAGACAATAGAGTTTTTATGTACTGCAAAGATAAAGTTTTTGAGTCTAAGCTTAAACTCTATGAAATAGAGCATATTTATGCTCATACAGATTATTTTAGAGCATCAAAGTCTACTATACTTAACTTATCTAAGATAAAAAATTTAACTCCTGCTTTTAATGGAAGATTTGAGGCACTTCTCCAAAATGGAGAAAGAGTGATTATTTCTAGACAATATGTAGTAGAGTTAAAGAAAAAGTTGGGACTATAGGAGGAGGGCTGATATGCAGATGAAAGAGTTATTTAGGGTGATACTTTATTCCTTTTTTATGATTACTACAGGTTCAATATTTGCAGCAGCTTTATTTATCACTTTTTTAATTCCAGAAGCACGTTTTGGGGTAGAGATACTGTGGCAAATAATAAGTATTTCTTTATTATCCTCTCTATTAAGTATAGTTTTTTACTCTCAAAGAGAGCTTAGTAAAAGAGAATCAATAGTAAGGCAGGGTATCCACTATATTTTAATTAATATGATTCTTATAAGCAGTGGATATTATTTTGAATGGTTTAAATTTAGTGAGGTAAGAAAGTTAATTATATTTATTGCATTAGTATTAGTAGTTTATATGAGTGTACGGATAGGCATTTTTGTAAGTGAGCAAAAAGAGGCAAATAAGCTAAATGAAAAAATTAAGGAGTATCAGAAAAACTAAAAAAATTAGAAGGAGCTCCTCCAGCTTAGATGCCTCTAAAATTGGAGGAGTTTTGAGTGATGGAGTATAACTTGTAAGTTAATAAGCTTAGCTAAAAGCAATTTAGGGGATATGTATATAGTTATTAATAAAGTTATCGCAAAATGTGGATAATAATGGGCATAAAATGTGGATAAATAAAATCTATCTATAAAATAAAAAAATAAGATTAAAACTGTTGACATATGTAATGCAGTAGTGTATTATTAATCAAGTCGGCACCAATAAGTGCTTAAGACAAGAACAATAAGACAAATGACAATGAACATTGAAAACAAAATAGTAACCATAAAACCAGTCGATTCATGAACTTACTTGTAAGTTCAGTGAGTACTATAAAGTACTAAGTAATAAGTCAGCAACTTAGGTTGCATGGACAAACTTTTTTATGAGAGTTTGATCCTGGCTCAGGATGAACGCTGGCGGCGTGCTTAACACATGCAAGTCGAACGAAGCCAAGGGAGCTTGCTCCCAAAGCTTAGTGGCGGACGGGTGAGTAACGCGTGGGTAACCTGCCCTATAGAGGGGGATAACGTTCGGAAACGAACGCTAATAC
>NZ_PEDL01000033.1 GCF_002735925.1 Sporanaerobium hydrogeniformans | reverse complement strand
TACAGTGCAGAGCAAGAAAGAAGGCTTTTCGCAGGTTTCCTCCACAGACTTTCGCAAAGTCTTGGTGAAGGCCTGTAGGCTGCCTTTAGGGACGTTATCGCAAGCGTTCTTCTTGCGATAGGTAGGACCGTTAGTCTACAGGACTGAACCTAGAGTTTGCCAAGGCGAGGACCCAGAAACCGGAGAAAAGCCTTCTTTCTTGCGGCCGCGCCTACACCTCTTCTTTTTTTGACTTTTAAATCTCTAAGAGCACCCCAACAAACTGAAATTTAAGTATATAAAATACAGTATTAATAAACTTTCTGTGGGTTTAAAATTCCTTTAGGATCAAATACTGCCTTAATCCCTCTCATAAGTGCAATTTGAGTTTCATCTGCATACTTAAGATAATAGGGTCTTTTGGTCTGTCCTATCCCATGTTCTCCTGATGGAAGCCCTTTAAGTTCATGTGCCTTCTTATAGAGATCCTCTAATATTTGATCAAGACGGTTCTTCCACTCTTCCTCCTCCAAGTCACCTCTTATAATGCACAGATGTACATTACCATCTCCAGCATGCCCAAAGCTTTGCACTGCTATATCATATTTTTGGGATACTTGTTTGGTATACTTTACAAACTCTGCACTCCTATGGATGGGTACAACAATATCGATAGGCTCTTGCTCACTGGTACTTTCTACTGCTGATACAATAGCACCCCTTATCTGCCAAGTCCTTTGCAAAGCCTCTTCATCTTCTAGGTTTATAAAATCTAAAGCTCCATATGTCCTACAAATATCCTTTACTTTATCTGAATAGGCACGGATGTTCTCCATGCTTTCACCATCAAAGGTAAATAAGAGATAAGCATTTCCCTTATGGGTAGGAAATACTAATCCTAAATATTTTTCAGAAAGGGCTATCGCTTCCTTTTCTAAAAATTCAATAGCTGTAACATCCACATTTGCTCTTAATATCTCAAGAACTGTATCAATACCTTCCTCTAGAGTCTCAAAGGGAGCTAATGCACTCATGGTATAGGCTGGTTTAGGAAGCACTTTAAGCTTTGCCTTTGTCACAATCCCTAGTGTTCCTTCTGAACCTATAATGAGGTTTTTAAGATCGAGGCCCGAACTATTCTTGATCGTTTCAGCTCCTACCTCTACTATTTTCCCACTCGCTAATACCACTTCTAAACTTCTTACATAATCTCTCGTCACACCATACTTAACTGCTCTCATTCCTCCCGCATTGGTACTAATATTTCCCCCAATGGTTGCCTTCTTTTCACCTGGATCAGGTGGATAAAAATAACCTTTCGTTTCCACAAAAGCCTGTATCTCTTCAAGAGGTACACCAGGCTGCACCGTTACTGTTAGTGTTTCTTCATCAAATGCCTCTATATGGTTAAGTGCTGATAAGTCTATGATAATACTTCCTTCTACTGGTATTGTTGCACCGGTAAGACCTGTATTCGCTCCCCTAGGAATAATAGGGATACTGTTTTCATTGGCAAATTTTACTACACTAGCCACTTCCTTTGTTTTTAAAGGAAGTACTACTGCACCAGGCTTTACTTTAATACGCCCCAGTTGATCTGAATAATATTTTTCATCAATAAAATCTACCCATACTCTTTTATCATCTCCAATAATTTCTAGTAACTCAGCTTTCATCCCTTCTCCTCCTTTACTTACCCCATTTAGTAATATACCATTCAGGTTTTTGGAAAGAGCTAAAGTAGTAATCACTATTTTCAATAGCTTTTTTGAAGCCTTCAGATTGAAGGACTTCCTCAATATCCTTCACAAATGGCTGGTCAATATCACTTGCTCTTACTGCTACAACATTTTTCATTTCTTCTGCTAACTTTTCCGTATAAAGAGCAGTGCTTAGATCCAATCCAGCTGCAATAGCATAGTTACCTGGTACAGCAGCTAACTCTGCACTCTCTAAACTTCTTGCAAGTTGAGGTGCTTCAACAGGTGTAATCACTAAATTCAAAGGATTATCTATTATGTTCTTTTCTGTAAAGGTCGTTGGATCGACACTTTCATCAATAGTAAGTAGTCCTGCATTTTGAGCTTCTTTTAATGAACGTCTTAAATTGGTCACATCATTGGGTACAGTTAAGGTACTACCTTCTTCAATTTCTTCTAAGCTTTTATACTTATTAGAATAAAAGCCAAGACCTGCTGTAGGAACATTTGTTAGTGAAACAAGGCTTAGATTATGTTCCTTTGTAAAGTTATCAAAGTAGACTTGGTGCTGAAAAAGATTAGCATCAATTTCCCCTTTATCTAGAGCTAAATTCGGTTGTACATAATCACTAAACTCTATGATAGAAACGGTATACCCTTTTTCTTCAAGTCCTGGTGCAATAGTGTATTTAATCATATCGCCATAAGGCCCTGCACATGCTCCGAATTTAATTTCTTTCTTTTGTATGTCCTCTGTTTCTTTATTCTTTGTAGTAGCACATCCTGTTAATAAACTTGCTCCTAATGTAAGCACACTTAATGTATAAACTAATTTTTTAATCATGGTAAATCCCCTTTTCTTTTTTATTTTTAGATTTTATTATTTGAAAGTTTACTTTTTAGTTAAATAAACAGCGATTTTCTCGCCAATCACTTGGATCATCTGTACTACAATCACAAGAAATACTACTGTTACAAAAAGGATATCTGTTTGATAGCGCTGATAGCCGTAGCGTATAGCAAGGTCTCCTATCCCACCACCCCCAACAGTCCCAGCCATTGCTGAAAAACCGATGATACTTATAAGCGTTACTGTAATAGCCCTTATAATACCAGGTAATGCTTCTACTAGAAGTACTTCCCATATAATTTGTTTAAAGTTAGCTCCCATAGCTAAAGAAGCTTCTATAATCCCCTTGTCCACTTCTGATAATGCGCCTTCAACAAGTCTTGCTAAAAAGGTCGTTGCTGCTACTGTAAGAGGAACTGTTACTGCCTTAGGTCCTATAACTGTCCCTACAATAGCACTTGTCACTGGCATAAGAAGGACTAGTAATATGATAAACGGTATGGAGCGAATGACATTGATTATAAAGCCCGCTAGTCCATTAATCCATTTATTTTGATATAAAAGGGGTGTGGCTGTTATATACAATACCAATCCCAAAAGTATGCCCAATAGGACCGCTAAGCTAATAGATATGCTCACCATGGTTAATGTCTGCTTTGTTGCCTGCCATAATAACTCTACTATTTCGCTCGTTTTCATACTGCTTCACTCTCCTTCACAACCTGCACTTCTTCTATACTTGCTCTTATATAGGTTAGCGCCCTTTGCACTTCAATCATCTTCCCTTCAATACTTACGACTAGCGTTCCGATAGGCTTTTGCTGAATGTACTCGATTCTCCCATGAAGAATATTGAGAATCACATCATACTTTTTATTGGTATAGGCGATAATGGGTTCTATACTTTTATCTCCTCTATAAATGAGTTTTAGAATATCCCCTCTGGTTTTTCTTGCAATCTCTTGCGGGATAACAATATCATTCTTAACCAGTTCTTTTGTGTGCGCATGAATAGGGTTGGCAAAAATTTCATACGTACTGTTCTCTTCAATGATTTCTCCTTTATTCATAACAGCCACCTTGGTAAAAAGCTTTTTAGCTACCTCCATTTGATGGGTAATAAACACAATAGTAATCCCCAACTTGGTATTGATATCTCGTAAAATATCCACAATTTCCTCAGTTGTTTGCACATCGAGTGCAGAAGTTGCTTCATCACAAAGTAGGATTTTGGGCTCAGCTGCCAATGCCCTTGCTATGCCCACTCTCTGCTTCTGTCCTCCACTTAAACTAGCAGGATAAACATGTTCTTTATCCTCCAATCCTACAAGTTCAAGTAGTTCTTTAACTTTGATTTGCCTTTCCTTTTTAGAAATGTTGTGTACCTTTAAAGCAAATTCTATATTCTGTCCAACTGTCTTTCTAGAAATCAGGTTAAAGTGTTGGAAAATCATCCCTACCTTCTTACGAAGTTCTCTAATTTCCTTTCTTCCAAAAGCTGTAATATCCTCTCCTTCTATGAAAATTCGTCCACTAGTAGGCTTTTGCAGCCCATTAATCGTGCGAACTAATGTACTTTTTCCTGCCCCGCTTCCACCTACAATGCCATATATTTCTCCTTGCTTTATATGAAAGGATACATTATTTACTGCTACAAGTTCTTGCTGTTTTTGCTGAAAGATTACCTTTACATTTTCAAATCGAATCACCTTTCTCCCTCCTTATCTTCTGATGTCTTCTTAATTTTAGGCGCAAAAAAACAGGTGCATCCTATGTGCACCTGTTATCTCTCTTTATAAAGAAAATTCAGACAACAATGCGCACTTTATCAGCCATCATCTCACACATACACATGAAATCACAGTTCATCATCACTTTATTTCTTTGCATCATTTTTTGCATCTTCCTATTGGTTAAAGTAAACTGATTACGCATTGCTTTCTCCTTTCTTCATCCTCGTTTTTAATCCACTCATTAGGTAACTTTACTTGGTCTTATTATAGCAAACTTCTTTTTAAGGTGTTAATACTAAAAACATACAGCCTGTTATAGGCAAAACTTATAACACATTCGCCTGATATTTACGAAGTTCTTCAATATAAAGCTGTGCTAATTTGCTTGGTGTCTCACCCTTTCTCTTAATATAGCCTATACGCATAATCTCGCTTTCCTTAAGAGGAATAGCTTTATATTCGTAGCCATTTAGTTCCTCACAAATAATGCCTGAGCAAAGTGTATACCCATTTAATCCAATCATTAAATTGAGTACTGTCGCTCGATCATTTGCCTTAATAATACGTTTATAGTCATAGGTACTCAAAACTTCTTCTGCAAGATAAAAGGAATTATTGTTCCCTTGGTCAAAAGCAAGGCAAGGATATTCCTCTAGCTCCTTCATAGAGATAATCTCCTGCTCTCCTAAAGGATGTCCCCCCCAAAGATAAACATACGTCTTACAAGGAAACAGCTCAATAAACTCTAGACTATTATCTCTTAAAATTTTAGTAATAACCTGCTCATTAAACGCATTGACATATAATACGCCAATATCACTTTTAAAACTTTTTACCGCTTCAATAATTTCATAGGTCTTCGTCTCATACATACCAAACTCATACTCTTCCATCCCTACCTGTTTCACCAGTTCAACAAAGGCTTTAACCGTAAAAGTATAGTGCTGAGAAGAAACACTAAATTTCTTTTTTACCTTTTTATCTAAAAAACGATCCTCTAATAAATGAGCTTGCTCTACCACTTGCCTTGCATATCCTAAAAACTCCTGCCCCTGTGGCGTAATAATAATCCCTCTATTGGAACGACTAAATATTTCTATTCCCATTTCTTCCTCTAATTCTTTAATTGCACCAGATAGACTTGGCTGAGATATAAAAAGTCTTTTAGCTGCTTCATTCATAGAACCACTATCAGCGATGGTAATGGTATATCTTAATTGTTGTAATGTCATTTGATTACTCCTTCCACTCTTTCTCCTCACTCTATCTTACCCCAAGAAAACATACCCTGCTATGACTTTATATGAATTCTTACTTCAAATAAATGGGTTATATTTTTATAGTTTAATTGTAAACTAAATTATTTTATAATGTTGACAATTAAGTCTCTTGCATTTTATACTGTACTTAAATTTAAAATAAATCTTATTAAGGAGAATATTTATGCAAAACGCACACTCAAAAACCTATCCTATGATTTTATGTGCTTTATTTACTACACTCATTATCATAGGTACCTTTATCAAAGTCCCTATCCCGTTCGTCCCTTTTACTCTCCAATTTTTATTCACTACATTAGCAGGTATCCTCTTAGGACCTAAGCTAGGTAGTATAAGTGTTCTTGTCTACATTTTATTAGGACTTATAGGTATTCCTGTTTTCACTGAAGGAGGTGGTCTGAGTTATATTTTTAAACCTACTTTTGGCTATATTATTGGTTTTCTTGTAGGTACTTATATAACCGGAAAAATAGCTAGAGCCGTTCCTAACCCTTCTTTCAAACGCCTTTTAGGGGCTAGCTTTACTGGTCTTTTCATCGTCTATCTTTTTGGGCTAATCTATTTCTACCTAATCAAAAACTTCTATTTAGGTACAAACATCAGCCTATGGTCACTTTTTCTATACTGTTTTATTTTAGCTGTTCCTGGTGATATGTTACTTTGCTTTATAAGTAGCCTATTAGGACAAAAACTCATTCCACTACTTAACAAAAAATCACTTCAATAACCTAAAGATAAGGAAAACTTGCTATGAATCCTATTTGCATTTTAAAAGAACAAATTAAAAACGGTTATCTGCTTACAAAAAAAGAAGCACTCGAACTTTCTACTGCCCCTCTTAAAGAACTTTGCACAGCAGCAAATGAAATACGTCTCCATTTTTGCGGAAATGCTTTTGATATCTGTACCATTATTAATGGAAAAAGTGGTAAATGCTCTGAAAACTGTAAGTTTTGTGCCCAATCTGCTTTCTATCCTACAACCCTTGAAGAATACCCTTTACTTAGTCAAGAAACCATTGTAGAGCACGCTAAGTACAATGATGAACGTGGTGTCCTTCGCTATTCTATAGTCACTTCTGGGAAGAAATTGAGTAATACAGAAGTAGATCATGTGTGCGAAGCTGCCCTTGCTATAAAAAAGGAAAGTAAAATAAACCTCTGTGCTTCTCTTGGCCTCTTAGACGAAGAGCAATTTCGTAAAATAAAAGCTGCTGGTATTACCCGTATTCACAATAATCTTGAAACCTCTAAACGCTATTTTTCAAAAGTTTGTACAACACATACCTTTGAAGATAAAATCAAAGCCATTCATGAAGCTCAACGTGCTGGATTAAATGTCTGTAGCGGCGGGATTATGGGGCTTGGTGAAACAATGGAGGATCGCATTGATATGGTACTAACGATTCGCGAACTCGGTATCCGCTCTATTCCCGTTAACATGTTAAATGCTATTGCTGGTACTCCCTTCGAGCATCTTCCTCGTCTCACAAACGAAGATATGTGCCGTATTGTAGCTCTCTTCCGTTTCCTTGTACCTAATGCTTCTATCCGATTAGCAGGTGGTCGTGGCCTACTTGAAGATAAGGGGAAAGCCTGCTTCTTATCGGGTGCCAATGCAGCCATTTCAGGTGATATGCTTACTACCGCAGGTATTACTATTGAACAAGATATGAGACTTCTTAAAGAACTTGGTTATAAGGTGGTGCTATGGAATGAGTAAAGGACTCTTTATCATTGGAACAGGAACAGATGTGGGTAAAACCTTTGTCACTGCACTTATTATTAAAAAACTCAAAGAGGCAGGTTTTCATGCGGGCTATTATAAAGCTGCCTTAAGCGGGGCAGAAGAAACAACAGAAGGTCTTATTCCAGGTGATGCCGCTTATGTCAAAAAGATTGCCAAACTTTCTTCTCCTTTGGAAAGTATGGTGTCTTATAGCTACAAAACCCCTGTCTCTCCCCATTTAGCCGCGCAGCTTGAAGGAAAACCCATCCAGTTTGAAAAGGTTTTAGCTGATTATCAAAAGGCATGTGAAACTTATGACTTTTTAACTGTGGAAGGAAGTGGCGGCATTGTCTGTCCTATTCGTTACGATCAAGTGCAGCAAATCCTCCTTGAAGATTTAATTCAAGCCTTCAACCTCCCTACACTCTTAGTCGCTCACGCTGGATTAGGTACTCTTAACGCTACTACCCTTACCGTAGAGTACTTAAAAAATCGCCATATCCCCATTCAAGGTATTTTACTCAACTATTACATGGGAAGCAGGATGGAAGAAGATAACTTAAAGATGTTGCCTCAACTTACGGGTATTCCTGTAGTAGGTACACTTGCACCTGACGCCAACGAATTAGCAATAGATCTTCCTACCCTCCAAAACCTCTACATCTAACCCCACCCACTCCGTACGGGGCGATTCCATATCGTCCCGCCATCTATATTACCCTTATCATGCCTTATTAAAATATAGATGCTATTTTACAAATAAATGTTGTATCGGGTGGATATAGAATCCACCCCTACAGTTAATTATTTAAAGGAGAACTATTATGAATCTTATTGAAAAGGATTTGAAATATATTTGGCACCCTTGCTCTCAGATGAAGGACTATGAGGAGTTAAAACCTATTATCATTGACCATGCTAAGGGGGTTTACCTTTATGACATCAATAACAAACGCTACATAGATATCGTTAGCTCTTGGTGGTGCAACTTACTCGGTCATTGCCATCCTCAAATTAATGCTGCCATTAAAGCTCAGCTTGACCAACTAGAGCATGTTATCTTTGCTAATTTCTCTCATGAACCTGCTATTCGACTTTGCGAAGCCTTAAGTCAAATCATTCCAAATGGACTTACGAAATTTAATTTCTCGGATAATGGCTCGGCTTCTGTAGAATGCGCTTTAAAAATGAGTTTTCAATATCACTATCAAGTAGGTAATACAAAAAAGACACGCTTTATGTGCCTCTCAGAAGGTTATCATGGTGAAACCATTGGTGCCTTATCAGTAGGGACCATGGACCTTTACGCCAAAATTTATAAGCCTATGCTGATGGATGCCATTCGTATCGAAGCACCAGATTGCTACCGTTGCCCTTATGGTAAATGTAGGGATAACTGTGATGTTGCCTGCTTCGAGCATGCCGAAAGAGCCTTTGCTAAATATGGGGCTGAAACCTGTGCTATGATTGTAGAACCTCTTCTTCAGGGTAGTGCAGGCATGCGTATATACCCTCCACTCTATCTTACTAAGCTTCGTGCAATTTGTGATGCTTATGATGTGCTTCTTATTGCTGATGAGATTGCTACTGGCTTTGGACGAACAGGTAAGATGTTTGCTTTTGACCACACAGGGGTAAGCCCAGATATTATGTGTGTCTCCAAAGGGTTAACAGGTGGTTATATGCCTATGGCCATCACTATTACAACAGATAAAATCTATGATGCCTTCTATGCAGATTATAATGAAGGAAAAGCCTTTATGCATAGTCATACCTATAGTGGTAATCCATTAGGGTGTGCTGCTGCACTTGCAGTTCAAACTATCTTGAAAGAAGAGCAAATCCTTGAAAAAGCTAATGTACGTGCAGCCTATCTAACTACAAAGCTTACTGAAACCTTTGGTAATCACCCTTATGTCGGTGAAATTCGTCATATCGGTCTTATTCACGCACTCGAACTCGTACAAAATAAAACCACTAAGGAAGACTTTGCCTCTACAGAGCGTATTGGTTATCAAATTTATAAAAAAGCACTAAAAAAAGGGCTCTTATTAAGACCCCTAGGAAATATTATTTATTTTAATCCACCTCTTACCATTACAGAAGACGAACTGGATGAAGCCATTACTATTGCTTACGAAGCTCTTACTGAAATACTAAATTAAACACTGCCTTATCAAATCTATTCTATAACTGTTCAAGTTGCTTCACACGTCTAATTACAAATTCTTTGACAGCTTCTTTATCCATAGCTAGTGAGATGGCTATTTCTCCATACAACTGCTCCTCTGCTAAATTAAAATATTTTTCATCACTTGCTGTTACTTTTTTCCCTGCTGCTAAACGTGATTGTTTTCGCATATAAATGGTTTTAATAATTTTTACCAATTCCCTACCATCACATTTGCGTAATGCCTCTTTATACTCTATCTCTCTTCTTTTTTCATCAGTAATCCATAAGCACTCAATCTCTTTCATTTCATCAATGAGTTTTAGTGCTTCTTCTTTTGACATAATTGGGCGCATAATGATTTTTTGATTATCTATTGGGGTAAAGACTGTGCTCCCCTGCATGTAACAAGGCCTTAAAGTATAATAATCTCTATCATTAGGCATACCTGCTGCATCTAGTCTTCCAATAACCTCAATCCTACAAACACCACTACTTCCATAGATTATATACTCTCCCGCTTGAAACATATTCTCTTCTCCTTTGCCTATTTATTAATCCGTTACTCTCTCTTTAAATTTTACCAGTTATCTTAAGTTTACGTAAGTAATTTTTTTAAAGTTTCATCAATTTGTTTATTTTGCCTTATGTAATCCCCTTGGTATTTAGGCATACTTTATGACTTGTAAGAGCAAAAAAGATGTTTAGGAAATTTTATCCTAAACACCTTTTATTTTATACTTCTTTTAAATATTCTTATAAATGTCTTTTAAATTTATCCCATGTGCTAATCGGTCTTTGATACATGTATGGGTTAAAAATGTAGCTAAGGGATATTGAGCAAGATAAGGTATTTTAAAAAAGATTTGCTTTTGAGTGGCCTTTGAAATACTCTTGCCTGATAAAACTTCTTCACTTAATTGCATAAAAGCTTTCTTAATCCGTTTACTTACAAAGTTTCCTTCATCTAAGGGCTTACCATTTATAAGCGGAGTTAGCCCACAAATAAGCCCTCCTAAAAAGATCATTTTCTTCTTCTCTGCAAAGCAATCTATTACCTTTACGATATGCTCATGCACATCCAAATAAGGCATTCCACCATGGGCAATAACGAAAATCTGTTTATTTTTAAAAACCCCTTCTTCTACTTCTAGAAGCTTTTCTAAACATTCTATAGTAGGAGAGGCCAGGGTATTTACAAAGCAGCTACAGCTTATCCCTATTAGGTCACTCTCCTCAATTGCCTCAACTAAAGCTTCTAGTGTTAATTTCCCATCTAATTCATCTATCACATGCAGGATGTTAACTTGATGCTTTTTACCCTCCATTATTTGCTTTAGCTCGGTTAAAAACATACTCGAAGAACCTGTCTTTCGTGTACCTCCATTTAATAACAAAATTTTTTTCATTACTTTTCTCCCCCTATCGTTAAAGCTTCTAAAAGGACTTTTTTAGCTTTTTCTTTGTCTTCTATACCTTCTACTAAAAGCGGATAACCTGTTGTACAAGTAATGAGTCCATTTTCCTTAATTAAAAATTTAAAGCTTTCTTTTTCTTTTTCTGTAGTATCTTTGTTTACTATTCCTACCCCTATATAGGTTCCATCACTTACCTCTTTTATACTATTGGGATGCTGTAATCTCCCTTTGTAAACAATCATAGTAGGTACACCAATAAGTACCATTTTATCCACTAGTCTTTTAGTGATGGAATTATACCCTCCCAAAGTAATAGGTGTAATCCAAACACACCTTCTAGCCTGCCTTACTACCTCTATAAGCTGAGGTGTATCATCCTTAAATACACACCTTCCTGGTGTTTTATAAGAACATCCCCCACAGTTCCTACAAGGTGTAATGTGAAAATCCTCCAATTTAAAGTAGGCTAATTCCTCTTTGCACTCACTAGCTATTTCTTTAAAGGCTGCCTCTAAACTATTCTCCCCTTTTGTACCGTCCATGATAATATTTAACATTTCCTCTCACTCCCCTACTCACCTTTTAATTAAAACTGATTCATGGTCTTTGCAAATTCTTTTATTGCTTTTTCATCTAGGCAATCAAGCACCGTCTTTTTTGTTATTTTCTGAGCTTCCTGGTTTTGGCCTTCTTTATTTTTATAAATCATTTTACAAATAGTTCTTTCAAAAAAATTCATCTTTCCAAAATCTAAAATACCACCACATGCAATCTGCTTTACTAGGCTTTTTATCTCTTTTTCTCCAAAGTTTAGCTTGATATATTCCTCTATTTTTGACCCTTCCATACAGCTTAGAAAAAGTCCCAGCCTCTTTGTTGCAAGGAATTCTTTATTTTCCTCATAAAAGCTTTTAACCACCTTACTCACACTACCTACATAAATAGATGCACCTATAATGACTTGATCAAATTTTACAAGCTCCTTAGGCTTTTTTTCTAATAAATTAATAAGCTCTACTTCGCCCTGAAGCTCTGTTGCAATCATCTGAGCACATTTTTTAGTCGCACCATACTTTGAACTATAAACAACTAGCGTTTTCATTTCTTTCCCTCCTATTTTAAGTCATCCATGTGACTAATATTAACAAGCATCTTATAAAGCCCTTTAGCAAGGCACTTAATTTCTTCCTCACTTAACCCCTCATACAACCTTTCTATAAAGAGGTCTTGATAAGCTTTTTCCTCCTTAAATATCTCTGTTGCACCTGGACTGGGCTTTAACCTCACTGCTCGCGTATCCCTTTCATCCTTTTCAATAGTAATAAGTTCTTTTGCCTGAAGCTTAAGTGCTAGCTGCTTAATGTTTTGCCGCGAAGTCCCCATCTCTTCTGCAAGCTCAGACAAGGTAGGGTAATCCTCTCTAAACTGAATGATAATCATTAAAAGCAAAAATTGCTTAAGACTTACCTCTGCCTTATGCCTATCCGCCACTACTTGTATACGGTTTGCCAATATTTGTAGTGTCCCAAAAATAAAATGAATGGGTTCTATAGCCCCTGTCATATGTTTTAAAAGTCGATTTGCCATACTCCTCTTTAGGTAGGTTTTATATCCCTACTTTTTCCTTTCTTTAGCTATACCTTATACCCTTACTTAAAAAGCGTAATATATTACCTATATAGGTAATATATTACGCTTTTTATTATTTGTCAATAATGATAATGTTAAATATTCAAAAAATAGTTCTCACTTAATCACTCTTTCTAAAGTGCTTTGTGAGAACTATTTTGCTATTCTTTATTATTTAATAAGGATAGTAACTGTTTGATTATAGATTTCGGGATAATTTATCTTTTGTACGATCAAATTTAGCTTCTCACCTACAGCTGGAAATTTTAAGACGCGTGTATGAAAAATACCCTCTTCTGTTTTAAGAAGTTCACTTTCATCTGTTCTTTCTAGTTCAACCTTCTTGCCATCTACTTCAAGATAAACCTGTGAAAGTAATACACTATCCTTAGTAGTTAAAGTAATTAATGTATCATTATCTTTACTTTCCACTTTATCAATAACCACTTTTTGCCCCTCTATCATCATCTCCCAAGGCCCACTTTTTTCTAGTTGAAGGATTTCCTCTACATTTTTTTGGATAGTAAAGCTCTCTACTATAAGTTCAAGTGAAATTAAAGGCTGAGGTAACGCAGCAAACTCCTTCCTAAACTTTGTCCCTTCTAAATTAGTACTTATATTTCCTCCTTGCTCTTCTAATAATTCACCATTTGCTTTCACTGCTAAACTCACTTCTATCGGCCTAAAGCCTTCCTTCATGCTACGTTTCTTAAGGAGATCTAGAGAATCCTGCAAGGTTCCCGTTACAATCGTTCGTGTAGGCGCAGCTACTAAATCATTTATTTTTAAACTTGTGTCTTCCATTTGAAATTTTTGATTGATCGGCTGCTTAAGTAGATGTCCCATTGCCTTCTCTCGCTCTAGAGTAAATTTGATACTTCCCTCCTCTAAAAAACCATTTATACCTAAGCTTATCCTAAATGACAAATCCTTCTCATAAAAGTCTATGGCATCAAAGGCCATCATCCATTTCATTTTTTGTCTTGCTTCATCACACTCTCCTTGACCTCTATATTGGCGATAGGTTTTAAAAAGGCCCTTTATTTCGTGACCAATGTGTAAATCATCTACATCTCCCATAGGCGAATAAATCGTATAAAAGGTTAAAAGCTGTGTATCATCTAGCATAATACCATCTAGAGTAACCGTTACCCCATTAGAAAAAGTATGACTTTTATCAATGATTTGGCCTTTCCCTAAATCATTTAGCTCTTGAAGCTGACCATTCATAACAGTATCATAGCCCATAAGCCGCTTACCATAATAAGCAAAGGTAGAAAAATTTCCTCCTATTAGTAAAATTGCTATGCTCCACATAGCCACAGCAGGAAGCCATTTTCTTGATTTTAAAGAATGCTCTTTAGGCTCTCTATGAAGGGCAGCCCTTAAGCTCTCTTCTAATTCATCAGGTACTTCTAATGTCTCATATTTTTTGCTTTTTTCCTTAAGTAATGCTTCAACCTTTTTCATCATTCTCACCTCCTATAATTTTTTGTAATACCTTAAGCCCTATAGCTAACCGTGATTTTACCGTCCCCAAAGGAATCCCTAACAAAGTACTCATCGTCTCATAGTCAAGATCAAGAAAATACCTGAGCCTTATCACTTCTTGATGTTTACTTTTTAGCTGAGATAAGGCTTCCTCTAAAAGTAGCTCTTCCTCTTTCTGAAGCACGCTTCCTTCCCTACCTGTATTAAAGTCTCTTTGCCAATTGCCTTGCTCTCTTATAGCTTCTAATGAAATAAACTTTCTTTTATCCTTTAGCTTCTTCTTGCATCGATTCATCAAAATCGTCTTACTCCAACTATAAAAGGCTTCCTCCTTTTTTAGCTTTTTTATATTATCATATAGAAGCACAATCATATCCTGTAAGCTATCCAAAGCTTCTTCTTTATCCCTCATTAATACATATGCCAATTTATAATAGGCCTCTTTCTGAGACATAACAAGTTCAATCAATGCTTCTTTATCTCCTTGTTTAGCTTGCTTTACTAACCGTATGATCTCCACCTTGCCACCTCTTTCCCCTTATAAGAGTATAGAATCTATTAAAAAGTTCATTTTTTATACTATACCTTAGACAAACTTTCTCGTCGACCTGATGCTATTGAGGCGAGTAATTCACCTAGTTACCACTGCTTAAAATACTTAGTATCTTCTTACAAATAGCAAAAACTCATAAGTCATTAATAGTTAATAACTTATGAGTTTCATTTGATTATCAATGGATATAGCCTGTTAGTATTTAACAACATATCCTTTAATAATAAGGTATGCCTTCATTATTTGTATAAAGTACAATATCAAAGGGAACATCACTTTCAATTTATAGAATCTCTTATTTTTTTATACACTATATCCCCATACCTTTTTAATTATTCAATATTAAATGTTTTTTGAGCCACTGTCTATAGTATATAAGTTGCTCAGAAGTATGAAAGTAATGCTGTGCACCATAAACAACTTCTAACTCACAGCCAAAATTTTTTACAAAGTCAGTTATAACCTCAAATTCACAAAGCTCATCTTTTTCGCCATAGATAATTGATGTAGGACTACTCCAACAAAGAATAGGATTTTCTTTTACATACCTATAATAATCCCAATATAGCATTTGCCCTATCGGTGTAAGAATTTCTTCTTCTCGTTTTAATTGCTCCTCTGTTATATTAAACCAAGTCATCATGTTATTAATAATACGTTCCATATTTACAACTGGTGAAAGAAATAAGCTTTGTTCCAAGCAACTATCTTTATATGCAAGTAAACTAAAATATACTCCCATACTGCATGCAAATAGCGATATATATTTTGCCCTTGCCGATCCGAAATCCATTATTTTCGCCAGTTCCTGAATACACGTTTCAACTTTGCAAAGTGTGGACTCATTTTTTCTATCTCCATGCTCTGGTAAATCAAAACTCAAAACTTGATACCCTAGCGGTACTACTTCTTCCGCAAGAATAGAAATAGGAATATCCGATTTTGATGACATATTACCATGTACAGCTATAAATAACCTTTCACTATCTTCTCCCCACAAAATTGCAGGTATATGATTAATTCTAATTTCTTTTTTAAGCATTTTAGCCTCCATAAATTATAGAGATAAATACCTCCATAAATAGTATGTATTTTTAAAATTTCTCATCATAATATCCTCCTTCCCCTATTCATATCTAAATATATATTATATTCTTTTCAATCATCTCATAAAATCATTTTTAGCACAATGTATACTTTTTTTGCATCAGACCGCCGTTCATGTTGACCTCACGACGTCATAATGGCAACGGTTAATCCAATTTACCTAACACCACTTGAAAATGCTCATTATTTTCTTACAATACAAGGGACTCGCAAATAATTGATAGTCAGTAACTTACGGATCTCATTTCTTTGTACCTAAAGAACACGACCTACGACGCACGGTTTAGGAAATCTACTGAATTGTCATGTAGATTTTATTTAGTCAAGTCCATACTCGTTGATTATCAATGGCTATAGTCTTTTGATTTTTAAATAGATTATCTTATTCTTAGGCTTTGACGACGATTTGACGTCGTAGTAGTAGAAACCAATTAAAACTACTTAAAATGACTTACTCTTTTATTATGTCATTTTTAACTTTTGTTGGGTCTATATATTTTGTAAATTCAAAATACTCTTCCATATCTTCGATTACTGATTTCCAATGTTTCCATTCTACTACTTTTTCACAAGTAGTAAATACTTTATAAAAGCTTTCGTAAAATTTATCTCTGTATTTTTATATCTTTATATAATTTTTCTTGTACCAATCATAAAACTCTATTAGTCCATCTGCCTTTATAAAAAGAACCTAGTTGAAAGCCCATCTAAAATATGTTGCTTTATATGCTGATTCAATTCCTTTAACTGATTCTCTCTAAATCCTTCTACTTAATTCTTTTAAATTTTTACCATCGTACTCTTTTTTGACCATCCCTTGGTAGTATTGCTTAGAGTATAATCATTTTAGAAATGTTATCTGTAATCCTTTGTATGTTTGATGTAATATGAGTATATCTTCAAACTCTAATACCGTTAACATTTGCTTGTAGACTTTATTAAGTGCATTAGTCTCTATCCTTTGATTTTCAATGGTTTATATCTCCCTTTAGGATAATGGTTTCAATTATAACTAGTTCAAATTAAAGTATTCTCTGCTTTCTTTCTTGTAAAATTCTAAGGTTATTTTTGAGCATAAAAATAACCTTTAAAAGCTATCCTGTTTCTAAAGGTTATTCTTGTTTATAATGTATATGTACTCTTTTTTAGTCCCATTTTTCAGGTGATTCAGCAATAATATCCATCACATTATTACTGGGTACTATACCAAAATAATGCATTCTTATTTTTTCTGTGTATACTTTTCCTACCTTATTGAAAATATTTAATAACTCATCATATGTATTATCATCTTGTCCTATTTGATTCCAAAAAGCTTTGCCAAGTAATACAAATTCATCATTATCCATATCAAACAACTTATATGGTATGCTATGTATATTTTTATAAATTTCTCCTTCACCTGCTGGATTATATGGTAATGCGAAGAACGCTTTAACATCTTCTGCTGCCATTAATCTAAGCATTTCCCTTTTTGCTTTTTCTGTTTGATCTAAATTAGGTTTGACTGTTTTTAAAGAATAGAATTCCTCTGACCCATCAACCCGTTTTATCCATAGGTCTGCTAGAACATTCACTTCCTGATATCTATCTGTATCTAAATCTCTAAGCTTTTCTACTTCTTCCTTTATACTCTTAAGTATTGTATTTTGATTTTTACCTTTATTATTTCTCTGCTTTTCTAACACACTATCAATATACTCTACCTGCCACGTATTTAACCTAACTGTCCTTGTATGCTGATTGATAGCTTCTGCTCCTGTTCCTTCAGCAATAATCTTGGCAATTTGTTCAAATATCCCTTGTCCTAATGATGTTACAAAAGAGCGTTCAAATTTAGACCCTTTCCACACCTCTAAAGGAACTAATCTGTAACCAAATGGATTATTTCTCTTTATTTCTTCCTCATTGAAAGGTTCTTGAACTGTACGCTTGTAAAGTATTCTTTCCATCACCATATTTAGGTGGTCTTCAATCTTTACTTTTGTCTCATGATTCACGACTATCACAACCTATCTCTCATAATTGGTCTATAGTCTTATTATACATGAATCTTTTATTAATTCCATGCGAAAAGGATAGAAATTGTACTTTTCTATCCCTCTAATATTTTTATTAATTTTTCACCTAAAATTTTAGCTACTTGTACTGGTACAGCATTTCCTATTTGAGTGTATTGATCATTTACTGTCCCATTAACTCTATATCCTGTTGGAAATCCTTGTATTTCTAAGTATTCTTCAATACTTAATGGTCTATCTTCAAATGGATGCCCTATATTGGTACTTTTTTGAATAGGTGATGTTAGTAATGTTGGACTAGGCTCATTTGCCTTAATCCTTCTGTAATAACCAGTTTTTCCACCACCTGATTTATATGCTCCTCCCATAGCTTGTTCTACTATTTCTGAGCTTAAATCTCTCCAATTTCCTCCACCTTGTGGTATCATTTGCATATACTTTAATCTTTCATCTGAGTATTTGACAAATGTATGTTTACTACCCTCTAACTTCTTAAGTACTTCACTTACTGCTATAAATGGATTATCCGTTTCATTTCCATGTGTTTTTTCTGGGAATGAAAATACCTTATTTAAATCTTTTCTTATTCCTACAAATATGACTCTCTCTCTTTTTTGAGGTACTCCATATTCAGCTGAGTTTATAATTTGATACACTACATTATAATCTTTTACTTGATTCAAGAGGTACTTTAATGCACTCCCCGCCTTTTCGTCCTCTTCAAGTTCTGGAAATTCTTCTCCTCTTTCATTCAATGGTCTGTGTTTTATTGGTGCAGATAACAATCCTTTTACATTTTCTAGTAAAAATGCTTTTGGCTTAACTTCTTCAACTAGTTCTATAAACTTCAACATAGCTTGTCCTCTTTCATCTGAAAAAGCTTGTCTTTTTCCTGCCGTACTAAAACTTTGACACGGACTACCTCCAAACATTAAATCTACATCCTGTCCTTGTTTTAATCCTGCTTCTACATATATTCTATCCTTGGAGTATCTCATGATATCTCCATTTATAACATTAAATTTTGGATTATTTATCTTTAGTGTTTCACAGTATTTTGGCTCTATCTCTACACTTAGCTTAACATCAAATCCTGCTTCATGCATTCCTATGTCTAAACCACCTGCCCCTGCGAAAAATGAAACAGCTATTCTACTCATAATACACCTCATCTAACTATTATCTTTTATTAGTATATCATTAATTTTAATATCGGTCCACTGCTTTTTTATTATTTCAAGTATAAGTATTAACATTTTTTTAATTCTTTATCTATAAAAACTCAAAAGAAGACCTGTAGTCAGATCAACCTAACTACAGGTCTTCTTTATGTACTTCATGTTGATTGTTTTCATCTACTCCATTATGTACATAATAATATTGCATCACATCATCCCCTTTTTTACTTATTATATTATAACATTTTATCTTAATATTATTTATTATTCAATAATATTCGAATAAATTCCTCTTATAACTATTTAACATCTTAATGGTAAACACTAATTAAATTCTAGTTTATAAGCATTAAAAAACTCCCAATACTAAACGTATCAGGAGTTTCCATGAACATTCAAAACAAAATAGTAACCATTCCAGTTAGTTCCTTAGAAAGGAGGTGATCCAGCCGCACCTTCCGATACGGCTACCTTGTTACGACTTCACCCCAGTCATTGGTTTTGCCTTAGACGGCTCCCTCCTTACGGTTGGGTCACCGGCGTTGGGCCCCCCCAACTTCCATGGTGTGACGGGCGGTGTGTACAAGACCCGGGAACGTATTCACCGCGACATTCTGATTCGCGATTACTAGCGATTCCAACTTCATGTAGTCGAGTTGCAGACTACAATCCGAACTGGGAGTGATTTTATGAGATTTGCTTCCCCTCGCGAGTTCGCTTCCCTTTGTATCACCCATTGTAGCACGTGTGTAGCCCTAAACATAAGGGGCATGATGATTTGACGTCATCCCCACCTTCCTCCAAGTTATCCTTGGCAGTCTCTCTAGAGTGCCCAACTGAATGATGGCTACTAAAGATAGGGGTTGCGCTCGTTGCGGGACTTAACCCAACATCTCACGACACGAGCTGACGACAACCATGCACCACCTGTCTCCGTAGTCCTAGCAAGCTAGGAAAGAAGCGATTAAGCTCCGGTCTCCGGGATGTCAAGTTTAGGTAAGGTTCTTCGCGTTGCTTCGAATTAAACCACATGCTCCACCGCTTGTGCGGGTCCCCGTCAATTCCTTTGAGTTTCAAT
>NZ_PEDL01000032.1 GCF_002735925.1 Sporanaerobium hydrogeniformans | reverse complement strand
TCCTGTAGAATATAGGCTCAGTCTCTTGGCAGCATAAAATAATTGCGTAGCAGTTAAAAACTACTACGCAAAAAAGTCTAACTTATTGGGGTCACATCATTCATCTGGATGAAGTGACTGCTTTTTTATAGGCCTCTTATCTAATTCCCCAAAAGTTGTGGAAGTATCTTTTCTAGTAAAATCCCCTCTCTAGCATCAGTACCTTGTTCATAGGTCGTTTGAATAGCTGTTAATACAAACTGAGTCGCACGCTTTATGGCATCCCCTAAGTTAAAATCTCCTAAAAGAGCACCAATAAGTACACTGGTAAAGGCATCTCCCGTCCCAGGATAACTCACCGGAATCTCCTCATAAGCTACTTGGTAATATTGGTTTTGTTCTTTATCGTAAGCTATATTCACTTTCTTGCCAATTTCATTCACCATACCTGTAATGACTACTTGCTTTGGACCTAGAGCAGCTAAGTCTTTAAGTATTTCTTGAAGCTCCCACTCACTTCGTGGTTTAAGTTCATAAGGAATACCTAATAAAAAACTCGCTTCTGTTGGATTAGGAGTAATAATATCTGCTTGTTGCACAAGCTTTTTCATTTTTTCTTGCATCTTTAAATTATAGGTACGATAGAGCTTGCCATGATCCCCCATAACTGGATCTACGACAATGTATTGTTTCTCATTTTGCTTAAAATCTTGAAAAAACTGAGTCATAAGGTCAATTTGCTCTTCATTTCCTATAAAACCTGTGTAAATACAATCAAAATAAAGTCCTAAACTTTTCCAATGTGCCATATAAGGTTTCATGTGCTTGGTTAAATCTGTAAAAGCCATCTCTCCAAAGCCTCCTGAATGAGTACTTAATACTGCTGTAGGAAGGGGGCAAACCTGTACTCCCATGCAAGCTAAGATAGGCATAATCACCGTTAAGGAACATCTTCCAAAACCAGACATATCTTGAAGTGCAGCTACTCTTGGTATACTCTTTTTCATACTTTTCTCCTTAGTACTTATTACAAACTCTTTTTATCTTCTCTCTTAATCCTATCTTAATTTAATAAAAAAATAAAGTAAGAAGATAATTTTAACTCTTCTTACTTTTAGCGTTACTCAATTTGTATTACTTATAAAGTTCACTCTTTTTTATAGCACCAATACTAGCTATATTTTGAGGGATAACTAGTTCTTTATCTCTTGTTTGGTTCAAGTTAGCTATTAAGTTATCCTGTTTTGGAGCTGCTATATCTTCATCTATCTCTTTATTTAAAGCTTGATTTTTCTCTTCTTTTAAAACCGTTAGCTTTTGATTAAGCTCCTGAATAGTCCTATCTAATTCCTTTACTTTAAGGTTTAAGTCTGCTTCAGACTCACCTAAATAAACTTCTTCATAAATACCTAGTATATCCATTACATTTTCTAGCGTATCTAGTTCTTCTACTATATAAGTATAACGCGCTTGCTCTTCCTGTGGTAATTTATTTGCTAGATAGCGCTCAAAAAGCTTTTCTTTTTCTTGCAAATAGTCCTGTTTAAGTTTAACAAGCTCTTCCTCATCCACTTTCTTATAAAGTCTTTCCCCATTAAAGTATGCACCTTCTTGGATCTGCTCTACTAACTCCCGCTGGATAGCTATTTCCTCATCATTAATATGTAATTCTTTTAAATCCTTTTTGGTATGCTTTACATTATGTATTTTACAGGTTTTTCCTTTTGTATACACGTATTGACAATAAGGTGGTATATTATGCTTAGGCTGATTTAAGAAAATAATTGAACACACACTACTTCCTAATAAAACAATGAGTACACTAATTGCTATCATAGCATGCTGTTTTTTAAAATTTATTTTTTTTAATTGGATTTTTTTAGTGGGAGAAGCTTGTGTATTATTTTCTGATTCTAAATTTAAACTTACCTCTTCTTCTCCTTGCAACATTTCTGTCTCGTCCAATAATCTCCCTCCTATTTCGAATGTTAATTCAGAATATTTGCCGCCCCCTTAAATATTAATCGTATTAGGACTTATTGTCAAATATTTGGAAGGTTATTTATGAAAGCAAAAAAGACGCATCCTAAAACTCATTTTAAGACACGCCTTTTTTATAAGAGCGGGTGATGGGAATCGAACCCACGTGGCCAGCTTGGAAGGCTGGAGTTCTACCATTGAACTACACCCGCAAAATATATAAACTCTGCAAGGCAGAGATTGTTTTATGTATCTAGTTCCAACTAGACTAACAACATTCTATATATAAAGACTAACTATTTCATTCAAAAAATAATTAATCTGGCAGCCACCTACTCTCCCAACTCGTCTCCAAGCAAGTACCATCGGCCGCTTAGGTCTTAACCGTCGTGTTCGGTATGGGAACGGGTGTTTCCCCTAAGCGCATCGCCACCAGAAATATGTCGCTAGTTTTCCTAACGACCTTTACAATATTACACGAGATTTCTCCATATGTCAACATCTTTTTGCAAAAAAGATGTCTTTTTTTACAAAAATTTTATTCCACTTATAACTTAATAATTTTCCTTAGCAGGACGTTGTCCTTTACTACCACGACCCCCTTCCAATTGTCCATTAGGATTACCTGTTGTTATCCCACTCTCATTTAAATAGGTCATTATACTCTCTAGTGTACTCGCTGCTACTTGTGAACCTCCTGTATAACTTGCTTCTTTATATAAACCATCTACAACTGTCCCCTCAGCTGCTCCACCATAAGAAAAAGTATAGGTATTACCTTGTTTTATTTCTGGCGAAGAAACTAGAACACACTGATAGTCCTTAATTGGTGCAAAAGTTGCTATTTGTATCCCTTGACTATCTAAAAGACTTATGGGTGTATTTGCCTTCTGAGTATTACTAAAATTCATAAGCACTGCTGCTTGAGAGGAGGTTGTGCTAATACCCTGCATCATTCCCGCACTACCTGCTGCAATCAGTAAACCACCGCTTACATCAAAACTACCATCGTAATCGAAAGCACCATTTCCATTATTTGTAGGTCCATTAACAAGTACTGTTCCTCCTGTCATTACGATAGAACCATTGGCATCTAATCCATCTCCACTAGCATTTACAACGATATACCCCTCATTTATGGTTAATGTATTGTTTCCTGTGCTATTAAATACATCTCCATTTGATGTACCATCATTTCCTCCTGCTACATTAATCCCATCATCAGAGGCTACTACATGAATATTTCCTCCAGAAAGAATAATATCTGCACTCTCTAATCCCTCATAGCTTTTAGTAATGTTAATATCTCCTCCTTTTACTGTTAAGAGTGTATCTGAGTGAACACCATCATCTCCTGAGGCAAGAGTCATTTCTCCCCCCTCTATCGTCAATGTATTATTACTATGCAGGCTATCATCTGCTGAATCAATCGTAAATTTTCCTCCTAAAATAGTCATATCATTAACTGCTTTAAGCCCCTTTGCACTAGAAGCTATCTCTTCCTCACTCACCACTTTTTCAGTCAGAGTTGTTGCTTGATGTGTTTCTAGAGTGGAAGCTTGATTTTGTTGCATAGGTCTATCCTGTCTACCTCTTCCTATTGGATTTTGATTTACCTTTTGAGGTGCATTTGCACTGCCTCCACCTGTTTCTAAGACAAATTCACCACCTGTTATGGCAATGTTGGTTTCTGCTTGTATCCCATCAGCACCTGCTGTAATGTTAAACTTCCCACCTTCAATAGCAATAAAACCCTTACTTGCATCTGTCGAGTTGGTGGATTTAATACCATCTCCCTGTGCATTAATTGTAATTTGTCCATCTTTAATAGCTACACGATCCTTCCCTATAATCCCGTCATCTACCGAGTTAACAACCAGTATTCCTTCCATAACATTAAGGTCATCCTTAGATACAATAGCATTGTTATAATTAGCCTTTACGGTAAGTGTACCCGTCCCATTAATCGTTAAATCTGCCTTACTAAATAGCGTAGCATTAGGCTCATCTGTTGTTTCACCTGCAAAAATATACTCCGTACCATCTGATAAACTATTTTGTGTACCTTCTTCTAAAGATAAGATAACTTTACCAGCCTCTTCTATATAAATAGGTGCACTTGTAGAAGAATGAATTTGCATTCCATTTAATATAAGTCTTACAATCCCTTTATGCTGTTCATTAATAACAATAGATCCATCTGCTAAATTGCCACTCACTACATAAGTTCCTGCTTCAGTAATAGTTACTTTATTGTTCTCAACAGTCATACCTGTTCCTGAAGCTTCTATACTTTGTCCATTTAAAATAATAGTACTTACCTTATCTTTTTCCCATGGTTCATAGTAATCCTCTTCAGCATACTCTACTTCTGTAACTGGATTTGCAGGTGAAGCCTTCGCTTCATTACTTCCTGCTACAACTTCTGCAACAGCATTAGAGGTTCCTTGTTCTTTATAAGCAAGCTTGCCACTGGCACAACCCGTCATTATAGAAATACTAATAATTAAAGTCATTGCTGTTAAAGCTCTATTATGTTTTTTTATCATTTTATGCTCCTTCCCTTTAACTTCACGTGAGTTAAAGTTGTTCTTTACCCGCTAAAGGCCTACCACAAATAATCGTTAAATTTCCATTACGGCAACGCATTTCGTCAATCAACTCTTTTTCTTTTTTATTATCTTTGAGTTCCACTAAATAACTTAGTTCATACATACTTCCTAGGTTAGTTGTCTTTACTCTTTCTAAAGAAGACTTAACAGTATATTTTTTAAATAGGTCTTCAAAAATTTCATTATAGTCAAGATTCTCTGGAATCGTCACTTTAATTTCTTTTTGTGTTTTATTACCTTCTCCAAAAGAAGTTTTAAATAGTAAGAAAAAAACACTCCCTACTACAACAGTCATGACTATTGCAAAGTAACATAACCCATACCTGTTGCTAAACCAATTGCCATAGCAAAAAAGATGGCAGAAATCTCTTTTGAACTACCAGGAACAGACCTAAAACGCACTAAGCTAAAAGCTCCTAATACGGCTACACTTGTACCTAAATTACCATTTACCATCATAATAACTAACTGAATAAGGACTGGTAAAATGACCAAAGACGCCGTGAAATTTTTCGAGTATGTGCCTTGTGCCATGTAAACCCATGCTATAAATAAACCTAAAATAATGGATACTGTTGTACATAAAAGTGCCGTGTTTAGAGTAAGACCTCCACTTATTCCTTCTAATACGCTTGTAAACATAAACTTTCCTCCTTAACTGGTAAAATGCTTTCTTTATAAATCGTTCCGTACTTTGAAAAAGAGCTTGGATAAATCTCTAATCGCGATAAAATACGTGTAAGCCACATAGGTATAGCTCCTGTTACTTTAATCTCCATCAAGTACTGATCTTTATTTAGTATCATTTCTCCTTGAGTACCAGCTCCTAAGTTCAAAGCGTACTGCCTACTGCGGATATTATGATCAAAGGTTATCCGTATAGCATTGTCTTCCTTTCCAAAATAAGCTGTTCGGTCATAAGCAATATAGACCTTTGGGGATGGTTTATAGAAAGCAATGAAATAATCTAGCTCCTTTAATATCTGATTTTCTTTTTGAGGTCTTATACCCTTTTCCAAATACCTCTCTGCTTCTTCTAAGGTAAGAGAAATTCGCCTTTTAAAAACGGTTCCCTTATACTTTTTCTTAAGCTCTAGGTAAACCTTATCTTGCTTATTCGGTATGCCATAGCTTCTTAAACGTAACTTTTCTTTATATTTAGGTTTTTCTATAGAACGGCTAATGAGTTCATAAGTTGCTGTATCATAATAAATGTTCCCAATGGTATGTTCACCATACTCATCTCTCATCATATAAGGCTCTATTGCCTCCAAAAGCTGTTCATATTTGTCAGCTGTTAATAAATACTTTTTCTCAACCCTTTTAAAGACATAAATGGTTCCTGCCATTTTCTTTCTCCTTTCTCTCTTTTTACTTTAACCTGTGAACATATTTAATTTTAAAAGGGAAATACGTTTAACATTTGATGCTTAAGTGAAAATTAGGTGAAAGTAAAAAAACAAAGGTGCTAAATTTATAATAAATTTAACACCTTTGTTTTAAATTATAGGTATTTCTTTAATTGCTCTGATACAGCTAATAGCTCTTGCATATAGCCTTGTGCCCTTTTTGCGTTCTCTAAATTACTAAGCGCTATAGCACTTCCCTCACCTGCACTTGCACTTGTTTCTTCACTCACTGCTGAAATTTCGTTAATACTATTGGCTATTTTATTATTTGAAGAAACAATCTTATCTACCTTTTGATCTACTTCCTCCACCTTCTGATGAGATTTTTTCATATTTGTAAACATCTCATCAAAAATTTCTTTTGTAGCATTTACTAGCTTGTCCTGCTCTTCATTAATCGTATTTAACTCTTTTACAGCTTCCCCTGCTTGTTCGACCTTCTTAACTAGCTCCAATATGATTTCTGAAATATTAGCAGTAAATTCTTGGGTTTGATTAGAAAGCTTACGAATTTCATCTGCAACTACACTAAATCCTTTACCTGCCTCCCCGGCTCTAGCACTTTCAATTGCTGCATTAAGTGAAAGAAGATTAGTCTGCTGTGAAATACCCGCAATAAGCTCTGTAATACCATATACCTTCTCTGATTTTTCTTTAAGCTCTCTCATAATGTTATAAGTAGAAGTGTTTTGTTTACTTGCCCTCCTATTTTTTTCACTTATACTTCCCATCATATCTGTACCTTGTTGCAAATACCCTTGAGAAGCCTCTGAAACTTCCTTTACCGTTGTAAACTCATTAGCGGTCTCCTCTATAAGGGTACGAATAATCTCCGTCATTTCTGTTTGTTCCTGAATACTATGAGTTACTTCCTCTGAGCCATCTGCTATTTGACTCATTACTTCATTCACCTTAAAAGAAGAGGTTGAAAAAGCTTCTACTATACTACTCATCTCATCTGTATTTGTATCTAAAACCCCTATAACTTGAAATACATCTTTTAATAAGCTATTTTGCTTATTCATTTCATCCTGTATACGTTCATTATTTTCTTTTTTCATTTGATTGATAAGATAGATTAATTTATAGTAACCATAAGTAAATATAGTAAGCGCTCCTATTGTTACCATATAATTCGTTATAAATTCTGGTGTTATTTGCTTTTTTAAGACAATACGATTTAATAAATCTACTATATTAATCGTAATTGCCAGTATATTAGCAGACTTAATGAGTTTTTCATCTAAATACAGCGTACACACTAATAATACTGCTAGCCCTGTAATAAACACTATATTCGTTTTCGAACAAATTAATCCTATGGCATATATCAAAAGATAACATATCATTCCTATCCATTTAAGTCTTTCACTTGCTTTATCTTTAAAATATTCAATAATAACAAGCATATGAATAATAAGCATCATACCTACAATACTAGCAACCTGATTAAATGACCTTACACCTAATACATACTCCTTTATATAACCTATATATAGCATAGTAGCTGCTACAGTTCCTATTGTAAAAAATACCTTATTTATCCTTATAAGTTGCTTATCGTTCTCTTTCATCTTCTCACTCCCTTAATATTTTGTTCCTTTACTTATATGTTAACATAACAAGCTACTTAAAAAAATAGTTTATAGGAATATTTTTTGAATATTTCACATTATATAAATTTAATTTATAAATAATATTATTTATGAACTAATTAATTTTTATTTTTATATAAATACAAAAAGATGCTATGAATTTTAAGATTCATAGCATCCTCTTTGACCTACTAAAAAGCTAATTAAACTGTTATTATCCTTTAACTGCTCCCATCACTAAACTGTCTTGCACTTTTCTGCTCATAAAAATATAGATGATAAGAGTAGGAATGGTAGCTACCACTAAACCTGCTCCTATTGCTCCCCAATCAATAGTATATTGACCTGCTAAAGACTGAATACCTACTGTTAATGTCTTATATTTTGTATCACTAATAAAAACAACTGCAAACATCAATTCATTCCAAGCTTGTAAGAAAGTAAATATGGCTACTGTAGCAACAGCTGGTTTCATAAGTGGTACAATAATCTTAAAAAATACTTGATAGATACTACATCCATCTAAACAAGCAGATTCTTCTAATTCTATAGGTATGGACGTCATAAAACCTGCAAAAATCATAACTGCCATAGGAATGGCAAAAGCTACATATGGCAAAATCAAAGCAGTATAAGAATTAACTAGTTTAAAGTTTCTTAACATAATAAAAACAGGAAGTAAAGCTGAATGAATAGGTACAGTAAGACCTAACATATATAACGTATTCATAGGCTTCTTTAGCTTAAAAATCATACGTGTTAAGGCATAAGTTGCCATCAAGGAAACAATTACTGTAATGAGAATAGTAGCTCCTGTAACAATTACGCTATTTATAAAGTATCTCCCTACATTTCCATTTACAATAGCTTTTGTATAATTTCCCCATAACCATTCTTTAGGAAGTCCTAGTGCATTTCCTCCAAAAATTTCACTGTTTCCCTTTAATGAAAAAGTGACTAACCAATAAATAGGGAAAATTTGTATAGCCGCCCATACAAATAAGAGACTATACATGATGCCTGAGCTAACTTTTTGCTTTGGGGGTTCAGTTGTGGTTTTTATGGAATCTTCTGCCCCCATAAGTAAATTGGCCTTCATATTACACCTCCTCTTTAAATAGCTTACCAATGACTAAATAAAGTACCAAACATTCTACTACTACAAACACAGCCATTGCACTTCCATACCCATAACTATTACTCTTGAAAATAGTCTCAACCATAAGGGTACTAGTTACTTCACTGGCTCTTGCAGGGCCACCTCTAGTAAGGACGTATACAAGGTCAAATACCTTAAGTGCTCCTACTACTGCAAAAGTAAAAGATACTTTAAGAATTGGCTTTAACATAGGAATGGTAATATGAATACAGGTTTTCCCCCAAGTTGCCCCATCTATTTTAGCTGCTTCAAATACATCTGTTGATATGGATTTGATGCCTGCATAAAGTAAAAGCATATGATAACCTATATACTGCCATAATACTGGAACAACACTAGCTATAAGAGCCGTTTTTGTATCCCCTAACCATTCTCTTGTTACTGATTCTAATCCTACTGTTTTTAAAAACATGTTAAGAAGTCCATATTCTGGATGATAGATTTTCATCCAAAGTTGACCAATTACAACGGTAGAGATAATAACAGGAATAAAATAAACTGTTACAAAAAATCTTTCATACTTCACCCCTTTAGCTAGGACAAGAGCTAAAAGAAGGGAAATAGGTAGCTGAATAGCAATGGATGCAAAAGCAAATACAAGTGAATTTCTCACTGATTTTATAAATGCAGGATCCTTAAATAAACGTATATAATTATTAAGTCCTATAAAAGTTCCTTTACCAAATCCATCCCAGTCAAGCAGACTATAGTAGGACGACATCATAATGGGTGTAATAATAATAAGTGCTAATATGACAAAAGAAGGAAACAGAAAAAATAAGATGGCTTTTTTATCTCCCCATACTTTTTCCATTCATCTCACCTCACTTCATTATATTTTATAGAGGAATAGAACAACGGTCACTTTATACTTTGCTAAGTGACCGTCACTATATCCTTCAATCCCTATTGCTTTTTCTATTTTTGATAGATAGTCTCAAGTTTAGCAATGTATTCTTCTGGTGTAATACTTCCTAATAATAATTCTTGAAGCGCATTTAAGTAAATTTGTGTATCATTACCTTCAAGCAAAGTATCCCACCAAAGTGTAAAGCCTTCTGCTTGACTTGTAAGCTCTGCAAGTTGTACGGTAAGTGGATTAATATTCGTTTCATCTACATCAACTTTCCAAGCTGGAAGGTAAGCACCCGCAAGATATGTTTCTCGTGCCATGTTTTCACAGAAATATTTTTGGAATAATACAGCTGCTTCTTTATGTTTTGTGTCCGCATTAACCATAATGGCATCTACTGCACCACCTGTGAATTCATTTTTGTTTCCTTTACCATCTCCAAATACAGGGAATCCTCTTACGATAACTTTATCTTTAATTTTTGAATCTTCTCTGTAAACAGTACCTGCTGTCCAGCTTCCGTTAAAGAGCATTGGAATTTTACCTTCTAAGAAATCAATATCTGATTCATCTTTTGATAGACCCGCTGCACCTGCTGGGAAAGCGCCTAGTGATACAAGCTCTGCAAACTTAGTAGCTGCACTTAAAAAGGCTGGATCTTGAAAACTACCTTCTTTATTTAACGTTTTTACAATCGTATCATTACCTGCTGCCTTTAGTGCCATCGCATCAAAGTACATAGCAATAGTCCATGTATCTTTACCAGATACAGCCATCGGTGTAATACCTACTGCTTTAAAAGCCTTAACAGCTGTTATGAGCTCATCATAAGTTTCTGGAATTTTAATATTATTAGCTTTGAATAGCTCTTCATTCATGAAAAATGCTCCACAGGACAAACCAAAAGTCATACCATAAACTTTATCACCATAAGTTACATTGGCAAGTGCACCACCTACCATCCTATCTTTCGTGCCATCTTCTAAGTATTCATCAATAGCTAGCACTCTACCTGCCTCAATGAATGGTTTGGAAAATCCTCCCCCCCAAGTTGAAAAAACATCTGGAAGCTCATTAGCTGCTGCTGCTGCTTTGATTTTTGTTTTATAAGCTTCATTTTCTGTAGTATCTACTTTAATTTTAATGTTCGGATATTCTTTTTCAAAATCTGCTATAACTGTCTTTACTGCATTGTAAGATGCATCTGTTTCTGCCCCCCAAATATGCCAGAAGTTTAAGGTCACTGCTTCATCTGTTTTATTTTCTTTATTGGCTGCTGCTGCTTGTTTAGGTTCACTTGTTTTTGCTTCAGGCTGTGCTGTAGTGCCCCCACATCCAATAGTGCCCATAACCATGCCAAGTCCTAATACTAAAGCAACACCCTTCATTAACCTTCTTCCCATACTATCTCCTCCTCATTCATTGTTTTTACTTCTTTCTATACGTTAATTATATTGTGTATTTTAGATAACTTAAACGTAGATATATGACTTTTATCTTGTATATTATTTACTTTAGTTTATTTTTATCTTATTATAATAGCATCTATATTTATAAAATTATAGCTATTCTGTATCTCTATTTTGTGAATATAGATAAATAATCAATAAGGCTTTTGCTTAATTTAAGGAGGCTTTCATGCTTTTTATTTCTAGTCTCACAAAAAAATTACAACGTTTCTTTTTAAATTTATCTATAAAATTTAAAATTATATTTATATTTACAGTTTTTATTTTCATTTATGCAATCGCTGCTAGTTTACTTTATACAAAAGTGTTTAATACACAAAAGATTACTCAGCTTAGGCAAAGTTCTTTTCAATCTATTGATTTAATGAAATCCAGTATAGATGCCAATATTGAGACCATTAACAACGTCTCAAAGCTTATTATTTCAGATCCTAGTATCAACAACTACTTGAAAACTGCTGCTACTCCTATTGCATTACGAAAAAAAGCTACTCAAACACTTACTAACCTTTATGTAACTTTTCCTTTTATTGACTCCATTTATATTTACCACTTTGATGGCTCTAATATTAACGCTTCTCAGTCTGTTACCTATTCTCTTATTGATGAACTGCAAGCCGCTCCTTGGTATAAAAAAGTTATAAGTCTTAAGGGAAGTTATTTTATTACCATCAACGCACAAAATACACTTCTTCCCAATACAAGAAAAAATAACATTTCTCTTATGCGTGTGGTTTATGATATTAATGATATTTTGCCTATTGGTATTCTAGTTATTAATATTTCACAAGATTTTTTCTCACCTATTATTGAGGAAGTACAAGCTAAGTATGGTTCTTCCTTTGTCTTAATTGATGGAAATAATAACCCTATTATTAAAACAAAAGAACCTCTGGAAATGTTTTTGTCTAAACCTTATGAAGCCTATTCAGAAGGAACAATAGAAAAAATGAATGGTTCCAAATACTTTGTACTGGCCTCTAGTCTGCCTCAATACGATTGGAAAATCATTAGCTATACCGCACTTAATCCACTGAATAATACACTTAATGCCTTTATGAGTACCTTAATCCTCCTAGCATTAATTACCATCATTATCTTTCTATCTGCCTCTTTATTTACAGCTAATTTAGTAACTTGGCCTATTAAAAATCTCATTACTTGTATGCAAGGTGTAAAAAAAGGACACTTTAAACCAGTGGATATTGCGGTGGGAAATGATGAAATTGGAGAGCTTAAAGCAACTTACAATATTATGATTCATGAAATTGAAAAAATGATTAAACATGAAGTTCAAATAGAAAAGCAAAAAAGGAAATATGAATTAGATATCTTAAATGAGCAGATTAAACCACATTTTCTTTATAACACCCTAGACAGCATTGGGTATCTTATACTGAGTAATAATAATAAAGATGCTTATACTGCCGTTAATGCTTTAGGACAGTTTTATAAGTCTAGCTTAAATAAAGGAAAAGAAACACATACACTAAAAGAGGAAATTTTAATTATTAAAAACTATCTAATCATACAAAAATTTAGGTATGGCAGTATACTGGCTGATTCTTATGACCTCTCCCCAGAAACCCTATCCCTACCTATCCTTAAAAATTCTCTTCAACCTTTAGTTGAAAACTGTATTTATCACGGCATTAAACCCAGTGGTGAACCTGGAAATATCCTTATTACCTCTTCTATCAAAGAAAATAAACTTTATATTACAGTAGAAGATGATGGCCTAGGCATGACCAAAGAGAAAATGCAGCACCTAGAAGCAGAAACACTTGACCGTAATACTGCTAGTTTTGGCTTACGTGGCACCATCTCTCGTCTTAAAATTTATTATGAAAGTAATGATGTCTATGACATAATAAGTGAACCTTTTAAAGGAACCGTTATTATCTTAAAGATACCTATTAAGGAGGCTATATAATGTGTGTCCAAAATCTAAAAGTACTACTTGTAGATGATGAAGAAAATGTAAAAAACTTGCTTAAGCTTTGTATTGATTGGGATAATCTCAACCTTGAAATTGTAGGTGACGCCAGTAGTGGCATTGAAGCTTTAACTCTCATAGAAGAATGTCACCCCGATATTGTTCTAACAGATATTGAAATGCCTTATATGAATGGGCTTGCACTTTCAAAACAAATATTAGAAACCTATACTGATATCCAAGTTGTTATCATTACCGCCCATGATCAATTTAGTTACGCAAAAGAAGCTATTAATATTGGTGTACATAATTTTATCTTAAAGCCTATTGATCCGGTTATCATTACAGATACACTTAACAAACTAGCCCTTGAAATTCGCAATAGACGTAAAAAATTAACAGAGCTTGAAGTTTCCTATACCTATGTACAAAACAATATCTTTTCTCTAAGAAATAAATGTTTAAATGAATTAATCCAAGGAGACCTCACCAATTTAGAGCTTCTTAAAGATTTGCAAGCTAGAAATAGTATTTATCCAGAGCTTAGTGAGCATCTTCAATTGGCACTAATTGCTGTTTTATTTCCTATAAGCAAGTATTCTGCTAGTCAAAAAAGTGCTATTCTTAAAAACTGTATGCATTACATTGAAGAACAATATACTCCCCTCTATAAACTTTATGTTTTTTTAGACAACCAGCAACAGATTGCTATCCTATGTAATAGTGCTACTGTTTATTTGCCTGAGCTTACAGAGCATATTGTTGCTTATCTTGAAGCTAATTTAAACACAGTAGTTCATTGTGGGATTAGCACAACTACAGCTCATCTTGAAGCGCTTAAACAATGCTATGAGGATGCACAAACATCCCTTAAACTATGCCATATACTTGGAGAATCTATTGTCTATAATCACCCTTTCATGCAGACAGGTATAACTTATGACTTTTCCAAGGAAGATACCCTTCATCAACTGGTACTTCTTATCCAGTCAGGTTCTGCTGAACAGGCCATCAAAAATATGCAAAATTTATTACACAGTCATTTGGCTCAAAATTTATCTGATGTTACTTATATAAAATATAAAATTATTAATACTCTAGAAGAAATAGTGAAAACACTTACTCAAAATGGCATCCCCCCTTCTTCACTTTCATTTATTGAGACTTCTTATAAAAAAATTATTGATATGGAACGCTACAAAGATATGGAAAACTATACCCTTCATCTCATAAATGAGTTATGTGCCTTAACCTATGGTATCAACGGACATAAATTAAATGATATCGTGCTCCAAATCATTCATTATTTGGAGCTCCATTACTCTGATGAAACAATCACTTTAACAAATATCGCTCAATTATTCCATATCAACTCTAGCTACTTAAGTAGAACCTTCAAAAAGGTAACAAATAAATCTTTTAGTGAATACTTAGTAGAAATACGTATAAAAAAAGCAATGGAGCTCCTACAATATTCCAATTATAAAGCTTATCAATTGGCTCAAGAGGTAGGCATCCCGGATCCCAATTACTTTACTAAATGTTTTAAAAAAGTAGCTACTATCAGCTTTCAGGATTATAAAACTTCAAGTAGGTGTTAAATATTAAAAGAGCCGACACACAAACTTTTTAGTTGGTGTCGGCTCTTAATCAATCTACTAGCCATTCTTATTCATTTTTAAGTGCATCATCAAAAGCAATAGATGATGGTTTATAATCAATCTTTTTAACATATGCACAAGCTTCTGTTGCTCCAAAAATCCTGTCCATGCCACTGTCTTCCCACTCTACTGATAATGGTCCTTGATAATTTGCTTCATTCAGTACACGTATTATTTTATCAAAGTCTACATCTCCATGTCCAAGCGAAACAAAGTTCCATCCTCTTCTCATATCTCCAAATGCTAAATGTGAACCTAAAATACCATTTCTCCCATCTAAATTCACAAAAGTATCCTTCATATGTACATGATACACCTTATCTATAAAATCCTGTAAGAAAATAGTTGGATTAACCCCTTGCCAAATCAGATGACTTGGATCAAAGTTAATTCCGAGTGTAGCTCGATTATTAAAGGCTTTAAATAACCTTTCCGTAGTGTAATAATCAAAAGCAATTTCTGTAGGATGTACCTCTAAAGCAAATTTGATACCACATTCATCAAACACATCAAAGATAGGTGTCCATAAATCCACTTGTTCCTTATATGCAGCTTCAATCATAGCTTCTGTGGTTTGAGGGAAAGAGTACCAGTACTTCCATATAGCTGAACCCATAAACCCTGTTACCACCTTACATCCTAATGCCTTAGCTGCCCTAGCTGTATCTTTTAGTTCTTCTATCGCCCATTCACGAATCTTATCTGGCTTCCCTGCTAAATGTGAAGGGGCAAAGCCATCTAATCTAGGATCCCATAAATCTCCTACACATTGTCCTGGCAAATGCGCACCTAATGCATAACATGTTAATCCATACTTCTCAAGCACTTCTTTTACTTCTTTTACATAAGCTTCATCTGTAGCAGCTTTATGGCAATTGATATGCCCCCATGTGGCAAGTTCTAATCCTTCATAGCCCATCTCACTTGCTATTTTACATATTTCTTCTAATGATAAATCTCCCCACTGACCTGTAAATAAAGTTACTGTTCTTCCCATCTAATTGCCTCCTTTTTTTATTTAAAATTCTACCCATGCATTGCCTTTTTCTGTACTCTCTATACACGCTTCTACAAAACGCACCCCATCTACACCATCTTCAACTGTAGGATACTCAATCATGTTTTTATCAAAAGTACCCTCTTCTTTTGCAATAAGACAGTCAATAAAATTACTATATAGATTTGCCATGGCCTCAAACCATCCTTCCCCATGTCCGCTTGGAAGACGTGTATATTTAGCTGCTACTGGTTTTATAGCCCCATGTCCTCTATGCACTTGTATGAGTGTACCATCAGCCTTTGCTAATTCAATATTCTCTGGTTGTTCTTGAAACCATGAAATACTTCCTTCACTACCATAAATACGTATTCTTAAGCCATTATCATGTCCAATGGCTATTTGAGATGCCCAATAAGATCCAGATGCCCCATTTTCATATTCCACAAGTACTACTGAGTTATCATCCAATCTCCTATTAGGTACAATGATATCCATCTTTGCTAGGACACGTTTTATCTTTAACCCCGTCATTCGATACACTGTGTTTTCTATATGGGTTCCTATATCTCCTAAGGCATTGGATTTACCTGATAAAGCAGGATCTGTTCGCCATTCCCCTTGCTTATTTCCTGATATATCTTCAAAAGCTAACCAACCTTGAGGGTATTCCCCCATAATCATACGTATGTCACCAATCTCTCCAGCTTTAATCATTTCTCTTATATGCATAGCTGTCACATGACCTGAATAAACATACGTTACCATGAAGAGTAAGTTCTTTTCTCTCGCTATTCGCTCAAGTTCTTCTGCTTCATCTAAGCTTACAGCTAGTGGTTTATCACAAGATACTGCTATCCCTGCTTCTAGAAATGCTTTGCAAGCAGCAAAGTGTGCATAATTAGGAGTTACAATAACTACAAAATTAATCCCATCTTCCCTTGCAGCTTCTGCTTTTGCCATTTGTTCGTAATCTTCATACAACCTGTCAACTTCTACCCCTAACAGCTTACCTGTTTCTAAGGTCTTTGGATAAGAACGTGAAAAACAACCTGCAACAAGTTTTGCTTTTCCATCTAATGCTATTGCTCTCCTATGGGCATCTCCAATAAAGGCATCAGGTCCTCCTCCTACCATTCCATAACTTAAAACTTTCCCCATATTTCCTCTTCCTTCCTCTATCTATATTTTTACTTACTAGAACGTTTCTGAATCATTTGTATTCCAACTGCAATAAGTAAAATAATTCCCTTTACGGTATCATTTAATAATGCATTCATACCTAACGCGGTAATAATCTTATCTATAATGGTAAATGCCATAGCCCCAAACATAATCCCTACTACTTTTCCTTTTCCTCCAGACATACTAATGCCACCAATAACTACAGATGCAATAGCATACAATTCAAAATTCATACCAGAAGTAGCAGGGTCAAAGGAAGTATCTTTTGCTATTTTTAAGAAGGCAGCTATTCCTACTAATGCACCACATATGGCAAATGCTTTGATTCTAACCCACTCTACATTAATACCAGCAAGTTTAGCTGCACGTTCATTACTTCCTACAGCATAAATATTTTTCCCAAATTTCATATTAGTGGTCATATAAATAGCTGCTAATACAATAAATAGGAATACCCATGCCAAATTAGGGATAGTAAATACATTCCCATTACCAAATTCAAATAATGCCGTATAGCTTGCCATTGATGCTTCTATTCGATATCTTGTCTCTCCCATCTCATTCATCATATATTGAGAAATAGAGCGAAAAATGAGCATTGTAGATAGGGTTACGATAAAAGGAGGCATTTTACACTTTCCAACGAGTATACCGTTGATTCCTCCACAAATTCCTCCTATTACTAGTGCACATATTAAAGTTAATAAGATGCTACCCGTTATGTTATAAAATAAAATTGTAAGGCCTCCTACAAATACAAACATAGAACCCACTGATAAATCGATACCATCTGTTAAGATGACTAATCCCATTCCTATAGCAATACTACCTATAATAGAGCTATGTAAAAGGATATTCGTAATACTAGTCCAAGACGTCTCACTACCATTTATAATGAGAAAAACAATAAAAATTACTAGAAATATCAAAATGTAATTACACTCATTCCATAGCTTTTTTATATTCACCTGATGATGTGCTTTTCTACTTTCTAATTTAATCTCTGTCATTTTCTTCCTCCTTTTCATTTAATCTTGTATGCACGGCATGTGTGGCATGAAGCATGACATTTTCTTCATTGATTTCATTGCGATGAAGCTCTACCTCTATTCCTCCATGATAAAAAACAATACATCTATCTGCTATTTTCTGAATCTCTGGTATTTCTAAGGTATTCATAATAACTGTTTTACCTTCTTTAGAGAGCTCCAGAATCAACTTATAAATCTCACTTTTTGCTCCTACATCAATTCCTTGTGTAGGATTATCAAATAAAATAATATCTGCCTTTGTATTTAACCACCTTGCCAAAATGACTTTCTGCTGATTACCTCCTGATAAGCTAGTAATGGCATCACCATAATGATTAGCCTTTATATTTAGCAATTCTTTTAATCGTGTATATTTATTTATTTCCCTTTGTTTAACAATATGCTGCTTTTTATAATTAAGGACATGCTCCGAAATATAAATGTTTTCTAATAAACTCATATCAGGAATAATAGAGTTTTCTTTTCTATTGGCAGCTACCATTGCAATTTTATTTTTCATAGCTGTTTGAATATCATTTTGAGTAACTACCTTTCCATGTACTTTTATTTCACCACTCTTTGCTCTCATTACACCAAAAATAGTTTGTATAACTTCTGAGCAACCTGCACCTTGAAGTCCTGTAAGTCCTATGATTTCTCCTTTTTTAACACTTAAATTAATATTTGAAAACCCTTCTCCAGAAAGATTTTTTAGCTCTAACACTACCTCTCCTAATGCTCTTGTCTCATACATGGATTCACTATTATAGCTTTCTCCTACCATATATCTCGTGATTTCCTCAGGATTAGTATGTTTAATATCTTGGCATTTAATAAAGCTTCCATTTCTAAGCACTGTATACCTATCTGAAATTTGGAATATTTCCGGCATTTTATGAGAGATGAAAATAAAGGATTTACCTTGCTTCTTTAAATGCTTAATGATACCAAATAGTTTTTTTATTTCCTCATTATTGAGAGCAGTCGTGGGTTCATCCAATATAATTAATTTTGCATTGCTATGGAGTACCTTAGCTATTTCTAACAACTGTTTTTTACTCGTATCTAAATGCCCTGCGAGTTCAAGAGGGTCTATATCTACTCCTAGACTCTGCATCAAGTCACGCGTCTCATTAATCATGGCTTTCTTCTCTAATTTTCTAAAACCATTTATCAATTCTTTTCCTAAGAATATATTTTCATAAACCTTTAAGTCATTAAAAATGTTTAATTCTTGATGTACAAAGCCTATTCCTATATCCTCTGCCTCTTTAATGGTGGTATGTATTAACTCTTTGCCATCAAAAATAATACTCCCACTATCTCTTGTATAGACACCCGCTAGTATATTCATTAAAGTAGATTTACCTGCACCATTTTCTCCTAATAATGCATGTACTTCTCCTTTATTAATGGTAAGATTTACATTACTTAATACTTGAACTCCAAAAAATGACTTAGAAATATTGGACATTTTAAGTAATTCCATATGCCCCCCCTCTCTTCAAATGACCTAGACATTTGATAGAACCCTCCTTCTATCAAATGTCTGATCACTTGACTTTTTAACTATTTTTCTTCATAAGAACCAAATGCCTTAAAATCACCTACATTATCTTTATCTACAACACTTACAGGAATAACATAGTTTTGGTCAATACTTGTATCTCCATTTAAAAAGTCCATCATCACTTGCATCGCTTCCTGAATCATAGCTGGGTCGTATGTAACTGAGAAAAGATCATAAGTCGTTGGATAAGCAATTGTTTTATGCTTATCTTTAAGAACCGCATACATTTCTGCTAAGCCAGAAGATGCTGATAATGCTTTAAATTGCCCCATAAATGTTTCTTTCTTAGTTGCATCTAAGGCAGCACCATTTAGAGATTCTAAAATACCCATAGCAATTTCATCATCATGTGTATAAATCCAATTTTTCTTAGATGGATCACATTGAGAACTACCAAACCAAGATTCAAATAATTCTTTGCCTTTATCACGGCTCCATCCAGTTGCGGCTGATTTCACTACTACCTTATTAATTTCATCCTCACTCCAGCCTTGTTCTTGTAAATACGTTCTAAACCCTTTAGAGCGTAATTCAGGTACAGAAGAATTATCTCCTATCATTTCATAGACATAGTCATTTTTACTCAGTCCGTCTGCAATAAATCTTTTTGCTGTTTCATAACCAATTCCTTCGTTATCTCCCTTTACATTCGCAACTACATTCTTATCAATAATATCACTATTAATGACACGGTCGAATTGAACAAAAGGTACATTAGCTGTTGCAATTTTCTCTAATGTTGATTGAAGACCATTATCATAAGGTAAAATAACAATTCCTGCTAAGCTATTAGTTTTGGTTAATAAATCATCTACTTGTTGAATCTGATCTTCTACGTCTTTTGCTGCATATACCTTTACAGAATACTTTTCTGATAAATCTTTATCCGCATTTAACATTTCAGCTTTTTGTTGTGCATAAGTTAATACTGCTCCTGTCCAACCATGATCTGCACTTGGTACCATTACCGCAATTGTCTTCCCCTTTTTGCTTCCACTTGAGCCACATCCAGTGAGTCCTACCATCATTGCTATTGTCAAGGTTGCAACTAAAAAAGTTGCCATGATACGTGTTTTTCTCATAGTTCTCTCCTTTTTTATTTTTTATTTTCAGACTTATCTGATATAAAAAGTATAGCATCAAAATCATGCTTGGAGAGGTATACTATAACGACAATACACGTCTTATGGCAACTTCTTATTATTTTATAAGGTATCCTTAATTGATATTCGTATTGTTTATTTGGGTGAAAAGGTCAATTTGCCTTTGTATCTCTTCAATTACTTTTTCTGAACCGGCTTGTTTCATTTTTTCTATAAATTCTTGATAGACTTCCTCCCAATTCTCACAGGTCCCACTTATCAATTTATCTCTATACTGCCTAACAACTAAATCTATTTTTTTCATCTCTAGTACGATCATCCTTGTATCTAATTCAAAACCTATAAGAGGAGACCTTATGGCTTTTTTATTATATGTCCTTATTTGTTCAAACTCCCCTTCAGTATTTTCAAAATCTAAAAAGACATTCCCTAAGGCATAATGAGAAAGCTTATAGAGCGGTTTTCCACTCTCATCATTCACACTTCTTACTTGCCCATTTGGTAACTGAACATAGTGTCTGCCTTCAAAACCATTAACTAGTAATTGATATAACTTGGCACCTTCCTCAGAATTAAGTAAATTGATAATCTCTAATGCTCTTTTAGGATTTTTACTTGTTTTTGGAATAGCAACTGCATTTCTAGTAGAATCATAAGCTATATACTTATAATTCTGTATAGGTATGCTGATTATTTCATATTCTGTATCTACATTATCTCTCACTACACCATGCTCGCCATATTCTTGTAAAAAAAGAATACTACCAAACTTCTTACCATCCTCCTTATAAGGGTCTAGTAGTTCTTCTATATCTTTACGTATATAGCCTTTTTGATACCACTCATACATGGTTTCAAAGTAATCTCTATAATTCTCTAATTCATACTTATTATAAACAGTCATCTTCTTGTCAAAAATCTTAATAACAAAAGGGGATTCTGGTCCGTAAATCCCTTCATAACCTTTATCAACTATCTTGGAAAAGGTTTTATAAGATATCCCTGTATGACTTAGGTCTTGCCTATCTATATAAGCTAGATAAGCTTCGATGCTTTTATAACATTCCTTAGTGGTATAAGGGCTTTCTCTGTTCATACGTATCAGCTCTTGCAAACTATTATAAGAAGCTGCATAACTCTTATTTAGCACAATCTCATAGTCTTTGCGATAGAGTGCACCTAGTAAAGGAACACTATAGGTTTTTCCCTCTCGTTGTTGCATTTTCCAAATTTCACTAGGTATTTCGGATAATAAGTTTTGCCCATATGTACTTAATAAATAGTCAAGAGCAATAAAAGACCCTTTCTTCACTTCCTCCGTATAATTAAAAATATCATTACCAATCCAAGCTAAGTCTACAGCTTCATTCGTTGCCATCTTCATATCCCAACGCTCTTTATAATTTTCTATAGGAATGATATCGAATTCTACTGTAGTCCCTGGGTAATACTGTTGCAATTCCTTATTGAATCTTGCATTTACACCTTGGTAATTAGAAGACTTTTCTCCAAAAATCATCCACTTTAACACAATCTCTTCCTTATTAGCCTCTACTTGAGGTATATATAATTCATTCTTTTTTACCCTATAATTTCCTATTACAACTGCTAAAGCTATTATAGAAATACCTATTCCTATTTTCCAATTATTCGGTTTCATTCTATCTTCCTTTGCCGCTATAAATTTTTAGATAGGCACTGTTACAGTAACAATAGTTCCTTCCTGGAGACTACTTGCAATGCTTATTCCTGCTTCATCTCCCATGAGCAACTTTAATCTCTGATTGACATTTCGAATGCCTATATGCTCTTGCTGCAATGTATACTTCTCTACCATATCTTGGTTTAGGCAGTTAACCTCCTCTTGATCCATACCTATCCCATTATCTTTTACATAAATAATAATGTATTTATCTTCTTTTTTAATAGAGATGGTAATAATACCAAGCCTTCGTAATGGTTTAATACCATGATAAACTGCATTTTCAATAAGAGGCTGTAAACTTACTTTAACAATAGAATGTTTAAGAACTTCCTCTTCTACATCCCATTCCACTTTTATCTTATCTTCATAGCGTAACTGCAATATCTCTATATATAACTTTGCATTGTGAATTTCTTCTTCTATACTAATAATCTGTGTATTGGTTTCGAGACTAATACGAAGCATTTCTGATAAATTTAAAATAATTTGTGATATCTCATTTTCTCCACCACTACTAGTTATAGACCTCCATCTAATATTTTCTAAGGTATTATACATAAAATGTGGGCTAATTTGTGCTTGCAGTGCTGTAAGCTGTGCTTTATTTATAATGTTCGTATACTCTTTCATTTCTTGCTGTAGTTGTTTGTTAGAGTAGAGGTTTCGTATAATATTAACTGCTATATCATGGATTTCATCCTTCTTTAATCCTATCCCACCTTCATAGTCTTCTCCATAGGTATCTGGGTTCTTTAAAAGATCCAAAATACTTTTTACAGGAGTATAACAATAAAGTGCAATGATGAAGGTTGCTATAATTGAAAGTATGATACACGCTATAAGGAGCTTACCATAAAAAGCTTGTATGCTATTGTGATATTCTGCATAGGCGCTAAGTGGTGTAAGGGAAATATATTTCCATTTAAATTCCTTAGAAGAATCCACTGCTACTAATAAATCTTCTTTTCCCTCATGTATAATCTGATAACCATCTTCATTCTGATAATTAATATTTTCATATCCTTTTATTTGATCAATCTTCTTTCCCATTTCATTTCTATTAGAACTAAAAATAATGTTATCGCGATCATCTAAAATGACTAGCCTTTCTTGAGAAGCCTTTATATTGGCTATGATCAAATCTTCTAGCTTTTGTGTATCAATATTAACAATAATTCCTCCTAAAAATTGCATCTGTGTTAGCCTAATAGGATGGATATAAGAAATCAGATAAGGATAGGTACCATATTTAACCCTGCTAATCATCCGATTAGGTTCATATTCCCTTTTAATCAGGTTATCAAACCATGTCATGTCGTCAAACTCACTAATTTTTCCTCCCCCACTATTAGTTACAATATACTTACTTTTATTAGAGTAAATATAAATCGTATCAATATAATCAAAAACTCCTGAGTACATTTCTATCTTATTTTTAACTTTTATTACTTGATCTCTTCCAAATAACTCCTTGGTATCTGGTAATAAAAATTTATAAACTTCTTCATCTAATGAAAGCTGCCCCGCAATTTGTACAGCCTCGTTCATAACAACATCTATACGGTCTCTTGTTTTAGCCAGTGCGTTGGTACTCATATTCCCTACTTCTTCTGCAATAATACGATCCATCTTATGCGATACCGCAAAAATAATAATGAAATAAGTTAAAATCAGAAGACCTAGTATAATACCAAAGCTTTTAACTAAAATACTATTAAATCGATAATCTTGTATATATTGCAAGATTCTACTATCTTTTTTCATCCTTTAGCCTCTTCATTTAAATTTGTATGCCTATAGAATTCAGTTGGTGAATATCCCGTATATTGTTTAAAAATACGAAAAAAATATTTTTCGCTTTTATAGCCTACCATTTTACTTACTTCATATACCTTATACTTTCCTAGGCTCAGAAGCTCCTTTGCCTTTTCCATTCTTAACTCTATCAAATAATCTGTAAACGTCATTCCCATATACTGTTTAAAAAGTCGGCTAAAATAAGCGGCATTTAAAAAAAGCTTATCTGCTATATTTTCTAAGGAAATATCATCATGATAATTACTCTTTATATAAATTAGTGCCTGATCCACAAAATGTCTGGAATTTGCATTTTGCTTATTTCTTACTACTTTCATCGCCTGATGAAACATATCTTTACACTGTACTTTTAATTGTTGTAAGGTCTTAGTCTCTAAAATTTTTTGATAATGTAATGTCTCATCAATATCTCTCCATAAGTCTATCTCTATTTTCATACACTTATTAGAAAGCATAGAAAACATATCAATAACTAACTTTTTTACTTTTTCTAAGGGTAGCTTATGAAATTCATAAAAAATAGTTTCTATTAAATCATTTAGAATCTCGAAATCTCCATCATTAATAACTGTCATAAGTAGCTTGTACTTTTGCGTCAACCTTTTATAATCCTCTGGAAGTATTTTCTGCTGCTCTAAATTATTTTCACTTTCTCTATTTTCTATAATGCTACTGTTATAATCTGTCATACAAAGAATATCTGGGAATATTTTTTCAATGGTAACTTTAAAGTTAATCTTTAATAATACCTTAGCAATTTCACATTTTTCTTCTATTTGAGACTTTATCCGTTCTTCAAATAGTTGGATAGATTCATTGACAGTTGTAACAACAATGATTTTTAAAATATCTTCTGCTAAAAATACAGGAAAACTTATTAAATCTTCCACTTTACCTCCAAAAATATTATCTATAAGATTATGGAAGTTTTCTTTTCTAAACTTCTCCGTATGTTCTTCTAATTCCCAGTCTATACTTAGAATACAGCAAGGCTTATCAAGTTCTAATGCCAAATGTAATAAATTTTTCTTTTTAATGAGTAATTCCTTTGATCTCAATCCTCCTACGAGTAAGGTTATCCAAAATTGTTCTCTTAGCTCTGGTAATAGTGCATTGAATTCCTCTAGTTCTAAATTCCTTTTCCTTTCTTTTTCTTTTTCCTCATCTAATTCCTTAGCAATCTTATGAAATACCTCTGTCACTTCTTCCAATCTAATAGGTTTTAATAAATAATGCACCACATCATACTTAAGAGCCTTTCTGGCATATTCAAAATCTTTATATCCACTGATAATTACTACCTTTGTCTTTAACCCTTGCTCCTTAATATATTTTGCTAACTCCAGCCCAGACACTTCCGCCATTTTAATATCTGTTAATACCACATCCACCTTATTTCGCTCTAGAAACTCTATGGTTTCCTTCCCATCTTCAAAAGAATCTACAACTTCAAAACACATTTTCTCCCAGTCAATATATTCACAAATTCCCTTTCGTATAGCTTTCTCATCATCAACAACTATTAAACGATACATAGTGGCCCCCTAATATGGTGAATTTTCATTCAAGTATTCTAAAACATTATATTTATTGACTTCCTCTGTCTCAATAATAGTTACCTCTTCATAATCTTCGCCCTTAATTATCTTTTCGCCTATACGGATAGCCTTTTTAATCATTGTAGGTGAATAAGTTAATGAAAATAATATATATTGTTTCTCATTCTGTATGCGATGGTACATTTCTTTAGAACCTGCTGAGCCTGCAATAACTTTCAAGTTTTTAAATTTTTTATTGCCATCATTTTTTATACTGTACTCATCTAATGCATCTAAAATACCTAATGCAATTTCATCATCATGAGTAAAAATAGCCCCTACCCCATCTATTTCTTGTTCTGAGTGATCTCTCACCCAATGCTGAAGCAATTGCTTTGAATCTTCTCTTTGCCATCCCGTATAACCTACTTGTTCTTTCTTAAAATTATTATTAATCGTTTCATCATATCCATCTGTTCTTTGCTGAGGTACAGTAGATGTATCTCCCATAAATTCTAAAACTTTTGTTCCATCTGGAAAGTAGCCATTAAAAAGATCTGCTGTTTTAATACCAATTCCTTTATTATCTCCTTTCACAGTAGCTGTTGGTGCAAAGTCAGGAATTTCCCTATCAAATATAACTAGTGGAATCCCTGCATCTTTAATAATCATAGCTGCTGTTTTCAGAGAAGCTCCATCCATAGGTAACATCACAATACAGTCTACCTTTTCTTCTACAAGTTCAATTAATTGTGCGGATTGTTCGTTAGTGTCTGCAGAAATTATAAATTTGTATTCCCAGTTATTTTGCTGTGCTACCTCTTTTACTTCTTGCTGAGCATAATAGGCTACTCCAACAGGCCAATCATGAGTCTCTCCAATCATACTTACAGCAATAACTTTTTTCTGTGGTATCTCCTTTTTTTTCAAACTAAAGTAGCCCACAAAAGTAAAACCTCCTATCAAACTAATCAATAACAGGGCTTTTACTTTATTTTTCATCTATGCCTCCTTTTAACTACTAAAAAATTTACAATATTTCCTCTTCCATTATACATCTTTTTGTACATTTTTTTCAATATTATGTATTTTTATAATAAATTTTATATACTGTAGACCATCTAACTTACAAGAAAATAGTACAAAAAAAAACACCCTTCCGGGTGTCATTATCTCTTATGCTCTCAAAAACAAATACTACGACATATTTTGTTTTAACCGTTATGATGGTCATACCATCTTATTTTAGGTCAAACCCTCGAACCGTTAGTACTTAGTACCTACATGCATTACTGCACTTACAGCCTAAGCCTATCTACCTCATAGTCTCTAAGGGGTCTTACTTCCTTTCGGAATGGGAAGTCTTATCTTGAGGGGGGCTTCACGCTTAGATGCCTTCAGCGTTTATCCCTTCCAGACTTGGCTTCTCTGCTATGCCATTGGTATGACAACAGATGCACCAGTGGTCCGTTCATCCCGGTCCTCTCGTACTAAGGACAACTCCTCTCAAACTTCCTGCGCCCACGACGGATAGGGACCGAACTG
>NZ_PEDL01000031.1 GCF_002735925.1 Sporanaerobium hydrogeniformans | reverse complement strand
ATAAAGCTTCGGCTAGCAAGTAAGGGAGCTCTTCGCAAGCTTCCTCCACAGGATGGATGTAAAATCTTAGAGAAGTCCTATAGGCTGTTTTTAGGGACGTTATCACAAGTGCCTTTCTTGTGATAGGTAGGACCGTTAGCCTATTGGACTGAACTTAGATTTTACCCATCCGAGGACCGAGAAGCTGGTGAAGAGCTCCCTTACTTGCGGCCCCTAAGAATACCCCCTATCCCTTTCCTTTTAGTAGTCTAATGTGTAAAAAACCTCCATAAACTGAAATTTAGACTATATAGTTCACAACAGAAACCATTATGTACCTTAAAACTTAGTATTGTTAAACAGGGCGATAGCTTGTTGAGAATGGTACCTTTTGTGAAGTTACTTAATGGCAGGTTCTTCTGTAGACTCTGCAGGCGTTTCTTTTATAAAACCTGATAGATTAAGATAAGGGATACTTACAATGGACGGAGTATTGTTGACTTGCACATAACAGAGGTTTTCTACTTCGTTAACATTTCCAAGAGTGAGTAAAAAACTTTTTCCGTCCTTTAAATGAATGGTAATAGAGTGAGTGGACTGGGTAATTCCATAGATTTCACCAAGAGTAGGTGTCATATTATCTGTAATAAAGTTACTGATTTGAGCACTTTGTAAAAAGTCAACTAGGGTTGTAGCAACATTGGAGGAAACGTCAGGGCTAGTAAACTTTAAAACACTTCCCTGAACATCCGGTATAATCGTAAAAAGCTCTCCTTCAAGATTCAAAACAATATCTTTTATTTCATCCTTTTTAAAGGAAAGGAGTTGTTTGTCGCGCCATACATTAAGATCTGTTTGGATGCTGTCAAAACCGGATTTTTCCATGCTATAAATGGCATTAGAGGCTGGTGAATAAACGTAGTAATGATTAGCATCAATAGCATAGCCTCGAACAAGAGAGTAGGTTTTTTCACCTTCATAGAGTGTAAGAGTAGGAGAAGATTCATCAATACCATAATCTAGGAGATTATTGCCGAAAATATCTATTGCCTCAATGAATGCTGGGGTACTAAAATAGGATAAAATGTTATAAATATAGAGAGCATCTGCAGGTGTATTTACGGGTGCTGTAAGCTTCCATGTATCTTCTGTTTTTGTGGCTTCAAAGTTAAGACCAAATTCGGAATAAGTAAGCTTTGTAAAATCAGCAGGGGATTTAGACCAAAGAATAGGTGGGAGATTAGTTGTAGTTGCAAAAGAATCCTGTACGTTACTTCTTTGGTAAAATAATAGACAAATAATAGAAACTAAAAACACAAGAATGGGAACGAGCCAACCTTTACGTTGCATAGGTATTACCTCACTAATAGATGTTTTTGCATAATATGATTATTATAGCATACCCCTATAAATAGAAAAGTATAAAGTTGTTTCCAAATAAATAAAAATAAAATAGAAAATAGATATTTTTTTTTGACATATATCATATAAATAAAAAGACGAGAATGAACTAAATGTAGGTGATGAGAATGATTGCATGAAAAGGGGTGCAAAGGTGAGAACTTTAAATAGGGAGTTAGTGGCACAATATGATTTAACGGTTAAAAAATATCAATATATAAGAAGTAACTATTATTTAGAGACCAATAAAGGACTCTTTTTGCTGAGAAGGATAGATGTACCCAAGGAACAAATCCTCTTTGATTTTGAAGTGGATACGCAGCTTTATGCCCATGGGTTTGAAAATATGAGTAGGATAGTAGCCACAAGAAAAAAAAACTCCTTATGCCCAACAAGGTGAACAGACCTATATTTTACAAAGATATGCTGAGTGTGATGAGACAGACTTCCAGGATGAAAAAGACTTAATGCATACCATTTGGGTACTTGCTAATTTTCATAAGGCAGCTGTTTTTATAGACAGTAAAGTAAGAGATGTAGAAGGCATGAATATAAAAAATCTTTATGATTTTTATTGTAAGAGAATAGCACAAAATGCTAAGCTCAAAAAAAATATGACAACTTTAAAACAAAAATCCATGTTTGAGATTCTTTTTCTAAAATATAGTGACGATTATATAGCACTTGAGCAGTTAGCTCTTGAAGAGATGGATAAAAAGCTTGGAGAAGTACTTATTAAAAAGGTAAAACAGGATAAAATGGTAGCACATAGAGACTATACGTATCATACTGTAAATAAAACACCTGATGGGGTTTATATAATGAGTAATATAGATAGCTGTAATTATGATATACAAATGGTAGACTTAGCTTCTATCCTAGCAAGGATTATGCAGAAGAATGATTGGGATATACAGCTTCTCTACAATTTGATTCGTGTATATGATAAATATAATCCTATTTCTCAAGAGGATTTTAGAGCTTTAAAGGCAATGCTTATTTACCCTGAGAAGTATAATAGTATTTGTAGCCGCTATATAAATTCTAAAAGACGTTGGAACTACAGTATGTTTGAACAAAAGTGGCAAAATATGATGTTGTATAAAGAAAATGAGTTGAAAGCTGTAAAAATCATTCATTCTTGGTAAATAAAAAGTCTGATTAACTATAAAAAGTTAGTCAGACTTTTTTAGTATTTGTGAAGTTTGTTGACATTTGAAAGCAAGTGTTTAAAATAAAACTGTGGGACAACTTATTTTATAAGGAGGGGTAAGGTGAGGAAGAATAATAAAGCATTTGTAACAAGTATGATTATTACTTCTATAATAGGACTTAGTGTGTTAATGATTGCCATGTTCATAGGCATTAAATATTTTATAAATCAGAATGAAGGGCAATTAACTGTGCAACCAGAAAGCTTAAAAAAGGAAGAAAGACCTAATGTGCAATATAGCTCTACAATATTAGCTTTAGTTGAATCCATTACTGATAAAGAAATTATTGCTTTTGATATTGAGAAAATGCAGAGCTTTCAAAGAGAGCTAGATTTAACCACAACATTAACAGATAGCTATGGAGGGGCTATTCCACTAGGCCAAATTAAAAAAGGAAGTATTGTAGAGATTGTGTATCAACCTGAAAAAGAAAGTATTCTTTCTGTGAGCTTAACAAATAGGGCATGGGAAAAGAATAATATAAGTGGATTAAAGGTTAATACATCAGACAATAAGATAACTATTAATAATAAGGACTATTCATTTACAAAGGATATTTTGGTAATTGGTGAGGAGGAGACAGAATCAAGCCCTTATTTTATTACTGAACATGATGTTGTGAAGGTGGTGGGAGTAGAGGATACTATTTGGTGTATTCGTATATTAAAGAGTGCAGCAAGTATAGAAATTACTAATTTACCTACTGCTGATGGTATACTTGAGATTGATCGCACACGGATGATTCCTCTTAAAGAAGTAATAGCACCTATTAGTATAGAACCTGGTAAGCATAAGATTACTATTATTATGAAAGGTTATGAGACTGTCACAAAGGATATTACTATTGAGGCAGGAGAAAAAGCAAAGATTGATCTTACAGATACACCCAAGGCAATGAGTACAATTAAATTAACTGTTACTAATCAAGAGGCAGACTATACTGTACGTATTGGTGATAAGGTTTATACTAAAGGGGAAATACTTGCGGTTGAACAAGGTAAGCATACGGTAAATATTGAAGCAGAGGGCTATAAGCCTTGGACAAAGGAACTAGAGTTTACTAATGAAAGCCATGATCTAAAAGTTAGTTTAGAGCAAATAAAAGCAGATACAGGAACGACTCTCCAACAACCGGAGGAAGTAAATTCCTCTAATACTCAATATACCATTACAGTTTCTAGTGATCCTGTAGGCGCTGCCGTATACGTTGGAGATACATATAAAGGACAAACACCAGTGAAAATGACTCTTCCATTAGGAGACTATGCAATTACTCTTAAAAAAGAGGGGTATCAAAATCATACAGCGAACATTTTACTAGATAGCACGGGTACACAAAATAATTTCCTCTATGTTTTAATGCCACAGTAAATAAAATAATTAAATTTCATAATAAAAAGGTTACTCCTAATTTCTTAGAGTAGCCTTTTTATTATGAAATTTAATCAAAAATAAGAATAAGACCGCTAAAACTTTAATACACATAATAATAAATGAGCCCAGAAGGGGTGTGAGTTTATGTTTGGTGTGGGAGATTATGTGGTTCGTAAATCCTATAATAAAGATATATTATTTCGTATAACTTACTTGGCACCTAATCAAATTGCAAAGTTAAGGGGGATATCTTATAGGATAGAAGCAGATGCGCCACTTGCAGATTTAGAATTAGCAGATGGAATGCGTTTCACAAATGAAGAAAATAATATCATGGAAAAAGTGCAGCAAGTAGTCGCACGAATTATAGAAGAAAGACAATCTCTTAAAAAAGGAAAGAATCCACGCTTTGAAAAGACAGGAACCGTTCTTCATATAGATGGAGATGCCTTTTATCTTAATTTATGTCTTAAGTATTATCATAGCTTAGATATCCCTGTTATTGGTGAACATGTTCATGAAGCAGAACAGCCTAAGAAGATTCGTTATTTACTTGAGAAGTACTCACCCGATATTTTAGTATTAACAGGTCATGACTCCCTTAATAAACATTGTAAAAATTTATTGGATGTAAACGAGTATCGTAATTCCTCTTATTTTATTGAGTCAGTAAAAAGAGCAAGAGCATATAGAGGAGATCTTGTTATTTTTGCAGGTGCATGCCAGTCCTTCTTTGAAGGAATTTTAGCAGCAGGAGCTGATTTTGCCGCATCACCTAATCGTGTACTTATTCATGCGTTAGACCCTGTGTTTATTGTAGAAAAGGTCGCCCACTGTCCATTTTATAAAGTACTTCCTATTGAAGAGGCATTAGAAAATACAATTACTAAATTTAATGGGCTTGGAGGTTATGAAATTGTAGGTAAATGCAGGAAGGGAGGACCCGTTGTAGAAAACAGTTCCCAAAAAGGAATAGTAGAAGATAAAAAACTCAATATTGAAGAATTAACAGAAGAAGAAATAGAGAAAGAATTAAAGAAGCCTTTATTTAAAGATACCAAACAGGACTTTGAAAAAAGACTCCAACAATATATAGGAAATACCATGCCTATTTAGGAATATTACAGGGGGGGACGGAATATATATAAAACTAGAGATAGTTAGTCCAATTTTCAAGGAAAAGAGCATCTTATCAACTATGTATACATACACTTGTATATATAAATGCTATAGGAGGGGAAAGTCAAATGTCATTAGAACTCATAAAAAAGCCAATTACACTTGATGAAATGACAAAACGGGAAGTAGTTCAAGTCATAAAAGAGCGGGACATTATCGTACCAGATGGGAAGCCTGACATGCAAAAGGTACTCCAGCTAGACGGCAAGATGACAGTGGATCAATTAGACGTAAGTGACGATAGAATTATGTATAGAGGGAATATTGAAGTATGTGTACTCTATGCTAACGAAAACAAACCAAGGTGTGTTTATACTATGAAAGGCAATATTCCTGTAGAGGACTTTGTCATACTTGATGGTGTAACAAAGGATCAGAGAGTAGAGTTTGAATACAATATTGAACACATGAGCTATAATATTTTAAATGAAAGAAAGCTTAATGTAAAAGCAATCATTCAAATTTGTGTAGCAGCAACTTGTACAAAAGAGACGATGGTTATTACTGACCTTAATACAGAAAGTCCTATCCAAACTCAAGAAGAGGTTATTGAAATTACAACACCTTCAGATGTAAAGGAAGATAAGATTATTGTAAAAGAGGATTTAACGGTTCCTCAAACGAAACCTAGTATCAACGAACTCCTTAAATCCTATATACAGATCATAGAAGAACAAGTAAAACGTACTGAGACAGAGATTCTCTATAATGGTATGCTAGAAGTAGCTACCATGTATAAAACAGAAGGTGAAGAAGATGCGGTAGAAGTTGTAAATAATCGTGTACCTTTTCAAGGGAGCATCAGCTTACCTAAAAATGAGGGAGAAATGTTCTGGGATTGCACATTGCAAGCCACACCTTCTTATATGAAGGTAGCACCAGACTATGACGGAGAAGACCGTATTATTGAATGTGAGTTTATCATATGTGCTAAATATTACAAGCTGAATAAGAATGCTGAGACTATTATCTCTGATGTACACTGTCCAGGCAAAAAGGTAACGAGTAAGGATAAACAATTAGATTATATGAATCTTCAAGACAGGATGCAGGTAAGTGTACCTAAAAAAGAAGCTATTTCTATTGAAAACTTTACTCCTGAGAATAATCAAATATTTTGTGTTCTTATGAAGCCATCTGTTGAAGAGAAGGTAATTGGAGATGACAAGCTGACACTAAAAGGTGTTTTAGAAGTGAAGGTTATCTATACTGCAAATGAAGTAGGCAACATCATTGACACATCTGTTAGTATGATTCCGTTCACACAAGAGTTAGAAGTAAAAGGTATTACTAATAAATCGCTTATTATGCCACGTGTGACAGCTTCAGATGTCAAAGTATATGCCCAAAATAAAAAGGAGATAGTCATTGAGTACATCCTTAATTGTCTGGCAGAGGTTTACAATATGCAGAATGTCAGTGTTCTTGAGGATATTGGTCTTGAGGATATGTCAAAAGAAGAATTAGCGAACTATCCTAGTATGACTGTTTATCAAGTTAAAAAAGGTGATACACTTTGGGATTTAGCAAAACGCTTTAATACAACAGTTAAAGATATTCAAGAAATAAATGGAATTGATACACCCGATGTATTACATATTGGGCAGAAGCTTATTATTTTAAAAAAAGTAAAGTTCTAATAAAATGCATGTGACTCAAGACTTATAGCGGTGATAAGTCTTGGGTCACTTGTATTTTATTAGAAAAATACAAAGGAGCATTTGCATTTTGTATACATGGAATACATTTTTATTGACTTTATGTTTTGTACACGTTTATAATAAAATAAATACTAGCAAGTTAAGGGAGAAAGGTATGAATTCAATTATACTAAAGGGAAGAGCTAAAATTAACCTAACATTAGACGTAGTTGGAAAAAGAGAAAATGGCTACCATGACCTTCAAATGATTATGCAATCCATTAGTTTATATGATACTTTATATATACGTAAAATCAAAGCACAGGGAGTACGCTTATCTTCAAACTATGCATGGCTCCCAACAAATGAAAAAAATATCGCTTATCGTGCAGCAGAGCTCTTTTTTGAAGAGACAGGCATACAAGGCGGTGTGGCCATTGAGATCACAAAGCGTATTCCTGTAGGGGCAGGTTTAGCAGGTGGAAGTACAGATGCAGCAGCCACGCTTATAGGACTTAATAAGCTGTTCGGCACGAAGCTTACTAAAGCAAGCTTGATGGAAATAGGCTTAAAATTAGGAGCAGATGTACCTTTTTGTATATTAAAAGGAACTGCTTTAGCAGAAGGGATAGGAGAGGAATTAACACCTCTATCTCCCATGCCTTATGTTCCTCTTGTTATTGTAAAGCCGCCATTTAGTGTGTCAACAGCAGCAGTATACAAAAATTTAGATTACAAATCACTTGAAAAACATCCTAATACACCTCAGATGATTAAGCATATAGAAAATGGTAATATACAGGCTATTGCAAATGAAATGGTTAATGTGCTTGAAACAGTGACTATTCCAATGCATCCAGTGATTGAAGAAATTAAAGCTAAGCTCATGAAGGAAGGTGCCTTAGGTGCTATGATGAGCGGAAGTGGCTCAGCAGTTTTTGGTATTTTTGAAACCAAAGAAGCTGCTGTACGAGCAGCTAACTATTTTAAGATGAACTGTAATTATAGGGAAGTCTATATAACAAGTACCTATGCAAATGGTTTAAATAGGAAAGATACTGAAGAAAAATAGGAGAGTAAGAAAGGGGAAAGTTCAGATGGAAATAACAGATAGCATGAAAATTAATGAATATTTACCACTTAGGGATGTTGTTTTTCAGACTCTTAGAAAGGCGATATTAAGAGGTGAATTAGAGCCAGGAACAAGATTAATGGAGACTCAATTAGGGGAAAAATTGGGAGTAAGTAGGACACCTATAAGAGAAGCTATAAGGAAGCTTGAATTAGAGGGACTTGTTGTGATGGTACCTCGAAAAGGTGCACAGGTAGCACAGTTCACAGAAAAGGATATACTAGATGTTTTAGAAGTAAGAGCAGCGCTAGAGGCGTTAGCGGCAAAGCTTGCTTGTAAAAAGATGGACGACCGTGCTTTTTTGAAATTACAGTTAGCTATCACTGAATATGAGTATGCTGTACGTGAAAATGACATTGAAACGATGGTACAAAAAGATGTAGAGTTTCATGAAACTATCTTTAATGCCACAGATAATGATAAGCTTATCCAGCTTTTTAATAATGTGAGAGAACAAGTCAATCGTTATCGTATTACCTATTTAAAAAATGCAGAGGACAATAAAGCTGTTCATAAAGAACATTTAGAGATTTTAGACGCTTTAAAAGCTAGAAATGAGATAAAAGCTGCTCAAATCGCTTCTAAGCATATACAAACTCAATGCAATGCTATTATGAATTTTATAAGAAGTCGTGCACTTGAACCAAGTTCATCAGATAAAGAATTAGAATAATTAACTTAAAAATCCATAAAAGTTAGTTAAATAATATACTATTTGTGAAATCATTAGGTGGGGGTATAGCATGCATAGACATTTAATGGTAGAATAAATGCATTGTTAATGTTGCATAAAATAGGAGGTATATACATGAACTATAAAGAAGTCTATAATATGTGGCTAGAAAGTAAACTCATAGATGAACAAATTAAAAAAGAATTATTAGAGCTTACAGATGAAAAAGAGATTGAAGATAGATTTTATAAAAACCTTGAGTTTGGTACAGGTGGTTTAAGAGGTAAAATTGCTGCGGGTACAAATCGTATAAATATTTATACAGTAGCAAAAGCAACACAGGGACTTGCTAAATATTTAGTAGCATCTTTTGAAAACCCAAGTGCTTGTATCGCTTATGACTCACGTAATTTCTCAGCTACATTTGCAGAGACAGCTGCTAAAGTTTTAGCTGCTAATGGTGTAAAGGTATATCTTTATGAGAGCCTTCGTCCTACACCAATGCTTTCTTTTGCTGTAAGGCATATAGGGACTTCTTCAGGTATTGTTATTACTGCTTCCCACAATCCAAAGGAATACAACGGTTATAAAGTATATGGTAGCGATGGTGGACAAATTACAGATGCAGCTGCAGCTGCAACCTTAAATTACATCGATGAGACAGATATTTTTAGAGATATTAAAATGATAGAACTAGATGAAGCAGAAGCAAAAGGGCTACTTACTTATATAGGAGAAGAAGTAGATAAGGCTTACTATGAAAAAGTAGCAGGTCTTGTTATTCGTAAAGACCTTGTAAAGAAGCATGCTTCTGAGCTTAACATTATCTATACTCCTATACATGGTAGTGGAAATATACCAGTACGTACGATGCTTAAAAACTTAGGCTATACAAATGTGCATATCGTTAAGCAGCAAGAGCTTCCAGATGGTAATTTCCCAACAGCACCTTATCCTAACCCAGAAAATCCCCAAGTATTTAATATTGCTGTGGAAATGGCAAAAGAAATAGGTCCAGACCTTATTTTTGGAACAGACCCAGATTGTGATAGAATTGGGGTTATTGTAAAAGAAGAGAGTGGCGATTATAAGGTTCTTACAGGTAACCAAGTAGGTGTACTCCTTACGGACTATATGTTAAATGCGAGATTAGGAGAGGGTATCTTAACCGATAAAGATACTATTATTAAAACAATTGTAACCACAGAAATGGCTCAAGCAGTAGCTGATAGCTATGGTGTACAGCTTATGAATGTATTAACTGGGTTCAAATATATAGGTGAGAAAATTGAACAATTTGAGCAGACAGGCTCTAATAACTTTGTGCTTGGCTTTGAAGAAAGCTATGGTTATTTATCAGGTGGTTTTGTAAGAGATAAAGATGCAGTTATTGCAGCTGTGCTTATTGCTGAAATGGCTCTTTATTATAAGAAACAAGGTAAAGATCTTGCCAAAGCACTTCAAGACCTCTTTGAAAAGCATGGTTATTATAAAGAAGACCTTATTTCTATTGAAATGCAAGGTAAGGATGGGCAAGAAAAGATTACAAGTATGATTGCAGATCTTCGTGATAATTTACCTACAGAAGTAGGTGGTGTAAAAGTACAACTTGTGGAGGACTATAAACTTTCACAACGTTATAATAAGCAAGAAAATAGTATCGAGAGCATTGATTTACCAAAATCTAATGTCATTAAATTCATTTTAGAAGATAATAGTTGGTTTGTTATAAGGCCATCTGGAACAGAACCTAAAATTAAAATTTATGCTTCTGTAGTAGGTAAAACAAGTCAAGATGCAACAGATAAAGTACACACTTTTGTGGTAGCGATTAAAGATTTACTTCATATTTAATACAAGATTCATAACAGCGTCTCCAAAGCACCTATTTGGAGGCGCTATTTAGTAGATACATATTTAGGAGGTTACAAATGTTAAAATTAAATCCAGCTTTTAAAGACTATATTTGGGGCGGGAACAAGTTAAAAGAGCTTTATGGAAAGAAGACTACTTTACAGATTACTGCAGAAAGTTGGGAGTTATCTACTCACAAGGATGGTCCTTGTACTTTGCAAGAGGGGGAAGGGAAAGTTATTACATTAACTGAGTATCTTAAAGAGAAGGGTAATTTATTAGGTACGAAAGCAGCTCAGCAAGATGAATTACCTATTCTTATAAAACTTATTGATGCCAAAGACCATTTATCTGTACAGGTACATCCAGATGACGCCTATGCCATAGCTAATGAAGGTGACTTGGGAAAAACAGAAATGTGGTATGTGCTAGAAGCGGAACCAGGAGCACAGCTTGTTTATGGCTTTACAAAGGATATTACAAAAGAAGAGTTTGAAATTTATATTGCAAATAACACTTTAACAGAGGTGCTTAACTACGTAGAAGTAAAAAAGGGTGATACTTTTTTTATCGAACCAGGAACTATGCATGCTATTGGTAAAGGTCTCGTGATTGCAGAAGTACAACAAAGCTCCAATGTTACTTATCGTGTATATGACTATGGACGAGTAGGGGGAGATGGAAAGCCAAGAGAGCTTCATGTAAAACAAGCTGTTGAAGTAACAAACTTAAAAGCCGCTAACAAGAGTCATGTGACTTATGAAATGCAGATACATGAAGGTTACAAAAGGGGACAACTGGCAAGCTGCAACTATTTCAATGTGGAGTTTATAGAAGTAGATACACAGGCACAGCTGAGAGTAGATGAGACTTCCTTCCATGCCCTTCTTATCCTTGAAGGTGATGTAAAGATAACTTTAGGTGAGGAAATACTTGAAGCAACTAAGGGAGAGACACTTTTTATACCAGCTCAAAAGGCCAATTATAAAGTAGAGGGTACAAGTCAAATACTTTTATCCTATTTATAGAAGTAAACAAGTTAAAAAGGATGTTAGCGTATAAAAAGGATTTATAGTATATAACTAATATTTATAAGTTCCTATGAATAAGAGGTCTATGAAACTGGAAAATCTAAAGGAGTTTCATAGGCCTTTTACTATTTAATAAATGAATGTTTGTTCTATAGAATTGTAATGAAAATGACTCATTAAGAATGACTTATTAAATTGTAGATAAGACTTTCTGCTGTTATAATAAAGTAAAATCAAGATACAGGAGGGAATAAATAGATTTAGTATTACAAATAAATTAAACATGGGTAAAAATATTTTTAATGTATATATTATAGAGATAGAGTATTATATAATGTAAAAATAAAAAGAAGAGGGGGAAATGAATGAAAAAAAACATATTAATAAGTTTCTTTACCTTTTTACTTGTTACAACAAGTGTACAAGCAGCTATTTGTAACTGTCAAATAGTAGATAGAACTTTACCAAGGGAAGAGAGACATGAAGCAGACTGCCCTATTTGTACATATATGTTTTTAATTGAAGAGGATAGTGTGGTTTATCTAGATTGTTTAGTAGAAGAGGGAACGACTTTAGTAGAAGTAAGAGGTTTAGCAGAAGCCTTAAAGATGGAAGTAGAGTGGGATGACAATAAAAAAGCAGCTACTTTAAAAAAGGATAGTACAAGCATTACTTTATTTATAGGCAAAAAAGAGGTACTGGTTAATGGGGAAAAAAAAGAGCTTACTTTAGCACCTAAAGTGTATAATGAAAGGGCCCTTTATCCAGCCCGTTTTATAGCAGAAGCCTTTGGCTATGAAGTAAACTATGAAAAAACCAACAAATACCCATTTATAGCTATTTACAAACAAGTACCAGAAGCTCCAATAGATGCAAAAGAATATACGATAACTGAAAAAAGTGATGAAAAGCTAGAAGATAGAGAGTCTTCTAAGACAAATACTTCCTTAGAAGGAAGCAAATAGTAAAGTATGAGAGTGTACATCATAGGCAAAACTTAGAGGTACACTCTCATTTATTATAGGAGGAAAAAGGATGAAGACATTAAAAAAAGATAGGAAAACTCTAAGTGGAGGGACACTATTTTTTTGTATTTTATTTCCCTTTTTAGCTCTTGTTGGAGGAGGGATTCTAGGACAATTTTTAATTACTTTCCTCTATCCTTTTATAAATTGGCAAAGGGGGCAAGGATTTTTTTTTAGTTTCCTTGCAATTAGCAGTAAACTCAGCATGTGTAATCCTTATAGCAACTCTTTTCCTATGGATAAAAGAGAAGAGGGGACTTAGAAGTTTAGGACTTCCTCTTAGAAAGGGATTTATAGCTTCTTATTTATTAGGTTGGGTTATGGGGATTGTTATGCTAATAATCAGTGGACTTATAATAGTGGGGCTAGGATATGGTACGCTACATTTTGTAGGGATTACAGAGGAAAATAGGCACCTTTTTTTACTTATGGTACTTGCTTGGGGCATACAGGGGGCTTCAGAAGAGCTTTTAGTAAGAGGCTATATGTTTCAAGAGTTAAGAGAGAAAGCAAGTGTTAGCTTGGCTCTAATGCTATCCTCTTCTTATTTTGCTATCCTTCATTTAGGCAATCAAGGAATCACTATTATAAGTTTTATTAATATTATTTTAGCAGGTTTATTTTTTGCACTCTATTATTGGCAACAAGGTGATATTTGGGGGGCATGTGGCTTTCATAGCGCGTGGAACTTTACCCAAGGTAATTTGCTGGGTTTGCCAGTAAGTGGATTAAGTTTAGGGGGAGGCAGTATAATGCATTTACAGTTCAAAGCGGGAAATGAATTCATAACAGGTGGTGTATTTGGGGTAGAAGGGAGTAGTATATGTACAGCCATTCTGCTTATTGGGATAGGAGTGCTTTATTTACTTCTTTATAAGCAGGGCGAAATAGGTAATATAAAAAATATTAGATAGAAAATTTAAAATACACTTGACAGTATAGCTTGCCTTACTATAGAATGTGTTTAATATTACACTTTAAAGCGATGAAGAGAAAAAGTAAAATGAAAAGGTTTTTTCAGAGAATTCCCGGTTGGTGCGAGGGATAAAAGGCTTTCATTTGAATACATCTTGGAGTGTTGTTTCAAACGGTTATCAAGTAGAGACAAACGGGCTGCACACGTTATCGTGCTAGAGTATAAGTAAGGTTTAAGCCTTGCCGTACTTGAAGAGGTTATCTTCGTGAGGAGATAGCGAAAAAAGGTGGTACCACGGGAGAGCGCTCTCGTCCTTTACATAGAAGGATGAGAGTTTTTTATTTTGTCCAAAAACGAATTATTAAAAGGTAAACAGAGAGGGAGATGAAAGCAAAATGAAAGTATTGTTCCTAGTAGTATTTATTGTAGTTATGATTGGTGTAGGGCTGTATAGTAAAACAAAAATTAAGAACTCAAACGACTTTTTCTTAGGTGGCAGAAATATGGGAGGGTGGATTACAGCTTTTGCATATGGAACCTCTTACTTTTCGGCAGTTATTTTTATTGGTTATGCAGGAGGCTTAGGTTGGAAATACGGAGTATCTACTACATGGATTGGTATAGGAAATGCTATCTTTGGGTGCTTCTTGGCTTGGAAGCTTTTAGCTAAAAAAACTCGTGAGATGACGCATAAATTAGAGGCCCGTACCATGCCTGAATTCTTTGAAAAGCGTTACCAAAGTAAGAATATGAAATTTATGTCAGCCATTATTATCTTTGTATTTTTAGTACCTTACACTGCATCTGTTTATAAAGGTTTAGGATATATCTTTGAAAGCTCTTTTGGTATTAGTTTTAATGCTGCTATTTTCTTTATGGCACTTTTAACAGCTGTTTACCTTATCTTAGGAGGCTATGTAGCAACAGCTATTAACGATCTTATTCAAGGGGTTATTATGCTCGTTGGTTCTATGCTGATGGTTTATTATGTGGTAACAAATCCAGCTGTAGGTGGTATTGTAGAAGGAGTTCGTCGGTTAGGAGAATTAGACCCAACACTTAGTATGCCATTTAGCAGTAGTGAAAAGGCTCTTAATTTGTTTGGGCTTGTGTTTTTAACAAGCTTTGGTGTATGGGGCTTGCCACAAATGATTCATAAATATTATGCCATTAAAGATGAGGCAGCTATTAAAAAGGGAACCATTATCTCTACAGTATTTGCTTTAGTCATTGGAGTAAGTGCGTATTTCTCAGGTTGTCTTGGAAGATTATTCTTTATCCAAAATGGAGAAGCTGTTATACCAGCAGGTAATCCTGATATGATTATTCCAGTTATGCTAGAAAAGGCACTTCCAGCAGCGTTAATGGGTGTTATCATTGTACTCATTCTTTCAGCATCCATGTCCACTTTAGCATCACTTGTACTTATTTCAAGTTCAACAATCTCCATAGACTTTATTAAAGGGTTTATTGCACCTCAAATTTCTGAAAAAAAGATGATGCTGACAATGAGAGGTTTTTGTGTCCTGTTCGTAGCACTTTCATATGTTATGGCAGTCTTCCAGAATAATACTATTGTTTACTTAATGTCCTTATCTTGGGGAATTATTGCAGGAATGTTCCTAGGACCTTATCTCTTTGGTTTATGGTGGAAAAAAACAACTAAGGCAGGTGCTTGGGCAGGTTTTGTAGCAGGTGGTGGTATCATTGTAGGCTATCTTATTTTTGAAAAATTAGGCCTGATGAGTATCGATATGCCAGTTGTATCAAGTGCAGCCATGATTGCCTCTTGTATCGTTGTACCTCTTGTAAGCTTAGTAAGTACACAAATGAGTAAAGCGCACATTGAAGCAGTATTTGGTAAAACAGAGGAAGTTAATGCATAAATAGGAAATATAAAAAGATGTCCTAGATTGTTCTCATTTAAGAGGAGACAACTGGGGCATCTTTTTATATTTAGGCAGGAGATAATAAATTTCAGTTTGTTGGGGTGCTCTTAGGAATTTGAAAGTCAAGAAAAAGAAGAGGTATAGGCGCGGCCGCAAGAAAGAAGGCTTTTCTCCGGTTTCTGGGTCCTCGCCTTGGCAAACTCTAGGTTCAGTCCTGTAGACTAACGGTCCTACCTATCACAAGTGCCTTTCTTGTGATAGGTAGGACCGTTAGCCTATTGGACTGAACTTAGATTTTACCCATCCGAGGACCGAGAAGCTGGAGAAGAGCTCCCTTACTTGCGGTCCCTGAGAACACCCCCCTATCCCTTTCCTTTTAGTAGTATTATGTGTAAAACACCCCAACAAACTGAAATGTGTTAAATGTTTTTCATACATATAGTAATTAACTAGAAACTTTTTCAAGTCCAGGGGTTGCTTTAGGAGTGAGTTTAGTAACACGGACAATAGGATAGGCCTCCCCGTCGATATCTATTGTTTCGATGATACCTTCTATCTGAGCCCAAGAGCCTTCTTTAGGCCATGAGCCATCGTAGGTACAGTTGAGGCCAACAGAGATAGTATGAAAATGATCTCCATCGGGAAGATCATAATAGCGTGTGATAGCATATTTGTAACCCAAATCATTTTCAGCAACAGTAGTTACTAAGCCTTCCATGTGAATGGTTTTGCCTATATAATCATCTATTTCGTTAAAGATGGCATCAAGTTGAGCGACAAAGTTAATATCACCTACAAAAACATCGTTGAGAGTAACGGTACTTTTACTTTGATCTTGAGAGGTTAAGGTGGTCGTGTTCTCTTCTGGTGACTTAGGAGTAGTTGTATCAGAGGCACAACCTACTAAAAAGCAGAGACTTAACAATAGTACTAATTTCTTCATTCGTAGTTATCCTTTCCTACTAAATAAACTAAAACGAGTTAATTAGTAGTATAGCATGCCTGTTACCATTTGAATAGGGAAATAATGGGATAATTAATTGCTTTAAACAAATATACTTCTAGTTTATAAGGTAATTAAAAGGAGACGAAATAAAAAGAATATTCAGTTGACAAAGTAGGTTTATTGAAATAAACTTAATCTAAAGGGTTTATTACAATAAACCTAGGAGGTGGGTGAATGGAGATTTTTAAATTATTTGATGCGGAGTATAAGTTTTTAAGTATTATTTGGGAGCTTGAACCGATTAATTCCACGGAGCTTTGCAAGGTATGTTTAGAGAGGTTAGGATGGAAAAAGGCAACGACTTACACCATGCTTCGTAAGCTTGCTAGCCGTGATTTCTTGAAAAATGAGCAAGCTATAGTGACAACTCTTGTTAAACGTGAAAAGGTACAACGTTATGAGAGTGAAGCGTTATTAGAGAAGGCTTTTGATAATTCCTTGCCTTCCTTTATTGCTGCTTTTTTGAAGGATAGGAAGCTGTCAAAGGAAGAAGCAGAAAAAATAGAAAGGCTCATAAGGGAGGCTACCGAATGACAGCTCTATTTATGGGGGTTTTAAAGCTAAGTTTTACGGGGAGTTATGTGATTTTAGTAGTAGTATTAGGGCGTTGGTTTTTGAAAAGGATTTCTTATAGTTTGGCTTATGTGCTATGGGGTGTAGTAGCATTTCGTTTGCTTTGTCCTTTTGCGTTAGAGTCTAAAATAAGTTTATTACCGCTCCCTATCAAAGAATATGCGAGTCATTCATTTAATGAAAGGAATCAAACGATAGGTTTAACGCAAGAGGTCAAGCAAGATACTCTCGAGCAACTACAATTCAAACAGCCTTTAGAGGAAACACAAAGTGAACTTAGTAAAGAAACTCCGATTTTACCAAGTAGGGAGTTAGTGACACAAAAAAAAATAATGGATAGACTTGCGGTAATTTGGGAGATAGGTGTTATAAGTTTAATAGGTTATAGTATATTAAGCTATTGGCGATTAAAGAAAAAATTAGCTTTAGCTACGTTAATAAGAGCTAATATTTATGAAACAGATAGGATTACGACACCTTTTGTGATGGGTATAGTATTGCCACAAATCTATTTGCCTACAGAGCTTCAAGAACAAGAACGACTCTATATTTTAAAGCACGAGCAAATACATATTCAGCGAAGAGATTATTTGATAAAGCTAGTGGCCTTTATTACCTTAGTTTTACATTGGTTTAACCCTTTAGTATGGCTAAGCTATAGATGGATGCTTAAAGATATGGAAATGTCTTGTGATGAGATTGCCCTTAAGGGGTGTGATAAGTTGCTACGTACTTCTTATTGTGAATTGATGTTTTCCCTTGCTAAAAAGCGAAGCAAATTACTAAGTCCCTTAGCGTTTGGAGAGAGAGATACCCTCTCTCGCATCAAGAATATACTCTATTACAAAAAGCCATCCTTTTGGAGTGTTATAGTAGGGATAGGGGTAAGTATATTACTCCTACTAGGGTTAGTTTTTAATCCCATTTCTAAAAAGGTAGTTGAAGTACCAAGTCATAAAGAGGTTGAAGAACTTGCCCATAAGGAAGTTAAATCTTTACCACATACTTCACTTGAACCTCAACAACCTAACTTTTCTAAAGAAGCAGTACAGTTTTTGGAAGATAAATTAGCAATTATTTTATCATCTCCTTTGGAATCTTCTAACCCTCAAGATTACATAGCTGCTCATGAAATAGAGTATGAAGAGCTTCTTAAACATATGAATGAAGATACTTTAAACTATATGCTTTCGGAGTTTGAAAAAGGGAATATAGAAGGCTTACGTGGTCAACTTCTTATGAGGCTATGTAAATATTTATTAGGGGAAAGAGATAATGTCCCTAATGAAATGATTCCACAGGAGTGGTTTAGTAAGCTAAAGCCTAGAGAGGAAGTAAGGTTACCTAACTTTGTTTATAAAGGGGAGCATCCTAAGCTTAAGCTAGTTTATGAAGCGGCTATGGAAAAATACAGTAGGGAGGATGGTTCCTTTACGATTGTTGCACCTTACATTTATGGTGAATATGAAGAAAAGAATAAGCTAAAGCTTATAGTAGTCGTTTATGCAGAAAACTATCGCCTATATGATAAGGTGTTAGCGAGTGTAGGAGGAAGTATTATTCCAGCAGCTATAACTTATACCAAAAATGGAGATGGGACTTATACCTTAGAAGAATACAAAGAAGCCATGGACGGGGGATTATTTCGCTCTTCTATAGAGGAATTCTGTACCATGCCTGTATCTCAAAAACCTATAAAAGGTCTTGCAGATCTTGTAATGAATAGTCACTCAGATAATGTGAATGAGCTGAAAAAAATACAGAAAGAAAATCTTATACAGCATCTTCAAGCTAATAAGCAATATGGTATAATGTATCATTCTCAAGATGATATTTATACCCCTCTTACATAGAAGGAAACGTATAATAAAATAGGAAGATATATTGGTAAGAGGGGAAGCAAAATATATTTAAAATATTTAGAAAAATAATATTGCTATTAAGAGGAAGGCAAGTTATCCTATAATAAATGGAAAATAATGGATATGCATTGAGGAGGAATAGTATGTATAGAAAACGAATGATTAACTTACTGAGTATAGTATTAATTATTAACCAGTTATTTTTTTGTGTGCCTTATATGAAGGCAAATGAAGAATATGTTGAACACGATATAGCAACTGGAAACCTAAGAATTAGTGACAATCGTACCTATCATGTGACAGGGACAAGTTCTTCTTACAATATAGTCATAGAAACACATAGTAGTCCAACTGTTATTTTAGATAATGTAAGTCTTACTCCAACAGGTACTTCTTTATTCAATCCTATTCGGTTAGAAGGTGATGCAAAGGTAGAGCTGGAGTTGAGAGGAGAAAATAATATAGTTAACAATACAGCCTATAGTATATGGGCTGGTATTCGAGTAAAAGGGGAATGGACAATAAATAGTAAGCATGAAATAAGTCAAACAACTGAGCAAATGAAGGAAACAGCAGCTTTAAAAATAAGAGGGAGTGGTAGCCTTAAAATAATAAATAAGAACTATGGGGCAGGTATAGGAGGAAATGGAACAATGTATCAAGACGGCAGGGGGGGAGAGGCTGCAGGGTATATAGTGATTGGTGATGAAGTAAGATTAGAGATTATTGAGGAGGGCAGAGGAGCAGGTATTGGAGGCGGAGGAAGCATGGATAAAGAAAACTTAAATACACTAGGCGGAGCGTATGGAGGTTTTCTGTGTATAGAAGATAATGCCTCTGTAGAGATAACAAGTGGAATAAGCAGAAATGGACAAAATGTAGCAGGTGCATCTATTGGTGGTGGAGTCAGGGGTGCTGGAGGGGACATTACTATTAAAGGGAATGCTGAAGTTAGGATTACCTCTCATTATACAGGAGCAGGTATAGGAGGTGGCAGCCATAACGACAATAATGCTTGTACTATTTATATAGGAGAAAGTGCAAAAGTAAAAGTAACTGCCACACATATGGGGGCAGCTATAGGTGGAGGAAGTTCAGGGACGAGTGGAAAAATAAAAATAGTAGGGGATACACAGGTAGAAGCGGTTACGAATGGTTCAGGAGCAGCTATAGGCGGGGGATATAATGGTGTAGCTAATCAAATAGTGCTTAAGGAAAGAACGAAGGTAAAAGCCATAAGTACCAGTATGGGTCCCTGTATAGGTGGAGGAAGTGTTGTTAATTTAGATACGGGACTTAATGAAAACAGCTTTGGATGTAGAATATTATCCAATCTATTTATTGAGGAAGAAGCACAACTTACCCTAGAGGCAACAGGAAGAGGGGCGGCAGTAGGCATGATTTCATTCTATAGCTGTTTTGATATAAAGGGTGGCACTATAAAGATGAGTTCTCAGCAACAAGGAGCTATAAGAAAGGAAAACATTTTTAATAAAGCCTTTAAGGATTTTGCGTTGCAGGGAGGAAGTGTGTCTGTTAATCCACCTAATAAAGACTCAGTAGTCTATAGAGATGAGAAAGTAGCATTTCCACTTATAATTGAAACAAGATTTAAAAATAAACGTATCAATTATTCTCTTAGAGAAGGTGAAAGTTTATATGTCTATACAGATGAGTTAGGACGGTTTTATCCATGGCTTCCAGAGGGAGATTATAAGCTAAAGGTTAATTCAGAAGATCATGAAGATGTTTATGTGATAGTAGTAAATAAAGATAGAAGCTATCATGTTACGTTAAGTGAACCCCCTAAGTGTTTATGCAGCACAATAGCCATAAACTTTGAGGGAGGACAAATAGAGTTAGGAAAGGATGGAGAGGCAGTAGAAATACCATTATTAGGAGAAGCCATGATCTCTTTAAATGATTGTCCTTACCATTTAGAGGATAAGTTTGTTATAAGTTATGTTATAGATAAAGACTATGCGAATACAGCAAATGCTTACATAGTGTCTGAAGGAGTAGATAAATTAAAAGTGACTACGCCTGGAGAAGTAAAGGTAAAGTTAATAGCTAACCAAGAGGGAAGAGAGGAGTCTGTAGAAAAGGGAGAAATCTTTAACGTTATTTTACCAGACATACCACAAGAAGGACAGTGTCTATGTGAAAAGCCTAAGCTTCACTTAAATAGAGATGTGATCTGGTTAGAGGGGAAAGAGTGGGGAGTCTATAATCTTCAGGGTGAGGTAATCCCACAACTTAATGGATGTGCATTGCACGAGAATCCACAAACAAAGATTGTTTATGAATTGGAAGAAGATGCACCTAATACAGCACTAGCTATTTTAAAAGAGAATAATCAAATTCAGGTTAAACAAGCTGGAATCTTTACACTTAAGGTGACGGGTATGGAAGAAAAGAGTGGTAAGCAAGTAATAGAAAAATGGATTTATAAAGTTGAAGAAAAGAAAGGTTCTACAGAAGAGCCAACAGCACCTAAGGAAGAGCCACCTTCTCAAGAGGAGCCACCAATACCCAAAGAAGAGCCACCTTCCCAAGAGGAACCACCAATACCCAAGGAAGAGCCATCTTCTCAAGAGGAACCAACGATACCCAAGGAAGAGCCATCTTCTCAAGAAGAGCCATCCATACCCAAGGAAGAGCCACCTTCTCAAAAGGAGTTAACAAAACCTAACAAAGACCCACTTATTCAAGAAGATAAACAGTTTTACTTTAAAGATATTGAGTCACATTGGGCGAAAGAAGCTATATATTTTGTAATTACAAAGGGTTTTTTAAAGGAAGGCAATAAAGAATATTTTTACCCAAATGCTCCAATTTCTCGGCAGGTTGGATTGGATGTAATAGATAGTTTGAATACATATGGTATACCCAAAGAGGAAGGGTATAAATCACATGAGATAGTGAGTATAAAGTATGAAGGCTTAGAACAATATGATAGTACACTAGGTAAGGTAGGTGTAGAGAGATTTTTAGGAGAAGAGAAGGAACGTATACTACCAATAAAGGAAAGTTTTATGACAAGAGAAGAGATGGTTGGGCTACTGTATGATTATACGCTTTATAGTAATCAAGCTCTACTTGCTACTGAGGATGAATTACCATTTAAAGATAAAGCAGATATTAGTAAAGATAAAGAGAAGGCAATACGGGCTTTTTGGTGTGCAGGGATTATTAGAGGAAGAGGACAGTCTATTTTTGCTCCAAAGGAAAATCTGACAAGAGCTGAGTTTGCTAAGTTACTTCAAAACTATATTTATTTTCAGGAAAACACATCCGTAAATAACTTTTAAACATAACAAATAGAATCCTATCACCTATTGCTTTTTGGATAGGGGATAGGATTTTAAACAAGGTTGACAGGGTTAAAGTAAAGCAGTATTATATACCTAGATATACAATGTATTGAATTAGGAGGTATAGTATGGCAATTAATAAGGAATTACTAAAAGGGACCACTACTCTACTCGTTTTACAGCTTCTTAAGGAAGGAGATAAATATGGGTACGAAATGACTAGGGAGTTAGAGAGGCGTTCGGATAATGTGTTTACTTTAAAAGAAGGCACGCTTTATCCTATCCTCCATAATCTTGAAAACAATGGAATGATAGAAGCCTATTGGGAAGATACAGAACTGGCTCGGAAACGCAAGTATTACCGTATTACTAAAAAAGGCCTCAAGCTTCTTGATGAGAAAAAACTAGAGTGGTTAGCGTATTCTAAAGGTGTAGGCAAAATATTAGGGGGAGGTGTTTGTGTTGAACCAATCTGTATCTGAATTCATAGGAGATATTTTACAGCACATTAAATATAAAAAAATACATCCTTATGTTGTAAAAGAGTTAGAAGACCATATTGAATCATTAAGAGAAGATTATGAAAGAGAAGGACTAGATAAAGAAGCAGCTTATTTGAAGGCTATAGAGCAAATGGGGGATGCAACCCCTATCGGAAAGGGACTTCATGAAATGCATAAGCCAAAATGTGAATGGTCACTGATAGTCTTATTTACACTTCTTATTAGCATAGGACTTCTAGCGTTAGGCGTTATGAAAGCTCACTATCCAGAAGGGTATGGGAATTACTATCTTTCAAAGCAACTTATTTTTGTTATATTAGGAAGTCTCGGTTTTTGGGGTTGCTATTTTAGTAATTATAAAAAACTAGAAAATAATGCAATACTCTTTTATTTAATAGGGATAGGCATAATGATTTATAATTTGCTTTTTGGGGTGCGTGTAAATGGAGTAAATCGATACTTACGAGTATTATTCTTTACCTTCTCGGCTATTAGGCTGAGTATACCCTTTTTAGTAATTGGATACATAGGATTTATAAGGAAGTGGACATCACCTAAACTTAAGAATGTATTAACTTTAGGAGTTTTAGGAGGAATACCTATTTGCCTTATGATGATTGTTTCTAGTATAAAGACAGGTCTTTTATTGGGCGTAGTATTTACACTTAGTTTGACATTTCACATCATAGGTAAAGAGTATAAAGGAACTAAAATAAAAGCATTAGTTACTCTTTATGGGACTTTGGGAGCAGTAGTAGGTTTAACTTTTTTTAGGATGATTTATGGGATAGAGTATCGCATTGAACGCCTTCGAGCTTTTTTTAATCCTGAAGAGGATCCTTTAGGGTATGGTTATATGTATCATGTTTTAAAAAATATTAGAGAGAATGCATCGGTGATAGGGGGAGAAGGGTTAGAAGGCTCTTTACCTGCTGGGGAAATTACTACAGATATGATCTTTACTTTTATAGTAGGAAGTATGGGATGGCTAATGGGGATTGTATTAATGAGTGTTATAGCCTTAGTTATTATTAGGCTTTTTAGGGCAGCTATGAAAATACAAGAAAGCTATGGAAGATTATTAACTCTTAGTATTTCTACTCTTTTTGCACTACAGTTTATCTTTAATATTGCTATGAACTTAGGTTATACACCTATTGTTGGGGTAGGACTTCCCTTAGTATCCTATGGTGGGACGGCACTCATAGTGGACATGGCATTATTAGGTCTTTTTATGAATGTCTATAGGAGAAAAGACCTTGTGCTTATAATGAGTCAAACCACGATAGGTGATGTTTAGAAGAGGAATTATAACAAATTAAGCCAACTCATGAAGTAAATGAGTTGCTTAATTTGTTATAAATAATTAAAGAATAAGAGGATGGGAAGTTTAGACTTGTTTAAGTTGAAATTGATTAATTAACTCTTTAAGAGTTTGTGATTGATTACTTAATTCCTCACTAGATGCTGCAGTTTCTTGAGCAATTGCGGAGGTGTTTTGTACAACGGAAGAAATTTGATTCATAGCTTTTGTAACTTGATAAACAGAAGTTGCTTGATTTTCTGATTCCTCAGCAATTTGATGGATAGTAATTGAAATCTCTTGAGAGGCTTCTAAGATATTTTTAAGTGTATCTGCAGTATTATCAGCTATTCGAGTACCATTTGATACGGCATTCATAGAATTTTTAATTAATGTAGCAGTATTTTTAGCACTTTCGGCAGATTTTGCTGCAAGTTCACGAATTTCAGCTGCTACAACTGCAAAGCCTTTGCCAGCATCACCAGCATGAGCGGCCTCAATGGCAGCATTAAGAGATAATAGATTAGTTTGTGCTGCGATATCTTCAATTTGTTTTATAATTTCGCCTATTTCGTTAGAGCTAGCATTCATTTCGTCCATTGCCAGTAAAAGTTCATTCATTTCATCATTACAAATGATTAATTGATCATAGCATTTACTGTTTTCCGTATTTGCTTTTTGGCAATTTTGAGCATTTTTATTAATACGATCAGATAAGTCTATTGCAGTAGCAGTTATCTCTTCGATATTGCTAGCTTGATCTGTTGCCCCTTGTGAGAGAGCTTGAGAGGCTGTTGCAATTTCTGTTGAACCACAAGAAACTTGTTCTGCAGTTTCATCAATATGTTTTAAAGTATGAGAAAGCTCATTAATGATAGTATCCATAGAAGTAGATAAATTATGATACTTACCAATATAGAGCTCTTTTGCCTGACTAGTGACGGTAAAATCACCTTTTCCAATATTCTCTAAGCTATAGATCATATCTTCTATAATATTTACTAGACGATAAATACAAGTTCTAATATTATCAGCAAGATGGCCAAACTCATCTTGTGAGGTGTAATCAATAGTGGCATGCTCAAAATCCCCTACAGATAGAGCAGACATGGCATTTTCAACTTTTTCTAAGGGTTCAGTAATCATTTTTGTAATAATCAAGCAAATGGCGATTGTGAACAGAATACTTATTACTCCTAATAAAATCATAAAAAAGATGGAAAGATTATTTAGCCTAGCTGCATCTTCGGATATTTTATCGACATGCTTTTGTGTATTATCAGCTAAGTCTACTAATAAATTACCTGCTTCTTTAAAGATAGGCATATACTGTTCTTCTATCATTTTTATGGCTTCTTTATTATGATTTGTTTTCATAAGGGTATATATTTCCTCTTTAATTTGAACAGTTGAAGCCATAATATTTCTAAACTTATCGATATCTGCAACATCCCCTAGATAATTTTCCTCTAATATGCTCATAACATCTTTAAGTACAGCTAGTTCAGCTTCGGCAGAATCTACTCTTTTTGAAGTAAGCTCTTTATCAGTTGTACATGCTGCTTTAAAGAGCTCCCTTTCGGTTGCGACCATGGCACGTCTAGCTGTCCAAAAAGCATTAATATTTGCCATACAGTTATCTGAGATTTTGTTAAGATTAGCACCCGCCATTTGGAAGTTCATAATAGCTATTATAATTATTGCAAATAGAAAGAGTATAACTACGCTAAAACCCATAATTAATTTTCTTTTGATTTTCATATTCTTTAGTAAGTTATGCATGACCTACCTCCTTTATAAAGTTTTGATTAAATTTACATAAATTATTGAAAATAAATTTTCTAAATAAAAAGGGACTATCTAAAATAATTTATGCTTTTTATAATGGGTATTAAGTTAGTATAACAGTTCTAAATAAAAAGAATATTGTCTAAGATAAATTGTCCAGTGTCACAGGATAGACAAAATGTGACAAAATATGCTTTTCTATTTCAAACACTTAATTAAAGAATAAAAGCTAAGACTAAGAATTCCATACCCCTTTTCTTGACTTTGAAATATAATCAGCTGTATAGTAACTACAAGGAAATACCTTAGTATGTTACGGCTACAGCTATACTATATAATGAGGAATGAAGTTATTAAAAATATTAATAAGATTACGTTGATAAAAAGTAACTATATGCTATTTAAAAAGTCTATCAAAACAGTAGAAGCATACTGTATGATAGACTCTATTTTCGTTACCGGAATTTTTGAGTATATTTATAGATATAAAGCGATTGCCTTTAGTTAGGGACTGTTTTGATCCTAAGTATGTACATTTCTATTACATTGGAAAAGAGTGCCCCATTATTTTTGTAAAGGGAGGTTTTATATGGTTCGATATGGTATATCCTATATACTGCATTTACTTGAAGTTTCTCCATCTAAACTAGCACAGAGCTTAAATATAGATCGGTCTTTGGTGAGTAAGTGGAAAAATGGTTCAAGAAGAGTAGATATTAATAATGAATATTTTAATGAATTAATAGAGTATCTCTTATTTATAAATGAAGAATTAGGTATCAATAGATTGGAAATATTTTTTATAAAAAGATATCAATTAAAGGAAGAATGTTTAGCCCAAGAACAAGTAAAAAAATACCTTAAAAAATTTATAATAGATAACATTTCAAGTGAAGTAACGAGAGAAAAATATGAAACACATAGTGAAAGACATATTATTCCGTTAAGTATCTATAATGGAATAGGGAATGCAAGGAAATGTGTACTTGAGCTTTTAGAAACAGCAGAGAGTCAGAAAAAACATAAGAAAATCATTTTCATATATTCTGGAAGCTTTGATATGTATATGGAGGAAATATCATTTAGGTGTTTAGTAATTAAGAAATTAGTAGAATTACTCGATAAAGGATTTAAAGTGGACTTAATTATCTCAGATTATGAGAATATGAAATGTATTCTACATTTTTTTACCCTCATCCTACATAAAAACTGCAAATTATATGTATGTCCTTTTATATCAAAGAAATTAGGATTATTTGCTATCCATAACATTCATAATCAGCAATTGGTTTTTAGTCTTTTTAATCAATCTATTAATAATTACTGTAGCTATACTTCAGTATTTCAAGATTCCCTATCTGTATTAGCTTATAACAATATTATTCAGTATATAAAAGTAGAGAGTACACCTGTATTTTGTTATTTGGAGCATAGACGTTTTCTTGAAGGGAGTATAGCATCTGATATTTATACTAAGCAACGTAGTTTATTTTCAACAGTTAGTGAGGCATATTATTATAATCAGGTACCTATTTATTTAGTAATGCAGGAGCAATTATTAATTGAAATATTAACTCATTCTATGTATTCATCAGAAAGAATTGAACGAGAGCTTAAGATATTTAGAAAAAGAAAAAGAAAAAGAAGAGTAATAAAAAGTTTAGCTAATAATAAGTTAGTACATTTTTACTCACTAGATTATTTAAGATATCTTTCTCAAAAGGATATCATTTATTATGGAAAAGATGATGTGGTATCTCAACCAGCTTTAGTATTAACAAAAGAACACTTTAAAAGGCATATGATAGATTTAGTTACATTCTTAAACCAATATGACAACTACACTGTTTGTTTAACTATAGAGAAGGTTGAACCTAATGGGGAAAGTATACATTACTGGTGTAAAAAAAATGAAATTTTGTGTGTGTTTGATAATGATAAGCCTGCTAATTTACTAGTGAGTGAAGATATGTCCTTTGTGAATTTGATATATGCTATATTTGAAAGGTATTATGAGGAGATCTCTACGGAGTTAAAATCAAAAGAAGTAGTAAGTGAACTACTACTTAGTTTATAGATAAAAAATAATCCCTAATCTTTTAACTGGTGTAAACGCTGAAGTTATACACGAAATATGCTATATTAAATGTAGAATATGAAAGGCTAGACAGAGTATTGTGTACTAGGTAATCTGAAAAGAATTAAATAGCTTAAGAAAATAAAGGTAGGAAGTTTAGGAGATATAAAAACAAGAGGAGGGGTAGGAAGTAATGCAGAAAAGGTATACATCTGTTTATGATACAATTATTGGTAAGGTAACAATTACAAGTGATGGGGAATTTATTGAAAGAGTATCTTTTGGAGTATATGAGGAGAGCTCTCCTTGTGCTCTCAATGACAGGGCTGCACTAGAATTAGAACAGTATTTTAAGGGACAACTTAAAACGTTTAATTTGCCGCTTAAACCTATAGGGACACCCTTTCAAAGGCAGGTGTGGGAAGCATTATCTGCTATCCCTTATGGAGAAACAAGGAGTTATAAGCAAATAGCAGAAGCAGTAGGAAATTCTAAGGCATCTAGGGCAGTAGGGATGGCTAATAATAGAAATCCTATTGCAATCATTATACCTTGTCATCGTGTAATTGGTTCAAATGGGAAGATGATAGGGTATGCTGGAGGATTGGATATTAAAGAATGTTTGTTGGCACTAGAGCAAACATATAAATTTTAGTTTGTTGGGGTGCTCTTAGGAATTTGAAAGTCAAGAAAAAGAAGAGGTGTAGGCGCGGCCGCAAGAAAGAAGGCTTTTCTCCGGTTTCTGGGTCCTCGCCTTGGCAAACTCTAGGCTCAGTCCTGTAGACTAACGGTCCTACCTATCGCAAGAAGAACGCTTGCGATAACGTCCCTAAAGACAGCCTACAGGCCTTCACCAAGACTTTGCGAAAGTCTGTGGAGGAAACCTGCGAAAAGCCTTCTTTCTTGCTCTGCACTGTGTCACGAAAGTTTAAATTTTTCATAGTCCTT
>NZ_PEDL01000030.1 GCF_002735925.1 Sporanaerobium hydrogeniformans | reverse complement strand
GTATTAGCGTTCGTTTCCGAACGTTATCCCCCTCTATAGGGCAGGTTACCCACGCGTTACTCACCCGTCCGCCACTAAGCTTTGGGAGCAAGCTCCCTTAGCTTCGTTCGACTTGCATGTGTTAAGCACGCCGCCAGCGTTCATCCTGAGCCAGGATCAAACTCTCATAAAAAAGTTTGTCCATGCAACTTATGTTGCTGACTTATTACTTAGTACTTTAAAGTACTCATTGAACTTAAACTTAAGTTCATGAATCGACTGGTTTTATGGTTACTATTTTGTTTTCAATGTTCATTTTATGTCGGCTACTTTATTCGTGACGACTTGTTTAATATTACACTAGTTTATTACATATGTCAACCTGTTTCTATAAATTTATTTCTTTATCCTTATTTTATTAAATAAGTGTATTCCTTCCCACTAGATGATTTATTACTTTTTATTAATCTATGTACCTAAAATTTATAATATTTTAAATATATTATTTTTTAAGTAATTATATTATAATTATTATTAACTAAAAATAATTATAATAGCCTAATAGATTTTTAGTTAAGACATCTTTTTAGTTTATCAAACTGAAAATACCACTAATTAAGGAGGTTCGTATGAAAAATAAAGTTCATAAGAATAGGAAGATAATTTTTTTAACAATACTATCACTTATTTTGCAATTCTTTTCTATTCAACCAGCCTGGTCTGCTGAATTATCGTTAGGGGACGAGTTTAGCTTTGGACAGATGCAAGTTCGTATTGATAATTTTGGTATAGCTTCTACAGATATAGGAGGAGCTAATCCCCAGCTTATAGGGCTTCAAGAAACTAATCCCCTTCAGGCAGGAGAGGATTATTATGTCTTTTGTAAGCTAATCTTAAGTGATTGTCGAGATTTAACCACTACTGAACAAGGTTTACAGCTAGATTTGCCCGCAGAGTTCTCTCTTAATGGAAGTAATGGGCAACAAATAGCTATTTCTGTAACACCTCAGGATGATGAGGGTAATCCAGGCCCCTCTTTTATTGGAGCAATATGTAAAATCGAGAATAATAAAGCTGTTCTTTACTTCCAGGAAGAACTTAAAAATTATGATGGCGTTTGGATGTACTTTTATGTAGGAAGCAATCTAAATAGTGATCAAGTAATAAGTGAAAATAAAAAAACACTGGAATTTGGCCTCAGTACTTTAGGAACCTCCAAGTATAGCTATAAAGAGGATTTTTATTTAAAACCTGAGCACATTTCACCACCCTCATTAAAAAAAGAAGGTTCTTCTTTTAATAAGGAAACCCATGAGGTCTCATGGAAGGTTACTGTAAAAGCAACAGATACACCTATTACTACAAAATCTGTCATAACCCTTATTGATGAATTTGATAATAGCTTTCAAGAGTTCTTATCTGCAAAAATAAGCTATCCAGGTAAATCAAATGTCCCACTTACTAATGCTGAACTAACTCAAAGCTTAATAGATACTACAACACAGTTAACCTATACCCTAGGTACATTGCCTAATGATGAATTTATATCGTTGGAACCTGGTGAGGAGATGGTTTTAGAAGTTATTACCAAAGTAAAAGATGCCGTATTTACTAACGCCTCTAATAATGGGAAAAATATCCCCCTTAAAAACACTGCTTTTCTATCGCGAGCTGGAAATCTACTAGAAGGTACACAAAAAGAAAGTGCTAGTATCTCCGTTCAAGTAAACTGGATTAGTAAGGATGGAAAAAAGGATCCCAGTAATATCAATAAACTAGATTGGACCATTACACTTAATACCCACCATATGAATTTAAAGGATTATACCCTTAAGGATTGGATACCAGAAGGTCTTAATTATGATATATCTACTCCTATTATACTTACAAATAAAGATACTAATACCTCCTCATTATTAACTCTAGGCAATAATTCCTTGGGAGATTTAATTCTCCAAAACACATCCGAAGCAAATGATGATTTAAATGTAGATGGCAAAACTGGAAGTGATGAAATAAAAAGCTTAGAACAAATCTTATTTACATTTAACTCAGATACTACTGCAACTTATGAACTAAGATACTCTACTCTTATTACAAATCCTGCTCAATTTTGGAATCAAAATAGAAATCCTATGTTTTATAATATAGCTGGTATTGGTAAAGCACCTGACTATTATAAGAGCTTTAAAGGTGTAGGCATCACTTCTTCTATGGTAAGTAAAAGCGGAACGTATGATGCATCTCAGGAAATCATTACATGGACTATTATTTTTAATGCTAATAAAAATGAAGTAGAAAATCCTACTTTAAAGGATCTATTTAAAGATACACTCAATACCTCAGAAGACAAAAAAATTATTCAAACTTTTATACCGAATTCTTTAAAGCTTTCAAAACAAGGGGATACAAATAAAGTCCTATTAGATTCTACTGGCTCAGTACCTGTCTCTGGACTCTCTGCAACCTATGCTTATACCAATGAAGAAGATACTGAAACCATCGAAGTAAATCTAGCTGGTACAATTAATGAACCTTGGGAACTTACCTATCAAACAAAAGTAGAAAATACGTATCATACTGCTACTAATCAAGAAAGCGCTAGGTATCCTAACGAAGTTTTATTTAACGGTAAAATACCCACTGGTGGTGATTATCCAACTTCTTCTGCTTCAGCTAGTGTGTTGTTAAAAAGTAAAGTTATAGATAAAACACCTATTAGCTATAATTATGCAGCCAAAGAAGCTAAGTGGGTCATCACTATTAATCAAAACAATATGTCTCTTCCCTATAATGCTTCAACCCCCCTAAAAATTACAGAACACCTACCTAATGGTCATATTCTTGAAAACCTGAAGCTTTATGAAGGAACCACTGCTACAGGTACTGATTATGCCTCAGACACTTCACTTGGTGTTTTAGAAAAGGAAGTCGATTTAAATGGCAAAAAAGTTGCTACTTATACCTTTAAGCAAGGTATTAATAAGCCCTATACCTTTTTAATAACTACTAAGATTCCTGATGAAGTAGCGGAGGAGTTATTTAAAGTACAAGGTGACTATACTTTAAGCAATACTGCTACTATCGAAGGTAGTGTGATTCCAACTCCACAACAAAGTCAAGCTAGCATGAAAATTAAAAATCCTACTATCACTAAGGATGGAAAGCAAGTTACTAACGACGCACCTATTACATGGGAAATTCTTATTAATCCTAATCGTATCCAAATTGCCCATCCTACCATTGTAGACAAACTACCTTACGGTCTTGAAATTGACCCAACTAGTATTAAACTTTATAAAATGACAATACGAGATGAGGATATAAAAGTCTCAGAAACCAATCCTCAGATTATACAATCTATTGGTACCCCATTAACTATTACTCCTAAAGATTATGTACTTACAACCTATAAAAATGACTTAGCTCAAGAATGTAGTCAGTTAACATTTTATGTACCAAGTGAAAACGGAATAGGTACATCAGTGATCCAAGAATGTTATAAGCTTGTATTTGATACAGATGTGGTGATTGCAGGTAAGACCATACCTTTCTCTAATACAGCCCAATTACAAGGAGAGTCTTTAGACACTACTCTAGAGGATAAGGTTCAAAATGTTACATCCAATTTCTCCTCTTCAGGTGGAGGAACCTTAAAATATAAAGGCAAAATTGCATTAAAAAAGGTGGATGTTAAAAATACAAATCTGAAATTAGAAGGAGCTTTATTTGCTCTTTATAAAAATGGTGTAGATACTGGTAGAAGAGTAACTACTGATGAAAATGGAGAAGCTTTCTTCGATAGGCTTAAGGTAGATAGTAACGTCTACTATCAAATAGTCGAAGTAAAACAGCCAGAAGGTTATAAGCTTCCAGCCATAGATTTATCACAAATAGAAAAAAATTATTTATCAGATTCAGTTTTTCAAAAAACACTAGTTATTACAAATGAAGCAGCTGGCTATCCTATTTCTTTTACAAAAGTAGATAGTGAAACAAATGAATCCCTTAGTGGCTCTATCTTTAAACTTTATACACAAAGCGATTATAATCTCAACAAGCTTGAAAATGCTTTTACGAGCATTACTACAAGTCTTTTAGGAGAAGTTTATTTCCCAAGTGTACCTTATGGTCAATATATTTTAAAAGAAGAAACTGCCCCTATAGGTTATAATCTATCAACACAGGTGTATGATGTAACTGTTACAAAAACTGGTGAAGTAACACTATCCCCAAAAGGTGCTTCCGCACCTCAGCTAACCACTCTTCCTAACAATAGAATAAAAGGAAATATTCAAATTACCAAAAAAAATGTAAAAGGTCAACCTATAGCTAACGTTACTTATGCCCTCTATAAAGATACCTATACACCTGGCCAACTCCCCTTAACCACTCAAACAACCAATCAGCAGGGTGAAGTTATTTTTAATGGTTTAAGTTATGGAAAGTATGAGGTGATAGAACTCTCTGCGCCTTCCCAATATGCTATAGATGCTACCCCTCTAGCATTTAACATTGAAGAAGAGGGCAGAACCTATGAAAAAGAAGTCATTAATGGCTTTCGAGGGGATTATATGATTTATGCCAAAAAGGAAGACTCTGCCGGCAAGCCACTTGGCGGCGCCAAATTTAGTTTACTTAATGAAGGAGGTTCAGAACTGGCAGTTGCCTTCACACATCCTACTACAGGTATCGCTGAATTTACAAACATAACATATGGTACCTATACTTTAAAAGAGGTCGTACCACCTACTTATTACGTATTCGGTAAGAATACTGAACAGTCCTTTACTTTAACACCTGAGCAAAAAGATAAGACGGTCACATTTATTAATGACTTGGGCCAGGATGGGCGCATTAAAGTAATTAAAACCGATAAACAAGCAAAGCCTCTTAAAGGTGCCATTTTTACCTTATATAACAAAGAAGGTGAGCCTGTACACTCAGCAACCTCTGTTGCTAACGGAGAAGCCCTCTTTAACAACGTAGTTTATGGAAAATATACTCTTAAAGAAACAAAAGCACCTAGTGGTTATATTAAAAGTAATGATATCTTAGAAGTAAATGTAATAAATAACGCCCTTCTTACTTATACCATTATAAATAAACCAGAAGATACTACGCCTAGCAACCCTGGTGGTTCTGGTGGTGGCTCACTCCCCCAAAAACCTATAGAGCCTACTCCTCCAGAGCATGAACTTCCACTAGAAGAAGAAAAACCTACTGAAAAGCCAAAAGAAACTCCAAGAGAACCCTCAAACAATATACCTTTAGAGATCATTAATCACCCTGTAACTAAAGAAAAAATTCCTACACAAGTCATAGAAATTCCAACAACAGGTGAAAAAATCTATCTTGAAGTAACAGTCAATCCTGAAACTAATGAAATCATACCAACAGGCTTAAAAGTTAACCCTACAACAGGTGAAAAATCACCTATAAATTTAGAAGAGCTAAATCACCTTCTCCAAGGGCAAAATAAAACTGGCATGTCTAACACTGCAGATATCCCTAAACCTCAAGCTTTAGATAGTCAAAGCAATAGTAAGCATACAGGTTCAACCAAAAAGACACTACCACAAGCGGGTGGCCCTCTAGATACTAAAGCATTAGTATTAGCAGGTATCCTATTGATTTCAGTAGGCTTTGGCTTTGTATGGAAATGTAAGAAGACAAAAAATGAAATTTAAACTTGTTAAGACAAAATTAGGATTTTTATTAATTGGTTTCGGCCTTGTACTTATTTTCATCGCATGTTTCCTTAAGTTTTATACAAACCATAAAAGTCAAGATTTAATTCAAAGTTATTATAAAACCCAGAAATCAAACATACAAACAGCTTTTTTAGAACCCATTAAAAAAGTTAACAGTGAAAGTGCACAAGCTCCTAACACACAAGCCCTAAAAGAAATTTCTTTTACAAACTTAGACTTCCTTCAAGACCGATCTCTTACGGAGGGCGATATAATAGGTATTTTATATATCCCTAAAATTGCATTAGAGGTTGCCTTATGTGAAGGTGTAAGTAATAAAACACTAAAATACGCAGTGGGACACTTTCCCGATACTGCTTTACCTGCCGCCACTGGGAATTGTGCAATTATTGGTCATAGAAATTATACGTATGGTGAGTTTTTTAATAGACTTGATGAATTAGAACAAAATGATGAGATTCAAATCTTTTATGAAGGCTATACCATTACTTATAAAGTATCTAGTAGTAAAATAGTTCAACCTGAAGAGATAGAGGTCTTGGAGCAAGGGACTGAAAAAGAAATCACACTTATTACTTGTACCCCTATAAGCACAGGAACACATCGTCTAGTTGTAAAGGGTATTTTAAAGGGAATAAAAAAGTAGCCGTCATGGCTACTTTTTTATTCTCCAAATTTATAACCTACTCCCCATACAGTAAAGATATATTGTGGGGTACGTGGGTTATCTTCTATTTTCTCACGTAGTTTTCGAATGTGTACCATAACAGTGTTGTTATTTTCAAAATACTCCTGCTCCCAAACCCGCTCATAAATCGTTTCTATCTTAAATACAATCCCTTTGTTGGACCATAACAGTCTAAGAATGCTAAGTTCTGTAGGTGTTAAACCTACTTCTACTTCATTTTTATAAACCTTCCCTGTTTCTAAATCAAGCTTTAGTCCCTCTTCCTCTAGATACTTGCCATTATTGTAACTGGTATTCAGTTTTGTAAAACGTCTAAGTTGTGCCTTTACCCGAGCAATAAGCTCTAGTGGGTTAAAAGGCTTAGTTAGGTAGTCATCTGCTCCCACAGAAAGACCTAATATCTTATCAATATCTTCTACCTTTGCTGAAAGCATGATAATGGGAATATTATGTTTTTCTCTTATATGGATACAAGCATCTATACCGTTTACCACTGGCATCATTACATCTAAAATAATTAAATCTATTTTTTGTTCCTCTATAAGCTTCATGGCTTCTAAGCCTGTACCTGCTATAAGAGTTTGATAGCCTTCATTTCTAAGGTAAATCTCTACTAAATCACGAATCTCTTTTTCATCATCTACAATAAGAATGGTTTCTTTATTCATTGTGTCACCTCTCCTTCTTTGCGCCTAAACCCTTCTAAACTTGGGTAAGCGTACCTTAAAGCTAATCTTTTCTTCTTCTAGTTTAGCAGAGATCTTACCACCATGTAACTCCACAATATTTTTAGCAATAGCTAGTCCTAAACCACTTCCACCCGCTAAGCTATTACGCGACTTATCTCCTCTGTAGAAACGATCAAAGAAATGCTCCACCTCTTCCTCTGTAATCTCTTTACAAGGGTTAGTCACAATAACATTCACTTCTTTGGGTAGTTCTCTTAACTCGACTTGTATGTGTTCGCCTTCTTCACTGTATTTAATAGCATTGCCGATAAGGTTCTCAAAAACTCTCGTTATTTTAGGAATGTCCGCACGAATACTGGCTTCTTTTGCTTGAATAGAGGTGGTCAGTTCCATGTTTTTTTCATTGGCTAAAGGCATAAGTTCCTCTACGAGTTGATTCACTAAATTGGCTAAAGAAATAATTTCCTTGTTCAGCTGTATATCTTGCTGATGTAGTTTAGTAAGTTCAAAGAGGTCTTCAATAAGTACCTTCAGTTTTTCTGATTTACCATAAGCAATATCTAAGTACTTCGCTTCCTCCTCATCGGTCATAAATTGCTTGTTTTTCACCAGACCAATATATCCAATAATAGATGTAAGAGGTGTTCTTAAGTCATGAGCCACATTTGTAATTAACTCATTTTTTACTTTTTCTGCTTTCATTTGTGCCTCAATTTGTTTTTTGATTTCAGTTTCCATAAAAGTAATATTCTGTGCCACTTGTGCCAGTTCATCTTCACCTATGGCTTCAATTTGGTAGTTTAAATCTCCCTTTGAAATTTCTCCTAAACAATGTGAAAGATACTCTATATAATCAATTTTAGGCTTAATAAATCGAAATAAGAGCACTGTAAATATGCCTATTCCTGTAATAAAACCTAAGAAATTACCAATGCTTCTATAATAGTAGTGGATTGTAGGGGATAATCTACTATCATTAAATAAGTAGTGAACGGCTCCATCAATAATCACTGGATAAATCCCTGCAAAATGATCCTCTTCACCATAGTTTGCATATTCATTGACCTTTTGAATCACCTTCTTGATATCTAGACTTTGAACAAAGCCTTCTTGATATAAGATTTCTCCGGAGCTATCCATAAGATAGGTTTTTGTTTCTTCACCCCAATGACTTATTTGATCTAATGCATTTTTTATTTGCTCCTTCTTGATCGTTTCCTCTTTAAATCCTTGACTTGTATAAAACTGTTCAACCTTTTCTTTCACTTCACTTAAACTTGGATTTCCTTGTTCATTCATTTTAATTAATGCCATATAAAGGGTCTCAAGGGCTTCTTGACTAGATACTTTTCCCACATTTACTTCCTGCGTGGGCATGGATACAGATGTTGTTTCACCATTGGTTACTATTGTATAGTTACTACTATATCCTGTATTATTCGCTAATAATCCTTCTAACTCTACTAAAGCATCTGGCTTAGGATAATTATTAACGATTTCTAGAAGGATAGGTAAGTTTCCAGCCTGCTCCAATTGCTCAACTGGATTGTAAGTTGTATTTTCTATTTCATTAATTTGACGAATAAGCCCTAAAAGATTAGATTCTATGTCCGCTCTGCTTTCATCGTAGGTATAATAGGTGCCTCTTCCTATATCCATCCGATGAATAGTTCCCTTTACAAGGACAAAAGCTACGGTGCTTACACCTAAAGCTACAGCTACCATTCCTAATATTTCTAACTTAAGACTTTTTTCAATTCGACTTTTTGTTTTATTATGAAAGCTTTTGACTTTTACTATAATGCCTTCTTTATCAATCTTTTTCTGTTTTCTTCTAGGAGGAGCTTGTTCTTGGTTGTCTTGTTTGGCAGCTTTGTTTTTTCTTAATCTCTTAGCCATTTTATTTCCTCTTCCCTCTATATTTTAAAATCTCTCTTCTTTCTATTCTGATGGAGATGCTTTTGTATTCTCACTTGCTTCTTCACTGATATTTTGTCCACTAATATATCCGTTATCTAACACATATAAAGCATTACCTTCTCTTGCCTGAACTAAAATTTTAGTTGATTGATCTCCAAAGGTATACTTTCTTACTTGTTCAGAAGTATATTCTTTTTGAAGCGCAAAGTCACTAAATGGTTCTTGGTTTGGATTAAAGTACTCTCCGCTATAGGTAAGGTCCATCCCTGGTAGATTGCTAGGTAGCATCAAAGTAATTTTATCTAGTTGGCCTAATAAAGAGATTTTCTTAGGAATAACCGTACTATTTACAGTAACACTACCTTGCTCAGTATTTACTAAAATATCTTCAAAGGCTCCTTCTATCTGTGTATCACCGTAATAATTATTAATTGCTATCTTACATAAAGTATCACTCTTTACATCTATTGTACCATGTTCTGTCCCCTGTATATCTACTCGAGTATAGCTTCCTCTTAGCCTAATTTCACCATTATTGGACTGTGTCCATACTTCTGCTGGTGTTTGTGAGTCAATCCATACACTTTGATTGCTGTCACTTATTTCTACTTTCTCATATTGACCTGTTAAATTACTTTTGATATCTCCATTTAATTGAACCTTTGCTGGTGCTTTAGAACGCATAATCAACTTCGCATTTCCCTCTACCTTTACATTTTCATAAGCACCTTCTAATAAGATATTGGTACCATAGGTATTAATTTGAAGATTTTTTACATTAATTGTACTCAAGTTAATATTTGTATTTTGACCGTTATTTATAGAGTAGTGTCCATATTCACTATTAATTTCTAATTTATTAATCGTATCTTGTGGTAAATAAAGTGTACAAAGTGCCTTGTTCTCTTTTACCATAAAACCTATATCCATAAACTTTTCTTGACTTAATGTAATATAAGATGCATCACCCTTTGTTTGTACATCTAATGTATAAGTGGGGGCATCCCCTATAACACTTACAAAACGCTGATTAAACTCTACGTAAGCCTCTCCATCAGTTGGCTTTACCTCTACTGGAATAGCTGAACTTATATAAATATTTTCAAGTGCTGTTTGTATGAGGTCTACTCGTTTGGAATCCTCATATTTTTTCGTATCACTATAATAAACTCGCCCTGCTATAGCTGCACTGCTGATGGTTCCTGCTATAATAATGCTTATTAAAAGTAGTATCCATTTTTTCATCTTATCTTTCCTCCTTTATTTGTTTATTTTGTTTATGCCTATGATAGTACCCTTTTGCTTTATAGATAAACCACCTAATAACAATATAACAAATAAGTGCTCCTAGTAGTCCTGTTGCAACAAGAGTAATGGAGGAGGTAATGGCTAGTAAAATAAGTGTATTCCCTAATACCTGTGCGAAAAAGGCTGCTGAAGCTAAAAGGAATATTCCTCCACCTATAAGCGCTATACTGCCTCCCACACATGCTGCTGCCACACCAAATACCCCTCCTAGCACAATAATAATAAAAGGGAGACACATCAAAAAGATAAGGAGCTTAATACCACCAAATAGCCATTTTCTAAAGCCTCTTTTATTTTTTCTTTCTGATTCATATATATAGGCATTAAAAGAAGTATTGCGTTTTTCTTTTATTTGTTCTTGATTTATTTTTTCCTCAAAAGTTTGATTTTCTCCTTTTTTATACGCAAAACCTTGTGTAACTACTTGTTTAAAAGTTTCCCTAGACTTTTCTTCTAATACCTCATCTTCTAATTGTTCCCCTTCTAAGGCTGCTTCTTGTAATGCTTCCTCTCCTTTTAACTCAGCAGATTGAAACAGTTCTTCTTTTTGAAACTCTTGAAGAGGTGGTAACTCTTCATCTACTATTATTTCATCTGTTTCTATTTCATCCGTTAGGGTATAATCTTCGTATTCTTTTTCGCTCATATCACTCTCTCCTATTCCTTATTTTTCTTATAGTTTTATCCTATACTATAGTTCTTAATATCCCTATCTCTAAAAACTTAAGATTTCTTAAGAAATACTATGTAAAAACGAAAGAATAATGAGAAAGGCTCCGTTCATATACCAAAAGCCCATCAAGTGAGCTTTTTTCTGCTCCCTCAATGGGCTTTTAGTTACCTTTATAAAAATTATTCACCTTATCTATCTTAAAACCTTATAGTATACTCCATGAAAGAATGAAAAGAGCAAAAACAATAGATACCATGGACATAAGTTTGATAAGAATATTGATAGCTGGACCTGCTGTATCTTTAAAGGGATCTCCTACTGTGTCACCTACTACAGCTGCTTTGTGAGCCTCAGAACCTTTACCACCTAGATTACCTTCTTCAATATATTTCTTTGCATTATCCCATGCCCCACCTGAATTGGCCATCATAACTGCTAAGATAAAACCTGTAGTTGTTGCCCCTGCTAAAAGACCCGCTACGCCATTAGGTCCTAAAAGAAGCCCAATAACGAGTGGTGTGGCTACTGCTAAAAGTGCAATTTTAATAAGCTCCTTCTGAGCTGCTCGTGTACAGATATCTACACAAGTTGCATAATCTGGATCTGCCTTACCTTCCATCAGACCAGGTATCTCTTTGAACTGACGCCTTACTTCCATAACAATCTTACCTGCTGCACCACTTACCGAATTCATAGCAAGTGCCGCAAAAACATACGTTGCCATTCCGCCTACAAAAAGACCAATTAATACCTCTGGATTAATAATAGAAAGGTCAAAGGCAAAGTCAATATTGTGCTGTTTCACCAAAAGCTCTACTGAATCTTTGTAAGCTGCAATAAAGGCTAAAGCGGTTAAAGCAGCTGAACCAATGGCAAAACCTTTACCTGTCGCTGCTGTAGTATTCCCTAAGGAGTCTAAAGCATCTGTCCTTTCTCTTACTACGGCTGGTAAGCTTGCCATCTCTGCAATACCACCCGCATTATCGGCTACTGGACCATACGCATCTGTTGCAAGGGTAATACCCAACGTAGAAAGCATACCAACTGCCGAAATAGCAATACCATATAAGCCCATATTAAAATTTTCTATACCACCTGATAGGATATAACTTACAATAACAGATAGTCCTACAATAATAACAGGTAGTGAAGTAGAAAGCATACCAACTGAAAGACCACTTATAATAACGGTTGCTGAACCTGTCTTACAAGAATCTGCTAAATTCTTAGTTGGCTTATATTGACTACTGGTAAAATATTCCGCGAAATAACCAATACCAATTCCTGCTACAAGCCCACTAATAATAGAGAAATAAATCCCTATATGCTCCTTCCCTAAAACATTCACAACTAAGAAATAAGATAAAATAGCTATCAAAATGGCTGAAAAGTAAACACCCCTTCTTAATGCTCCGAGAAGCATTTTTTGAGACGCCTTTTCCCCTGTTTTTACAAAAAAGGTTCCTAAAATAGATGCAACAACACCTATAGCTGCTACTACAAGTGGTATAATAACTCCTTTCATAGAAAGACCTGCGGCCACTGCTAAAGCACAAGAAGATACAATAGAACCTACATAAGATTCATAAAGATCTGCTCCAAGGCCAGCTACATCCCCTACATTATCTCCTACATTGTCTGCTATAACCGCTGGATTTCTAGGATCATCCTCTGGAATACCAATCTCCACCTTACCTACAAGATCAGCTCCTACGTCAGCAGCCTTTGTAAATATTCCTCCTCCTACTCTAGCAAACAAAGCCATAGAAGAAGCCCCCATTCCGAAGGTCAGCATAGACGATGTAATATAAACAATACGTTCTGCTTCTGGAAAAGAACCATAATACCAGTTTAATATGTAATACCAAATACTAAGATCCAAAAGCCCAAAACCAACAACTACAAGCCCCATAACTGCCCCACTTGAAAAAGCTACTCTTAAACCACCATTTAAACTTTTTGTACAAGCATGAGCTGTCCTTGCATTAGCTGAAGTAGCAATCTTCATACCTAAAAAACCACTTAAACCAGAGAAAAATCCACCTGTAATAAAGGCATAGGGTACAAAAACAGATACATATTTAAAGTAGCTAAGAAGTAAAAGAACGAGAAACATGCCTGCAAAGAAAATACCAACTCCTTTGTATTGCCTAACTAAATAAGCTTTTGCTCCTATTCGTATTTTGCCTGCAATATCCCTCATCTTATCTGTACCTTCATCTAACTTTAATACACGTAAACTAAAGTAGATGGCAAAGAATAATGCAAGAGTAGCGCCTATTGGTGCTAAAACAACTAGATTCATTTTTTAACCCTCCTTATATAATTTTTAATATTTTAAATATTCAATTTCAAGTTCATATTACATTTTTTAAGGAGTTTATTCAATGGTTTTATAAAAATCATTTATATATAATTCTAATGCTTATTATAAATATTAGTTATTCTATTTAAAATATACTATTTATCTGCTCTGGTTTTAGTTATAAAATCTAATTTTTTACTAATTAAATTTTATAATACCTAAATTTTATTTATAAATCTTCTCTTGCCTAATTTTTACGCTTAATATAAGAAACCCTTTATTTTAGCTCTTATTGGCTAAAATAAAGGGTCTTGATCTTTGATATTTATCCCTAGCAGCTTACTAAATTCTAAAGCTTGCATACTATTTACTGTTAAACCTCTTAAATCCTCTATCTTAATGTTGATTCCTGTTATATCACAGCTTGCTAAATCAATATTTTTTAAGCGTGTAGCAGCTAAGTCTGCCCTTACCATTTCACATGTTTTGAATACAACCTTCTTAAGCTTACATTGTGCTAAAGAAAAGACATTCATTTTGCAAGTATCAAAAGTTACTTCTTTAAGCTGACTTCCACTTAATATGGCGTAATCTAGATTGGTATCTTCAAATTTTACTTCATTGAAGTGAGCCTCTAAAAACCGTATACCCACTAATCGGCAACTTTTGAAACGAACTTTATGAAGCCTTGCATCTTCTAAAGAAATATTTGATAAATCACAACCTTCAAAGGTTACATCTATTAAGTCTAACTTGCGAAATTCTACTTCTTTAAAAATCACTTGCCTAAAGGTTATACTTTTAAAAACCACATTTCTAGCCTCTTGCCCTTCTATTATTTCTCCCTCAAAGGTGCAATCTTCAAATACCGCTTCATCTTCTATTTTTTCTTTCCACATCTTCTTTCCCCCTCATTTTCTTTTTATGCTTCCTTCTTTGCTAAAGTTCAATGTCTGCAATAATAGGATAGTGATCAGAAGGGTACTTCCCTTCCATATTATCCCTCACAATCCTCACATCTTTTATATTGAAATCATCCGATACAAAAATATAATCAATATGCATTCCCTTTTCCTTCCCTTTAAACATCCCCATAGTGGATTCCTTGTAAAGTTGACTATCCATTTCTTGTACAGCTATAAAGTGTTTATTGCTATATACCCCATTTTTAAAATTTTTAATAAGCTTACTCTCAGGCGTAGCATTAAAATCCCCCATTAAGATGCACGGTAAATCCTCTTGTTTTTGATACTTTTCCATTGCCTGAGCAATTTTCTTAAGGCCATATTCCCGTGCATATGGAAGTAAACAGTCTAAATGTGTATTATAGACCCTTACACAGACACCTGGCTTCACCTCCACAATAGCTGTGGTACAAATCCTTGGAAATAAAGAATACCAAATAGAACTCCCTACTCTATCAGGTGTACTTGAAAGCCAAAAAGTTTCAGGGGCTTGAATGGGGTAATTATGTTTTATAAGCAGATTATTTTTTTCTAAAAATAATTTCTTAGTTCGCCCTTCACCAAAAATTTGATATGCTTCCATATTCTCTTTTATATCTTTTTCCATTTGACCTGTCACTTCTTGTAAACCGATAATATCACATTGATATTTATTAATCACTTTATACACAATTTCTTTTCGTTTTTTCCAACGATTATGAATATCTAAGATATTATCTGATCGTAAGTTAAATGTCATAATTTTCATTTTTTATCTTTCCTATCTTAGTCCTCTTTTAAATTTTTTACTTATAGTATTTTCTCTAAACCGATAGTAAAAATGATTAAAAAGAATCTTTCTATTTTTATAGCATCAAAACAGTCACACTTTTATTATTTCTCTAATAAACTATTTTATTACTTCTTATGTATATTAACTTTCATTTTACATATACTTATATTTACCATTATGCATACTAGGAATATTTACCTCATATCTATAATAGTAGGGGTGTTCGCCTCATAGTATGTCCTACCACTTTATAATATGAACGAATAGAAGGAGGAAGTGTATGGGTATGGAAAAAAAACAAGAACTATTAAACTTTTTACAAACAGAATTATTTAATCCAATTATTAATTCCCCTTATGCTTCAGAGACATTAAAAAATGATTTTAATCACATGCTTTCTACTCTTTCTCTGTTTTCTGCAGAGGGAATACTCGTATATGTATGGAATATGTTAGCCAATGACGAGGTACAGATGATTTTTGATAATCGGCTTTTGGATGAAGGCTTTTCTAATTATCATGATGTTGTGCACACCTTCAAATCCCAATTCACTTATGACTGGCTCCTCTCTTAAATTATTAAATTTTTCTACTTTAATAGTTTATAATTCTACTGTGTTTCCACTAATTGATGTACTTTCCAAACTCCTATCAATATAATTAAAAGTATACAAATACTTGCTTTATATTGGAGGAGTTTAACTATGAACAAAAAAAAATTTTCCCTTTTTATTCAAGTAACTTCCATTCTTCTTATAATTAGCATTCTCCCACCCACTCTTTTAATCGGTCTTATGACTACCACTACTACGAATGTTATGCAAGATTCAGTAGGTGCCTATTCTCAAAAGCTCATGGATCAACTCAACTATACTATTGATTATTCGAATACAGCAGTTAATACTTCTATTGACCAAATTTTATCTAGTTCTAATATTATCAATTTTGCTAACTCTATTCATGCTGCATCTCCTTCACAGAAAACACTTCTTGGAAATGAAATGGATAAAAAGATGTTCTCACTCCTTGGACAAGACCAATTTATTAACGGCATCTATTTTATTTCTAATAATACTTTACAATATAACATTAATTCTACTAAAAATATCACTCCTAATCTTAGAAATCTCAAACCTTATTTTTCTTCTTCTGAATTTTATGATTCTACTTATTATGAGTCCATTAAAAATGTTCCCTTTGATCAAAATACTTGGCTTTACATAGATCAACCTAGTATAGCTGGTGTTTACGTTATACGTCCTATTAGTGGAGTCATTACTTCTTATATTGTATTTGCTATTAATGGAACCTATTATGATGAAGTTCTTAAAGTAACAAGTATTCATGATGAGATTTCTATTGTTCTATTAGATGATCAAAGACAAGTTGTCTTTAGTGATAAAGAGCTTCCTGATAAAGCACTTTTTTCTAATGAACATCAAGAGAGCTTAGATTATATTAGGGAAAGTGAAGCTCCTTCTGGCACTTTTATTAAAAACAATAACTTAATTAGTTATGCACGCTGTACCAATGGTTGGATAGCTTTTATTGATGCTCCTCTTAAAGTCCTTATGAAGGATCTTTATTCTATGCTATCCTTTACTCTTATTATTTCTATTTTGTTTGTTGTTATCCTTTTGATTTTTTCTATAGGATTTGTTAAGTCTATCTCTAAGCCTATTGTTCGTATTTGTAATTATATGGGTGAAGTAAGTAAAGGTCGATTAGATTTCCCTGAAATCTCACGTATCAAAATACCTAATAAAGAAATACAACTCCTTATTAATGGTTTTACCAACATGACAGATACCCTTAAACATTTAATCAATAACGCCAAGTCTATGACCACCTCAGTAGAAGAAAGTACGAAAGCTCTTACTCACAGTGCAGAAAGTACCCTTATCTCTTCACAGGATGTAGAAACAGCCATTCAAAATATAACAATTGGCGCTCAAGAGCAAAATGCTCAAGTACAAGAAGCTACCTCCTTAATTACTCAGCTTTCTTCTAATATCAATACGATTTCTTCTATGATCCATACTGTCTACTTAGCATCCGAAGCAACTATCTCTATGAGTAAAAAAACTAAAGGTGAACTCCTTACTCTCGTAGATAGCGCCAACCATACCATTGATATAAGTCATAACGTTAATGACCATATATTAGATCTAGGTAATGAAGTTAATAATATTCGCAAAATATTAGATATTGTAACAGGTATCAACGACCAAACCTCCCTACTTTCTCTTAATGCTGCTATAGAAGCTGCAAGGGCAGGTGCAAATGGTAAAGGCTTTGCCGTAGTTTCTGATGAAATTCGTAAACTCTCTTATCAAACTCAAGATGCTATTGATACGATTGCTAGAACTTTAGATATTATCTACACCAAGAAAGATATCACTATAGTAGGTATGGAAAAAACTATTTCTTCTGTCAATAGCCAGCTTCCTATTGCTCTAACTGCTACTGAAACCTTTAATACTATTATGGTAAAGATGGAAGAAGTCGCTTCTGATATGCAAAAAGTTACTAAACTCCTTGAAACTATTGTTAAGGAAAAGGATTTGGCTATGCAAGCAATTCATGATATTTCGCTTGTCATTGAACAGGCTGTAAGTATCACAGAAGAAGTTTCTGCTGAAAGCGTCACCCAAACTCAAGCCGCAAATACAATTAGTCAAATGTCTCAAGAATTAGCTACTCGTATTCAGGACCTTAAAAAGACCTATTCTAAATTTAAATAGGCACTTAATCTCTTATTGATAGTCTTCCCTTAATTGGATATAATAACTTTATAAAATCCACTACAAAAGATAGGAGTCTATTATTTGATGAGACGTTATGCTAGATTATCTGAAATACGTACAGAGGAGTTGCAACATATTTTAAACTACCTCTTTACACTTTGTGATAAAGTAAATATTTATTTTCCTAATACATGTTCTACCGAAGTCGCTACTTTTAAAGAAAAGTTTTTAGCAGCTACCCATATTGCTTATAACCTTCATGAGCTTTCTTCACTTGAGGAAGCACTTGAAGAAAAAGAAGGTTTCTCTATGATTATTGCTTCTCTTACAGAGGAGGTCAAAGCTCTCCTACTTGGTATGAAGCCTAATCTACATCTTGATCTTGGCCTTATTTCCGGTGAAAAGGTTCTCTTTTACTGGAGTGATGAAGATGAATGTGTCATTGAAACAGATGAAGATTCTGATGTGTTTGACTTACCACTTTTTAATCAGTTTAAGCACATCTAATATGTTTTTATTTCTTTTCTAATCTAATTCTAATCATCTACTTATATCCTTCTAATATCTATCTCTTATACTCATACTATTCAATAAAGTAATTTAAAAGGAGATAGATATTATGGGAACAATCACTATTGAACAAATTGATTTAATTATGGCAAGAGCTCATGTCACTTATGCAGAGGCAAAAGAAGCTTTAGAAAAGAGTGATGGCGATGTAGTCGAAGCCCTTCTTTATCTTGAAAAAACAGCAAAGCTTAAGAGTGCTCCTCAGCCAGAGCCTACACCTAGTCAAAAGGTTACTTCTTTCATCGATAAGCTCAATGCAACACGTTTTATTCTGAGCAAAAAGGGGCATACCTATGTAAATGTACCTCTTTCTATTGCACTTATTCTTATTATTTGTACCCTTTATATTTCACTTATTACCTTGCTTATTGCAATTGTGTTTGGTGTGAAAATCCAGGTGAAGGGTGATAATGATATTGCTGAAAAAATTAACTCAACCATTGATAACATTTCAAAGTAAAGTTTAAAGGACTGGCCTAACAGTCCTCTTTTTTATGTTATAATAAACTCAAATTCTTTTTCTCTACCCATCTTATTGAGGAGGTCCTATGAATCAATCTATTCTAATTATTGAAGATGAAGTAAAGATAGCGCGTTTTTTACAACTTGAACTGCAACATGAAGGTTATACAGTGGATATTTCTCATGATGGTCGTGAAGGTTTAAGTAAAGCTTTACAACACAACTATCATCTCATTATCTTAGATGTTATGCTTCCTTCTTTAAATGGTATGGAAGTTCTAAGACGTATTCGTCAAGTATCTGATATGCCAGTTATTATGCTAACAGCTAAAGATGATGTTATGGATAAAGTAATGGGACTTGATTTAGGTGCACAAGATTACATGACTAAGCCTTTTGCTATTGAGGAACTTCTAGCTCGTATCCGTGTGGTTTTCAAACTCAAAAGTGCATCTTCTTCAGCTCTTACCTCTTCTTCTCTTACTTGTGGGAAACTACATATCTGCCCAGAAAAGTTTGAGGTTAGTTATGATCATATACCTATTCTACTTACCAAAAGAGAGTTTGAGCTTCTCCATTACCTCATGCTTAATAAAAATATAGTTCTTAGCCGTGAGCATATTTTAGAAAAAGTTTGGGGATATGATTATAGTGGAGATACCAATGTAGTGGATGTCTACATTCGCTACTTAAGAAGTAAAATTGACCAAGTATTTGAGGTTAAAATCATCCATACAGTTAGGGGAATGGGGTATCAAATAAAAGATGTTTAATGCATTAAAAAAAATATTTCGAGTTCTTTTCTTTGGAGTTACATTTATCTTTCGTGCAACCTTTGCACTTTTAAATTACATTATCCTTAGTATAAGTATGTTTATTGGTTTTATCTTTAAAAAAATACGTTTTTCTATTACCTTTAAACTAAATTTTATTTATGGGCTACTTTATGTTGCTCTTTTTTCTTTAACCCTTGCATTTGGTATCCCTATTTTTATATATTATTTAAAAAATCCTACCCTTTCACCTTTTTCACCTGGGCAAACTTTTTTCGTTGTTATGATTATTTTACTTTTTATTTCACTTAGCCTTTTCTTATCTTTTGGAAAAGTATTAGTTACTAAAATGTTTGAACCTTTAAAGGATATGACGAACACAGTTCAAAGGATTAGTGGAAATGAACTGAAAGGACGCTTAGATACAACAGGAGCTAAGGATGAACTCAAAGACCTTGCCCTCACCTTTAATGCCATGATGGACAGGTTAGAGGTTTTTGTAGAGCAGCAACAACATTTTGTTTCAGATGCTTCTCACGAGCTACGTACTCCCATTGCTGTTATTCAAGGATATGTAGATATGCTCGATAGGTGGGGTACTGAAAATCCCGATGTATTAATTGAAAGCATACAGTCTATTAAAGATGAAGCAGCTAGTATGAAGATTCTTGTTGAAAAACTCCTCTTCTTAGCACGTAGTGACAAGAAGACCTTAAAGGTTGAAAAAACGGATATAAATCTTTCTAAACTCGCTCTTCAAACCCTTAAAGAAATCCAATTTATTGATGATGAACATGAGTTTATCGCACGTATAGAACCTGATATTACTATTCATGGTGATTGTCATTTGATTAAAGAACTTTTACGTATCCTCATCGATAATGCAATTAAATACACCCCTGAGGGAGGAAAGATTACTCTTTCGTGTGTACAAACCTTTAAGGCAATCACTGTCTCAGTAAAAGATACAGGTATCGGTATCGCTAGTGAACACCTTCATTCTATATTTGAACGTTTTTACAGAGCGGATGAAGCCCGTACTAAAAATACTGGTGGAACAGGGTTAGGCCTGGCTATTGCTAAACAAATTTGTGACACCCATGAATCTCAAATTTTTGCTAATAGTATTTTAGGTGAAGGCAGTGAGTTTATTGTCTTTTTTAATAACCCTATTAAATAATAGTATAGTATATAAAGATAGCACCTATTACCTTCAAATGAAGATAATAGGTGCTATCTTTAGCCTATTTAATGACAACTGATTTTGTATTATTTGTGCAAGTAGGCATAAATTTCTCGTTTACCTACTCCCCTATCTTTAGCTACTACTTTCATGGCAGACTTTTCATCCATGCCTTGATTAAGATAGTGCTGCATATGCTCTTCAATGGATAAACTAGTCCATTCCTGTTTCGCTTCCTCTTGTAATTCCTTGAAGTCCTTGCCTTGTATAACAAGCACATATTCACCTCGAGGCTCTTCTTCTTCATAGCGTGCAAGTGCACCTTCTATTGTCGTTTTAAAAGCCATTTCATGCTTCTTAGTCAGTTCCTTAGTAATTGTTATCCCTCTATCCCCTAAAGCTTCATATAAGCTTTTTAAAGTCTTTATAAGACGATGGGGGGCTTCATACATAATGATAGTACGCGTTTCTTCTTTAAGACGTTCCAAAACCTCTAGCTTTTCTTTTTTATTAGAAGGTAAAAAACCCTCAAATACAAAACGCCTTGTAGATTGTCCGGAAATAATAAGGGCAGTAATGCCAGCAACTGCTCCAGGTGCTGAGGTAACTGTTATACTTTCTTCTATGGCTAATCTCACTAAATCTTCACCCGGATCAGAGATACCCGGCGTACCAGCATCTGTCACTAATACAATATTTTTTCCTTCTTTTAAAAGACTGATAAGCTCCAGTCCCTTTTCCATTTTATTATGTTCATGATAACTAATCAGCTTTGTGTGAATTTCAAAGTGATTAAGAAGTTTCTTGGTATGTCTTGTGTCTTCTGCAGCAATAAAGTCTGCTTCTTTTAATAAACGTACCCCTCGATAGGTCATATCCTCTAAATTGCCAATAGGCGTTGCACATAAGGTTAAAACACCATACTCACTCATTTGTTTTACTCCTTCTTTTCCTTGCCATATATCTCATATATTTCATCTGTATAAGAACCATCCTCATTATAAACAATAAGTGGTGGCTGTACTCGCATCTCTGGTTTAGCATTTTTAACAGCTTCAATTAAAACCATATTGGGTTCACGATTTTTTTTAGGATGAATAAATCTCAATCTTTTAGGCTCTAAATTATACTTCTTCATAGTCATTAGTATTTCTACTAAACGTAAAGGTCTATGAATCATACAGAGCTTCCCACTATATTTTAACATATCACTACTTGCATTAATGATATCCTCTAGTGTACAAGCAATCTCATGTCTTGCTAGGTTTTTAGAAGGATGTTCATTCTTAAGTCCAATATCCCCTTTCATATAAGGAGGATTTGTCGTAATTATATCAAACTCACAAGACTTAAAGTAATCCTTGTAATTCCTAATATCTACATGAAGCATCCGTACACTGCCCTCTATACCATTTAGCTTAACAGAACGATTAGCCATTTCAACCATCTCTTCTTGAATATCAATCCCTGTATAATTCCCTTTTTGATAATTGGCATGCATCACGATAGGAATAATACCTGTCCCTGTTCCTATATCTAATACCTTTTGCTTATCACTACTTATCTTCGCAAAATGTGCTAATAAGATAGCATCAATCCCGAAGCAAAATACTTCGGGATTTTGTATTAACAGGTATCCATTTCTTTCTAAATCATCAACTCTCTCATTCGAGCGAACTAAAGTCAAATCCTTTATATTCGTCATCTAAGCTCTCCTCACGACAACATTTCTTCTTTCTACCCATAATCTTAATATCCTTACTTGAATAAATAAGGGCTTCTTTTTCATCTTTATCTTTTTTCTTAACTGCTACTTTGATTTGCTCTCTTAATAGATTAACAGATAATACCTCCCCTTTACCTTCAGGAGTTATAACTGTATCTCCAACCTCTGGTAGACGATCTTTAATTTCTACATAACAATCTTGTTCATATTTTAAACAACACATAAGTCGCCCACAAATCCCAGATATCTTAATAGGATTAAGTGAAAGACTTTGTTCCTTTGCCATTTTAATAGATACAGGTTGGAAATCCCCTAAGAAAGTATTGCAGCATAAGTTGCGTCCACAAATCCCCATTCCCCCACACATTTTCGTTTCATCTCTTACACCAATTTGTCTAAGTTCAATACGGGTTTTGAAAATGGATGCCAATTCTTTAACAAGTTCTCTAAAGTCCACACGTTCATAAGAAGTAAAGTAGAAAAGAACTTTATTATTATCAAAGGTGTACTCTACATCAATAAGTTTCATATCTAAGCCATGTTTGATAATTTTCTCTTTACAAATAGCAAAGGCTTCTTTTTCTTTTTCTTTATTTTGTTCATAAATTGCATCATCTTCTTTAGAAGCGGGACGAATAACCTTTTTAAGAGGCTGAATGACCTCTTTATCATTTATTTGTTTATTTGCAATCACAACCTCGCCATATTCTATGCCTCTGGCAGTTTCTACTATAGCATGTTGCCCTTGTTCATATTGGATATCTTCAGGATCGAAGTAATATATCTTACCAGCCCGCCTAAAGCGTATGCCTATAACTGTTATCATTTTTTCCTCTCCTTTAACCTGAGTAATAAGTTCTCTATAACAAACGTACTATATATATTTTGTCTCATATCTGCTAATGCCTTTATAATACAGTCAATATTTTGACTAACTTTATTATACGTTAATTTATAAGCTATGTCCAACAACTGTTGCTGGTAATCGCTATAATACAAATCACCTATTCCTACAGCCTTAATAATAGCAATATCTCGATACCAAAGTAACCAGTGTTCTAAAATCTTTTCTATCTCTTCCTTTTGTTCAGTAATTTCTTTTACTAAGTCATAGACACCTATTAAATCTGCTTTATCTAAACGTTGTAGGTAGTTAACAGCTTGGTCACGTAATTCAAAGAAACTCTCATCTTTTAAAATGTCTTTAACCTTTCCTATGCTTCCTTCTGATAATTTTTTAAGTACCTCTCGTTTACTTTCACTAATTGGCTCATCGATTAAATAGGTATCTAGTTGCTTTTTAGTAAGTGGATTAAAACGTACCATAATACAACGTGATTTTATAGTAGGTAGCATTCTAGATGCATTTTCACATACTAAAATAATAATACCATAACTTGGAGGCTCCTCTATGGTTTTTAACATAGCATTTTGACCTTCTATAGTAATGGTATCTGCTGCCTTTACAATAACTACCTTGTAGTCGGATTGATAGGGCTTAATATCCATTTCTTTTACCATATTATTTCTAATTGTTTCTATCTTTGTTACCTTTGTATCCTTTTCAATAGAAATAAGGTCTGGGTGCGTTCCTGCATGAGTCATATAGCAGGACTTACAAGAGTTACAGGGCTTATTCCCTTCTTTTGCCTCACATAAAATATATTTAGCCAATGCTAAGGCAAAAGTATTCTTTCCAACTCCATAAGGCCCCTCAAATATATAGCTATGGGATAATTTATTCTTTTTAATTACTTTTGTAAAATAAGCTTTTACATCTTCATTCCCTCTAATATGTTGAAATGCTTCCATTTTATCTCCTTTTCTTTTTCTAGTAATACTGGGACATTTATCCATACTATTTTTATGTCTTACTCATTCAATAAGAAAAGAGACTGCTACAAATTGCCTCGCCTTAACTACTAGTAAACTCTTCTTAAGCACCTTTACTAGCTAGTGTAGGTCAAGATATTTTGCAACAGCCTCTCTTAGGTAATTATGTCTAGAAGTAATCCTTGTACTTCTCCTATACGATCCAAGATATCCATTTGATTTTTCTCTGATTTAAGAAGCTCCTGGGCAAGTTCATCTAATTTTTCATTTACTACACGAACAATACCATATACCCTATGTCTCCCACGGCGGTCTAAAAAGTTTTCTCTTGAAAACTTATGAGAATTAACAACAACTTCATTCATAAAGTTAGAAATAAGGCCACGATAAACTTTTAAATCTCTAATATCCATGTGCTCTGCTATCTTAGATCCTTGCTGAGTAATCTTCTCTACCATTTCTTTAAGACGGTCTTGAAGTTCATTTTCTTCTATTTGTCCTAGTAAAGTAAACTTAAAACCTTTATCTATCTTAACTTCACTTGTTCCCGGTAATTCTTTTAATGTAGGCATCTTAACATTACTAATTTGAATATTTGCCATGTCTCCGCTCCCCTAATTTATTTCTTATAATAGGCCGCTTATCTTACCTTCATTTTAAGTTATTCTAAATGGCATTGCAATATTAAAGTCATTTCTATTGCCTATTATTCTTTTCGCTCTATTTAGTATATCGACATTTCTTTTAAATTTTATACACCTCCTACTACTAACTATTTTAAAACTTCTATTACCTTACTATAAATTTCCTCATGAATATCCTCTATCTCCCTTAATTTACTATCCCGTGTACACCTAATCTTTTGCCATCCATACTTACTAGCTACTTCTAAAGCATTTTTATACGACTGAATAAGGTAATCTATATTACTCTCATGAATATCCTTTTGCTTTTCTCCTGTAAATTTATTTTCCCTATTTTTCATAAGCTCCACACTATAATCAATCGGTACATCTAGAAATATAACACAGTTGGGTATAGGAAGCTTGTACATTTCAAACTCATATTGCCATAACCAATTTAAAAATTTTTCTCTTTCCAATACATTATTTAATTTACATGCTTGGTGTACCATATTAGAGGTAGTATATCTATCTGCTAATATAATCCCACCTTCTTTATAAAAGCTTTCCCACTCCGTCTTATAAGAAGCATAACGATCTGCAGCAAAAAAAGTGGATGCTATATAAGCATCTACATCCTCTGCATTCTTTCCAAATTTTCCACTTAAATACATTTTTACTAAGGCAGATGACTCTGATGTATAATTAGGATATTCTACTTTTTTTACCCTATAGCCTTCTGTTAAAAGGCGTTCATATAATTTTTTTGTTTGTGTTGCTTTTCCACTTGCATCAGAACCACTCTCTATTGTAATAAGTCTTCCTTTCATGGGTACCTCCTGCTTTAACTTTATATATAAATTATTTTAATTTGCTTATTTATTCTCTAATTTTTAACTGTGCATTTTACATCTTTGTCCTTATATATTCTCTTTAACTTTTAATACCTCTAAATAAAGTACCTTATTTTCTTTTTTTATGCCCTGCAATTTATCCTGTAGTTTTTCTATATACATAATATTCCTAAAATTTATCGTTTCTCCAAGGCATATAATAGGTACTCCTGGTGGATAAAGCATAATATGGCGTGCTATTTTTTTCCCTTCACAACTCCCTAATTGACACCATTCTTTATCTGCATAAAAAACATCTCTTGGACTCATCCCCTCAACTATGTTCATACCTAAAAAATCATTATTTGTAGTTATAATAGGTGATTTTACTAATGACCCATCTATTTCAAAAAGGGATTCTTTTAATAAACCTAAAGTTTGTTTATCATCCGCTAAAGTAGTCATTAAAATAACATACGTACTTAATGCTGCTTCTACTACTATATTATATTTTTGATCAAGCCAGTCCGCTAACTGATAGCCATCTATATTGGTGCCTCTAGTAGAAATAATTATTTTACTTCTATCATACCTTTCTAAATAGAATTCAATTAGTTTAAGGTGTGAAAGTTTCTTTAAATCTCCTCTCATAGAAATAAGTTCTTCTATATAGCCTTTATCAATTTCTTCTTTATGCTCTATGAGGTATCCTCTCATATAATCTATTATCCCCATTAACATATAGGAAGGGCTACTTGTTTGAATCATGCGAAGTACTGTTATTACTTTAGAATAAGACACTCTATCTGAACAAATATGGAGCAATGCACTTTGGGTTAAAGTAGGTAATGTCTTATGTAAACTATTAATTACTAAATCTGCTCCTTTTCTTATACTACTTATAGGAAATTTTTCTCCTAGTATAAAATGTGCCCCATGAGCTTCATCAACTATAAGTATTTTATCTTTTTTGTGAAGATAATTAGCTATACTTTCAATATCTGATACTATTCCTTCATAAGTAGGACTTACAATAATAGCTGCTTTTATGTCAGGATACCTTTCAATAGCCGCCTGTATATCCTGCAGAGCAACCTCTCCTAGTAAATCTTCCTCCGCTTCATATTTAGGATTAATATAAATAGGTATTGCACCAGCATGTATAAGAGCACTCCATACACTGTGATGACTATTTCGTGCTACAAGTATCTTATCACCAGGATTACATACAGCTAAAATACTTGCTAAAATTCCTGCTGTAGAACCATTAGTTAAAAATATTGTCTCTTTAGCACCATAAAAGTCTGCCATTAGCCTACTTGCTTCTTTAATAATAGCTTCAGCTGCATATAAATTATCTAATCCCTTAACTTCTGTATTGTCTAAATAAGATAAATTTAACTTACTTAAGTCCGCTGCCTTTCCAAATTTATGCCCAGGCATATGAAAAGGTATTTTTTCATTTCTATAATTTAATAATTTATTATACAAGGGTGTATTCACTTCTTAAACCTCTTAACTGTTTTCTTATGATTTTATACTCTTAAGTTTACATGAATCTCCTTCTTTATTCAAATAAAATAATAAAACCTAGCAACAAAGTAGGTGTTAATGTCTTAAATCCTTCACCTTATTTTGCTGCTAGGTTCGTTTTTAATCCTCTATTGAAGATAACAAAATAGTTTTTGCTGTATCATAAAAGTTATTAACTAAATTTTCACTGTTAAATCTTTGGTATTCACACAACTTATCAAATTCTCTATCTAATATTTCCCTACTTTCTTCAAAAATACCTTGATCTATACACTGCGTACTATACTGTTTAATAAGTTCCTTATAATTATCTGGATCCCTTTTAAAGGCACGCATGTCTATACCTTTAGCATTAATAAATTGTGTAAGTCTTTCTATTTGTTTAGCTGAATCTTGAGCTCTTCTAAGTACATTAAAATCTATTTGTTGCATGTCCTAATATCCCCCTATTTCTGAATTTATTTTATTATATTCTTAATATTAGGACATTATACTTCGTTTAAAATGATTTACTTTTTTGTAGATATCTTATTTATTCTAACCGTATATTCTCCATCAGGGGAATTTACTTTTACTTCATCTCCTACTTTCTTTTTGTAAATTTCCTTTCCTAATGGAGATTCTATGCTTATTTTATTATTAAGTGCATCTGTCTCCATAGTTGTTACTATTTTATAATCTACTTCAAAATCATCTTCTATAAAGTAAATAGTAACATCCTTACCTAATCCCACTTCTTCAGCTGAAGTTGTATCGTTTATGATGGTAGCTGTCTTAATCATACGTTCTAAATATTTAATACGGCCCTCATTTCTCCCCCTTTCTCTTTTAGCTGCTTTATATTCGTAATTTTCACTTAAGTCTCCATGAGCTCTTGCTTCTTTAACATCTTCATTGCATTTCTTACGTACAACCACTTTTCGGTACTCTATTTCATCTTTCATTTTTTTAATATCTTGTTCTGTAAGATAATTATTCACATCAATCTCTCCTACTCTTCTCTCCATTAAATTAATATCTTCATTATAGACTTTTATTTATTGTTTATCTAGTTTACTTTTTTAATTATAAAAAAAAGCCCTACATCTAATAGTTATATTAGACATAGGACTTTTAAATATGAGCCACCCGGGAATCGAACCCGGGACAACTTGATTAAAAGTCAAGTGCTCTACCGACTGAGCTAGTGACCCATACAAAATGCCCAGAGCCGGAATCGAACCAGCGACACGAGGATTTTCAGTCCTCTGCTCTACCGACTGAGCTATCTGGGCATAAATGGTTGCGGAGACAGGATTTGAACCTATGACCTTCGGGTTATGAGCCCGACGAGCTACCTAGCTGCTCCACTCCGCGATATTAAATTTAAATGATGGAGGGAGAAGGATTCGAACCTTCGAAGCTATCGCAACAGATTTACAGTCTGCCCCCTTTGGCCGCTCGGGAATCCCTCCATATAAGCCGACGATCGGACTCGAACCGATAACCTGCTGATTACAAGTCAGCTGCTCTGCCAATTGAGCCACGTCGGCGTATAAATGGTCGCTATAGGGCTCGAACCTATGACCCCCTGCTTGTAAGGCAGGTGCTCTCCCAGCTGAGCTAAGCGACCATATTTTTAAATTTTTAAGTTAATTACTTAACTTAAACGACCCAGAAGGGACTCGAACCCTCGACCTCCGCCGTGACAGGGCGGCGTGCTAACCAACTGTACCACTGGGCCATTTGAAAGTTTGTACTTCCAAAACTAAACACAATCTTTTAACCTTTTATTGTTAGGTCAAACCCTCGAACCGTTAGTACTTAGTACCTACATGCATTACTGCACTTACAGCCTAAGCCTATCTACCTCATAGTCTCTAAGGGGTCTTACTCCATTTCTGGATGGGAAGTCTTATCTTGAGGGGGGCTTCACGCTTAGATGCCTTCAGCGTTTATCCCTTCCAGACTTGGCTTCTCTGCTATGCCTTTGGCAAGACAACAGATGCACCAGTGGTCCGTTCATCCCGGTCCTCTCGTACTAAGGACAACTCCTCTCAAACTTCCTGCGCCCACGACGGATAGGGACCGAACTG
>NZ_PEDL01000002.1 GCF_002735925.1 Sporanaerobium hydrogeniformans | reverse complement strand
TTTACTTAATGTTGATTTATATCAATTTTATGCAGTAAAGAAAGGGACATTACATAGCTATAGCAAACTCAGTGACATACTTTTAAGAATAGGTAATTTGGCTCTGCATGAGAAACGTATGAGACAAACCGCTTATTCTCGTATAGAAAGCTATTTAGAGGAACTTATTTAATTTGGAAAAACTTAGGATTAAATTAACGCCTATGATTTTTAGATACAAAAAGTTATAGAGAAGGTATTTTAAATATTATTTTATCTTGAAAAATAGTAGTATTGAAAAAAATGAGGTTGTTTTATGACACCTTTTACTAACACTTTTTACTTTCCTAAAATCTCTAGGATTTTGAAACAGTATTATTATCCTATAGGATTTTGGAAAGTTCCAAAATTACTAGAGGTTATGGGAATGAGGTGTTCCAATTGATATGGGCTTACGTCCTAGAAAATATGGGTGTGGAAGATTTGAGAAGTAATCAGTCAGTTTTTTTACTGATTAAAGACCTAAAAATTGAAGATAAGTATTTGTACTTTGATAATACTTTTGAAAGACCTGAATTAGAAAAACTACTGGATTGCATGGGAATTGGCGATAAACTAATAATTAGGTCTGTTGAAGATATAGCAGATAGCTTATCAGAATTAGCAAATATTTTTCAAAGGTTCTCTGAAAAGAAAATTGTTTTATGTAGTTGTGTGGAGCCTTTTTTATGCGAGGAGGATTATCAGGAAAATCTAAATGGATACGTAAAGCTGTATCTTTATTATAACCAGAAGAAAAAAGACACTGCTTATCAAAAGGCATTATCTGAAGGTAAAGTTGGTAGACCTTTAAAGACGGTAGAAATTGAAAAAGCCATTAATATGTATGAAAGTGGTCAATTTAAAATCTCCCAAATCGAAATGATTACAGGGGTGTCCAAATCTACTATTTACAGATATGCAAATAAAAAACAATAAGGGGGTATTATTATGGCTTTTAAAATAAATGAGTTATCAGGAAAGCTAGGAGAAATAATTGATAAATTGGGTGTTACATTAGGATGTGCTTTAATAGAAGAAATTAAGAAGATTATCAGTTATGGTCACAAACTTGTTTCTATCATATTCCTAAATTAAATCTGGAAATCTACAAATGTGAAGTGCATGAATACTGTGATATAGAAAAGGATTTTGAGTTGTCTGAGAATATGTTTATGATATTTGATAGTACTAGTAAAGATTTGCTTTATACACATTCTGGTCTGGAGATTATGGATTGCTTATATAACCACTGCAATAAGGTTTTAAAGAAAAGGTATTCTATTGGGAGAGTAAAAAACTTAGATTGCACCTACATATTAGAAAAAGGATTATCCAAACCAAAGTTTGAGATAATCCCCCTTGAAAGTGTATCTTCAACTCAAAATACCTATTAATCCATTACTACTAAGGGATTAAGATATAGAGTTCTATCTTTTTCAAGATAAATATAGGAGCTGTCGCATTAGCTGATTAAAATCAGCTAATGCGACAGCTCCATCTTAATTTAAGTATTCGGTAAGGCATAGCCTTACCGATATTTTTCTTGAAAAATATACAGGTACAAAAATCCTTAAAACCTTAATACTTATACCCCATTGTGCATGAGAGGTATCATGTACAAGTTGCCCTCCTGAGTTATGAAAGAAGGCATAAAAAAAGAAAGGTTCTATCCTCTCCTACTCTCTTGTTTTTAATTGGTCATTTCAGTAGCATAAGCCGGAGTGACACTACCTATAATAGTAGCCAACACTAAACCACTAACTAAAACCTTACTCAACACAGCCTTAAACTCTGTTTTACAACTGGATTTACGACCATGTGTTGTTTCCATTAGGATTTCTTGATTTTTTGACATTCGAAAAACCTCTTTCTCTTTTTATTTTTCGATATTTTCTTTCTTAATTATATCACAGGAAAATGTTGGATATCAACTTAAGTTGTGAAGGGCAATCTTTGCCCTTCAGGTATCGTTATTTTTATGATTTCCCTTGAGTTTGCCCTTGAGGGAAGGGCAAAAGGAATTATAGACCACAAATTAAACCTAGTTCTAATTTGAAAGAAATACATAATAAAACCCTCATAAACACCTATTTTAAGGATTTATGAGGGTTAATTTACTTAATATTTAGTTTTTTCTTTGTATTTTGCTTTACATACAAGCTGTGTCATGGTTCCCATTGGACAATAAACACACCAAGATTTTGGTTTATAAAGCATCATCGTGATTATTCCTAAAACAGAAGATGTCAGCATGATACTATAAAACCCAAAAGCAAATTGTGCAATCCATGGCGTTACTCCACTGATATCTACCCAGTTCCAAGGTACCTTAAAGGTCCAAATTAATGTAACCACTTGCTTTAAATCTTTTACACCACTAAATACCAAATAAGTGGTAAATAGCATCACTATAAACATACTTAAAAAGAAAACTAAAAAGCCATATCTAAACCACTTGCTTTTTAAAAAATGAGGGATATCCCTATTTCTAGAGAGTTTAAGCTTTGTTCCCATTAGTTCCAGCATCTGTCCTCTTCCACAGTAGCGATTACAATATTTTTTTCCACCACCTACTAATGCAATAATAAGTGGAATAAAAAAACATAGAAGCCCTAACCATGCAAATAATATATTAAACAAACCTAAAATCAAATAAGTTATACTTAAAATCCACATATAATCCGTCAATTTCTTTTTATTTTTTTGCATTTTACTCCACCTCCATTGTCTCAATAGTTATGACCGATGCGGGACATGCTTTAGCACATTTGCCACATCCAACACATTTATCTTTTTCTAACTTCGCAAATACACCTTGCTCTATCGTTATAATTTGAAGTGGACATACTTTAACACATGAGCCACATGCAACACAAAACTCCGTATCAACCAATGCCTTTCTTTTTATTTTTGCCATCTCTTTACCTCCTTGTTATTCATTCCTTTAAAGTATATACACTAGAAGTATTTTATTCTGTAACTTAGTCACATAGGCGGTAATAACCTATTTAAGTCTTATTAAACTATGTTATAATGAAAATAAAAACTATGTAAAGAAGGATTGTATGATGGAAACGATTAAACTTACAGAATATAGCCATGGAGCAGGCTGTGGCTGCAAAATTGCCCCTGCCGTACTCGAAACTATTCTTCAAAACTCTCGTGGCACTATGACTTTTCCTAACCTTTTAGTGGGTAATGCTACTAAAGATGATGCTGCTGCCTTGGATTTAGGTAATGGTACAGCTCTTCTTAGTACTACTGACTTTTTTATGCCTATTGTAGATGATCCTTATACCTTTGGTAAAATTGCTGCAACGAATGCTATTAGTGATATTTATGCAATGGGGGGTAAACCACTTATGGCACTTTCTATATTGGGCTGGCCTATTAAAGTATTACCACCCGAAATCGCTGGAAAAGTCATTGAAGGGGGACGCGCTGTCTGTGAAGCTGCTGGCATCCCTCTTGCCGGTGGACACTCCATTGATTCCCCAGAACCTATTTTTGGTTTAGCTGTTTCAGGTCTAGTGGAAACTAAAAATCTTAAACAAAATAATAAAGCACAGGAGGATTGTGAGATTTTCCTCACTAAACCCCTTGGAATTGGCATCCTTACTACTGCCCAAAAAAGAAAGAAAATAGAAGAAGGACATATTGAACCTGCCATAGAAGCCATGTGTACCCTCAATCAAATAGGTAGTCAGATTTCAGCTCTTGATGGTGTTGTGGCACTCACTGATGTGACCGGCTTTGGTCTTTTAGGTCATCTAGGTGAAATTTGTGATGGCAGTAATATCTCCGCTACTATTTACTTTGATCGTATTCCACTTTTACCCCATGTTCATAAGTACCTTGCTTTAGACTGTATTCCTGGTGGTAGTCGTAACAATTTTGCAAGCTATGGTCATACCGTATCTGAAATGACAGAAATCCAAAGAAATATTCTTTGTGATCCTCAAACCTCTGGTGGCTTACTTGCTATTATCAAAAAAGAAAGTGTTGAAGCTTTCTTAGAAATAACTCAAACTGTTGGTTTAAAGCTCTCCTCTATTGGTGAAACTTGTAAACGTAAAGAAAAACTGATACAGGTGATTTAAATGTCTACTGAACTTACTCATGATTTTAAACAAATCGTTTTAAATAATACGTCCCTAATAGATGTGAGAGCTCCTATTGAGTTTGAGAAGGGTGCTGTTCCAAACGCTGTTAACCTACCTATTATGTCAAATGAAGAAAGACATGTGGTCGGAACTTGTTATAAAGAAAAAGGAAATGCATGTGCTACTGCTCTTGGTTATCAACTTGTTTCAGGGAAGGTTAAAGAAGACCGTCTTGAGGCTTGGCGTACCTATCTACTCGCCCATCCTGATGCTTTACTCTATTGCTTTAGAGGAGGCTCCCGTTCACGTATCGCACAAGAATGGATAAAGGAAGAGTTAGGCATAGAAATCACACGTCTTGAAGGTGGTTATAAAGCTTTTAGAAATTATCTTCTCCAAGTATTAGAGACCCCACCTGTTTCTATTACCCCTTTACGTCTAGGTGGCTTTACAGGTTCTGGTAAAACGCTGTTACTTAGAGAACTCAAACAAGCCATTGATCTAGAAGGACTTGCTAACCATAGGGGCTCTTCTTTTGGAAGCCATATTACCCCTCAACCTACTCAAGTAAATTTTGAAAACAGCTTGGCCTATGCACTTATTCATCATCAGGCACACAGCTACCGCTATATGCTTGTGGAAGATGAAGGAAGGCATATTGGCTGTAACTTTGTTCCTAGAGCTTTAGGTGACTACTTTAACAGTGCAGGTCTTATTGTATTAGAAGTGCCCTTAGAAGAACGTATACAAATTACACTCAAAGAATATGTAGTAGATTCTCAAGAAGCCTATCAGCATGCCTATGGTGAAGCAGGACTCTCTCAGTGGTATCACTATATCACCGAAAGTATACGTAAAGTACAGCAACGCCTAGGTGGTGACCGCTATAAACAGTTTTTGAATACCTTTGATACGGCTTACAAAGAGCAACTTGCTACTGACACCTTTACCCCTCATGAAAATTGGATTTATCTTTTTCTTCATGATTATTATGACCCTATGTACCGTTATCAACTTTCCCAAAATGAGGAGCAAATTGTCTTTCAAGGTAGCAAAGCTGACATTCTTGACTATCTTCAGCAGCTTGAATACTGCAATGAGCTTTAATAGCCACTAAAAATAGCGCCAAGCTTCACATGCATTGAAGCCTGGCGCTATTTTTAGTGGCTATTTACACAGTAATAGTCTTTTCTGCCGTCATCATTAAATGAACGATTTCTGCCATATCTGTACGTCGCCCTACTTGTAAAACTTCTTTAAGCCCATAGTGGTCGATGCAGGTGCCACAAGCTACTAGCTCTACTCCCTGTTCTTCAAGTCCATGGAGTACTTCTAATAGAGTAGACTGTGGACCTAAGTGCTTTACTCCTGAGTTATAAAAAATAATGGTCTGAGGCTTTTCCTCATTTGCCCATATCTTCCTTAAAAAAGCACCTATTAAAGAAATGCCCAATGTCTCATCGCCTTTTCCAAATGTTTCACTGTTTACAATTATAACTGTATTCATTAGTTCCTTTATCTCCTCATTATCCTTATGGTATGATTCAAACGCTTACCTTATTATATCATAAAACCCCTTTATCTGTTGTGATTGTTTTTACCGACTCTTTAAAGCCCACTCTATGTTCAGCAATGTACACTCCACCTATAATCAAAATCCCTCCTAAAATGGCATAAAAAGAAATGGACTCCTTTAATAATAAACCGGAACAAATCATTGTAATAAAGGGCATGAAATAAATAAAATTATTGGCAGTTACTGGGCCTATGTGCCAAATGGCTCTGTTCCATAAAACAAAGCATATGGAAGAGGCTAAAATACCTAAGAATAATAAATGCGCCATAATACCCGGTGATTGCAAAAGTGTAGCATCCCATCTATAGCCTGTCACTATAACACCAGGTAGCATAGTGAGAATGGAATAAAAAAAGGTTTTACGGGTCACATAAATCCCATTATAAGTATGTGGAATTTTTTTAATTAAAATAGAATAAATGGACCAACTAATAGCTGCACCTATTGCCAAAAAGTCTCCTAATGGGTTCATTTGCACGACAAAGCGCCCATTGAGTACAACCAATGTTACTCCTAAAAAAGAAAGAATAGAGCCCATAATGGCTTGCTTTGAGAACTTTTCTTCCCTTATTAAAAAATGTGAAAAAATAGCTGTTAAAATAGGTGCTACTGCTACTAAAATACCTACATTAGAAGCCAAGGTATATTGAAGTGCATAATTCTCTGTTAAAAAATAGAGTGTCCCTCCAAAAATACCAGCTCCTATAAAGAGTGCTTCTTCTTTTAAACTTTTCATTTTATAAAATTTAGGATGCATCAGCCACAGGAGCACATAGGCTATCATATAGCGATTAAACATAATTTCTACAGGTGTTAATGTGTTTAATAATAGTTTAGTAGAAATAAAAGTGGTACTCCAAATCACCACTACCAAAAATGCTATCACGTAATAAATCCAGTTCTTTTTCATACTTCTCCCTCTACATTCGTTCTTTTATCTGTTCTTTATCTCCCAAGCTATTCTTTTCTTTGTTCAATGTGAATCCCTCATTGATACATAGGAGCTATCCTTTATATAAAAGCGCCATAATTTATCTTGATACTCTTCTGCATAAGGAATATTAATGCGCTTAGCCTCTACTATGTCACCCTCTATCGCCTCACCTTCTGCTAACCACAACGCCCCCTTTTTATTAACTGGCTTCGCATTTAAAGTTTTATCAATTCGTAAAGCTCTACAGAGTTTTCCGGGCCCATTTGTTAAATCTTGCATTTTTTTGGATTTCATTTGCCTATTGGCTTTTGCAAAATCTAATGCCCTTTGATCGAGTGGCTCTACTGCTCTAATTAAAATACACTCTGGTATTTCTTCTTCATTCATCACGATATTCAAACAATTGTACATGCCATAAATGAGGTAAATATAAGCAATTCCACCCGCTTCAAACATGGGTGCTGTACGATTTGTTTTTTTACCACCAAAAGCATGAGCAGCCTTGTCTAAAATACCCATATAAGCTTCCACTTCAACTATTTTAAAACCATAATCTTCTCCTTGATAGGTTCTCACCAATGTTTTCCCTAAAAGTGACTTAGCACCTATAAGGGCACTTTGTTTATAAAAATTTTGACTAAGGGGTGTCATTTCTCGTCTTCCTCTCATTCCTTAAATAATTGCCCTTATTTGTATTCTAGTATATACTAATTTAACTAAAATATAAACATACTTTCCTACCACTTACTCATTCTATTAAGTATAGCCCCTAAAAAACAACTGACTCACCCTAAGCCATGATGAATTATAAGTGGCAAATAAGGTGAGTCATTATTTTTTAACATAAATCTCTCTCATGCTAATATACTTTAACTAGATACTCTTTAGGAGATTATTATGTCCCAAGTTAACTTATTCGAAATAGGTCAAATAGAAAATGAGCTTAAAGAAATTGAAATACTTATTTCATCTCTCCATCACCTGGAACTTAAATATGCCTATCTTCAAAAGATCGCCTCTATTAGAGAACAACTCATTCAATCCTTATTATTTCATTACAATGTGAGAACTCCAACTACTCCCTTTACCTTAGCACAGTTACAACAAAACTATAACGGAAAAAACAATCAACCCGCTTATATTGCAATTGATAATATCGTCTATGATCTCACTTATGAAGCAACCTGGGGAGGTGGCACTCATTTTGGTTTACAAGCCGGCGAAGATGTGAGTCATGCTTTAGCAAACTGTCATAGTCAAAACAAAGAGGAAATTATCAGTAAATTGATGCCTGTTGGTATTTTAGAAAGTCCGGTGATTCCATGAGTTTTTCTCCTTGTCCTATGTTCTATATCCAAACACCTCGAAAGTCATCTTCTAAAATAAACTGTATATGGCTAGAAACCTCGGGCTGTTTTGGTGAGGTTATCTCTTTTTTAAATGGTGAGCATCCAGGTCCTGTAGATTTTCTCCAAGATATGTGTCATGTTGTGTATTTTGGAAGTTTAATGGGTGATGAAGGTGAAGCTGCTTATACACACATCTTGGAAGTTCTCAAACAGAATGAGCCCCTCCTTTTTATTGTAGATGGTGCTATTCCTCTAAAAGATCAAGGCCTCTACACAGTTGTTGTTAACTATCAAAATAAACCTATTACGGCTCTTGAATTAGTGAAGCAGATTGCACCACATGCTGACTATATCATTGCAGCAGGTACCTGTGCTTGTTTTGGTGGGCCTACTGCCGCTAGACCTAATATCTCCGATGGAAAACCTTTGAGTGAAATTCTTTCTTCTACGATTATTCATATCCCAGGGTGCCCTAGTCACCCTATATGGATACTTGGTACCATTGGATATATTCTTCAATACGGTATACCTAAGTTAGATAACTTAGGACGTCCGTTAATCTTCTTTGATCAAAAAATACACGAACATTGCCCTAGACGTTCCTACTTTGACCAAAAAATATTTGCCAAAAATTTTGGTGATCCAGAATGTCTATTTCAACTTGGTTGTAGAGGTCCTGTAACAGCTACACTCTGTCCCCTCATTCGTTGGAATCAGAGCAACAATTGGCCTATTGGTGCGAATACAACTTGCATTGGTTGTGCGAATCGTGGTTTCCCTGATCAAATGGAACCTTTTTATAGCCTATAATAAGGAGATTTTTCTATGTCTAAAAAAACGCTTATCATTGATCCTATCACCCGAATTAGTGGTCTATTAGAGGTACAAGTACATATTGAAAATCATACTATTACCGAGGCAACATGTGGTGGGATGCAACTTAGAGGCTTTGAACAAATGCTACAAGGTCGCCCCCCATTAGATGCTATTTATCTCACAGTTCGTACGTGTGGTATTTGTTCGCTCAATCATGCCCTCACCTCTACATTAGCATTAGAGGATGCCTATCAGGTTATCCCCTCTCCTAATGGACGCCTCATTCGCAATATCTGTCTTGGCCTTGAAATGCTCCAAAACCATCTTAGGCACCTTTGCCAATTTGTTTATCCCGACTATGTGAACTTTGAAGGTTTATCTCCCGTAGCCAAATCGAATCCTTCTTTATGTGATTTTCGTCTACCCTCCCACATTAATCTTTTTCTTGTAAAAGATTATTTTACTGCACTTACCTTAAGCCGTAATGCACATACCGCACTTGCTGCTTTTACTGGTAAAGCACCTCATGCCCATGGTGTTTTTGTCGGAGGTATTACCACTACACCTACTATCGTAGCGTACGAACAAGCTCAATCTATTATTAAGGAAATCTTAGATTTTGCAACCTCTTCTCTGGTTCCAAACCTCTATACCTTAGGAGACTACTATCCAGAATACTATACACTGGGTAAAACTCAAGGTGCCTTTTTAAGTTATGGACTTTATGATCAACCTTCTGATCCTATCTTGTACGGTCCTAGGGGGACTTTTATTAATCACCATTTAGCTCCCCTTGATATCCATCTCATTACGGAGAGTTTCTCTTATTCTTGGTTTAATGCACCGGATGAACCCCTTCCCCTAGAAAGTATGCCTCCCGTTCCCAACCGTCAAAAACAAGGTGCTTATTCTTGGGTGAGCGCTCCAAGATATTTGGGCTTATCTTTAGAAGGAGGACCTTTAGCCAGAATGACGATGAGTGGTCTTTATAACCATGGCTTTGCCACTATGGACCGTCTCATTACAAGAGGTCTAGAAATCCAAAAATTATGCGAATGTCTTTTAGCCTTTTTAGAGCAAGTCACCTTAGAAGATTTTTATAATAGTGACTGGGTGGTTTCTGAAAATGCTCAGGGCATAGGTTTAACTGAAGCTTGTAGAGGTCCATTGGCTCATTTTATTCAGATTGAAAAAAATACTATAAAAAATTATTCTCTCTTACCACCTTCTACTTGGAATCTTTCTCCTAAAGATAACCAGTCCCAGCCTGGTCCTTGCGAGAGCGCCTTACTAAATACACCTATTCAAAACATAGACCATCCTGTAGAGATTGGAAGAATTGTTCGCTCTTTTGATCCTTGTTTAAATTGTGCTGCACATATTACAAGTCCTTATAAAAAGGATTTTATAATACAGGTGATTTAATGATTAAAGTCTTTGGAATTGGTAACCCCTTGTTAGGAGATGATGCTATTGCCCTTCACCTTCTTAAACAGCTTGCTGGCAATCCTCTTTTGATGCCCTACATGAGCTTTTTTCAAGCAGAAACCGATTGTTTTTATGCTTTGGAAGAAATAGAGCCTGATGATTTTATTATTATCTTAGATAGTTGCCATTTCGAAAATACTTTAGGAACTGTCTTTTATATGCCTCTTGATACTTTTCCTAGCCTCCCTTCTCTTTCTGCTCATAGCTTTAATCTTTTAAATGAATTACGCATTTACTTCCCCCAAATACAAGGTTTTTTTATTGGTATTGAAATACATGAGATTAAACCTTCCCTTATACTCTCTCCCCCTCTAAATGAACTTTTACCTGAAATTCATTTAGAGGTTGCTAGTTTTCTTCATGCTTTGATTCACAATCCCTAAAAAGCAACAACTCCCTCTAGACTTGCTCCTTTTTATTAGCAAATTCTTGGCACTTGAAGGGTTGACAAAGGTGCTAGTACATAATAAGTTCCCAACTTTGTTTTCACCCATACCTTCTTCTTATGCACCTTAACCACCTTTCCTATAATAGCAGCCCCTCTGCCTAATTCAAAAGTATGTAGTCTTTTAAGCAGTTGATGGCTTATACGTGCATCACAAACAATCACTGCCTTTCCCTCATTTGCACTATAAAAAGGGTCTATTCCTAGCAGTTCACACACCCCTTGCACACATGCCTGGATAGGAATTTTACTTTTTTCTATTTCTATACCTAATTCTGAACTACTAATGATTTCATTTAGTACAGTTGCTAGACCCCCTCTTGTAGGGTCACGCATCATATGTATTTGCCCCTCAAACTCCTCACAAAGAGTGTTTAGCATCCTACCTAATGGTGCACAATCACTTGTTATTCTTGTTTTTAGTGGCACTTCTTCTCTCGCTAAAAGTAATGCTATTTCATGTTCTCCAATACTTCCCGTTATAATGACATCATCCTCTGCCCTTATTTCCGAGGGACTAATACTTCTTTTATGACGCATGATCCCGATCCCAGCTGTATTAATATAAAGGCTATCTCCCTTTCCATTAGGTACAACCTTTGTATCACCTGTGACAATTTGCACGCCTGCTTCTTTACTCGCTAAATGCATGGATTCAACAACTTTTTCTAAAACAGTTAGCTCTAACCCTTCTTCAATAATCATACTGCAACTTAAATATAAGGGTTGGCTTCCCCTTACTGCTAGGTCATTAACCGTCCCATATACCGCTAACTTCCCAATATCTCCTCCTGGGAAAAAAAGAGGTGTCACCACATAAGAATCTGTTGTAAAGGCAATCCTGCCCTGTCCCATTTCTAGATAAACCGCATCACTATTTTGTCTCAAATACGTATTATCAAAGTACTTATAGAATAATTCTTCAATTAAAACTCTGGATTGTATTCCCCCGCTTCCATGCAGTAGTTCAATAACTCTCTTCATTTTTGCCTCCTTCCTTAAAGTGATAGGCTATGGCACATGCGCCTTCTACCGTAACCATACAAGCGCCTTGAGGATGCATGGGTGTACAGGATTCGCCCCATAAAGGACACTCTTGTGGTTTTTTTCGTCCCCTTACCACTAAGCCACATAGACATAATCCCATTTTGTTATAAGAGTCACCTGTTTCCTCGTTACTAGGAATGATTTCAAAATTTTTATACGCTTCTTTCATGCCATACCCTGAGAATGGCACCTTCCCTATGCCTCGCCATAAGCTTTCCCTTGTTTCAAATACTTCCCTCATCTGATTTTGAGCTAAAATATTCCCCTCACTACTTACCACATTGCCATATTCATTTGTACACGTTGCCTTACCTTCTACACATAAAGCGATCAATCTTGCTAATGCCACTAAAAGCTCATCCATTTTAAAACCTGCAATCACCCCTGGAATACCATAATCTATAGAAATTTGTGTGAAAATCTTTTCTCCAAGAATAACAGCCACATGCCCTGGATATAAATACCCTTGTATGTTTTCTTGATTAGAAATCCAATTTAATACAGGTATCATTCGCTTAAGTCCACACCATACTTTTAGGTTTAATAAATTTAATGCTTTTGCTTTCTTAATAACCCATGCTATTAGTGGTGCTGTTGTCTCAAAAGCAATCGCTATAAATATCACCTGTTTGTCTGGATAAGCTGCTGCTATTTTTAAACACTCTAAGGATGAGTAAATCATCCGCACACGCTTACGGTTTATGCCTTGCATTTGAGGCAATCTCAGTAAATCACCAAAACATACTATAATGTTTTTTTCATCTTGGCAATAACTTCTTATATCTATCAAATAAGCATCAGGTGTGACACAAATGGGGCATCCTGGGCCAGAAACCAACTCCATTGTAGGTGGTAAAATTTGTGTCAATCCATATTCACTGATTGCTTTTGTATGGCTCCCACACACTTCCATGATTCGTATCTTGGGTCCTTCATAATGACTAATATAGTCTATTACCTTGCTCCTTGTAGCATCCTCTAATAGCTCTTCCCCTAATCTCATTTAGTGTTCTCCTAAGCTTTTTAAAAATGCTTGTGCTTCTTTGGCACTCTGCTCTTCAATCTTTCCAATAGCATAACCTGTATGAATGAGTACCCATTCCCCTACTTTTACATCCTCTAAGAAAATGATATTAATTTCTTCTTCAATCCCCCAAATGGATACCCTTGCCTTTTCTTGATAAACAGCTATAACACGTCCTGGAACAGCAATACACATTATCTCTCCTCCTTTTGGAGTTTTACCCAAGCAAGAGCACATTGACCTAGTGAAATACCGCCATCATTAGTAGGTACTTGTTGCTGCCAATACACTTTAAACCCCTTTTTTAAAAGACCATTTATGCATCCTTCTACTATGAAATGGTTTTGAAAAACCCCTCCACTTAAGGCAACTTGATTCAAATGATAGCTATAACGTAGCTTTTCACACATTTCTACCGTCATGCAAATAATGGTTTGGTGAAATTTTGCAGCGAGTGTAGATACTTTTTCTCCTTTACTTTGGTCTCTTATAAGAGCTTTGAACATGCGCTCAAATCCAATCACCCATTTACCCGACTCTTCTTTAGCCATGTCATAAGGGTAACTCTCTTGTGTTAAGTCTTTTACCTGATGCTCTAACCAAATAGCCGCCTGTGCCTCATAACCAATTTCTTCGCCTTTTCCTAGCAATGCAGCCACCCCATCAAAAAGCCTCCCCATACTAGACGTATACGGTGTAAAAAGAGACTTTTTCCAGCTTATAGCAAGCAATTGCTCCCCTTCCTCTAAGGCTATCTTTGCAAACTGATTATAAAGCTTATGACGTCTTGCACTTAAATCTATACCAAGTGCTTCTTCTAAATGCATTAAGTAACTATAGGCCATCCTCCAAGGTTCTCTAATGGCTTGCTCCCCTCCTAGCATTTTTACATACTGTAAATGCCCCACTCGCTCAAGTCCCTTTAAATCGCCTACAAAAAATTCTCCTCCCCAAATCTGACCATCTTCTCCATATCCTGTCCCATCATAAATCACACCTATAACTGGATCCATTAGATGATTTTCTGTTATACAGCTCGCCAAGTGCGCTTTATGATGTTGAATGCCTATTAGAAACTTCTCTTTAAATTCCTTTGCATACTGTGTGGTTATATAGTGGGGATGCAAATCATAGGCTATCCATTGTATATCACAATCTAAAATTTTCTTAAAATGTTGTATACTCTTCTTGTAAAATGCCAAACCATTTATTGTGTCTATACTCCCTAAATGTTGACTTAAATAAGCCTGATCTTCTCTTAAGATACAAAAAGTATTTTTCATATCTCCTCCACAAGCTAGTCCACTTATTGGTGCGAGTTGCAATTGCTCTTTTAAATAAGTTAGCGTAATGGGTTGAGGGGTATATCCCCTTGCCCTACGAATGATTTGTTCCTTTCCCCCTATTACACAGGTGACACTATCATCTATTCCTATTTCGATTCTTCTCTTATGAAAAAGTACATAATCTGCCATACCTTCTAAATGAGAAAGCGCCTTTTCATCCTCATAGTCTATAGGCTCACCTGACAAATTACCACTCGTCATTACCAATGCTTCTAACCCTTCCTCAAACAACAAATGATGGATTCCCATATAAGGTAACATCAGCCCAATCCGTTCTGTATCTGGAGCAAGTACATCACCTAAAGCAAAATCTAGATTCTTTTTCACTAAAACAATAGGTGCTTGATGGGATGTTAAAAGCTTTGCTTCCTCATCACTAACTTCCCCATATTTTTTTGCTGTTTTTAAATCCTTCACCATTATGGCAAGGGGTCTTAAGTCCCTCTTTTTTCTCTCTCTTAGTTTTTCAATCAACTCTTTCTTAATAAGTGTTGCTAAATGATAACCACCTACTCCTTTAATCGCTACAATTTGCTCCTCTTGCAATTTATATCTTAACTTTTGAATCGCATCTACTCTATGGTCTCTTCTTTTGTTTATTCCATCCCATAATAGCAATTGGGGCTCACATTCAGGACAACAAATCGATTCTGTATGAAAGCGATGATTAGAAGGATTCTTATATTCCTCCTCACACTTTTCACACTTTACAAAATCCACCATCGTTGTTTGCTCCCTATCATAGGGTAACTCCTTAATCATCGTAAATCTTGGTCCACACTGAGAACAGTTGATGAGAGCATCTCTATATCTTCTATTGGTAGGTGTATACAGTTCCCCTAGGCATCTATCACATATCTTTCTGTCTGGAGGTAATTCAATCCTACAATCCACTCTTTTTTCGCTTTCTCTAATTATAAATTCCGATTCTTTTATAGGTACTTTCTGTTTTGTTAGAATTTTATTTATTTGAGCAGCCTCTGGTTTTTCATCTACCAACGCAACAAGAAAGGCCTCTATTTTTTCTCCTTGAATCTCCAGTACAACACCTTCTGCATTATTAAATACCCATCCCGATAACTGATACCTTTGAGCCAACTGATACACAAAAGGTCTAAAACCAACACCTTGTACTCTCCCTTCTATTTGAATGCTTATCCTATTAACCACATTAGCCCTCCTTACATCTGAGCTCCTCTAATTTATTAAGAAACCATGCTTCGAGTTCTATAAGTCCTTTCTCCGCTAAGGTAGATACTTCGAACAGCTTAACCCCCGGATGAATGGCTTCTATATCCTTTCTAAAAGCTAACGCATCAAAAGGAACATAGGGTAAAAGATCCATTTTACTAAGGATAATTGCATCACTTACCTCAAACATCAGAGGATATTTCTTTGGTTTATCATTTCCCTCTGTGACACTACTTAACATCATTTTAAAATGTTCTCCTATTTTGAATTCAGCAGGACAAACCAGATTACCTACATTTTCAATAATAATCATATCAAGTTCATCTATAGGCAGTTGCTCAAGGGCTTTTTCAATCATAAAGGCATCTAAGTGACAGGCCCCTTGGGTATTAATTTGAACGACAGGAATGGCTATCCTTTCAAGCCTTTTTGCATCCTCTGCCGTGTAAAGATCCCCCTCAATAACCCCCACATTTATTTTTTGCTTTAAACTTATTAAAAGTTTTTCTAATAAACTGGTTTTTCCAGCACCAGGTCCACTCATCATATTAATCATTACTATTTTCTTTTCTCTTAGTAAAGCTTGTATACGTGTATGACAAGCATCATTTGTAGCCAGTATGCTAATAGGTGTCTCTAGCATCTCCTTCCTCCCCCTCTACTTCACTAATTTGTAATTCATAACCTGAGATTATTTCTAAGTCATTTCCTTTACAATAAAGGCATCTCTTTCTTTCATGGGTTATCGCACTTGTCTGATGACACTGCCTACATACTGCCTTTGCTGATACGCGCTGGATGGTCATTTGGCAATTTTTAAGTCCATTAATAGACTGAGATTGTAGCATAGCCTCAAATGCAAAAAGGAGTGCTTCTGGCATGACATTAGAAAGTTCTCCTATTTGCACGGTTACCTTTTCAATGCTCCTCATCTGTTGATTTTTTATTAATGCATTTAAACACTCTATAATACCCATAGCTAAGCTTACTTCGTGCATATTTCCATCCTTATAAACTTATCTTATTTATATCTATTACTTTTTCTATTAAGTTATTCCTATTTGCGTAACGCTTTGACTTCTTCTATCGTAAGTCCTAGTCTGCTGGCAATGGTCGCATCGTCTAATAAATCCAATAATGCCTTAGCAGCTTGTCTTTTAGTAAAAATAAAAGACTTACCTTACTTATCATTCACGATCTTTAACAAGTAGGGTAAGTCCTTATTCTCTTTTAATAACGTACGTCTAATAAACACATCGCTTTTGGCTTTGCCATAGGATAGCCTGCTGCTCTTTGCTTTTTGTCCATAATATACTGTGTTTGCTCAGCTGTTACGGTGCCTTTTCCTGCTTCAATTAATGCTCCTATCATCATCCTGGGCATATGAAGCAAGAAGTCATCGGCCGTCACTTGGATTGTTATCCGATTACCTACTTGGTTAATCTCAATCTCATTGATGGTTTGCATGGTAGATTTACCATTTGGTTTAAGACTTGTGAAGCTTTGAAAATCATGCGTTCCTTTAAAAACAGCTGCTACTTTTTCCATATTTTCAAGGTCAAAGGTCTCGTCCATATGATGAACATACTTTCTCTCAAATACATTTCTTTGAGCTGCACAATTAATAGTATAGCCATAGGTCTTAGCTTTTACATTATAGCGGGCATGGAAACGCTCATCTACTTCTTCTATACTTTTTACTACAATATCCTCTGGCAAAAATTCATAGCAATAATCTAGCATGCATTCTGGACTTAAGTGGCATTCTGTTTTGAAATTTGCCACATAGTTTTCTGCATGAATCCCTGCATCAGTACGTTCACACCCTATAATAGACACCTTTTCCTCTGCCATCTTTTCAAGTACTGCTTCTAATTTATGTTGCACCGTTAAGTCTGTATCCTTTTGAAGCTGAAAACCTTTATAACGACTTCCATCATATTGAACGATCATTTTAAAATTTCTCATTGTATTTACCTTTTCATATTAAATTTAGACTTTACATAAAGTCTATCCTCATTATATACCATTTTATGATTTTTGTATCTCTCCTTAGGTAGATTGTAGGATAGGTCCACTTAAATCATACATGACTTTAGCATAGTTTGTCTTAATAAGTTCCTTTGCTACAATATCGCCTGTGGTCTTGTCAATACATTCCCTGAAAACTTTCCCCGTACGATAAATACCATCTTCTTCCTGCTTAAAATATTCATCTTCTACTTTTATATGATATTTTGTATCACTGGTCTCACTAGCTCTTATCTCACCATGTAAATACTCCTCAGATGTATAAATAATAAGCTGATATGTATGATTGGTATTATTTTTAAAGCGATAATCTAAATAATTATACATAATAGATGTCCCTGTTCCAAAAGGAATGACTCTACCATAATCTGGAAACCAATCTACCCCTTCATGATGATGATGTTCAACAATATCTAGAGGTGTATGAAGAACAAGCCAGTGAATCAAATTAGTAAACTGGCACATGCCTCCGCCAATACCTTGTGATAGTTTCCCTTTTCCAATGGTAAGCCCTACTCTATACCCCTTCTTTTCCGAGCACTTCCCTACCAATTTCCAAAAAGAGAACACTTCTCCTGGTCGCACCAGAATACCTGTCACCTTTGGCGCTACTAATTGTAAGTTGTGTGCCTTATTTTCTTGTAATGCAAGATTGGTATTACCTAGACGTCTTCTTATAAGCGACTGATACTCATAAACAAGTATAGGTAAAGGCACCTCTGCTTTCTTTTTAGCTATTTTTTCATGTGAAATAATATTTTTCATATGTCTCGTTAACTGGCATTTTATAACTGAGATTTTATACGTCATTGGTGAGATTTCACAAAATAATTTTCTTTGCTTCATATGCTCCCCCTCTAAAAAATTTTACTAAACTAAATTGTATTTAAATCATCTGCTCCCTATCATTATTATAGTCAATCTATGCTTTTGGGGCTTACCATTTGCTCATGAACCTACACTTTGGATAGCTAGAACATCCCTAGAACTCTTTTCACACATTATCTTCTTATTTTACTGCTCTTAACATAAGTTCACTGCCACATTTTGGACAAATACCACTATGATACGTTGTCAATCATTCAAATAATTGGTCTCTATTATTGATTAACTCCACTGCAATTTCCCTCACTTGACACTATTATTTTTAAATTACTAATATTCTAACACATTGTTTGCCTTTTAAAAATATTTTATCTAAATAATGCTTCTCTGTCTTGCATGTCCTTAATGTACTATTTCACCAATCTATAAAAAGGGATAGACTTTTTTTATAGATAGTCTATCCCCTCTTATTTGAAACTATTATTTCATTTTTGGAATGGTTATTTATTTCACACAGTACTCTTCAAGATAAGCTTCCATTCTTGCCTTCATGGCGTCGTCGATGTAGACTTTACCATCGATTTCAACGTTGTGAATGGTATCAATGATTTCGCGGACCGTTACAATCGGGTAGGTTTTAATACCAAATTCTGCCTCGATTTCTTGGATGGCTGTTTTATCACCTTGACCTCTCTCCATACGGTCTACAGAGATTATAAGCCCTTCGATTTGGACGTTTGCAGCACCTTTGAGGATGGGGAATACTTCTCTTACAGCTGTTCCTGCTGTGATCACATCTTCAATGATGAGAACTTTGTCACCATCTTGTAGCTTGTAACCTACCATAGAGCCACCTTCGCCATGGTCTTTTTCTTCTTTTCTGTTGAAGCAGTAGTTTAGGTCTTTGCCAAATTCATTTGATAGGGCAATGGCTGTAGCGACTGATAAAGGAATCCCCTTGTAAGCTGGTCCAAAAAGAGCATCTACCTCTCCTTTACCATTTTCCATAATACTTTTAGCATAAAATTCACCCAGTCTAGCTGCTTGTGCACCTGTTTTGTAGTTTCCTGTATTGACGAAGTAAGGTGTTTTACGACCACTTTTTGTTATAAAATCTCCAAAAGTTAATACCCCTGATCTTACCATAAATTCGATAAACTCTTTTTTGTAGCTCATTTCCTTCATCCCTTCAATTGTTGTTTTTTCTTTCTATTAAGCTTTTACTACTCCTTATTGCTTTAAAGTAAACCTCTGTTTAAAAAGAAAGGAGAGTTGCCTCCCCTACCTTTATATTATTTTCTATCTTTATCCCTCAAAAGCATCTCTTATTTCTTGTAAATTTTTAAATCCATAACGCTCCATATAGTCAATAAGCTCTCTTTTAATAGCAACAGGTGCTGTTGGACTCGCAAATGCCGCTGTACCGACTGAAATAGCATCAGCACCTGCCATAAGGAATTCCACCACATCCTCACCTGTCATGATACCACCAAGTCCGATAATGGGGATATGGACTGCACGCCTTACTTGGTAAACCATACGTACTGCTACAGGTTTGATGGCTGGGCCTGAAAAACCACCCATTTTATTTGCAATCACAGGGCGTTTACGATGTACATCGATACGCATCCCCATTAAAGTATTAATAAGGGAAACAGCATCTGCACCTTCTGCTTCTACTGCCTTGGCAATGGAGGCAATATCCGTTACATTAGGTGAAAGCTTCACAATGATAGGCTTTTTACTAATTCGCTTCACTTCACGTGTCACCTTTGCTGCCATATCACAGGAGGTTCCAAAACCAATACCCCCTTGTTTCACGTTAGGGCAAGAGATATTCACTTCTAGCATGTCCACATCAGCTTCACTTAAACGCTCCACTACATCACAATACTCCAAAATACTATGTCCTGCCACGTTGGCAATAATCTTAGTATCAAACTGCCTTGCAAAAGGTAATTCATGCTCCATATAATAATCTACACCTGGATTTTGAAGGCCTACGGCATTAATCATTCCACCATAAGTTTCTGCAATTCGAGGTACTGGATTTCCATCCCAAGGTGTACTTGCAATCCCTTTGGTAATCATAGCTCCTAGTTCACTTAAATCATAAAACTCACTACTCTCATGGGGTGAGAAAGTACCTGAAGCTGTTGTAATAGGATTTTTAAGGGTGATGCCTGCAAGGTTCACACTCAGGTCAATGCCTTTATCTCTTGCCATTTGATCCAGCTTTGTTAAATTACTCATCCCACTTCACCTCGCTTCCTAAGAAAACAGGTCCATCTTTACATACTTTTTTATGCTCAAAGCCTTTTTCATTGTCTGCTTTTGTTTTGCAAACACACCCTACACAGGCACCATAGCCACAGCCCATACGTTCTTCAAGAGAAACTTGAATAGGTACATTCACTTCAGAGCAATAAGCTGCTAATGCTTTCAGCATCACTTTAGGTCCACAGCTATAGAAGTAATCCCCTTTAATGCCTTCAGCTTGAATCAGTTCAAGTACATTCCCTTTAAAGCCTACTTTCCCACTATCTGTAGCAACATAGACTTTTACGCCTAAGTTTTCTAATTCCTTTACTAAGAAAGGTTCCTCTCTAAAACCTAATACAGCGATTTTTTCACCTTTGATATGCTTAGCAAGTTCCACTAATGGAGGTACGCCAATACCACCACCTACTAAAACAGAAACAGGTGCTTCTTGTACCTTATAGCCATTTCCCATTGCACTACTGATCCGAATGGTATCTCCTGTTACTAGAGTCGCAAACTCTTTTGTTCCTTCTCCTACTACGCCATATACCAGTGTAAGGGTGGTCTCACCTATTTCACAAATACTAATGGGTCTAGGCAGTAAGGTACTTTTAGAGGCTGGATACACATTAACGAACTGCCCACACTTTGCATTTTGTGCTATTTCTGGTGCTTCTATAATCATTTTAAAAATCATAGGGGCAATTTCATCTTGCCCTATGATCTTTCCATTTACTACTTGTTTACTCATGACGACTTACTCCCATATCATAAATATCTGTTTGCTCTGTAGTCATTTGTTTAGACACAATATCAGCTAAAGCTCTTACGGTGTCTAGTGAAGTTAAGATTTGGATAGATGCTTCAATGGCTAAACGTCTGATTTTGAAACCGTCACGTTTAGAATCATTTCCTTTAGTTGGTGTATTAACCACCAGGTCAATCTCACCACTTCTAAGGAGTTTAAAGATTTCATCTGTTTCTTCTACAAATTTATGACCTTTAACTGGTGATAATTTTTCTACCACTCTTGCTTCAATACCGTTTTCTTGTAATTTCTTAGCTGTGCCTTCTGTAGCTACAAATTTATAGCCCATGCTTGCAAAGCGTTTGGCAATCACTGCGAACTCATCTTGATCGTATTTTTGAACTGTGGCAAAGATGGTGCCACCTTGCATTGGAAGTGATTTGCCTGCTGCAATAAAGCCTTTATAAAGTGCTTCTTCTACTGTTGTGCCTACACCCAGTACTTCTCCTGTTGACTTCATTTCTGGTCCAAGGCTTACTTCTACTCTTGGTAATTTTTCTGTTGAGAATACGGGTACTTTCACCGCATAGAAATCTTTTGGTTCTGGATAAAGTCCTGTGCCATAACCAAGGTCTGTAATTTTCTTACCAAGCATGGCTTCTACAGCAAGGTCAATAATGGGTACACCTGTTACCTTTGAGATATAAGGTACTGTACGGCTAGAACGTGGGTTAACCTCGATAATATAGAGATCATTTTTGTATTCAATATATTGAATATTAATCATACCCAGTACTTTAAGCTCTTTAGCAAGCATTTGTGTACAGGTGATGATTTTTTCTTTAATATGCTCTGGAATATTGACACTTGGATAAAGTGTTGTACTATCTCCTGAGTGAATACCTGCTCTTTCTAAATGTTCCATGATTCCTGGAATAAGGATGTTTTCACCATCTGAAAGGGCATCTACTTCAATTTCACGTCCCATGAGGTAACGGTCAATAAGTACTGGGTTTTCTGGATCTCTCTCAAAGGCATTAATGAGATATCTTTCTAATTGATGCGCTTCATAAGTGATTTCCATGCCTTGACCACCTAGTACATAAGAAGGACGTACAAGTACTGGGTACTCTAATTCCTCTGCTACTTTAAGTCCTTCTTCAACGGACCAAATGGCTTTTCCTTTTGGACGTTTGATGTGAAGTTTTTCTAAGATTTCATCAAATTTTTCTCTATCTTCTGCTTCATCCATGTGTTTTGGATGGGTACCCAGTACAGGGATATTCATTTTTTCACAGAATTTAGCGAGTTTAATCGCTGTTTGACCACCAAATTGAAGGATCACACCCATTGGCTTTTCTTTTAAGTAAATGTGGTAGAAGTCTTCATCTGTTAATGGCTCAAAGTAAAGCTTATCCGAGGTATTAAAGTCTGTACTGACTGTTTCTGGGTTATTGTTCACAATGATGGTTTCAATGCCTTTTTTCTTAAGCGCCATGATGGCATGAACAGAGCAGTAATCGAACTCAATCCCTTGACCAATACGAATGGGACCTGAACCAATAACCATGACTTTCTCTTTATCAGATACTTCTACTTCATCTACTTCATCATAAGTGGAGTAGTAGTAAGGTGATTCTGCTTCAAACTCACCACCACAAGTATCAACCATTTTGTAAACAGGTACAATGTTCCATTTAAAACGAATGTCACGAATATCCTCTTCGCTCACACCGATTAAATCTGCAATCGCTTTATCTGAGAAGCCTCTTTTCTTAAGCTTGCGTAAAAATTTGGGTGTGAGTTCATCAAAGTTCATTTCAGAAAGAAGCTCCTCTTGCTCTACAATCCAACGGAATTTTTCTACAAAGAAAATGTCCATGCCTGTAATTTTACAAACTTGCTCTTTTCTATAGTGACGACGCAGCATTTCTGCTAGGGCAAAAATTCTTTCATCATCTGCTGTGATGACTTTTTCTTTCAGTTCATCTAAGCTACATTCTTCAAGCTTTTTATGTTTAAAGCTAAATTTACCTATTTCAAGTGAACGGAGACCTTTTAAGAACGCACTTTCAAAGTTGTTACCAATGGACATGATTTCACCGGTTGCCATCATCTTTGTGCCAAGTGTACGTTTAGCTGTGTAGAATTTATCAAATGGCCATTTGGGTATTTTACATACCACATAGTCAAGTGTTGGCTCAAAACACGCATATGTCTTACCTGTTACCGTATTTGGAATTTCATCAAGGCCATAGCCAAGGGCAATCTTAGCGGATACTCTAGCAATGGGGTATCCTGTTGCTTTAGAAGCTAAAGCTGAAGAACGGCTTACACGAGGATTAATCTCGATAACTGCATACTCAAAGCTCTCTGGATGAAGAGCCAGTTGTACGTTACAGCCCCCTCTAATATCACAAGCTGAAATAATGTCTAGTGAGGCACGACGTAGCATTTGATATTCTCTATCTGAAAGTGTTTGAGAAGGTGCTACTACAATACTATCTCCTGTATGAATACCCACTGGATCAATATTTTCCATGTTACATACTGTAATAGCTGTCCCATAGTTATCACGCATCACTTCATACTCGATTTCTTTCCAGCCCTTAATACATTTTTCAATCAGTACTTGGTGTACACGAGAAAGGTGAAGACCACTTGCACAGATTTCACGAAGTTCTTCTTCTGTTTCTGCAATACCACCACCTGTACCACCTAGGGTATAAGCTGGTCTAACCACTACGGGGTAACCAATTTTTCTTGAAAATGCTACAGCTGCTTCTACCGTTTCTACAATTTCACTTTCGATACAGGGTTGATTGATACGTTTCATAAGGGCTCTAAAGAGTTCACGGTCTTCCCCTTCTTTGATAGCTGAAATTTGTGTCCCAATCACCCGTACATTGTATTTCTCTAAAATACCTTTATCATTTAATTCTACTGCTAAGTTAAGGGCTGTTTGACCACCTACACCTGCTAAAATACTATCTGGTCTTTCTTTCGCAATCACTTTTTCAAGGAATTCTAAGGTTAAGGGTTCGATATAAATTTTATCTGCTATTTCTTCATCTGTCATAATAGTCGCTGGGTTACTATTGACAAGGACTACTTCAATACCTTCTTCACGAATGGCTTGGCAAGCTTGTGTTCCTGAATAATCGAACTCAGCTGCTTGACCGATAACAATAGGACCTGATCCTATAACTAATACTTTTTTGATGCTACAATCTTTAGGCATTTAATTTTCCTCCTTGCATAACAGTGATAAATTCGTCAAAAATATGTGCTGTGTCTGTTGGACCTGGGCATGCTTCTGGGTGGAACTGAACACTGTAAATATCTAAGTCTTTAAAATACATGCCTTCTACCGTTTGGTCATTCATATTGGTATGTGTGACTACGGCACCTTCTGGCAATGTTTCTACATAGTAGTTATGGTTTTGAGAGGTAATGTATACACGGTTTGTGATAAAGTCTTTCACCGGGTGGTTACAGCCATGGTGACCAAATTTAAGTTTCGCTGTATTCCCACCAAGTGCTAAACAAAGTAATTGGTGTCCAAGACAGATGGCTGTAATCGGTTTTTTACCAATTAAGACTTTAACTGTTGCAACTGTATCTGGTACATCTTTAGGGTCAGCTGGACCATTTGATAAAAAGATCCCATCTGGGTTAACAGCCAAGATTTCTTCTGATGTAGCTGATGCTGGGAAAACAGAAAGCTTACAGCCTCTTGCTTCAAAAGAGCGAAGAATATTACTTTTAATACCACAGTCAATAACTGCAATATGTGTGTTATTTCCTTCAATCACATAGCTTTCCTGAGTGGTTACTTCTGAAACAGCCATTTGGTTATTAAAGGCATCTATTTTAAGCTTGATTTGACTTGGCGTGAGTTCTCTTACAGCAATGATGGCGCGCATGGTACCATGTTCTCTTAATACCCTTGTTAAAGCCCTTGTATCAATACCTTCAAGACCGATTACTTTTTGTGACTTTAAATAACCATCTAAAGTCAGTTCACATCTAAAGTTATTGGGATAATCACTATTTTCTCTGACGATTAAAGCACGCACATGAGATTTGCTACTTTCCATATCTTCAAGGTTAATCCCGTAGTTTCCGATAAGGGGATAAGTCATCACTACCATTTGCCCATAGTAGGAAGGGTCTGTTAAGATTTCTTGATAACCTGTCATCCCTGTATTAAATACGACTTCTCCAATTGTTTCTTTAAGGTATCCGAAGGCCTTACCCTCAAAGACCATCCCATTTTCTAAAATTAACTGAGCTTTCATCAACGCATCACTCCTTGTAAGTCATCTCTCATAGCTAATACTGCTTTTTTAGCCGCTATGGCAAATTCTTTTTCTGTTACTTCTTTATCTTTTTGATAAGCTGCAATAATTCCTCTTGAAGAGTTCACAATGATTCCATTTCCGTCCTTGTCAAAATAATCTTTTAGATCTTCTGCCTTACCACCTTGTGCCCCATAACCTGGTACAAGGAAGAACGTATGTGGCATACGTTTTCTAAGCTCTATACCTTGCTCTTTATAGGTTGCACCCACTACAGCCCCAATTTCACTATATCCCATCGTTCCCATAGCCAGCTCCCCCCATTCACTCACAAGGTCTGCTGTTTTATCATAAAGAGGCACTCCGTCTACAAGAAGATCTTGTAATTCTTTGCCACTTGGATTACTGGTTTTAACAAGTATGAAAAGTCCTCTGTGGTAGTCGTTACATGCTTTAATAAAAGGTTCTATTCCATCAAAGCCCATATAAGGATTTAAGGTCACTGCATCTTCTTGCCAAAGATCCATGTGTACGCCTTCAATCTCTACTCCTGCAATATGTCCTGCATAAGCAGCAGCTGTTGAGGCAATATCTCCTCTTTTCACGTCCCCAATGACTACTAACCCTTTTGCTTTGGCATAAGCAATCGTCTCTATATAAGCTCTTAGCCCTTCGAGGCCATATTGTTCATACATAGCTATTTGAGGTTTTACTGAGGGAATAAGATCGTGTACCTCATCTATAATGGCTTTATTAAATTGTAAAAACATTTCTGCCACAGCCTTTGGCGTTTTACCATAAGTCTCTAACATTTCCTCTTTAATAAAGGTAGGAATCATGGCATAAGTAGGGTCTAAACCTACAACAGTTGGGTTTTGAGTTGCTTTAATTTTATTTATCAATTGATCAATCATTTATAAATCTCCTTTTCCAAGTGGTTGGCCTCTATTTTGCATTTTTATGCATTAAATATTATAAATATTCTATCATAAACTTTTGTTTTTGTGAACTAGCTTCTCTCTATTCTTTATGCTTTTTGATAAATTATTTTTCCGTTCACCAAAGTCATACAAACTTCACCCGTTACTTCCATTCCTCCAAAAGGTGTATTCTTAGATTTCCCTACAAAAGTTTTTGGGTCAATGGTATAGGTTTCTTTAGGGTCAATGATGGTAATATCCGCTACTTTACCTATTTCTATGCTTCCTTTATCTAAACCTAATATCTCTGCAGGCTTCGTACTCATCTTTTCAATTAACTCCATAGGAGTAAGGTAGCCTTCTTTTACAAGATGTGTATAGCTTACTGCAAAGCTTGTTTCAAGACCTACAATCCCAAAAGGTGCTTTATCAATTTCTACATTTTTTTCATCGTAGTGGTGTGGCGCATGATCTGTGGCAATCACATCAATGATGCCTTCTTTAAGCGCTAGCTTCATCGCTGCTACATCTTCTTTAGTGCGAAGTGGAGGGCTCATCTTTTTGTTAGCATCGTAATCCCCTAAAATGCTGTCATCTAGCGAGAAGTAATGAGGAGCTGTTTCGGCTGTCACTTCTATACCTTGCGATTTAGCAAAACGAATAAGGTCTATACTCCCTTTTGTACTCATATGGCAAAGGTGAAGCTTTACCCCAGTGTACTTCGCAAGTAAGATATCCCGTGCTACGATGATTTCTTCTGCTTCTCTTGGAATGCCTTTAATCCCAAAAAGTTGTGCATTTTCACCTGCATTCATCGTCCCTCCTGTCAAAGTACGGTCTTCAGTGTGAGAAAGGATTGGAAGATTAAAGGGTTTAGCATATAACATGGCCTTTTTCATAAGTCCTGCATCCTCTACTGTTTTACCATCTTCACTAATGGCACAAATGCCATGCTCTACCATTTTACCAATGTCCGAAAGCTCCTCACCCTTTTGCCCTTTTGTGATGGCACCTATTGGAAGGACATTCACACCATTTGCTTTGGCTGCCATCGCATGAATGTACTCGACAACACATTCATTATCAATAACAGGCTGCGTATTGGGCATACAGCATACTGTTGTAAAACCACCTTTTGCTGCTGCACGGCATCCACTTTCAATATCCTCTTTATGTTCAAAGCCTGGTGCACGAAAATGGACATGCATGTCAATAAGACCTGGTACAACCCATTTACCTTTGGCATCAATGATCTCATCAGCCCTCTGACCATCACCCTCACCAAAAGCAATAACTTTCCCCTCTTCTATCCATACATTGGTTACTTCTTCTTGTTTTGTTTTAGGATTAATCACTAACCCATCTTGAATGCATATCCTCATCGTTGTTTTCTCCCTTCATTTAACTGTGTAAGTATGGCCATACGAATCGCTACTCCATTGGTTACTTGTTCATCTATAACAGATACTTTGCTGTCAATCAGCTCAGGCATTAATTCTACTCCCCTATTAACAGGTGCTGGATGCATTAAAAGAGCCTCTTTATTAGCTTTTGCAAACAACTCTTCATTTAAACCATAAAGCTGGCTATATTCTCTTAGGTTAGGGAAAAGACCACCTTTTTGACGCTCCAGCTGGATGCGTAAGCCCATAACAATATCCGCTCCTTTTAGAGCTTCTTCTATATTGTTGGTTACTCTGCACCCTAAGCTTTCCATGCTTTTTGCTGTAAGTGTACCTGGTCCTGCTAAAGTCACATGGGCACCAAGAGCTGTTAAAGCAAATACATTGGATCTGGCTACCCGGCTATGCGCAATGTCTCCTATGATTGTTACTTTTAAATCTTTAAAGCCCCCCTTTTTTTCGTAAATGGTATAAAGGTCTAAGAGAGCTTGGGTAGGATGCTCATTGGCACCATCTCCTGCATTGATAACAGAAGCCTTTACATTTTTAGCTAAGAGATGGGCAGCACCACTCATTCCGTGGCGGATAATCATGTATTCAATTCCCATACGATCAAGCGTAATACCTGTATCTACTAACGTTTCTCCTTTTTGTACACTACTTGTAGCAATACCTAGGTCTACCATATGAGCGCCTAGATAAAGACCTGCCATATTAAAGGCTGTACGGGTGCGTGTACTATTTTCATAAAAAAGTGTAATGATACTTTGGTTCTTTAAAAGAGTGAGTTTAGTTTTTTGACCTGTAACAATAGGCTTCATCTCCTGAGCGAGCTCCAGTAAACTCATGATTTCTTCTTTTTCTAAACCTCTTATGCCCAATAAATCTTTGCTGCGTAACATAGATACACCTTCCTTTTATAAAAAGTATTTTTTCTGACAAAAAGAAAAGGCAATGAAAAGATAAGTGACCTTATCTCTCATTGCCTTTAAGCTAAAAAAAGAACCAACATTTCTTAAAGCATAAGTCTGCTTACTTATGCCTCTTACAAAAAAAGTTGCTTCTCTATTTTTTATATAATGATTAGACTGACTGCGTAATTTATTAACTAAGTTTCTCATAGCTTCTCCTTTTTGGTCTCTCTGTACCAAGCTTAAAGGTTATATATTATTCTATTTTCTGTTTAATAGAATAGCATACTTAAAGACCCCTGTCAACATTTTAGTCCTCTCATTTACGATAAATCTATCAAATTTTCTTGTATTTTTAATATAGACATTCTGCTCCTTCAGGTAATGCACTTCTAACAACTTGCTCCCATTTCTCACCTAATACCTTATCCATAAAGACGATATTGCCTCTATCTGTTTCTGTTCGAATAAGTCGACCACACCCTTGCTTAAGTTTAAGCCCCATTTCTGGATACTCTACACGCGTAACGGGATCTAACCCTTGAGCTTTTACTTCTTTGCATTGTGCCTCTATAAGTGGATCTGCCACTGGAAAGGGTAGTTCCCATATCACTACTAATGTTAAAGCATTGCCTGGTACATCTATTCCTTCCCAAAAACTTGAGCTTACCAAGACACTCGTTTCATTCTCTTTGAATTTTCTAATTAAATACCCTCTGTCTGCTTGGTCCTCATAAAGCACTTCAAAAGGTAATGTTGATCTTTGTAACTGCTTTCTAATTTGACCCACTTCACTTAAGGTACGTGTTAGCACAAGTGCACGTCCCTCATTATTTTTAAGCAACTCTCTAAGTTTTTCTATACGTTCACTCCTATTATGGGCGTCTTTAGATGTAGCCTCCTTGAATGTGGTAAAAGCTATTTTTACTTGCTTTTCCATATCAAAAGGACTTCCTATAGATGAACTAGAAGGAGCTTTTAATCCCATCTTGCGTATGAAGTACTCAAAGTCTCCTTGGCTACTTAAGGTTGCAGAACTAAAGATAATAGGTAACTTTTTGGTGTAAAGCATTTGATCCAATAGCTTTTGTAAATGTCTTGGTACGACCACCAAGCTTTCTTCACCACTCTCTAACCAGAAAATCACCTCATCCCCTGCACTTTTGCAAAGCATGGCTAGACCTTTCATCACCCCCTCAATCATTCCTTCATAGCCCTGAATTAAACTTATAGGTATACACTCTAAGTAAAGCTCTTGTTCAATTTGTAATTCCATAAGTAAGTTATCACATGCTATACGTAAATTATTTGCCACTCCCAATAACTCAGGGTTAAGCTGAATACTTTGACGTTCCCCTAATGCTTTGGTTTCAATAGATTGCTTGGCTTTATGAAAAAAACGTCTTGCCTGCTCCTCTAGGTTCTCTAGAGCAATATAAAAGCTCTCTCTAGCACCTTGAATCCCTTCTAATGCTCTAATCATCGTCTCTATGTCTTGTTTAATAATTTGCTGTCCCGCTTGTAAAGCTGCTGGTAGTAAAATTTGATGTCCTTCATCAAAAATAACCCCTGAATAACTTGGCAAAATAGGCTGAAGACCATTTGCTAGCTTTTCTTCTCTTGTCCACAAGTCATAAAAAAACGTCTCATGATCCACAATAATTAAATCTTGTGCTTTTCTATAGTGAGCTCTTGCACGTACTATTTTGCAATAACCACGATTCACGCAAATATCACACCTCATCCCTTCATTCCAGGCTATCTTTTTCCACATTTCATCTGATAGATAAGGTATCTCTTGACGTTCACCGCTTGTTGTCTGCTCCAACCATTTATACACTTCTTCTGCTCGCTCCCCCAATGTCTCTATACTCTCATTGGCACGTATATCACAGACGAACTGTTTAGGGTTCTTAGCCATTCTAGCATCTACTTCTAGTCCAAGTAGCTTAGATAATTTAGCAATATCACCACTTTCTGAGGCAAGTTGCTCCTGCAAAGCAGTAGATGCACAAGAAATGACTACTGGTTTTCCCGTATAGCGTGCAAAAGGGATAGCTGATAATAAATAAGCAAAGGTCTTGCCTGTTCCTAATCCCGCCTCTGCTAAATGAATCTTTTTATGGCAAAAAGCATCTGCAATTTGAAACGCCGTATAAATTTGTTCATCCCTTATTTCATAACCATGATCTGGAAGTCTATCATAAAGTACATCCCCTATCCATTCTATTAAATTAACATGAAATTCTTTTTGAGTTGAGTAAGTAAAAGGTGGTTTTATGCACATATTGGTTTTCTCCTATTTGCTACTTTGATTCGTCTCATATCCTTATAAGCACTAGCTGTCATTATAACAAGGGCTCTGGATTTCTTCAAGCCACATACAAAATCGTACACTTAGATTACACAAGAGGCACTCTAAATGTACGATTTTTTAGGGTTGATAGGAACTACTTTTCTACTTGACCTAACATTTTATAGATTTTATAAAAATCTAATTTTGAAACGGTGGTATAGCTTGTTTTATCTAAATCACCTACTACGATGGTGTTCTCATTCTCTCCAAGGGGACTTGGTATACCATTAGTATATTTTATGTGATGACTTAAGGTATGTTGATCCTTATCCACCATTTTTATAATTTCGATTTCATCCGCATAAGCCAGTGCTAAAGCCGCACTTGAAAAAGGCGTTCCTTTCCAAGACATTCTAAGACCATACATACTCACATTAGTAGATGAAATGGCACTAATTTGGTAGAGCTCCTTAACCTGCATCTCACTAAGCATATGAAATTCATCGACAACAATGTAATCATAATTATTGCTAATAATCTCATCAATAGGTAGTGATTCTTCTGGGTTAAGTAAAATATCTGCCTTTACTTTATCTTTTATCAGACGACTGCATATGTATCCACCATCTCGTGTATCTAATTCTGGTTTAATGACTAATGTCTTTAGGTTTCTCACCTTTAGATTCTGAACCTCTGCAATGGCTCTTGCTGATTTGGAAGACCCCATAACCCCCACTGTTACCTTGTAAAAACCCATCTTTTTTCTCCTTCTCTTGCTTGTTAACATCTTTTGTTCTAGTATACTTTATTTTAAGTACTTAAAAAAGGTCCTCGTTTCTCTTCAGAGACTCCCAAAGCCCGTTGCATTCCTCAAAAGATTTATTAGAAAGCTCTCTTAAAAAGGTTTGCTTCTTTTCTTCAGGCCAGCTTTTAGCTAAAACTATTTTTCTTATTTCGCCTAAAAGAGTGACATAAGCTCCATAATCTTCATCATACCTTTTGGCTAATTCCTTTTTGATATGTTTGGCAAGAGCTGGACTGTTACCACCTGTAGAAATACTAAGCACAAACTCCCCTCGTCTTACGACACTAGGGACAATAAAACTTGAAAGACTAGGGCTTGATACTACATTACATAAAATCCCCTTTTCCTCACATGCTTTCCCAATTTGTTCATTGATGTTTGGATGATTTGTAGCTGCCACTACAAGGAAGCACCCTTGTAGCAGGACTTCCTCGTAATAACCTTCTATTAATGTCATTTGCTTATGGAGCCCTTCAAAGACTTTATCAAATTGTGGGCTAATCACTTGCACACAGGCACCTGCTTCTAAAAGACCTTTCGCTTTACCGTAAGCAACTTTACCTCCACCAAAAACAATGACCTTTTTTCCTTGCAGTTTAAGCATCATAGGATAATACACTTTACTCACCCCTTTAGTTTACGAGCTAAATCTTTGGCAAAGTAGGTAATGATCATATCGGCCCCTGCACGTTTAATGGACAATGTGGCTTCATAAATAGCCTCTTCATTTAAGAGACCATTTGCTACTGCCATTTTGAGCATAGCATACTCTCCACTTACTTGGTAGGCAGCTAGCGGCATATTATAGGTATCTTTAATACGGCGAATGATATCCAAATAAGAAAGAGCAGGTTTAACCATAACAATATCTGCGCCTTCTTCTATATCAAGTGCCACCTCACGAAGAGCTTCATTGGTATTTGCCATATCCATCTGATACGTTTTTCTATCGCCAAAAGCAGGTACAGAACCAGCAGCTTCCCTAAATGGGCCATAAAAGCTAGAAGCATATTTGGCACTATAGCTCATAATGGGTATATGATTAAAACCATGCTCATCCAGCTCATGACGCATATACCCTACTCGCCCATCCATCATATCAGAAGGGGCAATCATATCGGCACCTGCTTCTGCATGACTTACTGCAATTTGTCCTAAGTAATAAAGAGACTTTTCGTTATGCACATAACCTTTTTCATCTAAAATTCCACAGTGCCCATGAGAGGTATATTCACACATGCAAACATCTGTAATAACATATAGATGAGGTGCTAAACTTTTAATCTTACGGATCGCCTGTTGCACAATACCCTCTTTATTATAAGCTTCACTTCCCTTATTATCTTTGTGATAAGGAATGCCAAAAAGAAGAACATATTCTATACCTAAAGCTACAATTTCATTGATTTCTTCTTCTAGACTCTCTAGCGTCCAGCGATAAATGCCTTTTAGTGAATGAATTTCTTCTTTTTGCCCTTTCCCCTCTTTAATAAAAAGGGGATAAATAAGATCCGATACTTCCAAGGAAGTTTCTCTTACTAATGTACGAATTTGCGGATTGTACCTAAGTCTTCTAGGTCTCTTATCCATTTGTCTCCCTCCAGTCTATTTTTTATTTAATATGTTCCTCATAAGTCTTCAAAAGCTCCTTAGCTAAACGAAGTCCTATTTCTCTTGCCTCTTCTTGTGGACCCTCTAGTTTTTGGAGGACGAGACATTTCCCGCCTTCATCTCCATAAAGACCTGTTAGTATAAGTCTTCCTTCTGAAAGCTCCGCATAAGCTCCCATTGGCAAATGACAGCTCCCGTTTAGACCATCCATAAAACCGCGCTCAGCTGCCACTGTTAAACAACTTTCTTCATCATACAAAGGCGCAAGGATGTCTTGAACACGCTTATCCTCTTGTCGCATTTCAAGAGCTAAAGCCCCTTGTCCTGGCGCAGGTACCATCTTTGTAACAGGTAAATAAACGCTAATTTGCTCTTTAAGCTTTAAGCGATGCAAACCTGCTGCAGCCAAAACTATACCTTCTAAATTCTCCAATTTTATTTTTTTAATACGTGTATCAATATTGCCACGAATAGGGACGATTTCTAAATCTGGACGCAGTTTCAAAAGCTGATAGCTCCTTCTTTTACTTCCTGTCCCAATGCGTGCTCCTAAAGGTAGCTCCTCTAAAGTCTTATACCCTTCCTTTAAAATGAGTACATCTCTCACATCTTCTCTTTTAGGAACAGGCCCAAAGCAAAGTCCTTCTGGCACATCAGAAGGCATGTCTTTCATGCTATGTACAGCAAAATCAATAGTCCCATTTAAGAGCTCCTCTTCTATTTCCTTTACAAATAATGCCTTTTCACCAATTTGGTCAAGTGCTATATGCTGAATGCTGTCACCTTTGGTTTTAATAATTTTAAGAGTAAACTTTACATGGGGATGATACCCTTCAAGTATCTTAATAATATCTCCTGTTTGACTAAGAGCCAGTTGACTCCCTCGCGTGCCTACAATAATCTCCATTTCCTGTCACCTTCTTCTCTTTTTTTATAAAACATGATTTTTATAGTGATACGTATGATTGAGTACTTCACACACAGCAAAGTCTCCTTCTAAAGTAAAACATGTTAAAGACGCTGGATCAATTTTAAAATGCCAATGCAGCTTGTGACTACCTCCTACTAAGTAACTAATACAATTACGCAGTGTCCCTGCATGGGCACAAAGTAATACTGTTTTTTGTGGAAGTGCCATAAGCGCTTTAAGTCCTTTAATATTTCTTTCATAAGAAGCTACTAAGCTCTCTCCCCCTGGATAAGTATAGTAATCTCCCTCCTTAAGCATCTTTTGCACTTCTTCTGGACTTTTATTTTGAAGCTCCGCAAAGCTTCTCCCCTCAAATTCCCCAAAATCTATTTCACAAAAAGCCTTCTCTTGTTTAATAACAAGACCTTTTTTCTTAGCAAAACCTTCTATCGTTTCTAACGTACGTAAAGAAGTACTCGTATAAATTGCCTCTATAGAATAGCTTTCTAACACCTTCTCCAGTTGCCTAGCTTGCCTTTTTCCTTCTTCACTTAAAGGACTCTCATATTGCCCTAACCACCGCTTCTCTTTATTAGCAAGTGTTTCACCATGTCTGACGAATAAAAGTGTCTGCATCACGTCACTCCTTTTGTTTGGCTATAAGCGTCACAAAAAGCAGACAACTGGCTAGTTCTTTGACCCTGTCTGCTTTTTATTAGTATACCCTATTTCTTCTATTAAATAAACAATAAAAGTGCTAAAATCTCTCCATAATTACTAGTAGCTAATCGAATGGCATATTCCCCTATTTGTTCCACCCCTGGATAAAAAGAATATTTATAGGCATCTTGATGTGCTTTAAACTCTATCTTTAACTCATAGTGCTCTTTCTTAGACATTGTAAAGTGTGTGGCATTTTCCACAGCCTTCTTCGCCATCTTTTGAATCCGACCAATGGCAAGTTCAGGATGAATACTCACAATGGCTCCACCAAACCCTTCCTGAACTGCTACTGTCTTAATCTGAGAATCAAACCCCTTTACACGTCTAATAAGTTCCCCATCTCCACTTACACCTATAACAGGCACACCAATAAAGTGAGCTGCCTCTGCATAAAGTAAAAACTCGTCAGCTTTCTTTCCATTTAATGTTAAGGAGCGAATACTATCAATAGATAAGGTATGTGCTAAAGGTGAGCCATTTGAATGTCCACCACTATGATAACCTATCATCAAAACACCATCAAAGCTAGCATCTAACCCTTCTACCATATTGTAAGGATGATTGCTCCAACCCGAAAGAAGCTTTACTTCTTTCGGTAGCATGTTATGAATCAGGTTTTTACCATCTTCATGCGCATCTTTCACCATAATAAAGTCTGCTCCTGCTTCCAAGGCGCCTAGACAGGCTGCTGCTACTTCTCTTGTCATTTGTAATCTTGCTTTTTCATACTCCCCGTTTCCTTTGTGCGTTTCTTCCCATTTAGAAACACCTGTAATTCCTTCTAAATCTGCACTGATATAAAGTCGCATGGCCTTTCCCCTCCACCTCTTTACTTTTTCTTATCTTTTAGTATAACAAAATTTATTTAAAATATCAAAAAAGAAAGTTTTTTTACTCACTACCGATTTTTCTTCCCAAAATAGAGTATACTATAACTAATTGTTTACTAAAGGAGTGATATGTATTGTCTAAAAACTTACCTCAAAGAAATGAAATAAACGAAATGGATACATGGAAATTAGAAGATATCTTTGCAACGGATACTCTCTTCCTTGAAACACTTCAGAAAGCAAAAGAAGCTATTGGGCCTTTCTCAGCTTATGAAGGAAAGCTCTTAAATCGTAGTGATATCTTATTAGCGTTTCTTAGAGCACAAGATGCTTTATCTGAAAAGATTAATAAACTTTATGTCTATAGTCATATGCGCCTGCATCAAGATGGCCAAAATACAACTTATCAAGACTTTGCTAATCAAACAGAACTCCTTTCTATCCAAGCTGCTGAAGCTCTAGCTTTTGCCTCACCCGAACTGAGTCAGCTTACAATTGAAAAGTTAGATGTCTTTCTTAAAGAAACACCTGCTTTAGGGCTCTATACTCGTTACTTACAAGAAATTCTAAGGCAAAAGGCACATATTCTGGATAGTAAAATGGAAAGCCTTCTCGCCAAAGTCTCTGAAGTGGCTGATGCACCTTCTAACATTTTTGCCATGTTTAATAATGTCGATTTAAGTTTTCCTCTTATTTCTAATGAAAAGGGGGAAGAGGTACGTCTTACTCACGGGACTTATATTCACTATTTAGAAAGTAAAGACCGAAAAGTACGTGAAGAAGCTTTTTCAGCTCTTTATAAGACGTATGCGAGTTACAAAAATATGCTTGCAACTACCTTCTCAGCTAACATCAAACAATATGGACTTTTTGCCTCCGTAAGAGGCTTTGAATCACCTCTTCACTATGCTCTCTCAGCTAATAATATTCCAACTAGCGTTTATAATAACCTCCTTACAACAGTTAATGAAAATTTAACTATTCTTCATGATTATATGACTTTACGCAAAGATTTATTAGGTGTCAAGGAGTTACACATGTATGACCTTTTCACGCCAATGGTCAAAGATTTTGAACTTAAAATCTCCTATGATGAAGCATGTGATATGATTCTTAAAGCGCTTGCACCATTAGGTGAAGAATATGTTTCTATTGTAAAACGTGGTTTTAATGAACGCTGGGTAGATAAATATGAAAATCAAGGTAAACGAAGTGGTGCCTATTCTTGGGGCTGTCATGGTATTCCTCACCCCTATGTGCTGATGAATTATGTAGATAACCTCTCTAATCTATTCACTTTAGCACATGAAATGGGGCATGCCCTCCATAGCTACTATTCTCACAAAGAGCAGCCTTTTATTTATGGAGATTACTGCATCTTTGTGGCAGAGGTGGCCTCTACTGTCAATGAAGCCTTGCTGATGCAATATCTTTTAAAAACAGTAACTGACCCCAACTATAAGAAATACCTACTTAATTACTTTATGGAACAATTTAAATCGACTTTATACCGTCAAACCATGTTTGCTGAATTTGAAAAAGATATGCACAGCATGAACCAAGAAGGAAAAACACTAACTAGTGAGCTTCTCTGCTCACATTACCTTCACTTAGTAAGAAAATACCATGGGGAAGCTGTTACGGTGGATCAACTCATTGAGAATGAATGGTCACGTATTCCTCACTTCTATACCCCTTTCTATGTTTACCAATATGCCACAGGCTACTCGGCAGCTATCGCTTTGTCTACTCGTATTTTAGAGGAAGGCGAACCTGCTGTTAAAGCGTATCTCCATTTCTTAAAAGGTGGTTCTTCAAAAGACCCTATTGACCTATTAAAGGATGCAGGTGTTGATATGAGTACACCCTTCCCTATAGAGCAAGCCCTAGAAAAATTCAAAGAACTTATTATTCAAATGAAAATGTAATTTTTCAAAAGTGTCTTTCGTGTGAAGACACTTTTTTGTTGCATTTTACCTTGAAATTTACTTATTTATTTTCTATTTTTATGAAATATTCTTCCATTGTATTTAATAGATAGAAATGGTATGATAGTTGAAACAACTTTTTAGGAGGCCCATTATGCAGAAACGCTACTCATTAGCAGATGTAACAGAAAAACTTGTATTGACCGCTAGAGGAGAACTTAAAGCCGACCTCGTCATCCAAAACGGTACCTTACTTAACGTAGCAACCGCAGAAATGATTCCTCATACTGATGTAGCTATTACTCATGGGCGTATTGCCCTTGTAGGTGATGCAAGTCACACCATTGGTCCTGATACACAAGTGATTGATGCCACAGGACTTTATATTTCTCCTGGTTTTATGGATGGCCATTTACACGTAGAAAGCAGCATGCTGACGGTTAAAGAATATGCTGCTTCCGTTATTCCTCACGGCACCACTTCTATCTTTATGGATCCTCATGAAATTGCCAATGTCTTAGGGATGAAAGGTGTGGAACTCATGATTCAAGATGGCATGGATGTACCACTTAGTGTCTATACAACGATGCCAAGCTGTGTCCCAGCCACTAGTGGCTTTGAAGATACAGGTGCCACTCTAGATGCCAAAGCCATTGAAGATGCCATGGAAAAGGATACCATTATTGGCTTAGGTGAAATGATGAACTTTCCTGGTGTACTGTGTGCTGATGAAAATGTCCATCGTACACTTAAGGCAACACTTAAGGCTAATAAAACGATTACTGGGCATTACTCTATACCAGAAAATGGTCCTGGTCTTAATGCTTATATTGCAGCAGGTGCAAGATGTTGCCATGAGACTGTTCGTAAAGAAGATGCTCTCGCTAAAATGCGCTTAGGGATGTATGTCCAAATGCGTGAAGGTTCTGCTTGGCATGATGTAAAAGAAGTTATTCGTGCTATTACCGAAGAAAACATAGATACACGTTTTGCTACTTTAGTAAGTGATGATGCTCATCCTCATACCTTGCTTACCAAAGGTCATATGGATCATATCATTCATCGGGCTATTGAAGAAGGTGTACGTCCTATTACAGCTATTCAAATGGCAACCATCAATGTTGCAGAATGCTTCCATTTAAGTCGTGATCTTGGAAGTATCACTCCTGGTAAATGGGCAGATATTGCCTTAATCAGTGATTTAACTAAAGTGAAAGTTGAAAAAGTTATTTTTAACGGTGAATTAGTCGCAGAAGGTGGTAAGCTTCTTCACCCTATTGCTAAAACAGATTACCCAGAGTTTGCTAAACAAAGTATGCACATGGCAAGACCACTTGTTCCACAAGACTTCCATATCGCAGCTCCAGAAGGTTATAGCAAAGCCTCCATTCCTGTTCATGTCATGGGAATTATTGAGGCCAAGGTAGGCATTCTTGCTCAAATTCATGAAGTGGCTATCGCAAATGGTCTTCTCCAAGTAGACTTAAACCGTGACCTTTTAAAGGTAGCTGTTATTGAACGTCATTTAGGAACCAATGGTATGGGCACCGGATTTGTGACTGGCTTTGGTCTTCAAGCAGGTGCTATTGCCTCAACAGTAGCTCATGATGCACATAACCTTCTTGTTCTAGGAACCAATGATAAGGATATGGCATTAGCTGCTAATACCTTAGCTGAAGTAGGTGGAGGTATGGTTGTTGTAAAAGATGGAAAGGTCTTAGCTCTTAATCCTCTTCCTATCGCAGGTCTCATGTCTGAAGACCCTGCTCAAGAAGTAGCTGCACGTGTTGATCAAATTGATAAAGCTTGGCAGTCTCTAGGTTGTCACAAGGTCTCTCCTTTTATGACAATGGCACTTATTTCTTTAGCCGTACTGCCGAGCTACGTCTTACTAATCGTGGACTTATTGATACCGTCAACTTTAAGTTTATTTCTTTATTTGCACACGAAGAAGCCTAGAAAAAAGCTCAAGTTGGTATTCATCACAACTTGAGCTTTTTTTATGGTATTAGTAATCATCTCTTAATAGATTCTAACTTCATATATAGAAGCTTCTTTATTTCCCCATGTTGTATAGATTTTAATTCTTACTTGATTGGCTCTTCTGTTAGCCATGGAATGAATGACATGCCTTTGATAATTATTTTTTACTTGTTTACTATAAATAACCTCATCCTCTAGTAATAATTCTACTTCATAATCCTTCACTAATGTCTCTGGCAGTTGCTCTCTTTGATTGGAGCGTACTGTTTCAGACAAAGTAGTCATGATTTCTGTACCTAAATCAGAGTCAAACGTAATACGCACCTCCTGAATAGGCATTTGTTCCTTCAACTTTAACTCTATCCATTCTCCTGATGCCCCAAGTTCTTGTGAAATCCATGCATTCATTTCTTTTTCCACGTTTCTTGCTATGCCGTTTATAACATGTGTTGCATCATAACCTCGCTTTTGACTAGAAGCCTTCACTTTAGCATTTAAAGCTTTATCCTTTTTATCTTCATTTCTAAAACCTGGGATAAAACAGTCTGCCTTTAATAGTTTTTGTTGTAACTCTGTTTTATACTCTAAAACACCTCTCGGCTCACACCCATAATGAATAGCCAATGCTGCCGCCGTCCCTACTGCTTGCCCTCCAATAGCACAAGTTCCCATGACTCTCGTAGAACCAAAAGCCATATGAGAAGCACTTATATTTCTCCCAGCCATCATAAGATTATGAATATTACGCGAGTAATAGGAGCGATAAGGAATCGTATAAATAGGAACTTGTATATAGTTAGTACTTGGGCCCCTATACTTAAATCCTTCTGGGGGATGCATATCCATAGGCCAACCACCATAAGCAACAGCATCTTCAAAGACTTTACCTTCTAATAAATCTTGCTCCTTAAGAATATAGTCCCCCTCTATCCTCCTACTCTCACGTTTCCCTGGTAGAAATTGTACCCAATCTAAGACATAATTTTGGGCGCCATGCTCTCCACCATTTTTGATATGATCCCATACTCCATAGACTGTCTTTAAAAGTTCATCTCGAATTTCTTCTGCATCACCTATTGTATCTTCCATACCGCCTAACTCAATCCACCAATAACCCGAATCAATCTCATAATGCTCTAGCTCATTATTAATTGCACTATGTCCTCTGTTCACTAAATCCTTCTCTGTAAAAGTATAGGCCCAAGAAGGTTTTTCAAAAGGCATCGACTTACCATAATCAATGGCTCGAAACATAAGTGTATTCCCCATAGTCCTATTATCTGACTTTTCTGGTGCAAATGTTTCTCCTAACTCACTTTTAGCTTCTCTGCCAACCCTATAGTCTGCTCCTGCTCGATAAGCTAGAGTGGCATCACCCGTACAATCAATAAATATTTTTGCTTTAAACTCAAAATCTTTATCTGTCGTTAACTGATGTGCTCTTATACTCTTAATCGTATGATCTTCTACTACTACCTCTGTCATTCTCGTATTCAAATAAAGTGTTAAACGCTCTTGAAAATTTACTTTTTCCCATAACACCGTATCTAAAATCGAAAAAGAGTGCTGAGGATTTCTTTTTTTATTTTCAAGTAAAATCTCTTCTAGAATTCCTGTTTCCCTTGCTTCATCTCTTGTGCCATGCTTATTAGCTCCACAAATATGCATACGTATTTCTGAACTAGCATTTCCTCCTAGTACAGGCCTGTCTTGCACAAGAGCTGTTTTAGCCCCTTCTCTAGCACTAGCTATTGCTGCACATACACCAGATAATCCCCCACCTACTACAATTACTTCATAAGCTTTAGTAATAGTCTCCATCTCATTCTCCTCTATTTCTAAGGTGTCACACCCAATTCTTTTAGTTTAGCTTGTAACGTTTTAATATCTAAATGACGCGGTTTAATATTATCTTTGGTGCACATAGCAGCTGCAACACCTACTGATTGCCCCATATTGGCACAGATAGGCATAACTCTGTAATTAGAATGAGCCATATGTGTTCCTGAAATATTTCTTCCTGCTAACATAAGATTATCAATTTCTTTAGGGATAAAACAGCCATAAGGAATGGTATAACCCTTTGTTTGTTTAAACTCATGCTGAGCCCCTGTTTGATCTAGCCCATTTCCTGTAAGGTTATGTACATCAAAGTTAAATTGCGCTTTAGTAACTGCCCAATCTTCATGTACTCTTGCTTCTAAAATATCTTTTTCAGTAAGTGTCCTTTCCCCTAAGAAATGTCTTGTCTCTCTAACACCTATTACAGATGCTGACTTAATAATATATGCCTCTTCAAAACCTGGGACATGTTCTTTAAGGAACTTTAAAATAAGAGGTAATTGCTTACGGCACAGTACATGAGCTTTTGTAAGATCCTCAGCATTTGTACCATCTACTCCTATACAATTCGTCATATTTAGCGTAACGACATTAGGGTATACAGAAGGATAAATTAAAACATGACCTGCTGGTGATGGGATATATTGTCTAGCTAATTGTTGAATGTCTCCTTCTGGTACCTCATAGGTATCTTCAAAGAATTCCACATATTGGATTTTACTTCTATCTACTCCTGCCACTTGAAACATTAAAGTCATAGGTTGCATCAACCCATCTTTCTCTCTTCCTTTAAAGTAAGGTACACCTGCTTTATATGCAATATCACCATCTCCTGTGGCATCAATAACCACCTTAGCTAAGATGACTTCTCTCCCTGATTTGCTTTCTATAATAACACCTTTAACCTCATTATCTTCTACAATAACATCACTTGCAAAACTATATAACCTTAGATGTGCTCCAGCTTCTTCTAACATTTCTAACATTTTAATTTTACAAGTCTCATGGTCAATAAAGATTTTATAATCTCTTTCATCTTTCACATAGGTATTAGATGTACGCTGTAAAATTTCCTCATAAAAGCCACCTTCTGTTTTGCCTGTCCAGTGACTCATAAGACCTGTCGTTGCTACTCCACCTACATCTCCTGTTTGTTCTACTAGTAAAGTATGAGCACCCTCTCTCGCTGCACAAACAGCAGCCGCAAAACCAGCTGGTCCACCTCCTAGTATAAGAACATCTACTGTCGCGCAAATCGGTAATATTTTTTGTTGTTCAATATAAGTTTTCATAGTTTTTTCCTTTCCATACACTCTATTATTAACCTTTAACACTACCACTAGTTAAGCCTTCAATAAAATATTTCTGTCCTAAAATAAATACAACGACCATAGGTATAAGTGCTATTGTTGTTCCTGCCATAATCAGATGATCCATTGCAAAGCCTGCCTCATCAATAAAATTAGTAAGACCTACTGTCAATGTAAATAGCTTGCTATCTGTCAAGAAAATAAGTGGTGCCTCGTATTCATTCCATCTCCAAACAAAGTTTAAAATCACCACTGTAGAAACAGCTGGTTTTGCTAGTGGTAAAATAAGCTTATAAAAGATACCAAACTCTCCTAGTCCATCTACTCGCCCTGCCTCAATAATTTCAGTGGGAACATCTAGGAAAAATTGCCTCATTAAGAACGTACCTAGAGGTGTAAATAATCGTGGTAAAATAAGGGCCCATAAAGTATTAAAAATACCCATATATTTAAATTGAATAAATTGAGGTACCATCAGTACTTGGAAAGGTACCATCATCGTTACTAAATAAAGTAGAAAGAGTTGATCCCTCCCTTTGAACTGCAACTTGGCAAATGCATATCCTGCCATTGAGGAGGTAAATACCGTTCCTATTACACAAACTATTGTAGTAATAAAGGTATTTTTAAAATAGACTAAGAAAGATGGGTTTTGTCCAAATAGTACTTCTTTATAATTATCTAGGGACATATTGGGTGAAATAAACCTTGGAGGGAACTCGTATAGCTCATTAAGAGGTTTAAAAGAACAGACTATCATCCACATAAATGGAAAAACAACTATTATTGCAAGAACCAACATAATAAGTGTGAGTATTGCTTTTGTTACATTTTGCTTTGATATTTTTAGCTTTGTTTTCATCCTCTTTCCTCCCTAAAAGTTACTTTCATGTTTTTTCTGTACTTTCCATTGAAGTAAAGTAACAATTAAAATGGCTATTAGTAAAAACCATGCCATACTTGCTGCATAACCCATTTTGTAATACCTGAAACCCGCCACATAGATATAATGAGCTAAAACAGTCGTACTATTACCTGGTCCTCCATTTGTCATAATATTAACAGTTCCGAAAACTTGGAAAGATGCAATAATACTTGTTACTAGCAAGAAAAATGTAGTGTTCCTAAGCATCGGAACAGTTATATAACGAAATTCTTGAAGCTTACTTGCACCATCAATTTGTGCTGCTTCATAGAGTGAAGAGGGAATACTTTGCAAGCCAGACATATAAATGATTACATTGTACCCTAGTGTCATCCAAATACCCACAATCATAATGGCGGGAAGTGCCCACTGCATACTTCCTAACCATTGTGGAGGATTATTCACACCTAACACCATAAGTATTTGATTAATAATGCCTTGTGAAGGATTAAACAACATAGACCAAACAACTGATATAGCTACTACACTTGCAATATAAGGTACAAAAATCATCACCCTAATCAGTGTCTTACAATATACTGCCTTATTCAAAATAGTAGCTACAACAATGGATAGAATCATAGTAACTGGAATAGTTACTACGGTATAGATAACATTATTTTTTAATGCTGCCCAGAACCATTCATCCTTTAACATCTCTATAAAATTCTGTAGACCTACAAAACTCGTTCCTTTAAATCCGTTAAAAATATTAAAATCTGTAAAAGATATCACTAAAGAAAAAAGCACTGGTAATACGATAAAGATAATAAATCCTATAAAATTTGGAGCTATGAATACATATGGCTCCCAGTTATATTTCTTTTTTTTCATAGCAAGCTCCCTTCTAGCAAAATGGGAATGTTGAAAACATGTCCTTTTATGCTTCAACACCCCCATTTTATATCATGTATTATTTTGTTTCATTGGCTAATATGTCATCGCATTTTTTCTTTAAGGTGCTATAATATTGCTCCTCATCCATTTCTCCTAAAAGGAATTTTACGGTTTCATCTTTATAAATTTGATTCATTTGCGCTAAACCTACTGTTTTCGTTGTAAGATTATATTTCATATCTTGATTAAGCATAACTGCCTTATAAGCTTCTACATCAAATAGTTTTTCCGGATTTTCACCTAAAACAACAGCTGTAACATCGTCAAGGTTTGCCTTACTCCAAGCCGGAGACTTTTCAATATATTTACCTGCTTCTTGTACCCAAAACTGCATAAAATCCCATGCTGTATCTTTATTTTGAGATTTTGAATTCATACAAATCCAGTTGTTTAGATTTCCAAGATAAGGATTAGGGGTATTTTCATCAATACTTGGATAAGGCACAAAAGTAGTTATAAAATCATGAGGAAAATTTTCTAAATCCTTGACATAACGTAACATCCATGCTGCTGTTGGCATCATAGCAATTTCTTCATTCAAGAAAGCAGGATGCGCATAAGCTGATAATTTTCTAGAGAATACTTCTTCATAAGGAAGTGCTGTACCTTCATCTATCATTTGCTTGAGCATATCATTTACTTTTAGGACTGGATGATCAAAATTACTTTCCGTATCTGATTTATACATCCAGTCTCCACCTAGAATAGATTTGGCAACAGGTAACAACATTTCTTCATAGAAGATTGTCGTTCCATAAACCTTTTTACCATTTCTTTCACCCGTAAGCTTCTGTGCAATCTCCATAAATTCTTTCATTGTCCAGTTTTCGGGAATAGTAATTCCCTTTTCATCTAACATATTCTTATTAACTAAAATACCAATTGTCTCAGAAGCCGTTGGCATACAATATAATTTATTATCTATTTGTGGTACAGACTCAACACCACCTAGAATTTCCTCATTAATGAAAGTGCTTGCATCATAAGCTGATAAATCCTCTAACATACCGCTTTCTGCTCTCTTTTTTAAAATATCTGGTAAATAAGTAAAAAAGATGTCTATTTGCTCTCCTGAAAGTAATGCTGTATCTAACTTTGTATTACCCGCCTCATCATTAACAAAACGAACATATTCAGCTGGTGTATCTGGATTAGCAACATTCCATGCATCAACTAACTTTTGTGGACCACTTTCTGCTGGTACTCCTCCCCAAACAACAAGTTTATTAGGGGTAGTACCTTCTTGTTTAGCTCCTTCTTTCACTGTAGATGTATCAGCTACTGATGCTTTTTCTCCACCACCACACCCTGCAAGTGGTAAGATAAACATTGTCCCCGCTAGAGCGAGGCCCATTACTTTTTTCAACATTTTTTTCATTTTTATACCCTCCTCCTATTTGTTTCTTTCAAGTTCTTCCTTTTTGCTAAAGCCATTATACCCTTAAAAGTGCCTAAAAAAGTAGCTGAAATTAAGCCTATTTTTTATAATTTTTAATAATCAATTTATTATATAATTTTTTTTATAAAATTAAGCTATAACTTATTACTTTTTCAATTTTAAAATATACATTATGTATAATACCGTAAAAAAACACCTAGCTATTAGGTGTTTTTTACGGTATTATTTGCCTTTTGATATTGCTTAGGTGTCACTCCTTCTATTTCTTTGAATATCTGACTAAAGTAACTACAGTTAGTATACCCTATCTTTTCCGAAACTTCTTGAATAGTAAGTTTTTTCCTTATAAGTAATTCTTTTGCCTTTTCTATTTTTATATGATTAACATAGTCAGTAAAATTCACACCAATAATTTTTTTAAAATATTTCGAGAAATAACCTTCACTCATGTTAATATAACTTGCCACTTCCTTTGATCTGATATTCTGGTCATAGCGCTCTTTAATATAGCCTATTGCTTTGTAAATGTTCTCATCATAGGACTCTTTCTTTTCTTGTTCTATTGTTTCTTTTACACAATAAGCTATGTTTTTTAAATAGTTTACCATTTCTTCTAAACTAGTTTCATTTTCTGTTACCTCTTTTATGCACTTAAATTTTGAAAAGAACTGGTTTACATCAATATTATATCTTTTTATCAAGCTAGAAAAAACTCCTATAAGATCTTCCCATTCCCTGCTCTCTTTCCACTTTCCTCTTAGTACATAGGCACCACATAGGATTTCCTGAAAAAGTTTATCAATATCCTCTTTTTCTCCATACTCTATCGCCTTTCTTAACTGCTCATCTTGACTAGAGGTAAAAAAGCTCGGCAATATTTCTTTTAAATCCTTTGTTACATAATTTTTACTCTTATCCACATAACTTATAGCCTTTTTTAACGTTTCTACCAGTTCATCTGTACTCATAGATAATTTAGGAATATAGTCTAATGCTCCGCCAAATTTGAGAGCCTTTCTTACACTGTCCATATCATTGACACAACTAAGTACAATAACTACAGCCCCTGGTCTACACTCCTTTAATCTTTCAATAAGTGTCAAACCATCCATTTTAGGCATTTTAATATCTGTTATTACAATATCTATTTCTTTCTCTCTAATAAGAGATAGGGCTTGTTCTCCATTACCTGCTTCTATAACCTCATTAATTCCCAAACCATCCCAATCAACAGTCATAATGATGCCTTTTCTAACTAATATCTCATCATCAACTATAATCAGCTTCATTCTCAGACCCCCCTTTTACTAACCAGCTTATTTCTACAGTTGTCCCTCCTCGTTCATTATTACTAATACTAAAGCTACTTTCTTTGCCGTAATAGATTTTTATTCTCTCTTGCACATTTTTAACACCTATACTGGATGATTTCTTCTGGCTAGCTAATAAATTTATCATTTGCTCTTCATCTACTCCGCACCCATTATCAGCTATAATGATATGTACCTTACTCCTTTCTCTTTTAGCCTTTATATCAATATGCCCCTTCTCCTCTAAATCACAAAAACCATGAATAATGGCATTCTCTACTAGAGGTTGTAAAAATAATATAGGAACCTCCATATTCTCCACTTCCTCATCAACCTCATAGCTTACCTCAAAAGTCTCCCCATATCGCATTTTTTGTAATGCAATGTAGTGCTCAAGCCCTACTACCTCTTCTTTCAAGGTAATTACATCTCGATTCTTACTTAATGAATATTCTAATATAAAACCTAAAGAAATAAGCATCTTCTCTGCTGTTTTAGCCCCTTCCATTACACAGAGCCACTTGATACCATTTAGTGTATTAAATAAAAAGTGTGGCTGAATTTGGGTTTGAAGAGCTTCTAATCTCGTTCGTTGTTTTTCTTCATAAATACGCTTATTTTCTTCAAATAATTGCTGTAATTTAGAACTCATTATATTAAAGTCTTTACTTAAATCCTGCACTTCCTGATTGGTTTTAGGAATAGTTATTGTTATAAATTCTCCTTTTTTTACACTTTGCATAGCATCTCTTAACTTTATAATAGATCTGGTAATTTTATTAATAATAAGAATATCAAGCCCTATTATAATAAACAAGAAAACGAGATTACCACCTATCGTAAAATTTCTATAAAATTCTAACTTTCTAAGCAAATCATTATAAGGAATAATCTGTATAAGATGCCAATTTGCCTTATTCAACATATTACCACTTACTAGCTGTCTTTCTCCTATAGCATTAACTATCTTATCAGCACCTTTACCCTCCGTCTTTATAAATTGCTGAAACCATTCTTTGTTATAAAATTGCTGATGCACTGCATTATTGATATATTGCAAAATAATATTTCCCTCATCATCTACCAAATAGCGTTCTGTATTGACAAATTCATTTTCTCCAAATAAGATATTGGCTAAATTTCTATCCTCATAAAGCTCGATAGCTAACACACCTATGGTCTTACCGCTAATATCTAAAATATTTCTCGCCATCCCTATAACAGGCTTACTATTCTTATCCTTTTTATTTTCTGATACAAATTGAGTCCATACAAAATGACCCCCAGCTTGTAGAGTTTTCTCTATCCACTCTTTGCTATAAGGCTTCCTTGTATATTCAGGAATTAAAGTAGTAGTCGTATAAATAGATGCCTCTTTATCATAAATAGAAATCTCTGCATTATAACGATAAAGATGAGCAGCATTTACATTAGAAATTTTTTCAGTTACCTTTTTAATATCTGTTATCTGGGTACCGCCTAGAAAATTCTTTTTTAATAGACTCACAATGTCCATATCCAATGTTATAGCATTTGAAGCACCTATTAAGTCATCTAATACCTTCTCCATATCTCTTGTAGTCTGCTCTAGATTTTGCTCTGACTGCAAAATAAGTTGTTCTTCCATAATACCTTGTATATAGAAATAGCCTAACCAAGGCATTATAATAAAAGGAATAGTGGTTAATAAGATAATAACGATAAGAAATTGCTTTTTAATGGTCATAACATACCTTTCCTCATAACATAAATAGCTGTGTCACTTCAATTGAATTTGCATGTATTATACATAATTTTATAAATAATTTCAATTGAATATGTTTATTATTAATAATGAAAAAATTTCTTTCTAATCCTATACTAGAATTAAAAAGAAACTTTTTAACATTATTATCATTTAATTGACGATTTATATCCCACTTTACATAGGTGATAGGGGTACTTCTTAATATGTTTGCTGTACTCTCATAAGCATATTCAAGTGCCTTTGGATTGTCTAAATCAAGTACATACTGCACTCTGTTTTAAATGGCTTCTCTCCCTGTAATTTGAATTGCCCCTTCAGGGTACTTTCTATATAAGTCAGATTTAGATCAAATCATCTCTGACCCAAACCAATTACCACCCATCACCAACATTTCAACACCTGTTTTTTAGTTTCTCTAGCGATATCTAGAAGCTTATCTGTATTAAAATCAAATTTAGTTATCTCCCCAGTTATTAATCAAAATCGGTTGTTTTTTATGTTTTTAAGGACTCCTTATCATATATCCTCTATAAAAATCAATGTAGAAACTGATAAAATGTTTTTCCTTTAAACACAAGCAATACAAGCATTTGAAAGTTCTCATAAGCTGAGGCTCCAAAGCGTTTATGGATTCTAGCTTAATGGAGGAATTTTATAATGCCAAGTAGTTTAAAAGTTGAATATAAAAAAGGAGACTATCCGATTTTTTTCGATTAGCCTCCTTTCTTATTACTATAATTCCAATTTTCTCAGAAGATACATTTTAATCCGTATTCTTTTAACAACTCTTATCTATTCCTTTTAACATAAATTCTAAATGAAGTGCTTTACCTTCTGGTAAAAGAAATTCAGGATGAGTGAGAGCCCCCCAACTATCATCACCTCCAACACCCATTTGCATCTTTGCTACACGAATGACTGTATAGTGGATAGGTGGCAACTCATAAATATGCTCCGCATTCTCTAACTCATGTGGTGTATAAGGTAAAGCATTAAAGGATAAATCAATGCCACTAATAAGAAGCCCTTCCCCTTCTTCATTGGTTACCTTGGCATATCTGACACCGACATGATTCCCACATTCTTGCGGAATCACATAAGGTGTGAGGTTATCTGCTACCTTATTTTGATAAACACCTAATTTAGAACCCTTTTGTCTATCTACGTAGGTTTCTTCTGGACCTTTTCCATACCATTCTAACTGATTGTATAGGGCTGGTAATTTAAAAATAACTCCAAACTCCGGCATAGTAGGTAACTGTACTACTCCATCATAATCTAATGCTATCTGAATAGCTCCATCACTAGTGAGGGTATAAGTCTTCTTTACCTGACTGATTGGATTTGTTGCTAATGTGATTAAAAAGCTAATAATAACCTTTTTATCCTCTTCTTTAATTTTTACTTCTAGAGGTTTTTGGTAGAGGCTCGCTAGCTTCCACTGACTATAACGCTGAGCCATACCATTACCTTTATCATTATCTGTGGGTGTACGCCAGAAGTTCGGTTTAATTTCCTGTGCAAGTCTTTCTTTTCCTTTGTATCTGTAGGAAATAAGCCCTCCTCGTGTTTTTGAAAAAATAGTATGAAAGTCTTCACCTTTCACTCCAATATTGCAATCACTTGGAATCAGAGTAAGCTCCCCACTTACTTTATTTACTAATTTTTCTCCTTTTGTATAGACATATTGTTCAAAGGCAAGTTCATACCCTTTTTCTGCCCATAGGGTATCTTCTTTTAAGTGAAAACTAGCTGTTAATACAAGCTCACCATTGGGTACTTCACCACTTAGTAATTCATGAGCTATAACTGCCTCCTCCATAGGTGCTATACTTATTTCTTTTTGAAGCTGTTTAACTAACTGACCTTCTTTTTCTAATTTCAGTTGACAGGTATAGCGTGCTGTATCTATAAAACGATTAAGGTTTCTTATTTGAAGTGTGTTTTCATCTAATACCATCTTAATCGTTTGATAACAATACTTGACTTCTGCCATTTTAGGTGAAAGTTTGCGATCACCAAACACAATACCATTCACACAGAAATTATAATCTGTTGGATAATCACCATAGTCTCCACCATAAGCTAAATATTCTTTTCCATAGCGGTCTTTATTTTTAAGGGCCTGGTCAATAAAGTCCCATATAAACCCCCCTTGGTAAAGTGGTTCTTCCTCGGTTAACTGTGTATATTTATAAAGTGCACCATTAGAATTCCCCATGGCATGAGCATATTCACAACAGATAAAAGGTTTTTGTCTATTTTCTTTTAAAAAAGCTTTAATAGCTTCTACGCTCGGATACATTTGACTTTCCACATCACTGGTTTCATTATAGCGTCTATCATGGAAAACCCCTTCGTATTGTACTAGCCTTGTATCATCCTTCTTATGAAAAAACTGACTCATCTTATAGATATTGCTACCTCCATAGGCTTCATTACCACAAGACCACATCACTATACTTGGATGATTTTTATCCCTTTCAAATAGAGCCTCTGCTCGGGCTAATACACATCCTTCCCAATCTCGATGATCATTAGGAACAGTATGTTCATCTGCAAGCACCTTTCCTAGCTTTTGCCAAGTTCCGTGAGATTCAAGATTAACTTCATCAATGACATAAAGTCCATATTCATCACAAAGCTCGTAAAAATAAGTTTGATTGGGATAATGAGAGGTTCTAACAGCATTGATGTTATGTTGTTTCATTGTTTTTACATCCCAGAGCATTTCTTCTTTTGTAATAGCTCTGCCATATTTCTCACTAAATTCATGGCGATTTACTCCGTTGAAAACAATAGGTTTTTCATTAATCAGCATACAAGCATCCCTAAGTTCAAACTTTCTAAATCCTACTTTTTGAAGAATGACTTCCTCTAGTACACCTCCTTTATTCCTCACTTCTAGATAAAACTGATATAAATAAGGCGTCTCACTACTCCAAAGTTGTGGCTCAGATACCTCTAAAGAGACATCTAAGGTCGTATCACCTTGCTTATTAATCACTTCTTTTTGTACCACTATTTCTCCATTTGTCTTTTTTAAAGTAAGTATAAGCTGATCAGAATCTTTTAAAGTACTTATTATATTAACATCTAAACTTCCACGCTTTAAACCTTTTTCTAATCGCGTTTTTATAAACAAATCTTGTATGTGACTATCAGGGATAGTGTATAAATAAACCTCTCTAAAAATACCTGAAAACCGCCAAAAGTCTTGATCCTCTAGCCAACTTCCACTGGACCATTTAAATACTTGAACAGCAATTTTATTAACTCCTTCTACAAGTGCCTTAGTAATCTCAAATTCACTGGGCGTAAAACTATCTTCACTATAACCAATAAAAGTCCCATTTACCCATAAAGAAAAAGCGCTTTCTACCCCCTGAAAAGAAAGAAATACAGGTTTATCTTTCATCTCTTTTGGTACTTCAAAAAACTTAACATAGCTTCCTACAGGATTAAAAACTGTAGGAATTTCACCTGGCTGAATATACTCATGTCCATCCCAAGGGTATTGAGTATTTACATAATGAGGCACATCATAGCCTTGAAGCTGCATATGTCCTGGCACTTCTATCTCGTCCCAGCCTTCTAGGTTAAACCCTGCTTTTTCAAAGCCTTCTATTGCCTTTTCTAAATGAGGGGCATAAGCAAACTTCCATTTTCCATTTAAAGAGAAGCGAAAGCTGCTCTTACCTTTTTCTAACTCCTCATAGTCTTTGTAATAGTGATGATCAGAGTGTGGTTTTAATGTATTCACTTGAAATACAGTAGGGTCTTTTAACCAATTCTTGTCAAATTTCATCTCAAACTTACTCCTTTACAGCTCCTACAGCAATACCTGATAGGATATATTTTTGGAAAAATACATAAATAAGAATGGTCGGAATCATAATCACAATAATACCTGCCGCTAGGTTTTGCCAAGAGCCTTGCTGTGCATTGGCATAATTCATAAGGTAAGTTGTCAGAGTACGTAGCTGAGTCTTAGGCATGTATAAATAAGGAATATACATATCGTTGATAATATTAATGGCCTTAATAATAACAACCGTTGCTGTTGCAGGTTTAATAAGTGGGAAAATAATTCGCCAAAAAACACCAAAATAGGTGGCACCCTCAATTAGTGCACTTTCATCTAAGGCAGGCGAAAGCTTAGAGATAAATTGCCTATAAATATAAAGCTGCATCAAATCAGAAGCTACATATATAATAATCGGCGCCCCTAGCGTATTATAAAGACCTAATGCACTAATTATTTTAAAACGTGCAATTTCTGTAACAAAAGTAGGGATAAGCATGCCTAAGAAGAATAAGGTCATGACTACTTTTTTTAACTTAAATTCAAAGCGTTCTAAAATATAAGCGGTAATAGAACCAAATAAAACATTAAATATAACACTGACAGCTACAATAATCCCAGTATTTTTAAAGCCAACATAGAGCCATTTATCCGTTAATACTCTTTCATAATTTTGAAAGGTGATGTTCGCCAAATGAGGAAGTAGTAAGGGTGATGTTTTAATCATGTCTCCTCTTGTTTTAAAGGAAGCAAATAACGTAAGGAGAATAGGTAATATAACGATAATTACCATACCTATTGCAAATAATTGCTTAATCACTTGACTCATCCTATCTGACTTATTTTGAGATAGTTTCATCCTTGCACCTCCTTCTTACTGCCTTTTTTCCCTATTTTTTGCGATAAGAATTTTTTTCCACTAGGGCCATTACTATAATGAAGTATTTTGTTTTGAATGATATAAATAACAACAATCATTCCCATAATTGCTACAGCCATAGTGGATGCAAGACCAAAGTTACCAAAAGTAAAGGCTGTCTTAATCGTATATAAAGTAAAGGTTGAAGAAGCATAACCTGGCCCACCAGCTGTCATGACAAAAGGAATATCAAATACTTGGAGTGCACCTCTAATATTTTCAAATAACATATAATCAATAACTAAAATGATAGATGGCACTTGAATATATCTAAAAGTTTGAAAGCTACTGGCACCATCTACTTCTGCTGCCTCCATATAATCCTTGGGAATAGACTGCAAAGCCGCCATAAAGAGAATGACGTGGTAACCACTAAATCGCCATAATGATACAAAAGAGAGAACATAGTTAACAACCTTTTCATCCGAAAGCCAGTTTCTACATAAAGCTTCTAAATTAAAAAGCCCAAGTAAGGAGTCAAAAGCTCCATTAATAGGTGAAAAGAAATAGGAAAAAGCATAGGCAATAGCTACACCATTGATAATGTATGGTAAAAGTACTGTGGATTTATAAAATTTAGCACCTCTTAACTTAGAAGTAAACATCGTTGCAAATAAAAGCTCAATAGGAATAAAAATTAAGTGAGCAATAAAATAAATACCATTATTTTTTAACGAAACCCATAAATCTTTATTTTTAAACATACTTATATAATTGTCAAAACCAATAAATTGACTGTTCTGACTATAGCCATCCCAATTAGTAAAACTCATACGAAAAAGGTCTAAAGCTGGGATCACGACAAATCCTACGAGCAGTAAAAGAGGTATAATGAGTGACAAGTAGATAAATCTATTTCTCATCTTCTCTATTGAATTCATAAAAGTCTCTCCCTTTATCTAGTAAATTTTTGTAAAAAAAGGCTATCTTGCTAAGACCTTATAAAAAGTATATCAAGATAGCCCTTTTGCTATTGAATATTTAAACTTTGTCTTGCTGCTTTCCATTTCGCATTAAGTTCTGCTAAAGTACTATTTAAATCATAGCCTTTAATAAGCATTTCTGCCCCTAACTTCTTATAATCAAATGTTGTTGCACTTACAAGGGCTGTAAAGTTATCGCCACCACCATCATACATAACAAGCTCTTTATTAGGTTGTAAAGTATCTGCTTCTGCTAAAACAGGGTCTTTTTCTTTTGTAACTGTTTTCATGGTATTATCATCTGTAATGGCATTTATATAGTCTGGATACCAAGCATCACTGAAGTAGAATTCTACAAAAGCTTTTGCAAGCTCCGGATTTTTAGAACTAGAAGTAACAGATAAGAAGCTATCTCCTTGAGTAATGGTTCTAAAAGGTTCACTTTCACTATCACGTACTGGCAAATAGAAAGTACCTAAATTGTCAATGCTATTTGCTCCTTCTTTGATGTTTGCAAGTGCCCAACCACCAGATGCTAAAATTGCAGATTGTTGTTGTGCAAAAAGTGCAGTTGCTTGGTCATTACCAATGCCTAAAGGGTCTTTTCCAAATGCACCGGATTGGAATAAAGAATGGATTTTTTGATAAGCTTTATAAATATCTGTTCCTTCTGCGAAAGGTTCATCTTGTGTACTCATTGTATTCCAGTTTTGACCATTTCCACTTATTAAAGCAGGCATAAACTCTACGAAAGGATACGTTGGCCATTCATCTTTTCCTCCTATAGCAATCGCACTAAAATTAGGATTGGATGAACCATAGTAAGCTTGTAATTTCTTAGCTACTTCTTCGAATTGTGTCCAAGTCGTTGGTACTTCTACTTGTGCTTCCTTAAACATATCCTTCCAGTAATAAACGTATTCACAAGTCATTTTCTCAGGTATGCCAAGGATTTTACCATTTAAGCGATAACCTTCTGCAATGTTATTATTCTTTACAGCTTCTGTGGTAGAGAGGTCTAATAAGTAATCTTGAAAGCGAGAAAGTGTAAAGGTTTTATTATACATAATGTCTGGTAATTGATTAGCAGATGCTCTTACCTTCATGGCATTCCAGTATTCAGAATCATCTTTAAGTTTTTCAAACTCAATATTAGCTTTTGGATAAAGTTTTTGGAAACGCCCTTCTAAATCCATGGATTCAAATAATTCAATAGATACATTGTCCCATAAAGCAAAAACCAAGGTTCCTTCTAATTCTGCATTCCCATTCTGAGTTGCCTCTGTCGGTGTAGCAGATGCAGCTGCTGGTGCTTGTTCTGGTGTGTTTCCTCCTTGACAAGCTGTTAAACAAGTGGCTATCATCATTGTTGATAAAATTTTTGCAAAAGTTTTTTTCTTCATTAAGTGCACCCCCATATAAATTGTATTTCTACTTAAATAGTACTCTTTTTTAGACACTTCCTACTATGATATATAGTCAGTTTTCATGATAAATAGTCAGAACTTACATTCTATTTAGTATTTCTATAGAGGGTTGGACTCACTTCATACAACTTTTTGAACATGCGTGTAAAGTGCTCCACATTGTTATAACCAATTTGTTCACTAATTTCATACATTTTTAAATCTGTTTTATTGAGAAGCTCTTTAGCCTTTCTCATACGAATTTCTGTTAGATAATTCCCAAAGGTACTTCCTGTTTCTTTTGCAAAACGTGTAGAAAAATATTTTTCATTTAATCCCACATAACTTGCTACCATCCTAGGATATTTCTGGGGTAGAATAATTCTCCCAAATAAAGCGCTTCGCCCTTTCAATGATATCTGCTTGCTTACGGTCATAATGGTGTTCCATGTAATCTTGTAACCACCTTAAATAGTTCATCATCCAAATTTCTAATTCTTTTAAGGTTTCTTTCTTTGTAATTCTTTCTATGTAATCCATTCCTTTCTGATAAACCTCTTCCAATGCTAGGTTTTGTTCTTCTAAAGTAAGGGCTATATGATAAATAATATAAAGACACTCTTTTTGTGCCTTCTCTATAGAAAGCTTCAAGAGTTTCTCTCTTAATTGATCCACACCCACTTGAAAGCTCGCTATATCCGACTGCTTAATGGCTGTAATAAGAGTTTGCCATTTTTCTTTTGCTTCTTTCATTTCTTCAAAATTCAAAAACTTTTCTTCCTCAAAACAGATAAGTTGCTCTTTTCCCTTTAAATGTTTGAGATTTAGCATTTGCTCTGCTTCTTTAAGACAATTTGCAAAATGGATCTTTTCTTTACCTAAAGCACTTAATCCCGCAGATACATGAATATTCATATAGTTCTTCCATACACTAGATAGCTGCCTACAAATGGACTTTACTTCTTCTCTTCCCTCCTCATGCTTTTCATGAGTATTCTTATAATACAAAACATATCTAGCAGGTGTTAAGTAGGTTACTACACACTTGGAAACTACCCTTGGTATTTGCTGTGCACAACTCATCATAGGTTTCATTAAATGATTTTCTAAATCACTTTTAAATCGTTCCAACACACCTTGGTAATCATTGATTTCAAATAAAGCAAGGTAATAAGCTGTTTCTGTTAAAAACTGTTTCCCTTCTTCCCTTCCAAGTGCTAAATTCCTTAATTGCTCTTCTTTTTGCACATAGCATTCAGGCTCTAAAGCTGCACGCTTGACTTTTTGTTCTAAAAGGATCTTTTTTGTCTTTCCTAGTAAGTAATTCATACTTTCACTACTAATGGTTGATTTGAGTAAATAATCATGAATACCCAATTTAAAGGCTTCACGTACCAAATAAAATTCATCGTAGCTACTTAATACCACAATAAGTAGCTCGGGGTTTTTTTCTTTCGCTTTTTTAATTAACTTAATCCCATCTAAAATAGGCATTTTAATATCCGTAATAAGCAAGTCTACTGCTAAAGTCTCTAATAGTTCTAATGCTTGCTTGCCATTTTGTGCTTCACCCCTAATTTCAAATCCCTGATTCTTCCAATCCACTAGTGTATGGAGTGTAGTTCTCACAATTGTTTCATCATCAACAATCATCACTTGATACATCTGCATCCCCCTGAATAGTTCCTTTGGTTTTTGGAATATGTACAAATACTGTGGTGTAGGTTAATTTTTCACTCTTAATGCTAAGTCCATAAGCTTCTCCGAAATGCAACTTGAGCCTTCTATCTACATTGACTACACCAATACTCCTATCTTTTGACGACTCTAAAGAGTGCTCTTCTAAAAGCTCCCTCCTCTTTTCTTCACTCATTCCCTTTCCATTGTCAGTGATCTCAATCCATATCTCTTGAGCTTCTTCATAAACTTTTATCTTAATCTTACCGATTCCTTCATTTTCACTGAATCCATGCACAATACAATTCTCCACTAGAGGTTGTAAAATAAGTCTTGGTACTTTGCAACTTTTACATGCTTCCTCAATGTCAAATACTACATCAAAACTATCTGTATATCGAATTTTCATGAGAAAAAGATAGCTTTCAAGTACCTCAAGCTCTTCACCTAAAGTATAAAAGCTTGTACTATTTCTAAAGGAGCAAGATAAAATTTTAATAAGAGCCTCTGCCATATTGACAATTCCTTCAAATTTAGCTACTTTCGCCATAAATCGAATAGATGCTAACGTATTTACTAAAAAGTGAGGATTAATTTGAGATTGTAGCGCCTTAATCTCTGCTTGATGCTTCTCTTCTTCTTCACGCTCTTTAGCAGTAATAAGTTCCTTTAAACGTACCACCATGTGATTAAAGGAATGAATCATATCACGCATTTCAGCCTGTCCTGACTCTTTAATGCGTACCTCCAAATCTCCTTTTTCTAGATGTGCTAAACCTTCAATCAAATGATTAACGGGTTGTATAATATTTTTAAGGAAATAGATTGAGAATTGATAAAAAAGAAAGAAAATACCTATGGTAATCATTAAAATAAAAAACATTATTTGATTAAAATAGGCTAGTAATTCCCTCACATCCACCTGACTAACAAGCTTCCACCCCACTTTATCAATCTTAGAAATAATATAAATATGATGACCTTTTTTCCTTACGCCTTCTTTGTTTTTAAGTTCTGCTGGTAACTCAAAGGCCTCTTCTCCTGAAGCTTCGATCATAACCTGATTGCTTTCATCAAAAAGCATCATCTTTCCTAGATGAGGCTGTTTATTAAAATGTGAAATACTCTCTCCTACATCTGATTTAAACAAAATAACAACCATTTCTACCTGTTGCATACGATCAATTAAATAGTTGGGCGAAAGTACACTTATTAAAGTAAAGGGGTTTTGATACTTATTACCATATAATATAGGACCACTATAAGCACCTATATATACCCAATTAGTATGAACCAGTGCTTTTCTATACCAAGGTTGTGCTTTCATAAAATCTTGTGAAAGTCGGATTTTATCTTTTATATATACAGAAGTACCATCTTTCATATAAAAGGTAACGGATGTAATTGTGTCATTAGGCATAATCATATAGCCTAGACCTTCATTTAGCCTTTCCATGGTATTGTATTTCTCTTTTTCAGCACTTCTGCTGACTTGCTCTACAAGTTTAATCATTTGATTATTATTGACATGAACAATATGAGAAAGTCGAATCATAGCTTCATCAATTTGCTCATTTAGACTGTATACAATATTTTGTTGCGCTAAATTAACCTTATCAACGGCATCACTTAGCATGATATGACGTGCAATTACCGTAATAACAGCAATAATCAAAAAAATTGGGATAGCAATAAGTAGAAAAAAGTTTTTAAAATAGGCTGTTTTTAAAGGATATTTTTTGTTATGAATGCCCTTCATTTTACTCCCCCTCTCTCTATCTATTATTGATTATAGCATCGTTTAAGCAATAAAATGTATAAATTAATATGAATATTGTCAAATTATATATTTAGATTAACAGAATTATCTTTTTTATAACCCACATCCATATTTTAGAATACATATCAAGCTTATTAAGAGAAAAAGAATTAAAAGACCTTTTTTCAGAAGCTGAAAGCGATTTTTGTAACGATTCCACATACAAAAGGTTATCGTTATAAGAATGGGTAAAAAAACATAGCTATTTAACCATAGAGTTACATTACGATAGTGCCACCAGTGAGCAATCTCTTCTTTAAAAATATTCATACCAAAAAAGCCCGTAGCAAAAGTAGGTATAACTAGGGCGGCTCCTACAATAGTAAGAAGTTCTACTTTTAGCCTCGAACCTGATTGTTCTACTAGCATCGCATACTGATGAACTTCATTGATTTCAAAATCCAATTGTTTCAGTTCTTCTTCAATCTTAAATTGTTTAGATAAGGCATCATAAATTTGTGCTCCTTCTGTGTCCTCCGTCACTTCTTTAAAATAAAGCTGATTAATAAACTGGATATAAATCTCATATAAACTTTTAATGGCAGGTACTAACTCTTCTGGTGGTAGTGTAGAGACCCTTGAGATTTCAGTGGAAAGGTTAAGAAGTGTCGCCCGCTGCATTACTACTAAAGTAATGAGTTGATCGTAGAGTTTCATGGCAGGTACTTCTTTTACTAAACACAAAAGAGAGAAGCGACTCATCCCATAAATTGCATTTTCAGTTTGTAGGTACGTATTAAGTCCTAAACTTCCCTTTTCCTTCTCTCTTAAAGTTTTAATATGCTTTTTATTATTATCCAAAAAAGCTTCCAAAGGTTTTAGGGCTCCTATCTGCCACCTAACCTTATCTACCCATTCTTTATTTTTATAAAGGCATAAAGAAAACATTTGGTTGCCCAAAATAGGTTCAATAAAAAGTTTGCTTTTTTTACTTTTTTGCTTACTTCCGATAAAGGAATTTCCCAAAATACCTAAGATAAGTGGGGTGATACTAACAAGCTTTTGATGGTAGTCCTCCTTAAAACATTCTTCTAATTTATGGTTTTTATTAAGCTGAATGCGAATCCAATCAGGAAATAATTCCTCTTTTGCTTTTTCTAGTGGAAGTAAAGGAGGATAAATGCACTTGCTAAAGCTATTGATACGTTCCATATCTTCTAAGGCTTCGTAGCATTTATTGGTTGTCTCTAACGTTAAAAGGCCAATGCCTGTTTTATAAAGCTTGAGTTGTAAGCTACTTAAAACTAATCTATATTCTTTTCCTTCTACTTGCATGATAAAATAATTATCTTCTTCCAAATAGCCATAGCGATAATTACGCACAATAAGTGGTGAGTGTGTAAATGTATAAAGTGCTGCTCGAATAGGTTTATAATAGTAGACAAATTCGTTATAATCCTTATCACTTTCAACCCTCTGATAAAGGGGAGTCCAATTCTCTAAATGGTCAAATAAATTCTCCTTAATCTGACATTGAGGTATAAATAAAGCCGTCTTTTTTTTCCCTACTACCTTCCATGTAAAGGGAAAAATAAAAAGATGTTGACTGATAATTGTTTTTTCCATAAAAAAAGCACCCTATTGTTTTTATCTATAGAGTGCCCTTAAACTTTTCTTTTTATCCTACTTGCTCTTTTTTTATACCCTCTTTTTTCCACTCAATGGAACGACTCACTACTCCTAAAATAACAATTGCCCCTCCTAAAAAAGTATAGAAGCTAGGCACTTCACGCTGTACTAACATAACCCATATAGGATTGAGAATAGGTTCTAATATAGGAATCAATACGCCTTCTAAGGCTGTTACATGTACAATGGCTTTGCTATATAAAATATAAGAAATGCCTAATTGACAAGTACCTAGTATCAAAATACCCATACCATTAGAAATATTCCACTCAAGTTTGCCCATAAAAGGGAGAGCAATAAAAAAGGCTAATAAATTTCCCCAAAAAATGCATTGAACAGGGTCATTGTCCTTTTCCATGCGCATAAAAACAGTCATGAGAGAAAAGGTTACTCCTGAAAAAAGAGCCAAAGCATCTCCTACTAAATTACCACCACTTAAACTCTCAATAAAAAAGATTACCATCCCTCCTAGGATAATGACAATGGAGACCACATCCTTTTTATGTACAGGCTCTTTCAGTAAAACATAGCCAAAAAAAGCGGTATAGATAGGTGCTGTGTATTGAAGCAAAATGGCATTTGCTGCTGTTGTCAACTTAGTAGATACTACAAATATAAGTACTGTACCTGCATAAGCTAAAATTGCCCAGATACGTGGCCAAGTAAAATGAAGTTTAGGTTTCCCTGTTAAACACAAAATAGTAAGAGCAGCAATTAAACTACGTGTGCCTGCTACCCCCATACTGTTCCAGGTAATACCTTTGATTAAAACTCCCCCTAAACTCCATAAAAAAGCTGTTACTAAAAGTAACACTATCCCTTTTTGATGATTATTTTTCATTTTTCCCCTCACACTATGCTATTAATTTGTCACAATATCCTTATTATAGTCAATCCTTTTTTACTTTGCAACCTCTTTCTAAAGCTTTGTATTTTTAACCTATTTACCTTTCTATTAAGCTTATTGCTAGTCATATCTTTAAAAAGAGGCTATCCTCTTATAAGGATAACCTCTTTTCTAGAGCGTTATTTACAATTCTTTGTACTGTTGGAAGACTTGCTATAATTTTTAGTACTCATGTCATTAGCTGCTTCCATGTTGTAAGATTGTTTGTTTGTTTGTTTACTATTTGTTTTGTTTGATGCTTTATTAGACATCATAAGCCTCCTGTAAAATATAAAATATTTTTTACAGTAACAGTATTTCCTATTTAATAATTTTTATACCTTCTTTTTTATAAATTATATCTCATACTTTATAAATAGGTGAAACAGTATCTCTTTTCGCAACGGATACAATAATATCCTCGCCTACTCGTATATTTCTTTCTTCTAAGGCTTGTTTAGCTGTTAAATAAGCTAAATCTGGCACATTATTATCTTTACTTAGGTGACCTAAAACTACCCATTGCATTTCTGCATGATAAATTTCACTTAGCGTTTGAGCCGCCATCTCATTATTTAAATGTCCAACATCACTTAAAATACGTTTTTTAAGATAGAAAGGATAACTTCCTGCTTCTAACATATTTACATCATGATTGAATTCTAACAAAATCCCATTCGATCCTTTTAAGTACGTTTTGATACGTTCATCAACTACACCAATATCCGTAGCTAACGTAATTTTTTTTCCTTGGTATTCAAAAATGTAACCTACAGGATCTACAGCATCATGGTAAATGCCATAAGGAAAAATTTGAAATTCTTCTAACTGTAAATACGTTTCTTTTTCTAAAATCTTGATATTAGCTTCTTTTACTGCACCAAGCATCTTTTCATTTAGCATCTTTTCCCAAGTTTTTTGAGTCGCATAAATAGGCGTATCATATTTACGACTAAATATCCCAACCCCACGAATATGGTCTATATGCTCATGGGTAATAAAAATACCTTCTATTGTTTCAGGGTCTATATCGATTAGCTGAAGACCTTCTGTTACCTTTTTTCCACTAATGCCTATATCTACCAGGATCTTTCGCATACCTGCTTGTATAAATGTACAGTTTCCACTACTTCCACTGGCAATGGCACATAATCTAAATTCCATCGCTTATCCTCCATCTGTCACCGTATCTTTGGCTTCTCTTACTATAGCATATTTTTTTTACAAACACAAAGAGGCTAGCTCTTTCTTTTTAAAAGCTCACCTCTTAATAGTGCTTACTTAAACATTTTCGATAGTAACCTTTTTATCTTCTGAGCAGATAATTTTACGAGAAATTTTAGCCAAATGTGTTTTTAAAATGACCTTCCCTCCCCAAAGTGTTTGAATATATTTAAGAGTTTCCGTAGTATAGGCTAAGTTTAGCTCACGCCCATCATAAAAATGTCCTAGTACTAAACAGTTTTCATTTTTTACTACATCCTCTACATAAATAGTGGGTAGAGAACCTAAACCTACATTCTCAGCTAAGGTATTGCGAATGTTTTGCCAGCCCTTTTCATTAGCTACCTCTGATACCACGTAATAACGCTCTTCTTCTTGTATTTCACAAAGATGGCTTTCCTCACAAAGTGTATAGTCCAAATAACTTCGGATAAAAGAGCTATCTCTCTCACAGCCTCGTATACGTGCCATCTCCTTAAAATCACCATCGAAACGCTCATAAAGACGTTGCCATATTTTAAAACCTATAAAATAGGGGTTTAGACTCCCTGGTCTTTGGCAAATCACATTATTATGCACCTTAAAAAACTCTACTTGCATGCCTTGTGGAAGACCTAATTTATTTAAAAGAGTATAATGCCAAAAAGTCGCCCAACCTTCATTCATAATTTTCGTTTCAATCTGAGGTATAAAATAACGACTTTCTTTCATAACAATCGCTATAATATCCTTCTCCCAATCCTCTAAGTTCCCATATTGACTTAAAAAATAAAGTACATTCTCCTGGGGATACTCTATTTTTTGAGTCACTTCATAGCTAGGTTTACAAAAAGCACCACATTGATATTTAATAGAATGTGCCGCATCTAGTACTCTTTCTACCTTTTCATAACCAATACTAGGGTCTTGAATGTACGTACGAATGCGCGTTCCATGGTTTTTAAACATCTCTATTGTAAGAGCAGCATCTGTATACTCTTTAAAGAGGCGATTATTCTTAAAAAAGTCATTATGTCCATAGACATGAGCAATGGTTAATACTTGTAAAAGTAACGTATTATCCTTCATTAAATAAGCGATACAAGGATTGGAATTAATAACCATTTCATAAGGCAATCCAGATAGATTATACTTATAAGTTGTTTTCAGACGGTCATAGTTTTTGCCATAACTCCAGTGAGGATAATGAGAAGGCATTCCTACATAGGCTTCATAGCAAAGCATATCTTCAAAACTAATAATTTCAAACTCCTGAGGATAGTAATCTAAGCCCATTTCTTTTGCTAAATCTTCTATTTTCTCATTATAGGCCTCTAACTCCTTTAAAGTATAGTTCATCCTTCTTCCCTCCCTGCTCCTTTGCCTTCTACCTTAAGCATTTCTACAAAAGCAGTCCATACATCCTCTTTACGTAAAATACGAACAGCTGTAAAATTAGGAGCATGGATATCTTCCATATAGCGATTCATAATGGTACTGGTATAGGTACTGGTTTTGATTTCACCATAGCCAAATAAATTACATGTTTTACAAAGCTGACTTGCGAGTTTAACTGCTTCCTCATTGTCCTCACCCCAGTTATCCCCATCACTACAATGAAAAGCATAGATATTCCAATTTTGCGGATGGTAGCGTTCCTCAATAATATCCAAGGCTTTTTGGTAACCACTACTGATATACGTTCCTCCACTTTCTCCCTTATGAAAAAAGTCTTGTTCAGACACTTCTTTAGCTACTGTAGTATGCGCGATAAAGACAATCTCTACATTCACATAACGAATAAGTAGAAACTGATACAATAAAAAATAAAAACTACGGGCTAAATACTTTTTGGTCTGCCCCATAGAACCAGAAGTATCCATAATGCAAATAACTACAGCATTAGAATCTCTTTTAAACTTAGGCCGTCTATAAAAATATCTTAAGTCTTCTTTATGAAAAGGAATTCTTTCTATTTCCTTTTCTAAACCAAGTTCAGCCCTTGCCTTAAGTTCTTGTTTCTGACGTTTAATCTTTTCCACCATCGTATGTTTTTTAGAAAGCCTTTGGCGCGGTCCCTTTTCCCGCACACCCGAACGCTTGGAACCATATTCCGTTTGAATTTCATTAAACTTTTTATGTTGCAAATAAGGCAAATTAAGATCTTCAAAGAGGAAGTCAATCGCTTCCTCTATCGTCACTTCTGTTTCGTAAATATCTTCTCCTTCTTCACTTCCTGCACCATTCTCCCCAGTTCCTTTGCTATATTCCCCTTTAGGTACCTTTTGTCCTTTTTCTTCTTGACCACTTCCAGCTACTACATCTTTTTGATTTTTTCCATATTTAAAATAGTATTCTTTTAAACCTTTTATAGGAATTTTAATCTTTTTATTTTTACTTTTACCTATAATACTTTCTTCCGAAATAATGCTCCCTATATTTTCTTTGATACTTTTTTCTACAAGCTCCTTATGTCTACGTCTATCCTCAATGCTACGATCCCGATTATTAGCCTTATATTCTCTAAAAATAGTTCCCATAGGTATCGCCCTAATCTTTCCATAAATTATTAGCTGCATATTTCAGAATCACATTGCAGCAACAACTACAATAACCATTTTTCTTCATTTCCTCCACCATGGCATCGTATTTTACATTTTGCTCTTTATCGCGGACCTTACTCTGAGTGATAATACGGGAAAGTTGACGTACAGAAGCAGTAAGCTTCTTCTCAATAGCCTCTTTTAAGGGTTCATAGGAACTGTATTCTACCTTGCCACCATTTCTAATAATAGAAAACATATAAGCTGTTACATCTTGCCTAAAGCCTTTAGCTCCTGCCTGAGTAATACCTAGCTGCTCTTCAATAGAACGCATAAATTCTTCATCTGGATTTAATTCTTCACCTGTATTACTATCTTTAATTTTTGTTTTATTTGCATAAGCCTCTGCATGATCTAAATAGTTATTAAATAAATCTTCAGCTTGCTCTTTATAACCATGAATAAAAGCCTTGGTTACTTCACTTTCTAAAATACGATGGTATTCCTTCTTTACACCATCTTGTAAAAAAACTAAGTATTTCTTTTTAAGTTCATCTGCAATAGTGAGCTCTTTGACTTCACGTAAAAGAACATCTAAAAGACCAATGGGGTTAATACAGTTGTGCTCTGACTCAGAAATAGCTGTATCAATGGCTTTAGATATAAAACGTGTTGAAATACCTGTCATTCCCTCTCTCTCTGCTTCTTCGCGAAGCTCTAAAATATCAATCCGTTTAGTCGTTCCCTTTTCAATAACTTCCTCTCCATTATAAATTTTAAGCTTTGTAAGTGGATCTACTTTAGCTGAAGGAGATAAACGTGTTAAAATGGCAAACATAGCTGCTATTTCTAAGGTATGTGGTGCAATATGAACTTTAAAATTAGAAGTTCTTAGCATTTTTTCATAGATTTTAATCTCTTCATTTAACTCTAAACAATAAGGTACCTCTACTTTTACAATACGATCTAAAATTGCTTCGTTGGTATGATCCGATTTAAATTTATTCCATTCAGCTTCATTAGAATGTGCTAAAATGACTCCATCAAAGTAAATCATGGCATTTTTCCCTGGTGAAGGAATATTTTTCTCTTGAGTAGCCGTAATCATAGTATGTAGATACTCTACATCGTTTTTAAAAACCTCAATAAATTCAACTAAACCACGGTTACCTGCATTGAAGGCTCCATTTAAAGAAAGCACCCGTGGATCATCTTCAGGATAAAGATCCATTTTAGAAATATCTACACTCCCAATAAGCACTGATGTGTCTTGATTATTGGGATCAACAGGTGGAACAACTCCAATCCCTTTACGGGAACGTACTGAAAAATCAGTTTCTACTACTGGAAATTTTTCATATTCCCCACCCAGTTCATGCACCAAACGGTATTTACAAACAGGGCACAAATCACCTTCTATCTTAAATCCAAACTCTTTTTCAATATCTTTACGTAAATGTTTAGGTATGAGGTGCAAAGGTTCTTCACGCATTGGACAGCCCTCTAAAGCATAAATAGGTGGGCTTTCCTCCAAAAGTCGCTTAATGGCTTCAATTAAGGAGGATTTACCAGCACCTACAGGACCTACAAGATAAAGCACTTGCTTTGATTCTTCACCACGCATGGCTGCCGAATAAAAATAACGCATTATTTTCATCAAGGTTTTGTCAATGCCAAAAAAATCTTCCTTGAAATAATGATATTTTTTTAAAACATCCTTGCCATAAATCCGCATGAGGCGCGCATCTTCTTCTGTCTTGACATTCTCTACCCCCCTCTCAATCAGTAAATGATACAGCCTTTCATGTGCAAGCTTATACAGCTCGGGGTTTTCTATGAGAAGATTTAAATAGTCGAGGAAAGTTCCTTTAAAATACTTTACTTTTCTTTCCTTACGGTCTTCTTGAATGAGTTTCGAAAAATCCACCATATATTATCCACTCCTTTTTTAAGGATAAACTCTCTCTCTAAAATATATGGCATCCTTGAGAAATACATGATAGTTTTTTGGAAAAAGAAAAAAGCAAAAACAAGAGTTTACTCTTGACTTTTGCTTTCATAATACATATCTGTGTAGAGTTTAATATCTTCTAAGAGATAATACTTATCTCCCTTTTCATCCTCTTTCATTTTGCAAAAAGAAGCTGGGAAATCCTTAAATAAAGTAACCGCTAACTTCTTAGGCAAATATAGCTTTCCCTCTATTTCAGTTGCCTCAATACTATATTTCATATATTGTTCTTGCTTTAAACCTTGCACCTCATCTCCTACTTTTTGTACAAAAAGTGATTGCTTTAAAAGGTTTTTAAGATGTTCTGTAAGTTCCTTTTGATTACTTAACCGATAATTTTCCATGCCTCTTTCATTTATTGCTGCCATATCCACATCAATATATAAAATACCTTTTAATCGAGGATACATAAGAGGTATTTCCTTATAGAAGAAATCTAAATTATTTTGTACACTTCTTAAATCATAGGTATGATCTACTCGTGAAAATTGAGAAATCGCCAAAGAAGAAAGGAGCATCGGCTTCGTCTTTTGGAAACTTTTATACCAAAAGTCCATATCTTGGGCATAATTAAAGGTATAACTTGCACCATTTTTATATCTTGGGATATAGACATTAAGTCCTGCCCAATCTACTACATCATCACCTGGATAATAAAGAGGCATGTCATAAATCCGGCTATCTTCTATGCTCCAAACGACAACTGCATGCTTAATATATTTTTTTAAAAGGTCATAACCTCTTCGATAGGCCTGTTTATAGGTTACTGAATCATTCACGCTCTGTTGCACGGGGAAAAGTTCAATAAATACAGGAAGGTCGTATTCCTCTTTTAAATTCATAATTAAACGATAAAGAGCTGTTAAGTCACCCTTTTTACTATAAGCAATTTTAATATACGGAATTTTATCCTCTGCTATACACCTTAAAAAACCACGTACTGGAAGTCCCTCCTCAAGGGTGTAGGACATTACCTCAAAAACGGGATGAAAACCTGCTAAATCCTCTAAACTTTTAGTGTTTTGGTTAATAGGTTTTTCAGGTTCATAAATGCCCAAATAAGTCCCTTTTAATGGCTCCATCTTTTGAAGTGGAATTATTTCTTTAATATATACTTCTACAGCTACTTGCTTTTTTTCTTCTTCTAGGATACGTACAGCTTGCTCCTCTTGAGGCATATGGGACGAACAGCCTACTTGGGACAAGCAACCTACTACAAGGACTAAAATCATCCACAAGGGGATACGTTTTCTCATGGCACTCACCTCTTTTGGATTATTAGCCAAATTTAAACAATTTATACTTCTTCTTGTGTATTTAAATATTTTTCTAATGCCTTTAAATAATTTAAATACAAGCCCCCTTCTACAGGAATGAGACGTTCCTTATTAAATTCTTCATAAGCCATAGACTTTCTACCGCCCGTCTGAGCTCTTTCATAATACTGATTAAGGGTCTCAATATCTAATAAAAAGTAGTCTTCATATTTTTTAAAAGCAACAATTAAAAAAGCTTCTCCTCCTTGCTTTTTAAAATCACGCATAAAAGTAACTTGATGCTCATGTATATTGCTAATAGGTAGAAAGTTTTTAGTTGTTTCCTTCGCATCAAAACAGATGGGAATCCCTTGTACTACACCTATATAATCCACTGTGCTTTTTTGGTCAAAGTAAGCTAAAGTAATAACCCGCTTCTTTTGATCAATGGTAATGGGCTTAATAGGCGTTGGAACTTTTTGCACTATAGCCAACTGTTTTTCACGATATCTGTCATTAGTCAAATTAATCATTTCTTCTAATTCATTTCCTCTTAAGCCTCTTGTATTCCAATAGCCCATAATTTTCCCTCTTTTCTTGATTTATTGTAAATTTTTGGTTATGATAGGAATATATACCTTATTAGGTGGTGATGACTATGCCCTATCTTTCTTTTGGACTGTATTGTTTACGAACAGGTTTTCGCTTTTTTAAATACCGTCCTCATCAACAAGCACGTATCCTTGAAAAGAAAAAGCTATACTTTTTAGCAGGATGCCTTTATATGAGACTTGAAAATTATATCCAAGCTGCTTCCTGTTTTAAAGCTGCCAAAGCCTATCGTCAATTGGTACAAGCCTATGAAGCCCTAGGTCTTTACTCTAAAGCTATTGAAGTAGCTGAGAAGTTAAAGGATTATAGGCTAGGTGCTCAGCTTTGTGAACGTATTGGTAATCATAAAAAAGCAGCTTATTTCTTTTCATATTTTAAACCTCTTTATAGTGCTAAACTTTATAAGTTAGAAGGCTACTACTACGAAGCAGGTCTTTCTTATCTTAAAGCTTATCAGTTTATTAGTGCTATTGAATGCTTTCATGCTTGTTCCTCACTAGCTGAACGGGCTCAAGGTTTAAGACAAATAGAAGAAATTGCTGTTGTCCTTTATTTTTCTCACTCTTATGAGGAAAGCTTTCGCATTTTTTTCAAACTCAAAGACTATTTTTCAGCTTTAGAGTGTGCAAAAAAACTAAGAGAAAAGAAGCTTATTGAAAGCACACAACTTTTACTAGCTTATCAAGAGGAACAAATGGGACATTATCTTTTAGCAGGTAAATACTATGAACCTTTTAATCCCCCAAAAGCTTTAACGTGCTATTATTTAGGTCATCATATCCATGAGGCACTTCACCTACTCATCGAACAAGGTGCTTATGCTAAAGCTGTTAACCTTTGCATTCAGCATAATGAGCTAGCAGCTGCCTACGAGTTAATCAACACTTATAAAATCCCGCTAGAACCCTCTTTAGCTCTTACTTATTCTTAAACAATAAAAAAGGAATGCACCTGTGCACCCTTTATTTGCATTCCTTTTTATATTAAACATTCTCCACGGCAAATTTCAGAATAAATCTGAGGCGCAGTTACAGTAAAGACACGATTTTGCAAATAAACAAAAGGTTCTTTACAAAATTCAAACTTGATTTTATAAGCACATAATACTTGTGATTTGAGACCATACTGGTCTTTAAAATATTTGTTTTCTAGTTGATCCCCATATTTAGGATCACCAATAATAGGATGTCCTACTTGACCTAAATGAGCTCTAATCTGATGGGTTTTCCCCGTTACAAGTTGCACTTCTACCAAGGTATAGCGCCCATTTGTTTTTAAAGGATTAATTCGCGTTTCTACTGGTTTTGCCCCTTCTACATAATGGTCACTAATGATTACTTCATTCTTTCCTTGTTCCTTAAGGTGGTAACCCTTCAAAAACATAGGAGAAGTCATACGTCCTAATACAATACTGAGATAGTATTTAGAAAGCTGCTTAGTCTTTAGCATTTCACTAAGTGCTTGGGTGGCTAATAAATTTTTTCCAACTAAAACAATACCTGCTGTATTGCGGTCTAAACGATTACACGGAGCGGGTGTAAAACCTTTAGAAAGCTCTGGGGAGTAACTTTGGTTTTCTTTCAAATAATAGAGTACTTCATCGGCTAAACTATGCCCTTCCTTTGTATCCTTCTGTGTTAAAAGTCCCATAGGTTTATCGACTATTAAAAGATTGTTATCTTCATAGGCCACTTTAAAGCTAATAGGTACTTCTTCTACTTTTTTTAGGTTCTCAAAGGCTGCAAACTGTTCCTCTGTAAAATACAGAGCAATAACATCTTGTTCTTTTAAGATTTCACTTCCCGTAGGTTTCTTTTTATTATATTTCACTTTTTTAGTACGCATGGCCTTATAGAGAAAGCTCTTTGGACAACGCTTTAAATATTTCAATAAAAATTTATCCAGCCTTTGATTCGCCTCCGTAGCGGTTATGATAATTTCTCTCATCTTTTTCCTCCCACTACATCAACATGCCTTGAATAATATGGGCATAATTTTCCAAATTTTCTCCAGTATAACAAGCATCTTTTTCCATTTTATTCACTGTATTTTTAAGAGTATTCGACTCATTTAAACATACAAAATGAAGTGCCTTTTCCTCTAAACCTTTAGCCATTAGTCTCTGTTTAATCCATTCTTTATTTTTAGCTACTATTTCTTTGCGCGTTGTCAAAAAGTAAATGCTGCGAGCTGTTACCACAATATGTTCAAAAAGTACCGTAGTTCTTGTATCTGGAATAATAGCACTATGGAAAAGAATATAGCTCCCCTTCATGCCTTCTAATAATTTTGCATCGCTTTCTTGTCCATCTTTGAAGCGTATAAAAGAGGTTAAGCGCGTAAAATTTATCGCCATAGGTAAAATCAAAAGACCTGCTACCAAAGTAAAATAATTACCTCGGTTCTTTGTTACTAGTATGCCTATAGCAAAGACACTTGCCATGAGGAGCCCCCACACAATTGTCCATAAAAGATATTTCTTTTTTTGCTTTTGTATATAATTTTTAGCTTGTCTTATCATTTTACCACCTATTCTGCATAAATCATCTTTCGTGTCATACCACCATCTATTACGAAATGGGAACCTGTTATAAAACTAGCTTCATCACTTGCTAAATAAAGGGTTGCATAAGCAATATCCTCTGGAACCCCTACACGACCTACTAAATGTTGTGCATGGTCTTTTTCTGTAAGAGCTACAAATTTACGTTCAGATTTTTTCTTCCACTGTGAAACATCAATCCAGCCTGGACTAATAGCATTGACTCTTACTTTAGGTCCTAAACTACTTGCTAAGGAGTGGGTTAGTGCTAAAAGTGCCCCTTTTGATGCAGAATAAGGTTCTGTATGGGGTTCACTCATTAATGCTCTTGTAGAGGTCATATTAATAATACTACTTCCTTCATTCATGTGCGCACCACAATACTTACTGCACATATAGGCACCTGTTACATTAATACGCATGACTCTTTCAAAATCTTCAATACTTCGTGTAAACAATGTGTTCTGGTCCATATGAGTTGATATACCTGCATTATTAACAAGTACATCAATACGTCCATAACACTCAATTACACGTGCAACCATCTGCTTAACAGAATCTTCTGAGCCTACATCGGTTGGGATAAATAGAGCTGCTAACCCCTCTTCCTTTAATGCTGCCTCTAATTCAAGTCCCGCTTCTTCATCTATCTCTGCAATAACAACTGTCGCTTTTTTTTCGGCAAAAGTTCTTGCAATACAATTGCCTATTCCTTGTCCACTTCCCGTTACAACGACAATCTTCCCAGTAAATTCCATCATCTCACCTCTATATCCCTTCTCAATCCTCTTACCTAGATGTTCCCCTTTACGAAAACCTTTTATCTTTGCTACTTATTATAACAAATAAATTTCTTAACGTATATACTATTATGGTATAAATACAACAAAAAAGGTAGCTGAAGCTACCTTTTTTGTTGTATTTATAAAATTACTCTTTAAACAGATGTTATATCCTGATAAAGTGTTTTAGTCTCTTCTACTGTGTGGCTATTAGCAAATATACAGTACATGTTTTTTGCCATACAATCTTCCAAAAGGCTCGCAAAGCCTTGAAGTACTCTATTATCTGTTGCAAACAGTTCATCACGTGCCTTTTGTAAGGTTGCTTTTTGAATCCCCATTAGATGATACACCTGAGCCGTTTTCCCTTCTGAAGCTGATGTAAAAGGAAAATCAAGATGACTTATCGTTCCAATTAAATACTGCAAAAGTTCTCTCTCTGTTAACTGGATATTTTTAAGATACGTACTTACTTTTTTATAAGTAGCAAGTGTTTCTTTTACATAGGGGTCACGATAGGAAACAAAAAACATATTTCCACTACGCCTAAAATCACAGAAGCACCCGTACGCACCATTTTGTACTCTTACTTTATTCCATAAATAATCCATAGATAAAAGTGATTTTAGCATCATTAAACTGCCATGATAAGCATAACCCAATGCTTTAAAATTATATCCCATAGCTACATAATTAACATTCGTTGGATAAACCAATGCTTCTTGACAATTACTTTGTTCAAAATGCATTTTTAAAGGTATAAGTGCCTCATATTTTAAGTCTTCTATACCTCTTTCTATTTCTTTGATTACCTTCACAACTTGGTCTTCATCTACAGTAAGTCCAACGATTAACCTTGCTTTATTACTAAGCAATTGATAGGCTTCTTGAAGTGCTATGACCACTTCATCTTGGCGTAACTGCCACTCCTTTTCAATCTCACAAACAAAATGGTAAAAGGTAAGCCCTTTTGTCTTCTCTTCAAAAAGCTCTGCCCCTGTAAAATGGGAAAGCAACCGACTATATGCAACCCGGTGCCCTTCTCCACTTAAACTACTTTCCATAATAGCCTTCATCTCACGAATAATTTCTAAAAGTCTATTTTTATCCTCAAAAAGTGTCTCACAAAGAATCTCCTTCATTAAGTCCACTTGTTCTTTTACTTTTCCTATAAGTGCCTTTGACTTAAAGAGGAAAACAGGTAAATATTTTTCTAGGGAATCTGGATGACTTATGGCTTGAATATGATATTCCATTCCACCTAAATGCTCATCAATGGTTGTAGAAAGTGCTTCATAAGAATAATTCTTTGTGCTCAGCTTACCTAACATTCCTACAATCATTCCTAAATAAGGCATTTTGCCATCTTCTATATCTTCTAAATGCAAGTACCAGTTCATATAAACAATTTGGTTGGTAAAAACAGGCGTTACAATATACTCTGTAGTACCTTTTTTGATTACTTTATAACGTGGATAACTTACTTCACGTCTTAAATCTTCTTTAGTAAGAAGAGGGATTGTATGAAGTGCTTCTTCACTATCTACACGCTCTTGAAAGGCATTAAAGGCCTTCGTTTCTTCTACTAATTGTTTAATAGCCTCTGATGTTAACTGCATCTTATACGCTGCTAGCTTCTGTGTAGTTTTTTCTTCTATTTCCTTTTCAAGTCCTACTTTGGGATAAAGCTCCACTTGTGTACAATGCTGACTGTTTAAAAGATAGGTCTTTATTAAATCTTCAAAATATCCTGTCTGAATCCCCTCTTTAAGTATTTCTAGCTCTTTTTCAAATTTTAAATAAACAAAAGGAGAGGCTTCATAAATCCAGCTTTTAATAGCCGCAATACTATAAAAAAGTCCCTTGGAATACCCACTTGAATCCCCTTCACGCAGTTCAAATTCCTTCACCTGTAACGCTCCACTTATTAACGCTTTAGGTATTCCTTCTTTTACAAGCTTTTCTAAAGTTTCCTTTATAAGACTATAAAAACGTTCTCTTTTTTCAGGAATTACATTTTTAGCTACAATGCTAAAGATAGGCTGTTTTAAATGGGTCTGGAACATTCCATAAACATCTTCCCCGATCCCTTCAGCAATTAAGGCCTTTTTAAGAGGAGCTGCTGGGGTATCAAGGAGCAAATATTCAAGAACATTCATCCCTAGCATAAGCTCCCGATTTGTCATCTCTCCTACTACAAAATTACAGCTTAAAAATAAACCATTTTCCTTACCTTCTGCAGCAGAATAAAAAGCTTTATGTGTTTTAACTTCCCCTAAAGGCTGTTGCAGCTGAATGCAACTTTGAGGAGATTCATAATTAAAATGAGAAAGATACTCTTCGTCTATATATCTTAAAGTTTTTTCTGTATGACTATTGCCATAAAGACAAATGTAGCTATTGGAAGGGTGATAATGGGTTTTATGAAAGGCAAGTAGCTCCTCATAACTTAAATCAGGAATATCTGAAGGTGCACCACCTGATTCATTTTTATAAATCGTATCTGGGAAAAGTGAAGACTTAATAAAACGAAAAGCAATTTCTTCTGGAGATGAAAAGGCTCCTTTCATCTCATTATAAACAACCCCTTTATACTCTATTGGATCATCTTCCTTTTCTAAATGATAGCGCCAACCTTCTTGCATCACAATTTCTTTAGACTTATAAATATTAGGAAAAAATACCGCATCTAAATACACATCCATTAAATTATGAAAATCTTTATCATTTTGACTGGAAATGGGATAAAGGGTTTTGTCAGGATAGGTCATGGCATTAAGATACGTATTTAAAGATCCTTTTGCTAATTCCACAAAAGGATCTTTAAGAGGATATTTACGTGACCCACAAAGTACAGAGTGCTCAATAATATGGGCTACACCTGTACTATCATGAGGGGGGGTCCGAAAACCTATACAAAAGCTCTTGTGTACATCCTCATTTGCAATGACTAAAATATGTGCTTTGGTTTTATCATGTGAATAGCAGTCTACCTGGCTATCAATTTCTTTAATATATTGACTCTCAACGAGCGTATAACCTTTTATTGTTTCCGTCACATTATTTCCTCCTACTTGTTTTCAAATCTAGTAAAAATATACTTTAGTTTAATTATATGCCTATTAATAGACTTTGTCTACTTTATACCCTATTACTCCTAGTATGTGTAAAGAAAAAAAAATAACACCCATTTGGGCATTATTTTTATATTTATTCTTCTCTTTCATTCATTTGTGTATTCATAACCTTAAGTTCTTGACGATTATCATAAAGTTCCCTTAAGACATCCGTTACATAGGCTTCAAAATCTTGCATTTCTTTATGTACTGTTTCAAGACAATTCTTAAGCTTTAATTCTACTTTACGAACAGTCTCATCTGCATAAGCCACAGAACCATGATGAATTTCTCTGGCATCTTGTCTAGCTGCCTCAATAATTTCTTCTGCTCTTCCTTTAGCATACTTAGTAATTTCATGTTGCTCAATCATATTTTGCAACTTTTCATGTGCCTCTTCCATGACGAGGTGTGCTTCTTTTTGTGCTTCTGTTAAGATTTTATTTCTCTCTTCTACAATCCAAATGGATTGCTGTACTTCTGTCGGCAACTTAAGACGAATTTCACGAATTATCTCAATCATTTCTTCACGATCAACAGAAATTCTATTCGATAAAAAGCTTGTCTTACCTTCCTCAATTAAATCTTCCAGTTGATCTAATAAAATTGCTAATTCACCACATCTTGCATTTTCGTCCACCCTTTAACCCCTCCTTACATAAATTTTTCTTTTAGCTTTTGACCTACATAAGTAGGAACTAAATCTTCCACTTGCCCCTTAAACATTGCAAGCTCTCTAACAGCACTTGAACTTAAAAAAGAATATTGGGCATTGGTCACAAGGAAAACCGTTTCCACTTCTTCCACAATGTTTTTATTGATTTGAGCCATTTGCATCTCATGCTCAAGGTCTGTAATAGCTCTTAACCCACGTACAATCATATGGGCCTTTTTCTCTCTTGCATAGTCTACTAAAAGTCCTGAAAAACTATCTATCTCCACATTAGGCAAATGCTCCGTGGTTTTTTTTAACATCTCCATTCTTTCCTCAATAGTAAATAATCCTCCTTTTTTTTGAGGATTAATGAGAACTGAAACAAGGAGATGGTCAACAAGTTTAGATGCTCTTATAATAATATCCATGTGCCCATTTGTCACCGGATCAAAACTACCAGGATAAATACCAATTTTCACTTTTTTATTCCTTCCTCAGAAAACTTAATGTTGTTGTTTTATACGTCTTTTCTTTCCATAATACCAAATGTTGGGGTAAAGTGACAAGTGTATTTGTCCCTCTTTCTAAAATAATATACCCATTTTCTGCAATTAAATCACAGGCTACAATTTTTTCTAGAATTTGGTCGATAATTCCTATGGCATAAGGGGGATCCATAAAAATAATATCAAATTGTTCACCTTGCTCTTTAAGGTTTTTCAAAGCTTCTATTACATCACAACTATAAACAATTGCCTTATTTCCTAAACGTGTACGTTCTAAATTTTGCTTAATACACGCAAGTGCCTTTTTGTCCTTTTCTACAAAAACAGCTTTTTCTGCACTACGACTTAAGCTTTCAATACCAATACCCCCACTCCCACTAAATAAATCTAAAAAACGGCAGCCTGGCAAATCAAAAGCAATGATATTAAATAATGTCTCCTTTATACGATCTGTGGTTGGACGTGTCTCTAGCCCTTCTGGACATACAAGATGAGTTCCTCTACATTTTCCACTAATAACACGCATACGTTATCCTCCTTTTATAATGCATGATGAAGCTCTTCTTCCATAATGCGCTCTTTTACTTCCTGAACAAGAGCTTGTACTGTCGCTCCTCCCATTAGAGAATCTTCTTCTCTTAATCTAGCTGCACACACTTGTACTTCTTTTAAAATTTTAGCATCTGTGTACAGGTTAGCAATTTTCATCTCTGGCAGCCCATGTTGACGTGTTCCAAAAAACTCTCCTGGACCCCTTAATTTTAAGTCTGTTTCTGCAATGACAAAACCATCCGTACTTTCTTCCATAATTTTTAAACGTTTACGTGTAACTTTATTCTTAGAATCACTTACTAAAATGCAATAAGACTGATGTTCTCCACGACCTACACGCCCACGTAATTGATGGAGTTGTGCAAGTCCAAATCGCTCTGCATTTTCAATGAGCATAATGGTTGCATTAGGTACATTCACCCCTACTTCTACAACCGTTGTGGACACCAAAATTTGAATATCTCCTTTAGAAAATCGTGCCATGATTTCATTTTTTTCTTTAGGTTTCATTTTTCCATGTAAATAAGCAACCTGAAACTGTGGGAAGACCTGCTCTTTTAAATATGCTGTATAGTCCACTACATTTCGTAAGTCACTACTGTTTTCACTTTCCTCCACCATAGGACAAATCACATAGCACTGCCTTCCCTCTTGTATATGCCGTGTTATAAATTGATAGATCCGAGGATGATAAGCCGAGTCCACTGCATTGGTTTTAATAGGCTGCCTACCTGGTGGCAATTCATCGATAATGGAAATATCCATATCTCCATAAAGAATAAGAGCAAGTGTTCTTGGGATAGGTGTAGCTGTCATCACCATAACATCTGGCATTTGGCCCTTTTCAGAAAGCTTTAGGCGTTGACGTACACCAAAACGATGCTGCTCATCGGTAATGACTAACCCCAACTGAGGTATTTCTACATTGTCTTCGATAAGAGCATGTGTTCCTACTAAAATCTGAATTTCACTTGACTTCACCTTTTCTAATAATAACTCTTTTTGTTTCTTGGTTGTAGAACCTGTTAAAAGGCCCACTTGAATCCCAAAAGGCATCATAAGCTTTTCTAAAAACATAAAGTGCTGAATGGCTAAAACTTCTGTAGGTGCCATAAGAGCTCCTTGATAGCCACCTTGTACAGCCAAGTACAAAGCTAAAGCAGCAATAACAGTTTTACCTGAACCCACATCTCCTTGAACAAGGCGATTCATAGCCCACTTGCTCTCCATATCTTTTAAAATTTCTTTTAGTACGCGTTTTTGAGCACCTGTTAAAGCAAAAGGGAGGGCTTTAATAAATTCTCCTAAGCCTTCTGATTTTTTATGAGTAATTCCTTCTGTCCTTTTGGCGAAATCAGACTTTAGAAGATAAAGAGAGAGTTGGAGCATTAAAAGCTCTTCAAATACCAAACGTTTACGCGCTTCAAAAAATATCTGATTATCCTTTGGAAAATGGATATTTTGTAGGGCTTCTTTTTTACTGATTAGTCCATATTGCTTTAGGATAAAGTTAGGGAGATTTTCTCTTAAATCTCCTTCACATTTTTCCAAACTATTGGCAATCAAAGTACGAATAACCTTTTGTGAAAGCTTTGCAGTAGAAGGATAGATTGGTGTAATCTTGGCTACTGATTGAGCGGTTTGGCCTTTTGTAACCCTTTGATATTCAGGGGATTCCATTTCTATCTTGCCATACTTATATTTGACTGTGCCATAAAACAAATAGGTTTCACCTAAGGTAAATTGATTTTTCATATAAGCTTGTCCGTAAAAGGTGATATAAAGTCCTCCACTTTGGTCTTTCACTCTGAAGCTAACAATAATAAGATTTCCTTTGCGTGTCACCGTAGGAGAAGATACAACAGTCGCTAATATACTATTAGGTTCATCCCTTTCACACTCATTGATAGGTGTAATCTGACGACGATCTTCATACTCCTTTGGGTAATGCTCAATCATATCCTTTAACGTAAAAATTCCTAATTTATGAAGTTTGCTTGCTACTTGAGGACCTACTCCTTTTAATTCATTGATCGCTGCACTTAAACTCATCCTCTCACCTTCTTCTCTTTATCACCTTTATATCTCTTTTATCTACTTAACTTTTCACCACATGAAAATTTTTATTCATAATAAAAGTGCCGACAGAATCGGCACTTTTCCTTAACCTTACGTAGCTACCTTTTTCTTATTCTGCAGAAATCATGAAATAATATACTGGCTGCTTACCTGCATAAACTTCAACATCTGCATCAGCAAATTGGCTTTCTGCTAAGGTCTTATACTCCTCAGCACCTTCCTTCGTAATATCTTCTCCATAATAGAGGGTAATCACTTCTGCATCTTCTTTCATTGCTTGAAGAAGAAGTGAGAAGGTTTCTTTTAAATCAGGGTGATTAACTACAATTTTGCCCTCTAATAAGCCAAGATAATCTCCTTCTTTGATATCTTGACCATCAATCACTGTATCTCTTACTGCAATGGTAATTTGACCTGTTTGTACAAAACTCATGGCTTCCTTCATACCCTCTACAACGGCCTCTATATCTTCTGCATCTGGTTCATGGGCTATCATGGCAGAAATCCCTTGTGGCATAGTAGTGGTTGGTACCACATAAACTTTACTCTTTTCTTCAATACGTGCAGCTTGTTCAGCAGCTAAAATAATATTTTTATTATTAGGAAGTACAATGACATTTTGTGCATGACAACGGGCAATAGCTTCCAAAATATCTTCTGTACTTGGATTCATTGTTTGCCCACCTTCAATAACTTCATCTACACCTAAGCTTGTCATAATCTCAGCAATACCACTACCTGCTGCAACAGAAACAAAAGCTAACTCCTTACGAGGTTGTTCTATTTGTGCTTTCTCTTCCTTGCTTTCATTTAAAATAGTAGAATGCTGTGTACGCATATTTTCAATTTTAACAGTAAAAAGTGCTCCAAATTCTAATCCTTTTTGAAGGGCTAGGCCTGGATTATCTGTATGCACATGGACTTTGATATATTGCTCATCAGATACCACCACAATACTATCACCAATACTATCTAAGTAAGCTTTGGTCTCTTCTTCATTATAGGGTTTACTTAGCTCTCTTTCTACAATAAACTCGGTACAATAACCAAAGGTAATATCCTCTGTATTAAAGTTTTTAAGGGCCGTAAATGCACTTACATTAGGTTTAGTTTCTGGTTTTTTAATTTCCACTTGAAGATTTTCTACAATAACACGTGCTGCACCTTCTAAAATGCATAGTAAGCCCTGACCACCGGCATCTACTACTCCTGCTTCTTTCAGAACAGGTAACATGTCAGGTGTCTTATGTAGCACTTCATAACCATGCTTTAAGACTTCCTTTATAAAAGCCTCCATATCACTTGTCTCTAAACTAAGTTCTAAGGCTTTAGTTGCAATCTCACGTGCCACTGTTAAAATGGTTCCTTCTTTAGGTTTCATCACTGCTTTATAGGCTGTATCTACTCCTTTTTGGAAAGAGTTTGCTAAAACGATGGTATCTATAACACTTTGCTCTGCAATACCTCTTGAAAAACCACGAATAAGTTGAGAAAGAATAACACCTGAGTTTCCTCTTGCTCCTCTTAATGAACCTACTGCTGCTGCCTTTGCAATCTCTTCAGCACTGATAGGATCTAACTTTTCAACTTCCTTTGCCGCTGCCATCATAGTAAGTGACATGTTTGTTCCAGTATCCCCATCAGGCACTGGAAAAACATTCATCTCATTGACCATTTGTTTTTTTTCATCAAGCTCTCTTGCACCAGCCACAATCATAGCCTGTAGGGCTTTTGCATCTATTGCTTCTATTTTCACCTTAATATGCCTCCTCAAATCTGTTATTCTTTCAACAAATTGATCTTACTCTTTATCTACTCTTACACCTTCAATAAATATCTTTATATGCTCTACTTCAATTCCTAATGTATCACTTACTTTATATTTTACTGTACTCATTAAATTATCTGCTACAGCAGAAATCTTCGTGCCGTATTCTACAATAATATGAAAATCAATACTTGCTTTATTTTCATTTAAACGCACAGCAATACCTCTTGTCAAACTCTCACCTTTTAAAAGATGAACAATACCATCCTTTACATTGCGAGCTGCCATACCTACTATACCATAGCATTCCATTGCTGTCATACCGCTTATTTGAGCTACAACTTCTTCATCAATAATAATGTTTCCAAATTCACTTGTAAATTTACTTGGCATCTCTAACAGACCTCCTCGCCTATTTTACGTCTCATTTACGTTTATTTATAATATTATCCATTTTTGCTTATTATATCACACTGTGCACAGATAAAAAAGTAGTAATCCTTTTAAAAAACAAGGCTTTGGTTTTTTCTTTAATAAAAATACAATCTACACTTGAAATCTCTATAAGTTTCTGCTAAAATGTAATAGTTATGTCACGGATTAAATTCAAGGAGGTGTTTCAATTGGCAAAATGTGAAATTTGTTCAAAAGATGTGCATTTTGGTATTCAAGTTAGTCACTCTCATAGAAGATCTAATAAAATGTGGAAATCTAACGTAAAGAAAGTTAGAGTTGCTCAAGGTGGAACTGTAAAAACAATGAATGTATGTACACGTTGTTTACGTTCTAACTTAGTAGCACGTGCTTAATGACTGAATACAATTGCTTTTACTAAATAGCGGACAAGCTCTTAAGAGATTGTCCGCTTTTGATTTTTTTATGCTTAACATTTAAAACATTTATAGCCTATACATATAAGGCCTATGCCTACTAATAGAACCCATCCTATGATGGGTAAAGTAATCACTAGAAGCATTCCTACTCCTATACATAAACAGCAAAGGCCCATTAATCTTCGTCTCACCTTTTCCATCCCCTCACTCTTTATGAACCTACTTCTATGATATGCTAAAAAAGTAAAAAAGACTTCTAAAAAGAGAGATATTTATCAAACAGTTTATTCATCTCTTACTTGTATCACAAGAAGTAAACCTTCCTCTATAGATACCTCTACCCATTCTTCCAGGAATACATTACTTACGCCATAAGGCTTGCCGATTTCAAAGCTTCCACCACAAACAGCATATGCCAGATTAGTAGTATAGACTCCTCTTACCAAAGGTGTCAGTGGAAGAAGACTTAATATATCTCCTTTTTTCCCTTGGATACGTAACTTCTTGTCCATTAACTGCACTGTATTTTGAGGGTTGCATAATCTTAACTTTACTCCCCGCCTTAAAGCCCCTAAAAGAAGATGCACATTGGCTAAGGTATGGTCAAAGCGACTTCCAAGACCTCCCCATATATCTATTTCTGTACCACCTAATGCTATAGCCTTTTCAACTGCAATTTCTGTATCTGTTTCATTCTTTTGACTTGGATAAACATCTACATGTACACCTTGTTCTTTGTAATATAACCAGTCTTCTTTTGAACAGCTATCTAAATCCCCTACAATATAATCGGGTTTTAGCTGGAGCCTTTTGGCATGTTTTAGTCCATTATCTGCACAAACAATACAGTCATACACTTCTGTATTCTCACAAAATGCATAATCACCATATTCTCCATTGGTCAGAATAAGTATTTTCACCTTATGCCCCACACCCTTTGAAAAGCTCTAAGAATGCTTTGGCATTCGCTGCTGTTTTTTCACCTTCAAAAACAGATGACCCTGCTACAATCAAATTCGCTCCTGCATCTATTAAAGTTTGAACATTATCCAGTGTAGCTCCACCATCTACTTGAATGAGGATATCTCTTCTTGCTTTATTTAACATGGCTTTTACTTGACGTAATTTCTCAAGGGAATAAGGAATAAACTTCTGACCACCAAATCCAGGATTAACAGACATGATCAGCACTAAATCTACATCATTTATAATAGCTTCTAATGCACTCACTGGTGTTCCTGGATTAATAGATATCCCTGCCTTCATCCCCAAATCATGAATGCGCTGAATGGTACGATGGATGTGATGAGTAGCTTCTAAATGAACAGTTAGGATATCTGCTCCAGCTTCTTTAAAATCTTCTAAAAAGCGCTCTGGCTCTTCAATCATTAAGTGTACATCCATGACACCTGTAATATGTTTACGAAGGGATTTTACAACAGGAAGACCTATTGAAATATTTGGCACAAATTGCCCATCCATTACATCAACATGAATGTATTCTACACCTACTTCTTGTACACACCTAATATCTCTTTCTAAATTGGCAAAGTCTGCCGCTAATATGGACGGATCTAAATGAATCATGCTACCATCTCCTTGTCTCTTTTAATTGATTATAATATGTGACATAGCTGTCATAACGCTCTTTAAAAATTTCACCTGTTTCTACAGCTTTTCTTATTTTACACCCTGGCTCATGAACGTGGGTACACCCTGAAAATTTACAAGACCCCTCTAAGGGCACAAACTCCGGAAAATACTGCTTAAGGTCTTCCTTTGTAATACCATCTAATTGCAAAGACGTAAAACCAGGTGTATCTAATACAAAGCCCCCCATACTAAGAGGCATTAATTCCACATGGCGTGTGGTATGTTTTCCACGCTTAATTTTTTCACTCACTACACCTGTTTCTAAAGATAAGTTTTTTTCTAAGGCATTCAGTAGTGTGGATTTCCCAACACCTGATGGTCCTGCAAATACAGTGGTCTTGTCTTTTAAGTGAGGTTTTAAAAGTTCAATATTTATCTTCATTTTTGCAGACAAAGCCATTACTTTGTAACCTATCTTGCTATAACGCTCCACAATATAACTATACTCTGACTCATTTCCTTCATCAATTTTATTTAAAACAATATAAGGTGTAATGTTTTCCTTCTCAATGGTAAGTAAAAATCGTTCTAATAGGTCTAAATGAATGACAGGATAAGTGACAGAAAAGACCACTATAGCTTGATCCACATTGGCTACAGGTGGCCTGATTAAACTATTTTTTCTTTGTAGAATCTCCTCAATTGTAGCAATGGGGTAACGATCACTCGAATTCTCTTCTTCTGAAAGCGTAATAAGGACATTATCCCCAATTAAGGGGATAATGTTTTCCTTTCTAAACTTACCTCTGGCCTTACATTCATAGATTCTTTGCTCAGCTTCTACATAGTAAAATCCTGCAATACCTTTTATAATAGTACCTTGTACCATTTTATTGTACCTCATTAAAATTAATTTCGTCCTGGTAAACCTCTTCACCATCAAAGGACGTATAGAGTAGCCCTCTTCCTCTTCCTTTTAAAGGAATACTAATAGGGAAGTTATCTTTTTCAACTACTGCATCGTATGCTACCTTAGTCGTACCATCTTCTAAAACAAGTTTTGCAAAAACATGATAACTTGTCTTATTACCACCATCTAAAGGTGCACTGATAGAGAAGTTCTTTGTCACCATTGGTGTATTATCTGGCACTTGCGTTCCATCTGGACTAGAAGGATTTTGACCATCAGTTGGTGGTGTCGTTTCTTCTTCAGCCTTTCCTTTGCTGACTACAACATCAATGCTACTTCCTTCTTCAACCTCACTGCCTACTGCAACACTTTGATTAATAATCTTACCTTTTTCCACTGTATCATTATACTCTTCCTTTTTACTGCCAAGTTGTAATTTTACATTACGTAATTTAAGCTCTGCTTCTTGAACCGTTGCACCTTTTAAATCTGGAACAGTAGCTAAAACTACTTTTGGCCCTCTACTAATAACCATTTGTACCGCTGAACCTGTCGCTACAGTTGCGCCATATTTGGGATTTTGACTAATAACCTTCCCTTTTTCAACTGTTTCATCATACTCATGGCTAATATCAGGAATCAAATCAGCTGCCTCTAAAAGTTGCTCTGCTTTAACACTTGTTTCTCCTTCAATATAAGGTACCTTTGTTGTTTGCGTTTGTGATGGTGTTTCCGTTATAAGCCCGTTCTTTCCACTGGATAGGGTGAGTTGAATGGTCGTTTTTGTGGGAACACTTTCACCACTTTCTGGTAACTGTTTAGCCACTGTACCTGTTGCTTCATTAGAAGGTTCTTCTCCTACTATTTCAATTTTAAGATTATAAGATTTTGCTAAACTCTTAGCCTGATCAATGGTTTTACCTATAAAGCTAGGTACAATAGCTTCTTTGCCCTTTCCCATAGAAGGAAGCCAAAACATAAGTACAACCGATAAAATAGTAATCAAAAGTAAAGTGGCTAAAACACCACCTATACTTGCTAATACCTTGTAAAAAGTAGAAACTTCTTCTGGTTCCTCTTCTTGCAAAGGAGGCATTGTCGTTTCAAATCTTGGAATATGCGTCTCTCCTATAGGATTCATCTTATCTGACTGATAGCTATTATTACGTATATAGTTTGTATCTTCTGCTGACATTAAAATAGTATGATCATCAAATTCTTCTTCTTTGATAACATAATGAGGATCTAATAAGATTCCTTTCATATCCTTTAACATTTCATCCGCATTTTGATAACGTTCACCTTGCACTTTACGAGTCGCTTTTAAAATGAGTTTCTCAAGGTTTGGCATGATGTTAGGATTATAAATAGAAGGATGAGGCATTTCTTCATTAATGTGTTTAAGAGCAATAGAAATGTGTGAATCTGCTTCAAAAGGCAACTTTTTAGTAGCTAACTCAAAAAGTACAATCCCACAAGAATATAAATCACTGGTTTCATTGACATATTTACCTTTTGCCTGCTCTGGTGAAAAATAATGTACAGAACCAATAGCATTTCCCGTTGCCACAACTGTTGATGAATCCACAGCCTTAGCAATCCCAAAATCTGTCACCTTGAGTACGGAGTCATGTGTAATTAAAATATTTTGGGGTTTAATATCACGGTGAATAATTTTCTTACGATGGGCATGCCTAAGTGCAGATACCATCTGCACACCGTAATCCAGTACAACCTTTGAGTTAAAAGGTCCTTCTTCTGCAATCACTTCTTTTAATGTGCGACCTTCTACTAGCTCCATAACAATATAGTGTAAGTCATGATCACTTCCCACATCATAAATCCCTACAATATTAGGATGTGAAAGACTTGCTGCTGATAAGGCCTCTTTTCTAAACTTCGCTACAAACTCGTCATCTTTAGCAAACTCTTCTCTGAGTACTTTGATGGCTACAAAACGTTGTAATCTATTACATTTAGCTTTATAAACAATAGACATGCCACCGGCACCGATTTTTTGTATAATCTCATAACGGTCACCGAGCAATGTTCCTGGTTCTAACATCATGATCTCACCTCGTATTTCTTTGCTATTATTACGGCTATATTATCTGAGCCACCTTGTTCATTTGCCTCGTTAATAAGTTGGTCAACTATTTCTCCTAGGTCGCTTTGGTGTGCATATACAATTTGATGAATAACTGCATCTGTTAACATGGTGGTTAAGCCATCCGAACAAAGCAAAATGTATTCTACCCGGTCCATATCATACATCAAAGTATCCACTTTTACTTTTTCATATGTACCAACAGCCCGTGTAATAATATGACGTTGAGGATGCTCGCTGATTTCGCTTTGTGAAATATAGCCATTCTCTACCATCTCCTGTACTAACGAATGGTCTGTTGTCGCCTGATAAATACTCTTCTCATTCACTAAGTAAAGACGTGTATCACCAACATGGGCCAAATAGAGAATCTCTTCTATAATCGTCGCAACAGTAAAAGTTGTACCCATTCCTTTACATTCTTCATGTGTAGAAGCCTGTTTAAAAATAATATGATTGGCATGTAAAATACCCATCTTAAGGAGCCTTAATACATCTTCTCTTGTTTGTATATTGGCACTCGTATGCTCTTGTATATATTCTAAAAAAGATTCTATAGCCAACCGACTAGCTGTTCCACCTGCCCGATGTCCACCCATCCCATCTGCAACAATATACAAATTGGGTAAGCTACCTATGGGCGTACTGGATACAAATAGAGCATCTTCATTCTGCTTTCTCTTTCTTCCAATATCTACTTTGCCAACGGCAATCATGCTATTCACCTCTTTTTTTTATATAGCGACGTCTCAGTTGCCCGCAAGCAGCATCAATGTCACTTCCTAGCTTTCTTCTAACTGTAGCAGGAATATGGTATTCTTCAAGTACTTTTACAAATCTTTGTATATGAGATACTGAGCTTTCCTTGTAATCTCTTTCTTCTATTTTGTTAACCGGAATAAGGTTGACATGACAAAGCAAGCCCTTTAAAAGCTTCCCTAATATTCTTGCTTCTTCTTCCGAATCGTTTTCACCGTAAATAAGCGCGTATTCAAAGGTTATCCTTCTTCCTGTTTTCTCTACATAATACGCACATGCATCCATAAGCTCTTGAATACTATATTGATAAGCAATAGGCATAATACGCCTTCTTCCTTCATCCGTAGGCGCATGAAGAGAAATTGCCAGTGTAACTTGTGGTAAACTCTCTGCAAGCTCTTTGATACGAGGTACTAACCCACAGGTTGAGACCGTAATATGACGCTGACCTATATTTTGTCCTTGAGGGCTATTAATTAACTCGACAAACCTTTTAGTCAACTCAAAATGTTCTAAAGGCTCACCACTTCCCATCACTACAATATTGGAAACACGTTCTTTAATATCTTGCTCAATAAGATATATTTGACTTACCATTTCACTAGGTGTTAAATTGCGTACTAAGCCTTCTAAAGTAGAAGCACAAAACTTACATCCCATCCTGCATCCTACTTGTGAAGAGATACAGACTGAATTACCATGTTTATAACGCATTAAAACACTTTCTATTATATGTGAATCTTCACATTCAAACAAGTATTTTATCGTGCCATCTAACTTAGACTCATACTTTTTTACAATTTTCATAGAGCGAATAGGGAAGTCCCTTGCTAACTGCTCTCTTAAAGTAAGCGGCAAATTGGTCATCTCATCATAACTTCTAACCATCTTTTGATGTAACCACTCAAAAAGTTGCTTTCCACGAAAACCACCTTGTCCATATCCCTTCATAAGCTCTTGTAATTCTTCTATACTTTTACTTGCAATATCCATTAACTGTGTTATCCTCTTTTCTTAAAGGCTGCTATAAAAAAACCATCTGTATCTGCCATAGTTGGCAAGATTTGCAGTCTATTTCCTTCTTTAATAAAGGCTCTAAGACTCTTAGGTATAGTATCTACTATATTTAGCTTTTCTAAACCTAAGCTTTGCTCAATCCAATGAGCCATCTCTTCATTTTCACTTTTAGAAATCGTACATGTACTGTAAACCAATACCCCTCCTGCCTTTAGATAACATGCAGCCTTCTGAGCTAGTTGTCGCTGAATATTAGCTATGGCTCCTAAATCTTCTTTTGTTTTGTTATAACGAATATCTGGTTTACGTTTTAAAATTCCTAAGCCTGAACAAGGTGCATCGAGAAGTACACGATCAAAGCTTTCTATGAATTTCTCTTCTAAAAGTGTCCCATCCTGCAAGGTAGGATGTACAATGGTTGCTTGCATACGCTCTGCATTTTGGCGAATGAGTTCTACTTTATGAGGATAAATATCACTACTTATAATTTCCCCTTGATTCTTCATAAGAGCTGCTAGATGCAAACTCTTACCGCCTGGTGCACTACACATGTCTAAAATACGCTCTCCTGGCTGAGGATTTACCACATGTGCCACTAGCATAGCACTTTCATCTTGAACAGTCCACTTCCCTGCTTGATAAGATGGTAAACGCTGAATATCTTCACTCTTTTTAAGATAGAGTGCTTCTTCTAAAAAAGTACCTTCTTCTGTTTGGATTCCCTCTTTTAAAAGTATCTTTTGCACTTCTTCTTTTGTGGTACAAAGTGTATTGATACGAATGGCCACACGTGCCCTTTCATTCATAGCCTCACAAATAGCCTCTACTTCTTCAAAGGAATAGTCTTTAAGCCACTCCTGAATGATCCATTCAGGTATAGAGTAAATAACACTTAAATAAGTAAGTGGTTTTTCTTGACGATTTGGGTAAGTAAGAGACTCCTTCTGTCGGTCAATCGTGCGAAGTACTCCATTTACAAAACCAGATAAATTTATAAAACCACGTTTTTTTGTAAGTTTAACAGCCTCATTAATAACTGCTGAAGCAGGTACCTTATCTAGACTTATAAGCTGATAAACGCTCATGCGTAAAAGTTGTCTTATAAAAGGTTTCATTTTATGCACAGATGTTTTTGAAAATTGATTAATCACATAATCTAACTTTAAACGATATTTAAGTGTACCATATACAATTTCTGTGACAAATCCTTTGTCTTTAGAGTCCACTCCCCTTAATTCTTCCTTTAAAACTAATTGGACATAGCCCTTTTCTCTTTCTAATAAAACAAGCAAATCTACGATTTGTTCTCTTGCATTTTTCATTTTATTCGTTCCTTTCTACTCAACTGTTTTATAAAAACAGCAGAAAAGACGCTAAAAAGCGTCTTTTAATCATCTCTCCTTGTCATTAAAAAAAGTCTAATAAGGGATAAAATAGAAACCATTGCTGCTGCTACATACGTAAGGGCAGCAGCTGTAAGTACTTTCTTAGCCCCTTCTAACTCTTGATCACTTAAAATACCACTGGATTCCAAAGCTACAAGTGCACGCTTTGAAGCATTAAATTCTACAGGTAGAGTAACTAATGCAAAGAAGGTGGTAAAAGCAAATAAAACAATCCCGATTCCTGTTAAGCCACTTATACTTGTAATAAGACCTAAGATAATAAGCGGCATAGATAAACGACTTGCAAAATTAGTAATAGGGTAAATGGCATGGCGCATACGTAAAAAAGCATACCCTTTTGAATCTTGGATAGCATGCCCTACCTCATGTGCTGCTACACCTAATGCCGCAATGGAAGCTGAACCATATACGGTTTGTGACAAAGCAAGCTGTTTGCGCACAGGATCATAAAAGTCTGTCATCGAGCCACCTATTTGATTGATTGGTATATTTATATTATTAATCATCAGAATACGTCTTGCTGCTTCTTCCCCTGTATAGCCTGATAAGCTTCTTACCTTTGAGTAGCGATTAAAAGTATTTTGTACCTTCATACTCGCATAAATAGGAATAATCATAATAGCGATTATTAAAATAAGTTGCGTGCTATTCATACCATATAAACCATAACTATAAGGATAAAAACCCATTCTATCACTCCTTTATTCGTATGTGCCTAATACCTCTCCTACTAAGAGCGTGTTACCTTTGATGTATTCAGATACTGGCATACGTTTTTTATTAGGCATTTGAAGCTCTTCAATCAGCAGGCTACCTACACCTGTTTGTACCTGTAAACCTTCTTTGTCTACCTTTAAAAGGGTACCAGGTTTTTCATTAGAGGTATCTAAAAGCACTTTAGCTTTCCACACCTTCATAACTTCACCCTTATAAGTTGTATAGCAAACCGGCCATGGATTAAGCCCTCTAATGAGGCAATCTAAAGTTGTGGCGGGTTTGCTCCAATCCATTTCACCTAAAGACTTCTGAATCATAGGTGCATAGGTGCTTTCTGCTTCTTCTTGCTTTTCTCGGGAATCCCCACCCGCTACAATAAGGGGCATTGCTTCTAGAAGGGCCTTTGCACCCACTTCCTTCATCTTACCATGAAGTGTCTCATAAGTATCCTCTTTTGTAATAGGGATCTCCTTTTTAAGAAGCATATCTCCTGTGTCCATCCCTTTATCCATATACATAATCGTTACGCCTGTTAAGTCTTCACCATTAATGATAGACCACTGAATCGGTGCAGCACCACGGTACTTAGGAAGTAAAGAACCATGGATGTTGATACAGCCGTACTTTGGAATAGTGAGTATGCTCTCTGGAAGAATCTGTCCAAATGCTACTACTACTATAATGTCTGGATTTAAAGATTGTATGTGGGTAAAAAAAGCTTCATCCCCACGAATACGTTGGGGCTGTAGAACAGGTAAATTATACCTTAGTGCTAATTCCTTTATAGGAGGCATCGCCTCTTTCTTTCCACGCCCTTTGGGTTTATCTGGCTGAGTGACTACCGCACACAGCGTATGCCCCTCATCAATTAACATTTGTAGAGTTGGAACCGCAAAATCAGGGGTTCCCATAAAAACAACACGCATGGCAGCCTCCTTATTCATCTTGATTTGTTATCTCAACTAATTCCCCTTCTACTTTATCAATAAAAAGGGTTCCTTCTAAATGATCATTTTCATGAAGCATGGCTCTTGCCATAAACTCTTCACCTTCTATTTCAAACCACTCTCCCTTACGGTCTTGTGCACGCATCTTAACATAATTCGGACGTCTTACATGTCCATAGCGTTTAGGGACACTTAGGCACCCTTCTTCTCCAAATTGTTCTCCTTCTACTTCCAAAATCTCAGGATTGACAAACTCAATAGGGCCTTCACCGATATCTACTACAAATACACGCTTTAATACACCTACTTGAGGTGCAGCAATCCCTACACCCTGGGCCAAATACATGGTTTCCTTCATATCTTCTATAAGGCTTGCTAAGTTCTCATCAAATTTTTTAACTACCTTGGATTTTTTTCTAAGTAATTCTTCTTTCTCAGTGCGAATAGTACGAACAGCCATTAGATCCTCCTTATTTATAACATAGTCAGTGGGTCAATATCCCACTGCATTTTTACAGTTTTTATTTTTTCTTGCTCTTCAAAACGAGTTAAACAATAACGCCCATAGACAAGTAATTTCTCACGATTATCTGATACTATTATAATACGCCATCGGTATTCGTCAACTAGCTTTCCAATTGTTGCTACACTAGGTCCTATAATGCGAAAATCTGTTTTTGCACGTTGGGCATAGTGCCGATAATAATTTCCTAAAAGACTGATACTCCTTATGACTTCCTTTTCACTTTTCCCTGTTACCATCACAGTAAAAATATGCCCATAAGGCGGATATTCTAAAAGCTTACGGTTAGCAAGCTCCTCTTTATAAAAGGCTTCCCCTGCATTCAGCCTAATAGCCTCTAATACGCTATGCTCAGGATTATAGCTTTGTATGATTACTTTTCCTTTAATATGACTCCTACCTGCCCGCCCCATAGCTTGTGTGAGGAGCTGAAAGGTTCTTTCATTACTCCTAAAATCTTGCATATAAAGAGACATATCCGCTGACACAATCCCTACTAGGCCTACTGCTGGAAAGTCATGTCCTTTTGCAATCATTTGTGTACCTACTAAAAGGTTGATTTCTCGTTTCCTAAAGGCTTCTAAAATAACAGTATGCCCATCCTTACCACCGGTTGTATCAAGATCCATACGCCCAATACCATATGCATGAAAATATTTCTCTAAATATTCCTCTATCTTCTCCGTTCCACTCCCAAAAAACTTGATATGTGAAGAACCGCAGCCTGGACAGGTTTCTGGGATTTTTTCTTTATGTCCACAGTAATGACACTCCAGTTGCTGCCTGGAACGATGATAGGTCATGGAAACATCGCAATGATGACATTTTATAACATAGCCACAATTCCTGCAATTAATAAAGGTAGAGTGCCCTCTCCTATTAATGAGAAGCATCACTTGATGCCCTCTTTCAAGGGTTTCTAAAATACCTTGATGCAAAGCACGGCTAATGGCTTGATTATTACCTTCTCTAAGTTCGAGCCGCATATCTACCATTTGAACCTCAGGCAAGGTAGCTTCTCCAACCCGGCTCTTTAAAACAAGCTCCTCATACTCACCTATTTGAACCTTGTAATAGCTTTCAAGACTAGGCGTAGCCGTTGCAAGCAAAACAACCCCTTCTTCACTTTGCATCCTTTTAAGCGCCACATCAATAGCATGATATTTAGGATTCATTTCTGATTTATAACTGGCTTCATGGGCTTCATCAATCACTACCATTTTAAGATGAGTAAATGGCATAAAAATTGCACTACGAGGTCCTATCACAATCGTTACTTCACCACGAGCTACCTTGGCATAAAGCCTTTGTCTTTCTTTAGGTGTCATTCGGCTATGGGTAAGGGCCACTTGGTTCCCAAAACGCTCTTGAAAGCGTTCTAAGGTTTGCTTTGTTAAAGCAATTTCAGGTACCATTACTATGACCTGTCCGCCACTTTCTATTACCTCACGTATAGCATATAAAAAAACCTCTGTTTTTCCACTGCCTGTTACACCCTTTAACAAGAAAACACCATACTCACCTGCTCGAATCTTTTGTACAAGTCTTTCTTTTGCAGCACTTTGTTCACTATTTAAGATTTTAAACTTCTCCTCTGCTATGGGGTCCGGTCGAAAACTTAAAGGTGCTTTAAAAACACGAATAAGCCCTTTCTGTTCTAAAGTTTTTAAAGAAGAAAGGCTCACTTCCTCTTGTGTTTTTAAATCTCTTTGTCTGATAGGGCCTTTTTCTTTTAAGTAGTTAAGGAGTAGCCGTTGCTTTTCAAAAGTCTTTTTATGCTGATTTTGAAGGGTGTAAAGCGTGACTTCTTTTGTATCAGGTGTAAGTGCCACGTAAGTTTCCTCTTCTTCAAGTGAAAAGGGTTTTGCATTTAATCCCGGTGGGAGTACAGCATCAATGGCAGCAGCAAAACTGGTCCCATAATACATGACCATAAAGTGAATGATTTCCCACTGTTTACTATTTATAATAGGCGCTTCATCTACTAACCCCATTAGAGGCTTAGTCGTATAGCCAAGCTCTTCTATCTCTTCTAATAAAAAAGCTACATAACCTACTTGTGGGGCATTATGATTACCAAAAGGCACCTTAACTCTTTGTCCTACCCTTATGTGAGGACGAAACGCTTCTGGAATTTCATAAGTAAAGAAGCGGTCAATTTCAGGTAGGGTAGCAAATTGGATAATAACCTGTGCATACTTGTACATCACCTTTTCTCCACTCCTCATTAAAAATAGCTTCTTTTAAATATAGGAAAAGGGCATGGTATCTATTTACACCCATTACCCCTTTACCTTCAGCCTTTATTTTAGTTTGCTTTCTTTACTTACTCTTCTCCCCTTATAGCGTCCTCTTCCTTTTCTTGATGAAACTCACACATATGAATTTTACTATTATAGATTTCATCAACTGCAATAGAGATTGGCTTTTTTGTTTTTAATTTTTCATTTAGTTCAGCTGCTTTTTTCATTTTAACAGGGTCAATGATTTTTTCTCCTGTTTTATCCGCTTCTTTATTAATACTCGCTTGTTCATTAACAACATCAATAATTTGTCTTGCACGTTTTGCTGTAGCAATAACAATTGAGTAACGACTCGTAAGCTTTGAGTCTCCCTCCGCATTTAACTTCTTCATAATTTGTGTATAAGATGGTTGTAACATTTAAAATCCTCCTTAGGCATTCCATACCTTTTCTATTTCTTGTTTAAAACGAGAGCTTCTTAACTTTTCTGCCGCAACAATGGTCTCAATATCACAAATGGCTTCCTCAAGACTATCATTAATAACTACGTAGTCATATTCTTTGTAAAAAGCAACCTCTTCTTTCGCTCTTGCTAATCTCTGAGCAATCACAGCCGGTGTTTCTGTGTTTCTACCTACTAGCCTATTTTCCAGCTCTGTAAGAGTAGGTGGCATAACAAAAACAAAAAGAGCTTCAGGATAAATTGCTTTTACTTGCAATGCTCCTTGTACTTCTATTTCTAGTATAACATCTTTTCCATTTTTTACACTTTCTTCAATAAAAGTTTTAGGCGTACCGTAGTAGTTATCACAAAACTGTGCATACTCTAAAAGTTCATCATCCTTAATCATCGTCTCAAACTCTTCTTTTGTTTTAAAAAAATAGTGTACACCATCTTGTTCTCCTTGTCTAGGTAAACGTGTGGTTGCTGACACAGAAAGGATAAAATGTTCTTTCTTAATAAGCTCCCTAACGATGGTCCCTTTCCCTGAACCAGATGGCCCTGATAAAATAATTTTTAATCCTTCAGCTTTCATGCCCTTCTCCTTTAACTTCTTTCTTCTTTAGATGTCATAAGCCGACTCGCCATTGTCTCTGGCTGAAGTGCAGATAATATTACCTGATGATTATCAGTAATAATCACACCCCTTGTCTTTCTACCTTGAGTGGCATCAATAAGTTCAGAGTTTTCCTTTGCCTTGTTAATGAGGCGCTTAATAGGAGCTGACTCTGCAGCTACAATGGCTACAATGCGGTCTGTTGAAACAATATTTCCATAACCAATATTTATAAAATGGCTCATTTTCTCACCTACTCTATATTCTGCACTTGTTCTCTTACTTTTTCAATTTCTGCCTTAAGAAGTACAACATCCTTGGTAATCCTATAGTCATTGGCCTTTGAACCAATGGTATTGGCTTCACGATTCATCTCTTGCATTAAAAAGTCAAGCTTGCGCCCAATAGCCCCCTCCTCTTGTAAAATAGTAGTGAGTTGGGAACAGTGACTTTTAAGGCGTGTTAATTCTTCATCAATTGCACATTTATCTGCCATAATAGCTACTTCTGTAGCTAATCGGTTTGGGTCTACAATGTCTTTTCCAAGAAGCATTTCTAGCTTGGTTTCTAACCTCTTCTTATATTCTTCTACTACCAAAGGACTACGCTCTTCAATACTTGCTACTAAATCCTTAATGCTATTATTTTTAAGAAGAATATCCTCTTTAAGAGCCTCTCCTTCTTTTTGACGCATAGCCAAAAGTTCTATGAGTGCTTCATCAAGGCTTTCAAAGAGAAGCTCCTCTACAGCCTCTTGATCTCCTGCTTTTTTTTGCAAAGTCACCACATCACTTAGTTCTAAGAGGTGGGATAGCTTAAGGTCATCTTCTAGTGCAAAGCTTTTCCCTATTTCACGAAAACCTTTTAAATAGCCTTCACATAGAGCCGTATTGATTGTAAATTCAAGATCTTCTTCTGCAGTAGAGACATAAAAAATAGAAGCTTCTAATTTTCCTCTTTGTATCTTTTGCTTAATCCGCTCTTTAATTTTTTCTTCAAGACTAGCTAAAGTACGGGGCAATTTAATGTTTACATCACAATAACGATGATTAATGGTACTCATCTCTACTGTTATTTTACGATTGTTTTCCTGCTTCTCACTTCTTCCATAGCCTGTCATGCTATAAATCATATACTTCCCTACTTCCCCATTCTGTCTTTAATTTATTTCTTCATTGCCTTTTATTATAGCACAGCTGACTTTTATTTTCAAAAAAATTATGCTATACTTTGTCCATTAACTAAAGGAGGTCATTACATTATGGCTTTAGATGGCATTGTCCTTGCAAGTCTTTTACATGAACTACGTACTGCTCTTGTAGGAGGACGTATTGATAAAATTTACCAAATCGAAAAAGAAGATCTTTTAGTGGCTGTACGCAATAACAGCTCTACCTATAAATTACTTTTAACAGCTAATAGTAATTACCCTCGGTTACACCTTACTGAACTAGCTAAAAATGCAGCAACTGAACCTCCCATGTTTTGTATGATGCTTAGAAAACATATTGGGGGTGGCAAAATTTTAGCTATTACACAACCTCATTTTGAACGTATTGTGGAACTTGATATTGAGGCAACAAATGAAATGGGAGATAAAGAAGTTAAAAAACTCATTATTGAAATAATGGGCAGACATAGTAATATCATTCTTACCCGTGAAGAAGGAACCATTATTGATAGTATCAAGCATATTTCTTTTGATACAAGTAGTGTTCGGGAAGTACTTCCTGGTAGATGTTATGTCTATCCTCCCAATCAGAATAAGCTTAATCCTTTAGCAACAACTAAGGAAGCTTTTATTGAGGCTTTAAAAAGTAAAGCTGTACCACTTTTTAAAGGGCTTTATCTTTCCTATAGTGGTCTTAGTCCTGCAATTGCCCATGAAATTTGTCTAGATGCAGGTTGTAATGAAGATGAATTAGGTGAAACAGCGGATGCACATACCCTTAGTATGCTTTATAAAAGCTTTGAACAGGTCCTAGTGCACACTCAAAAAAATCAATTTGTACCTGTTCTCTATTGTCATGAGGATGAACTCCCCTTTGACTTTTACGCTTTCGAACTTTCATTGTACTCTGCTTACCACCAGCGCATCTTCCCTTCTATGAGTAAATTGTTAGAACATTTTTATTTTGAAAAAAGTACACGTTTTAATGTTTCTCAAAAAACGGGAGACATAAAAAAATTAGTGCATACTTTTATTGATCGTAGTGTACGTAAAAAACAAATTCAAGAAAAAGCCCTTGAAGAATGTAAACAAAAAGAACTCTACAAAATATATGGGGAGCTCTTAACTGCTTATTCCCATCAAGTACCTGAAAAGGTAACTTGTTTTACCACCATCAACTATTATCAAGAACCTTATGAGGACATTACCATTCCTTTAGATGAAAAACTTACAGCTATTCAAAATGCACAGCGCTATTTTAAACTTTATAGTAAGGCCAAACGCACACAAGTTGCAGCTAGTGAGCAGCTTATCCAAATCGAAGAAGACTTGAAATATTTAGATTCAGTCCTTCTTTCATTAGACTTTTTGGAAACTAAGGAGGATATTTTGCAGCTTCGTGAAGAGCTTTTCACTATGGGGTATATTAAAAAACGTAAAAACGGTGGCAAAAAGATGTCTGTAAAAAAGCAGCTTCCCTATTTACAGTTTACTTCTTCAACAGGATTACCTATTTATGTAGGTAAAAATAATTTTCAAAATGATCAACTCACGATGAAGTTTGCTAAAAATAACGATCTTTGGCTTCATATTAAAGATGGACCAGGTTCTCATGTCATTGTTCGCTTAGAGCATTTAGAAGAAATCGATGAAACCTCCCTCTTAGAAGCAGCTACTCTAGCTGCTTACTACAGCAGTGGTAAGCTCTCTAGCCATGTTCCTATTGACTATACCCTTAAAAAGTATGTAAAAAAAGTCCCAAATGCTAAACCAGGAATGGTTATTTATACAAATTTCAAAACGCTTTTTGTAACTCCTACTGAACAAGCTGTTAAAAAACTTCTTTCGCATTAAAGCTATTAATAGCCGTAGTTTAAAGGGCTTGCTCCTTTTTTCTACGGCTTTCCTGCTTCTTTTTAGCTTTTCCCACCTCTCATACGATATGTTTAACCATACATTAATGCGAATATTATTGATTTGTCTGCCAATTTATGTTAAATTAGAAACAATAGCATATTTCTATGTTAATTTTAAAAAGAGAAAGGTGATGAGAAATGAACACAAGCCCATTAAACAATTGTAACCAGCTCCTACATGAACTTAGCCTCTTATGCGAACGTAATGGTGTCATTGACCCGGAGCTCTATACCAAATATCAAGTAAAACGTGGTTTACGTGACCTTGATGGACGTGGTGTACTCGTAGGTTTAACAGAAATAGGTGATGTCCACTCTTATATCGTGGATGAGAACGAAATCATTCCTGTTCCTGGTAAACTCAGCTATCGTGGAATCGATGTTGCTGAAATCACACAAGGTTACTTAACAGACGGACGCTTTGGTTTTGAAGAAACAACCTACCTTCTTCTTTTCGGTAAACTTCCTACCAAAGAAGAACTTAGTAACTTCGAAGCGCTTTTAGGTAGTTATCGTCAACTCCCTATTTCCTTTGTCAATGATATGATTTTAAAAGCACCTAGTAAGGATGTTATGAATTCACTGGCCCGTAGTGTTTTAGCCCTCTACAGCTTTGATGAAAATCCTGATGATACCTCTATTGAAAATGTTTTAAGGCAGTGTCTTTCTCTTATTGCAGCCTTTCCTGCTTTAGCGGTATATGGTTACCAAGCCTATAAGCATTATCACTGTCACCGTAGCCTATTTATACATACGCCTAAACCTGAGCTTTCTACAGCGGAAAATATCCTTTATATGCTTCGTGCAGATAAACAATATACCAAACTCGAAGCAACTCTTTTAGACCTTGCTCTTATTTTACACGCAGAGCATGGTGGCGGAAACAACTCATCCTTTACAACTCACCTTGTAACCTCTTCAGGTACAGATACCTATTCTGTTATGGCGGCTGCTCTTGGTTCTCTTAAAGGACCTAAACATGGTGGTGCCAATATCAAGGTTGTTCATATGTTTGAAGATATGAAAGCTCATATCAGTGATTTAGAGGATGAAGCACAAATTGAAGATTACCTTACAAAACTTCTTAATAAACAAGCTTTTGATAAGTCTGGTCTGATTTATGGTATTGGGCATGCGATTTATTCCGTTTCTGATCCTCGAGCTATTATTCTTAAAGAATATGCTGCTAAGCTTGCTATTGAAAAAGGACTAGAAAAAGAATATAATTTCTACAATAAAGTGGAAGAACTAGCACCTAAAATTATTAGTAAAAGCCGCAAGATGTATAAAGGTGTTAGTGCCAACGTGGACTTCTATTCAGGCTTTGTTTACAGTCTACTCGGCTTGCCTCAAGAACTTTATACCCCTCTTTTTGCCGTAGCACGTATTGCTGGTTGGAGTGCACACCGCCTTGAAGAACTCGTTCAAAAAGGTAAGATTATCCGCCCAGCTTACAAAAATGTTTGTCCTAAGAATTCTTATATTCCTTTAGAGGAAAGAGCTTCCAAAGTAGAAAAATAAAACTAAAAATGCCTTAGAACCCATTCACTGGTTCTGAGGCATTTTTAGTTTTAAGGGTGACATCTCTTTAGATAGGCTTTCTGCTATGGGAGTAATGGCTGAGTCAATAAAGGTAGCCCTCATAACAGCACTGTCCCCATATCTTTGACGAATGGTATCTAAAGCTTTATCTAGCTTACCATACTTCTCATAACACTCTCCAGAAAAAAGATTATATTGATAAGTCTGTCCATCTGAGAGTTTGCTTGTATGAACACCTAGTTGTCTAATGGGTGTGCGGTGATTCCATAAGTCTTCAAAAAGATTTAAAGCTTCTATATACAGTTCCTTCGTAACATCCGTAGAGGAAGTCAATGTTTTTTGTTTGGAATGCTGCTCAAAAAAGGTATCCACTAAACTTACGCTAAGTAACCCTGCTTTTACTCCACCTTGCCTTAATCTTATGCCTACTGTCTCACATAAAGAAAGCAATACACTTTTAGCTCCTTCTACCGAATCAACATCATAAGGAATCGTCATCAAATTGCCATACCCCCTATTAGCCTGCTTCTCTTCTATGACTAAACGACTGTCTCTACCATTAGCATAACCATAAATGATTTCTCCTTGTTTGTGCAGATGCTTCTTAAGTAAATTTACATCAGCTTTTGCCAATTGTCCAATGGTTTTAATACCTAACTTAATTAAAGTTGCCTCTGCTGCCTTTCCTACAAAAAATAATTCACCTACTGGCATAGGCCACATCTTTTTGCTTATTTCTTCTGGAAATAAGGTGTGCACACGATAGGGTTTTTCAAAATCACTAGCCATTTTAGCTAGGAGTTTGTTAGAAGAAATCCCCACATTCACTGTAAAGCCCAGCTCACTATAAATACGTTCTTTAAGCCGGTGAGCCAAAGCAATTAAATCACCATAAAGCCCTTCTGTTCCTGTCATATCCATAAAGGCCTCATCAATGGAACACTGCTCTACTACAGGTGAATACTCTTTTAAAATAGCTATAAAAGCTGTGGAATACTTCACATAAATTTCAAAATTGGGCTTAGTTAGTTGAAGCTGTGGACATTTAGAAAGAGCTCGAATAATCGGTTCTCCAGTCTGTACTTTATAGGCTTTTGCTGGAATAGAACGTGCCAATATAACCCCTCTTCGCTTCTCTTGATCTCCTCCAATAGCCGAAGGGATTTCCCTCAAATCTAAAGATTCTCCTAAATCTCTTAATCGGTGTACAGCCTCCCAACTTAAAAAAGCAGAGTTGACATCAATATGAAAAATTACCTTCTGCTCCACATTTCCCACCCTCTCGAACACTTGTTTGGTTTTATTGTAACAGAAGTATTTTTTAATGTAAAGAATCCTCTCTCTCACTTTTCCATTTTTTGTCCCTATACAATATGAATTTTACCTTCCTTCCCTTTTAATGCTCCTGGGAAAAGTTCACAAGCCATTATATATTTTTGAGGTACATTACTTTCATTAATAATTCCAAAAGCACAGGTTTCTTTAAAGCCAAAATGACTATAATATTCAGGATTTCCACATAAAAACACAGAAGAATACCCTTTTTCGCGAGCTAACTTAAAGCTTTTTTCGATTAACTTACCACCAATTCCTCTATTTCTATAAGCATAAGCCACACATAGTGGAGACAGTAAAAGGGCATCAAAGGTTTGCTCTTTCCCATTAATCACCATTTTAGTTAACATGATATGACCTACAATATGTCCATCTTTTTCCGCAACAAGGGCTAGTTCAGGTATGTATTTTGAACTTTTTCTTAAATGACTTACATAATCTTGTTCATCACCATCCTTAACTGCAGCTGTTTCAAACGCTGTTTTAATCACCTCATAAATGGTTTCATAATCCGTTGGTTGCTCTTGCCTGATCATTCCTTTTCACCTTTCCTTTTTTATTTAACTTACTCTTTTTTTATTATCCTCATTCTAATTCTCATTGTCTTATAATACTTGTTGATAGTTACTTATATTTTATTATGAATTTTATTTAATATTATATCATAATTTTATAAATATACATAATGATAATTAGAAAAGTAGCAATTTCTAGTGTTTATACACTAATAATTGCTACTTTTCTAATTATCATTACTATCTAAAATGCTTATATCATTCTATTTTCTAAAAAGCCCATAGACCATCACAAGTACAATAGGCATAAAATTGCCCCCCTCGCATTTGGGGTATACGAACTTCTGCATTTTGTTCTGGATATAACTTGACAAGTAAAACTCTATCGTATCTCACATAAGCTACAAATGAAATAAAATGTTCTTTGCGCATCTCATGCGAAAAAGTGATATAATAATCATCTTCTATCTCTTCTAATAGCATTGTATGTTTTTTGTCTTGCTTTTGGGCTTTAAGCGCTTCTAATTTCCTCCCACAACAGGAGATATCTGCTTCTCCTGTTGCAGTCATCACATTACCGCAACTTGGGCATACATAAAATTTAATTCGTTTCATATTTCCTCCATCAGCATCATTAGGATTTAAATCCCCTATTAAGATTTTTTCAATATTTACACCAAATAGGGTAGAGAGTTCGTTGAGTAGTGAAATATCTGGACACCCTAATCCACGCTCCCATTTAGAGATGGTCTTATCACTTAAAGAGAGGATGTCAGCTACCTCTTTTTGAGTCATACCCCTTTCTTTGCGTAAATAGGTTAATAATTTTCCTACTTTACTACAATCCATTAGTCTCACCTCCTCCTTTATCTTAATAGCTGATGTGTTATTTTTCAATCCACGCTCCGTAGAGTTTTACCTTTCTATACTTGACTTCTTTTTTGAGTTAGAAAGGGCGAGTACAGTTTACTCACCATTGTCCCTCTAGATATTTTTTCCTACTTTTAAACATAGCTGATAATCCTGTGTTGTATCATTATAAATCATCAAATCACGATAAGGATAGATACAAGTCACTCCATCTAGCTTTTCTACAGCCAACTTTAAATTAATTATCTTATTATATTGATACTGCATATCTACATCACAGAGCTGCCTAAGTAAGAGTGATTGATGTTCACATTGGATATAGGGTAGTTGTCCTAGATAGTATCTTTTGCAAATTAGTTGTTCTTCCAAGGGCGTACCTTTCCTGTCCAACCTTGCTCTTCCCAGTATAAAACATCTGGTGGATTAGCTTTTATTTTCTTTTGCATGAAGCGGCTGATATAAAACCACTTTTTTACTCTCCAACAGGGTTTAACTTTTCCCTGTCTTTTCTTGACTTGGGCTATTACCTTCTGAATACGTCTACTCACCCTTGCCTTCACTTTAGGTGATACTCTTTGCCATTCAGACTCCATAAGAGCTACCCCTATTTTATAGGTCTTCGCTACTCCCCAAAAGTCTAAGCTATCCTTTATCCCATTTAAGGTTTTAGCATAAACAGGTCCACTGGCTGCTGCAATCACAATAGCTTGCTTTAAAAACATGGCTTTTTCGGGGCGATGAACCATCCACATATTTGCAAAATGATCGAGAAAAACCTTCATTTGCCCCGACATGTGATAAGCATAAACAGGTGATGTTAAAATAAGTATATCTGCTGCTAAAAGCTTGGCACGCAAGGGCTCTGTATAGTGTTTATGTGAACAACTCCCTTTTTCTTCACAAAAACAACGTAAACAAGCACTGCAATACTCTGGTAAATCTCGAGGTAAAAAAATCTCTTCTATTTCTGCTCCTTTAAAACTGCTAATTACTTCTTGTGCAATATGATAAGTTGCTCCTTTATGCTCTGTTCCATAAACAATTGTTAGTCTCATTTTTTTCTCCCCTATTTTTAAACGATTACCTATTCCTACTAATTTTAATACTTTAATAGTAATATAAGCTCTTTATAATGTAAACTTCATTTTCAGATTAATTCTTTCTATTTTCTCAATTCTTCATGAACATAAACAAAAAAGAGGCATAGCCTCTTTTTAACGTCCTATAATATAAACCATATAAATTGCATAGAGAAGAACCAATAAGCTTCCTTCTACTTTATTGATTTTCGTTTTTGTAATAGCAAATAGATAGGCTAATAAGCTAACAACTAATAAAATAACCATATCTACCAAAACTTCTCCTTGTACTGCCATTGGAGAAATAGTTGCTGATAAACCTAAAATAAAGAAAACATTAAATATATTCGAACCAATAACATTTCCTAATGCTATATCACTTTTCTCTTTAGTAGCTGCTACGATAGAAGTAATTAACTCTGGTAAAGAGGTTCCTATAGCTACAATCGTTAATCCTACTAAATTTTCACTCATTCCCCACGCCAAAGCAATATCTGTAGCTCCATCTACTACTAGCTTACCACCTATAATAATTCCTATCATGCCACCTATAGCAATCAAAATCTGTTTAGTTAGGCCCATCTCTTTATGCATTTCTTGTTGCTCTTCTTCATAACGTTCACTTTCCAGCACACTTCTTCTATGATTCATTGCAATATCAATCAAATAATACATATAAATACCAAATAAAACTAAAAGAACTACTCCATCTGCACGTGTTAGCAAGTTATTCGGCATTTGTTGAAATAGTTGATCTTGTGCTAAGATAAGAAGCATAAAGCTTGAAAGAATAGCAAAAGGAAACTCTTTTGTGATGATTGATCTTTTAACTTGCAACGGATAAATAAATGCAGCAATCCCTACTACAAATAATAAGTTAAACAGGTTTGAACCTACTATATTTCCAATTGCGATGGCATTTTGTCCATTTAGCGCAGAAGTAATACTTACTGCTGCTTCTGGTGCACTTGTTCCAAAGGCCACAATTGTTAAACCAATCACTAGGGGCGGCACTTTTAAGCGTTCTGCTAAATTAGAAGCTCCCTCTACAAAAAAATCTGCCCCCTTAATCAATAAAACAAAACCTATTATTAATAATAGATAACTCATCATTTCTCTCCTTTATGTATGTTATGTCCTTATTTTGCATCTATTACTTTTTAATTATTCACTTCTCTGTTCTAATCTTATTCTAACTTATTAGAAAGGTCCCTACTAAAAAACCAATACTGTTAATCGTCATATGCGCTATAATACTACTTTGTAAATGTTTCTCTTTTTCACGTATAAAACCCAAACCTATTCCTAATACAATAGCATAAATTTTTTGTAAAGCTATTGCATGAATAAGCCCAAATAATACACCTTGAAAAATAATAGCTAAAGTAGGACCAAAGCCTTTCTTTAGAACCTCTTGAATCTTATAGCGGAATAAGTATTCCTCTACAAATGGAGCTAAAATAATTAGATTAATAAAACGTAAAACTCTTTCATTATTGGCAAATAATTGACTTATATGTGTACCATATTCTTCAAAAAAGGGCAATAGAAAGGCATTGAGTAATGTTGAAAGCATCCATAAACCTATCCCATATCCTATATAACTTATCCATTTTTGAGAAACCATTAATCCAAAAACTTGTTTTAAATCTTCTTTCTTTAGCTTATCCACTATAAGTAGTATGAAAAGATAACTTGCTTGTATGGTTCCATTAATTAAATATAGATGCGTCTCATAATAGCTTTGAAAGGGTACTCCCTTTAACTCTATACCGATCTTAAATAGAGCCATTATACTGTACTGCATAAGTATAAAGAACGCTACTAATCCAAAAGCTTTACACACTACTTCTACTTTTTTATACATCTTTTTTACCTCTTAGTCTATAAAAAGAAGAGACTAGTTCCCTAGTCCCCACTTACTTATTCTTCTGTTGTTTTGGTCTCTGGTTTTGGCAAGAGTACTTTATGGGATAGATTCACACGACCTTGTTTATCAATTTCAATAACTTTTACTTGAAGTTCATCGCCAACAGCTACTACATCTTCTACTTTTGCTACACGCTCATGTGCTAATTGAGAAATGTGCACTAAACCTTCTTTACCTGGTACAAGCTCTACAAAGGCACCAAAGTTCATAAGACGCATTACTTTTCCCTTAAAGATTTGTCCTTCTTCAATAGGTTTTGCAATACCTTCAATCATTTCAATAGCACGTGCTGTTTTCTCACTATCATTACCACAGATAAATACACGTCCATCATCTTCAATATCAATTTTTACACCTGTTTCATCAATAATACGATTAATCATCTTACCTTTTGGTCCAATTACTTCACTAATCTTTTCAGGGTCAATAACAATCTGTGTAATAACTGGAGCATAAGGTGATAATTCTTTGCGAGGTTCTGAAATAGCTTTTAACATGACCTCATCCAAAATATAATAACGTGCTTTACGTGTTTGCTCTAAAGCTCCCTTAATAATGGCAGGTGTTAATCCTTGAATTTTCATATCCATTTGAATAGCTGTAATCCCTTTGTGTGTACCACCTACTTTAAAGTCCATATCTCCAAAAAAGTCTTCTAAGCCTTGGATATCTGTTAAAAGGACAAAATCTTCATCTGTTTCTCCTGTTACAAGACCTACTGAAATCCCTGCCACTGGTGCTTTGATAGGTACACCAGCAGCCATCAAAGATAGGGTTGAACCACAAATACTTGCTTGAGAAGTTGATCCATTTGAGCTCAAAACTTCTGATACTAAACGAAGAGCATAAGGGAATTCCTGCTCTGTTGGAAGTACAGGTATAAGTGCTCTCTCAGCTAATGCGCCATGTCCAACTTCCCTACGCCCTGGTGCACGTGGTGAACGTGCTTCACCTACTGAATAAGGTGGGAAATTATAGTGATGCATATAACGCTTAGACACCTCTAATTCATCTAAGCCATCTAACATTTGCATTTCAGCTAAAGGTCCTAAGGTAGTTACTGTAAGCACTTGTGTTTGTCCTCTGGTAAAAAGACCTGTACCGTGTGTACGTGGTAAGATATCTACCTCCGCAGCAAGATGTCTGATTTCATCCAAAGCACGACCATCTGGGCGTTTAGATTCCTTTAAAATCATACGTCTTACTGTCTTCTTTTCAAAATTATAAAAAGCTTCTTCTAAATACCCTAATTCTTCTTCTTTACCTGCTTCTGTTAAATTCTGAATAACTCTTTCTTTTAATACTTTAAGTTGTTTTTCACGCACTTGTTTATCATCTGTGAAAACTGCTTCTTCCATCTCTTTATCACCAATGCAGGCTACAATATCCGCATAAACATCTTCTGGCACATTGAATCTAACATAATTTTCATTTTTTTCTTTACCACAATCTGCTTTAATTTGATTAATGAAGGCTACGATTTCTTGATTAGCCTCATGTCCTTTCATAATTGCCTCAAACATAATCTCATCTGAAATTTCATTAGCACCTGCTTCAATCATCATCACTTTTTCATTTGTTGATGAAACAGTTAAGGCTAAATCAGATAATGTACGTTGTTCTGAATTAGGATTAATGATAAATTCTCCATCAATATACCCTACTTGCACAGAACCAACGGGACCTTTAAATGGAATATCTGAAATATCCACTACTAAAGAAGCCGCAATCATTGCTGTTACTTCTGGACTACATTCAGGGTCTACAGACATAACAGTTGTTGTAATAACCACATCATTACGATAATCCTTTGGGAAAAGTGGGCGCATAGGACGGTCAATAACACGAGAGGTTAAAATCGCTCTTTCAGAAGGGCGTCCTTCACGTTTAATAAATCCTCCTGGTATTTTACCTACTGCATAAAACTTTTCTTCATAATTGACACTAAGTGGGAAAAAGTCAATCCCCTCCTTAGGTTCGTCACTAGCTACTACTGTAGCTAAAATCACGGTATCTCCATAACTTACCATAGCTGCTGCATTTGCAAGCTCTGCTACTTTACCAATTTCCACTGAAAACTTTCTTCCAGCAAGTGTTGTTGAATAATTTCTTACCATTTTCTTTCTCCCTTCACAGTGTAGTAAGAAGAGAAACGTCTGTTGCGCAATCTTATAAAGCTCTCACTGTTTGAGAGTTTTATAACATTGCACAAAAACATCCCTCTCTCTTCTTTGTTAAATTGATAAAAAAGAGCGGAATAATCCGCCCTTTTTATTATTTTCTAATTCCAAGTTCAGCAATGATTGCACGGTATCTTTCGATATCAGTTTTAATAAGATAGTCAAGAAGACCTCTTCTTTTACCAACCATCATTAATAATCCACGACGAGAATGGTGATCTTTTTTATGTGCACGTAAATGCTCTGTTAAATGATTAATTCTTTCTGTTAATAAAGCAATTTGCACTTCTGGAGAACCTGTATCGTTTGTAGTTCTTCCATATTTTTCCATTAATTCTTGTTTGCGTTCTTTTGTCATTTTTATGACCTCCTTAAATTATAAATTACACCACTTACTAAGATTGGGTCGGAGTGTCCCAAATCCGAGTAAAGGTATACACCACTTGCTAGTATAACATACACCTAGTTATTTTGCAAATAAATCCTTTAGGACTGAAAAAAGACTTCTACCCCTTCTTTATCCTTTTCAATTTGTCTTCTCAAATCTTCAAAAGAAGGAAACTTTCTTTCAGAACGAATATACTTATAGAAAGCGACTTTTACTTCTTGTCCGTATAAGTCTTCACTTATATTAAAAATATGCGTTTCAATACGTTTACTTGTACCATCTACTGTTGGATTAAATCCAATATTTGTTATTGCCTTGTACCATTTATTATAGATGTATACCTTCGTCGCATAAACACCATTGGGTGGATAAATACGGTCCGGATCTGCAATAAGGTTAATGGTTGGAAATCCTATTGTTCGCCCAAGTTGTTTGCCGTGTATAACTTGTCCAATTATCAAGTAGGGATGTCCAAGCAATGCATTGGCTTTTTCAATATTCCCTTTTTTTATTAGCTCTCGAATACGTGAACTAGAAATCACCTTTCCTTCTTGCATAACAGCATCTACAATATAAACTTCCACTTGGTACTTATTACCGCATTCTTGTAAATAAGTCACATTGCCTTTCTTACCTTCACCAAAAAAGTAATTACTTCCAACTATTAATACCTTTGCTTTTAATTCCTTTAAGAGTATTTCTTCAAAAAAAGCTTGAGGTGAAATCATAGCAAATGCTTCTGTGAAAGGATACTCAATAAGTAAATCCATCCCTAACTCACTTATTGTTTCCTTCTTATCTTTTCGTGACATAATAAGAGGTTTAGGTTCTTTACCAATCACCCATGTAGGATGTGGATAGAACGAAAAAACAACTGTTTTTAAGCCATACTGTTTGGCTTTATCCTTAGCTATTTTAAATAATTTTTGATGGCCTTTATGTACACCATCAAAATTGCCCAATATAACAACACAGGCTTCATTTTGTGTGATATCCTTTGTCCCGTAAATATATTGCATCCTTTACACCTCTTACTAACAAATTCTCTCTTACTGTTATTTTCTGTTGTATTAAAGGAACATTTTCTCTACCTGCAATATTTTTTGTGTTTTATTTACCTTATAAAGAGCGATAAAGTCTCCTTTAGGTGTATGGACACGAATAAGCTCCCCCTCATTCCAAGCCCCTACTTCTTCTAAGTATTTAAATTGAAGCTTATTACCATTTTGAAGTAACTTGATCCCATTTTCCTTTACTGTAACAACCTTATAATCTTTAAAAATCTCTTCAAAAGGATAAAGATAACTTTGCACCTCTTCACGATGACTCTCTAAAACATCTAAAGTAACACTATCTTCTACTAAAAAAGTCCCTACTTGTGTACGCAAAAGTTCCCCCATATATGCACCACACCCTAGCTTCCTACCAATGTCTGTGCAAAGTGTACGAATATAAGTTCCTTTGGAGCAACACACACGTATTTTAAAACGTAATTCACTTAACCATTCTATCATTTCACAGCTATAAATCTTTACTTCACGTGAAGGTCTATCTACTACTAACCCTTGTCGTGCTAGTTCATAAAGCCTTACACCATTTACTTTAATAGCTGAATACATAGGTGGTGTTTGAATATAACTTCCTTCAAAGCTTTTAATGACCTCACTTATCTGTTCCTTGGTAGTAGCTACCTCAAAACGCTCTATCACTTCACCTGTAGCATCTTCTGTTGTTGTATAAGCACCCAAAATAACTTCTGCTTCATAGCATTTGTCTGCATCTGTTAAGTAAGGAACAACTCCTGTGGCTTTCCCTATACAAATAGGAAGTACCCCTTCTGCTTCTGGATCTAAGGTACCTGTATGCCCAATTTTTCTTTCTGAAAGGATACGTCTTGCTTTTGCAACTACATCATGAGATGTGTATCCTTTTTCTTTGTAAATATTAATTATTCCATTTAGCATGGTAAATCCTTTCTAAAACTAAGAAGCTTGCATCCTTTTAAAAGTTCATGTGATCTTTGAGGACTATAAAAACTTCTTCTAGCGTACCTATAATACTTGCACCTGCAGCACGTTCATGTCCTCCACCACCTAAACACTTAGCTATAGCCGCTACATCATAAGGTGGATTACTTCTTAGACTTACTTTGTATTCCCCCTCTATTTTACCTGGATAAATTACAATAGCTACTTCACACCCTTTTATATTTTTAAGATAGGTTACAATGTGGGAGGCATCTTCTCTCGTTGCACCCTCTTCTTTTAGATTTTCTGGCGTAAGATAGGATACATAAATTTGTCCTTGCCCCCATTTTATGAGTTGCTGAATAGCTCTACTTTGTAAACGTACAGTTGCCTCTGTCTTTTCATGAATGAGCTTATAATAAAGAGTTGTAAAGTTAAAAGGTGTTTGAAGGAGGTCAGCCACTGCTAAGTGTGTACTGGAATGGGTACATGAATGCATGAATCCACCTGTATCTGTAACAAGCCCTGTATACAGACTTTCAGCAACCTGTGCAGTAATGGGCATACCTGCCTCCTTAATAATTTTATAAACAAGCTCTGAAGTAGAGGAAGCTTCTGCCTGAATAAATGCATAATTACCAAGACCTTCATTCGTAACATGATGGTCAATATTGATTGTTACCTTAGCCTTTTCAAATAATTTTTCATAATTCCCTAGTCTTTTAGTATCGCCACAATCCAGGCTTAAAAAAACATCAACAGGCTTTTCCCATTCTTTACTTATGGAAACCTTTTCTAAAAGAAAAGCATATTCAGTTGGTAACTCCTCTAAAAGGAGCGTATAAGGCACATCATAGTATTGACAAAGATGCGCCATCGCCACACTCGAACCAATAGCATCCCCATCAGGACTCATATGTGTAGCAATTAAAATATGCTGTGCATTTTTTAAAACTCCTATTATTTTTTCAATCATTTATCTTCACTATCTTTCATTACATCATTAATCATTTTAGACATACGAAGTCCATATTCAATAGACTCATCTAGTTTAAAAATAAATTCAGGTGTATTTCTTAAGTTAATACGACGTGCAATTTCCTTACGAATATAACCTTGTGCTGCATGAAGCCCAGCCATCGCATCTGTCTTTTTATTTTCCTCTAAAATACTAATATATACCTTAGATGTCTTAAGGTCATTTGTTGTGTCTACATGAACCACACTAATCATTGTATCATTTACGCGTGGATCTTTAATTTCTGTACGAATAATTTCAGATAATTCACGTCTAATTTCTTCGTTAATGCGAGTAAGTCTTTGACTTGCCATTTTATCTCATCCCTTTATCTGTAAAATAATGTTATCTAGGCACTTCTTCCATAATAAAGGCTTCTACGATGTCACCTTCTTTAAGGTCGTTGAAGCGTTCAAACATAACACCACATTCATAGTTTGTTGCTACTTCCTTAGCATCATCTTTAAAACGTTTAAGAGAAGTTAAATGTCCTTCATAAACAACAATACCATCTCTTACAATACGTACACCTGAATTACGTACAATTTTACCATCTTGTACATAAGCTCCACCAACAGTTCCTACACCAGATACTTTAAAGGTTTGTCTAATTTGTGCATGACCAATTACTTTTTCCACATATTCTGGATCAAGCATACCTTTCATCGCTGCTTGAATATCTTCTATGGCACTATAAATAACACGATACAATCTCATATCTACTTGCTCTTTTTCTGCAATAGACTTTACGCTAGCCTCTGGTCTTACATTAAAACCAATGATAATTGCACCTGAAGCTGAAGCAAGCATAACATCTGATTCTGTAATAGTTCCTACACCACCATGAATTGTACGAATACGTACCTCTTCATTACTTAGACGTTCTAAGCTTTGACGTACAGCTTCTACAGACCCCTGTACATCTGCTTTAATAACAATATTAAGTTCTTTCATTTTACCTTCTTGAATTTGTGTAAAGAGGTCATCAAGTGAAACTTTTTGTGGCGTCTGCCCCATCATTTGAACACGACCTTGTGCTTTGATACGTTCTGCTACCTGACGAGCTTGCTTATCATTATTGGCTACATAGAACATATCCCCTGCTGTAGGTACTTCTGAAAGCCCTAATATTTCTACTGGTGTAGAAGGTCCTGCCTTTTTAACTATACGGCCCTTATCATCAACCATTGCACGAATTCTACCATAAGAAGCACCTGCTACAATAGGATCTCCTACTTGAAGTGTTCCACTTTGAACAAGAACAGTCGCTACTGGTCCTCTTCCTTTATCAAGCTGTGCTTCAATAATTGTGCCTCTTGCTTTACGATTAGGATTTGCCTTAAGATCTCCCATTTCAGAAACAAGAAGAACCATTTCAAGTAAAGTATCTAACCCTTCTTTTTTAATAGCCGATACGGGTACACAGATAGTATCTCCGCCCCATTCCTCTACAATCAATCCATGCTCAGAAAGTTCTTGTTTTACACGGTCAGGGTTGGCTCCTACTTTATCTATTTTATTCATAGCTACAATAATTTGAACATTAGCTGCCTTTGCATGATTAATAGCTTCGATTGTTTGAGGCATTACACCGTCATCAGCTGCTACTACAAGAATAGCAATATCTGTCACTTGTGCACCACGCATACGCATAGCTGTAAAAGCTTCGTGCCCAGGTGTATCTAAAAAAGTTATTTTCTTTCCACTGATGCTTACTGAGTAAGCCCCTATATGTTGAGTAATACCACCTGCTTCTTTAGCTGTTACGTGTGTTGAGCGAATGGCATCTAGTAAAGATGTTTTACCATGGTCTACGTGTCCCATAACAACAACTACAGGAGGCCTTTCTACTAAATCTTTTTCATTATCAACGATTTCTCCAAAAGCCTCTTCCATTAAGTCTTTTTCTTCTTCCATCTCTACAAGGATATCAAAATCCTCTGCAATTTGAGCTGCCGTGTCATAATCAATTTCTTGATTGATATTAGCAATCTTACCTTTTTTCATTAAATTTTTAATAATGTCAGTAGCAGATACTCCTAGGAGTCCTCCTAAATTCTTGATTGAAATACTTACTGGAACCTGAATAATTTTTATATCATTATTTTCTACTAATTGGGTTGGTTGGGTTTGATTTTCATTATTTTTTTTGTTTTCGGTCATATTTCCATTCTCTTTGCTGTTTTTATTTTTCTTTGCTATTTCTTGTTTACTATCTTCTTTTGGTGCTTTTTTCTCCTCTACAGGAGTAGGCTCTAATTCTTTACTCATTTCTACCTTTTGGGTATTATTAACTTCTTTAGCGGCTTCTTTATAGTAGCTCATAATCAGTTCAGCTTCTTCTTTCTCTAGTGAACTCATATGGCTATGTACCTTGAAACCATATTCCTTTAACTTATCCATAATATCTTTTGTACTAATGTCCAGTTGTTTAGCTACTTCATATACTCTTACCTTAGACATACATCCACCTCCACATATTTAATGGATACCACTTATCATCTCACTTATTCTATTCGCAAAATTTTCATCTAATAAGGCAACTGTGGCTCTTATCTCTTTTCCTAATACTTTTCCTAGCTCCTCTTTAGTTCCCCATTCTACATAAGGGACTTTACGATAGGCACACTTATCAGAAAAGCATTTTTTAGTATTTGCTGAAGCATCACTTGCTACTATAACAAGATAAGCAGCTTGTTCCTTAATAGCTTGTTTAACTGTGAATTCTCCCGCTGTCAATTTACGCGCTTTTTGACATAAAGCAATCATCTGATAAATTCTACTGTCCATCATATTGTTTAAACTCTTCTCTTAACGTGTTATATATTTCTTTGTCTACAGGGGTTTTAAAAGAACGTTCCAATCCTTTATTCTTTTCAGCATGATTAAGACATTCTACATTTTTGCAAATATACGCCCCTCGTCCCGGTTTCTTTCCATTGAAGTCTAAAGAAAATTCACCTTCATTATTTCTTACAACACGAATCATTTCTTTTTTATTCTTCATTTCATTGCAACCCGTACATTTACGCAAAGGAATCTTTCGTTGCTTCATTTTATCCCTCCCTTACTTATACATTATCTTCTTGCACACTTTTAATATCTATTTTCCAACCTGTTAATTTGGCCGCTAAGCGTACATTTTGTCCGCCTTTACCAATGGCAAGGGTCAAAATATTAGCAGGTACAAGGACCTTCGCACTTCTTTCACCTTCATTTTCTACTAGCTCCACATCTAAGACTTTAGCTGGACTTAAAGCTTCTTTTATAAACTCTTTAGAGTCTTCTTGCCAACGTACCACATCTATTTTTTCACCACATAACTCATTAACAATTGTATTGATACGTTTTCCTTTTTCACCTACACAAGCTCCTACTGGATCTACTTGTGGATCATTAGAGTATACGGCAATTTTTGTACGTGAGCCTGCTTCTCTTGCAATACTTTTAATAACAACTGTTCCATCTTTAATCTCTACAACTTCTTGCTCAAATAAACGTTTAACGAGTTCAGGATGTGTACGTGATACAATCACTTGAGCGCCTGCATTTTTACTCTTCACTTCTAACTTGCCTTCATTTTTATTAAAATCCTTTACGTTAAGTAAATAGAAAGCTTTATACCCCCCCATACCATCTTCTTGCTGCATTTGTGATTCTAGATCTTCTGTTGGTATAGCTTCTGTTAAAGGAAGAGAAGCTTCTGTAAAATCAAGCTGTACAATATAGCCATTTTTTTCTTTTCTAAGCACTTTACCTTTAACAATGTCATTTAATTTAACGCTATATTCTTCATATACCATTTGACGTTCAGCTTCTTTAATTTTTTGGATAACAACTTGTTTTGCATTTTGAGCTGCAATACGACCAAAGTTTTTAGGTGTAATTTCTATATCCATCATATCCTCTAATTGAACATGACTACTGAGTCTTTTAGCCTCTGTTAAGCCAATTTCAAAAAGTTCATTCATTAATTCTTCATCTGCTACAACTTTTTTGGTAGCAAAAACTTTAACTTCACCTTTTGTTTCATCAATATCTATTTTTAAATTCTGTTTTCCTGATGCACTGATTCCAAAATGCTTTTTACAAGCTACCTCAATGGATTGTTTAATCGCATCTATTAGCTTATCCTTGTTAATCCCCTTTGATTTTGCAATTTGGTCAATTGCCATAATAAATTCTTGATTCATTTTTATCCTCCTCCAAGGTCATTACACTTTCCTAAAATAATCCTTTATGCCCTGTCATTTAATAGGACAACATTAAAAAAGAATGGCTAATCTTACAATAGCTACGTTTTTCATAGGTATATTGATGACTTCATCCTCATCTTCTAGTGTTAACAATTCATCTGTTTTAGATAGTAACTTTGCTATAAAATGCTTTTTCTTATTAAAGGCTTCATACAATTTAACATCTACCATTTCACCTTTAAAGCGTTCAAAGTCTTTCTCTCTCTTTAAGATACGATCTAAACCAGGTGAACTCACTTCTAGCATATAAGCTGGCTCAATTGGATCTTTTTCATCTAGTAGCGGATTAAGTGCACGTGTAATTGTTACACAATCATCAACTGTTATCCCACCCTCTTTATCTACAAAGATTCTTAAATAATAATTAGGTCCTTCTTTAACAAATTCTATATCTACTAACTCATAATCTCCCTGCTCTAAAATAGGTGTTACAAGTGATGTTACCTCTTCAATAATTTGTTTTTTATTCATACTCTCATCCTTTCTATAGCCTATAGTTTGGCATAAACCATAGGATATATACATATAAACAATATAGAAAGAGTGGGCATATACCCACTCTTTCTGAAACGTTCTAGAATTATAATTATTAATTATACTCCTTTTCCCTCTAAAAATCAAGTTTCTTATTAAACAAGGCTTTTTAAAGGTTTTCAATTTCTTTCATAAAAGTTTCAAAGAGTTCTTCTTCTCTTACCTTTTTTATAATTTGACCCTTCTTAAAGATAAGACCTTCTCCCTTGCCGCCAGCAATACCTATATCTGCCTCTCTTGCTTCTCCTGGACCATTTACTGCACATCCCATTACGGCAATTTTAATGTCTTTTTTTAAATGCTTAGTTGCCTCTTCTACCTTTTGAGCTAGTCCAATCAAATTAACTTGTGTACGCCCACAAGTTGGGCAGGAAATAATTTCCGGACCAAATTGTCTTAGTTCTAGAGACTGCAACACAGCCTTTGCACATTCTATTTCTTTTACAGGATCATCCGAAAGTGAAACCCTTACTGTATCACCAATGCCCTGTGAAAGAATAGCACCTAAACCTACAGATGATTTGATAGTCCCTTTATACTGAGTACCAGACTCTGTAATCCCTACATGTAAAGGATAATTATAGTGCTCGGCAAAAGTAGTATAGGCTTTTAAAGCTAATGGTACATTGGATGCTTTAAGTGATACAACAATATCTTGAAAATCAAGTGCTTCCAGTATATCTATATGACTCTTAGCTCCCAACAGCATAGCCTCAGCATTAACTCCTCCACACTTATCAATAATACTCTTTTCAATAGAGCCAGAATTCACACCAATTCGTAAGGGAATATGATACGCCTTAGCTTTTTCTACAACGGCAACTACACGCTCCCTTCCCCCTATATTTCCAGGATTAATACGTAGCTTATTTACTCCATTTTCAATAGCTAAAAGCGCAAGCTTATAGTCAAAATGAATATCTGCTACAAGTGGAATATGAATGCGTGAAACAATTTTATCAATGGCCTCTGCTGCTGCTTTATGGGGAACTGCTACACGTACAATCTCACAACCAGCTTCTTCTAATTCTAAGATTTGCTCCACTGTAGCTTCTACATCCTCTGTTTTTGTATTTGTCATGGATTGAATGGCAACGGGATGTCCACCACCTATTAGTTTATCCTTTATCTTTATGATCCTTGTTTGTTCTCTTGTGTACATCATCATATATTAAACACCTTTACAATATCATTATATAAAACCACTACTGTTAAAAGCATAAGTAAGACAAGGCCTACAAAATGAACAGCTGCCTCTTTATCTACTGCTAATGGCTTTCCTCTTAATAATTCAATAAGTATAAATAAAATACGACCACCGTCTAATGCAGGTAGTGGAAGTAAATTAATAACACCTAGGTTAGCTGAAAGCAAAGCAGTAATATAAATCATATTCATAATAGCAAGGCTTAGTCCACCATTTTGAATACCTGTATCCCATTGTTTTGCACTAAAATCCACTACACCTACAATACCTGACATTTGATCTACTGATACCGCTCCTGTAAATAGAGAAATCACACCTGACCACACTTGTTTAATAACATAAAAGGTGTTCAATAATCCCATTTTCATATTATAGCCTAAGTCCCAATGTACAATCTCCGGTGTAAATCCAAAACGTGCTCTTCCTTCTTCTTGTATCCACTTAGAAGTTACTTCTTTTTCAACCACCTCACTATTAGTCCTTTTAACAGTGAATTGATAAGTTTTTTCTTTGTCAACAAGATGTGCCGAAATATCACTTAACCGCTTTACTTTAACACCATCAATAGCTAAAATCTTATCACCTTTTACAAGACCAGCCTGATCTGCTGGCATAGATGCTTCTATACTTTGAATCACATTACTTCCATAGCCTATATAGCCAGATACAATGCTGAATAAAAGCCATGCCAGCAAAAAGTTCATAATTGCTCCAAAACTTACAATGATTAGTCTTTGCCAAGCTTTTTTAGAACCCATTGCACGTGGATTAGGTATATCTCCTAACTCCTCTTCTAGGCTACAAAATCCTCCTATTGGAAAAATTCGCAGTGAGTAAATGGTTTCTCCTTTAGTAAAGTGCCAAAATCGAGGTCCCATACCTACTGCAAATTCATGGACTAAAACACCGTTTTTCTTTGCCGTAATATAATGTCCCCATTCATGAATAACTACAATGAAATTAAACATTAGCAAAATAATTATAATTTTTGCCAACATGCCTCCACCTTCTTTCTACTCCATTCTCTCGCCCATTCGTCACTCTTTAAAATATCGTCAAGACTTGGACTATTTATACATATGTGTTTTTCCATAGCATTATGAATGATAGTAGGAATTTCATTGAAGGGAAGATGCTTTTTTAAAAAGCTTTCTACAACAATTTCATTGGTAGCATTTAAAACTGTTGGCATCGTCCCACCTATTTTTAGTGCTTCATAAGCTAGGTCTAAACATGGAAATAAATCCTTTTTAGGAGGAGAAAAAGATAATGCACTTAGCTTTGTCCAATCAAGTCGATGAATATACTCTGCCTCTTTACGTTCTGGATAATAAAGCGCGTAAGCAATAGGATGTCTCATATCTGGCACACCTAATTGTGCTATTGTTGAACCATCTTTATATTCTACCATCGAATGAATAATACTCTCTTTATGCACAACAACATCAATTTGACTAGCTTCTACATCAAATAAATACTTAGCTTCAATGACTTCAAGTCCTTTATTCATTAAAGTAGCTGAATCAATAGTAATCTTACTTCCCATTACCCAATTGGGGTGTTTAAGGGCTTGTTCTACCGTTACTTCTCTTAGTTGTTCTTTTGTATAGTCTCTGAAAGGACCTCCTGAAGCGGTTAAAATAAGTCGTGATATACTAGTTGCCTCGTTTCCCCTAAGACATTGAAAAATAGCTGAATGCTCACTATCCACAGGTAAAATAGGTGTATTGTACTTTTTTGCTAAATTCATCACTAATTCACCTGCTGTCACCAATGTTTCTTTATTGGCTAAAGCAATAGTCTTACCTGCTTTTATAGCTTCTATAGTAGGTAGTAATCCAATCATTCCTACTACAGCCGTGACAATCATTTCAGCTTCGCTTAAAGTCGCCACTGTAATTAAACCTTCTATACCTGTGATAACCTCAACTTTCGAACCTTTTTGCTTTAATTTCCTTTGCAATTCTATAGCTTTATCACTGTTAAATACACCTACTACTTGGGGTGAAAAAACTTCTATTTGTTCTTCTAAAAGCTCTATATTTACATGGGTTGTTAGGCCTAAAACCTGTATGTCGCCATCTTTTTTTATGACATCTAACGTTTGTGTTCCAATAGAGCCAGTAGATCCTAAAATTGCTATTTTTTTTGTTCGCATTGCTCTTTACTCCTACCCTATGATTTTTTCCGCAAAAAAAGCTACTACATAGATAAGTGGTGAAACAAATAAAAAACTATCAAACCGGTCTAAAATACCGCCATGTCCTGGTAGTATATATCCAAAGTCTTTTTGCTCAAAAAAACGTTTAATAGCTGAAGCTGCTAAATCTCCAAACTGGGAAAGAATAGCACCTAATACTACTATTCCTACACTTAAATAAGCCAAACTTCTTAACTCTATAAAGAAATAGTGTGTATAAATAACAGCATAAATATACCCTAATACACCTGCACCTATAACCCCTCCTATACTTCCTTCAATTGTTTTTTTAGGACTAAGTTTTGGTGCAAGTTTATGTTTACCACAGAGCACCCCTGTAAAATAAGCGAAAGTATCTGATCCCCATGAACTTAACACAATAAGCCAAATCCAAAATGCCCCATATTTTAAATCTGTAATGAGTACAATAAAGCTAAATAAAAGCCCTACATACACAACAGAAAATAAAGTAAGAGCTACATCTGTCAAATTATACTTAGGATAAAAGATAACCATATAAACTAATAGAATAATAGCAGTAAGAGCTATATAAATCAAATAATGCTCCATCCAAAATGAAAGAAAAATAAAAAATAAGATAGTAACACTATAACCCACCTCTACTAAAGGTTTATGTTTCTTCCCAAGTACATGATACAACTCATAAAGACCTATACAACTTATTGTTAGCATTGTATAGCGAAGGATAGGCCCTCCTAATAGAATTAATGCAACAACTAAAGGTATTCCTACAAGAGAGGTTAAAATTCGAGTAAGCATCCTTTTTCCTCCTATTCACTTTTTCCAAAACGACGTTGTCTCTTACTGTATACTTCTAATGCCCTATCAAATTCTTTTTTTGTAAAATCTGGCCATAAACAAGGCGTAAAATAAAATTCACTATAAGTCAGCTGCCAAGGTAAAAAATTACTTGTTCGTTCTTCTCCACTTGTTCGAATCATAAGGTCTGGATCAGGTTGCCCTTTTGTATCTAGGTAGCTTTCAAATACACTTTCTGTTAATTGTTCCTTTTTTAAATCTCCTTTTTCTACATCACTTATTATCTTTTTACAGGCTCTAATCAATTCATCACGTCCACCATAATTGAAGGCCATATTAAAGCATAAACCTTGTTTATCCTTTGTTATTTCTTCTAATTTCTTAATCTTATCTCTAATCTCTTGTGGGATATATTTAGAATCCATATCTCCTATGGCATTAAACCGTACGTCATCTTTACTGGCTTTTTTAATATTTTCATCTAAATATTTTTTAAAAAGTTTCATTAGACCATCTACTTCCTCTTTTGGTCTTCTCCAATTTTCCGTAGAAAAAGCATAAACAGTTAAATATCTAACCCCTAATTGATTGGCATATTTAATGATTTCTTCTAGAACCTTTGTTCCTCGCCTATGCCCTTCATTACGTGGCATATTATGTTCTTTGGCCCATCTTCCATTGCCATCCATAATAATAGCTATATGTTGTGGGATTTTGATATCCTCCATCTATAAGTTCCTCCTATACTAAAAAACTCCTCTTACAGAGGAGCCTTCTACATTTATACAGATAATAATTCTTTACTTTTATTATCAACTAGCCTATCAATTTCATCTACGAAACGATCTGTTAATTTCTGTACATCTTTTTCGCCTACTTCTTGCTCATCTTCTGTGATTTCATTTGCTTTTTCCATCTTTTTTAAAGTTTCTAAAGCATCACGACGAATATTACGAATGGCTATCTTTGCATTTTCACCTTTTTTCTTAATATCTTTAGTTAAATCTTTTCTACGTTCCTCAGTAAGTTCAGGAAAAACAAGACGTATAACCTTTCCATCATTAGAAGGATTTATTCCAAGATCTGATTCGTGAATAGCCTTTTCAATAGCTTTAAGAAGAGAAGTATCCCATGGTTGGATTTGTAAAATACGTGCTTCTGGAACACTCATATTACCTACTTGTTGAATAGGTGTAGGTACACCATAATAATCTACTGTGATACGATCTAATACATGAGGATTAGCTCTTCCTGCACGAATAGTCCCAAATTCATCACCTAGAGATTGAATCGTCTTTTGCATTTTTTCTTCAAATTTTTTAAGCGTTTCTTTCATTATAATCCTCCTTAAATTACTCTTCTATAGAAATAGTTGTACCGATGTGTTCACCTTTAGCTACTCTTACTATACCATCAGTAGCTCCTAGGTCAAAAACAACTATAGGTAATTTTTGCTCAATACATAACGTTGCAGCAGCTGCGTCAATAGCCTTTAGGTTCTGACGTAAAAGTTCTTGACATGAAATTTGTGTATACTTCTTAGCCTCTGGATTTTGTTTAGGATCACTATCATAAACACCATCTATATTCTTAGCAAATAATAATGCATCGGCTTCAATCTCGCAGCCTCTTAATGCAGCTCCCGTATCTGTTGAAAAAAATGGGTGCCCTGTTCCACCTGCAAAGAAAACAATTTTTCCAGCTTGCATATGTGCTAAAGCTGCATCTTTAGAAAACAGCTCTGTCATACTTCCAATCTGAAAAGGTGTTTGTACAACACTTGGTATACCCTCTGCTCTACAAACATCTGCTACATAAATAGCATTCATGACCGTTGCTAACATACCAATTTGATCAGCCTTGGTGCGATCCATACTTCCTGAAGTTCTTCCTCTCCAGAAATTTCCCCCACCTATTACAACTGAAACTTCCACTTTGTTTTCGACAAGAATTTTCAATTGTTTTACAACATCTGTAATAATTAAATGATCAAATCCTCTTTGTAATGTTCCTGCTAAAGCTTCTCCACTTAGCTTTATTAATACACGCCTATAACCGTTCATTGTCTGCTCCTTCCTGCTATCACTACTCTATCATAAAAGCTTATTAATTTCTAGATGTATTTTAACTTTTATATTCATAAAAAAAGGGACACTGCTGTGTCCCTCCATAGACTTAACCTTGCATTTGTTTTGCAACTTCTTCAGCAAAGTTTTCTTCTTTCTTCTCAATACCTTCACCAGCTTCAAAGCGAACAAATGCTTTTACCATATCAGCTTTACCAATTTCAGCTGCTACATATTTACCAACTGTAAAATCTGGATCCTTAACATATTCTTGTTCAAGTAAACAGATTTCTTTAAGTTGTTTATTCAGTCTACCTATAACCATTTTTTCAATGATATTTTCAGGTTTACCTGGATTTTCGTTAAGTGCTTGATGCATTAAAATTTCTTTTTCATGCGCTTTCTTTTCTTCTGGTACTTCATTTACAGAAACAAATTCTGGGTTAGCAGCTGCAACTTGCATTGCAATATTTCTTCCTACTTCTTGAGCTTTTTCACCTTCTGCAAGAACTTCTACTAAAGAAACAATTTTTCCACCACCATGTGTATAAGAAGCAATTGTTCCTTCTGTTGATAATTTTGCAAAACGACGAATAGATAAGTTTTCCCCAATTGTTGCAATCTTTTCTGTTAGTACATCATTAACCGTTTTAGAAGCATCTGATGACCATGGAAGAGCTTTTAAAGCCTCTACATCTGCCACATCATTATTAAGAACAATTTGTGCTACTTCATTAACAAAACTAATGAATTGTTCATTTTTAGCAACAAAATCTGTTTCAGAGTTTACTTCAACGATAGCAGCCTTTTTACAATCAGCAGAGATAGCATCTTTAATAAGTCCTTCTGCAGCAACTCTATCAGCTTTTTTAGCAGCTTTTGCTAAACCATTTTCACGTAAGTATTCGATGGCTTTGTCCATGTCACCGTCTACTGCGTTTAATGCTTTTTTACAGTCCATCATACCTGCTTGTGTTCTTTCACGTAATTCTTTTACCATAGCAGCTGTTATTGCCATTTTAGTTTCCTCCCAAAAATTATTCAGCGATTGCTTCTTCAGTTACTTCGCTGTTTGCTTCTTCTGTTGTTTCAAAGATTTCACCTTGATTTGCTTCAATAATAGCATCTGCCATTTTTGCAACGATTAATTTAACCGCACGAATAGCATCATCATTACCAGGAATTACATAATCTACTTCTTCTGGATCACAGTTAGTATCTACAATAGATACAACTGGTATACCTAAAATATGTGCTTCTTGGATAGCAATTCTTTCTTTGCGTGGGTCTACTACGAACATAAGGCTTGGAATTTCTTTCATTTCTTTAATACCACCTAAGTTCTTCTCAAGTTTATCCATCTCTTTACGAAGTTCAATAACTTCTTTTTTAGGAAGTACATCAAATGTACCATCTTTTTCCATTTCTTCTAATTGTTTAAGTCTAGCTACACGGCTTTTAATAGTAGAAAAGTTAGTAAGCATACCACCTAACCATCTTTGATTTACGTAGTACATACCACTTCTTTCAGCTTCTGATTTAATAGATTCTTGAGCTTGTTTTTTTGTACCAACAAAAAGAACCTTTCCACCTGCCTCAGCTACTTCACGAATAGCTGCATAAGCTTCATCTACTTTTTTTGCTGTTTTTTGTAAGTCAATAATGTAAATACCATTTCTTTCTGTGAAGATGTATTCTTTCATTTTAGGATTCCATCTTCTTGTTTGGTGACCAAAGTGTACACCTGCTTCTAAAAGTTGTTTCATTGAAATTACTGCCATTTTAATACCTCCTGGTTAGTCCTCCGTATTTATTCAGAAATAGCAAACTGTTTCAGCACCATGCTATCCTATTAAATACGTGTGTTTTATTTTCGCTCTAAAGTATATCATACTTGTCTGCTAAATACAATCCTAAATCATCTTTTTCTTTTATCTTATAGCTAAAATAGCTAAAATCTCCTCATTAGAGGCTTCTTTTTCAAATTCTAAAACCCCACTTTTTAAATATCTCGTTTTATTTTGAGCACTAACATAGTCAAAAAAGTTTTTTTCATCTTCTATTACCCCTGCTTCTTTAAGAAGCTTACAAATTTCAATAGCATTCATTCTTTTAGAAATAAATACTTTAATCTTTTCATTTTGATTTTCATCAGTAAGGGTACTTGATTTTTCTATACCCTCCTCCTCTTGAGTTTCTTTTTTTAATCCACTTATTTCTTGCTTTAATTCTTGTAAAGCAGAAGATATTTTTTCATTAGATGGTATTTCTATTTGCTGTGCCTTTATTTCATCTGTTTGTTTTTCGGCATGTACTTCATTTTCTTTTACTATTTCCCTTATAGCCGACTCACAACTTAATATATATACCATCATAGTAATACCTGAAATAATCATTCCACACCCTAATCCAATAAGCCAAAATGTTACTTTTTTATTATTTCTTATCCTCATTATTTATCTCATGGTATAAAGTGAAATCATGAGATTCACTTCACCTATCCCCTTTTTTAATTTTTTAGCAATTTCCTCTATACTATAGCCTTCTTCATACATTTGTATCATCTCACTATTAATCATACTGGGATTTTCTTTTATGTTATTTTCCTTGCCTACTACTTCCTCTTTTTTTTGACTTGAGTGATTTAAAACCATTTCTCTTAAATTTCTATTTTTCTTTTCCTCTTCTTCTAAAAAATAAGAAAAGAGATCTTGAATATGACTACTTGATTCAGAAATAGAACGGTCTACCGTATAGTAATCTTCTTCATTTCGACTAGCCATCATAAGTACACCTATCATAATAAAAAGAAACCCTATTCCTATCCAAATCAAACAGAAAAAGGGTATATTTTGTATAGTTATAGCCATTGATGCTCCTCCTATATACGCATATCAAATTTATTTTGTTTTATATTTTTTTTATTTTTTTTAACCCCTGGTTCTTCTTTTGATTTTTCTTTTTGTCCCCTATTTTTATCCTTTTCCCGCTTTTTATCTAAATCATTATCTACTTTCTCATCTTTATCAAGCTGGTGTATTTGCTCCTTCTTAATCTCTGTTTCTTTTTGCATAATATGTGAGAAATGGCTCTGTTGTATTTGTTCCGCTTGATTGTGAGTTTGCTGACGTCCACTTATCTCCTGTGTTTGCTGATAAATAGTCTGTGTATCAATTGGCCTAATCATTATACCCCCCTCAACTAAATTTTTTATAAAGGTAATACTCTATCATATTTCTCCATTTTACTGCGTAAGCGTGACACTGCTTTTGTATGTAATTGGGATACCCTTGATTCAGATACTTCTAAAACATTACTAATTTCTTTTAATGTTAATTCTTCAAAATAATAGAGGAAAATCACTTGTTTTTCTCTATCTGGTAAATCCTCTATTGACTTAGTAAGCATTTCCTTTGTTTCTTGCTCTTGAACATAATGAGCTGGGCTCTCAGCTGTTGTATCTTTAATGGCTTCTAGTTGATATGAGTACTCATCTACAGAAATAAGTGTCGTAATATTAACCTCTTTTAGTAGCTCATTATACTCTTCTAATTTAATACCTAAATACTTTGCTACTTCCTCATCTTCAGGCTGTCTTCCTAATTGGGTTTCTAATTCTACATAGGCCCTATCCACTTCCTTTTGTTTTTTTCTTAAAGTACGTGGTACCCAATCTAATTTACGAATCGCATCCAAAATAGCCCCTCTAATACGTAAAGATGCATACGTCTCAAATTTTACATTTTTATAGGGATCAAATTTATCAATTGCATCAATAAGCCCTAAAATTCCATAGCTCACCAGGTCATCTAAGTCTACATATTGATTTAAATAAATTCCTAATCGACCTGCTACTAATTTTACCAAATAAATATAATGTTCAATGAGCCATTGCTTTGTTTGTAAATCTTTTCTTTCTACATATTGTTGCCAAATTTTATCTATATTATCTTTTAACATGTTAGAACCTCCGATACTTTGCTATATTTCTTTTATTCCATGCCCTATAGTTCTAACCAATAATATACCTGTATCCGTATGTAGCTCTATTGTTCTACCATAATTACTTCCTGTATCATTTGCTAAAATAGGTATATTCAACTTCTTTAAAATCTCCATAACTGCTGTTACGTTTCTTGTCCCTATTCGCATCATATCATCCATATTTTTAAATTCAAACATATGTGCCCCACCTGCGATTTTAGCCACAAGACGGCTAGGTTTAGCACCTATTATACTCATATCACAAATTAATTTCTCAATTGCTGTATCTGCAAACTTAGCAACGTTCTCATTATTTTTTATTTGTGTACTATCTGGAAGCATAATATGTGCTAATCCACCTATTTTAGTTATATTGTCGTAAAGAGCAATCCCTACACATGAACCTAAACCCAATGTAGTAAGTATATCGGGTGCCTTTGCAACATTTAAATCTGCCATACCTACTTTAACTACATTCCCCTCACTCATACCCAATCACCTAATACATTTACAATATTACTAAATGATGCATTATCTAAGATGATGATATAAGTTCCTTTCAGTATATTAGTCGCTTCCGTAAATTTAGTTTCAATAAATAACATTGTATTATCATTTCTTGCAAACTCTATAGCAGGATAACTTAAAATAGCTCCTGCCATGTCAATAGCCATCTGTGGAATAGATACATCTAAATCAAGACCTGTTAGACTATTCAGTGCATTAACATAAGAACCACCTAAAATGTTACCTGTCTCACATAGAACAGATAAATCCATTTCATCAAATTCTTCAACAGAGGTAACATTTTTATTTAAAATGAGGTTAACCATTTTTATTGCACTTTCCGTTTCTAATGCAAGAAGTAACATAGCATTTAAATCCCCATGTACATTAATAAGCATTCCTGCAATATACTTCTCAGGATCACCTAAAACACTTCCTAACTCTTGTATTTTTTCTATATGTACTTCTGTTATACTTATATCCAAAGTACGCCCTACTAATTTACCTAAAGAGGTCATTGCATTTCCTGCCCCGATATTCCCTGCTTCTCTAATAATATCTAGCTCTTCATTGGTTAAATTTCGATAATCTCTTTCTTTCAAGACCTTATTCTCCTAACCTTTACTTTTCAAAAGATTCTTCAATTATATTCTGAAGATTCAACAAGGTCACAATATTGTTATCACTTTGAACCTTCCCTACACCTAATAAATGATTTGACTTCATTTTGCCTTGTACATTCTGTACAACTTCTATAGCTACATCTGCAAGTTCAATAACTTCTTTTACTTCATCTACTATAATTCCTACCATTGCATCTTCCAATTTTACAATAATGATACGTGTTTTATCTGTAGTTTCTGTTTGCAAAAGTTCAAACTCTTCTCTTAAACTAATAACAGGAATAATTTCTCCTCTTAAGTTCATAACTCCTTTTACGCAATTAGGCGCTTTAGGAACACGCATAATGGGTTTCATTCTCTCAATAATTTGTACATTCTGTATATCAATTCCATAAAGTTGTTCATCTAATTTAAAGACAATAAACTGTCTTATTGCTTGAGCTGCATAATTCATATTCTCACCTCCTATATTAATGAGTTAACATCCAGAATCAATGCTACTTCACCATTACCTAAAATCGTAGCACCTGCAATAATATCAATTCCACTTAGATACTTACCTAATGACTTAATAACTATTTCTTGCTGTCCAATGAGAGAATCAATAATAAATCCAACTTGACGTTCTCCCTTCTTCACAATAACGCCCATCATTAGCTCCTTATCCTCTTGTTCTGGTAAACCTAGTACACGATGTAAACGAATAATTGGAATGATCTCGTCTCTTACTACAATAACTTCTTGCTTTTGAACTAGCTTAATATCTTCTTTTCGTACATCCTCAATATTTTGAATGTTATTAAGTGGGATGGCATACTTTTCTGAACCTATATTAATCATAAGTGCCTGAATAATAGCTAAAGTCAGTGGTAAACGTATTCTAAAAATACTCCCCTTATTTAATTCTGTCTGTACCTCAACATGTCCCCCCAGGGTTGTTATTTTACTTTTAACAACATCTAAACCAACTCCACGACCAGACAAATCTGTTATTTCTTCTGATGTACTAAAACTTGGTCTAAATAAGAGTTCTACTATTTCTTGATCAGACATTGTTCCAGCTTCTTCTTTTGTAATTGTTCCTTTTTGAATAGCCTTATTTTTAATTTTACTAACATCTATGCCCTTACCATCATCTTGTACTTCGATAACAACGCTATTACCATCTTGATAAGCTTCAAGCCTAATGGTTCCTTTTTTTGGCTTTCCACTTGCTATTCGTGCTTCAGTTGTCTCAAGTCCATGATCAGCAGCATTACGTAAAAGGTGAATAAGTGGATCTCCTATTTCATCAATAACTGTTCGGTCTAATTCTGTTTCCTCACCTAACATAACAAGTTCAATATCTTTTCCTAACTTACGAGATACATCTCTAATAAGTCTTGGGAATCGATTGAATACTGTTTCAACAGGTACCATTCGTACTTTCATAACTGCATCATGTAAACTGGTAGTTACCCTTTCAAGATATTCTACTGAATCATTGTAGTTACTACTTGAATCTTGAACATTGACATTGAGTCCTTCTAACTGTGTTTTAACAATGATTAATTCGCTCACCAAATTCATAAGCGTATCAAGCCGATCAATATTTACTCTTACTGTTTTACTTGACACCTGTTGTTTTCCATTTTGTTGTGCATTAGCTTCTGCTGAGTTCAGATGAGTTTCTTGATTTTCTTCTATCTGACTTTCTGCTGAAGTAATTACTTTTTCCTGTACTCCTTGATGAAGTGCTACAATTTCTACATTAGACACTTCTGATACACCTAAAATAACTTCTTGAAGACGCTGTTGTGATTCCTTAGTTACAAAGACAATGACAAAAGAATCTTCAAATTGCTCATCTTCTATATCTTGCACACTTGGTATACAATGAATGATTTCGCCCATTCTCTCTAAGTCTGTAAAAATAACAAAAGCTCTGGCAGATTTCAATACACAATTAGCTGAAAGATGAATATTTACCTGAAAAACATTCATATCCATTGCTAAAGCTTTATTCTTTATCGTTTCTTGCGCTTCTGGTAAAGCTATAATTTCTATATGAGAAGGACTTGCTGAAATAATTCTTTCTTTGCTTGTTTCTACTACTTCCTCTTTTTTCTGATTAACTATTCTTTCTAATTCACTGATTAATTGGGCATAATCTTCTGTACCCTCTCCTGCTGTATTTATAATTTCTTCTACATAATTCTCAAGAGCATCTAAACACTGAAATAATGTATCTAGCATATTACTATTTACTTTAATTTTTCCTGTTCTAATTTCAGATAAAACATTCTCGATATTATGGGTTAATTTCTGCATCCTAGTAAAACCCATGGTCCCAGCCATACCTTTTAAGGTATGAGCTACTCTAAATATTTCATTAAGTGTTTGAATATCTTCGGGTGTATTCTCTAATTTTAATAAATTTTCGTTTAACCTTTGTAGATTGTCTTTTGATTCTTCAATAAACATTTGTAAGTATTGACTAACATCCATTTTAATCCCCCACTATCTTTTTAATTGTTTGCGCAATTTTATCTGCTGGTACAATGTAGTCTGCTAATTCTGCATTAATAATCGCCTTTGGCATACCGTAAACTGTTGAAGTAGCTTGGTCTTGAGCAATCACTTTACAATCTTGCTTTAGCTTTAACGATTTAACGCCTTCTAGTCCATCATTACCCATTCCTGTCATAATAATGGCAATTATTTTTTTATTATTTAATTTTAATGAAGCCAATGATTCCATCATAATATTAACGGAAGGCTTTGCCCCCTTAAAAAGTGCATCCTCCATAATTGCTATTTGAGGGTTAATATTATTCACAATTCGTAACTGCTTTCCTCCAGGTGCAATATAAATAACACCCCGTTTCAGTTTATCCCCCTCTTCAGCTTCTTTTACGACAAGCTCACTCATCGCATTGAGTCGTTCTGCTAACGGCTTTGTAAAACCATCTGGCATATGTTGTGCAATTACATAAGTAGCAGGCAATTTTTCGTCTATTAGTGTTACTAATTGATTAAGTAATTTAGGACCGCCTGTAGAAATACCTATGGTTACAATATACTCATAAGTTGTGCCATCTTCTCCCACCCATCCAGAATCTATTTGTCTATTCACCTTCATATTCTGTCTCCTAAAATATTAAATAACCTCTATTTATACATTCTATTATACATCTTATTATTTTTTATTTATATGCATTATTGATAACTATCAGAAAAAAAGACTTAATCCTTAATGTGAAAATATTTTTTTAAAACGCTGTACCCAACTTATCTTTTGCTCATCTATTTTATTTATTGTTTGACTATCTTGTAACAGACTTTGAGCAATTTGATAATATGCTGTACTTGCTTTTGCTTTTTTATCATGTAAGAAAATAGGAATTTGTCTCTTTACTGCAGCTAAAATTAATTCATCATATGGCACAAAACCTGCATAATTTATTGTTGTCTTTAAAAAACTCTTTGTCACATAGGATAATTTATTAAATACATCATATGCCTCTTCTCTATTTTCAGCCTTATTAATTACTATTTTAATCTCTGGTTTAATAGGTAGTGTAGCTATTAATGTTTTAATAAGTGCATAAGCATCCGTTATAGATGTAGGCTCTGGTGTAACAATGATAAAAATTTCATGAGCTAACATGCAGAACTTTAGTACGATATCGTTGATACCTGCACCTGTATCAATAAGTAACATATCTGTCATATCTTCTAAATATACAAGTGCTTTCCCTATTTCTTCTATCTTTTCATTGGGTAAAAACATCATTTCTTTAATTCCTGATCCACCAGATATAAAAGAAATATCATATTTACTTTGAGTAACTAAATCTTTTAATTGACATTCTTCATTAATAAGCTGTGCCATATTATACTTTGGTCGCTCTCCTAATATAATTTCCACATTTGCTAAACCAAAGTCTGCATCTAATATAATGGGAGATTTTCCTAATGTCTTGAGACATAGAGCTAAATTAACTACAAAGTTACTTTTACCTACCCCCCCTTTTCCACTGGCAATAGTAACTATTTTCATATTACCTATAGGCCTCACTTCTTTATTTGAAGAAACCATTTTTCTTAATTGCTCTGCTTGATCATTCATAGTTTATTCTCCCTAATAAATCACTTGTGTAACGTTCTACCTCAAAAGTTATAATATCAGCTGGCACATTTTGCCCTACCGTTAAATAGAGGATAGGTTTTTGAGAGCTATATGCAATATTTAAAATATTACCTATTTGATCCGTTTCATCTAGTTTAGTAATAATAAGCTTAAACTCACCACATAAACCCTCATAGGTTTCTATAATCTTCTTAACATCTTTATAGGCTGTACTTGCATTCATTACTAAGAGCACTTCTTTCTCAGACACACTATCAATTAAAAATTTAACATCTTTAAGTTGCTCTACATTCTTATGAGAGCGTCCTGCTGTATCAATAAAAATATGATCTATATCTTGCCACTTATCAAGATAATGTAAAAGCTCTTTTTCTTCATAAATGATCTCAATACTAACACCTAAAATATCTGCATAAGTCTTTAATTGGTCAATAGCTGCAATGCGGTATGTATCTGAAGTAAATAGTACAACCTTTTTATTCCTATTCAGTACATAATCAGCTGTAAGTTTAGCAATTGTTGTCGTTTTTCCTACTCCTGTAGGACCTACAAAAAAAACAACTTTAGGTAACATCCTACTATTATCTACAGATTGAGTTAGTAACTCCTCCACTCGGCTATAAAAAAATCTTACGATTCCTTCTATATCTTCTTCTTGATTGTCCCTCATAAGTTTATCTATAACTTCTTGTTGAAGGCCTTGCTCAATTAATTTTTTATTTAATAAATCTTTCATCTTATCCGCTTCTGAGTACTCTAAAAACTTCTTATTCGTATCATTCCCTTCAACATGACTAAGCTTAGCAAGTGAAGCCTGCATTTCATTCATTTGAATTTTTAATGCATTTAACATCTCCATAGAAATATGAAAGGGCTCTCCTAATGTTTGATTTTGATTAACTTTTTCTTCTAGTTTTTCAGCGAAAGTAGGTTCATTTTCTGGAACAGCTACTGTTACTACCGTTTTAGTAGGTCTAAACCAATTTAAAATCCCTTTCTCCTTTTCTTTTTGTGTGCTTAAAATAAGAGCTGATTCACCATATTCCTTCTTTATTTGTTCGTAAATAATTTCTTCACTCTTTCCTTTAATCTTTAAAATTCTCATGCTATACTCACCATTCCTATTGACTGTATTTCTACACTTTGTTCAATTTCATTATAAGAAATTACAATTAAATCTGGTATGTACTGCTCAGTTAACTGTTTAAAATAAATACGTACAATGGGGGAAGTTAAGATAATAGGTTGTAATCCAATTGTCGTTAACTTGGCAATTTCCTTTTTTAGTTGCATAACAATACTTTGAATTGTTTTAGGGTCTAGAGCCACATAAGCACCTTGCTCTGTATGCTGAACATGTTCCATTATCTGTTGTTCAACAGCTGGGTCAAGTGTAATAACCTGATTAGTTCCCTCCATAAATATTTTTTTAGAGATAGCCCTAGAAAGGCCCTGTCTCACGTATTCTGTTAGAACATCTGTGTCACGAATAGTCGGAGCATAGTCTGCTAATATTTCACAAATTGTTACCAGATCGCGTATAGATATTCCTTCTTTCAATAAATTACTAAGTACCTTTTGAATGTCCCCTACACTTAATAGCTTAGGTGTTAATTCCTCTATAAGCGTAGAATGTGTTTCATTAACATGGTTAATAAGTGTCTTAACATCTTGCCTACTAAGTAATTCATGTAGATGTGCTTTAATGACTTCTGTTAAATGTGTTGCTATAATAGATGGACAATCTACAACAGTATATCCTTTAATTTCTGCTTTTTCACGCTGCATCTCTGTTATCCAAAGAGCTGGCAAACCAAAGGCTGGCTCCATTGTCTGGATACCATCTATTTCTTCTTCCACATAACCTGGGTTCATGGCCATATAATGATCAAAGAGAATTTCTCCTTTTGCTACTTCTACACCTTTAATCTTTATACTATAAGCATTAGGAGCAAGTTGAATGTTGTCTCTTAAACGGACAATTGGCACAATACTTCCTAATTCTAGCGCAATTTGCCTTCTAATCATAACAACTCGATCTAAAAGGTCTCCTCCTTGGTTTACATCAGCTAAAGGGATAATTCCATATCCAAATTCTAACTCTATTGGATCTACTTGAAGGAGTGAAATAACATTTTCTGGTTTCCTTATTTCTTCTGCTTGTTCATCCTTTTCATCTATAGCAGATTCAATAGCTGATACTTTTTTCTTGTTTGAAAATCGAAAAGCTATAACAAACCAAACAATAGCAATAGGAAAGGTAACAAGAGGTCCCATCGGTGTAAATAATCCAAGTGCTACAAGCGTAATCCCTACTACATATAAAACAATAGGGGAGTAAACTAACTGCTTAAGAATAATGCTACTCATCCCATCATCTGTGTTCGTCTTTGTAACAAGGATACCTGTTCCTGTTGAAATAAACAGAGCAGGTATAGAACTTACAAGTCCATCACCAATTGTTACAATTGTATATTTTTGGAGAGCATCCATAAATGCCATATCCTTCATTACCATACCGATAATAAGTCCACCTACAATATTAACACCTGTAATAAAAAGCCCCACCACCGCATCATTCTTTACAAATTTAGAAGCACCATCCATAGCTCCAAAAAAAGCAGCTTCATCTTGAATTTTTTTTCTTCTCTCTTTTGCCTGCGTTTCATCAATAAAACCCGTATTAAGATCTGCATCAATAGCCATTTGTTTTCCTGGCATAGCATCTAATGTGAATCGAGCTGTAACCTCTGCTACACGCTCAGAACCTTTTGTAATAACCTTAAAGTTTACAATAGTAATAATAATAAAGATAACGGCACCGATAACAATATCTCCACCAGCTACGAATTCTCCGAAAGCTTGTACAACTTCACCTGCATAACCATTTTGAAGAATCAAACGAGTAGATGAAATATTTAGTCCCAATCTAAAAAGTGTTGTTAAAAGAAGCATAGTTGGGAATAAAGATAAATCCAAAGATTCTTTAGAAAATAAAGCACTTAATAAAATCATAGCTGCAATAGAAATATTTATAATCATAAGCAAACTTAATATAAAGTCTGGTAATGGAATAATAACTAGGAAAATAACACCAATTACAAAAATCCCTAGTAAAATATCTCCTGATTTGAACTTCATCTTTATTTCCTCCTATCTACTTTCTTCTGATTGAGGTTATACACAAATGCCAGTACTTCTGCTACTGCACCGTATAACTCTGGTGGCACTTCTTTTCCCAAATCAACTGTATAATAAAGCGCACGTGCTAACGGTTTATTTTCTACAATTTGTATATGCGATTCTTTTGCTTTTTCTTTAATTTTTTGTGCTACATAATCTACACCCTTTGCAGTAACAATAGGCGCACTGTTTTTTTCAGCATCATACTTAATAGCTACTGCAAAGTGCGTTGGGTTTGTAATAATAACATCTGCTTCAGGCACGGCTTGCATCATACGTTTCATTGAAGCTTCTCTCATTTTTTGTTTGATTTTTCCTTTTATTTGCGGGTCACCTTCCATGTTTTTATATTCCTCTTTCACTTCTTGCTTTGTCATTTTAATACTCTCTTCATGTTTATGCTTTTGATACAAATAATCTAATACGGATAATATAAGAAAAGCTCCTCCTACATAAAAGCCTATATAAATAACGGTGCTTCCTAAATTAAATAAAATCTGACGTGGCGCAAAATCATAAAACTTTAAGAAAGTAGGGATACGTGACTGAATAATGGAATAAACAATGTAACCTAGAATAATAACTTTTCCCACAGAAATAAGTAATTTAAAACCTGACTCTGCAGAAAAAATTCTTTTCAATCCTGATAGAGGATCCATTTTTGAAAATTTAGGTTCAAAAGGTTTACCACTTGGCTTATAGCCTACTTGAATGTAACATATTAGAAAAGCTATTAAAAATAAGCCTCCCCATAACGGGGCAGAAGTTATAATAATATCCATTATAGCTTTTCCAGTTAAGTTATAAAAATAATTCACTTCTGTTTGTTTTAAAGCTTCTGTCCAACCATTAATTGAAATGGTCACCATCTGCTCTATATTGTTTAACATATAGCCTGCTAAAACTAACATAAATGCACAAAAACCTACAATGAGTACGGCTGTATTGAGTTCCTGGCTCTTAGCTACTTGTCCTTTTTTTCTAGCATCCTCCCGTTTTTTATCTGTTGCCTTTTCTGTTCTACCTTCATCCTCCGCTGAAAAAAAGGTTAAATTTAAAAAATAAAGTTGTTTTACCTCTACACACTCATTTCTCATGATATCATTCCTTGTATTAAACTCATTACAGTACCTATTAGCTCATCTAAAATAATGTCATTAAATACAGTAAATAGACCTAGTGTTACAATAAGTAAGAAAAATAAAACAAGCATTTTAAGTGGAATACCGATGATGAACATATTCATTTGAGGTACAGTACGTGCTAATATTCCTAAGCCCCAATCAATAATGAGTAAAACACCTAAAATAGGCATTGTCAGTTTAAAGCTAATTAACCAATAATTTGAAATTGCTTCAACTATAGCTTTCATTACATGAGGCCCAAAAACAGCTTGATCAATAGGAATTTTCTTATAGGAATCAATAAGTATTGTTATAAACCACTCATATCCTCCACTTAGTATAAAAATCACACTAAAGCCCAACATGTAAAAACGACCAATAGTAGGTACTTGTGCACCTGCAGCAGGATCATAAAGTTGACTCATTGACATTCCACTTTGCATTCCGAACAGCATTCCCATAAAATAATAAACTTGAAAAAAAATCTTCATTCCAAAACTAATAATAAGTCCTACCATACATTCTTTAACAATAACAAAAGTATACCCTAGTAATGTAGGATTATAGATTGGCTTTGTTACTTGACCCGTATAAATTGTAATAAGTGCTAGGATTGCACTAAGTCCTGATAAAGCTAGAGGTGGAATTTTGGATTCCTCTGTTACTGGCAAAAAAATAAAGGCACAAATAATCCTGCAAAATACGAGTAAAAAAATATCTATATCCTTATATAAACTCATTAACTCTTCCATAAGTTTGTCCTTCATCTAGGCTATAAAATTACTAAAACTACTTATAATTCGCGTAGTAAAACCAATTAATGTATTCATCATCCATCCACCAAATAAAATGATTGCCATAAAAGTAGCTATAATTTTAGGAATAAATGCTAATGTTTGTTCTTGGATAGATGTAGCTGTCTGAAAAATACTCACAACTAATCCTACACTTAATCCTGTTAGTAAAACAGGTAAAGAAACCTTAATAATAGTTAATAAGGTTTCACGCATTATATCTATTACTAGTTCTTCCATATTCAATCCTCCTACTGAAATGTTTGAATAAGCTGGGCAATAATCAAATTCCATCCATCAACTAATATGAAAAGTAAAATCTTAAAAGGTAAGGAAATCATAACTGGTGGTAACATCATCATCCCCATGGACATAAGAGTGGACGCCACTACCATATCAATTACAATAAAAGGTAAATAAAGTAAGAAACCGATAATAAATCCTGCACGTAATTCACTAATAATAAAAGCTGGTACAACAATATGTAATGGAAGCTGCTTTTCAAGATTCGAATCATCTTCTAAAGGTTCTCTTCCTGATAAGTCCATAAACAATTTAATATCTTCATCTCGCGTCTGTTTAAGCATAAAACCTTTAAGAGGCTCTACTCCTCGCTCTAGAGCAGCTTGTTGAGTAATTTCTTGTCGCTGATAGGGCTCTAGAGCATTTGTTTTTATTTCCGAAAATACAGGACTCATTACAAAAAATGTTAAAAACAAGGCAAGCCCAATTAAGATTTGATTAGAAGGCATTGTCTGCGTACCGATAGCTGCCCTTAAAAAATGTAATGTAATGATAATACGCAAAAAAGCCGTCATCATAATTAAAATTGACGGTGCTAGAGCAAGGATTGTAATAATAAAAATGATTTGCAGACTACTACTTACCTCTTGTGGGGAGTTCGCCTTATCGATTGATATATTAATACCTGGTAAGCCAGCAGATTCAATAGGATTTCCATATGTAATATTAATAAATGAAAAAAATAGCATACTTACTCCTATTATGTATAAAAGCATTTTCTTCTTATTTCTCATGTTTTTTTACCTGCCAATCTTTTGCAAATGCTATTAAATGTTCTTGGAAGGACTTTTCCTGGGGAATATTTATCTCAAGTTCTACCCCATCCAATTTTGCACAATAACGTATCCCTTCTTTTCCACAGCTCATTAAATGATACTCTTTTCCTATTTTAACAATATATAAATAATGAGCTTGTCCTAATTGTAAGACCTCTATAATTTGCATATTTTTATTGAAATGCATTTTTTTATTTATCATTGCCATTTTTCGAGTAACAAAATAAGTCAAAAAAAGAACACCACCAAAAACAATTAATAACAATAGAATTTCAAAAAAATCTTTTATCTCCATATACTCACCGTTATGTTTTATATTATTTCGTATACAATATTAGTGGTATTTATAACCAAATACCACTAATATTTGTTCTATTAATCTATTAACCTAACACTTTACGCACAGCTTCAAGTACACGGTCCGCTTGGAAAGGCTTTACGATAAAATCTCTTGCCCCTGCTTGTATAGATTCAATAACCATTGCTTGTTGACCCATTGCTGAACACATTACAATCTTTGCACTTGGATCAAAAGCTTTAATATTTTTTACTGCATCAATTCCATTCATTTCAGGCATAGTAATATCCATAAGAACCAAATCTGGATTTAGTTCTTTGTACTTATCAACCGCCTTAAGCCCATTATCAGCTTCACCTGCTACATCATAACCATTTTTACTTAAGATGTCCTTAATCATCATTCTCATAAATGCTGCATCATCAACTATTAATACACTCTTTGCCATTATCTTATACACCTCTCCTATATTCTATCTTCGGGATTAATTATATCTGTAATACGAATTCCAAAGTTTTCATCGATAACAACCACCTCACCTGTAGCAATAAACTTACCATTCACTAATACATCTACAGGCTCTCCAACCAATCGATTAAGTTCGATAATACTTCCTGGACCAAACTCAAGAATCTCTTTAATCTTCCTTGTTGTCCTTCCAAGTTCTGTTGATACCTCCAAAGATACATCCATTAATAAATCCATATTTTCTTTTGGATAAACCTTTTTCACTTTATCAAAAGACTGAAATTGTGGTGTTTGTACATCCACATCTCTTCTATATGTATTGCCATAATTAGTTCCTTGCTGCCCTTCACCATAATAATGCATATTTTGAGGAGGAGTTACTTGATTATAGTAAGGATCTGGTTGTGGATTATAATAAGGCTGTCCATCACTCTCCCTATAATTAGGTGTAGGCGTTGGTGTTGGTTGTACAGGTGGCGGTGCTAACTCTGGTGTTCGATTTTCTCGTGATGTTACTGGTTTTTCTTCTATTACTATTTCAGTTTCAGTAGAAGCTAATAAACCTGATATGAGGTCTTTTGCAAATTGTATAGGTAAGACCTGCATGAGTTCACTATCTATAATGTTTTCTTCAATTTGAAGTCTAAAGGAGATCTTAACAACATCTCCTTTAGGTCCAAAAACACTCTCTAAATCAGAACCTAAACGGATAGCTTGTGGAGGGCTAATATCTATTTTTTTATTAAATATTTGAGCCATAGATGTAGAGGATGAACCAATCATTTGGTTCATTGACTCCGCAATAGCACTTAAATGTAGGTCTGTAATCGGCCCCTCTATATAACTTCCGGTTCCCCCCATCATTAAATCTGCTATAACTTTTACATCATGTTCTTTTAATATTAATAAATTGGCACCTGTTAAACCTTCTGTATAATCTACTGATACAGCAATTAAATCATCAGAGATTATTTCTGAAAATTCGTCCCATGTCATTGCTTCAACAACAGGCGTTGTAATCATAACTTTATGATTAAGCAACGTAAACAAAGTTGTAGCAGCAGTTCCCATACTAATATTTCCAATTTCTCCCAAAGCATCTATTTCTTCAGGTGTCAATACTTCAGAACCTATTTGAAGAGCTTCTGAACTATTACTATTGGTATTGTTCATATTATTTGTATCATAAGCATTACTTATCTCACTCGGGTCATCTAGTGACATATTTCCTAGTAATGCATTAATTTCTTCCTGGGAAAGCATCTCGGCTACCATTATTCATCCTCCCTCATTACTACTTGATTGATTTTTATTGCAACTTTATTTTTATATTCTCCTGGAATGCCTCTAAATTTCAGAATATTACCTACGCATACATCTAAGTCTGCATCAATGCTTTTATCCAATTTGATAATATCGCCCCTTTGCAGTTCCAGAAATTCTTCTATAGTGATATGGGTTTTACCGAGTATTGCCTTAATAGGAATAGGGCTTTTTTCAACCATCTTCTGAATATAACTCCCATAAGATGGTCCCAGTTCTTGCTCTTTCTGTGAAAACCAGTACCTGGTGTTTATTTTATCCATAATAGATTCAAGAACAAGGTGTGGAATACAAATATTCATCATGCCTGCCACATTTCCTATTTTAACATTCAATGTAACTAATGCAATAATTTCATTTGGTGAAATAATCTGTACAACCTGTGAGTTTGTCTCTATCTTCTCTAACTGTGGGTCTAGCTCCACAACATTTTCCCATGGCTCTACTAGCAATTGAACAAACTGAAGAAAAATCTTTTCTAAGATAACATGCTCAATATCTGTAAACTCTCTAATTCTTTCTAATCCTTGTCCACTACCACCTAAAACTCTATCTATTATAGTATATCCCATATTAGGAGATAATTCCATAAGAATAGACCCCTTTAATGGTCTAAAATCCGTTACAGCTAAAATAACAGGATTAATAAGTGCATTAGAGAATTCTGAATAAGTGACCGCTTCGGAATTCATTACCTCCACTGATACCATTGTACGCAAGTGCCCTGATAAGTAGGTAGATACTAGCCTTGCATAACTTTCAAAGATAATCTCCAATGTACGTAGCTGCTCTTTAGAAAATTTAGAAGGTCTAGCAAAATCATACGCTTTTATAGGTTTTTGTTCATTGGACTCATGCATATCACTTACATCAAGTTCACCGGTATTCAAGGCTTTAAATAAATCATCTATTTCACTTTGAGATAGTACCTCTCCCACTTTGTCACCTCCTTTTGTAACGGTTTATTGAATAAAGAAGTCACTGCAATAAACTTTTTCTATAATCTTTGTATCTAAAAGCTTATTTATCTTTGTTTTGACCTCATCACTGAGCTTTGTTTTTCCATCCTTTTTATTCATCATCTCAAAAGTTTGTTCACGCATAATATCAATAATAGCATCACGAATGATTACATTCTTTTCTGTGACATCACTATTAAATTTCTTAAATTCTTTTGATTTTTCATCTACTCCAAATGAAATAACGACACGCATAACATGAGATTCTCCATATTCATCCGAAAGATTAACAGTAATCGCATCACCTAGTCCTACAACTTTAAGTTCCTTGGGTTTTTCTTCCTTTACAGCTTCACTTACTGCACTATTAGTCTTGTTTATTAAGTTAAGAACTACAAAGGTGCATCCACCAATGGCAATAAGAAGTATAGCAAGAGTTACTATAACAAATATCTTGAATTTTTTGTCCACTTCAATCACCTACTTTTCCAAGTTCTCTATATTATCTTTACTTATTTTAATTTCTACTCGTCTATTCATAGCTCTTCCCTCAGGTGTATTATTGGTGGCAATAGGATTATGCTCACCAAAGCCTTCTGTAGAAATATGAGCAGGATTAAATTCCATCTCGTTTACAAAGAATTCTGTAACAGCTATAGCTCTTGCTGCAGATAAATACCAATTGCTTTTAAATTGTGCTGTCTTTATAGGTCGATTATCTGTATGTCCCTCAAAACGTAAGCGATATCCACTAGATAAATAATTTTGTAATTTTACACCTAATGTATTTAATACCGGGATTGCCCCTGGTTTGATATCTGCTTTACCAGAATCAAATAATAAAATATCATCAAAACGTATGATAACCTCATCTCCATCTTGTTGGATCTCTACTTTATTAGTTAAATTCTTTTCATCAACATACGTTTGTAAACTCTCTTTAAGCTTTTGAATACCTTCATCCTTCTTTGCATTATTATCTGTTTCTGAATTATTTGTCTTCTTTTTAGTGGGATATTGATTAATACCATTTCCTAACATATTTGTGTTTTCCTGAACAGTCTCTCCACCAGTAAGTATTCCTGCTGCCCCTTCAAAGGAAGCTACAAGTGCTTTAAACTTTGCTACATCAACTGTAGACATGGAGAAAAGAAGTACAAAAAAAGTGAGCAATAATGTCATCATGTCCCCGTAAGTATTCATATAGGCGGGAGCGCCCTTTTTAGGTTCATCTTCTTTCTTTTTCACTTTTCCACCTACCTATTCTTCTTCATTCTTAGGAACTTCAAAGTTTTTACGCATAGCTGGAGATAAAAATGCTTTTAACTTTTCTTCTATTACACGAGGATTCTCACCTGCTTGTATTGATAAAAGTCCTTCTATCATAACTTGTTTATGTAATACTTCTTGATCACTAATTCCCTTTAATTTGCTTGAAACGGGAGTAGCAAAAAAGTTAGCTAATAATGAACCATATAATGTTGTAATTAAAGCAACACTCATTTTAGGTCCTATTGTGGTAGGGTCATCTAATGAATCCAACATGGCAATAAGGCCGATAAGTGTACCAATCATTCCCCATGCAGGTCCCAATTCTGCTACAGTTGCCCAAAAACCTTGATTATCCTTATGCCTATTTTCTACAAATGCAATTTCTGTTTCAAGAATACTACGTAACAACTCTGCGTCTGTACCATCTACTATAAGAAGAATACCTTTTTGTAAAAAAGCATCATCCATTCCTTGAGCAATTTCTTCTAGAGCTAATAAGCCTTCTTTTCGTGCTGCAAGAGCTAATTCATTAATTTGAGTAATAACAGCAGTAGGATCTGACTCTTTACTAGAAAATGCATGCTTTACTGTTTTTAATGCCGCTAAAAATCGTTTTAAAGGATAGGATACAAGTAACGCTGCCAATGTTCCTCCAAAAACAATCATTACAGAGGGAATATCAACAAATAGCCCTAATCGCCCTCCTGAAAAAACAATAGATAATAGAATGAATACAGTTCCGGATACTAACCCAATGACTGTTGCTATATCCATTTCCTTCCCCTCCTACTCTTCTACTACCTGTAGAATTTTCCTCTTGTAATCTATAATTCTCTTTATGATCTCTGCTGTACTTTCTATCACAATAAATTTATTACCTGTCGTCATCGTAATCACCGTATCTGGTGTTTGCTCCAGTGTCTCTATTAAATCTGAATTTAGCGTAAGCTCCTGGTGATTAAGCCTTGTAACTGTAATCATGTATTTCACCTAACTCTCTTAACGTTTAAGGTTTGTTAACTCTTGAAGCATTTCATCTGACACAGAAATAATACGCGAGTTAGCTTGAAAACCTCTTTGTGTGACAATCATATCCGTAAATTCACTGGATAAGTCTACGTTAGACATCTCTAAAACACCTGCTTGAAAATTCCCTACTTTACCTACATTATCAAAGTCTCCTGAGTTAGCTGTTGCCGTATACAGGTTATCACCATTCTTCTCAAGCCCAGCTGGATTATCAAACTGAGCCACTACAATCTGCCCAAGAAGACGTCTATCTCCATTACTATAATAAGCAGTAATTTTACCATCTGTGCCTACATCATAACCACTCATTGTTCCAGCTGCTTTACCAGCATTCTTCCCATCCTTATCACCTACTTTGGTGTTGACATTTGTTTTAGAAGCATATTGAGTTAAGCCACTATAATCTATCGTAATCTGACTTATATTAGCTATAGGTCCTGTCGTTGCAGTGGTTGCTCCTGTATCATCTAGTAGTAGTGCTTTACTCATATCAATTGTAGGAAGTGTAAAAGCAGCTGTAGTAGTTAATTTCCCTGAAGCATCAAACTCTAACTCTATATTGTTTGGAAATATTTCAGTAGCTTGTGCTGCTTGATAGGTATTACCATTTTGATCTGTTAATATAATGGGCTTACCTGTTTCACCATTTTGATCTGTTACTGACCATTTTCCAGCATCATATTTCAAGAAAACATTGATAGAATATAAATTTCCTAAGCTATCATACATCTTAAGCTGGCTCGGAACCCCTTTACCATCTGTACCATCATCTGTATTTAAATTACCAGAAAGAGAGGTAGCTGTTGTAGCCTCTGGAGATGTAAACTTAGTAGTTGGATCATTGAGCTTAAGAGGCTCTACATCTTTACGTGTAATTTCTTTTCCATCTTTACTTGCTGGCCAGCCCTGTACTTTCATTCCATTAGGAATAATAAGGTTCCCTTCATCATCCATTCTCAAGGCTCCTGCACGTGTGAAATATTTACCTGTCGCATCTCCTACAACAATAAATCCTTCTCCATTTATCATAAGGTCAAAAGGATTATCTGTACGCTGAGCTGCCCCTTGAGTCATAAGCATATCAATAGAAGAAATATTAACACCTAAACCAACCTGCATAGGGTTAAGGCCACCTCTACCTGTCTCATCACTTGCTGCACTTGCACTTTGTAAGGTTTGAGAAAAAACTTCATTAAAGGTAACACGTTGTGACTTATATCCAATTGTATTAACATTGGCAATATTATTACCAATTACATCCATACGTGTTTGATGCACACGAAGTCCAGATACCCCTGAAAACATGGATCTCATCATACTATTTTTCCTCCTCAATCTATCTCTTAGTTTATCAAATTATTTGTTTGTAACCGTCTTCACATCATCAAAATCTACGAATTGGCCATTCACATAAACATAAGTACTATCTTTTGTAATCTTAATATATTCTGCCAATCCTTCTATATCTTGTTTTTTGCCTTCCTTATCTGTATAGGTAGCTGTAACCCATCTACCGGTTAAAGTTGGTTTCTCTACAATATTTTGTATGTTTTCAAAAGCAAGTTCTACTTTATTTTTATCAGTTCCCATTGTTAAGTAGGGTAAACCAGACTTCATGATAATACCTTGTATTTCTCCTTCTACAACAACCTCACTCTCTACTCCTTGTGCATTTTTCTCAGTAAATACTCCTTGAACTGTTTTTCCTAACAAATCAAAAGCTGAAGTATTAGATTGAATATTAGTTGCATCAATTACAGCAATAATACCATCCTTAGAAATTTCATTTTCACCAATTCCAAAGAGTTGCTCCCCATTTTGGGTTTTCACATAATCAATCTTACCAATAGCATATTGTGTGGTCCCTGACTCATCTTCATATTGATACTGCACTTGTTGTCCAATAAGAGCGTGGGCTGATTGTTGTTCTATTGCCTTAGCTACATTCATCATTTGTTCAAGCGCTGAAAACTGTGCCATCTGTGCCATCATCTCTTGATTATCCATAGGATTAAGAGGATCTTGGTACTTCATTTGTGTTACTAATAAATTGATAAAAGCATCCTTATCTAATTCTTGATTAATAGTCCGTTTACTATCTACCTTTAACAAATCACTTGTAGGAGTCACAAGATTTGAGGGTGTTGTTACCTCAGTTGTACTCATAGTCATTCCTCCTTTATACCATATAATCAACTTGATTTTGGCTAATGTTTTCTCTTATTTGCTCTTTCTCTTGACTTATTTCTTCAGAATATAAATGTTTTTGGATAAGTTCCTGTATACGTCTAGTTGACTTTTGCTTTTGTTTTTCCATGTGAGAGTGATGAGAATTTTGTCTTACATCCACCTTTACTTCACCTACTTGTAGTCCTTGTTCTTGTAAGGTTTCTTTAAGCCTACCTACTTCACTTAAAATTAATTCCTTTGTACGGTCATTATCAACTTTTATATCTGCTACAAGAATCCCATTTGTCTCTGTAAGCTTAATAGATAAATTGCCTAATTCCTTTGGAGAAAGTTGCATATTTACTTCTTGAGTATTTAAAAAAGTCTTCATTTCAATCCTATCAATGATTTGATTAGTGAGTGGTGCTTCTCTCATCGCTTCATTCAAGTAATTAGTTGCTAGTTGACCTTCTCCATTTTTTATTTGAAAGCTGTGAGTAAAGCCTTGTATAGGCACACTAAGTCCTAAACCAAACTCCTTTAAATTAAGAAAAGTCTCTTCTAGATTTCCATCTGTATGATTTGCTGCTACTTGCTCATTATCTTTTTCTCCTCCTTGGGCAGCAACTTCTAAGTTAGCTATCGTTTCCTGAAGCATAAGTCCTTTCTCATTCACAGCTTGTTCATTTCCTTCTATCACGTCTACCACTTGTTGTACTAAACTATCTTCCTCCCCTTTATCCAAAGCTGTTACTTGAGTATCCACGACTTTGTCAGTTATTATTTTTTCCTCTACTAAAAAGCTTCCTTCTTCCGTTTCAATTACTTTACTTTGAAGTATATTATTTTCAAAATTTTCACCTAAATCTTGAAGCTCTTCAAATAACTTACTGATATTTTTCAAATTGACATTAGCTAATAATAACTCACCTTCATTTGTTTCTTGATAGATTGCTCCAATAAAATTCTTAAAATGATCTAACTGCAATAAATCTATTGGCTCTAGCTCTAATGTTTGCAATGTCTCTATTAACTTCTCAACAGGAACCTGTAACGCAGTACTCATTAGAGAGAGAATTGCTTCGTCAGGTTGTATCTCTTCTTCTTTAGTGGTCTTTGTCTCTAAAGAATTCTTCTTATTTACAGCCTTTATCTTATCATTTACAACACTTTGAGTCTTATTCTTATTATCCAGATTGGTTGCTTTATTTAAAGCCGAATCAAAACTCACCTTCTCCTTTTTATTGCTTTCCATCGGACGTGATGCTGAATGCGTACTTTTAAGCTCTACACCTGCAGTGTTAGAGGTTAATACTAGAAGCGCTGAATGATCCATTCCTCTCCCCCCTTATTGTATTACTTTATTTTCTTCTGGTGATACAAGTTTAATGACAAGCGCTGCATTTTGAGCACTCATATTGCTAAGTATTAGTGATCTACGTTCTGACTGCATACCTTTAACAACTACTTTAACTAGTTCTGGATCTGTCTTTATAAGCTCTTCTAAAGCTTTAGCAGCTTGTTCTTCATCCATGTTAGCTACCATACTACTAAAATTTTTCTGTTCTTTTGTAGTTATTATATCTATCTTAATATCTTGATAAAGCTTTTGAGCTATATCAGGATACATTTTTTCAAATTGACTAATAAATAAATTTTTATCTGTTTGAGCAATTTGGGCATCCCATTCTTCTTTTTGCTTTAGGAAATCATCATATTTAACTTCATATTCTTGAAGATTTTTAATCTTAGCTTGTAAGCTTGTTATTTCTTGTTCTTTTAAACTTACTTGTTGATTAAGCGTTTCAATCTCTAACTTTTTTTGCTCCAATTCCCGAATAAGTGTATCTTTATTTAGATCTACATAAGGATTTTGCTCTATCTTCTCTTTAAATAGCTTATTTAGAAAAGGGATATCTGCTACTTTAGGAGCTATAAATTGATTAATAGGTTTTCTAAAAGAATATCCTATTCCTACCAATGCAAGTAAAAGAATTAAAAAAACAATTTTACTATTCCGACTCTTGTGCTTTTTTCGTTTCTTGGATAAGGGGAAAGCATCTGGAGCATCTGCAAGTACTACCTTATCTGGACCCAACTTTTTACCTGGGTTAGTCCTATTTTCTGCATCTTTTATTTTCTCTTGCTTCTTAGCCATTTTATCCTTCACTTCCTTCCCTTGTGCTATACTTATAGCTTACAATACCATCAACAATAAGCTGCTCTTCTTTTCTTTGTTCTTCATTAAATTGTTCTTTTTTAAGTTCTTTAAGATTCTCAAGGATTTTTCTTTCTTTAACTGCTTCGTAAAGTTCTTGTCTTTTTTCTTCTATCTTTACTATAGCTTTTTCAATTTGAAGTTCTTTTTTCTTGTATTTTTTTTTAGCATATAATCTGCATAAATGCGTGAAACCTTTAATGCTTGAATATTAACATTCTCTCCCGCTTCTTTTTTTAGATTCTGACAAACCAAATTGTATTCTTTCAACAGAGCTTCTTTTTGGCTTACTAAAATTTCTTTCTCCCTATTAGCTAGACCTAGTTCTCTCTTTTTAGTATCTTCTATATTCCCCTTAAGAGAAAGCACAGATTCTAATTCAAATTTAAACATTGTATCACCTAATTAACTATTTGACGCATTGTATGCAGTGTCGTTTCAAAAGGTATTTTTTCCTCTACTGTTTGACAAAGAAACTGATTAATGGGTCCTATTTTTTCAATAGCCTTATCGATTTCTATATTACTTCCTTTATTATAAGCACCTACATTGATAAGATCTTCTGATTCTCTATAAATAGCTAAGTGCTTCTTAATTTCTCTTGCATAAGCTTTATGTTCATTAGAAGTTATATCTCCCATTACCCTGGATATACTTGCTAATACATCTATTGAAGGATAATGTCCCTTATTAGCTAACTTTCTCGATAAAACAATATGCCCATCTAATATTCCTCTAGCAGTATCTGTAATCGGTTCATTAAAGTCATCACCATCTACAAGAACAGTATACATACCTGTTATACTACCTTTATCGGAGTAACCGGCCCTTTCCAATAGCTTTGGAAGAGCTGCAAATACAGAAGGAGTATAGCCACGTGAAACGGGTGGTTCTCCTGTAGCTAATCCAATCTCACGCTGAGCCATAGAAAAACGTGTTAAAGAGTCCATTAAAAGTAAAACATCCTTCCCTTGATCTCTAAAATACTCCGCTAAAGCCGTAGCAGTCATTGCAGCTTTTAAACGAATAAGAGCTGGTTGATCAGAAGTTGCTACAACTACAATAGAACGTGCTAATCCTTCTGCCTTTAAATCCTTTTCAATAAATTCTCTTAACTCTCTCCCTCGCTCTCCTATCAAAGCGATAATATTAATATCAGAAAGCGCATTTCGTGCAATCATTCCCATCAAAGTACTTTGCCTACTCCACTCCCAGCAAATATACCAATACGTTGACCTTTTCCTACTGATAGCATGCCATCAATAGCTTTAACTCCTAGGTATAATTGTTCCTTTATTCTATTTCGTGTTAAAGGATTTGGAGCTTCATTATCCATGGGTACACTTATCTCACAGTGCAACTCTTCACCAGTTAAAGGTTCAGCACGCCAGTTTACTACATGACCTAAAAGCTCGAAACCTACTTTCACTGAAAGTTTATCACCGTAACTTTTCACTTTACACCCTGCTCCTATACCTTGTAAATCTGCAAGCGGCATCAGTAATACATGTTCATCTTTAAAACCTACAACTTCTGCAAACACTTCTCTATTTCCAGTTTTTGTTTCAATCACACAGACATCGCCTATATTACTAATAGGTCCAATAGACTCAATTCCCATACCAATAATGCGTGTAACCATCCCTGTATAAGTCCATAATTGTTTATTAGTTACCTGTGTATAGCGTTTTAAATCAATCATAATTACTCCTTATTAAGGTTTTGTAAAAGCTTAAGTTCTGAAATCACTCGTTCTAAACCTTGAATAACATCATACTCAATACTTCCCTGTGCTGTCACTACTTTACAAATCGTATTGGATAAATGATTATCTGCCTCTATTTCAACTTGTTTACCAAGTGCTTTGAGGGCCTTTTCTTCTTCCTCAGTTAGACGTTCTAAAACTTGTGGTGATACTTTTATATGTATCTGATCTTCAAAATTTTCATGGCTAAGCATACGTTTTACAATACAAGTAAGCCATGCCGTATGATGATAAACCTCTTCACCTATGAGATAATCCAAAAGTTTGCAAAGCGTCTGTACAAGTTCTCCTTCTGTTGCTGCAATAAGTGCTTCCTTTTCTTCATAAGCTTTTTGCAAAATGACTTCTGCTTCCTGGTTGGCTTCTATCTTCCTATTTTCCTTATAGTCTTCGCCCTCTTTGAGAATTTCTTCTTTGCTTTGAATAGCCTTTTCAATGATTTGATCAGCTTCTTGTAATGCCTCATTAATGATAACGCCTTTTTGACGATTCGCTTCTTCTATTATTTTCTCTGCATTTATTTGTGCCTCTCGAAGCATATTTTGGATATGTTTTTCCCAACTTTGCTCTCTTTCTTCTTGTCCCATATTGTTTTGATTTTCATCATTATCCATATAAGAAGCTACATAGTTTGTTTCGCTTCTATCCTTTAAAGCAATAACTGTTTGGTTACGAACACGTCCCCCTTTTATGATACTAGACAATGACCTCATCTCCTGCTCCACGTGATATGACAATTTCTCCCGCATCCTCTAGCTTACGTATAATATTAACAATCTTCTGCTGCGCATCCTCAATTTCTTTAACACGCTTTGGTCCCATGTATTCTAAGTCTTCCTCAATCATAGCTGCAAGTCGTTTAGAAATATTACTCATGATGACATCTTTAACTTGTTGACCTGTCCCTTTAAGTGCAATAGCTAGCTGATGATTATCCACTTCTCTAAGAACACGTTGTATAGATTTATTATCCAAAGTGGTAATATCCTCAAACACAAACATACGTTTTTTAATAACTTCAGCTAATTCCGGATCTTCAATCTCTAAGTTTTCCATAATATTTTTCTCTGTCCCACGATCAACTTGATTGATAATATCTACGATGGAATCAATACCACCAATAGTTGTATAATCCTCTGAAACAAGTGTTGAAAGTCTTTTTTCAAATTCTTTTTCAATCTGGCTAATCACTTCTGGTGATGCACGATCCATCAAAGCTATCCTACGAGCTGTATCAGACTGCATTTCTGATGGTAATGAACGTATAATTTGAGCTGCTTGTGATGGCTTTAAGTAAGATAAAATTAAAGCGATTGTTTGGGGATGTTCATTTTGGATAAAGTTTACAAGCTGAGCAGCATCTGTCTTTCTTGCAAACTCAAAAGGTCTTACCTGTAAAGAAACAGTTAACTTATTAATCACTTCAACTGCCTTATCAGCTCCTAATGCTTGTTCTAGCAATTGTTTAGCATAGCCAATACCACCCTCTGCAATATACTCTTGTGCCAAACACATCTCATAAAATTCACGAAGCACCTCTTCCTTTGCCTTAGGAGAAATTGCTCGAATACTAGCAATTTCCAAGGTTAGCTGTTCAATATCTTCTTCTTTTAAATACTTAAAAATCTTTGCAGATTTTTCCGGACCTAAAGCAATTAGTAACATTGCAGCCTTTTGTTTGCTATTGTATTCACCTTTTGCCAAACTCATCACTCCCACTCTTCCTCAGTTAACCAATTGCGTAATAAGTTTGCTACCGCTTCTGGTTTTTCATCTACAAATTTATCAATTTGTCGTTTTGTTTCTAGTACTTCTTTTAACTCAATTTCCTCAAGCTCTACTTCTTCTTTAGCTGTCTTAAGCATTTCTTCTACTTCTAGCTCGGGTTCAATCTCTACCACTTCTTCTTGTTTTCTAAATTTCATAACAACTACAACAACAAGGAGAAGTACAAGTAAAATAAGTATAAATGGTAAGTAGTCTTTATAATCAATACTATATTCTTCTTTATCAATAAAAATAGGATTCTCATAACATTGCACCGTCACTTGTTCAATCCCTGTTGCACTTTGAATAGAAGCTATCAAGTTTTCATCTACTGCTAAAGGAACCTGCTGACTATTTTGCTCTTTAAATTCTTTCCAAGTCATGGTCCCTAAAGTTTTCTCTAAGTCTTCTTCATTATAAATCTTATTTTTAAATAGATTGACTGCTAAAGAAGAGGCTTTTAAATCAGGTTCACCTACATTCTTAATCGAAGTAGCTACCTTTTTATCTGTTACATAAGTTACCTGTTTGTTACTTTCTTTCGTTGTACCCGTTCCACCATCTCCCATTTGGTAAGTTGGTGCATCACCGCCATTATTCGCTACGCCTGGCTCATCTCCATTTTGTGTATTAGTTGAAGAGGCACTACTTACTGTTTCACTTTGGATAATTCCTCTTGGATCATCCTCAAATTGTGGTGTATAGCTTTCACTGACTTCTTCATATTGATCATAATCAAAAATAAGGTTTGCACTAATCCGTACATCACTATACATAGCACCTAATAGTTCATTTACTTTATTTTTTATCTCATATTCGGCAGCTTGTTTATGTTCTTGCTGCTTGCTTAGGCTAAAGCTCTGTTCATCAGCCCCACTGTACAAATTATTACCTTGAGTATCTAATATGGTAATATTTTTAGTATCTAAATTTTGCACACTACTTGCAATTAATCTTGCAATCCCTTCTATTTGTTTTGAAGTTAATGGATTTGCCAGATTCAATATAACACTTGCACTACTTTGTTGCTTAGATTGCAGAAAAGAATTTTTTTCTTGCGGAATAACTAGCTTTACCTTTGCTGATTTTATATTTTCAATTGTCTCTAAACTTTCTTCTAGGTCAACCCGATTATATTCATCTAATTTAACCTTCTTATCATTTTCTGTAGTAGACATAGAGTTAGCCATAGCATCACTAAAACTATAGCCTACTTTAGGCACATCTTCTTCTGCTAATGCCATACGGGCTGCACTGTAGTCTTTTTCATCAACTTCTATGGTAGTTCCCTCTGGATTTAATTTATATTCAATTTTCCTCTCTGTAAGTACATTGGTAATATCTGCTGCTGATTTAGCATCTACATCTGAGCATAATACTCTCATTTTAGGGCGTAGCATAAATGCTACAGCTACAATAGCAACTATACATGCTGCTATTCCAATATATATCCTTATCTTCTGAGATTGAGTCAAATTATTCCATTTTTCCGTTACCTGACTCGACATCTGTTTCAATGTTTCTTGCATTTATCCACCTCATCTCTCTATTTGAAGTAGGTAACTAGATATTCAATCTCATAATTTCCTTATATGCATCAATTAGTTGATTCCTAACTTGTAAAGTAAAATTTAGCATAATAGAGGATTTTTCTTGCGCAATGAGTAAACTATGTATATTATCATTTTTACCTGTTAAAAAGTCATAGGTTAACACCTTAGCCTCTTGTTCACTTTCATTAGTAGCTTGAATTAACTTTTTAGCTGCATCTAGTGCATCCATAAAACTTGTATCACTGGTTAATGTTGCTGCTTTATTTACCTTCTCAGTTCCTATAGAAGCACTTTGAAGTGCTTGAATCGCCTCAATCATTTTTAATCCCCCTAATATTATTTACCTATAGCTAATGCTGAATTTATCATACTCTTCATATTATTAAAAGCTGTTACATTGGCTTCATAAGAGCGGCTGGCTGAAATCATATTCACCATTTCTGTTACTATATTGACATTAGGCTGTTCCACATACCCTTGCGCATTTGCATCTGGATGTGTGGGGTCATAAACAACTGGAAAAGGACTGTTATCTTCTACAATTTGCGAAACCCTTACTCCATTATTTTGAGAGTTAATCTTTTGATTGAGTATATCACCAAAATTATTAGATTGGTTAGTAATTGACTCAAATAAAACAGTTTTCCTCCTGTAAGGTCCTCCCTCTGGTGTCCTTGTTGTATTAGCATTAGCAATATTCTGTGAAATAATATCTAATCTTAATCTTTGAGCGGTTAAGCCAGATGTAGATGTATCCATAGATCCAAAAAAACTCATTTTAACTCCTCCTCATTACTTCAAGGTTTGTAAGATTGTTTTAAATCGATTGAGTTGTGCTGCCGCACGAACTGTTAAAACATTATAGCGTGCTACAACCTTCGCTTCTTCTGCCATCTCTGTATCAATATCCACATTGCTACCATCTAGACGATAACTATATCCACTCTTATCCTCATAAACACGTGGTTTAAGCTCTGTTTCATTCAAATTATTTATACCCTTTTTATTTATTTCTTGAGCAAGTAATCTCTCAAATTCTACATCTTGCCTCTTATATCCCGGAGTATCTACATTACTAATATTATTACTAATCACAGTATGCTTCAAAACCGTAGCATCCAGTGCCCTATTCATGACGTTAATGTCTGAAAATAATTCCACCTTTTTCCCCCCTATATTCACTATCTATCTCATTAAAGTTTAAAAATCTACATTTAGTACACTTAAAGTAACATTTATAACAGTATATTAATTATATATTTATATTATATATAAATCAATAAATATTGATAAAAAGCTTCACTGCTTGAAAGCTTCTTCTTTTTGGTTTTATTGTAACCTTAGGAATCTTATTGTGTATTTTGTCTAAATATTTTAAAATTAACTATGAATTTTAACAAATATTGTTTTATTTTATAATTCTAATATGTATATATGATGATTTTATGACTGCTTTTAAACAAATTAAGACTTTTATTTATTTAATAATTCTATAATATAGCTAAATTTACAAATTTTAACCATTTCTATTCCCGCAATAAGACAACTTCCTAAAAAAACAGGTAGAAGTAGCCAATAATAATTTTGCACTAACATTTTATCAAATTGAAGCCTATTTTTTATAGCTTCCTTTCCAATTATTATCCCTATACCAACAAGCAATGTACCCTGTATACCAAAATGAATTATGCTTAATGCTAAACCCATTCCTCCATATCCTAATAAAAGAACTGTAATAGTATAAGCATAAGAAAATATCATACTACCTAACAAAAATAAAGCTAATGGCAGCGTTAACGTAAAAAGCCCCATTAGCCAAATCATAAACAGCTGTATACAGTAATGATACACTATTTTAACTATTTGTATATTCTCTAATTTGCCTTGTGTATTTCCTCTAAAGAAGTCATTTAGCAATACAAATAAAGTAGCCCTTTCCTGCTGCATCATCAAAGCATAACAGCTCCCTAATACAACACTTAATACAAAAATGACTTCTACTAACTCTAGCTTAATATACTGCATTCTCCACTTAATTCTTGTATTCATACGCATCTTACCCTCTCCTTAAAATTAGCTTGTCTTACATCAAACTATGATGTAATTTCCTTTTTTAGAACTTATAGGGTAAAATGTACTTTTTGCTATTGCTTCTTCATTTCTTCTGCCTTATCATAACACGCAAACATGGCTTGTATTACACTATTTCTAAAACCACATTCTTCGAGCTTCGTAACAGCTCGTATGGTTGTTCCACCCGGAGAGGTTACCGCATCTTTTAATTCCCCTGGATGTTTGCCCGTTTGAAGCACCATTTCACATGCTCCTTTAATGGCCATTGCTGATAAATTGTAAGCCATAGCGCGTGGAATACCTAAGCTTACTGCTGCATCTGCCATAGCCTCAATAAACAAATAACCATATGCTGGTGAACTTCCTGTTGTCGCAACTACTGCTGACATTAGTTTCTCTTCCACTTCCACTGCTACTCCAAAAGCTCCTAACCACTTTAATAGTTGCCCCTTCTGTTCTTCAGAAATTTCTCCTTGCTGATAGCAATAAGCAGTAATTCCTTCATTTATAAGAGCAGGGGTATTGGGCATCGTACGAACAATCTTCACTCCTTCTCCTAATAACATCTTCATTTGCTCAATACTATGACTTGGAGAAACAGTTATGATAATCTGTTCTGGACGTAGTACTTTTTTTACTTGTTCACAAACTGATCCATAATATTGTGGTTTAACCGATAATATAATGTAATCTACTTGTTCCACTAGCTCCTTAATTGTTTGAGCTTTTTTCACATTTGTCATTCCTGAAAATTTATCATAAGCTTTTTCATAAGTATCATAAACAAATAACCTTTTTTCTCCACTACTCGCTATAGCACTAGCCATAGCGCCCCCCATATTTCCAATACCAATAAATCCTAATATGCTCACTTTTTCACATCCTTCAATCTTTATTTTTTATTTATTATAGCATATCCAGTAAAGCTAGTAATATTTTTTCTTCTTTTTTCGTATTCTATGGTATACTATTTTATAACAAGTTCATTTTATAAGGAGGAGTGTTATGTGGATTTTATGGCTTGTTGTAGGCATTATCTTCAGTGTAGCCGAAATACTTTATAGTGGTTTTTTCCTTATATGGTTTGCTGCTGGAGCAATTGCTGCACTCATCACATCATTAGTTACTTCAAATTTTATTTGGCAAAGTCTTGTTTTCATCGTTGTATCACTTACGTTACTTCTTACGCTTACAAAACGTGTAGTCAAAAAACTTAACAAACCCCCAACCGTAGCAACTAACATTGACGGACTTATTGGAAAAAAAGGAATTGTTATTCAAGCCATTGGAAAAGATAATTTAGAAAATGGTTTAGTAAAACTTGATGGTGAAGTTTGGACGGCTATCTCCACCACAGGAGAACCCATCCTTAAGGAAACTTTAGTAACCATTAACGCAGTAAAGGGTGTCAAACTTATTGTTTCACCTATTATTAATCAGGAGGTTTAAAATATGTTCGCTCTAATTATTCTTATTGTCGTTTTTATACTTATTCTTACTTTTAGTTCTATCAAAATCATCAAACAGTCCACCGTTGGTATTGTTATGCGTCTGGGAAAATTTAATCGTCGTGCAGAAACAGGAGTAAATTTTATTATTCCCTTCATCGAAACAATTTATAAAAAGGTAGATTTACGTGAAATGGTTATTGATTTCCCACCACAGCCTGTTATCACCAAAGATAACGTCACTATGCAAATTGATACAGTTGTTTATTATAAAATCACAGACCCTGTATACTATATTTTCGAAATTGCCAACCCTATTAGTGCTATCGAAAATCTTACTGCTACTACTTTACGTAACATTATTGGTGAATTAGATTTAGATGAAACACTCACTTCAAGAGATGTCATTAATACAAAACTTCGCGTCATCCTAGATGAAGCTACGGATAAATGGGGAATTCGTGTCAACCGCGTGGAGCTTAAAAATATTCTTCCACCTAAAGATATCCAAGAAGCTATGGAAAAACAAATGCGAGCTGAACGCCAACGTCGCGAAGCTGTTTTAACGGCTGAAGGTCAGAAGAAAGCTGCTATTCTTCAAGCTGAGGGAGAAAAAGAAGCTACAATTTTAAGTGCCGAAGCAAAAAAAGAAGCTCTTGTTCGTGCTGCTGAAGGACAAAAACAAGCTGATATTTTGAGAGCTGAAGGTGAAGCTGCTGCTATATTAAAGCTTCAAGAAGCTAAAGGGGAAGGTCTTAAAGCTGTTTTTACAGCTATTAAAGATTCTGGTATAGACGAAAATATTCTTGCCATTCGTTCAATGGAAGCTCTTGAAAAAATTGCAGAGGGTGAATCAAGTAAACTTGTCCTTCCTTCCGATGCTATTAACTTTTTAGGTACTTTTAAAGGCATCAAAGAAGTTCTTAATTCAAATTAACTTTATCAAAAGAGGGCACATCTTATTGGGATGTACCCTCTTTTTAAATTCTATCAAGCCAAACTTAAACTCTCACTTCACCCTGAACACCTAATATTTCTCGACTACTCTCTAAAATAGGATAAATTATATTTTGCAAAAAGTCGTCTACTTGAAGTGCTGCGCACCCAATAAAGTTCTCTGGTTTTAAAATCTTGTACAGTTCTTCTTCATTCATTTTAAAGGTACCATCCTGAATGATACGCTCGATCAAATCATTTGCTCTACCTTGTTCTTTTACTTCAGCTGCAGCTTCCATAGAAAGAACGCGTACACGTTCATGTAACTCTTGTCTATCTCCACCACGTTTTACACCTTCCATTAAAATTGTCTCTGTAGCCATAAAAGGTAGTTCTGCCATAATATGCTTTTCAATAACTTTTGGATAAACTACTAAATTAGAAGAAACATTTAAGTAAATTTCCAAAATAGCATCCACTGCTAAAAAAGCTTCTGATACAGCAATACGCTTATTTGCACTGTCATCTAGTGTCCTTTCAAACCATTGTGTAGATGCTGTAATAGCTGGATTAAGAGTATCACAAATTACATAACGTGCAAGTGAAGAGATCCTTTCTGTACGCATAGGATTGCGTTTATAAGCCATAGCAGAGGATCCAATTTGATTTTTTTCGAAAGGTTCTTCAATTTCTTTTAAGTGTTGTAAGATACGAATATCATTACTAAACTTATAGGCAGATTGTGCAATTTGACTTAAAACATTTAAAACAATAGAGTCAAATTTACGAGTATAGGTTTGTCCTGTCACAGCATAAACCTCCTCATAACCTAGTTTCTCAGCAATCTTCTTATCTAAAGCTTTTACCTTCTCATAATCTCCTTCAAATAAGGTAAGGAAGGTTGCTTGAGTGCCTGTTGTCCCTTTAGCACCACGTAACCTTTTTTTAGCTAATACTGCTTCTACTTCTTGCAAATCTAGCCATAAATCTTGAAGCCATAAAGTTGCCCTTTTACCCACGGTAGTTAACTGTGCAGGTTGAAGGTGGGTAAATCCTAAAGTAGGAAGTCCCTTATACTTATCAGCAAAATGTGCTAACTTATCCATAACATTTATCAATTTCACACGTAACAATTCTAGTGCTTCATACATAATAATTAGATCCGTATTATCACCTACATAACAACTCGTTGCCCCTAAGTGAATAATAGGCATAGCTTGAGTCGCTTGCTCTCCATAGGCATGTACATGAGCCATTACATCATGTCTTACTTTTTTTTCCCAGGCCTCAGCCACTTCATAATTTATATCCTCTTGATAACGTTTTAGTTCTTCTATCTGCTCATTCGTAATAGCTAAACCTAATTCTCTTTCCGTTTCAGCTAATACTACCCATAGCTTACGCCAAGTTTTAAATTTCTTCTCCTCTGAAAATAGATAAAGCATCTCTTTACTTGCATATCTGCCTTCTAAAGGGCTTTTATAAGAATCTCTCATGGGCTCAATCCTTTCACTCTTTTAATTTATGTCTTCATTATAAAGAAATTTTAGTTACTTTACAAGATTTTTCGAACATTATAGCTTTAATTTATATTTTTGTTCGCATTTATTTTTATAATTAGAATGCTTACTCTTATTTTTCCACTTTTTTATCCTATTAATCTTAAATTTAACATCAAAAAAGCACAGGATATTGTCCTGTGCTTTTATTTTGCATATTCAGTAGCACGTGTCTCACGAATAATACTTACTTTGATTTGACCCGGATATTCTAAATCATTTTCAATTTGTTTTGTTACATCTCTTGCTAAAAGCACTAAGCCATTATCATCCACTTCTTCTGGTACAACCATAATGCGAACCTCACGCCCTGCTTGAATCGCAAAAGATTTTTCTACTCCCTTGAAGGAAGTTGCAATCTCTTCTAATTTTTGAAGACGTTTAATATATGTCTCTAGAGTTTCTCTTCTTGCCCCTGGACGTGCTGCTGAAATGGTATCGGCAGCTTGTACAATGACAGCAATTGCAGTCTCTGGTTCCACATCTCCATGGTGCGCTTCCACTGCATTAATAACAAGAGGATTCTCTCCATATTTTCTACATAAATTAGCTCCAATACTTACATGAGAACCTTCTACTTCATAATCTACTGACTTACCAATATCATGAAGCAATCCAGCTCGTTTAGCTAAGCGAATATCTAAACCTAACTCTCCTGCCATAAGTCCTGCTAAATTAGATACTTCAATAGAATGTCTTAATACATTTTGACCATAACTGGTTCTAAATTTCATTTTACCTAATAAACGAACAAGTTCAGGATGCAAACCATGTACACCTGTCTCAAAAGTAGCTGCTTCTCCTTCTTCACGAATAAGAACTTCTACTTCTTTTCTTGCTTTTTCTACCATCTCCTCAATACGAGCAGGGTGAATACGTCCATCTACAATTAACTTCTCTAAAGCAACTCTTGCTACTTCACGACGAATCGGATCAAACCCAGATAAAATAACTGCTTCAGGTGTATCATCAATAATTAAGTCAATACCCGTTAACGTTTCTAGAGTACGAATGTTTCGCCCTTCACGACCAATGATACGTCCTTTCATTTCATCATTTGGTAATGGCACAACTGAAACTGTTGTGTCTACTACATGATCTACTGCACATTTCTGAATAGCATTAGTAAGGATTTCTTTTGCTTTCTTATCAGCTTCTAATTTTGTCTTAGCTTCAATATCTTTGATTAAAATAGCTGATTCATGTTTTACTTCTTCTTCAATTGTTTTTAGGAGGTATTCCTTAGCTTCTCCTAAAGTTAATCCTGAAATTCTTTCTAGTTCTTCTAGCTGCTTATTACGAAGGTTGTCAATATCTGCCCTAGTCTTATCTAACTTGTCTAACTTTTGTTGTAATTGGTCATCTTTTTGTTCAAGAACAACAGTCTTTTTATCTAAGGTTTCTTCTTTATGAAGAAGTCTTTTTTCCAGCTGCTGAAGCTCTGTTCTTCTTTCTCTTACTTCTTTGTCTAATTCATTCTTTACACGAATGTTTTCTTCTTTAGCTTCTAAAAGCATTTCTCTCTTTTTAGCTTCCCCAGTTTTAATCGCATCATCAATAATTTTTCGTGACTTTTCTTCTGCTGAACCAATGAGTGCTTCAGCGATACGTTTTCTATACAATACGCCACTAGAAAAGGCTATTATTCCAACAAGTACGATCAGTACAATGGCTACGATCACAATAATAACTATACTCTTTATATTACCACCTCCCTATAGTTTTTGAATGTGCAAATAACATCATAATTGTATAACTTTTTAAAAATGCTGTCAAGCATAGGGCAACCTCAGATTCCCATATATTATGAATAAATTTTCACTTTTGTAAATTAAAATAAATAATCAAATAAAAGGTAGAGCTTTCGCTCTACCTATCTACTCTTCTCCTTCATCTAATAGAGATAAATTTTCTTCAACCTTAACCCCTGCCCCAACTTCTGCTTCTTTAATCCCATAATGTTTTCTTACTTCATTTTCAATATCTGTAAGAAGCTCTGAGTGTTCTTTTAAATAGATTTTAGAATTTTCTCTCCCTTGCCCTAGACGAACGTCACCATAGGAATACCATGCCCCACTTTTATTAACAATATCAATATTAGAAGCAAGGTCTAAGACATCTCCTTCTTTAGAAATCCCCTCTCCATACATAATATCAAATTCTGCTTGTTGGAAAGGTGGAGCTACTTTATTTTTAACAACTTTTACACGTGTACGACTTCCAATAAACTCATTATTTTGCTTTAAAGTTTCAATCTTACGTACATCTAAACGTACAGATGCATAGAACTTAAGAGCACGCCCTCCTGTTGTTGTCTCATTACTTCCAAAGGTAATCCCTACCTTCTCACGAAGCTGATTAATAAAAACAACGGTACATTTGGATTTATTCACAACACCTGTAAGTTTACGAAGGGCTTGAGACATTAATCTTGCTTGAAGACCCATATGAGAATCACCATATCCCCTTCAATCTCTGCTCGGGGAACAAGAGCAGCAACGGAGTCAACAATAACTAAGTCAATAGCACCTGAACGTACCATGGTCTCTGCTATCTCAAGGGCTTGTTCACCATTATCTGGTTGCGAAATATAAAGTTCATCAATATCTACACCTAACTTTTTTGCATATGCAGGATCTAGAGCATGCTCTGCATCTATAAACGCTGCAATCCCACCACATTTTTGCACCTCTGCAATCATATGCAACGTAACAGTAGTCTTGCCAGAAGACTCTGGTCCATAGACTTCTATAATTCTCCCCCTTGGTACTCCCCCCACACCAAGAGCAATATCTAAGCTCAGAGAGCCCGTAGGGAAGGTTGAAATATTTGTATCAGTAGCTTCCCCTAGCTTCATAATAGAACCTTTACCAAATTGCTTTTGTATTTGTGAAATCGCTGCATCTAATGCTTTTTTTGATTCTGTATTCATTATCTATCACCTCTTTATTAATCGAACATTTGTTCTGTATCTATTATACCTAACTTTTCTGCTAATAGCAAGCTAAATTTGTCTTAAGCGCTTAAAGAGTGCATGAAGCGTTTTTTTCACTGTTTGTTCTCTTATTTCTTGCCGTGTTCCACTAAGATGAAGCTCCTCTACATAAGTCTCATCACCTATGGCCATTCCCACATAAATAAGTCCAACAGGCTTCTCAGGCGTGCCTCCCTCTGGACCTGCAATACCTGTTGTAGCCAAACCAATATAGGCATTTGCCTTAGCTTTTACTCCCTCTGCCATTTCCTTTGCTGTCTGCCTACTTACTGCCCCATAAAGGCAAAGCGTTTCTGTCCTTACCCCCACATATTTTTCTTTTGCCTCATTACTATAAGTAATGAATCCCTCTTTGTAGTGAGCAGAGACACCACTACAATTAATCAATGTCCCTGCTAGTAAACCACCCGTACAAGACTCAACCGTAGCAATGGTGTAGTGATACTTTTGAAGGAGCTTTAACAGTGATTCTTCTAAACTATCTTCATTATATCCAATAATATAATCCTCTAAACAAGAAAAGAGTTTATTTTTCATATTTTCTGCATATTCTTTAGCTTCTTTCACTGTTTTACCCTGTCCTGTTATACGCGCAATAACCTCATAATTTCCCACATAAGTAGCTACATTGACTGTAGTAAATTCACCCAAATAAGGTGCTATTTTTTCAGCAAGTGCACTTTCACCAATCCCCATAAGTCGTATATCTAAGGTATATATACCTTTTTTAAGTTGCTTTTGAAAATAAGGTAATACCTCTCCCTCTAATATTGGCTTCATCTCTTTAGGAGGCCCTGGTAAAAGTACTATAAAACAATCTTCTACCTTTAAAATACATCCTGGCGCTGTCCCATGATTATTGGTTAATAAATAGGCTCCTTCTGGAAAAGCTGCCTGTTTTTTATTATTGTCTGTCATCTCTATCCCCAATTGGTTAAAGTAATTTTGCATCCCTAAAAGACAGTCTACACTTTCTTTAATAGGTCTTTTTAAATAACGGCAAACTGCCTCTTTTGTTAAATCATCTTCTGTAGGCCCTAATCCACCTGTAAATACAATAAGTTGACTACGCCTAAGTGCTAGCTCTAATGCCTCTTGAATGCTTGCTTGTTCATCCCCTACAGCACTTTGATAATAAGTCATGACTCCTATGGTCTGTAAGGCTTTTGCAATAAAACTTCCATTTGTATTTACTGTATGCCCCGTTACAATTTCATTTCCTACAGCAATAATCTCAGCCTTCATCCTACTACCTCCCTACTTTTTTCCTCTTTAATTATACATCTTCTTCCTAAGTTATAACAAAAAAGAAGGCAATTATTCATTACCTTCCAAAGTATGCTCTTTTACAAACCTTTCACGACACTCCCAAGAACAGAAGAAATGCTCTTTTCCCTCTCGCATCACGCGATAAGCATCTGTTTTTTCTATTTCTTTACCACATATAGGGTCTACAACCAATTCTCTAGTTATTTCTGAAGGAGTTGGTATTTTCTCAATCACTTTAATCTCACCGTTTATAATACTAATCCCTTGTATATTAGGGTTATCCTTATTCATCTTTAAAATCTTTCTTATTTTTAACATATAACGTATTAAATTAAATAAACTTACTAACATAATAACTACAAAAATATTTAATACTAGTTCCATTTTTTCTACACCTCTTTCTCTAAAAATGGGTAGTTTCCCTTAACTAGTGTATGAATATTCTTCTTATCCATACCTATCTTGTGGAAGAATTTTAAATTTGGATACACAGCATGAGCTTATTGCTGCTCATTGGTAGTTTCCATATAATCTTCCTCCTCTAACTCTTCAGCCTGTGCGTTTTTAGTCGCCTCAACCTCTAAATATCTTGAAAAAATACCTTGAACAAAGAACGAATCAATGGCTACATTTATTCCTGGTGCCACTAAAACTATTAATGGCATTTTAAAAATAGCTAATAAAACTGCTATTTTAGCTACTGTTAAAATAATGGTTGTCAATAAATGACGATGTACGAGTACAAAGGCTGTTGTAAACAACGTATAACTTTTCATATGAAAACGAGATAGTAGTGCCCAAATATAACTTGAAAGATGTGTCGCTTCAAAAATAAATACCATCCCTACAGGTACTATAAATCGCATAACACCTTTTAGATTATCATTGAGTAACCCATCTACAGCCATAAAAACATATAAACTCCCACTTATTACCGCTATTAAAAATATAATAGCTAAAGGAAGTGATTGCTTAAAATTCATCTTAAAACTATAAAAGAAATCTCTTGTAATACTTGTTGACTCTTTACGCATCTTTTTTCCTAATACATAATAAAGAGCTGTTGTCGAAGCTCCAACAGTTACAAGCGGGATGCTACAAATCCACCAATAAAGTGAAAGTATCATCACATCTGCTACTTCTGACAGCCATACCCATACTGGTGCATCTAAATCAAATAGGCCTTTCATTCTAAAATCCTCCTCAAATATGTTCATCAAATAGTATCATTATACAATAGGGTTCCACACTTTTCTATACATTTTTGATCCTACATTCTATATTACCTACAATAAGGTATTTCTATTATAACTCTGATTGGATGTATACAATATGAAGAAAAAGCTTTATACTAGGAATAACACAAGGAATTTTAAAATATTTTTTAAAAAGGTATTGTATTATACATAAATAGGTGTATAATTATGCATAAACACTAATATATATTAAGTTTAGGAGGATTTGTTTTATGAAAGAAAAAGTTGTACTTGCTTATTCAGGTGGCTTAGACACCTCTGTTATTATTCCATGGCTTAAAGAAAATTATGACTACGATGTTATTGCTGTTTGCATTAATGTTGGTCAAGATGCTGAGCTTGTAGGTCTTGAAGAAAGGGCCTTATCTATGGGGGTTAGTAAAGTTTATGTTGAAAATGTAAAAGATGAATTTATGAAAGATTATGTCTTTCCAATGATTCAATCCGGAGCAGTTTATGAATCAAAATATTACCTTGGTACATCTATTGCGCGTGCTGTCATTGCTAAAACTTTAGTTAAAGTAGCACTTAAAGAAGATGCTGTCGCTATTTGCCACGGTTGTACAGGTAAAGGAAATGACCAAATTCGTTTTGAACTGGGTATTGCTGCACTTGCACCTCATCTTAAAGTCATTGCTCCATGGCGTATTGGGATATCTCTTCTCGCGAAGAAGAGATTGCTTACTTAGAAGCTAGAAATCTTCCAGTCCCTATGAAAAAAGAAGACAGCTACAGCCGTGACCGCAATATGTGGCATATTTCTCACGAAGGTTTAGAACTTGAAAATCCTTGGAATGCACCTAACTACGAAACACTTCTTAAACTAGGCGTTTCTCCAGAACAAGCTCCTGATAAAGCAACACTTATTACCTTAACCTTTGATAAAGGAATACCTACTCATTTAGATGGCAAGGCTATGGATCCATCTAGCTTACTTGAAAAATTAAATGAACTCGGTGGAGCTAATGGTATTGGTATTGAAGATATCGTTGAAAACCGTGTGGTAGGCATGAAATCCCGTGGGGTTTATGAAACACCAGGTGGTGTCATTCTCTACAAAGCACATGAAGAATTAGAACATCTTACTCTTGATCGTGAAACTTATCGTTACAAACAAGAAGTGGCTCTTGAGTTTGCTGACCTTATTTACAATGGTAAATGGTTTACTCCTCTTCGTGAAGCTCTTCAAGCTTTTGTAGAGAGTACTCAAAAAGTCGTAACAGGTGAAGTAAAACTTAAGCTTTACAAAGGAAATATTATTGTACAAGGCTCTCAATCTCCTTATTCGCTTTACAGTGAAGATTTGGCAAGCTTCACAACAGGTGATCTTTATGATCACAAAGATGCTGGTGGCTTTATTACCCTTTATGGTCTTCCATTACGTGTAAGAGCACTTATGGAAGCACAAAACAAGAAAAACTAATTGCGCCTAAGGAGGTCACCAATGAAATTGTGGGGAGGCAGATTTGCCAAAGAAACAGACACTTTAACAGATCATTTTAATTCATCTATTTCTTTTGATCAACGACTTTACAAGCAAGATATTATTGGAAGTATAGCTCATGTCACCATGCTTGCTAAACAAGGGATCATCAAAGAGGAAGAAGCCCTCTGTATCAAAAAAGGACTCATGGATCTTTTAGAGGCTATTGAAAAAGGAGAAGTAAGTTTCAATGAAAAAATGGAGGATATCCATATGAATATTGAAGCATTACTTATCTCTCGTATTGGTGATGTTGCTAAAAAAATGCATACAGGGCGTAGCCGTAATGACCAAGTTGCTCTAGATGTCCGCCTTTATGTACGCGAAGAGGTTAAGGAACTTCAAAGATTACTTCTTACTTTAATGAATACACTGATTGAACTAGCAACTGATCATACTGAAACGATTATGCCCGGTTATACCCATTTGCAACGTGCACAGCCTATTACCTTTGCACATCATTTAATGGCTTATTTTGAAATGCTTAAACGTGATTATAAACGTTTAGAATTCACTTATCACACTACTAATTCACTTCCACTTGGGAGTGGTGCTTTAGCAACGACTACCTATCCCCTTGACCGTGATTTTGTAGCTGAACAATTAGCCTTTGAAAGCATTTGTGAAAATAGTATAGATGGTGTATCTGATCGCGACTTCTGCCTCGATTTACTTTATAGCCTATCTACCTTAATGATGCATCTAAGTCGTTTTAGTGAAGAAATTATATTATGGAGTTCTCATGAGTTCCATTTTATTGAACTCGATGACGCTTATAGTACAGGAAGCTCCATTATGCCACAAAAGAAAAACCCAGACATCGCTGAATTAGTACGTGGAAAATGTGGCCGTGTGTATGGCAATTTACTCAGTCTTCTCACTACTATGAAAGGACTTCCTCTTGCCTATAATAAGGATATGCAGGAAGATAAAGAACGTATTTTTGACAGTATTGATACCCTCACTATGTGTCTTCCTATTTTTACAGCTATGGTAAAAACTATGAAGATTTGTCCACAAAATATGTACAAAGCCGCTTCTGGTGGCTTTACTAATGCAACTGATGCAGCAGACTATTTAGTAAAAAAAGGACTTGCCTTCCGTGATGCTCATGAAGTTATTGGTAAACTGGTTTTACATTGTGTAACTCATGATACTTCTCTTGAGGAACTATCACTCGATATTTATCAATCTATTCATCCTATTTTTGAAAAAGATATCTATGAAGCTATTTCACTTACTACTTGTGTAAATGGACGCTCAGTAAAAGGTGGTCCTAGTACAGCAGCAGTTAAAGCTCATCTTCAAAAAGCAAGACTTTTTATTACTACCCATTCATTTGCTTAAAAGAGCGTACGACTAAACGAATTTTCTTCGCTTAGTCATACGCTCTTTTTATAAAAAATTTCCTTTATTTCCAAACATCCATATAATCTTCTTTTTCTATATTAGCCTCTTCAAAAGTACCCATTGTCGTTAGTACAGAATGGGCCATATCCATAAGCTGAAAAGTAATGGGACATCCTGTCCCCTCACCGAGTCTCATCCCTAATTCAAAATAAGGTTTAAGTTTTAACTCATCCATCACAAGATGCATGCCTTTTTCTTCTGAAAGATGAGAAGGAAAAAGATACTCTCCTACTAAAGGATTAAGACGATAAGCACATAAGGCTGCTACAGCTGCAATAAAACCATCAATTACTACAGGTTTTTGATAATAACTGGCTCCTAAGTAAACACCACACAAACCAGCTAAATCTAATCCTCCTACTTTACTTAAAACATCTATCACATCTTCTTTGTTAGGGTTATGTAAATGAATAGCACTTTTGATGGCTTCTACCTTACGTTTAAAGGTTTCTTCTTTTGCACCTGCACCTTTACCTACTACCTCTTCTATCTCTTGATCTAAAAGTACACTTAGTACAGCTGATGAAGTCGTTGTATTTCCAATCCCCATCTCACCTGTTCCAAATATCTCATAACCTTTTTCCACATGCTCTTTAACCGCTTCAATCCCTACCTCAATAGCCTGAATGACTTCACTTCTTGTCATCGCTACTTCTTTGGTCATGTTCCCAGTGCTTTCTCTTACCTTTTTTTGAGCGATAAGGGGATGTTCTAATTTACCCTTCACACCAATATCGACAATATATATATCCGAATGGCAAAAATGACTCATTCGATTAATCCCTGTAATCCCTCTTGTGAAATTATAAGTTACCGTCGCAGTTACTTCCTGAGGGCATTCGCTTATTCCCTCATCACATACGCCATTGTCACTACACATGATAATAACTACCTTTTTATCAAGTTTTAACTTTTGACTGCTTTGAATACTACAAAGGCGATAGTAGATCTCTTCTAATTTGCCAAGTGAACCTACAGGTTTGGTAAGTCCATCTAAATATACTTCTGCTGCTTTGGCATGTTCAGTAGAAGGAGCCTTGATATTGTTTAAAATGTGCTGTAAGTTTTGCATAAGCTGTCCTTTCTTTAGTTAAATGCTTCAAGGGAGACAATTGCTCATCTCAAAGTAATTAAGTATTTCTTCTAGATAATATTCCATAAAACGTACAAAAGATATTACTGATTTTTCTTTCAGATTTAGTTGAAGTTGCCAATTTTCATAGAACATAAAAGCGTCTTTTGGTGAGGAAAGATGATAAAAATCATAAATAAATAGCCGAATATCACCGGTTGCTCCTTGCATCACACTTTGAAGAGAAACTGCTACTTCTTCATAAAAACAACGCGTGATTCCTACTCTTTTCTCAAACTCTTTAATAACTGCTTCTTTATCAAGCATTATCTTTAGATGCGGATAAAAATGATAGAGAAGATTGCGGTAAGGTTGATTTATTTGTAGTATAGCATAATTTAACTGAAAAGGGTATTGACTTAAAAGCTGATAAAAAGATTGAGCCCCTGTAACCCAATAGCCCTCCTTTAGTATCCAACCTGTAGTACACTTCTCGTATAGTTCCATCCTATCTTTCTTTTTCTCATTACTAGATAATTGCTTTAGTAAATACATGGCTTACCTCCTTTAACAACTTACTAAGAGTATGGCCAGACTTTTACTAAAACAAACAAGACCTGTTTTTAAAATAGACCTTGTAAGTGCTTACTTTCCTTCCTCTGTAGCTTGCACTTCACCTTTTATTTTAAGAGTAGTTATCTCAGGTTCCTTTAAAAGTCTATTAATTTTGAAAACACTCATACCAAGAGGAGGGATATTGATAGCAATACTTTGTTGTCTTCCATGCCAAGGTTGTAAAGTGGCTTTAACCTTTTCATTAGTAATACCTTTTCCACCATAGCATACTGCATCACTATTAAGTACCTCAATATATTCTGCATAACTAGGTACTCCTACACGATAATCCTTCCATATAACAGGTGTAAAGTTAATTATAATAAGAAGTTCATCCTTTACAGACGGCCCTCTTCTAATAAAAGAAAGAATACTTTGCTCCTTATTATCACAATCAATCCATTCAAAATTTTCATAGCCATTTCTTATTTCCCAAAGAGCTTTATTTTTTTTATAAAATTTATTAAGTTCTTTCACAAATTTCCTAATCTGCTCATGAGATTGATGCTCTAAAAGATTCCAATCTAACTCTCTGTCTTCATTCCATTCTGTAGTCTGAGCAAATTCATTTCCCATAAATAGCATCTTTTTACCTGGATGCATATACATGTATCCATATGCTGCTCTTAGGTTGGCAAATTTCTCCCACTCAGTTCCAGGCATTTTATAAATCATAGAACTTTTACCATGAACTACTTCATCATGAGATAGCACCTGAATGAAATTTTCACTAAAGGCATACATTAAGCTGAAGGTAATCTTTTGGTGATTGAATTTTCTAAAATAAGGATCAATTTTCATATAACTTAGAAAATCATTCATCCATCCCATATTCCACTTAAAACCAAATCCAAGTCCACCTTCATCAACTGGATGTGAAACACAAGGCCATGCTGTAGATTCTTCTGCAATCATCATAATTCCTGGAAATTGTGTATAAGCTACTGTATTAAGCTTTTTAAAAAACTCAATAGCCTCTAAGTTTTCCCTTCCACCATATTTATTAGGGATATAGTCACCCTCTCGTCCATAATCCAGGTAAAGCATGGAAGCTACGGCATCTACACGTAGACCATCAATATGATAATTATCTAACCAAGATAAAGCGCTAGCAATCATAAAAAGAGAAACTTGTGGCTTGCCATAATCAAAAATTAAAGTCCCCCAATGTGGATGTTGGGACATTTTTTCATTGGCCATTTCATAAAGAGGTTGTCCATCAAACTTTTCAAGTGAAAAAGCATCCTTAGGAAAGTGTGCGGGTACCCAATCTAAAATAACACCTATTTTATGACGGTGCATTGTATCTACAAAATATTTAAAATCATCGGGTGTCCCATAGCGACTAGTTGGTGCAAAATAGCCTGTAACTTGATATCCCCAAGACCCATCATAAGGATGTTCCATAATACCCATTAGTTCTACATGGGTATAGCCCATCTCCTTTACATACTTCGCCAAACTATCTGCTACTTCACGATAAGTATAAAACTCCCCACTTGCATGTCGTCTCCAAGAACCAATATGTACTTCATAAATAGAAACTGCTTCTTTATAATAAGCTGAAGCTTGCCGTCTATCTATCCACTTATCATCCTTCCATTTATAGGGCTTCATCTCATAAACAACGGATGCATTATCAGGCCTTAGTTGACAATACCTTGCATAAGGATCTGCCTTATAAAGAAGTTCACCCTTTTGTGTTTTGATTTCATATTTATAAGTTTCTAAGGAATTCATTTCGGGAATAAATAATTCCCAAATACCTTGTTCAGGGATGTAGCGCATTGGATGCCTTCTACCATCCCAATGATTAAAGCTTCCAACCACACTAACACGCTTAGCATGAGGTGCCCATACTGCAAAGCGTACCCCTTTTACACCTTCTACTTCTCTAAAGGTTGCCCCCATTTTCTTATACACTTCATAGTCCGTACCTTGTCCAAATAAATATAACTCGAAGTCAGAAAATGTACATTTAAATTGATAAGGATCTATGTAAGACCACGTATTCCCCTCCTTATCTTTGCACATAAGCTTGTACAAAAATTTTTTCTTACGTGTACCTATGCTTCCCTCAAACAACCCTTCACTATCAACCTTTTTAAGTGGATAGGTCTTTGTACTATCTTTGCACGAAACAACGGTTATCTCTGTAGCTGTAGGGCAAAAAACACGCGTAATCCATTTACTTTTGTTAGTCTCCTGTACAGGATGCATCCCCAAAAAATCATGTGGTCTTTTGCAATTACCTTGCTCTAAACTTTCTCTTTGATTCTCCATTACACCAGTAGTAAGTTCCATAGTTTTTCACCTCTTTATACTATATTAATATATTTTAAATCTTTTTTCAATATTTTATCCATTTTTTTACATTTTTATTTTCTTTCACTTGTCAACAGCGCTAAAATTGTTTATGCTTATAGAAACATGTCTTGAAAGGAGTCTTACTATGGAAAATCAACGTCATTCTTTAACTGTAGGTTTAGCTTATGCCTATAGCCATTGCATAGATCGCTACTTAAGAGCCCTTACTCATTCTCTTTTTTCTTCTTTACCTTATTTAGATGAAGAGACAAATAATCTTTCCAAAGAGGTAGAAGCTCTTTTCCTTGCACTCCCTACCCTTTTGTCTGAAAGTACAGATATTAAAGCAACCTATGTAGAAAAACTCATTCACTTACGTCCTGTTTTAGAGAAAAAATACCGTACACTTAAAGCTTATGAAAGGGAACTTACGCAGCTCACTTTAGTATTTGAAATGACAGCTTTGCCCTCTCAAGAAGACTTACCCTTTTTCGAAGCTGACTTAAACAGCCTGCATACCTTTGACTTTGAGAAATTAGCCCAGGATTGCACACAGTTCATCTTCCATGAAACCAATTTGCACGAGCGACAAAGTCGTGCCGCTTTGCTTTTACCTTATCTTCCTATTCGTCTAACTAAAGATAATTTTATTTATTACATCAGCAAAACACTTAAACAAATTCACATTGAAGATACTGCTGAAAGTGCTGATTTTCTTATACAAATTTTAGCTCAGCTGTTTGACGGAAAAAAATACAAAGAATATGGTAAACATTTTAAAGACATTGCTACTTCTTTAGAAGAGTTTAAGTGCTTAACGAATCGTGAAGATTTTGAAGAAAATAGGGATCTTTTAGAAGAAACTCTTCAAGGTGCATTAGAAATCGTAGAAGCTCTCTATGAGGTTATTTGTACACTATGTACTTTCTTTTTACTAGAGAACTCTTCCTTTAAAGCACTCACTGACCTTCATCCTAGTTTTTATGACCTTTACTACTCTATAAAAGCTATTTTAGAAAATGGGGAAGACCGGGAGCTTTTTATCTCTACTTTACCTGAACGCGTAGAGGAAATTAAAGCTTCTTTAGAAGAACCTTTTCTCAAAGCCTGTAAACAAAGTGTTCCTTCCTCTGTTTTCGCATTATTGCAAACTTCCTTACAAATGCGCCTTACTCATTTGTTTAGTTTTGACATCAGCAAAAAACCTCTTATGCATACACAAACCGAGTCTCTTTTTGAAGATTTTTTAATCCAGCTTCGTAAAGACTTAGATGCTTTGCCACCCTTTGAACGTAAATTACGTATGCAATATCTTATGAGTGTTGTTCCTTTTGCTATGTCAAAAGAAACTTTCCATACCTATGCCCTTCAAGCCTTCCATGCTTCTAAGGAAGCTCAACCTCTTCTAATAGCTATTATGTATTTAACTTCTATTCTAGAGCAAAATGGCTTTTATGGTGAAAGCACAGAAGAACAGCATATCCTTTTAGAAAACGATTTCTTTTAAAAATAAGCGTTTCACAGACTATAAATACACAAAGACACCTTTAAGTTCGTCCAAAACGTCTTAAGGCGTCTTTTTATTTTTTATTAATTACTAATAGAGTAATAAGTGCCTATTTATATTTTCTTTAAGGCAGGAAATGTTTTTTTAGCTTGTCTCCATACTCTACGTGTAGAATGTTTAAGTGTTCTAAGTATCCATTTTACACCTTCATTAAGGATAAGAATCAAACTAGCGTAAGCTACTATTTTAAGCCATAATCCTAGACTAAGAGGTGCTGCACTAAAAAGTTCTTTTCCCCACTGTACCATCATTACATGCATACAAAGGGTGATGCCAATCGTCCATAATGCCCATTTATTTTTTAAAAGATTAGGGAATATACTTCCTGTGCCAAACTCCCGACAATTAAGGGCATTAAAAAGCGTACTAAAAACTAAAAGGCTAAAAAGAGCTGTTTGTGCCTCTACAGGATTATTTATATTTATACCTAAAAAGTTATTTCTAATTTGTAACATAAGCAGTGTGATAATAATACCTCCATTTACTATAATGTTGCGGATCATATACTGATTAATGATATTAGCCTTACGAGCAATGGGCTTACGCTTCATTACTGTTTCACGAATAGGTTCAAGTCCTAATACTAAAGCAGGGGGTCCATCCATAATGATATTCATACATAAAAGTTGAATCGTAGTAAAAGGCATGGGATAATCCATTATTTGAGTTAAAATAGCAACCATAAAGGCAATCACATTAACTGTTAATTGAAATTGTATAAAACGTTGAAAATTATTATAAATTCCTCTTCCCCATTTAATAGCTTCAACAATTGTTCCAAAGCTATCATCTGTTAAGATAATATCTGCTGCATTTTTACTTACCTCTGTTCCCGCAATGCCCATAGCAATCCCTACATCTGCCTTAGTAAGTGCGGGTGCATCATTGATACCATCCCCTGTTACCGCAACAACCTCTCCTGCTTTTTGAAGGGCTTTAACGATGCGCAACTTAGTATCTGGCTTGGACCTTGCAACAATACTAATGGTTTCTAATTCTTTAGCTAGAATAGCTTCACTTAAGCCTTCTATATAACTGGCTTCTACTGCTCTTTTACCCTTCCCTACAATTCCTATTTCTTTCCCTATAGCAATGGCTGTTTGTAAATTATCACCTGTTAGCATTTTGGTTTCAATACCACCTTCTGCCGCACAAGCCACTGCTTCTTTAACACCTGGACGAATAGGGTCACTAATAGCTACAAAGCCATTAAATATAAGCTCTCTATTCCACTTTTCCTTCTTTGTACTCCCAGGATTAATCCCTTCTTCTCCATACGCAAACGCAAGTACACGCATGGCCTCACCTTGCATAAGTCCTATTTCATAGAGAATCCTCCCACGCCTTTCAGCTGTTAGTTCTTGAAGTCTCCCATCTTTCTTTTCATAACGACATTGTTCTAATATAACTTCCGGCGCTCCTTTAGAAAAGATTTTATAACAGCTACCGTCCTTTACTGTAGTTACCATAAACTTAGTTTGTGACTGAAAAGGTAAACGATAAACAATCTGTGTTTTTTCTCGTAGTTGCTTATAATGATAGTCCTTACATAAATGAAGTAAGGCCCCTTCTGTCGCACTACCTATGTACTTTTCTTCATGTGGCGTCGTTTCTAAGTCAGCCGTACTATTAAGTACACAGTTTTCAATAAAAAAACAGTCCATCCCCTTCAAGGACACATATTGACCATTACAATATACTTGAGCAACTTGCATCTTATTTTGAGTTAAAGTACCCGTTTTATCACTGCAAATAACACTAATGGAGCCAATTGTTTCACAAGCTTCTTTCTTGCGAACTAATATATGAATACTTGCCATCTTTTTCATCATAATAGCCAAAGTAATATTAATCATTGTATTTAGACCTTCTGGTACCGCTGCCACAATGAGTGCTACACAGACAACAAAAGCTGTTTTTATTTCAGGAAAATGATAAAAGAGTGGACTAAGAGAATGGATAAAATTCCCTAAGCTATCAAACTGTAATGTAATATGACTTTCTTTTCCAATTTGCCAAAACATATAAACAAAAAGAACTGCTGCAACTGCAGTAGAGATTTTAGAAATTCCTGCCCCTAAATTATTCATTTTAATCTGTAAAGGTGTGTCCTCTTCTCTTTCCCCTAATTCCTTTGCAATATTCCCCATTTCTGTATGGTCACCTGTTTGTGTAACTACCATACACCCTTGTCCACAAGCTACCAACGTCCCTCCAAAAAGCATATTGTACTGTTTAGCCGGTATAGGGTCTTTAAGTACTTTCTCACCATTTATATCTAACTTTTCAAGTTCTACAATACCTTGTCTTTTCTTAACATCATCCGACTCACCTGTAAGCATGTCCTCTCTTACCTTAAGATCAATAGCCTCTAAAATTCTCCCATCAGCAGGTACTCTGTCCCCACCTTCTAAAAAAATAATGTCACCTGGAACAATTTCCTTTTTAGATAGCAATGTCTTTTGTCCGTCACGAAGCACTTTTACCTCACAGTCATCTACCATTTGTGAAAGAGCTTCAGAAGCCTTACGTGACTTACTTTCTGTCACCAGTCCAATGGTAATACCTAATAAAACAGCAAAGCAAATACCCATTGCATCATCGTATTCACCAATTAAAAGACTTACTCCTGATGCAATTAACAAAATCACAATGAGTTGTTGGGTTAATGCTTCTCCTAATTCCTGTAACAAACTTTTTTCTTTAGGAGGTGTAAACGTATTAGGCCCCACCTTTTCTAATCTTTTTTTTGCTTCACTTGTAGATAGACCTCTTTGCTTGTCCACCTCTAGTGCTTGTAATACCTTATTTGCTTCTTGCCTATAATATCTGTCTTCCATAGTCTCCTCCCTCATTCATCAAAGTGTAACCTACTACTATATATATACAGCTTGACTATTTTGTATGTCATATAAAACAAAAAAGATAGCAAATAAGAAAGGTTGTTTTAATCACCTCTTATCTGCTATCTTTTTAAAAAGGAAAGAAACTTCTTCTAATACTTATTATTGATTTTTAAAAGCTGTTGCCATCATGAGTTTGATACGATTCAACTGATTGACACTGGAAGCTCCTGGATCATAATCAACTGTTACAATATTCGAATGTGGATAAACACGTCTTAATTCCTTGACCATACCTTTCCCTGTGACATGATTAGGTAAACATCCAAAAGGTTGCATACAAATGATACCATTCACTTTTTCTTCTAGCAAGCTAATGATTTCTCCTGTTAAAAACCAACCTTCTCCCATTTGATGCCCTAATGACATAATCTCTCCTGCTTTTTGAGCCAAATGATTAATAGAGTGAGGAGGAGTAAAGCGTTTACTTTTTGCTAAAACCTCTTTTACATACTGACGTTTTTGTTCTAGATAGGCAATAGCAATCTGCCCTCCTAATTTTCCTTTAATGGATTTTTCTAAAAAATGATGCTTAAAGATATTATTATAAGCGCAATAAAGGAAAAAGTCTAAGAGATCTGGCATTACAGCCTCTCCCCCTTCTTTTTCAATAATATCCACTGCATGATTATTGGCCTCAGGATGAAACTTTACTAAAATCTCACCTACAAGCCCTATCTTAGGCTTAACTATTTCCTTTAACTCTAATGTATCAAACTCTTTTACAATAGCAGCTACATTTTGTTTAAAAACAGTCTTATTCCCTGTCCTTACATTTTCAATCCCCCTTGCTACCCATTTTTCATAGAGTGCATTTGCAGAACCATGAACCGCTTCATAAGGACGTGTACGGTATAAAACACGCATTAATAAATCTCCATATAAAATAGCAATAATTGCCTTATTTAACATATTGGGAGTAAGTGAAAGCCCTGGATTATCCTCTAAACCAGAAGCATTTAGGGAAATAACAGGTATCTCATCAAAACCACATTCATGAAGTGCCTTACGCAAAAAACCAATATAATTAGACGCTCTGCACCCTCCCCCTGTTTGCGTTATCATAAGAGAGGTATTATGGATATCATATTCACCACTTTTAAGAGCCCTAATAAACTGACCAATCACAATAATAGCAGGATAGCATGCATCATTATTAACATATTTAAGCCCTTCTTCAATATCTTCTCTTGTTGCATCAGCTAATAGTTTAAACTGATAGCCTGAGCTTTTAAAAACCTCTTCTACAAACTGAAAATGAATAGGTGACATTTGAGGTGCCAAAAGAATATGGTCCTTCTTCATTTGTTTAGTAAAGATAACTCTAGGTCTAGGTACACTTACTTTTTCTTTCCTATATAGCTTTTTACGTTCCTCCATAGCTGCCTTTAAAGAACGAATGCGAATCTTAATAGCTCCTAGGTTACTTCCTTCATCAATTTTAATAAGGGTATAAATTTTCCCTGCACCTTCAAGTATTTCTTGTACTTGATCAGCTGTTACCGCATCCAAACCACAGCCAAAAGAAGTTAACTGTACTAATTCTAAATTCTTCTGATGACTCACAAAATCTGCTGCACGATATAATCGGTTATGATAAGACCATTGGTCCAGTACACGAAGTGGTCTTTGAATCTTCCCTAAATGAGCTACCGAATCTTCTGTTAAAACGGCCAGTCCTTCTCCCGTAATGAGATGGGTAAGCCCATGGTTGATCCCAGGATCTACATGGTAAGGACGTCCACTTACTACGACTCCTTGAACTCCTTCTTTATGCATCCATTTAAGTGTTTCTTCACCTTTAGCTGCCATATCCGCTTTAAAAACTTCTAGAGTCTCAAATCCCTTTGTAACAGCTGCTTTTATTTCCTTATAAGTAATATTTAATTCTTTAAACTCTTTTGTAAGTTGCTTAGTTACCATTTGCGTATCATTTAAGTTTAAAAAAGGATATTTAAAAATAAATTTAGAATCTCTTACTTCATCCACATTGTTCTTAATAACTTCTGGGTAAGAAGTAACAATAGGACAATTATAGTGATTATCACTTGTTAGATCTTCTTGCCTTTCATAAGGCACAGAAGGATAGAAGATAAAACGAATACCTTTTTCTACTAAATCCATAATATGCCCATGAGTTATTTTAGCAGGATAGCATACAGATTCCGATGGAATAGTTGCGATTCCTTTTTCATAAATTTTTTTATGAGAAACACTTGATAGCTCTACACGAAATCCAAGGGTTGTAAAGAAACTATGCCAAAAAGGATAATTTTCATATATATTAAGTACTCTTGGTATACCTACACTGCCGCGAGGCGCTTCCTCAATGGGAAGGCTCTCATAGTCAAAAACACGCTTATACTTATAGTGTACCAAATTAGGAATCTCCCCTATTCGCTCTTTACTACCATTCATTTTTTCACACTTATTGCCATATACGAAGCGTCTACCATCACTGAGTTCATTAACAGTTAAAAGACAGTGGTTTTCACAGCCTTTGCAACGTGAAGGAATCTTAATCATAGAAAGTTTACAAATTTCCTCACTATTTAATAAGGTACTTGGCTTTCCTTGATAACGCTCTACTGCTAAAAGAGCTGCTCCATAAGCTCCCATTAATCCAGCAATGCTCGGACGGATGACCTCCTTACCTAAAATAAGTTCAATAGCTCGTAAAACTGCTTCATTATAAAAGGTACCACCTTGCACAACAATATCCCCTTGTATTTCTTCCGTACTGCGCAGTTTGATTACCTTATATAAAGCATTTTTAATAACAGAATAGGAAAGTCCTGCTGAAATATCTCCTATTGTCGCACCTTCTTTTTGTGCTTCTTTTACTTTAGAATTCATAAAAACAGTACACCGTGTTCCTAAATCTACTGGATCCCTGGCATAAAGTGCAGCTTCCACAAACTCCTCAAGACTCATATCCAAAGATTGACTAAACATCTCAATAAAAGAGCCACACCCCGAAGAACATGCCTCATTTAAAATAACCGATTGTACCACACCTTCTCTGGTGCGTATGCACTTCATATCCTGACCACCAATATCCAATATAAACTCTACCTTTTTACTAAACCTTTGTGCTGCTTTATAGTGAGCAATTGTCTCCACTTCACCTAAATCTACTTTAAAGGTATTTTTTATTAAAGCTTCACCATAACCTGTTACACAACTATTTTTAATCTGAACTCCTACAGGTAATAATTCATATAATTCCTTTAATTTATCCTCTATCAACTGAAGAGGGTCTCCTTTATTGCTTCCGTAAAAAGAATACACCAATGTTCCTTGTGAATCAATAAGCGCTAGTTTAGTCGTAGTAGAACCTGCATCAATTCCTAAAAAAAGCTCTTTTTGACAAGTAACTAATGAGCTTTCCTTTACCTTATAAGTTTGATGTCTCTGACGAAAAACTTCAAGCTCCTCTTTTTTTTCAAATAAAGGTTTTAAACTATGCCTTCTGCTAAAACCTTGTTCTAAATCTTCTAATCTCTTAAGTAACTCTTCTAGAAAAAGACTTTCTTCTTTTTGAGCTAATAAAGCTGCACCTAAGGCAACAAAAAGTTGAGGTTCTTTTGGTAAAATCACTTCCTCTTCTTTCAAATGTAAGGTTGCTATAAAACGTTCCCTTAGTTCTGAAAGGAAAAAAAGCGGGCCTCCTAAAAAGGCAATTCTCCCTTTAATAGGCTTACCACACGCTAAAACGCTAATTGTTTGATTAACAACAGCCTGAAAAATAGAAGCCGCAATATCTTCTTTGCCTACTCCTTCATTAATAAGGGGCTGTACATCTGTCTTGGCAAATACCCCGCACCTTGCTGCAATGGGATAGATAACCTTATGCTTTTTTGCAAGTTCATTGAGTCCTGCTGCATCTGTTTCTAAAAGTGTTGCCATCTGATCAATAAAGGCACCTGTGCCCCCGGCACAGCTTCCATTCATGCGCTGTTCCAACGTATCTAAGAAATAGGTGATTTTTCCATCTTCCCCTCCTAATTCAATAGCCACATCTGTTTGTGGAATATAATACTCCACTGCTTCTGTACAGGCAATCACCTCTTGTACAAATTGTAATTTTAATAGTGTCGCAAGCTCCATAGCTCCTGAACCTGTAATCACTAATTGAATAGACGCATTGCCTACTACCTCTCTACTTGTCTCTAAAATATGTAACAAAGTTTTTCGTATATCTGAATAATGTCTTTCGTACCTAGAGTAAATAAGTTTAAATGCTTTATCTAAAAAAACTACTTTTACTGTTGTAGATCCTATATCTACACCTAAATACAAACCCTGCTTCATACTACAACACCTCATTGTGCTAAAAATAATAATTATTCTTTATATTTTACCTTTTATTTTTATAAACACTTATTTATGTAAAATTTTTATAAAGTGATGCTTTCTTTATTATAGTCCCAAATTTCATTATTGTATAGAGATGGCTTTTACTTGTGATTTACCCTCTCTGCATAATTAATTTTAAAAGACGTATCCCCTAGTTTTCTAGAAAATACGTCTTTATACAAACTCTTATTTCTTTAAATGATTTAAGCGCTCAACAACAACTTGAAGCATATCTTGATATTTTTGACGTTTTGCCTTTTCTTCTTCAATCAGCTTGGCAGGTGCTTTAGCCACAAAACCCTCGTTAGAGAGCTTTTTGTCTACACGCTCTACTTCTGCTTCTAACTTCTGCTTTTCTTTAGTGAGACGTTCCAACTCTTTTTCAATATCTACAAGCTCCGCAAAAGGAATATAAAGTGTTGCATGAGGAACAACAACAGAAACAGCATCACTATCAATACCTGTAGTATCTTTTTGAATAATAACTTCTGAAGCAAAACCAAGTACGCTAAAGAATACTTTACCTCTTTCAAAAATATCAAGTGTCTTTGTATCCTCTGATACAACATATACTTTGGCTTTACGTGAAGGAGGTACATTCATTTCACTTCTTAAATTACGAATATTACGTACAGCACCTTTTAAAAGTTCAATTTCTTCTTCATCTTCCTTATAATCCCATTCTTTTTTAAAGGTTGGCCAACTAGAAAGCATGATAGTATCTTCTTGATCTTGAAGACTCATAAAAATTTCTTCTGTAATGAAGGGGATATAAGGATGGAGCATCTTTAAAATAGAAATCATGACTGTTTTAAGTGTCCAAAGAGCAGCCTTACGAGAAACATCTTCTTTGTTATAAAGGCGTGGTTTTACCATCTCAATATACCAATCACAGAATTCTTCCCAAGCAAAGTCATAAAGCTTTTGAACAGCAATACCTAAGTCGTATTTATCCATATTCTCTGTTACTTCTTTAGCAAGTGTATTTACTTTAGAAAGAATCCAACGGTCTGCCGCTGTAAACTCTTCTTCTTTAACCGTTAAGTTAATGTCTTCTCCTTCAAAGTTCATAAGGATAAAACGTGCTGCATTCCATAATTTGTTACCAAAGTTACGGTTTGCTTCTACTCTTTCATAGTAGAAACGCATATCATTACCTGGTGCATTACCTGTTACTAAAGTTAATCTTAGTGCATCTGCACCATACTTTTCAATCACTTCAAGTGGGTCAATACCATTACCTAAAGATTTACTCATCTTGCGTCCTTCAGCATCTCTTACAAGTCCATGGAATAAAACATCCTTAAATGGTATTTCCCCCATTTGTTCAAGGCCTGAAAATACCATACGTATTACCCAGAAGAAGATAATATCATAACCTGTCACAAGGACACTTGTTGGATAAAAATGTTCAAGTTCTTCCGTTTTTTCTGGCCAGCCTAAAGTAGAGAATGGCCATAGTGCAGAGCTAAACCATGTATCTAAAGTATCCTCATCTTGTACCAACTTTGTTCCTTGACATTTTAGACAACTATGAGGCATTTCTTTTGAAATAATAATTTCACCACATTCTTCACAATAATAAGCTGGAATACGATGTCCCCACCAGAGCTGACGAGAAATACACCAATCTCTGATATTTTCCAGCCAATTAAAGTAGGTTTTTTCAAAACGTTTAGGAACAAGATTCATATCCCCATTCCTTACAGCTTCAAGAGCTGGCTTTGCTAACTCTTCCATTTTAACAAACCATTGGGCTTTAATCATCGGCTCAATAACAGCCTTACAACGGTCATGTGTCCCTACATTATGAGTGTGTGGTTCTACTTTTACTAAAATACCTTCTGCTTCAAGATCTTTTACCATTTCACGACGTGCATCATAACGATCCATACCTGTATATTTACCCGCTAAAGCATTCATGGTTCCATCATCATTCATAACACAGATTTGAGGTAAATTATGACGCTGACCTACTTCAAAGTCGTTAGGATCATGAGCTGGTGTAATTTTTACCACACCTGTTCCAAACTCTTGATCTACATAACTATCGGCAATAATGGGTATCTCTCTATCAGTAAGAGGTAATTTGACTGTTTTACCAATAAGATGTTTATAACGTTCATCTTCTGGATTAACTGCCACAGCTGTATCACCTAGCATGGTTTCAGGACGAGTCGTTGCTAACTGAATAAATTCATCACTCCCTACAACTGGGTAGCGTAAGTGCCAAAAATTACCTTCTTTTTCAGCATGTTCTACTTCTGCATCCGAAATAGAAGTTCCACATACTGGACACCAGTTAATAATACGAGAGCCTCTATAAATATATCCTTTATTATAAAGTCTAATAAAAACTTCTTGTACAGCTTCACTACAACCTTCATCCATGGTAAAACGTTCACGTTCCCAGTCACAAGAACTTCCTATCTTCTTAAGCTGACTAATAATACGTCCACCATATTGTTCTTTCCATTCCCATGCACGTTCAAGAAAACCTTCACGTCCAATATCCTCTTTAGTAATGCCTTCTTTTAACATTTGCTCTACAATTTTTACTTCTGTAGCAATACTGGCATGGTCTACACCAGGTACCCAAAGGGCATTATAACCTTGCATACGTTTATAGCGAGTTAAAATATCTTGAAGGGTATTATCAAGGGCGTGACCCATATGCAATTGTCCTGTAATATTAGGGGGTGGCATCACGATAGTAAAAGGTTCTTTATCCTTTTCTACTTCCGCATGGAAATAACCGTTATCTACCCATTTTTGATACAATCTTTCTTCTACTTGATTAGGATCATATACTTTTTCTAATTCTTTCATAATATCCTCCTTTGTTTTAGTGCATTAACATCAAAAAAACCAAACCTATAGCTGCTACCACAAAACCAGCTAATCTCACCGCAATAATAGCTCCTGCTGCTAGAATTTCTATCTCTTCTTTATCTTCCTTATCTAGCTTTGTTTTAGCAAGTACAATTCGCCTTGCTCCCAAAGTAATGGCTAAGCCGATACAAAGCAGTACAAATCCAATGAGCTGCATCCTAAGCCTCCTTATTTTCCCAATAAAAAGAGCTTTTTCTTCCTTATCTCTAAGGACGAAAAAGCTCGCGGTACCACCTTAATTTTTTGCTTTGCAAGCAAAACTCTCAAATGCTATAACGGGCTGACCCGCTACTTCCTACTTAATTTCAGAAATAGTGCTCCAAAGCTACCTTCTAATAGCCTTTGCGTAAGAAGACTTGCAGCGTCATCATCTTCTCTCTCTAGTCGCAGTACTACTATACTCCTCTTTGTCATTGCATGTTGTTTATTGGATTACTTCATATTTTAGGCATCTTTTACTAATTTGTCAAGAGGCATACTTATACGCCTATTGTATTCTTTGAGCTTATTATTAATAAAGTCTCTTGCTTCTGGTTCTTCTTGCAGAGCAAAAATTTCCTTCCATAAATCCTCTTCATAGCCCTCAATTATTTGAAGCTGCTCTAGGGTCTTTTCTTTATCTGCTTCCAATGTTTTTAAACTACTTACTTTTTTATTGGTTAAAAGCCAGTCTGATAAATTTTCAATATACGTAATAGCAATGCCTTTACTCTTGATAATGGCAAGCATTTCTTCCTCAATTTCTGAAAGCGTACGATTAAAGCCTGTATACTTCTTCTCATTATCCTTATTCTTAAGATAACGACTATAATACATCTCTAATTTAGCAGCACTATCTACCCCTAGCTTATCATACTGGAAATTCAAATAGCGGACTTGATGAAAATAACGAATTTTAGTCTTGTTCATATAGCGAGCTGCTTTTTGTTGCAAAATAGCATTTTTATTTAACTCTTTTTCAATATGTTCCTTGGCATAAATAAGTCCTCCTACAAAAAGAACTAGTATCGATCCAAAGCCACTTAAATACACCCATGTTTTTTCTCTTAAAGCCTGCATATAACCAAATGTCATCAAAAGCCCTATTCCAATTGTTACAATAAAAACAATACTAAATATTTTAAGAAAGTGATAACCTTTTAAAAGTGCCTCTCTTTCTTCTAAAAGTTCTTCTCTTTCCTCTTCAAGATAATACATATTTCTCTCAGATTCTCTTTTCTTTTTTTCACACTGTTGAATTTCATGAATGAGTTCGGGTATTTGGGCTTCATATTGAGAAACAATAAAGAGAGACTTGTTATTTTTAATGAGTCGACCTTTTAAACTTTGCTTCTTCTCCTCCAGATCTTTTGCCCTACTTGCTAAAAGACTTAATCGTTCCCTATCTTCCTTTTTAAGGGCATCAAACTTCTTAATTTCCTGCTCTCTTCTCTCTAAATCTCCTATGTACTCCTCTATGCGTTTCTTTTTAACAAATAATTCCCCTAATTCTTCAAAAAGTTGTTCTATCGTCCGTATAGGCATATCTACTACAACACTACTTTTTGCCTTTCTACTTCGCAAAAAATTCTTAAGGAATTGCATTTCTCCTCCTCGCCCTCTTTTTTATTTTTCTTTAATGATAGCATGTTTTTCCCCTTTTTCCTACAACAAACTCATAAGCAAAAAAGAACCCCTAGAATCTAGAGGTTCTCATTATTCCTATAAGCTTAGAATACATTTCCTAAAACATCGCCTAATTTTGCATTGTCATCTTCTTGTGTCATATAGTGTTCAATTTCACTATTATCTACTTCTTCCGCTACTTCTTTCATACTAAGAGAAATCTTTTTATTTTCTTTATCAATGTTAAGAATTTTTACTTTTACTTCTTGTCCCATTTCTAATGCTTCATCAGCCGTTTTAATACGTTTTTCTGATATCTGCGAAATATGGATAAGTCCTTCTACATTTGCACTAAGTGCCGCAAAAGCACCAAAACTTGTAAAGCGTGTAATTTTAGCTGTTACCACTTGATCCTTTTCAAGATTAACAACTTCTAATTGCCATGGATCAGCAGTAATATCCTTAAGGCGAAGAGAAATTTTACCTGTTTCAAGATTAACACCTAGTACAGTTACTTCTACTTTCTCACCTTCTTTTACTACATCTGAAGGATGTTTAATACGTACCCATGATAAATCTGTATTATGAACTAAACCTTCTACACCACCTAAATCCACAAAAGCACCATATGGCATCAGTTTAGTAACTGTCCCTGCATATTTTTCACCCTCTACCAACTGAGCAAGCTTTTCTTTTTTAAGCACTTCAGCTTTTTCAGTAGCAATGCGTTTACCTGATAATACAAGCTTTTTAGTTTTTGGAATAAATTCAATGATTTCTACTTCTACATCTTGACCTACATATTTTGAAAGATCTTCAACATATGTATTACTAATTTGAGAAGCTGGGATAAAGGCTCTTAACCCTTTAACAGGTGCAACCACACCACCTTTAACTACTTCTTTGATACGTACTGTAAAGGTTTCTTTGCTATCTGCTAAAACCTTAACATCTTCAAGAGCTGTTTCAGCTTCTGCACGTCTTTTAGAAACAAGTACATTCCCTTCACCATCATCTACTTTCATAACAAGCACTTCAAATTCAGCACCGATCTCAATATCTTCTTTTGCAACATCTTCATAAGAATATTCATTCCAAGGAATGAGTCCGTCTGTATGATAGCCAATATTAACTACCACACCTCCATCTTGTACTAAAGCTACTTTTGCTTTAAGAATGTCACCTCTATATATACGTGTCATTGACTTATCAATTTCTGCCATCAAGTCAGCCATGGTGAGATTATTTTCATCCATCTTTGTATTCCTCCTTAATTATCTCTCAATATACCTCTATTATTATACACACTTTAAGCTCAAAAATATAGTATATTTAAAAGTTTTTATGCAATAATTTATAACCACTCCTATAGTTCAATTTTTTATAATAAAATTTATATAATTACCACATTCTATCTTTTCATCCTTCTTGTTTCCAAATATATAAAATAAACTTCTAATTTAGAAATAAAAATCTTAAATTGTATTTATAGCTAAAACCTTATATAATAAAGCCGTTCAAACTAAACTAAAAACTTGAAAGAAGGTGCAAAATGCATAATAGAGATACATTTGCTTCAAAAATAGGTATTGTTGCTGCTGCTGCAGGTTCTGCCATTGGATTGGGAAATATTTGGAAATTCCCTTATATGGCTGGTAAATATGGTGGAAGTGCTTTTATTATCATTTATTTATTAGCCATTCTTTTAATGGGCTTTCCTCTTATTTGTGCAGAGTTTGCTATGGGACGAAAGGCACGTACCAATGCAGTAGATACATTTGGCGTGGTGACTAGTAAAAAAGCTTGGAACATTATAGGTGTTGTTGCTGTTCTTACAGTTTTCCTCATTTCAACCTTTTATATTATGATTACAGGCTGGGTTATTTATTATTTTGTTACAACCCTCACTGGTAAGCTTTATCATATACCAGTAGGTATAGAAGTTGCTACTTATTTTGATATGGTTTTTAACACCATGAGTTCCTCTATGTGGCTTCCTTTAATTCTTGCTTTAATAGCTGTTTGCGCAACAGGCTTTATCAATGCTATGGGAATCCAAAAGGGTGTTGAAAAGTATTCCAAACTACTCATGCCTGTTTTATTTATCCTTTTTCTTGTACTTATTGGTTATTCCACTACTTTACCCGGCTTTAAAGGAGCCATTTCCTTCTTATTTCAGCCTGACTTTAGTTCTATTACTCCATCTGTTATCATCAGTGCTATTGGGCAAGCCTTTTTCTCACTAAGTTTAGGTATGGGTGCACTTATTACCTATGGTAGTTATATTTCAGAGAAAGAAAATATTCGTAGTATTGGAGCACAAGTAGTGATTGCCGATACCATTATCGCTCTTTTTTCTGGATTGCTCATTTTTCCTGCTGTTTTTACCTACAACTTAGAACCTACAGCAGGTCCTGCACTTATCTTTATGTCATTGCCGCAAGTTTTTCTCAAAATGCCAGGTGGACAACTTTTTAGCGCTCTTTTCTTTTTAATGATTTTTGTGGCTGCCCTTACTTCTCTTGTTTCTATGCTTGAGATTCAGATTACCTACATTGAAGAAAAAACTAAGTGGTCTCGGAAAAAAGCTACAGCCGTAGTTGTAGCTGCAATCAGCTTAGGAAGTGCTCTTATTATTGGTGGAGAAGGTCCTCTTTCCTTTATCACGATTACAGGGAAGTCCTTCTTTGACAGCTTGGATTACTTAACCAATAATATTACTATTCCTTTAGTAGCTGTTTTCACAGCTATCATTGTAGGCTGGGTATGGAAAAAAAACGCTTTCAACAAAGAACTTGCCAAAGGTGGCCATGAAGCTAATACAGTGGATCATTTCTTCTTTTTCTTATTGAAATGGGTTATTCCACCAACTATCCTCATTTTGATGATTGCTCTTTTACTGGGTGTACAAGCCTAATCTCTGACTGATCATCTATTTAATCCAAATAAAGTGGACACGTCAAAACAATTTGCCGTGTCCACTTTATTTCGTAACTCTTCGCTATACGCTATATTTGACCTTTTAGACAAGATGAATATCCGTCCTCCCACGTACTTCTTTTAAAATATCTTCCCATATCAAATGCTCTAGTGTACGTCTTTGACGTGGTTTACACAAATAACGTAAGAAAAACACAATCTTTCCATCTTTAACTTCTGTATAAATGATAGGATCTAAATTGTTATAATAAATAAGATATTTACTTCCAGCAGAAGCAATCTGTTCCTTCGCTTCTTCTTGATCATCCAAAATATGCCTTTGTAAAATTTCATAAAAAAACACCTTAGCAAGTTCCCAGTTACTATCTAAACTTAAACTAACTTGTTGTTCATTCCAAATAAACTGAAAGCCCTTATCATAATTGGCAAGTGGTGAGCTAAAAAGAATAGCATTAGGCAAGTGTACAATGCGTCCTGTACTTTGTTCTCCTCCCATGCGATGTCCTACCTCTAAAAGCTTAAACTCAAAAAAACCAATATCAATGACATCTCCTATTTGACCTGCTACTTCTATGCGCTGCCCTACTTGAAAAGGTTTTGTACTTAAAATATAAAAACCACTGATACTATTAATAATTACATCCTTCATAGCAATGGCTAAACCTGCGGAAAAAATACCTAAAAAGGCTAATATATCTGAGGAGGATTTATACCAAATAAAGAGCAGGGAAATGATGTATATTACCAAATATAAATTATTAAAATATTTCCTCCTCTTATAATCCTTAAAAACATCTTCACACTTTTTACAAAATAGCTTTTTAGTGGCAAGGCGTAATATTAACAAAATGATGAGTCCTATTAGACTATAGATAAGTGCTTGAAAGAATGCTAAATCTCCCATTAAAACATTTTGCAATGCTTTCATAGAATCCCTCCTATTTTAACTGGTTACCTCTTTGCTATGTTAACTTAAAAATCTTACTATCTTGTTTTTTCATGAAGTTCACTTAAATATTCCCATCGTTCCATCTTATACTCCAGCTCACTTTCTAATTCTTCTTTTTTATTTGTTAGTTCTTGTAATTTATTAAAGTTGGTTGCATTTTTAGTCATTGCTTCTTCTACTTCTTGTAGTTTACCTTCTAGGTTTTCTATTTCTTCTTCAATCTTTTCATATTCCATCTTTTCTTTAAAACTCATTTTTAACTTTTGGGCAGCTGCTTGTGCCTTTTGCTCTTTATAAAGTGCATTTCCTTCTTTAATAGATTTTTGAATGTCTTCTTTTATTTCACTTATTGGTATCTGACGTGCTCTATAATCACTATAGTTACCTGGACAGTTCACAATCTTTCCTTGTCCTTCAAAGGCAAAAATCTTTTCTGCCATACGATCTAAAAAATAACGATCATGTGATACTGCAATGACAGGCCCATCAAACTCCTCTACATAATTCTCTAAAACCTGTAAGGTATAAATATCTAAATCATTAGTAGGCTCATCTAAGAGGAGTACATTTATGTCTTCCATTAGTACATGCAGCAGATAAAGACGTCTACGTTCTCCTCCTGATAACTTCCCAATAGGTGTATAGTGCATATAAGGTGGGAACAGAAAACGCTCTAACATTTTGCTCGCAGAAACCAAGGTTCCATCCGCTGCTTTGATAAACTCCGCCTTTTCTTTGATAAAATCTATAACACGCATATCCTCTTTTAGGTCTTTACTCTCTTGTGTATAATATCCTATCCTAACAGTTTCTCCTATTTGAATCTCTCCTGTATCGCAAGAGATTGTTTGACTTATTAAATTAAGTAAAGAGGATTTACCTATGCCATTATTACCTATAATCCCAATACGGTCTCCTCGAAGAACGGTGTACGTAAAGTCTTTAACAACTGTTTGGTCACCATAAGCCTTATTAACTTCTTTAAGTTCAATAATTTTTTTACCTAATCGACTCGTACTAAGGCCTACTTCTAAATTTTGCTTGCCATTACTACCTAAACTTTCTTCTAGTTCATAAAAACGATCTTGTCTTGCTTTTTGCTTAGTACGCCTAGCTTCTACACCTTTACGCATCCATTCCAATTCCTTTTTATAAAGAGTAGATCTTTTCTCACGTAGACGTTCTTCTATACTTTCTCGTAATTGTTTTTGCTCTAAAAAAGCTTCATAGTTACCTTCGTAACGATATAGCTTTCCCTCTTCTAACTCCACAATCTTATTAGCTACCCGGTCTAAGAAATAGCGGTCATGAGTCACCATAAGAAGAGCTGTTTTTTTAGCCTTTAATTTTTCTTCTAAATAGTCAATCGTTGCATTATCTAAATGGTTAGTAGGCTCATCTAAAATCAGTAAATTACAAGGGCGAATAAGTACCCCTGCAAGAGCAACCTTTTTTCGTTGTCCCCCAGAAAGTTCCTTAACCTTTTGACTAAATTGAGTAATGCCTAGCTGCATGAGTATTGCTTTTGCCTCACTTTCTAGCTGCCATGCATCCAAAGCGTCCATTTGTCCATTTAGCATTATTAATTTCTGTTGCAAAGCTTCATTATCTGGTGTTTTATTAATAGCCTCTATTGTTTCCTCATAAGCACATAGTACCTTCATTACAGGAGATTCCCCTTTAAAAATTTGTTCAATAACAGTAGAGTCTTCATCAAAAATAGGATTTTGAGGTAAATACTCCATAGTTAGCTCATTAGAAGTAGCCATTTCACCTGCATCAGGAGTTTCTATACCTGCTAAAATTTTCAAAAAGCTACTTTTACCTGTGCCATTAATCCCAATAATACCAATTTTATCTTGACTATCTATACTTAATGAAAGATCACTAAATAAAACCTTTTCACCATATACTTTTTTTTAGTCCTTGTGCTGATAATAAAATCATTTTTCTTCCTCTTTCTCTTTTCGAATTTCTATACTCTTACTATATCAACAATTTATAAATAATAAAAGAAAGAGTTATAAGTCTCTAAATTTCTACTCTAACTCTCTCTTTACATTTTTTATTTATTTTTAAAATCAATTTTTCAAAAATCATACTTCTTTTTCATTATACATTTGTAATGTCTCTATAGCTGTTCTTTTTCCTTTATGGATAGCTAAGTACATATACATACTATAAAGAGCTGCTCCCAATGTGCCATAAACAATATCCTCCATCGTATCTTGTAAACTTCCTAGTTGTGTCCTAGTACCTAATAAGCTATCTGAAGTAAATTCAAATATTTCCCATATCCCTGCTCCCGCTAGTGATAAGAGGCTCATGAAGAGTACAATAAGTAACCATTTTTTATGTTTTATCAAAAGCTGCTCTCTGTCTAAACACATCAGTACTAAAAGTCCCACATAATCTAATAAAATTCCAGAAGTAAAGTGCAGGAGTATATCCCACCAAAAAAAAATATCATAGCATCTTAAATAAGTTCCTAGCCATTGTGAACAAAATATAAAAAGTTGATAACTCATTATGGCTCCTGGCGTAACCCTTACTTGTAAAAGTTTTGTAAAAATTTCCGGTACAAAAGTAAGTAGAAGACTTGCAAAAAGGAGTCCTCCCTTACCAAAATCACCTACTACTAGCTCATATATACCACTTAGTACAAATAGAATACGAAAACCATAAGTCATTACTCTTTTCCACAACATCTTTTTTCTCCTTAATTACTTTTTTTACTCACTGATGGCGTCCATTAAAAGGAGTTGGCTATTTGTACATTCTCTTCCTGTTTCCTTGTTAATATGTAAAAACTCCGTCATCCTCTCAGGATTAAAGGATACCCAATAAGCAGGTATTAAATGCACAAAACCACATACTTCACATTTATAGAAATAATTTTCCATCTTCTTCCCTCCTCTTTTCGTTAATATATTTATTATAAAACAATTAGTTTGAATAAACCACAAAAGAGTAGGTTATACTAGTATTACATCTTAATCCGAACCGTTAAGATGCCAAGACATCCAAGCAAACACCCTATATTACATCCATCATTTTTAAGAACCTTATCTCTTTGACTTCCTTCGGAAGCCAAACACCTTACCCAAGCGCAAAAGATCTCTCTTTTCCTAAGAGAGATCTTTTGTTTTTAAAAGAGTGCAATATTTTTATTTATAGTTGTCAAAATAATCATCTCATTAATCCCTCAAATGCTCTAAAATAGAAAGAAAAAGCTTATCATTTTTCAAGGAGGTTCATTATGTTTAAAATGCAAAAAATATTAGGTATTTTTTTTACTAGTTTCTGCTTTCTTCTCATAGGCTGTAATACTTCCTCCTCTATAGTTCCCCCTAGTTCTCCACCGACTACAGAATCCACGTCCTCTTCTTCTCCATTAGAAATTTCGCCTTCACCCAGTCCTGAGATTAATCCACAGTTGAATGCTACCAACCAGTCGCCTCCTCTTGTCATCTCTAGCGAAATACCTTTAGCTCCCCCCATTTTTCCCGATGGTTCACCTGTAGCACTACATGGTGCATTACATATAGAAGGACGTCAGCTTCTCGATACCCATAACAAGCCTTTTCAATTAAGAGGTATTAGTACCCATGGCATCCAATGGTTTGGAGACTTTGTTAACGAAAAAAGCTTGAAACATTTAAGAGATGACTGGAAAGTGAATGTGATTCGTTTAGCTATGTATACTGACACCACTTCTGGTTATTCTGATAATCCCCTCCTCCTTCAGCAAAGCATGCAAAAAGGCATAGAAATTGCTACAGAACTTGGACTCTATGTTATTGTAGACTGGCATATTTTATCCGATGGCAATCCCAATACCCATCTTGAAGAAGCGACTATTTTCTTTGATGCTTTTTCTCGTCTTTATAAAAATTACCCCAATATCCTCTTTGAACTATGTAATGAACCTAATGGCCCTAATGTCACATGGGAGGAAGAAATTAAACCTTATGCTGAAAAAATTTTAGCTTGCATACGTTCTAACTCTAATCAATCCATTATTATAGTAGGTACACCCACTTGGTGTCAAAACATCTTAGCAGCTGCTAAAAATCCTCTCGAAGATACTAATTGCCTCTATGCCCTTCATTTTTATGCTTCCACCCATACAGTTACTTTAAGAACCTATTTACAAATTGCCAGCGATAAATATAGCTTACCCCTTATTGTCAGTGAATTTGGTACCTGTGAAGCCTCTGGCGATGGAGCTATTAACTTTACAGAGTGTGATAATTGGATAGCACTCTTAGATGATTATACTATCAGTTGGGTTAACTGGAGTCTCTGTGATAAACCTGAAACCTCCGCTCTATTAAATCCCGGTGCTTCTTTCACTGGTCCTTGGCAAGAGAACGAGCTTACTGAAAGTGGTCGCTATATAAAAGCTCTTCTTATTCAATCAGCTGCTTCCAAGGATAAAGAGTAACTTAATTCCTTAACTTATTGAAACCAAAAAGGAGTGACTTAAAAATCACTCCTTTTTTAATGAAAAGATATAAAGTATTTAGCTGTGCATCATTAGTATAAGAGAATGTTCCATTTATTCCTACCTTTATTTGTTAGAACTATGTTAAAAATAGGTTAAATGAGGTCACCTTCGTATTTTGCGTCCTATTTTAACAAGCCTAGGGCGCATATGCTGATATCCCCTTCGACAAGGTTCCCAAATTTTAGGACTGTATACTACAGAGTTAACTGGATGAAAAAGACTTTTATATATTTTTTGAGTAGGCCTTCTAGAAAGCAAATACACAATAATAATAGGACTTATACACATAAAACTTATACTTATCCATACATTGTGCGTAAGGTATTGTACACAATAAATCATTCCATATACTGCAATAGTTAAATAAGGGTGAAAAATATAAATATTCATCGTTTGCTCCCCTATTCGGGTAAAAAATGTCCTACGCCGTGGAATAAGGCTAAGTACACAAATACTCAATAAAGTGGCACCTACATATAAGGCTCCTCTAGATAAAAATCCTTCTTGCATACTTAAGCCACTTTCTAAATAGGAATGGGAATTATAAAAAAATTCATAGTTTATAAGTCCGGTCTTTACCACAAAGCTTGCTACTCTTATACCTAGTAAAATGCCACATATAGCCAAAGTCTTTTCTATCTTAGATACTTTTAAAAGCATTTCTTCCTTAGTATAATAGCCTATTAAAAAGAAGGGCATAAATGTAATAGTTCGTGATAAGGATAAAATGACTCCTCCTCTAGGCATTAACCCAATTAGTAGGCCACATACAATACTAATGGGAACAATATGCGGAATCTTAACGAGGTATTTAAGGCTCATCCTCCAAAAGAAAAGGCTAATCAAATACCATAAGGTCCAGCCTGGATAAATAATAAGTAACATGAACTTTCCTGTGGCAATAAAAACAAGGACATACCAAATCACATTAAAAATGACATAAGGAATAAGTAAATTTTTAATAGCTGTCTTGCGTCCTTTATCAATGTTTTTAGAAAGATAACCTGAAATAAAAACAAACAAGGGCATATGAAAAAAGTAAATAAACAAATAGACTACTTTTAAAAAAGAATATTCATCAATATAATACTCAATAATATGTCCAAACACTACAAAAAAAATCAAGAAAACCTTTAGATTATCTATAAAATAATTCCTTTTGCTTGTCTCCACTTGCCTGTTTCCTTTCCGGCTTTATCCCTTACAAAATTATAAATTTATCCACTTTGATTCCTCTTTATTTGTTTGCTTTTTTAAATTCTAAATACTCATCATAAGTTGAAGTACGGTCAATGAGTCCATCCTCTGTTAATTCAATAACCCGATTCGCAATAGTTTGGATGAATTGATGGTCATGGGAGGTAAAGAGTACATTCCCTTTAAAGTCAATAAGACCATTGTTAAGAGCTGTAATAGATTCAAGGTCTAAGTGGTTAGTAGGTTGATCAAGAAGTACTACGTTGGCTCCTGAAAGCATCATGCGCGAAAGCATGCAACGTACCTTTTCTCCCCCTGATAAAACTTTAGCTGGTTTAAGTGCCTCTTCACCACTAAAGAGCATACGACCTAAGAAACCACGTAAATAGCTTTCCGATTGATCATCTGAAAATTGTCTGAGCCAATTAATAAGGTCTAAGTCACAATCGTTGAAAAACTCCGAGTTATCTTTTGGGAAGTAAGATTGAGAAGTCGTAACTCCCCATTTAAAGCTTCCTTCATCTGGCTCCATCTCTCCAATCAAGATTTGAAGAAGTGTAGTTCCTGCCATCTCATTTTCACCAACAAGTACAATTTTATCATCCTTATTCATACGAAAGCTTACATTGTTTAATACTTTTATACCCTCTATTGTTTTACTAATACCCTCTACAGTAAGGATTTCATTACCCACTTCGCGGTCTGGCTTAAATTGAACAAAAGGATAACGTCTTGAAGAAGCTGGCATTTCTTCCAAAGAAATTTTATCTAAAAGTTTACGACGAGAAGTCGCTTGTTTGGCCTTCGACTTATTAGCAGAGAAGCGCGTAATGAAGTTTTGTAATTCTTTCATTTGATCTTCTTTTTTCTTATTTTGAGCCTTCATTAAGTGTTGCATCATTTGACTTGATTCATACCAGAAATCATAGTTCCCTACATACATCTTAATTTTACCAAAGTCAATATCTACAGTATGAGTACATACTGTATTTAAGAAATGACGGTCATGGGATACCACAATAACAGTACCTGGGAAATCTAATAAAAAATCTTCTAACCAGTTAACAGATTCAATATCTAAGTGGTTAGTAGGCTCGTCCAAAAGCAATATCCCTGGTTGTCCAAAAAGAGCCTGTGCTAAAAGAACTTTGACTTTATCTCCACCTTTTAGGTCTTTCATTAAAGCATAGTGGAGTTCTGTCCCAATCCCTAATCCTTGAAGGATTTGAGAAGCATCTGAATCTGCTTCCCAACCATTTAACTCTGCAAATTCACCCTCTAATTCTGCTGCTCTTTCGCCATCTGCATCACTAAAATCTTCTTTAGCATAAAGTGCTTCTTTTTCTTGCATAATTTCATATAAACGGGCATTCCCACGAATAACAGTTTGAAGTACTTCGCATTCATCATATTGGAAATGATCTTGTTTCAAAACAGACATACGAATATTTTTAGGGATAGCTATTTCCCCTGTTGTGCTCTCAATTTCACCTGATAAAATTTTAAGGAAGGTAGATTTACCTGCACCATTGGCTCCGATAACACCGTAACAGTTACCTGGTGTAAATTTTAAGTCCACATCTTTAAAAAGTGTACGTCCTGCAAATTGCAAGCTCATATTATTCACTGTAATCATCTATTGCTCCATCCTTTACTTTCCTATTATTTTCGTTCATTTTGACTGTGCTAGTATACCATAAAATTGAGAACTTGTAACCTCAAAATTGCAATAAGCTTGCTTATCCTACATAAAATACTATTATTATCAGATATAAAGAAAAAATTTATACTTAAGTATCTCAGACCTTTTGCATCTTATCCTAGTCATTTACTCTACAAAGCCTTTTTATTACTCTTTCCTATTACCTGTAAAAAGTGTATATTATTTATAAATGAAGTCTATTATTTATAAATATAATTCAAATACTTGTATTATTTTTCTTGTTTTGAAATAGTATTAGATAAGAAATAATTTATTTTAGTATAAAGGAGTTTTTACATGTCAATTATTACATCTTTTCTTAATCAACTCATGAATCTGGTAGGACTGTTAGGGTATCCTGGCATTTTTGCCATTATTGGACTTGAATATGCCTGCTTCCCTATTCCCAGTGAAGTCGTCTTACCTTTTGTAGGTATGAGTATTACACAAACTCATTTATCTTTTTTTATCGTATTTTTGGTAAGTATTTGTGCTGGTCTTATAGGCTCTCTTCTCTGTTATGCCATCGGATTTTGGGGAGGAGCACCTTTTTTAGCATGGCTTTCTAAACATTCCTCAAATGCTGAAAAAGCAACTTGCAAATTTAATCGTTGGTTTGATTGCTATGGTAGATGGGCTGTTTTGCTTGCTCGCATCGTACCACTTACGAGGACTTATATCTCCTTCTTTGCTGGAGCAAGTCGCATGTCATTATCTATCTTTTTACTCTATTCTTCTGTTGGTATCAGTGCTTGGAATCTAGTACTTATTAGTCTTGGTTACTTTGTCGGAGATAACTGGCCCCTTATTGAACGTTTACTTAATACCTATAGCAATGTTGTTCTCATCTTACTCGCTCTCACTCTTCTTCTTTACGTTATCAATCACTTCTTTTGTAAAGTTAAAAAGGCCCAATAGGGCTTTTTTATTGGTTAAAAGTCTAAATATAAGGAAACAAGTTCTTTTCGAGAAAATCTTGTGATTCTTTTGACCATACTTTATACTAAAAGTAGGAATTATTTTGATTAATGAATGACTATTTTAATTAGTATGTATTTTATAACACGCTCAAGGAGGAATCCCGTGGAAAAGAAAATTGGACTTATTGTAGAAGGTGGAGGGATGCGCGGTGCCTATACAGCTGGTGTTCTAGATGCCTTTGATGACCACCACCTTTTTTTCCCTTATATTGTAGCTGTATCTGCTGGTGCTAATACTGTTTGTAGTTACCTTTCCAAGCAAAAAGAACGAAATAACCGTATTTATACAGAATGGATTACTGATAAACGCTTTATTCATGTAAATAATCTCTTTAAAGAAGGTTGTTACTTTGGAATGCAATTTTTATTCGAAGAACTGCCACTTAACTTAGACCCTTTTGATTTTGAAACCTTCAAAAAAGCAAAAAATATCTTCAAGGTCGGAACAACACACTGCAAAACAGGTAAAGCGGTTTATTTCGAACCTCTAAGATGTGAAAAGCAACTTGATACCAATCATCTATTACAGGCTTCAAGTAGTTTACCGCTTATTGCAAAACCCGTTTTAATTAATGGCGATTACTACTTAGATGGTGGCATTGTCGATGCTATTCCTATTGAACAGTCCATTAAAGATGGGAATACTCATCATGTCATCGTTCTTACTCGCAATGCCTCTTATCGCAAGAAGCCTTCTACTTCTATGTCTCGTTTAGCCAAACTAGGGCTTAAACAGTATCCTGAAATAGCAGAAGCCCTTCGTGTACGTCACTTGCGTTATAATGCTACACTGGATAAACTTGAACGCCTTGAAAAAGAAGGTAAGGTATTTGTCTTTAGACCTCAAGCACCACTTAAAGTGGATCGCTATGAAAAAAATCCTGTTAAACTCAAAGCACTTTTTAAACAAGGTTATGATGAAACCGTTAGTAACCTCTCTCAGTATACAAAGTGGCTAGATAGCCTATAAGGAGGCTTTTATGAAAAAATGGACTCACTTACAACTTATCAGCCTACTATTAGGTCCTGTAGGACTCTTTCTCCATGTACTTTATTCGTATTTTCCAAGCCATGGAGAAAGACTTTATTCAGCTAGTACCAATAAACTGTTTATTCAGTTTCAAAGCCTATTTACAGGACTTTTCCCTTTCTCTTTTCATGAATTCCTTTTTTATGGGTTAATACTCTTTGTTTTTTATCTCATTATACATACATTCATAAGGTCTAAAAATGCTTCTCAAAAACAAAAACTATATTTTCTTTCTCATCTCTTTAATATAGGAACCTTTTTATCTGTTACTCTTTTCATCTTTATTAGTTTTTGGGGGCTTAATTATAGCCGCCCTTCCCTTAGTGAAACCTATGGTTTTCACAGAACTTCTTATACACATAAGGAATTAATTAACCTTTATAGTTATCTCATCAAAAAGTGCAATACGCTTAGAGAAAATCTTCCTGAGAATGAGGTAGGTGTTTTTACTTTTCAGGAAGATTATCGCTCTATCTTCAAACGTGCCTTTTTAGGTTATGAAGAGGCTGCTTCACTCTTTCCTACGCTAGGAGGTAACTACGGTAACCCTAAACCTATCTTAGCTTCCAAACTTATGAATTATACAGGTATCACTGGCTTTTACTCCCCTTTTACTGGTGAAGCAAATGTGAGTACAGCCATTCCCGACCTATGGCTCCCTTGTACAACTACCCATGAAATGGCCCATCAACGTGGCTATGCTCATGAAGAAGATGCTAACTTCATTGCCTTCCTTACTTGTAGTCTCCATCCTGATACAGATTTCCAATACTCTGGTTACTTTTTAGCCCTTCTTCATACGCAGTCTGCCCTATGGAACGTGGATAAAAATCTCGTCAAAACACTTAATACTCATCTTTCTAGCAAAGTAAAAACTGATCTTAACTATAATAATGACTTCTGGTCTAAATATGATGGGTGGATAGAAGAAATCTCTGCTCAAATCAATGATTCGTATCTCAAAGCTAATGGTGTGTCTGATGGTGAGAAAAGCTATGGGCGTATGGTAAACCATTTACTCGACTATTATGAAGCCTATTTACATTAACTGAGAAACCTGTTCATTTTCATTATTCATTCTAAAAACACATAAAAGGGAGTGTCGCGAAACCATGAAATAGTTTTGTGGCACTCTTTTGTTATTTTTATATTTTACTTAATATTGATTTATATCAATTTTACGCAGTAAAGAAAGGGACATTACATAACTATAGCAAATTCAGTAACATACTTTTAAGAATAGGTAATTTAGCTTTGCATGAGAAACGTATGAGACAAACTGCTTATTCTCGTATAGAAAGCTATTTAGAGGAACTTATTCAATTTGGAAAAACTTAGGCTTAAATTAACGCCTATGATAAACCATCTATACTTTATAATTATGTAGAATTTTTTCTTGAAAATTTCATATCCTAAACTAACCTCCTTTTTCGAATAGTGTTAGAGTAAAAAACTCCAAGAAAAAATAATCTTGGAGTAATTATCTCATATTTACTAAGGTTTGAATATCTACTGGATTATTATGTGCTTACGTTTCAAAAGTATATATATACTTTTAAAACAATATCTTATATAATATTTTCAATTATAATTCATAGAGGGGGAAAGCTATGTGAAATGTTTCAGGAAAATATATAGTTTTGTACTTATAGGACTAGTTGTCTTTAATATGATACTTTATTTATTAGAGCGATTAGAAGGAATATCCATCATTAATGATGGTATTAATATCATATTTAAACTTATGGTACCAATTTTAACCTTATTTTTCCCTTACTTAGGAAAAAAATGGGTAGCCGCATTTATTCTAATAGGTAAATTTTTAGTGTTATTATCTATACCTTATATATTGTTAATGATTACCTTTTTCCAGAATGAAAGCGATGTTAAATATGGATATGTGCAATCCCCCTCCCATACACATGAAATTATAATAAAAGGATCTGTTAAAGGGTTACATAATTTTACACAATATATTGAAATTTACGAAAAATTAGGCGGAATCTTCAAAAAAAATCTTAATACATCTATTAGTGTACGTGAAAATAAGAATGGAGAATTTCGTAAAGCTATTTTTAAAGATGGAATAAGGCTAATAGGGCAAGAAAAATATGATCTAGGGAATGGTTATATTTTAGAATGGATAGACGAAAATACTCTTGAGATATCACATAGCCCATCTGCTGAAATTAAGAATACAGTAAACCTCTCACATTAATAGCACAAAATTTAAGCAAAAGTTTTTAGCTTTTAAATAATTGATTAGAAAGGGAGTGTCGCGAAACTATGAAATAGTTTCGTGGCACTCTTTTGTTATGTATATAAATGGAAGTTTACATCTATGTATATAAATATCCCTTATTTTTAGCGCATCTTAATAAACCTATAATTATTAGTTCTAAAATTTAGGCTGTTTTTAATGGATGTAGATGTTTTTCACACCGTTCATTTTGAATTTTTGAATGAAGTTTTCTGATATTGTAGGCAAAACATAGGAGCATAAATTCAGTTTTGACGTTATTTTTACCACGTCTTAAAAATCTAGTGAAATTATGATCCCACTTGAGTACACCAAAGGCCCCTTCAACCTGAATAGAACGATTCATCCTAAGCTGAATACCCTCATCTGTTTTTATATTTTCATATGAGATGGCTCTCTTTTCCACAAACTTTTTAGAGACTTGTAAGCGTCTATTTCCCTTTGTGCATTTTTCTTTATACCTACAACCTGTACAGTCTTCACACTCATAGGTTGTTACTTCTGATACATAACCATTTGCCGAAGTTTTGTGGCTAATCCCTTGTACTTTTAATGATTTATTTGCAGCACAAATATAATAATCTTCGTCTTCCATGTAATTCATGTTTTCTCGCTTACTTATATCATTTTTAAAACTTTTCTTTTTCCACTTTTCATACATAGAAGGCTTAATATAAGGTTTTTGATGATTTGCTTCAAGATAAAGATAGTTTTCTTCACTTTCATACCCTGCATCTGCAATAATATTTTTAGAGCGAATAGCTAAATGATTATGGAGATTTTCTAGGAAAGGAATTAATGTTGCAACATCACTACGATCAGCATAAATATCCATGCCGATAATATATTCACTTTCAACACCAATCTGAACATTATAGCCAGGTTTGAGTTGTGCATTTCTCATAGGGTCATCTTTCATATGCATAAAAGTGGCATCTGTATCTGTTTTTGAATAACTATTTCTGCCTTTAAACAATGCATTACAGTTATCATATTTTTGTTGCCGTTCTAAAAATGCTTGGGTTTGTTCGGTGAGTTTTTGTAAAAGGGTTTTTCATTTACCTATGCCGTGAACAAAGCTAATGCCTTCATCAGATTGTTTTGTTTTTAGAAAGGATAATACTTTGGATAAGGATGTGGCTACATTTTTAGGATCAAATGCTATATCTACCAGGTAATTTGTGTTTATTTGATTAAAAAGATCTTCTATTTTTGTATGCATCTTATCTTCATTTTTACGAATGACTTTCTTCCATACAAAAGTATATTTATTAGCATTGGCTTCAATTTTTGTGCCATCTACAAAAAGATGATCAAAATTTATCTCATGAATATCGCGTAAAAGAAGGATCATTTGATAAAAAAGATCTTCTAAACAATCACGGAGGTAATCTTTGATAAATCTAGCAATGTTAAAATGATTTAATGCTGGGTAGCCTTATAAAAGCCATTTAAAGTTAATATCTCTTTGACATGCTTTTTCAATTTCACGTGTAGAATAAATGCCTTCCATAAAGGCATAAACGATTACTTTAAAGAGGATTCTAGGTTCGACACCGGGTTTTCTCTCTTTGTGAGAGTAAGCCTGATATAATTTTGTATAATTTAATTCCTCCAGTATGTGGCTAAGGAGCCGAACAGAATCATCTGGTGCAACCGCAGTTTCAAAATCTATAGGGAGGGGGAGTTGATAAGCTCCTCTAAGTTCAGTATACTGTTTGTGTTGTTTTACGATGTCTTTCATAAACTTAGTATAACAACAGAGGCAGGGGATTATCCCCTGCCTTATTATTTTGTATAAAAGTAGGGCTGTCGCCCAACTAATCTAATTGATTAATTGCGCGACAGCCCCTTTTAATCTATTACTAAATCTGCAAAATCTCCATTAATATAGGCGCTTAAATGCTCTGGTGCAATGGTCACTTGAAAACCAACTTTCCCTGCACTAAAGGTAATCTTTTGTTGTGATTTAGCAGCCTCATGAATATACGTTTTAAATTGCTTTTTCATTCCTATAGGTGAACACCCTCCTCTTATATACCCAGTTACTTTTTGGAGATCTTTCACATGAAGCATTTCTATATTTTTTTCACCTACTATTTTGCTGGCTTTTTTAAGATCGAGTTCTTGGATAACTGGAATAACAAAAACATAGTAGTTTTTTGAGTGCCCACAAACTACTAGTGTTTTATAAACCTGTTCAGGTGCTTTACCAATTTTGGCAGCTACTGCTACACCATCTATTTTACCATCGCTTATATCATAACTGGTTATCTCATAAGGTATCTTTTCTTTATCTAATAGACGCATGACATTTGTCTTAGCTATTCCCACTTCTCCTCATCCTTCCCTATGTAAATAGAGTGTTTGATCTAAAGGTTCATTGTCTGAAAATAAATCTGGATTAATGGCTAGCATTTGAAAGAGTAACTCTGTCATTGGCTTAGCTTCACAGCACCTTACCTCAGCATCACCAAAATGCCCCATCTTCATTACATGACGTTCTTGAAAGAACTTATCTACCTTCCAAAAATGCAAAGACCATCTTAGTCCACAATGTCTTCTAGAAGGCACATCTATTTCTGTACCATCCTTTAAAACAACCACCAAAGGTTCAGGCTCATCTGTTAGGCGTCCTGGAATATCTGCCCACTCCTCTACTCCATGTATAAAGGTATTTCGAGTAAGATCTACTCCTAATAGCATAATAGTAGCTTCTCGCTCAAGCAATTTGCCCCAAGGAGATTCTTTTGAACAAGGTGTATCACATTTCTCATAGTCTGCAATAAAGCTTTCTGCTTCTTTACCTATTGCTGCGACAGAATGTGTGGGATGCTTAGCTCGAACAACACCTGGTCTCTTACGAAAAAGCTCAGGCAAAATCCCTACACAAGAAGGACTATCTTCTAAATAAAACCTAGGATTTTCTTTATTAATATACGCCCAGGTATGGGTTGGTAGTACAAGAAGCCCTTCCTTCATGTATTCCATCAAAGCATCAAGTACAGTATCTGCTCCCCCTTCTACTTCTCCTATACTCTTCATCGAAGAATGAACAAGTAGCGTCCCTTTCGGATCAATATTTAATTTCTTTAAATAACCTATCAAATCCTGCTTTGAATAACTCATTACTTTTCTCCTCTCTCCGTAGGCATTGTTAGCTTTTCTAAATGTTCTAAATAAGCCATGGCCTCTTCTTGTGAATGACCACACATTTCCTCATGAGGCTTTAATCTGCCACATACTTCTGGTCTACTAGGGCTTCCAAAAATTTTACATCGGTTAAACTCATCCAGTTGCACACAACGCTGACCTGCCTTTTTGCCTTGTGGCATACCTGGAATAGGTGTCGTAATTGATGGGGCAATGCAACATGCCCCACAGTTTTCTCTACATTTCATTTTATTTTCTCCTTGCCCCACAATAAGGGCAAAAATCATAATCTCTGTCTAAAATTCTTTGACAGCTTGGACAACTCAAAGGCATTTGTTCTATTTGAAGTGGTCGGCAAGCTTCTACCCCCTTTTTGTCATAGGTTAATAAAACGCCATCCTCTTCACTGATTTCATAACGTTTGCCGCAGCTTTGATCTACCAAAAAGTAGCGGGTTCCCCAATGCCAAATAGGAATAAAAAATACCCTTAAACATTGATAGGTCTTTACTAAAACAAGTGAACCTTGCTGCCCACAACCATGACATCTTCCCATAAGACGCTTCACTTCTTTTTGCAAAGTTGTGATATCTATAAAAATAAACATTGCATCCCTCACTTCTTTTTACATTTATCTCCTGCCCATTATAGCAAATTTCTTTCTCTTTGTATCCTTTTTTATAAAAAATGGAGTTTGGTTAACTGTCTTATTTGCACAGTATACGCCAAACTCCTTATCTTTAATCCTCTTACTTAATTGCTTTTTCTGCAAATACTGTTGTAACAAGCGTCTCATAATCTGCACGTTTATTTAGTTCGCCTGCCATTTCCATAACATCCATTAAACGATTAAAGCTTTCTTCTTTTAAAACAGGTGTCTCACACCATGCGTCAATATCTTTATAACGCTGTACAACAGCTGTTAAATCTTCTAAACTAAGTTCTTTAAATTGAGGTGCAATGACTTTAGCGATTTCTTCTGCCGAACTATTTTTAACGAATTGTTGCCCTTTATAAAGAGCATCTGTAAACTTTTGAATCGTATTCGGATTTTTTTCCATATAAGATTTTAAAGCAGAATAAGCTGTATAAGGAATTTCACCTGATTCTGCTCCAATAGAAGCTACAACATACCCTTTACCTTCTTTTTCAAGAGAGGTAGCTATCGGCTCGAAAAGTGCAACATAATCTCCTTCTCCACCAACAAAAGCACCACCCATAGCTGCAAATTGGACATCTGTACGAACATTTACCTGACCACTTGCTACCTCTTCACCTAATACTAAGCCTTTATTTTTAAGCACATATTCTAGTGTCATTTCAGGAACGCCACCTTTTCGTCCCCCAATGATTTCCTTACCTGCTAAAGTCTTAAAATCAAAGTTAGGTTCTTCCTGTCTAGAAACCAAAAAGCTTCCGTCTCTTTTTGTCACTTGTGCAAAATTAATCGCATAATCTTTATTACCTTGATTATTCACATAAATGGAAGCCTCTGGTCCCATAAATCCAATTTGTACTTCACCAGAAAGAACCGCGGCCATTGTCTTATCTGCACCTTGTGTACCAATAAGCTCGATATCTAAACCTACTTCTTTAAAAAAACCTTTTTCAAGAGCAACATATTGAGGAGCATAAAAAACAGAATGTGTTACTTCTGCTAATTTAATGTGTGTTAAACCTTTATCACCACAGCCTGTTGTTAACATAGAAAGAACCATGGCAAAAACAAGCACCCAAAGAGCTTTCACTTTTTTCATATTATTTCACCTCGTTATTAACTGGTATTTTTTTACAATCTTCTGCTATAGCATACTCACTTTTAGCTTGTTTGGTGACTCTTTTGGCAGAATATATTTTCTCAATCAAGTTTACAATTTCATACATACCAAAAGCACAAAACGCAAGTACAACAACTCCTAGCATAACAAGATCTAAACGAAATACCTGGCCACCATACACAATAAGATAACCTAGTCCATAACGCGAAACAAGGAATTCACCAACAATAACACCTACCCAGGAAAGCCCAATATTAATCTTTATAATATTTATGATATTTCCCACATTAGAGGGTAAAATAAGCTTGGTTAAAATTTGATATTTATTTGCACCAAAGCTTTTAAGCATTTTAATTTTTTCTTCCTCTGCATTTATAAAATAATTGTAAGCTGATAAAATAGTCGTTACAATAGAAATCGTTACAGCAGTTACCACAATCCCACCAATTCCTGCACCTGCCCATACGATCAAAATAGGAGCCAAGGCTGTTTTAGGTAACGCATTTAAGACAACTAAAATAGGATCACATACCTTAGCTACTGTTTCAGACCACCATAAAATAATAGCAATGAGTATCCCTAAAAAAGTCCCCAAAGAAAAACCTAAGACTGTTTCCCACACAGAGATACCCACATGTTTAAATAAACTCCCATCCTGCAAGTAGACTAAAAATAATTTATAAATTTGTGAAGGACTGCTTACTAAAAAGGTATTAATGATCTCCAGTCTTGCAAGTACTTCCCATAACATAATAAAACCTAGGGTTAGTCCAATTTGCCAAAAACGAATAATACACTGTTTCCTTTTCTTATCTTTTATAAACTGCTTATAGCCTTCACTTCTCTCATCAGTCATTCACATCCAACTCCTTCCATAGCACATCAAAATAGTCTTTGAATTCAGGCGCTTTGCGAGCTGTGAGAGGTGTTTTTTGTCCTTCAACACTTAATTCAATTTTATAACTCTTTTTGATTCGAGCTGGTCTTCTTGAAAGGACACTTACTGAGTCTGCCATGGAAATTGCTTCTGCGATTTCTCACGAATGGAAACATTATAAATTGTATTTCCCATGAGTTTTAGCTAGCTCCACCATCATTTTTGCTCGATCAAAGGCTGCATTAGCAGGGTATTCACAACCCGTTGCTAGCATAAACCCACCACCTTTCATCATAGCATCCATACTTTGTTTACATTCTTCTATCCAGTTTTCATCTGTTCCAATAGCTGCACTAGCAGGTGTTACACAACCAATAAGTGTTACTTGATCCCCATATTTCTCCTTACATTCCACAAAATCCTTACAATCATCTGGTGGATAAAGGAATGAAATAGCGCAAGGATTCATCGTTTCAATTTGAACATCGAAATAAATTTTTTGCCCACAGTTATGAACCATTACAAGACCACCTTCTTCACGAATCACATCTGCAAGCTCTTTGCAAAGATCACCTTCCATTTCACGCCACATATCTTTAGACATAATGGAACCTGATGCAAAAAGAGTATCTAACATAATCCCATTTACACCTGTCTTCATAAGTGCCCGGCAATAATCTTTTAATGTTTCGTTAATTTGGCGTGCTGCTTCTTTTACAGCATCTGGATCATCATATAAGTCCATATACATATCTTGTTGATTACGAAGCATCGATAATATACCTAAAGGTCCAAACACAAACGCTATAACTGGAAATTCACCTTGCGCACCTTCTACAAGCTTTTTACAGGTATCAATATGCATCATCATACGCCTTGATGTGGTATAATCAACTTTTTTAATCTTTACATAATCCTCAATATCTTGTATTATACATTCACTATAATCTGGATGTGCCGCTTCATCTGCTGGATAAATAAGTTTTTGCCCCCATGCATCACACTCTATACTTAAATCAATCAAAGTAACAATACAATCCAGTTCAAATTCTTCTCTTGCTTTTAAAAGTGCCCTACTACAAACATCTGCATTATTAGCCCACTCTTCATAAGATGCACCAATAAGCCTTCTAGATGCACCACTTATAATAGGGTAGACAGGTACTCTGTCAGCTTGCTTGTGTTGTAATGCAGTAACTACACGTTCCATTGAATTCATATTTCCAACTCCTTTTATTTTAATTAATTGATAAAATGAGTATAGAATTTACAGAAAATAATTTCTAAGAAATTTTATATTATTTTTGTATTTTTATTTGATTTTATAGTTTTTTCTTTTCATTCGCACAGAAAACCAAATTATTTACTTGCATCAGCTTATACTATATGTTTACTTTAGCTGTAACTTGTACCATTAACTTAATGTGATTTTTTATCTTCTTATCAATTACCATTAAAAACCCCCTATCATCTAATCTATAGATTCTAAGGGGTTCATCTATAAGTTATTAAATTCTATTTACTATGAAAAGTAATCGTTTCACCTTGTTCTAAATTAAACTCAATTATCTCATGAAGCTTTTGCTTAATCGTTTGAGTAGCCTTTATTTGTACACTTTTGCCTCTTAAGAAATCTGGAAATTCAAGGGTAATAGTTGTTTTTTGAGTAGCTTTCAGCTCTCCTTTTAACCAGCCTTGTTGTTTATCCCATTCAATGGAAATTGTTCCTCTAGAAAAATGGAAATCTTTAAAGGCACCTTGTTGCCACTTATCTGGCAATGCAGGTAGAAGCTTTAATACTTTTTGGTCTGTATAAAGTAGCATCTCCTGAATCGCTGCTACTAATCCTAAGTTAGCATCTAATTGTACGGGAGCAATATCCTCCATTTCACCTGTCATATCTAATGTCATGCCCATTTTCCTCCAATCATTATGAAGGGTAAATAAACTATTGGTTAAACAAGACCGCGTTATTTGATTTAGACATAAAAGTGCTTCATTCCCTCTACCTAATCGTGCATTTAAACATGCCATAAAGGCTAGAGACCAGCCGGATTGTCCGCCTAATATCCTTAAATCCACTGCCTTTTTAAAAGCTATACCTAGAGGTGTATCTTTCTGGCTTACCATCTCCTTCCCTGGAAAAATAGGATAACAATGTGATAAATGACGATGATAGTAAAAATCCTCTAGCTCATCATCCATCCATTCTTTGATAGCCCCTTCACTGTTAATCTGATACTTTGGAAAATGCTTTAACATCTCTTTGCACTTCTCTACTTCCTTCTTATAGTCAGGTAAATTTTCACATAAAGCTATAAAATGATTTAAAAATTCTTTAATGATAGCAAAATCCATTGTGGCGTTTTTAGCTGTAGGACTAGCATGACTCATATGCCTAAATGGCTTCTTATTCAAATTCCCAGGCGTATTCTCTGGAGATATAGAAGGATAAATCTTATAATAGCCTTTTTCATCTAGAACCATAAAAGCTTCATAAAAGGCTAATGTTTCTAACATAAAAGGTAAGATCGCATTATGTAGCGTTTTTTCATCTAAGGTGTAGGTATAGTATTCATAAAAATGGGATGCCATCCAACCTGCTCCTCCAATCCAGTTCGTAATAACAGGAACAATTTGATTGGCAATACCATAACCAGGCGTAGAGCCTGCTGACATGTAGATACCTGGAAGTCCAAATATTTTTTTTGCATTCTCACGGAAATCTCCCATCAAGTCTACATAATAAGTAATTAATGCTTTCATTACCTCACTATATCCACCCATTGGTGCCTGCCAATACATCATTTGAATATTGACATTGGTCATATTATGGCTCCATAAAAGATCATAGCGTCCTCCCCATAAGCCATACAAATTAAAGGGCTGAGTATCTTTGTCTGTACCTGATATAAAGAGGTAACGCCCATAGTGCCATAATTTTTCTAATAAACGAGGTGAGCTACCTTCACTATATGCTTCTAAAAGTAATTCTTCGTTACTATTTTTTTCTGTTTTATCTGTACAAAGAGTAAGAGAAGCCGAGTGGAATAATGCTTGATGTAAAGTGACATGTTCAGCTAAAAGTGCTTGATACGATTGATGAAGCTCCTTAAATTGTTCTTCTGCCTCTCTATATACCTCTTTTCTTTTTGCACACGCAAATGCTTTAAAAACCATCGTTACTTCACTAGCCTCTTTTATGACTAGTTTGTCTTGGTCTGCTACAACTTGACCATCACAAGTTAAAATACGTCCTATAACCCCATAATCTGTACCATCTTCATTGGTTGCAGCGTAGTATAGGCTATGTCCCTCTGCTCTATTTTCTATACTTTCTTTTATTTGTTCTAGTTTTTTAGTATAATCTTCAAATTCTGTCTGATGCACCTGTAACCATACATCAGCTCCTAAAATGGGTTTACTCGTCTTCATGCGATAAACAACCACTCCATCTTGGCGAGATACAAAAGCTTGACGTTTATACTCTACTTGATCACATTCCCAGCTAACTACAACCTCTCCCGTTTCCATATTTAATTGCCTGTTGTAGTTTTGAAAAACCCCTTCTTGATGCATATGTACTTTAAGATCACCTAATGGACAAGGTTTATAGAGATCTGCTATATAGCCCTTATCATGTAATGCTTTTGAAGAAACCTCATTAGCTTCTAAATATTTTCTCTCATCAAGAAGTTCTCTTGTTTGTTTTAAACTTTCACTAACATCTGGCAAATCACTTCTCTTTCCCCAATGCCATAACTCACAATGATTAATGAGTATTGTTTCTTCTTTCACTGCTCCATATACAGAAATACCTACCTCACCATTCCCAGCTGGAAAAGCATCTTTCCAACTGTCTTTATACCAACTCGCAGGCATTTTTCCTATCAAGCTATATTTATAACTATTTGTTTCGCTCATCTTAGTAGCATCCTCCAATTTTTATAGTAATTTCATCCATAGAACTAAATAGAGATGTTTTTATAATATTTCTTGTCAAATAATCTAAATAATATAACTAATACTTTTTATCCATTTTAATCTGACTTACCTTAAATTGTTTGGGTGTCTGTCCTGTATATTTTTTATAGGTCCTTATAAAGTGCGTGGCATCATAAAATCCTAAGGATTGAGCTAAATCTTCACAAGTAGGTGAACCTATTGTTAAAAGCCTTGTAGCTTCCTCTACTTTTAACATCATAATATATTGAGTAGGTGTTACACCCATTGCTTTAGAAAAACTTTTTGTAAAGTAAGAAAGACTACAATGTACGTATCGTGCTAAATCTGTAATATTAATAGTAGTATGTAAATGCTCTTTTATGTACTTTAGCCCTCTATCTATGTGAGCAGGATAAACTATCTGATGCTGTGGGTATTTTTTGTATATTTTAATGGTTGTACACATTAACGTATAAAGTAAAATAGATATTTCAAAAACATTAATAGGGGGACTTTCTTTTAGTACTTCTAATAAAGTAATTAATTGCTCTCTTAAACTATCCGTTTCAGGAGCGTGAAGGACATGCCTGCCTTTATTCAGTATAATATTAACAAGCTGAGTACTATTGCTCCCATAAAATTCTATCCATAAAAGTTCTAATCTATCGGTATCATTACTTCTATAAATATGAGGTTCCCTCGTTCCCAATATAAATAGATCACCTTTACTTAATTTATATTCTTTCTTACCTACTATAAGCAGTCCACTCCCTTGATAAACATAATGGAATAACGAATAGTCATAACTGCTATCCCTAATGATTTGAAATCCTTTATTCACTCTACCATGACCTGCCCGATTCACTAAATAGAGGTATGTTTCTGGCATATAAACTGCTTCACTTCTATAATTAAATGGCTGTGAGCAGTCGGAATATTTTTTCATTTTTATATCCTTTCTTTATTTCAGAACAAATTTATACTATTAGTAGATTGTTTTATACATAACATGTTAGATTTTTATACTTTATACTAAAAATAACATATATTAAATACTTATCATACATAGGGAGGAATTAAGATGACATCTAAAGAAAGAGTAAGAAGAGCTATTCAACATCAGCGTCCAGACCGTATTCCTGCAGCTTTTGAAGCAGTAGATCCTGTCGTGGAAAAGCTCATGAATCACTACGGTTATACTGACCGTGAACAGTTATTTGAACGTTTTAACATTGATACACGCTATGTATCCCCTAAATATATCGGACCTGAACTTAAAGTGTATACCGATCCACAAGGTCGTGAAGTCAGACAAACTTTTTGGGGTTTTGAAGAAACCTTCACTGTATTAGATGGGGATAAATATGGTACTACTACTTTCTTTCCCCTCGAGCATGTTGAAACCATTGAAGATGTAGAAGCCTTCAATTGGCCAAGTGCAGATTGGTTTGACTATGAAGACCTTAAAGAGCAGTGCAAACGCTATCAAGATAAAGCTATCGTTGTTGGTCATGAAGGACCTTTTCAAATCGTAACCTATCTCATTAGTATGGAAAAGTTCTTTATGCTGATGATTGATGCGCCCGAAGTGGCCCAAAGCATACTTGATAAAATGGTAGAGTTTGAATTAGATTACTATGAAAGAATCTTTAAAGCAGCAGAAGGTCAAATTGATATTTTAAGACCACATGATGATTATGGCACCCAAATTTCACTTTTATTTAGTGTAGACATGTGGAAACAATTCTTTGAAGAAAATACTAAAAAGTTAGTCCAACTTGCTCATAAGTACAATGCCTTTTATCAACAACACTCTTGCGGAGCTGTGCAACCTATTATTCCCGAATTAATTCGATGTGGTGTGGATATACTGGAACCTTTACAAAAAGTTGAAGGCTTAGAGCCTGAAACGTTAAGAGAAAAATTTGGTGGGCAAATCACTTTTCATGGTGGTATTGATACACAAGGTATATTGCCTTTTGGCACAGCTGCTGAAGTTCAAGCTGAAGTTCGCAAATATATGAACATCTTACATCAAAATGGGGGATATATTCTTATGGCAAGTCAGGCCTTCGAATCAGATGTACCTATTGAAAATATAGAAGCTGTTTATTCTGTAGAGAGATAAAAAAATAAAGGAGGACGATAAAATGTCTTATAAACATGGTTTAGCAGCTATTCAATTAGAAATGAGCGATCGTGTACCACGTACAGAATATTCTGCTCATTTTCACTGGGACTTAGTCAATAAAGTTACAGGAAAAGCAGTAACAGCACATAGCCCACAAGCTTTGCAACAAGAAGCTTCTAATGCCTTCGTAAAAGCTTGGAATTATGATTTCTTTTGGAATATTTTAACCTATAATGAGGTTTTTGGAGATTTTAAAACCAGTATGGGGCATGCAAGTTATGCAGCTGAAGGAACTGATTTCAACAATCAAATTTTTTGTCCCTTTGAAGACCCAGAAGATGTGCTTGATTTTGACCCCATGGAACAGTATGGGATAAGAGATCGCCAGCAAATTATTCAAGACTACAATGCTAACTACGACAAAATGGTCAGTGATTACCCTGAATGTGTCAATATGACAGGTATTTATGTAACTTGTATGTCCGGTCTTATTGAGATGCTCGGTTGGGATATGCTACTCATGGCAGCTGGCATTGATAGTAAGGGATTTGGTGAAATGACCAATCGCTATGCCAAATGGATTAGTCACTATTTTGAAGGATTAGCAGAATCTAAAAGTCCTGTTGTTATGATTCATGATGATATCGTTTGGACTCAAGGTGCGTTTTTAAAGCCTGAATGGTACCGCCAGTACATTTTCCCTAATTATAAAAAGCTATTTGAACCCCTTAAAGAAGCCGGCAAAAAAATTATTTATACCTCTGATGGCAATTATACAGAATTTATAGATGACATTGCTGCTACAGGTGTTCATGGATTTGTCCTTGAACCCTCAACCGATATGGCTTATATCGCTGAAAAGTATGGTAAAACGCACTCCTTTGTAGGAAATGCTGATACACGTATTCTTCTTTACGGTACAAAACAAGATATTGAGCAAGAAGTAAAACGTTGCATGGATATTGGAAAAAAATGTCCTGGTTTTATTATGGCAGTTGGTAATCATATACCTCCTAATACTCCTGTAAATAATGCCTTATGGTATAATGAGATTTACGAAAAACTGAGTAAACGTTAAGCTCACTTCAAGAAATTAAACTAATTTCAACCGTTAAATAGCCTACTGTATAAAGGGAATTTTAGTCCTATTACAGTAGGCTATAATTACTTTTAACCATCCTATTCATCATCTATTGTCTTGAAAATGTCTATCCAACTTATCATTTAAAGCTTATTTGTAATTATCACTGATTGCCTATTTATTTCTCTTTTTTCTAATAAATTCTCATTTCAAACAGAGAAGCTTTCTCACTACCATAGGTTTGCATAATCTATAAATATAGAAGCTTGCATTTCCTCCTAATACAGGCCTGTTATGTATTAAGGCTGTTTTTACACCCTGCCTACTACTAGCTAGTGCACTACAAATCCCTGCCATCCCTCCTCCTATAACCACTACATCATATTTTTTTAATAATGTTTTTTTATCCTCCATATAACGTTCCTCATGTTCTTTTATTCATTAATATCTTTTATTTTATATAAATCTATTTTTTAATCCATTTACTTTTTTTCTAATATTTCTTTGAGATATTTAAAATTCATATCATCAGAATCAGGCAAATACTCATGTCCAAAGTCAGGATAAATAATATGTTCCTTTTTTGATAAGATTTTGTTATAAACAGCAAACTGAGTAGATGGAGGGCAAATATCATCAATAAGTCCTGTGTACATGATGACTTTTGCTTTAATACGAGTACATAAATTCTGAATATCAATATAACCTAGTTTGTAAAAAATTTCTTCTTCTCTTTCGTGTCGGGGATCTCTCGTTCTAAAATAATAATGTAGTTCTTCATACGCTCTTCGTGTCATATCCATTTCCCAAACCCGCTTATAATCAGCTAGAAAAGGATAGGTACTAAGTGCCAATTTAATTTCAGGTACCAAACTAGCACAAGCTATAGTCAATGCTCCGCCCTGTGAACTTCCCATAGCCGCTACACGGGTTTCGTCTACCTCTTCAAAAGACATCACAACCTGAGCTAATTGTGCCGTATCTAAAAAGATATGTCTAAACAGTAATTCTTGAGGATCATCTTCAATCCCCCTTATAATATGTCCCATCACTGTTCCACCAGTTACTCCTCCGACATCTTCCGACTTACCTGCTTGTCCTCTACAATCTAAGGCAGCCACACAATATCCTTCAGCAACAAGTCCTAACTTACTATACCATGCCCCTGCATCCCCTTTGTAGCCATGGAACTGCAAAATGGCTGGTGCTTTTTGCTTCCTGTTTTTAGGACGTAAGTATTTAGCATGAATCCTCGCACCCTTTACTCCGATAAAATACAAATCAAAACATTCTGCAAAATCACAGGTGAAAGGTGCAGGAATCAATTCTATTTGAGGATCTATAGCCTGCATTTCTTTCAGTGCTTTTTCCCAATATGTATCAAAATCTTGAGGTTTTGGACTTTTTCCGTTGTAACATTTAAGTTCTTCTAATGGCATATCTAATGCTGGCATTTCTTATTCTCCTTCTTTATTAAGGTTCAACACCTAATTAAAACCTCTCTTTAGATAGTTTTTAATGAATATACTAACTTTTTTCCCTTATACTTTAACCTTATCTTCATAAAATAATTGCCTTTTCGAATAAATAGAAAAATTTATTCCATGGAATGCATATAGATTACTTGATAGCTTTTTTCACCTTCCAATGTTTCTCCTTTATATACCTGGCTTGCTTCTACTGGCCATTGAAACACTATGTTACATTCCTTTGGACATATGATATGGAGTCTATACTCTTTATTCGTCTGTTCTACCCTTACTTGAAGATTACCTGTTGGAAGTGGAATACTTCCCTCTGCCCACTCTAAATCTCCCATTTGTGGCATAATAAGTACCTCCTCAAAAGCTGATTTAAGAGGTCTAATCCCTAATACTTTAGAAGGTAATTGATAGGTCGGAGTGCCTCCCCAAGCATGGCTATAATCGCAATCAAATCCTTCCCACACTTCTTTTAATGTCGCTTCATTTTCTTCTAACAACCTCTTCCATCGTCTGATTTGCTTTAAACCTTGTTCATTAAATAAACCCGCATGATGGATGGCCTCTAAAACAAAATGCATAAAGTAAGGCTGGGCTTGGGTCAAAGTTGGCTCTGTTACTACCTGATACATAATGGACTGATGTAAAGGTTGAGGGGCTAAATCATAAAGCACTGCCAACGCATTGGTGTGCTGACTAAAATGGATTTCTTCCGTATCAGCTGGTAGCCATTCATTAGGCACAGTAGGAACATCTCCCTTTCTACCATCACAGTAAAGTCCTTTTTCTTCTACCCAAAAACAAGCATGAAAAGCCTTTTTTAACTGCTCTGCTTCTTGCCTATAGCTTCTTTCTTCTGCGTCTCTTCCTCTTAACGCTTCTAGATGTGCAACATCTTGAAGTGCCTTATAATAAAAGGCTGTCAGATAACCTTGCCCTACAGTCTTAGGTGGATGATGTAAATTATAGGTTCCACAAGGTACCCAATCCATAAACATATAATTGGGAGCCTGTTCAATCGTTCCACTTGAACCTATATAACCTTTAAAACGAGTCATCAGTGCTTCAATAACTGGCAGAACATCCTCCAAGATCGTTTGATCTCCTGTAAAGAAGACATAGTCCTTAACCATCTGGACATATAGCAAGCTATAGCTGGTATGAAACATAAAACCTTGATGCTTCTTAAGCATCTGTGCCGTACGCCATATATCCAGTCGACTTAAATGCTTATCTCCAAATACATAATAGTTCATTAAACTCAGTATCATATAATCTCCCGTACACCCTAAGGCTTCTTGGTGAATCGGCGAATCTAAGTGATAACTTTGACGACACATTTCTAAAGTGTTTTTACCTGCCTCATAAATGGCTGTTAGTAAAGAGTCATTACACTGAAAATAGCCTTGCCTTGGTGTAGGATAATGTGAAAAAAGAAGACCTATTTTTTTAATACGAATAGGGGATGTGAAATTGGAAACCGTTAGATATAAGTAGCGCACACTTAAAAGGTTCATATTCTCAAAAGTTTGTAAACCTTCTTTCAGCGTATACACGATCTTTTGTTCATTTTTCCCTGCTATTTCTTGAGTATAAAAAGTGAGATGTGTTCCTGCTGCACCTTCTATTTCTAACTGAATTCTACCGGAGTAAATTCTTCCAAAATCCAAACTAAACGTAAGTGGAGAGCCCTTCGTTAAAAGCGTCTCTCCTGCTTCTTGAAGTAAATTTTCTTTATCTTGTATTCGGGTTTCATACTGTGGATAATGAATAAGAACCGTTTTAGGGTATAACATTTCTTCTGTCAAATGAGGAATAGGTTTATGAATCAGACTTCTTGAAGGAATAACTTCTGCTTGTTCCCAGCTTGTATCGTCGAAGTTGTCCTTTAACCACTCCCCTCTATCTAACCTTGCATCATAGCAATCCGCCTCAAGTGCTGCTTCATTTCTTACTGCCTTAAACGTTTCATCAGAGATAATCGTTTCCTCAGTACCATCACTATACTGAATATGCATTTCCAAAATTAGTCCACCTTGTCCCTGAGAATAATCACATTGTATACCTGTTTGCAAAGAAATTTCTACACCCAGTATATTAGTTCCCTGTTTGATAGACTCCTTCACTTCATAGGTATCATAAAACCAGTAATCTAATACATCTTGATTACCGTAATCTCCCCCAATTTCTGCTGGTCCTCGTCCTACTCTTTCTCCATTAATATGTAGTCTATATTTGACGTCCGCACTGATATAGAGCATGACCTTCTTGATAGCTTTATTTACCTCAAATTGCTTACGAAATAAAGCCAAAGCATAGTGCATATCTTGTTTATCGCTAAAATAAGTGTAATGTGTCTTTTGATAGTCTGCATATTTTTGTTTGTTTAGCCAAATCCACTGTGCTTGCCACAGCTCTGGTTTCATGGTTTGATCAGGTTTGAAATAAGTCATAGTCAATCTCCCTTTCTGTTTTCTATAGTATAACTGCTTTGATTTCAGTATAATATCTAAAATTTAAAGCTTTTATACAAAATTTAAAGACTGCTAGAGTTTTTCCATTCTACGAACCTATTTATCATAAGTTTTTTTCTATAAACTACTGATAATCTCTCAAGTATTTAAAAAATACGACTTAAAAAGCCGCCTAGATAAATAAATATTCTTGTAAAATAAGAACATCTATTTATCTAGACGGCTTTTTGTTCATGTACCTATCCATTCAAGAAAAACAGACTTCACCATTAATCTAAATGAAATAAAACTTTTAAATCCTTACAAACAGGACTATTATCTGCATTTGTTTCCATAATATCAGCCATAAAATCCCACCATTTACGATTAATAGGTGTATCTGCACTTCTACTCCATTTTTCTTCATCCTCTATTTCAATATAACCATAAAGTATCAAACTCTCTGGATCTAATGAAATGGTATAATTTTTACCACCATGCTCATGAATCATATCAATCATCTCAGGCCACAATTCATTATGTCTTTTCTCATACTCTGCTTCCATTCCCGGATAAAGTTTCATTTTAAAGGTTTTTATCATTTTATTGCTCTCCTTTACTTATAAATCTGCTCCACATTGTTCCATCACTTGTTTTAATTTTTGAATATAATATTGATAATCCTCTAAAGACGTTGAAGGAGCTACTTGATGATCTGAGCCAGGTAAAAATCCACCTTGTCGAATGATAGGCAGTAGACGCTCAAATTCTTGATCAATTGCCTCTTTTCCTTTTGCTATTTCTAATTTGTTAAAACTTCCTATAAATTTAAGTCGAGGAAACATTTGTCTTACTTTGACAATATCCATTCCTGCATTCACATCCATAGGCAAAAATCCATCTACACCCGCTTCTATAAAATAAGGAATCATGATCTCAAAACAACCATCTGTATCGACAAATACATTATCTACTCCATGTTCCTTGAACATCGGAATAAGCTTTTTATAATAAGATAGTACAAATTCTTCAAAAATATCTGGAGATACCATAGGACCATTTTTACCACTCATATCTTCCATCAAATAAAGTACATCTGGCTTCAATAAATCAATCACTTTCAATAACTGATTCGAGTAGACTTCAAATATAAAATCATTGATATCCTTCATCAGTTCCGGTTCATCATAAAAATTGTACATATGCGCTTCGATTCCCATCAGCTCTCTAGGCACCCAGAAAAATCCTTCAATATTTAGACGAATAGAATAGTCTCCTTTTTCATGACCTTCTACGAGATGACCGTAAGCCTGTTGAATTTGCTCATCAGAATAATACTGTTCTAGCTCCTTACGGGCATGTTCTTTTAATTTATCCCAATCTTCTTGAGTACTAATCACTGGTTTATACTCTAACTCAAACTCTGATGTTGAATACTTTATAACCTGTCTTCCAAAAAGATCTTGTTTAATCACATGCTCTGCTGTTTCTTCAATTACTTTTTCCTCAAAACGTCTAAAAGGCAACACAAAATGAACTCTCATTACGGGATCAAATCCTAGATACCTTTCATAGTTCATGACCCCTTCTCCCCATTTTCCAATGAGATACTTTTCTGATTGATTGGATTTATTGCCTACAATATCATTGGTAATATCCTTCGCTCCATCCGCAATATCTGTTGGCATCCCTTCTTTTTTAAAACGTTCAGTTGTCAGTGCCCAAGGATAAAATGTTTCTGTGACTGCACCTCTCCCTTCTGGCTTACCAAAGTTTAACGTTTGTCTTTGCCTTTCTCTTGCTGTAATCATACTATACCCTCCTCTTATCAAGTATCTTATTATTTCGCTATATACTTTTATCACTGATTTTATTATATCGATTTATCATTGTATTCAACATGTAATAATCAAATTTTTTTATATAATATACAAAACAATTGGTTATCTCTTAATACGCTACTTAACCTATTTTCTATCTAATCATGTTATTAATAAGTAATAGACCAAATATTATTTTAATACAGATTCTTGTTAACTAAATTTAATATATCTGTTTTCAAAGTTTTCATCTATTCCATATTTGTCTAATTCGAAAGGTTTAAATCCTATACTATAGGCTGGAGACTTTTCATCTAATCTGAAGTCACACTTATCACTATCTAAAAACAAAGGATTTGCATACATGGAATGCATATCAAATCCTATATCTTGCCATTCTTTCAAATTATAATAGTATGTTTCGCTTCCTAAAGGTCTCATGTGTACAATAGCCTTAAAAGCATCTTTATCATTAAAGAACAGATTATAATCTATCTCTTTTAACCATTTTCCTTTCATAGGAGGTCCTATAAGCTCATAGATGGCTCCATCTGCTGCTGACTTTTTAAAATCAATATCTACTTCTGGATTATCAAACTGCGTATTCATGACTATAATATTTCTTCTAAATATATCCTCATTATCTTCGTAACCTATATGGAAACCAGGTGGATTCGCACAATTAATAAATATATTATTTTCAATGATTCTATAGTTTCCTTCCCTCAGCTTAATGCCTATACCTATGCAAAGGTTATTATAAATATGGTAATTAGATGAACCATCATCTAAATCAATTCTCCCCCCCTTGTAATCTTCAAATCGATTATTCCTAATAATGGTCGTATGCTTTGCATCTAATAATACATTTCCTGACCTATGTGAGGCTGGTCCATGAGATTGTTCTAAACACCAAAATCTATCCCTTCCCCATGAATTAAAAGGTCCATGATCTCCTGTTTCTTTAACGGTATCATGAATGTCATTATACTCTATAACATGACCTCCCCATGTTCCATCATTAATACTGATACGTTGTCAATAAAATGGACAACGTATCAGTATCTTGAATACTTTGATTTAAGTCTCTTAATCCATCATGTTCACAAATATGAAAGTAAATCATACTGGCTAAATGATGATGGGTATAAAACGAGCGTATTTTGAAGTCAGAGTTAAGCTTAACAGCACATGCCTGAAATAATTTCCAGTCAATATAACCTGTAAATTTTTCAAATAAAGTAATATAATTATCCATGGTCAGTGTCCTTCTTTCGGGTGATATGATGTGGTAATTATATTTAACCCTAAGGTACTGACTATTTTCATGTCTAAACTTATGGAAATTTATTTTAGTAGCCGTCAATGGAAATAAAAGTTAGTAACTAAATAGTAATGATATTTATATTATGTTAAAGATCTTCATCTATAAACTATAATATAAATTTGCTTTAGGGGAAAAAGTTTTAGATAACTGTCCCATCTTCACAATTTACCTGAACATGTGCTGTTTGTATAAAAAATTGAATGTATCCAATAGTCATTAAAATCATTATAAAACCTAGCAGATTAAGTACTTGTTGTGCATAAAGTTCTCGTCCCATTAACATAAAGGGATTATGTTGTAAATAATCTAAAATACATCCACCAATTAATGAAATAAAGAAACCAAACATGCCAGACAAAGAAGAAAGTATAGTCAGCTGAATAACCCTTTTATCTTTTTCCAGAAATTCCAACTGTATACCAAATAATCCAGGTCCAATAAATGTCCACCCTAATGCTGCAAAAAAAGTACTTATAATCGTCATTCTATAAGCATTACTCGGTACTGTACAGGCAATCATGAGTTGACTTATTCCTAAAGCAAAAAGTACATATTTCAAAATTCTCGCCATACCATAAGTATCTGCTAACTTCCCTAGCTTAGGCGTCAAACAAACACGCATCATATTAGATAAAAAGCCTACCATCATGATAAAAGTATAAGGAAGCTGTAGTTCTTTAATCTGATAACTGGCATTAAATGGTAAGGCTATATAAAAAGATAACATCCATAAAAAATTTAAGGAAATAGCTTTTCTAAAATGAGAGGATTTTAAAGCTTCTTTCAAGCCTGTCCATAAACTTTCTCCCTTATATTCTGTTTCTGATTCATGGAGTCTTTTTACCATTCTGCCATGTATTTCTTTCCCTTCTCTATTGAGATAAGCAAGTTTTGGTTCTTTCATCTTGGATAAACAAATAAAGTTAACCGCTACAAGAAGCAAAATTAGACTACCTAGCAAACTAAATCCTACTATAATATTGTCTTTCTTAAAATAATCTAAAATCATACCACTCAGTAGCATAATGGTAGCCACTACTCCTACTGCTACACTGTCTTTTGTTGCCAAATACCTTCCTCTTACTTGATTAGGCACAAGACTAGCAATCCAATCCTGTGTAGCCGGTGTCCCTATTTGTACAAAAATTTGCGCTATACAATAGAAAATAATAATTAAACCCATTTTTAAAGTGAGAGGAATAGTTAGTAAAGGAACAAAATACATCCATACGAAAAATAGACGTTGTAAAGCTGTAAAACATACAAAAAATTTATATTTTTTGAGTTTCATTACATAACCTAATGTTAGAAGCTGAAAAAGTGCTACAAAGCTCCCTAAAGAAGTAATCACACCAATATTAGCATCTGATATGCCTACATAAGCCATTAATGCAACTAAAAAGGTGCCTCCTGCCAGTTGAACAATGGTTTGTGCCGCTGCATCACTTATTGTAAAATAAAATCTACTTTTTTTGAGTTCTTGTTCATTTTCTGGTATAGCCATGAAATAAACTTTTCTTGCCCTTCCTAATGTGTAATTCACCACTAATTTCATATTTTCCATACTTCTTCTAAGCATTATTCTACTAAGCTCCTGTCTTATATTAAAAAATTTACTATTCAGTCCCTTTATAAGACCCATAACTTAGAATATATACTATTTAATATCATTTTTAAATTATATTTATTTACAATAATAAATATAATTTTTAGGTATTGTGTATGTTAAAAAGAGGCTACCTTTATTTCTTTGATTTTCTCAATATAATACTGAACTAATTCAAAACGAGTCCCTGGCATCAAGCGATGATCCGGACAAGGTAAAAATCCTCCTAATTTTACGAGTTTTTCTATCCGTTTGAGTTCCTCATCAACAGCGCCTTTATCCTCCCTCAGTACAAGCTTATTTACTCCTCCTACACCTCGAAGTTCTTTTCCAAAATGGGTTCTTGCCTTTTCAAACTGGTCTCCCCATGTTCCTATTTCTATCGGAAATAATGTATTGACCCCATTTTTAAACCATATGGGTTGGAGGGCTTCTGTTACCCCATCACAATCCAGTGAAATAATGTCAATGCCATAAGAACGTACTAAGTCATTTCTCTTTTTATAGTGCTTGCCACAAAGCTCTTCAAACATACTGGGTGAAAGAAGAGGACCATTTTTAAAGCAGATATCTTCCCAATAATGAGCAAAATCAAATTTTGCTCCTGTCTTTAATACTTCTTCTGTACATTGATACTGCATTTCTGCATAAGTATCTACAATTTCTTGTAAAAGCTCAAAATCATCACACATTAAGTAACTCATCCCCACAACGGAAAGCATGTCACGAATGGAACCAAAGATGCTTCCTAAATTGAGCCCTACTGGTCCCGTTTTTTCTTCTCGGTTAAATTCTTTCTCAAAATACGCATAAGGGATACGCTCAGGTTTAAATTGCATTTTTTCCTTATAAAGACTTTCAAATGCTTCTCTATCTTTGAGTTGATAGTCATCTTCTGCAGGAATGGATTCAATCCCTTCCTTAACTCTCTCAATTAAACCCTGATAATTTTGAACTCTTAAAAAACCATTGGGTAATTTCTCTAAAATTTTACGTTCAAAGGCTGGATAGAGACCTACTTCCCCACTTTTAATGTTTTGCCAGTTAAAATCCCATCCTAGTAGGCGATCTAATTCTTTATCGGCTTCGTTAGAATCGCGAATACTTCTACTAAGCTCTTTTGAAATATGTCCTTGCTCTGCCCATTCTTCTAAAAGTTCACTCCAATAGCCAAAGTGAACAGCAGGCATCCTATCTACCGGTTTAAATTGTAAAATATTGAGTGCACGTTCTGTATTGTTCATGTGTTTTCTCCCTTTTTATGTTATAATTTTCTATAGATTGAGTATAACTTTTTTTAGACAATAAACCATGTTATTTGGTAGATACTTTTTGTAATTAGGAAAGAGAGTGAATAGCCCATGATTCAAGAAATTGACATTCATAAAATCTCCCCTTATATTCGATTTATTAATCATTTTCATTGTAAAGGGGGAGAAAAACTCCCTCAACGTATTATTTATGATTATGAACTCATCTATTGCTTACAGGGAAAAGCCTCTATTCATTATGACAATCAAGACTATAGTCTAGAAAAAGGGGATTTATTTTATTTAAAACCTCATATTCCCAATAGCTTATTTGTATCACCACACGACCAGTTTGAAGCCCACTGCGTCCATTTTGATTGGACACTTTTAGATGAACAATTCAATTTTACAGTGGAAGAAACCTATTTAAATCCACAATTTGCACTTGATAATCCTCAACTTTATCATCAATTGGTTCAAAGACCCTCTTATCAGGTTTCTGATTTTTACATGCCTATTCTTTTAAAAGGCCTAGATGAACAGTTCATTGCTCCTTATTTTAAAGAACTTTATTATACCTCTAAGCAGCAAGGTGTTAGTAGGCGTATAAAAGAGCGTGCTCTTTTCTTAGAAATTATTAGCTATATCATGCAATACCGATTAACTGACCATGGTGTCATTAAGCAGCACCGTCATCAATCCACAATCAGTGCAGCAATTGACTATATGTATACCCATTACAGTGAAGAACTCACTACTTATCAACTGGCACAAGTTATTCACTTATCACCCAAATACTTTGGCTCCCTTTTTCTTAAGATCACAGGAAAAACAGTGCAAACCTATTTATGTGAAATCCGCATTGAACAGGCAAAAAAACAGTTAATTGAAACACCCTATAGTATTGAACAAATTGCACTTTCAGTAGGATTTAAAGATGTGTTTTATTTTACGAAATGCTTTACAAAAAAAGAAGGTATTTCCCCAGGGAAATACCGAAATATTTCAAATATGATTTATTAATAATTCATTTGTACGATAAAATATAGATATTACTTATAACTATACCTAATCATCTACTTTTATTTTATCTAAAATCTGTAACTTCTCTTGATAAGATAGAGGTTGTTGATTTAAATAACTTTCAATAAAGTTTACCTGCCAGTTTATAGCTGCATCTTTAAATTTTTCTATAGCATCTTTCGCATTCAAAGATATTCCTGAAATTTCATCCAATCTTGATAAGTCATCTACCGCTAAATCAGCAAACCTAAAAATAATATTCATGCTGATCCCCCCTGATTATCTTTTAATTTAAAATATGAATGAGATATATTGTCTTATTCTTATAACTCTCTATTAACAGCTGTAAAAAATACATCCTAATTATTTTTTGCTTTAACACAACTTATAGTTATATACATATTCTTCCAGTTTATTATTTACACTCTCAATTTATAGTTGTATAATTTTTATATTATTAAGATATTTTACTTAATATTAATCTTACCTGAGCATTTAAAACAACATCAAGGCATGGTGGTATCATTTATAAAATATACCGTCATGCCTTATTATAATTGTTTGCTATCATTTTATTTGAGAGGTGATCTATGCTATATGTAGGTATTTATTCAAGAAAAAGCAAATTTACTGGCAAAGGAGAATCTATAGAAAATCAAATTGAAATGGGAACTTCCTATGCTAAATCTCATTTTCATGACCAAGATATAAAGATTGTTGTTTATGAGGATGAAGGATTTACGGGTGCTAATACAGATAGGCCAGAATTTAAAAGGCTTATGAAAGATGTTGCTAATAAAAAGTTAAATGTACTTATATGTTATCGTTTAGATCGAATCTCACGTAATGTGGCTGACTTCTCATCTACACTTACTACTTTAGAGAATAATAATGTGGCATTTATTAGTATTAGAGAACAGTTCGATACTTCTACGCCTATGGGCCGTGCCATGATGTATATTGCAAGTGTATTTGCCCAATTAGAGCGTGAAACAATTGCAGAACGTATTAGAGACAATATGATACAACTTGCCCGTACCGGCAGATGGTTAGGAGGCGTAACCCCCTTAGGGTTTCGCAGTGAGCAAGTTATAACAACAGATGAAAGTGGCAAAACAAGAAAACAACATCGCTTAGTTGTTGAGCCAGAGGAAATAAAAAAGGTAAAGCTCTTTTTTGATAAATTCCTTGAATTGGGAAGTGTGATTAAACTGGAAAGTTATCTTATCGATCATGCTATCAAAACGAAAAAGGAAAAGTATTTTGACCTTACCTCCCTTAAATTTATACTAACTAATCCTACTTATCTCACTGCAGACTCTACTTCTTACGAGTATTTTAAAAATAAAGGTTGTGAAATTTATAGGCACCTTAGTGAGTTTGATGGAACAAAAGGAATCATGGTATATAATCGAACGAATCAAAGTAAACATACAACCATAAAAAATGACATAACATCTTGGGTTATTGCAATTGGTGAGCATCCTGCTATCTTACCTAGTAAAGATTGGATAGCGGTACAAATTAAAATGGAACAAAATAGTGATAAAAGTTTTAGAAAGGTTCATAATCAAGAAGCTCTTCTTCCTGGCGTATTAAGGTGTGGCAACTGTGGGAGCTACATGCGGCCTAAAAGTAGCCGAATGAGTGCAGATGGGAGTACCCATCATTACTATTACATCTGTGAGTTAAAAGAAAAGAGTCATGGTAAGAAATGTAATATCAATAATATCACGGGCCATAAGCTTGATAGCATTTTAATGAAAGAGCTCAAAAAACTTAGTCAGTCCTCTTCTACACTAGCCGATAAAATCAACTTAGATAACTTGAGAAATACCACTGAACCAAGTGACCTAAATAAAGAAATAGAAAAGCTAAAAAAACATATTGCTGATAATGAAATTTTAATTGATAATCTTCTTACTACTTTGGGAGCTACTAAAAACTCTCCCGCTAGCAATTATATATTGAATAAAGTTAACCTACTTGGCAATGAAATAAGTACACTTTACGCTCAAATAAATAAATTGGAAGAGCAAAGGATCAAAACTACTATGAATACCTTTAATTTAGATTTGATGTCTTCTACACTTAAACATTTTGCTGATAATGTAGACCACGCTACCACCTATCAAAAAAGAGAGATGATCAAGCAGATGATTGATAAGGCAACATGGGATGGCGAAAACCTACTACTTGATATTTGGGGAGATGCCTCCTTAGGGGAGCTCTAAAAATGTTTCCATTTCAATGAGATTGCTTCTGAGATATCATGTGTTACAAGAACAGCCTCCTTATGCTCGTTTTTAATAATTTTATAAATATCATCACTTACTAAGAGCCGCGTTTGATAGTCTAAAGCCGAAAAAGGCTCATCCAGTAATAAAATATCAGGATTTGTAGCTAATGTCCGTATAAGTGCCACTCTCTGACGCATTCCTCCTGATAGCTCTTTTGGAAAACGACTTCGAAACTCCCATAAATCATACATTTTTAATAATCTCTCTATCTTTTGCATAGACTCCTGGGTTTTAGCATGTTGGATTTCTAGTCCCAATGTAATATTGTCAATGATTGTACGCCACTCTAATAGATGGTCCTTTTGAAACATATAGCCAATTTTACCATCTATTTTTACTTCGCCACTGGTTGGTTCAATAAGATTTGTTAGTAAATTTAAAATAGTAGATTTACCACTTCCTGAAGGACCTAATATGGCTAAAATTTTCCCCTTTTGCAAGGTTAGATTTACATCTTTTAATACACTAATTTCTCCATCATCGGTATAAAAATTTTTATATACATGTTTAATTTCAATAATATTAGTCATTCATCCACCTCCCCCTTGCACCTTTTTCTGGTGTCCTTGGAAATCACTCCTTGCTATATAGTATTAAAAGTGTAAAAAGGAAGTGCTTGTTTGCTTAGTTTTTATAGCTTTCTGTCAAAAAAACAAAAAAAAGCGTGTTGCAAAAACAAATCATCTGTTCTGCAACACGCTTTTTTATTTCTTAAAGTTCATGGGTCATTTTACCTAATATTTCAATTCCTTTAATGATTTGTTCATCAGTAGGTGTAGAGAAATTCATTCTGAAAGATTGCGTAGGCGTTCCTTCTACAATTGAAAAAGCTGACCCAGGTACAACAGCAACCTTATATTCTTTTACAGCTCTTGTACAGAATTCTACCATATCTACACCGTCTGGAAGTGTACACCAGATAAAGAGACCACCTTGAGGCCGTGTATAGGTCACACATTTTGCAAAATGCTTATCCATCTCTCCTAACATGAGTTCACATTTGTGCTTATAAATAGCCTTCAGTTTTTGAAGGTGCCCTGCCATATCACGTGTAGTCATAAATTCATGACAAATCATTTGTGCCAAAATATTGGAGTGAACATCCGTACATTGTTTAGCCACAATAATTTTAGCGACTATTTCCTGATGGCCAACTAAATAGCCTACACGCATACCAGGTGCTAATACCTTTGAAAAACTTCCTACATAGATGACAATACCTTCTGTATCCATTGATTTAATAGAAGGAATATCTTCACCTGCAAAACGTAAGTCCCCATAAGGATTATCTTCTAAAATAATAAGATGACGTGCCTTGGCAATCTCATAAAGCGCTTTACGCTTTTCATAGCTCATGGTTTTACCAGTAGGGTTTTGGAAGTTAGGAATGACATAGATAAAACGAGTATTAGGATTTGCATCCACTGCTTTTTCTAAAGCTGCCATATTCATCCCATCCTCCTCCATTTCTACTCCTACAAGATTAGCTTTATAAGAGCGAAAGGAGTTAAGAGAACCAATAAATGAAGGGTCTTCACAAATAACAGTATCTCCTTCATTACACAGCACCTTACAAGTTAATTCCATCCCTTGCTGAGCACCAGAAACCACAATGAGCTCATCAAAGCTTTTACCTATTCCATAGCGCGATGCTACAAAATCTTTTAACGTATCGCGAAGAGCTGGATATCCCTCTGTTAAGGAGTATTGAAGCGCTGCGATGGGATTATTTGTTAAAATCTCTTGAGAGATTGCTGCAATTTCTTCTTTTGGAAAAGCTTCTGGGGCAGGATTTCCTGCTGCTAAAGAAATAACAGAAGGATCAGAAGACATTTTTAAAATTTCACGGATAGCGGATGGCTGTAAACCGGACATACGATTAGAAAATAAATAATTCATTATTTAGCACCTACTTTATATTATAGTCTGAATTCATTAACTAATATTGTAACATATTGTAAGATGAATGCAAACAGTAATATAATAAAGATAACTTCAGTATAGAAAGGAAATGCACAAATGAAATATATGATTCTTTCAGATATTCATGGTTCTGAAACTTGTCTCCAAAAAGCTCTTAGTCACTTTGAAGACGGTCATTTTGATTTTTTAATCCTTTTAGGAGATATTCTTTATCATGGTCCTCGTAATCCTCTTCCTGAGGGCCATAATCCTTCAGGTGTAGTGACTCGTCTCAATGCATATGCCAAGCAAATCTTTGCTTGCCGTGGTAACTGTGAGGCGGAAGTAGATCAGATGCTTTTAAACTTTCCTTGTTTAAGTGATTATACTTTCATTGTAGATGAAGGAATTCGTCTCTTTGCAACTCATGGTCATCTCTATAACCCGCAGGAGCTTCCTCCATTAGAAGGAACAGCTCTTTTCCTATATGGTCATACGCATTTATGGGAAATACGCAAAGAAAAAGATATATGCATCTGTAACCCTGGCTCCCTTTCACTACCTAAAGAAGGTCGTCCGGCTACCTATGGTGTTTATGAAAACCATACCATTAGCATTTATACCTTAGATGGAAAACTTTTAGCTTCAGAAACTTTCTAGCTCTTTTCCTTTTTCTTTAATAATGTTAAACTAGCTCTAAGGACATAACTTGTCCACTCATTTAAAAGGAGATTTCTATCTATGGAAAACAAAATACTGGCTGTCGTAGACGGTCGCAACATTACAGATGCCGACCTTTATGAATTATTACAATCAATTGGTCAAGGTGCTTCTCAATTTCAGAGCCCAGAAGGCCAAAAACAACTTGTCAATGAACTTGTTATGCAAGAATTACTTTACTCAGATGCACTTAGCCAAGACTTTGACAAAGAACCTGCCTACTTACAAGCTCTTGAACGTATGAAAAAATCATTACTCAAACAATATGCTATGAATAAATTGCTTACAGCTGTACACGTTTCAGCTGAAGAGGTGAAAGCTTACTACGAAGCACACAAAGATGCTTTCAAAACACCAGAAACAGCTTCTGCTTCTCATATTTTAGTAGCTACCGAGGATGAGGCAACACATATTTTAACTGAAATTCAAAACGGTTTAGCTTTTGATGAGGCTGCTAAAAAATATTCTACCTGCCCTTCTAGTGCTCAAGGCGGGGCTTTAGGTGAATTCACACGCGGCCGCATGGTACCCGAATTTGATAAGGCTGTTTTTGCTATGACACCTGGTGAAATAGCTGGACCTATCCAAACTCAATTTGGCTATCACCTTATTCAGCTAGACCAACTCGTTAAAGAAGGGGAAGCTGATTTTGAAGCAGTTAAAGCAAAAGCTTCTGAGCAATGCCTTCTTGCAAAACGTCAAGACATTTATATTCAAAAGCAAGAAGAACTTCAAAAGATTTATAACGTAGAAATTAAATAACTTATAAGAGGCACCCCTTATTTATTTCCATACAAAGTAGTGTATGAAAAACAAATGAGCGGTGCCTCCTTAGCTTTATTTTCTTCTTGCTTTAGCACTGATGGCTGTTACGGTAACCTTAAATACTGCAACTCCTTTTGCATGTTTATCCTCAAAAACAAAAGTTTTGCCTGTTATATGCTTCATCATGACATTAAGAGCCTTTTTCTTCTCTTCTAACTCTTCAATAAAAGTAACTTCTCCCTCTGCAATAACGCTGGCAAATAAAAAACTATACCTGCAAGCTATATCTCCCTCTATCAATTGATGCTCACCGTCTAGTTCTAAACATACTACTGGATTTTCTTGTAAAATATCTAGTTTTCTTCCTCTGAGGGCGCTATGAAAATAAAATTCAAATCGTCCTTCTTGATAGGTATACCCAAAATTAAGCGGAACTATATAAGGTTTTCCTTGTTCCACCATAGCCATTCGGCATACTTTACATGCATCAATTATTTTTAGTATCTCTGTAACATCTGTTATCTCCCTATCTGCTCTTCTCATTTTCATGTTTACTCCCCTTCCTCCTTTTAAAATATAGTTCTATCTATTACCTTTTTCATTCTAGAAAGATTTATTCTAAAATATGCCTTTCTAATTCCTTTGGTGAAGCTACAAGCGCTTTAGCCCCTGCCTCTAGAAGCTCTTTCTTTGTACGAAAACCCCATAACACACCTATACTTGGAAGCTCAGCACGTGCTGCCGTTTCTATATCTACATTCGAATCTCCTATGTAAACACACTGATTTTTGGGAATCTTTAAATATTCAATACAGTCTAAAACTCCTGTAGGATCTGGTTTAGTAGGAATGCCTTGTCTTTGACCATAGGTACAGGCTATAAGGTCACCAAATACATCGTTTACCAATTCCACAGCATAAGCATGAGGTTTATTGGTAATCACAGCACAACTCACCTCATTCTCCTTTAACTTCTTAAGAAGTGGTAGGATTCCTTCATAGGGCTTAGTCTTATCTTGACTATGTATACCATAATAAGCATCAAAGCTGGCCTTTACCTTTAAAATTATTTCTTCTTGTCTACTTTCTGGTGGCAAGGCTCTTTCGACGAGTTTATAGACTCCATTTCCCACATAAGTCTTATAGGCTTCTATAGGATGCTCCTTAAAGCCATGCTCTCTCAAAGCTACATTGGTAGCATCTGCTAAATCTTCTAATGTATTAAGAAGTGTACCATCTAAATCAAATAATGCTAATGTATACATATCCTTTCTCCTTTCCTTTAGCCTCACACATCGTCTAATATGACTTTTATCGGTTTCCCTAAACTAAGACTTGTAGGCTCTACTTTACAGTCATACGCAAGTATTTTTACCCCTAACGCCTCAGCCTCTTTTAAACAAGCTGCAAATTCAGGATGTCTTGCTGTATGAGGTGTAAAATAGGCTACCTCACTCATTTGAATAACAAATAGAATATAGCATTTATAACCTACCCTATAAGCATCCATAAGCTCACGTATATGTTTAACGCCTCTTTCAGTAGGTGCATCAGGAAACAGTACATGATTCTCTTCTTCTAGTGTGACACCCTTAACTTCTATAAAAGCCTTTTCACTTTGTGTCTCTAAATAAAAATCAAAGCGTGAGGTACCATAGACCTTCTCTCTTTTAATCACTTTTAAAATCTTCTCTAAATCAGGTAAATATACTCTTCCAGCATTTAATGCTTCATAAACAACTTGATTAGGGGCTTGTGAGTCCATATTAATAAGCCTTCTGCCTTTTTGTACAGCAATAAGGGTATACTTTGTTTTACGCTGAGGATTCATACTTTCCTCTAAATAAACTTTAGCTCCTGGAACTAATAATTCTTTACAGCGCCCAGTATTTTTGACATGAACCTTTTCTCTTTTACCCTCTATCTCGCAAAAGGCAATAAAACGATTGGGGCGCTCTAAAAAAATGGCTTCTCTCACCTTTTCATATTTCATGTCTTTTCCTCACCTTTAACTTACTCTTTTTAATGGCTGTATACTTCTCTTTTAAGAACCCCTACAAAAGGTAAATTTCTATACTTTTCTGCATAGTCAATGCCATATCCTACAATAAACTCATCGGGTACTTCAAAACCACAATAATCAATTTGTATGGATTGCTTACGTCCTGCTGGTTTATCTAGTAAGGTGCAAATTTTTACACTGGCTGGTTTACGACTTTGTAGTACATCCTTTAAGTAATTCAAGGTTAAACCGCTATCTACAATGTCTTCTACAATTAGAAGATGTTTCCCCTCTGCACTTTGCTCCAAATCTTTTAAAATACGCACAACACCTGATGAAGATGCTGCATTCCCATAACTTGATACCACCATGAAATCCATATTTAAAGGTAAATTAATCTTTCTCACAAGATCACTCGTGAAAATATTAGATCCCTTTAAAATCCCTATAACAAGGAGCTCTTTTCCTTGATAATCCTTTGTAATTTGTTGACCTAGCTCATTTAGTCTTGCTTCTAATTGTTCCTCTGAGAATAATATTTTTTCAATGTCACGTTTCATTTTTCTGCTCCTTTTCTTGATTTACTGCGTTTTTTTATAATAGTGAATAATGGCTTCTGCTACTTCAATACCATCTACAGCAGCAGATGTAATTCCTCCTGCATAACCTGCACCTTCTCCTGCTGGATACAGTCCTCTAATGTTACTTTGATAAAGTTTATCCCTTAAGAGACGTACTGGTGAGGAGCTACGGGTTTCAAAACCTGTAAGAACGGCATCAGGATGGTCAAAGTTTTTAATTTTCTTACCAAATTCTACAAGGGCTTCCTCAAGAGCTTCCCCCATAAAATCAGGTAGTTCACTTCTCAAATTGGTAAAGGCTACTCCCGGCTTATAACTTGGCTGCACCAAGCCAAACTCAGTTGTGGGACGTCCTTTTAAAAAATCACCTACACGCTGAACGGGTGCTTGATAATTTTTTCCTCCTAAACGATACGCTAGATTCTCAAAATAACGTTGCAACTTTATACCTGCCAGAGGATGGTCATCTTCGTAATCTTTAGGTACTACATTAACCAGAATACCACTATTCGCATTTATACCATCCCTTGCGTGTTCACTCATTCCATTCGTTACTACCCCACCTTCTTCAGAAGCTGATGCAATAACATACCCACCTGGACACATACAAAAACTATAAACTGTACGTCCATTTTCACAATGATGAACCAGTTTATATTCAGCTGCTCCTAACTTTGGATGCTCCTTTACCTTACCATATTGAGCTTCATTTATCCATTCTTGCAAATGCTCAATACGCATGCCTATGGAAAAGGGTTTTTGTTCCATGTATAAATGAGCATTATAAAGCATTTCAAAAGTATCCCTTGCACTATGCCCAATGGCTATCACACATACCTGTGTTTTCACTTCTTCATCATTTAAATAAATAGCCTCCAACTGATTGTCTTTTACCTTTACTCCAGTAAGCGTTGTTTCAAATCGAAACTCTCCCCCTAATTCAATAATACGCTCTCTGAGGTTTTTGACAACCCCTCTAAGTACATCTGTCCCTACATGAGGTTTACTTTTATAGAGAATATCTGATGGCGCACCACTTTCTACAAGTTCTTCTAATACTTTTCGACATCTTTTATTTTTAATTTGAGTAGTGAGCTTACCATCTGAAAAGGTACCTGCTCCTCCTTCTCCAAACTGGACATTGGAGTTAGGCTGAAGGATACCTTCTTGCCAAAAGTGGGCAATATCCTTTACTCTATCTTCTACCTTTTTACCTCTCTCAACAACAAGAGGTTTATAACCACATTGAGCAAGAAGTAATGCTGCAAATAAACCACAGGGACCACTTCCCACAACTACTGGCCGGTGCACTAACTCCTTTTCTCCACTTTCTGGATAAACATATCCCTCATAAGCAACTTGAATTTGTGGATATTTTTTTAAGAGCTGAGCCTCTCTAGGTGTTTCAATATCCACTGTATAAACAAGACGTATCTCTTCTTTCTTTCTTGCATCAATCGCTTCTTTAAAGAGGGTATAACTCTTAATATCACTTGGTTTTATTTTTAACTTTTTAGCTACTTTTAGAGAAATATCCTTGCTATCTTCCTCTAAGGTCAGTTTAATATCTTGTACACGTATCATGCCTTACTCCTCATTTTTTCTACTGGCACTTAATCCGGCTAGATAACCCGAAGACCATGCCCATTGTAAATTAAAACCACCACAATCTCCATCTATATCTAAAACCTCTCCTGCCAAATAAAGTCCTTTTGCTTTTTTAGAGGCCATGGTCTCAAGGTCAATTTCATCAATAGAAATACCTCCTGCTGTAGCTTGGGCATGCTTGAAACTACGCGTGCCTTGAATCTTAAAGCAAAATGCTTTCATTCCTTCTACCAAACGCATAATTTCCTCATATTCCAACCCCTCACAAGAACGATGTATGGAGGTTATCTCTGCATATTTCATTAAAGCTAATACCAAACGTTTATGCAGAAAACCAATAAAAAGCTCTTCTATAGAACGCTCCGGATGCCTAGCAATGCGTTCATAAATTTTACTTACTAAGTCCTCTAATGGTTCCTCTGGAAATAAGTCTAGTTTCACCTCGCAACTTTGCTTCTTAAGACTTGCTTCTCCTGCTAAACGACTCAGCTGAAAAATAGGTGGACCGGAAAGGCCATCTTCTGTGAAAAGTACTTCTCCATACTCCTTTCTTCTTTCTTTATCTGCTATCCAAATAGCTGCTTTTGCCTTAATTTTTGTTCCTTTTAACATTTTGCAATAAGGTGCATTAGAAACAAGATGAACAAGTGTAGGAAAAGGCTTAATCACACTATGCCCAACTGGTTTTAAAAGCATATAGCCTTCCTCACTACATCCAAAGCTTAACCCACCTGCTAAACCACCTGTTGCCCAAATGACTTTTGGTGCTTTATATGTAGCTCCATCTTCCGCCGTAAGTTCCCACACTTCCTCCTTTTGCTTTAAACGAATTACATGCGTATCTGTTTGCTCCTTCACACCCTGATGTTTCATCTCCATACGTAAAACATCTAATACACTGGAAGCTTGTTCAGAAAGAGGATATACCTTTTTTCCTTCTATAAGTGGGACAATACCAAGTTCTTCAAAAAAAATCCTTGTCCTAGTTGCATCTAAATCATTAAGAGGATAGGAAAAATCAGCTTTTCCACTGGTATGGTACCATCTTTTTTCAATTTCTATATTGGTTAAATTACAACGTCCATTACCCGTAACAAGTAACTTCTTACCCACACGATTTAAGCGTTCTAGAAGTAATACTTCAGCTCCTTGCCTAGCTGCTACAATGCTAGCAATCATGCCTGCTGCTCCACCACCTACTACAATAATATCTACCATCTTTTCATCCTTTCCATTTATTTCTACGGGAATAAGGCTGCCTTTTTAGGCAGCCTTATTCTCCTTCATAAGATTGTAAAATTGTTTCTATATAAGTTGCATTCTTAAGTAGCTTTTCTCTTTCTTGGGATGTGATATGAATTTCCTCTTTTAAGAGAGCACTATAGGTTTGCCTTGAAAATTGATTGACATCTATTCCTAATTTGATAAATTGATTGGCTTCTCCTCTTTCAATAATACAGAGTACACCATCTTGAATACCTAACGTATAATGAGGTTCTACACTAGAACCTTTTACTACTTTTTGAAGGACAACTTTTTCTTCTGTAAATTTTATAATCTCACAAGGATTAAACTTTTGCTTTAATGTTTTTTCATCATAGCTTATAAGTGTTAGTGGATCTAAACTTTGAGTTTCGACAAGTCTCCCCGTTTCATCTATAAGCATTAGCTCAATAGAAGTCATAGACTTAATGGTTATCTGTTTTATATCTGGCAATACAGCCTGTTCTTTTATCCCCTGTTCCTTAATGTTCTGACTTCCCACCTCTCTAGCTACTTGTCCTAGTCCTTGAGGTGCTCCATATTCTGGTTCAGGTGTTACTTTTCTCATTATAAAGTACGTCACAAAAAAGACGATAAAAAACACTCCTATGCCAATCCCTAACAGCATAAAGTACTCCTTTTTCTTAAACATAATTCACTTCCTTAAATGGAATATAATCTCTTTATTAGAATTATGTCTAAATGTTCAATTTTTTATACATTTTCACATATCTTTTTCTACTACTTTATTTATTCTTTATTTAAAAAATGAATAAGCTTCTTTCCTCCAGGTAAATAAAGTAAATCTTGTTTTGTAATAGTACCTGTCTTTAAACCTACAATAAAATACGTAAGCATTGCTACTGGAATAACAAAAAGCATGCTCCATTTAGAGCCATCTAAAATCTTCTCTACCAAGACGTAAACAAGCATTGAAATAATCCCCATCACTATACTGCTACCCAATGGCTTTAAAAGCAACTTTCTCCAATTGAAACGAAGGTGTAAAAGCTTACTTAAATAGCGTATGTTCAGAAGTGCATAAATAAAATAACAAAGTGCTGTACTATGAATAAAGCCGTAAATATTTAAAATAGGAATAGAAAGGGCTATGCTATTTAAAACTACCTTTATAAAACATGCAATTAATGCATTAAAAGTAGCCACTTGTGGCCTACCCATTCCTTGTAAAATCCCCGCACTTAATTGGGCTAAAGTGATGAAAATAAGTCCGATACCTCCTGCTGCTAATAGCTTTCCTCCTGTAGGATTGCTAAGAATAAGTGCAATAATCGGTTCTCCAAAAAGTAAGAAAGCAATGCTACAAGGAGTTGCTACTAATAAACCTATTTTAAAGATCAGTTTTGTCTTATGACGCACCTCTTTATAATTTCCCACCGACATAGCAGCTGCTATAGCAGGTACGGCAGCTGCCGCCAACTGTAAAACCAAGCTAATAGGAATATTGATAAAGGTCGTATATTGAAAGCCAAACTGTCCCAAAAGCTTTGCTACAATCTCATTTGTTTCTAGATTAGACGCCTGAGCTATAGGAATATAATCTGCCATACCCCTTGCTTTTAAGCTATCAATTGACTGAGGTAGGAATTTTGTGATCATACTTTGATCAATAGTGGTCATAACTGAAAATACCGATGTAGTTATGACCATAGGTACCATAATAACCATAAGCTTTTTTAAAATGATCCAGGTGCTTTCATAGGTAGTGTTCTGGCTACGACCTATTTGCTGTTTTAAAGCGGGTCTTTGCTTATAATAAATAAATAAAAGAACGATAAAACCAGCTAGCGCACCTATGCCTGTTCCCAAAGTACTCCCTGTAGCTCCTGCTGTTAAAGAAATACCTACCATCATGTATGCTAGAGCAACACTAAAAATAACATTAAAAATTTGTTCTATAACCTGTGAAATAGCTGTAGGCGTCATATGATTACGTCCCTGAAAGTACCCTCGCATAATAGCAATTACGGTGGCAATCACAACTGTTGGTGCAAGAGCTTGTATAGGCATCACTACATCTTGCTCTGGGAAAAAGGTACGTGCAATCCAAGGTGCTCCTACTGCCATTAAAAAGGCTAGTAAGCCTGCTAATAAAGTAAAATACCTTAGCGTAATCTGATAGACACGATGGGCATCACGATAAGCACCAATAGCTTCTCTTTCAGCTACTAACTTTGAAAGCGCTCCTGGCATAGCAATAGCTGTTAAAGCTAATATATTTGCATAAATAGAATAGGCTACATTATATAGGGCATTCCCTTCATCTCCAATGATGTTTGTAATGGGAATTCGATACAATAAACCTATGATTCGACTAACAAAAATACCTATACTTAAAATCATAGCACCTTTCATAAGGCTTTGTGAACTTTTTTTCTCTTCCATAACTTCCTCTATTTTTTTTATAATTATTAACAATTTTTATGTACTTAACACATTTTAGCACATTTCCTGTGGGAATACATCTTAATTTTTGTTAACAAAAAAAGAATAGCCAGGACTATTCTTTAAAGACGCTCATTTTCAGGAAGAGGTGGTAGGAGTTGATTTTTAATATTTTTTTTAAGAAGGATATGGTAACGCTCTGTAACCTCAGGATATTGACGGTTAAAAAGCATAAATTTTTCGATATTTTCTAACGTCTCATAAGATAAATATTGTTCCATGGCTTCTTTTTCTGTTTCTTTATTAATCTGAACTTGTAAGAAATCTAAAAATTCTTCAATTAATTGACCTCTTGCAATAAGATACTTAGCCATTTCTTTACCTTGATCTGTTATTTTAAGTGGTTGATAGGGAGAATAAACAATATATTTTTGGTAATGCATACGTTGCAAAGCTTGAATGGTTTTTTGAAGTGGCTGATTCATTTGCTTTGCAATATCTGTACTTTTTAATTCTTTATCCGCCTCCATCATTCTATAAAGGCACATGAGATATTTTTCTAAACTTGAAGATAGCATCTATGTTCCCCCTTCTAATCATCACTACAGTAAATATATGCAAAACAATTCTTCAAAAGAACTGCTTCTATTTGAAAATAAGTTTTATTTTATGAATTGACAGTCTCTAGTAATGCATATTAATATGGGGAGGAGGACAATTTAATAAAAGGAGGTGAATGTATGTCTGAAATTGTACTACTAAGTGATAGTTCCTGTGACCTTCCTGAGCTTCTCGTTAAGGAATATAATGTTCAAATTATTCCTTTTTATGTGTCTTTTGACCAGACGACTTATTATAAAGAAATAACAGAGTTAACTATACCTGATTTTTACGCCAAGCTTCGCAAAGAGAAAATCTTTCCTAAAACATCTCTACCTGCTATTAATGATTATGTAGAAACTTTTAAGCCTCTAGTAGCAGCTGGTAAAAGTATTATTTGTGTCAACTTATCTGCTCATTTTAGTGGTTCTCATAATGCCGCTTTAAATGCTCGTGAACTTATTTTAGAAAATTATCCCAATGCGCAAATTGCAATTATTAATTCATTAAATGCTACGGCAGGCCAAGGCTTATTGGTCCAAGAAATTGGACGGATGATTGCTGATGGCTTACCTTTTGACACAATTGTACAAACAGCTGAAAAACTTAGAGAAAGCGCACGTATTTTCTTCTTTGTTGAGTCACTGGATTATCTAGAACATGGTGGACGCATCGGCAAGGCTGCTGCACTACTTGGCAGCATGCTCAATGTTAAACCACTTATCTACTTACAAGATGGGCTTTTATTTCCAGGTGGCAAAGTACGCGGTATTAAAAAAGCCATGGCTAAACTCATCGAAGATACTGCTAAGTATATAGCAGGGCAACCTGAAGCCTTTCATATTGCTTTTGCTCATGCTGATAACCTGAAGTATGCAGAGCAACTTGCCAAAGACCTTTCTTCTGCTCTTGGTGTCACTTTTAACAATCCTTATACCTTAATCGGAACTACTATTGGGGTTAATACAGGACCAGATGTAGGAGGAATCTGCCTTATTAAAAAATATGAACAATATCTTTAAAAAATTTTATCTATTAACATAATAAAAATAAGTGTTACTCCATCTTAAAGGATAAGTAGCACTTATTTTTATGTTTTAAACAATCTAATGTCTTCCTAAATCTTTTCACTAAAACCACTAAATCCGTATAACACAGCTAAAAATCCTAAGACTTCACTGACTGTAAAAGGTGCAAAAGTATGTAATAGAGGTAAATAGTAAGTTAGCCCATCAAGTAGCAGGATTAACTGCGCTAAAATAAGTATAAAAAGCTTCACTCTTATTTCGATATGCTTATGCCTTAGCATCCCTAATACACATAGTAAAATAGCAACTCCAACAAAGATACTTTGAACACTAGCTAACCAAGCCTCATAAGGTGGCAAAAGTTGTAATATATATCCATAATATTTTCCTTGTATAATGCGTGTTGGTTGCTTTACAATAAGCCATAAATAAAATAGTATCCATGGAATAAAGAAGGCTAAGTACTTCCCGTAATGCCATCTTTCACGATAAAAAGGTGTCACATACCATATTGCTGAAGCTGTTGTCATTGTAAGTCCTATACTCGTAGCAAAATAAAATATTCTTAAATGAACAAGTTGTTCGTAGCTTGGACTATCTCCATAAACAATTAATGTAAAATAGCGTAGCAAGGAAAAGGTAAATAACCCAAAACATATGCTCCTTAAAAGCTTATATGGATTTTTAAGTATATTCTTCATATTGCAAAGCACCACACCTATTGCTAGGATACAAGTTCCAATTAACAAGACATACCCCTGCACCATTTCATCATCCCCTTTTTTATTAATTTATGGGGCATGCCTTCCTTTTAGAACATCTCTTCTCTTATTTTAAAAAATACCTTTGCAGAGCTGACAGGCTGTTGGCGTAGCAGCCACACCTCCCATAGCTGTCTCACGTAGTTCACTTGGCATACTTTTACCTACCTTGTACATAGCTTCTACTGTTTCATCAAAAGGAATCAGGTGACGAATACCACTTAAAGTCATTTCTGCACTAATTAAAGCATTAGACGCCCCCATGGCATTACGTTTTTGACAGGGTGCTTCTACAAGCCCAGCAATGGGATCACAAACTAAGCCTAAAATATTCGTAAGTGCTGTAGAAGCTGCATCTAAGCATTCCCTTGGACTACCTCCCATTAATTCACATAGAGCTGCTGCTGCCATAGCCGAAGCTGCACCTACCTCTGCCTGACACCCGCCTTCAGCTCCAGATACCGTAGCATTTAATGTAATCAAATACCCTACTGCTCCTGCATTAAAAAGTGCCTGAACCATAACCTCGTCTTCTAAGGCATATTCTTCTTGTATGGCCAAAAGTACACCTGGAATAACGCCAGAAGACCCAGCTGTTGGAGCTGCTACAATAAGTCCCATTGAACTATTCACTTCCAAAACGCCCACTGCATAGCTAATAGCTTTCGCCATTAAACTGCCGCATACAGTTTTACCCTCTTCATAGCGTTTATAGAGTCTTTTTGCTTCTCCTCCTAAAAGCCCCCCCATTGACTTTAAGTCTTTTTCAAGAGGTAAATGCGTTGCCCTTTTCATGATCGCATAGGCATGCTTCATCCTCTCCCATACCTTTTCTTGAGAGAGATGAAATAATGTCATCTCTCTTTCAAGCATTGCTTCAGATAAACTTTTATTTTTCACTTCACAGTATTCAAGCAATTCTACTGCATTTCTAAAGTCCATGTTGGTCTCCTTCTTAACTTTCGATCTTCTACAAATGAATAAGCTTCGCATTATATATAGCAGGGTTTGCTTCAATAGCTTTTAGTACTTCCTTTGTTAATGGTTCGTCTGCTTCAATAATAGTTGATGCTATCGTTCCTTTTTGCTCTCTATAAAGACGCATATAAGCAATATTAATCTCATATTTACTAAGACACTGGCTTATATGTGCTACCACCCCTGGTTTATCTTGATGTATGATAAAAAGTGTATAATATTCTCCTGTAAAGAAAACTTCTATGCCATTTACTTTATCTACACGAATGGCTCCTCCTCCAATTGAAGCTCCTGTTAAACTAATATGCTCTCCTTTACCTCCTTTTACAATAATTTCTACAGTATTAGGATGCTTATAGTGCTTACTGTCATTGATCTCAAAACGATAATAAAGTCCCGCCTCCCTTGCATAGTTAAAAGCTTCCTTGATTCGTTCATCTTCCTCTTCCATACCTAATAGCCCTGCAACTAAAGCTTTATCCGTTCCATGTCCTTTATATGTTTTAGCAAAAGATCCATAAAGTACAAAGGTGACTTCTTTAATAGGCTGTGGTGCCAGTTTATACATCACTCGAGCTAGTCTTAACGCACCTGCTGTATGAGAACTCGAGGGTCCTATCATATTAGGACCAATAATGTCAAATACACTCATTACTTTCATTGTCGTTCCTCATTCTTTTTTTAATCTATTTCTTTCTAGTATGCCCTATTCTAACTTGAAATCATTCATCAAAAAAAGGAGAAAGCACAAGGCTTCTCCCATCTTTTCTACTACTTTTCTTATTATTTTAATCCTTTAGCTCGCTTTAACTTCTCTGGCATTTGAGGCTCATAAGACCACCAAAAGGATTTAGAACCACTTGCCCCTTCTACTGCTTTATCTGCCATCTTTACAACACCTTTAAGAACTTTTTCTTTCCATGTATTCATCTAAATACCTCCTCTGTAAAAGTTCTATCACCATTAAAAGAGTGATAAAAAATAAAGTGTAGGCAATAGCAAAGTAATATACACCATAAGCTTCGCTATTACTTAAAATAAAAAGTCCTGCAAGCCCTGCATTAAAACTAATGAGTAAACGTACTTTCCTTTTACGTTTTTTCATTTCCTCTAATGTCTTAGGATTTTTAAAGCTATTAATAGAACCTACATAGCCTAATACCACTAAAGCTATTATCAAAAAGACAAGACTCGCCCCCAGTTTTAAAGCAACCTGCAATCTCATGCTTAGAACAATACCTACTAAACATCCTAAACTCGTCACCAGAAAACACCGATTATAGCTGTTGGCATGATAACCTCCAGAGTATCCGCGCACCGTTACCATGATGAGCATAAACAACAAGGTGAATGCTAGCTGATTAAAGATGATTCCTAGGAAAATAAGGAATAGTGTTGTTACTAAACCTGTAAGAAGGAGTTCTATGCCATAGATATAAACTTCTCGATCTTCTTCAGAAATCAAACGATTTCTTACTAAAATAAAAGAAAAATCTTCACTTATCATTTTTAGCATACCTCTCACCTCTTGAAAGTATTCTACATTATATTTTTACTCTTATGTGAAAATATGTACGAATGGTATGTTTTTATGTACGAATGGTTAAACATTTACAACTTTTAGCATCATAGAAAGATTAAAGTATTTATTTTCACAAGTATATTTTAAATACCCCTCATATTTTTCTACAACAGATTTCATACTGAGCATACCTATCCCATGTCTATTTTTATCTTCTTTAGAAGTTTTAAGATTTTTTACATTAACTTCCTCAGCTACTGCATTCCTCACTTGAATCATTAAGTAATCTTTATACGGTTTAATTTGTAAATAAATACTTCTGTCTTTTTCTTCCTCAATCTTTAAACTAGCTTCAATGGCATTATCTAATGCATTACTTAGTAAAGCGCATAAATCCACAGCTTCAATAGGTATTTTTTCATCTAAGCTTCCTTCTACCTGAAATGCAATGCCTTGTTTATGGGCTAATTGATATTTTTGATTCACCACTGCTTCTGCAATTTCATTTCCTAGTCGAATAAGCATTTTATTTTCATTCGTTGATACTAGCATATTTTGTATATACTTTCGTGCCTTTTCTATATTATTCATTTGCAGAAGCATATCAATACAACTAAGATGGTTATTAAAATCATGATGCATTTTACGTGCTTCTTTTTGATACTCTTCATTTTCTTTCACAGCACGCGTCAACATCTGATTCTGATACTCAACTAATTCATATTCCTTACTTTTAATAAAATAATCACATACTTCTTCAAAAGAAAAAAATACTACAATATTACAAATAAAAATGCTTAATGCAATAATAACTAAACTGAAATTCTCTTCTACATTTTTAGAAGCACACATAATAATTTCACTAATAACAAGCAAACTGATTATACCTGTTATAAATATAAAAAAAATTAATCGCCAAATATTTTGTGGAATAAGGGAAACTTTTTTCCCTTTAGGTCTATAAACACTTTTTATAAGAATAAACAAAACAAGCTTTGTTAAAATACATACAACTATACGATATGCCGTATCTTGCATTAAAACTTCCTTGTAATCTACCTTTAAAAAAATGGTAGTTAATTGAAATACAGTAATATCGATAATGGCTACGGAAAGTAAAAAGAGTACAGAATAAATAAACTTAATTTTCAATCCACCTTCATATAATAAATGACTGAAAATAATGTATACTAGAATAACTACTACAACTTTTAAAGAAAAAGCAGCTATACTATTAAATTTTAAATTTACTATTGCTATAAGAATAATTCCTAACCAATCCCAATAATTTGGTATTTTCTTTTTGTGGCTTAAAAAATTTTCTAAGAATACATTAAATAGATAAACTTCCATCAAAGTAATGGCTATTTCAAATAAACTCCAAATATACTCATTCCCCATCTTATCCCCTACCTTGCATAATTTGTAAATGCTTCAAATACTTCATTATATTTATGTCGGCTAATAGAAAGTCTTTGATTATTGTCTAACACAATGTACAACTTATTAATTGCCTTTATATGTCTTACATTCACCATACTACTCCTATGAATACACACAAAACCCTTGTTATTAAATTGTTCAATAACCTCCTTAAATACCATAGATACCGAATAGTAATGTGCATTTAAAGTATACACCTCTAAGCGACGGTTAAAGTAATAAAAATACATAATCTCCCCAATAGGTAGACGTATAGTCCCTTCTTGTGATTTAAAGGTAAATAAATCTTGATTTTCATTAAAGTAATTTATAGCACCTTCCAGACATTCCTTTAATTCCATACCTACAGTTTTTTTTCTTATAAACCGAAAAGGATAAACTCTAAATGTTTCATAGACTCTTTCCTCTATCCCTGATAAAAAAACAAGGAGTACCTTTTGATTTTGCTCTCTAATTTTTTGTGCAACTTGGAGACCATCTATACTTGGCATATCTATATCTAAAAAAATAAGATCCAGCTGAAATTTCTCCTTTCTTAAATCTTGCAATAATGCTTCTCCCTTTTCATAAGTAAATATTTCAGCCGAATGATTAATAGCTTTTAAATATTCCTTTATAAGCCTTTGTGTCTCATTTAAAAAAATACTACAATCATCACACATTCCTATTCGAAGCATCATCTACAGCCTCCCTTATGATACATATAAACTCATTATATTACATTTTTCCTAATATAATCCAGTATTTTGTGACATTATTTTAATTTTTTAAAATGTTTATATTATTTATTCTTGTTTTTACTTATTAGGACATGTTGACAAATGTCTGGCTCCATGCTATCATAATAAAGCATTAGAAAGTTAAGTATTTGCTGGCATAGCACAGTCGGTAGTGCGCAACATTGGTAGTGTTGAGGTCACGGGTTCGATTCCCGTTGCTAGCTGAACTAAAAGAGGCATAATCTCTTAAGAGATTATGCCTCTTTTAATTTTATTTCCTGTTGATTAAACTTCTTTTTCTTACTAACACTAATTCATTTTTACTGGAACAAGATCGGGTGTAATAGCATCTGATGTGTATTGATTTTCTTCCATCCATCTTAAAAATAATTTCATCGTTTGTATAACTTGTTTGATGTCATGGAAAAGAACAACCTTTGGTTCATGTTGGGTAGTTTTAATCATTTTAATGGTTGCGTAAAAAGTTCGCTCTGCATTACGGTAAGCCCAATCTCTTGAATCAATATTCCAATCCCAAATACGATAATCATGGCTGCAAAGAGCCATATATTGATTTTTAGTTAAATAGGGTGAACTTCCATACGGTGTCCTTACAATGCACGTCTTAAAACCTACAATACTCTCTAAAGTTTGATTTGCTTTTTCCATTTCTTTAAGGGGACCATTATTACCACAGTAAAAGATATCTTTTTCATGGCTGACGCCATGTAATCCTACACCATGCCCTTCTTCCACAATTCGTTTGACGATTGCTTCATTTTGTTTCATCTCTGCATCTAACATAAAAAATGTTGCTTTCATATTATATTCTTTCAATAAATCCAATAATTCTGCTGTATAAGGACTCGGTCCATCATCAAAAGTTAAGTACATAACTTTTTTGGGTATTTCCTTCTTGTGGGATGTTTCTTCTTGCTTTTTCTGATTTAAACTCAAATCTGGTACTTGCTTTAAAAGTTTTCCATCTATCATTGAAATAATGGGTCCTTTGGGCTCAAAGTTAATTTGATAACCTAAATATTCCCCTACAAGGCGCAAGGGTAGAAGGATGTCTGCTCGTTTATTAATAATAGCGTGACTCTGCGGTGTAACCCCATCTAAGGTTAGCGTATTCTGATTTAAATCTAAAAGTATTTGCTTTTCATTTTTTGTAAGCTTCACTTGTTGCAGATCTTCTTCCCATTCAATCTGCATCTGCAAGGCTGGCTTTAAAAAACGAAAGGAAATATAAGCTGTTCCATCAATTACTTCTACTTGTCCTTTCTCCCTTGAAATAGGCTCATTATCTATCTCTAACGTTATAAATGGGGTACTACTATAGGTTAATGTTTGACTTAAAACTAAACTCATTAAAATCACTATGCTAAACACCCTCATATGTTTCACTTGATCATCCCCTAAAGTTATTCTTTGTTCTTTTTATTATAAGCAAATTTTAAGTTCTCATACTTTATTTAAAACAAAAAAAGCGCATAATGCGCTGTTTTTAAAAACAAATTTGACATGCCTTTCGTTTTCCTACTTCTTTAATAGTTGCCTCTATAGGTGCTTTCATATTGGAACAGGTTGGTGTACTATGATATTTTTTGCTGGTTGAAGTAAAATATACCTTTCCTAAGGCTTCATTTTTTATAGTGGATTCGATTGGTGTAGGAGTCTCATTCATTTGTCCCTCTACTACACTCTGATTAGTTGAACCATTTAAATAACTATGTGGTTCTTGCAAAGCCTTTATCCCTTTACCTGTGGATTCAAAAACTAATGTACCACCTTCATCGGTACGATAAACAGGAATATTAAGTGTTTTAAGATGTTCCATTATTTCTTTATGAGGATGTCCATATTTATTACCACTCCCTACTGTTAAAACAGCTTTTTGAGGGGTAACTTGCTTTAAAAAAGCTAAACTACTTGAAGAAGAAGACCCATGATGCCCTAATTTGATCAAATCTACCGGTCCACACTCTAAATTCTTTTCAACTTCTGTCCCTGCATCCCCCATAAACAACATCTTATCTTTACCATAAGTATATAAAAGTACAATAGAGCGCTCATTAGGATCTTTTACATCTGCTGCACTTAATACTTTAAATTCCCCTTTACCAAAAGAAAATGTACTGCCTACAAGAGGAACACTGGGTGAAAGTCCTTTATCTATCAGTGCAGATATAAAATCTCTATAGGTTTTTGTATCCGCATCTCCATTACTTACTAATACACGTTCCACTTTTATATTCCTTACAACTCCATCCAACCCTCCAATGTGATCTGCATCAGGATGTGTTGCTATCACATAATTTAACTTTTCTATACCCTGAGCTTTTATATAATTAGGCACAAACTCTTCATCATCATTATCTCCTCCATCAATTAGTACACCTATCTTACCATCTTGTATAAGAATGGCATCTGAATTGCCTGTATCTATAAAATGAAGCTTGATAGTTTCTTGAATAGAAGGTGTAGTGATTTCTTTATTTGAATGACACCCTCCTAAGAAACTAATAAGAAGAATGAATACTCCTAGTATTGGTAGTGTATAAAAAGTTGTCTTTTTTTTTGTCCTCATGCTGTCCTAACTCCTTTATTTTCTAACATTGCATTTTAAAATTCTTATCTTTGAAGTTGCTTAATAAAGGCAAATAGAAGCATATGCATAGGATACACGCTATATAACCATTTATTAGCTGATTTAAAGTACGTATCTTCTACAAATAAAACAAGTAAAAAGCCTAAGACTCCACCACCTAATTGCATAGCAACAAGAAAACTTCCTCCTGTTGCAAAAAGCATTAACGTAGCTCCAAAAATGAGTACCAAAGTTAAAAGGATGTTTTTTTGGCATACATATCCTTCATAAAAAGCTACAACAAGTAAAATACCATAAGCTCCATAGTCACATTGGAATAGTTCCACAAAACCCACTAAAAGCATAATACTTATCAAATAACCACTGCTTTTTAAAAAATTTTCCTGTATCTTCCTCTTAGTATGCCAGAATGTCTTTAATCCTTTATAGCTACTTAACACTCCGAGTGCTGCCCAAAAGGTAAACCCTATATTAAATTTCCAAAAACTTTCTTGCGTCTGATAGACAGCTACGTTCATCAAACCATAAGGAATCTGTGATATAAAAGCAAACAAAAGAATTCTTTCCTTATATTTTTTTAAACTTCGCGTTTTTTGAAAACCCCTAGCAAGTCCATAGGCAAAAAGTGGCATTGAAAGCCTTCCAATCATCCGAAAGCCAATAACTTCTGGGAAGAAAACCATTCCAAAGTGATCAACAAGCATCAAGCATAGAGCAATTAACTTTAACATCTGTTTCTCCTTTATCTTTTTTCAATAAAAAAGCTATACCTTATCAGTATAGCATATTTTACCTTTTTCGTCCTAAATGCCTTTTTAAAGACGTTTTTTTATATAATTAAGAGTTTTTTTAAGCTGCTTATTTCCTTCAAAACTATCTAGCGCTCCCTTAGATGTAATAATTTCCATTAATTCGTTTCTAACTCTCTCATCTACATAATCTAAGTCTACTTGTATATCCCCTAATACAATATATAAAATTACCCGTTCATCTTGCTCTAGCATGTCTTCATATTGTGCTAAAATCTGAGTAGTGGCATCTTCAATGCTACACCCAGCTTCCATATAGCTATCCCACTCCTCCTCTATATATTCCAAAAACTCAAATTCTATACTACCTAACTCAACCATTTAAACTCCCCCTCATTTGCTTTATTTACCCTATATGTATTAATTAGTATTCAGAAATATAACAATAAATAAAAAATTAGTTACCCATTGCTTTTTGTTCCTTTCTATATTATAATTTAAATTATCTAAGAATAATTATCATCTGGAGGTGATTTATGTTAGAATTAACACAAATTCTCAAAGAGCATAAACTTAAAGTCACACCTCAACGTCTTTGTATCTTTAAAATTTTATGTGAAACCACTGAACATCCTACTGCAGAAGCCATTTATAATTCTTTAAAAAATGAATTTCCTACAATGAGTTTAGCAACTGTCTATAAAACTTTAGACACACTTGTTCAGCATGGACTTATTCAACAACTTAATGTTGGTGAAGATAGTTTTAGATACGATGCCACTGTCCTTTCACACCCTCATGTGAAATGCGTGAAGTGTGGCCAGGTCATGGATATTCATAATATGCAAACAATAAAAGGACTTCGTGAAGAAGTAAAAGCTCTCACGCATTTTGATTTAATGCATGAGCAGCTCTATTTCTTCGGCACTTGTCCTACTTGTCAAAAGAATTAATTTAAAAGGGATTGGAACATCTACTATGGTAGTTCCAATCCCTTTTATGCATTTAGCTTATCTTATAAACCTCTTTCTTTACTTAAAGCGCTCTATAAACTTCTCAATACGTTCTAAAGCTTCCTTTAGCTCCGCTATAGAATAAGCGTAGGAACATCTTACAAAACCTTCTCCTGAATCACCAAAGGCTGTTCCTGGCACTACTGCTACTTTTTGGTCTAAAAGAAGTTTTTCGCAAAATGTTTCACTTGTTAACCCTGTCATCTGAATAGAAGGAAATACATAAAAAGCTCCTTCAGGTTCAAAGCAAGATAACCCCATTTTTCTAAAGTTTTCTACCATAAAGCGTCGTCTTTGATTATATGCATCACGCATCATCACAATATCTTCATCTCCATTACGCATTGCCTCAATCGCTGCATATTGACTAGTAGTAGGCGCACACATAATGGTAAACTGATGCATTTTAGTCATCATTTGAATAATCGGAGCAGGTCCTAAAGCATAGCCCAATCGCCAACCTGTCATGGCATAAGCTTTAGAAAAACCACTTAGTAAAATCGTACGTTCATACATATTCCCAATACTTGCAATGGATACGTGCTCTTTACCATATGTAAGCTCAGCATAAATTTCATCTGAAATAACTAAGATATCTTTATCCTTTAATACTTCTACAATTTTCTCTAAGTCTTCTTTTTCCATAATAGCTCCTGTTGGATTATTAGGATAGGGAAGAACTAATGCTTTCGTACGAGGCGTAATAGCCTTTTCTAATTCCTCTGGCAAAAGCTTAAAGTTATCTTCTTCACGAGTTGGAATCGCTACTGGTACACCCCCTGCAAAAATAACACATGGTCTGTAAGAAACAAAACAAGGCTCTGGTATAAGCACTTCATCTCCTCTTTCAAGAATTGTTCGAAGAGCAATATCAATCCCTTCACTTCCACCTACTGTAACAAGTGCTTGCTTAGTGGGTGAATATTCAAGATTAAATCTCCTTTCCATATAACGACATATTTCTTGACGAAGTTCCAATAAACCTGCATTAGCACTATAGATCGTTTTCCCTTTTTCTAAAGAATAGATCCCTTCTTCACGGATATGCCAAGGTGTATCAAAGTCTGGCTCTCCTACTCCTAATGAAATGGCATCACCCATCTCATTGGCAATGTCAAAAAATTTACGAATTCCTGAAGGTGGTACTTCTCTTACATGTTTAGCTATCATATTTTCTATTATCATGGTGAAACAATCATCCTTTCATCCTTTTTGCTTTCCTCAAAGATAACGCCATGGTCTTTGTACTTTTTAAGTACGAAATGAGTTCCTGTACTAAGTACAGATTCAAGAGGTGCCAATTTCTGACCCACAAATAGGGCCACTTCCTTTAAGCTTTTCCCTTCGATAATTACAGTAAAATCAAATCCTCCTGACATTAAGTAAACAGCCTTTACTTCTTTGAACTTATAAATTCGTTCTGCTACACGGTCGAAACCTTCTCCACGTTGAGGAGTTACTTTTACTTCAATAAGAGCTGTTACCATATCCTTGCGGTCTGTTTTATCCCAGTTAATAAGGGTATTATACCCACAAATAATTTGGTCTTTTTCCATTTCCGCGACTGCTTTTTCTACTGCTTCTATTTCTAATCCTAACATAGTGGCTATGTCACTGGCCGTATATTTACTATTTTGTTGAAGTAACTTTAAAATTTCATTTTTCATACTATCCACTCCTTTTTACGATATAACTCTTATTATAAAGAACATTACTTTATTACGCTAGTAAATTTTATTAATAACTTAATATTTCATCTATTTCTACTCACTTATGTAAAAAATTGCTTAAATTGTCCTTTTTATTTTAGGAAATTGTATCCTTCTCATTTTAAAAGACTTATAAGCAATTTTTTTTATACATTCATCTATTTACTTAAATGTTTCCTAAAAACCTAATCCATTAAAATCTATTTTTTAAGATTTGCTTTTAGGATTAGAAAACATAGCTGCTAAATATCCAAAAACAATGGCTGCTGTGATACCTGCAGCTGTAGCTTTAATTCCACCTGTAAAAGCTCCCATAATCCCACTTGCTGCTACTTCATCCATTGCACCCTTGGCTAATGCATACCCAAAGCCAGAAATAGGAACTGTTGCTCCTGCTCCCGCAAACTCTACAAGTGGTTGATATAGGCCTATAGCTGTAAGTACTGCTCCAGCAATAAGAAAGGTCACCATAATAACACCATTTGTTAGCTTGACTCGATCTAACAAAATTTGTCCAACCACACAAATCAGCCCACCTACTACAAAAGCTTTCATATATTCCATTAACATTTCCATCTTGCTTCCTCCTATTTCATAACAATACTTACGGCGTGTGCAATACCTGGTATTGTATTTCCCTGAAAACCACTAGTTGGGCTCATAAGAGCTCCTGTAGGAACTAGCAAAATCCTTTTTAGCTTGCCCTCCAAAAGTTGTTTATACAAATATCCTGTAAAAACAGATGCACTACACCCACACCCACTCCCTCCGCTATGGGTATCTTGCTTTTCATTATCAAAAATCATTTTTCCACAATCATTTAAAATTCCCTTTAAATCATACCCTAATTTATGCGCTAGGGTTATTGCAATATCTACTCCACAATTTCCTAAGTCTCCCGTAATAATGGCATCAAAATCACAAGGACGCCTTCCTGTATCTTCTAAATGTGTCACAATTGTATCAATTGCAGCAGGTGCCATAGCTGCACCCATATTAAAAGTATCCGAAATGCCTAGGTCTACAATCTTACCTGGTGTAATAGCTTCAACCTGTGGCCCCTTTCCACCATGTGTTACTAAAACATACCCACTACCTGTAACAGTCCATTGTTGAGTAAGTGTCCGTTGGCCTGCATATTCTAGAGGATAACGGAATTGCTTTTCTGCTGCACAATAATGACTACTTGTTCCTGCAATAACTGTCTGTGCCATACCTCCACCTATTGCCATACTTGCTAGACATAAGGACTCTCCCATTGTTGAACACGCACCGTAAAGCCCAAAATAAGGAATATTAAAGCTACTTACGCCAAAGGTACTAGCTACAATCTGATTTTCCAGGTCCCCTGCAAAAATGAATTCAATATCTGTTGGATTTTTCCCCGAACGGGTAAGTAATCCTTGAATAGTGTTTTCAATCAGTTTACTTTCTGCTTTTTCCCATGTATCTTGCCCCAAAAGCTCATCTTCATAGGAGTGATCAAAATAAGTACTTAAAGGTCCTGCTGCTTCCTTAGGTCCTACACTAGAGTAAGCGCAACTTATCACTGGAGGATTTTTAAATACTATTGTTTGTTTGCCTACGCGTCCCATAAAATTGCCTCCTATACAAAGTAATAAATAATGCCTACAACAACACTGGCAATGGTTCCAAATACAATAACAGGACCTGCTATAGAAAAGAGTTTTGCCCCTAAACCATAAATATAACCTTCTTTTTTATATTCCATTGCAGAGCTTACCATGGAATTTGCAAAGCCCGTAATAGGAATGAGTGCCCCTGCTCCTCCGAATTTCCCTATATTATCATAGACATTAAAAGCTGTACAAACCATACTTGCTAAGATCAGTGTAATCGTAGAGAGCATACTTGACTCATCAAAAGATAGCCCCCAGTACATATAGAGATAGACTAATCCTTGTCCCAAGGTGCAGATAATACCACCTACTAAAAAGGCCTTCATGGAATTTGCCCATACTTTATTTTTAGGCGAATGGGCATCTACAATTTGCTGATACTCATTCTTAAACTGCTTCATATTTGCCATGTTTTTTACTCCTTTATATGATTTCTAAAAAGATAGGATAAAAATAATAACATAAGGAACCTACAAGTTTACCTAAAGCTATCGCAAATACAACAAAATAAATACCCTTTTTAAGTTGTATAATCCGATTAGTAATAGGAAATACATCTAAAACTTCTGCAAGTGCAATAATAAGAACACCTAAAAAAATACCATACCCAAAAGCCAAAATACTTATTATCATCTTTCCAAGAGGTACATAAGGTTCCCAGATTGCAAAAATACTTCCAAGTACTGCTCCTATCATAATAGCTGTTTCGTAATAAAACATATAGTGTTTTGTCCCTGTACGATGTGCCATGATAGGTACAATTCCAATAATTGAAATAAATGCTACAACTCCTCCCGAAATAAAGAGACCTGTTCCAAAACCTAATAGGATGCGAAGTATAAGTATAAAGCCTTCTTTCATTAAGGCTCCCCCCTCTTCTTATCTGTTAAACTGTCTATCACACTTTCTTCAACCTGTTTCTCATATTGATTCATCTCTACTTGCATTGGACTTGGATCATCTGAAAGCTTTTTTCTTCCTATATGATTAAAGAAAACAATAACTCCACAAGCAATGCCGAAGGAATAAGGAACAGTGATATATATTGGATTTTTTACTTCTTCTCCTGTAAACATACGGTTTAAAATAATAAAGGTTTCTGGTAAAGATGTATCTGTATTATAAGTCATAATCGCCACAGTTGCTCCTACAAATACAATAAGGCTAACCACACTTACCTTAAGCCATTCTAACAGAGGTTTTTGCTCTGTTACCTTAGGTGAATAGTCAATCATTGTATCCATTTCCCCAACACTTTGCAATATAATCTGTGGGTACTTAGCAGTAATAACTGCAATTATTTGAATGATAGATAGTACATAGTGCCCCTTTTTATCAACTTTGGGTATATTAAAAACAGATAAATTTTCTAATACCACTCTTAATTGAGGTGCTGCATAAATCTCTGATATATCCTTCATATATACTTGTTTTTTAGCCTCTAAGGTTACTTTTCTATAAAGGCGTATATAAGCTATTTCATTAGACATAACTTACATTCACTTCCCTTATCACAAATAAACCATTTTTGTAATGTTCTCCTACTTCATATCCCTTATATTTGTACGTTGTGATTAAACCTCCTACTAGTAACGCAAGTACAAAAACAAAGCCAAAAAGTATTTTTTTCATGTCCTGCTCTCCCCTTTATTTCTTTATTCTTTTTTAGTTTTACCTAATGCAACTAAATTATTCTTCAAACTATTTTTTGACTTTTATTATATTTCTGCTTAAAAATTTCTAATATCTAAGTTGTCACCACTTGTCTATTCTTTTAATATAATAAACTATTCATACTTATTTAAATCCTTTTAAGGAATGGGTGATTTTTATGAAATGTTGTTCTCCTAGTATAAAACAAGAAGTTTCTCTTCCCTATCCCCTCTATCAATCTGAAAAAGGAAACTATTTTATTGGCCAAACACCTCTTTTAACTGGACTTGTTCATGAACGTGCTTTAGTTACTCTTAAAAACCCCTGTAATTCCCATGTAAATATTTATCTAAATGCTATAACTGTTACTAATATTTCATCATCTCCTGTATCTGCCGAAATCTACCTTCATACTCCTTTTGTAAATAGTAAAAAAAGTCATTTAGTAAGCTGTACTAACACAGCTATCACGCCTACTCCAAAAGGCGAAATCCACTATGTAACAACTACATCACAGCCACCTACTTCTGGCATCCCTATTTTTAGTCGCATTGTGCCTTCCCTTACTACTCTTGTCATTGATGGCAGCCAAATTATTATTGCCCCCCACCAAGTACTTACTATCTATCTAGGTGGCTACCTTCCTCTTAAAACAGATAGCGCTATTGTTGCCTTAGGTTGGTGGGAAGAAGAAGGACTTTTCTCTTAATAACTATAAGAAAGCACCTTAATGGTCTTCATAAACCATCAAGGTGCTTTCTTACTTATTCTTTATCACAAAATCGCATGAAACCTTCTCGTTTTCTCTCAATCATTTCATCTATTCGTTCAATATAGTCTTCTAAATTTTTGACATTTGGCACACGATCTAAACGTTCACCCTTTTGATAGACTAATTTACTAATTGCACCGGCACCCAAAGCAATAATACTTTGCTTTTCTTCCATGATTTCAATATTATAAATACATTCTGTACCAGGCTTTGCATAACCTACATTTTCAAAATTACCAAGCATGTTTTTTTGACGATACATATAGTATGGCCTAAGTCCTATGTGATACATTTCTTTTTCACATAAGTTAAGCATTTTCTCTATTGTTTCAGTAGAAGTTAATACATAGTCCTCTTGTTCTTCTCTAAGACGTGATGCACGCTTAATAGCCATGGTGTGTATTGTAATATTTTCTGGATCAAGCTTCTTAAGCTCTTCTAAGGTATGCTTTACCTCCTCTATCCCTTCACCTGGTAAGCCTATAATCATATCCATGTTGATTGTATTATGCCCAAGTGCTCTGGCTTCTGCAAACACCTGTTTAATAGCTTCTACACTATGCTTTCTTCCTATAATATCTAATGTTTTTTGATTCATCGTTTGAGGATTAATAGAAATACGATTTACACCATATAACTTCATAATCTTCAATTTTTCTTTAGTAATAGTATCTGGTCTACCAGCTTCTATTGTATATTCTTCTAATTCACTAAGATTGAGACGGTTTGCTATATGACTAAGAAGCTTTTGGAGCTGAGAAGCTGTCAAGCTAGTAGGTGTTCCCCCACCTATATAAAGTGAGCGGATGCGATTAGTTTTTTTAGCTTCTGCTACAAAATCAATTTCCTTGCAAAGCGCCTCTAAATACCTATCTACAAGTCCTCCTTTTTTTTCTAAAGAAAAGGCTGTAAAGGAACAATAGACGCAACGTGTCGGACAAAAAGGAATACCTATATATAAACTCATCTCATCTTTTTGATTACTTTCAAGGATTGCTACTTCATGTCTTGCTACCTCTACAAGGAGCTTGGCTTTAGCTGGATTTAAATAATATTCCGCCTCAAAAAGACGCCTAATATTTTGGTCACTTCTACCTTCATGAATATATTCATGGGCAATCTTAGTGGGACGAATCCCTGTTAATATTCCCCAAGGCATTTGCTTCCCCGTAAGGTCTACTAACACATCATAGATTGCTTTCTTAAGGGCCTGCTTAGTATTTTTATGATCTCCATCTGTCTTGCCCGTTTCAATAAAAACATGTTCTTTGCTTATAAGACATGTATCCTCTTTATACAAACGGCCTATAACTTTACAAGGAGTATAGATAGCTTCTAATTTATACTCTTCTTTCACATAAGGCTCATACAAATTAATAATATTTTGAAGCTCATAGCTGATACTATGATCTATACATTTTAAATGAATCATTACTCTACTCCTTCAAGGGGAAGTTTAGTCAAAATTAAAAAAAGGATTGGTTTCTTTTTCCTTACCAATAGTTGTTGTATCACCATGACCTGGATAAACTACTGTGTTTTCTGGCAAAGTAAAAAGCTGGGCGCGGATGGCACTCATTAAGCGCTGCATATTGCCTCCTGGTAAATCACTACGACCAATAGCTCCCGCAAATAAAATATCTCCCACAAAAGCTACCCCTTCCTCTTCACAGTAAAAAGCAATCCCATCTAAAGTATGCCCTGGTGCATGAATCACACGAAGAGTCATTTTATCATTTGCCTCTAGCCTAATAAAATCACCATGCTTAACATAACTATCTGCCTCACAGATAAAATGTTCCCCTAAAGCTCCTGACATATTCCAGGCAGGGTCACTTAAATAAGCTTTTCCCTCTTCATGACATACGATTGGACAATGTAATTCTTGCTTTAAAAAGTCTGCTGCCCCCATATGATCAAAATGACCGTGGGTTAAAAGAATTTTTTCAATCACCCAACCTTTTTCCTTAATATAGTCTAAAAGACGTTTTCCTTCCGCCCCAGGATCTATAACAAAACCATGTTTTGTTTTTTCATCTATAAAGAAATATGTATGCTCTTGGAGCATACCTACTGTCACTCTTTGTATCATAATGACCTCCTAATAAACATATTTTATTTGCACTGCCTATTATAGACCTCCTCCTAAAAGATGTAAAGATAAGGTCTTTTTAAACAAATAAAAAGAGTAGTTGTGCCAGAAAAATTTGCACATACTCTACTCCTTCATCTTACCTTTAACTCTAAAATAATTTATCACTATCTATCACTAGAGTAATGGGACCATCATTCACGAGGCTCACCTGCATATTGGCTTGAAAAACACCTTGCTCAAAATTAATACCTGTCTGAGTTAACTTTTCAATAAAGCAATCATATTTTTTTCTTGCCTCTTGTACACTTCCTGAAGCAATAAAGCTTGGACGCATTCCCTTGATAACACTCCCATAAACAGTAAAATTAGGTACAATTAAAAGCTGTCCACCTACTTCACTAAAGGATAGATTCATCTTGCCCTCTGTATCTTCAAAAACCCTCAGTCCAATCAGTTTATTAATGAGATAATCTATATCCTTTTCTGTATCTTCGGCTCTTACTGCAACAAGGGCTAAAAGACCTTTTTGAATCTTCCCTACAACTTGATTTTCAATAGCTACAGAAGCCTCACTTACTCTTTGTACAACTGCTCGCATAACTTCTCCTCTTTGTTTTCATATGAGCTCTATGAAGAAACACGTATAATTTCTTCCACATCTTTTACTTGTTCTAGCTTACGTGTTAATTCTTCTAATTGATAAATGTTTGTAATTTCAATTTTTACATTAAATACCGCATGACTTTTAGTTGTTTTTGCATTAAAAGATTTAACAGGTAATTTCATATCCGTCAAAATCTTAGAAATATCTACAATAATACCTAAGCGATCAAAGCAAGTGATTTGAATTTCTGTTACATAGGTACGTTTTACAATCTCTTGTTCCATCCAGGTTGCTTCAATCAAACGATCCTTTTCATCATCTGGTAAATGCTGCATATTAACACAGTCCTTACGATGAATAGATACACCACGTCCTCTTGTTATATACCCTACAATATCATCACCAGGAAGTGGTCCACAACACTTAGAAAAACGTACTGCAATATCACCTACGCCTTTTACCACGATACCGCTAGAGTGTTTCTTTACCTTATGAGGTGTGGTTATATTTTCAGGTGTATTATGAGCTTGTAATATCTGCTCAGGTGTTACCAGTTCTTTCTTCACTTTAAGGGTTTCATCAATTAATTTTTGAATAATTTGACGTTCTTTCATGCTTCCATAACCAATAGCTGCGTAAATCGAGTTCCAATCCTTCATGCCATAGCGTTTATAAATCGCCTCTACTACTGCACTATCTGTTAAATAGGATAAGTTATAACCTCTTTGCTTCGCTGCTATTTCAAGAAGTTCCTTCCCCTTTAGGATATCCTCTTCTTTAAATTGTTTACGGAACCATTGATTAATCTTTGTACGTGCCTGAGTACTCTTAACAATATTAAGCCAGTCTCGACTAGGGCCTTTCGCCCCTTGGGAAGTAAGAATTTCTATACGATCTCCATTTTTAATAACATAATCAAAAGTTACAATTTTGCCATTTACTTTTGCACCTATCATCTTATTGCCTACACCGCTATGGATGCTATAAGCAAAATCAATAGGCGTAGAACCTTTAGGAAGTGTTAAAAGTTCTCCCTTAGGTGTAAAGACATATACTTGGTCACCATATACATCTAAGTCACCTTTAAGAGCCGACATAAACTCCCTATTGTCACTCATATCCCTTTGCCATTCTAGAATTTGTCTTAGCCAAGTTAACTTTTCTTCTGATTGGTCACGTATCGTTCCATCAATTTTACCTTCTTTATACTTCCAGTGAGCTGCAATCCCATACTCTGCTGTACGATGCATCTCTTCCGTACGAATTTGGAGTTCAAAGGGTGTCCCTTCAGATCCCATTAGTGTTGTATGCAAGGATTGGTACATATTCGTCTTTGGCATAGCAATATAGTCCTTAAAACGACCTGGAATCGGCGTATAAAGTTCATGTACAATTCCTAAAACACCATAGCAATCCTTTACACTTTTCACAATAGCACGCAGAGCAAAAAGATCATAAATCTGGTCAAGCGTCTTATTTTTATTGACTATCTTTTTATAAATACTAAAAAAATGTTTAGGACGACCTTCGATGACAGCATCAATACCCGCCTCCTCTACTTTTTCTTTGATTTGGGCTACAATCTGTTCAATGTACTGGGTGCGTTCTACCCTTTTCTTAGCTATCTTATGGGCAAGATCATAGTAAACTTCTGGTTCAATATAGCGAAGTGATAAATCCTCAAGATCTGCTTTGATTTTACAAATTCCCAAACGATGGGCAATAGGTGCATAAATACTGAGAGTTTCTTCTGCTTTCTCCCGTTGCTTTCCTGATGGCATATATTTAAGTGTTTGCATATTATGCAGCCTATCTGCTAGCTTAATAAGTACGACCCGAATATCTTGTGCCATTGCCAAAAACATCTTACGGTAATTTTCCGCTTGTATCTCTTCTTTTTGAAGCTGTCTATTCTGAGAAGAAAACTGGATTTTACCTAATTTTGTTACGCCATCTACAAGTAAAGCAACTTCTTTATTAAAGAGTTGCTCAATATCTTCTAACGTGTAGTCTGTATCCTCTACAACATCGTGCAAAAGGCCTGCCACAATGGATTCAATATCCAGTTCTAAATCTGCAAGAATACATGCTACCTCCAAAGGATGGATAATATAAGGCTCACCTGATTTCCTAAATTGCCCTTCATGGGCCTTTTTTGCTATCTGATAAGCCTTTTCTACCATCATCAAGTTATCTGAAGGGTGATAGGAACGTATTCTTTTTATTAGTTTGTCATAAATTTCATCCGACATCGTTTACCCCCTTGTGTAGTCCACTCTTGCTCCTCTAACTTCATACTTACTTTATAAGTTATCTTATATTATAGACCAAATCCTTATTAAAATTCAATGCTATTATACATAATCTTATTATATGCGCTCTTTTTTCACATTTTTTTAACCTAAAGTTTCTTTTTTATCTTTAACTTTCATAAAATTAAACCAACTTTTAATGAAGCACAAAAAACCTTAGGCTAAAAACCTAAGGTTCACTTAATAAACAAAAATAATTTTCGATACTAGTAGTGCAATAAAGATTCTACTTCATATCCTTCAAGTACAGATCGGCCATTTAAACTGTCAAGTTCAATCACAAATACAATTTTAGCCACCTCTCCACCTACTTTTTCAATAAGGTTAACCATTGCACGAGTTGTTCCACCTGTTGCTAAAAGATCATCTACAATAACTACCTTTTGGCCAGGCTTAATCGCATCAATATGCATTTCAATTGTGGAAGTGCCATACTCTAATGCATAGGTTTCAGAAATATGCTCATAAGGTAATTTCCCTGGTTTACGAACAGGTACAAAACCTTTTCCTAATTTGTAAGCTGTCGGCACTCCAAATATAAAACCTCTTGATTCAGGTCCTACCACAAGGTCAAACTCTACCCCCTCTAATTTTTCTGCAATTTGATCAATAGAAGCTCTTAAACCTTCTCTGTCTTGAAGAAGAGGTGTAATATCTTTAAATAGGATGCCTTCTGTTGGAAAATCTTTTACATCACGAATGAGAGAATATAAATTCATCACAATTCCTCCTTAGAAATGAGTTTCTTTAAGTTGTAAAATGGTACTCGAAAATTTGTGCATCGTTCGATAGAGAGTAGAATGTTCTAAATTAGTTTTTGCTGTAGAAATAACTTGATAGTCTATCTTTTCATTTTTTATTTCATATACTAATAAACCAAGTTCTTTAAAAATCATTAAAATATGAAATAATTTATATTCTGTCATGTTGCTCGCCTGCAGACTAGTGATAAGTTTATGACAAACAATAGTACCTGAACTATTGTTTTTAAGAACTCTATAAACTGCTAGGCAATCTTCACGACTTGGAATCATCTTAACTAATTGCTTTTTATGAAAAACTAAATGCGGATTACATACTTCATAGCTATCTAATTGAGACTTAAAGTCCCATTCATAATCCACACTTCCACTCACTCTTTTTAGTGGGTTGACACAAATAAGTATTACTGCATTTTTTGAACAGACTTCATTATAACATACTTTAAAATCGAAGTTAACAGCTTTTCCTTTATTTCTAAGTTTTTTATAAACCTCTAATAAGCCTTCTTCTGTATAGACATGCACAACTCCTTTATTTTCTAAAGTTAACGAAGACTGCTTGAAAAAAATAGTGTTTTTTTCCAGTGGTGCAGGTCTCTCTAGATAATTCATTAAAGAACGATAATAAAAACTTCTGAGTCTCTCCTCTTCAGGTGATTGAATATCCTTGATTCGTAATTGTATACTTACTCGATTATTCCATGTGTTTTTAAGAATCTCACAAGCAACTAATATTTCTTCTCCTTCACTTAGATAATCGACAAGTTCACCTTTATCAAAACCGATACCCGAAAAAAGTTGCTCACCTACTCGTAAAGTCAGACGTAAATGTCTTTCATTTTGTCCTATTTTTTGAGCATATTGTACCTTTCCTCTTACACAAAAGATAGGAGAGGGATTTGCTGCTCCAAAAGGTTCTAACTGCTCAATTTCTTCACATGCATGAAGATTAATTGTTTTCTCATCTAGTGTTAAATCAATATTTAAAGTAGGAATCAGCAGCTCCTCATCAATAAATTGTTCACTATAAGCCTCTAGTTTCTGTTTAAAAGCTTCTAATCGCCCGACCTCTAGCGAAAGTCCTGCTGCCATTTCATGTCCACCAAAACGAAGAAGCTCTTCTTTTGCACTATTAACAGCCTCAAAAATATTAAAACCCTCTATACTTCTAGCTGAACCAGAAAGAATTCCTTCTTCTTCTGTTAAAACAATAGTAGGACGATAATATTTCGTCATTAATTTAGATGCCACTATACCTATAACACCATGATGCCAGCCTTTTCCTACTACAATAATAAACTTCTCTTTATCAGCATGAATATATTGCGCCATGTATTCTTCAGCTTGTAAAAGGATTTCTGCTTCCATTTCTTGACGTCTACGATTTTCTTCATCTAAGGTTTTCGCTAATATCTGAGCTCTTTCTTTATCAGTAGTGGTTAATAGTTCTACCCCTATTTTAGCATCACTTAATCTTCCTGCTGCATTAATCCTTGGACCAATTTGATAAGCAACCTTATTAGAAGTCATTTTCTCTTCTTTGTTTCCATCCCCTACTAGTGTTAAAAGTGCCTCTAAACCAACATGCGTTGTTCCTTGCATTTGCTTAAAACCCAAAGAAGTAATAATACGATTTTCTCCTACTAAAGGCACTACATCAGCTACTGTCCCTAATGCAACAATATCTATGTATTTCCAGGCTAACTCTTCTCTTTCAATTTTCATGCCTAAAGCTTGAATAAGCTTAAAGGTTACTCCTACACCTGCTAAGGCATCAAAAGGATAGTTACTATCTTTTCTTTTAGGATTAATAATACAATAGGCGTCTGGCAGAACCTCTTGACATTCATGATGGTCTGTAATGATTAGATCCATTCCTATCGATTTAGCAAAATCTGCTTCCCTATTAGCAGCAATACCTGTATCAACAGTAATAACTAGCTGGGCATAAGTATTAATCTTTGCCAAGGCTTCTTTATTTAAACCATATCCTTCCACCTGACGGTTTGGGATATAATAGGAAACCTTATAACCTATTTCCTTTAAAAATAAATATAAAATAGAAGTGCTTGTGATGCCATCTACATCATAATCACCATATACAACAACTTGCTCTTTTTTTTCTTTGGCATGTATCAGCCTTTCTACAGCCTTTTCCATGTCCTTTAAAAGATAAGGGGAATATAAGCTTTCTTTGGTAGGAGCTAAAAAGTTGGCAATCTCCTCCTTATCTTGTAATCCTCTTCTATAGAGAATCTCTTCAACTAATGACCCTTTTGGGTCTGATATTTTATATTGCCATTTATAACGACTTGGTAGCATACATTCCACCTCCTTCATTCTGCTTTCACGTCAACCTTCATTATAGCATATTTTTTATTTCTATTATTAATGAATTATTTTTCAAATTACTATACATGTTAGGAAAAACTATGGTATACTATAGGCGTTATCTATTATAATAGGAGTGTTGTCATGTCGGAAAAATTTCAAGTAGGCCAAATCATTGAAGGGACTGTAACAGGCATCAAACCATTCGGAGCATTTATTTCACTGGATGGCACAACTCAAGGTCTTGTTCATATCTCACACATTACTCAAGGTTATCTAAGCAATATTAATGATGCTATTAAAGTGGGGGATCAGGTAAAAGTAAAAATCTTATCTATTGACAGTGAGAAAGGTAAAATTTCTCTTTCTATTAAAGAAGCCAATAGAGAAAATAGACCGACTTCAAAGCCACAAAAAAAAGAAAGCCCACAAGAAAGTTTTGAAAATCTAATGAAAGATTTCCTAAAACTCTCTAATGACCGTCAAACTGATCTTAATAAACGTTTAAATCGATAGTTTAAAAGGCACCTTGCGTAGGGTGCCTTTTTATTATTTAGTGGTATAACCAATAAGATCCTTAATGACTTCACCTGCAATAATAAGTCCCGCTACAGATGGTACAAAAGAGATAGAACCTGGTGTCTGCCTTTTCTCAACCTTAGCTACACCTTTACCTTCACAACTACAATTTTCTGGACAGCTTCCTTCTAAATGTAAAGGCTTAAGAGGCTGTTCGGTAGAGTAAACTACCTTTAACTTTTTTATGCCTCTTTTTTTTAATTCACTACGCATTACTTTAGCCAATGGACACATACTTGTTTTATAAATATCCGTTACCTTTAAGACTGTAGGATCTAGTTTATTAGCTGCTCCCATAGCGCTTATAATAGGCACGCCTAGTGCTTTACAACGTTCTACTAAATGCAATTTAGAAGATACCATATCAATAGCATCTACAACATAATCATATTCTGCCTTTAACTGCTCCTCAGCTGTTTCAGGCGTATAAAATGCCTTGAAGATTGTCACCTCACACGCTGGGTTAATCACTTTTATACGTTCTTTCATTAACTCAACTTTTGCCTTACCAATGGTTTCATAGGTTGCATGAAGCTGACGATTAATGTTTGTTAGACAAACCTCATCATAATCAATTAAAACCAATTTCCCTATACCACTTCGCGCTAATGCTTCAACGGTATAAGAACCTACACCCCCTACACCAAATATGGCTATTGTACTTTTCTTTAGTTTTTCTAAAGCTTCTGTACCAATTAACATTTCTGTTCGTGAAAAAGCATGTAACATAATAAACTCCTTTATCTGTGTTTATAACCTTAGTATTTATCTTTAAGCCTTATTCTAAACCATTTTTTAAAAGCTTTCTTTTCTATCTTACAGGAAGCCTACCTAAGCCGCAATCCTTCCTTTACAAAAAAATGAAATAAACATATTTTCTACATGTGTTTTTTCTATAATAAACACATGAAGAAGACATAATATTCTTCTTTTCTCCCCATTTTATATATTATATTGCAAGAAAAAAGACTACTCTCCCCAGTGGTCTTTTTTCTTGTTTCCTTTAAAAATTTGTAGAAATACATTTTATTTAGTTGACAAAAAGCAATTCTGTGTTATAATATTTTTTGTGAAAAAGAATTATTTTCCTTTATTTAGTAAATGGGTCATTAGCTTAGTTGGTAGAGCATCAGACTCTTAATCTGAGGGTCCTGGGTTCGAGTCCCAGATGGCTCACTTTAAAAATAAGGTATAGGTTTTTATATTTAAAACCTATACCTTATTTTTATATTTCTTACTAAATTCTTCTCCTTATACCTAGTTTCTAAAAATACTACAGGTTCAAAGTAATTTGTTACTTGAGCCTGTAGTTTACTCTTCATTTTCAGGGTATACAGTAATACTTACCTCCAGCACCCGTCTCTCTTCCATTTTCAAAACAACTACCTTAAGATTTTTGTACTGAAAGCTATCACCTTCTTCAGGTATAGCTGAAAATTCATTAAATACCCACCCATTTATAGACATAGCATCCATTTCTTCATCCCTATTAAGCTCTCTAAACACCTTCTCTACATTGGCAGAACCTAATACTTTATATTCATTTTCAGAAACTTGAATGATTTCACTTACTACCTCATCATGTTCATCCCAAATTTCTCCCACTAATTCTTCAATAATATCCTCTAATGTTACAATCCCCTTTGTTCCCCCATATTCATCCACAATGATAGCAATGTGGGACTGTTTTTGTTGTAAAAGCTTCATAAGATGAGAAATCTTAATAGTTGGTGCAACAAAAATAGGTGGTGCAATAATACTATCTAATACTTCATTTAAGTCAACTACTTTATTATAAAAATCTTTCTCATTAATAATGCCTATAATATTATCAATATCCCCTCTATAGACAGGCAATCTCGAATAACCACTTTCCATAAAAGCTTTTTTTACTTCTTCTCGTGTGGCTGTTTCTTCTACGGCTACTACATCTACTCTAGGTGTAAATACGTCAACTGCATCTAAATCATTAAACTCAATAGCGCTTCTAATAAGCTCGCCTTCTTCTTTATTAATGCCACCATCACTTTGTGCCTCTTCTACCAAAGTAAGTATTTCTTCCTCAGTAATCCCTCTATCCTCTTTGGAGTTAAGCAACTTATTTATAAGCTTTTTAAGTCCTTTAAATAAAAAGTTTAGAGGAGTAAGGAGGTAGCAAATCACATTCAAAATAGGTGCAGATAAAATCGCAAAGCGCTCTGGCATATCTTTTGCAATACTTTTAGGACAAATCTCACCAAAAATAAGAACTACAACGGTTGTAATAATGGTGGATAAAGTAACAGCTGCATCCCCCCAAGTCTTCGTAAAAAATACTGTTGCAATAGAGGCTGAAGCAATATTTACAATATTATTTCCAATCAAAATACTAGAAAGTACTTGATCATAATCTTCTGAAAGCTTTAATGCAAGAGCTGCACGCTTATTACCTTTGCCAGCCATGTTCTTAAGCCTAATTCTATTTAAAGATGAAAAAGCTGTTTCTGTTGCCGAAAAATATGCAGACATTAAAATTAATATACTTAATAATCCCAACGTTCCTATATCACTACTACTCATATATTTATCCCTTCTTAATACATCCTATACTATTATATATACCCTATTTTTATATTCTCTATCTATACTTTATACACAAAACGCTCTTTCTCCCCCTCTCTTAATATCCTAAAAATAAGCAAAAAAACATAACCTACATTTTTAGCATCTTAATTTATATGCACATGAAGGCTATGTTCATTCTCTCTTTTTATATTCTATTTTCATTTTTTTATATGTATCTAAAGTTACGCAAAATAAGGCTCTGTAGCTACAGAAACATTCCGCCTCGTCACCTTCATCGCTAGATTCCATAAATTGAATACTCTCCTTTTTAACTCATTTATTTAAATTAAAATCTATTTTACACTAAGAACGGTTGCCTGTCAATTCATCCTTCTTTATGAACAATCCGATAAGAATAAAAAAGCATACTTCAGACTGAAGATGCTTTTTCTATTCTTATCGCTTATACTTAGCTAATTTTTTATCAATAGTTAGAACTTGCTCATTGAGCTCATTGGCAGAGGTCTTTAATTCTTCCATAACTGTCATTTGAGTTTGAGCTGTACTTGCTACTTCTTCTGTATAAGCTGCTGTGGTTTGTGTAACAGCTGAAATAGCTTCTATAGCAGAAACAACTCCTTCTTTATCATGATTAACTTTTGTAATAGAGACTGCTGCTGTATCAATTTTTTCAATGATAAACTGAATACCTGTAGTAATTTCTTTAAATGCTGTATCTGTTTGAGCAACAGCCCTTTCTTCTTCTTCTGTCGCACGATTCACCAGTTGCATTACACGAGTTGCTTCATCTGCTTCTGCATAAATGCCTTCCACAAGATTCTTAATTTCATCTGTAGATTGTCTACTTTGGTCTGCTAATGTTCGAATTTCTTCTGCCACTACTCCAAAGCCCCTTCCCGCTTCTCCTGCACGAGCAGCTTCTATTGCTGCATTTAGAGCAAGAAGATTCGTTTGAGAAGCGATATTCTCAATAGAGTCTACGAAAGTCGCAATATGCTTAAGTTTTTCATTTAAATTTTTAATAGCTACAGAAATACTTTCTATGGAATCAGCTGTTTCACCTGTTTTATTACGAAGGACAGAGAGAGACTGACTTCCTTCATCACTTAAAACTGTAATTCTTTGAGTGGCTTCTAACATGCTTTTACAGCTTTTATTAGTGCTTTCAATCTCTGTTGATAAAGCTTCCATCATAGCTTGGCAACTTTGACTTTGTGAAGCTTGCTTAGTTGCACCTACTGCAATGTCTTGTAAGGTGTCACATATCGCTTCCATAGCTGTTACTGTTTCATCTGCTACCTTATGCACCTTTTTACTAGAACCAACAATAGATTGCATCATATAAAAGGTTGAATCAATAAGTCCCTTAAACTCACCTAAAACTTCACCTAAAACTTCCGTTAAAGCCGCAAATGCCTTATTCGATTTATATTGCTCTAATTCCTCTAGGAGTGTAAAATCCCCCTCTTTAATACGTGCTACTTCTCTTCCATATTTTTTTATTAATTTCTTAATAGGCAAAGCAATAATCATTCCACTTATAATCATAATAATGGTTACTAATACTGTAAGCAGAATACTTCTTACCCAGTTATGTACAATAGCTTCAGTAATCAATAAAAAGATGATAACTGGGACTATTAAAATCCCTACTACTAAAGATTTTAAACGCTCTTTTAAGCTTTTTTTGTCTGAAGATACATTATCCATCATCTCGCCTCTTTCTTCTTTTAAAATGACTTTGTCCTTATTCTTTACTATTATTATACCAAAGCAACATGTAATTACTATGTATTTAGAATAATTTTATTAAAAAAGAAGATAAGTAATAGTTTGAAACTTACTATTACTTATCTTCTTTTAATAAAAATAATAACTCATTTATCTCTTTAAGCAGTTTTAGGTTTACCATTCTTTTTCTTATTTTTTTTACTTTTACTCATTATATACCAAAGTGGGCTAGCAATAAAAATAGAAGAATAGGTTCCTGCAACAATCCCAATAATCAGTGGAAAAGCAAATTGTTTTACAGAATCAGCACCTAATATAAAGAGAAGAACAATCATAATAAGTGTTGTAAGAGAAGTATAAATAGAACGTGATAACGTTTGATTGATACTTGTATTAATAATGTCTATATGATCTGTTATCATCTTACCTTTATTTTCACGAATACGGTCAAAAATAATAATCGTATCATTGATAGAATAACCTACAATAGTTAACATAGCTGCAATAAAGGAATTATTAAGTGGTATACGGAAAACGGAATATACTGCTAACATAATTAAAACATCATGCATAAGAGCAATTACTGCACTGGCACCAAACTTAAAGTCTTTAAAACGAAAAGAAATATAAATAAGAATTAAAACAGCACCTAAAACAACTGCTTTTAAAGCACCTAATTTAATTTCTCCACTAATAGAAGGTGACACGTCAGAGTCTGCACGTGCTTGATCATCTTTTAAATTATACTTTTCTTTAATTGCTTCAAATAACTTGATACGAGAGTCTGCATCTGCACGTGTCATCGTAATAATAACATCCGTATTATCTGCTGCTGTAATACGAGGATTCGCATCTCCTGTGATTTCCTTGGTAAGTTCCACTAACTCTTCTTTAATTGTCCCAGTTAATTTTTGCTCAATATTCACTTGAATAAGTGAACCTCCCTTAAACTCAATATCTTGTTCAAAGGCTCCTTTTCCTGTAAAGCCATTAAAGCACATGGTAAGTAGCCCAATCGCTATAACAACTAATGATGCGATAAAAAACTTATTTTTATTCTCAATAAACTTCATTGTTTAGGCCTCCTTACTTTGCTTTTTAACTATTGCATAAAAAGCTGGTTTTCTAATGTCCATATTTACAAATGCTTTGAGTAAAATACGTGTCACTACTAGAGCTGTAAACATAGATATGACAATACCAATACCCAGTGTTGTTGCAAAGCTCTTAATAAGACCTGTACCAAATATATAAAGTACCACAGCAGCAATAAGGGTTGTTACATTACCATCTAAAATAGCACTGAAGGCCTTTTGGAACCCTGCATCTACTGCTGAACGTACTGAACGTCCTAAGTTTAACTCCTCTTTAATACGTACAAAGATAATAATATTTGCATCTACTGCCATACCTATTGAAAGCAAAATACCTGCAATACCAGGTAAAGTAAGTGTGGCTTCCATCGCTGTTAAAACAAGAATAAGAAGTGCTATATAGAGTGTAAGAGCGATATCTGCAGCTAGTCCACATCCTCTATACATCACACCCATAAAGATTAAAATAAGGATAAATCCGATAAGACCTGCTATTAAACTTGAGTTTAGAGAGTCTAGACCAAGCTTTGCCCCAATCCCCATTGAGTTTACTGGCTCTAAAGCAAAAGGAAGGGCTCCAGCATTAATACCATCTGCTAGCTCCTGAGCACTTTCAATTGTAAAACTACCACTAATTTGCCCTTTTCCATCTTGAATATGTGCTTGAATGGTAGGTGCAGATAAGAAGGTCTCATCCAATAAGATAAAAATTTGTTCCCCTATATGGTCTTTTGTGAAGTCAGAAAAAAGTTTTGTTCCTTCACTATCCATCTCTACGCTTACCACTATTTCTGTACCAGCATTACCATTATAGGCTTGTGGTGTAGCTTTTTGTACATTTTTACCCGTTACAATCTCATTCCCTTGCATATCCACAAAACGCAAAAGCCCTGCTGCCCCAATTTCTTCAATAGCTTTTTGTGGGTCATCTACTCCTGGGATATCCACACGAATACGTTTGTTCCCTTCTTGTGAAACTTCTGCCTCCGTATACCCCTTTGCATCCAGTCTCTTTTGAATCATGAGACGGGCTGCTGACATTTCTTCTGCAGTAGGAGCTCTATCTAACTTAGGCTCATACACAATATTTACTCCACCTTGAAGGTCAAGTCCGAGTCTAATTTTCTTTTGAGCAATTTGTGGAAGCTTTGTTTCTTCTGTAGTCTCTTCTTTTGCTTCTTCATCCTTTACTTCTTTAGCTTGCTCAGTTTCCGCCTTTGTTTCTTGTGTCACTTCTACTTTTGCTACTTGCTCTTTGCCAACTCCCATACATGCTAGAACAGCTAAGCCACTTATAGCGGCTACAAGTATGAGCATGCCTAGAAAGACAAAAATACTTTTCGCTTTCGTATTCTTTCCCTTCATTATACTTCCTCCTTAAGATCCCTCTTAAAAAATAATATGTCCTATTGATTATATAATTTGTGAAAAATATAGTCAATTAAAAAGGTGTATTCTGTAAAATTTTATTACTTTTTACTTCTTATTCGCTTTCAAGTAACTCTGCCTTTATTCCAACCGCACATTCAATACGCTTCTTTTGAAGGGCACAGCCTATTTCATAAACAGAGTTTATCGTACCATGAAAATTATAAGAATTAGCTGCACAGCCTCCACTACATTGGAATTTCGCCCAACAGGATTTACACATCTCTTTGCTATAAACATTACACTTTTCAAACTCAGCACGTTTTTCTAGGTTCGTTATACCTTGTTTCACATCTCCCATTTTAAATTCTGGAAGACCCACAAATTGATGACAGGGATAAAGATCACCATCAGGTGTTACAGCCAAATACTCTGTACCTGACCCACAGCCTGCTAAACGCTTATGTACACAAGGTCCTCCTTCTAAATCAATCATAAAATGGAAAAAGTTAAATCCTTTTCCTTGTTTAGTTAGCTTCACCATATGTTTAGCAAGCGTTTCATATTCTTTACAAAGCTGGCTCACATCTTCTTGCTGAAGTGCATAGTTCATTGTTGTTGGTGCCACTACTGGTTCAACTGAAACTTCATCAAAGCCTGCTTCATGGATATGCTTTACATCTTCAGCAAAATCAAGGTTATGACGGGTAAAGGTACCTCTTACGTAATATTGCTTGCCTTGCCTTTTTTCTACTAATTTTTTAAATTTAGGTAAAATCACCTCATAGCTTCCTTTACCATTACAAGTGGGTCGCATACGGTCATTAACTTCTGGACGACCATCTAAACTTAAAACCACGTTATACATATTTGCATTAAGATAATCAATTATTTCATCATTTAGTAAAACACCATTCGTTGTCATAGTAAAACGGAAAGTTTTACCTGATTCTGCCTCTCTAGAACGTGCATACTCTACAATTTGTTTCACTACTTCAAAATTCATTAAGGGTTCGCCACCAAAAAAATCAATTTCAATATTCTTACGATGTTTAGAATTTTGAATAATAAAGTCAATAGCATTTTTCCCTACTTCAAAACTCATCATACCACGTTCACCATGATATTCCCCTTCACCAGCAAAACAATATTGACAAGCAAGATTACAATCATGGGCTACATGAAGGCAAAGTGCTTTTACAACTGGTTCTCTTTCCAAGAAAGCAGGTACAAATTCTTCATATAGATCAGGGGTATATAACATTTGTTGCTCTTTTAAACTCATGAGTTCTTCATAAGCTTCTTCAATTTGCTCTTTTTCAAATTGTCCCGCATACTTAAGCATCAACTCCTCTTTGGATAAAGTCTCTGCTTCTTCTACTAAGGTATAAGCTACATCATCTAATAGATGAATGCTTCCACTGTGTATATCCATGACAATGTTACTGTTTTCAAATTTAAACTTGTGAATCATTTATTTTCCCTTCCTCTATCTTTTATGAAATACGCTCAAAAATAAAAGCAGCGACATAACGTCACTGCTGCATGCAAAATTATTTTTCGCAAGCTTGGTTTCCTACAGTACAAGATGTTTTACATGCTGATTGACATGAAGTTTGGCATTCACCACAACCACCTTTTTTAGCACTGCATGGTAAGTTTTTAGTGTTTAATGTTTTAATATGCTTCATACTAACATTCTCCCTCCTCATTACAAACCAGACTTATTATACCATATCTTGACAAGCTTGCATAGCTTACAGTTCTATTTTTGACAGTTTACTGAAACCATTCCAGCTACGGCACTACTTAGTACTATCACAACTACAACAAGAAATAAACTACTAGGTGCAACAGCTTTGAGACTACCTGTTAAAGTTCCTAATATTAAAAATAGAACAAAATACAACGCACCTCCTATCGTTCCCCACTTATAGCCATTTCTAGACTCCACCTTAGCTGTATCAAAACCAGCTAAAAATGCGGAGAGCATAATACCGAGCATAACAATCCAGTTTTCCACAGCTGGTGATGCATTGGTGTATGTAAGTAGGATAGAACCAAGTAAGATAAAAATAGCAGTTACAACGTAGGCCATTACATTTGCTTTAATAAGGGTCATAAAAACAGTGGGCATATCAAGAGGTTCTTTACTTTTATGTTTGGGCATATTCCTTCCTCCTTCTTATTCTACTCTTATTATTTTACGTACATTTAACCCCAAGTATGATAAAATAATAAATGAAGGAGGCATTACTTATGAAACAAATTGATTTGCATGTTCATTCCACCATTTCAGACGGGACACTTACCCCTACAGAGTTAGCTATTTATGCTAAAGAAAAAGGACTAAGTGCCATTGCATTAACAGACCATGATACAATAGATGGTATTGCTGAGTGTCAGCAAAAAGGTGAAGAACTCGGCCTTGAGGTCATACCAGGTATTGAATTTGCTGCCGAATACCAAAATAGAGAAATCCATATTCTTGGCTATTTTATTGACCCTAAAAATGTATTTCTTAAAAACAAACTAAAAAGTATTTTAGCAAGGCGTCATGCCCGTAATCTCCAAATGCTCACACAATGTGAGAGTTTGGGCTTCATCTTTAATGAAGAAGATAAGCTACTTCTGAGTGACCCTTATGTGGTTGCCACAAGAGCTCATTTTGCTAATGCATTTTTTCATAAAGGCTATGTAGAAACGCGTTTGGAAGCTTTTGAAAAATATTTGAATCGTGGAAAACCTTGTTATGTATCACGTAAACGCTTTACCCCTGAAGAATGTATTGCTACTATTCATGCAGCAGGAGGCCTAGCTGTTCTTGCTCATCCCCTACTCTATCATTTTGAAAATGAGCAATTTGAAGTGCTTTTATCTACTTTAAAAGCGGATGGCTTAGATGGACTTGAAACACTTTATTGCACTCATGAGCATACTGATGTCCTTAGCTTATTAGAATGTTGCTTAAAATACAAACTTTTACCCACAGGTGGTAGCGACTTCCATGGCGAAAATAAACCTGGGCTTGACCTTGGTACGGGCTATGGCAAGCTTGCCATTCCTTATGATATTTTAGAAAGTCTTAAACACAAACATAGCTAAAAAAAGATGACTTCTGTAGCATACAGAAATCATCTTTTAAGTGTTGCCTAGTCTCTTTTTTAGTACTCTACTTTATAGGGTACATTTTCTTTTTTATACTTTATTTGTTGATATAAAAACCATAACCATTCATATTTATTTCATAAGCAAGAGTATAGCCCTTTTCTTTATACTCTTCTTCATGTTTTTCTGTAAAAAGCGTATCAATGACCTTCTTTGAAAACTTTTGTCCTAATACCTCTCTAATCATTTGATAACTCATTTCTTTGTCTAATGATTTATAATCTGAAAAATCAAATCCCATAAACACTTCATAGTAACCTAAGTCATTAAAGTTATCATCATATTTAGGAATAGTTGTAGAACCAAATACAGATACTCCAAAAGGCTGTTCAATAATAATACCTGTTGCTTGTGTTAAGTCATCTTTGATGACAGTTCCCTCATAAAGAGGAATGTCAAAGCCACAAAGTGAGTAGGTGCCTGTTACAACATATTTATTTTGTTCTTGTTCTACTTGTGTATGGTTAGTAATGATTTCAGTTAATGTTTCCCCTTCTGCTGAGGTTACTTCTCCTACTGTCGGAACTTCCACTACACTTTCAGAAGCCGTATCAATAGATACTGTAAATGTCTTAGGATCCCAATTTACTTTACCGTCTAAGCTTTCGCTTACAAAACGCGCTGGAACATAGGTTGTCCCCTCTTTTACAAAAGGTGCCGTTTCAAAAACCCCAGCTTTATTGTCTACTAAGTAATCTTTTTTATCAATAAAAAGCTTAATAAGCTTATTCCCCTTTGTAAGAAGGGCTGATTTTTCTTCTCCATTCCACTCTACTTTTGCCCCCAAGGCTTCACTTACAAAACGTAAAGGCACGTAAGTTCTTTCTTCAAGAAGTAATGGTTTTGCCAATGTAGCAGCTTCTCCATTAATAACAATTTTTAAATCTGCTGCTTGTAGGCTATTTGTTAACATTAAAGAAGAGAGAAGTATAGCTGATAATTTTTTTCTATTCATCATTAAAGTCCTTTCACAGGTTAAATTTTAGATTATCTTCTTAAGTTACTATACTTAATATTTAATGATTTTTCAATCATTTTTATTGATAAATTCATATTTTTTCGACAAAAAGCTACATTTCTCTCTTCTTCCTTAAACTTTGGCATATAGCATTACTTTTTCTTTATAAAAATCATAGAAAATTCCAGCAACAATTTCTGTATACTTTCCATTATCATTAATCCATGCACGTGCCTCCTCTATACAGCACACCCTTTCAAAAATCTCCCTTACATTTTGTCTACGCGTTTCATCTACCATTTCTTTAAGTCTTTTATAATGCACCACTACATTAAGCTTACATTCTTTAGTAGCTCTGTGTATAAAACGCTCTTCATATCCATCTTTTATTGTATCTAAAAGCAAACTAAATAATTGGTCATCATTGTATTCCTTTATAAAACCCTCTCTCAGTACTGTCGCTATTTTTATGTCATTTTCTCTTCCAGTCATTTCTAGTTCTCCTTATAAAATAAAAATGTTACCTATCTATTCTACTCTAAATTCCCTTTTTTGTGTAGGTAAAATAATTTACAATAAGGAAACACTATACTTTTTTTATTTTTTCTATTATCATAAAAAGGATGTATTTTATAATTTATAAGGAGAAAGAAGATGAGTATACTAAACGTAAAAAATGTCACTCATGGCTTTGGAGCCCGTGGAATTTTAGAAGATGTCTCTTTTCGGCTCTTAAAAGGTGAGCATGTTGCCTTAGTTGGTGCTAACGGAGAGGGAAAATCGACTTTTTTAAATATTATTACTGGAAAATTAATGCCTGATGAAGGAACTATTGAATGGTCTAACCGTGTAACTGTCGGCTACCTGGATCAACATTCTGCCTTAGAACCTGGAAGTACTATAAGAGACAATCTGCGCCTTGCCTTTAATCATCTTTTTGAACTTGAAACTGAAATGCTTGGTTTATATGAAAGCATGGGCGAAGCAGATGATAATCAAGTAGCTAAGATGATGGAGGATGCTGCTGAAATCCAAAATATATTAGATACAAGTGGTTTTTATTCTCTTGACGCTAAAATTGAAGAGGTAGCTCAAGGTCTTGGCTTAGGTGATATTGGTCTTGACCGTCAAGTAGATGAATTAAGTGGGGGACAACGTACGAAGGTTCTTTTAACGAAACTCCTTCTCGAAAATCCCACTATTCTTATATTAGATGAACCCACAAACTATTTAGATGAAAATCATATTGAATGGTTAACACGCTACTTACAAAACTATGAAAATGCCTTTATCCTTGTTTCTCATGATATCCCCTTTATTAATGCTGTATGCAATCTCATTTATCATGTAGAAAACTGCGAACTCACACGCTATGTAGGTAATTATGATGATTTTAAACGTCTCTATGAACTCAAAAAACGTCAACAAGAGCAAGCCTATGAACGTCAACAAAAAGAAATCGATAAACTCGAGGACTTTATTGCTCGTAACAAAGCGCGTGTAGCAACCACTGGTATGGCAAAAAGCCGTCAAAAACAGCTTGATAAAATGGATATTATCGAAAAAGTACATGAGAAACCAAAACCTATTTTCAATTTTAAACCTTACAAAGCGCCTAGTCGTTTCCTCATTGAAGCAGATGATTTAGTACTTGGCTATGATACCCCTCTTACAAGTCCACTTACTTTTAAATTAGAGCGTGGGCAAAAAGTGGCTATTTGTGGAGTGAATGGATTAGGTAAATCGACTCTTTTAAAAACTCTACTTGGCATTATTAAACCTATCTCTGGGAAAGTAGAATTTGGTGAAAATGTGAAGTATGGCTATTTCGAACAAGAAGATACACGTAACAATACCCATACAGCACTTGAAGAAATTTGGAACCTCTACCCTTCTATGAGTAATCACGAGGTACGTACAGCGCTTGCTAAATGTGGTCTTACCACTGACCATATTACAAGCCCAATGAAAGTTCTCTCTGGTGGAGAAAATGCAAAGGTACGCCTTTGCAAACTCCTTATGGAAGAACTTAATTTACTTGTTTTAGACGAACCAACTAATCACCTTGACCCAGAAGCTAAAGATGAGCTAGAAAAGGCTATTCGTGAATTTAAAGGAACCGTTCTTCTTGTTTGCCACGAACCTTATTTTTATCAAAGCTTCGTAACAGATGTTTGGAATGTAGAAAACTGGACAACTAAAATCATTTAATTACCCTACTTTTATAAAAAGAGCCATAAAACTAGAAAAATAGTTTTATGGCTTTAATTATTAACTATCAATTATCCAATAACCTTTTAAGAAACTGCAAACTGGCTATTATAGAGACTTGCATAAAAATCACCTTTCGCAAGAAGTTCTTCATGCGTTCCTTGCTCAATAATATCTCCGTCTTTCATCACTAAAATAAGATCTGCATCTCTAATTGTAGATAAGCGATGTGCAATAACAAAACTTGTTCTACCCTTCATCAAGGTTTCCATTGCTTTTTGAATGAGTACTTCTGTACGCGTATCAACTGAGCTTGTTGCTTCATCTAAAATAAGGATTTTAGGGTCTGCTAATAGGGCCCTAGCTATCGTTAGAAGTTGCTTTTGACCTTGTGAAACATTACTAGCTTCTTCATTAAGTACCATTTGATACCCTGCAGGTAAAGTACGTATAAAACTATCTACATGGGCTGCTTTAGCTGCCTTAATAACTTCTTGGTCAGTAGCATTCATTTTACTATAACGAATGTTTTCCATGATAGTAGCATTATAGAGCCATGTATCTTGAAGTACCATACCAAATAAAGCTCTTAAATCTTGCCTTGTAAAGTCGCAAATAGAGTGCCCATCAATTTTAATTTGACCTGCATTAATATCATAAAAACGCATAAGTAATTTAACAACCGTGGTTTTACCTGCTCCTGTAGGCCCTACAATAGCCACCTTTTTGCCTTGCGAAATATCTGCCGTGAAATTTTTGATAATTATTTTATCTGGGCTATAGCCAAAGCATACATTTTCAAAACTCACATGTCCCTCTACTTCTTGAAGCTTAAGTGGTGTTTTGCTTTCTTCCCTTTCCTCTTCTTCATCTAAAAATTCGAAGACACGTTCAGCTGCAGCTGCTGTAGACTGTAAAACATTTGAAATATTAGCTAATTGAGATATTGGTTGTGTAAACGAACGCATATATTGAATAAAAGCTTGAATATCTCCCACTTCAATCCTATTTTTAATAGCTAAATAGCCCCCTAAAATACAAACCAATACATACCCTAGGTTGCCTACAAACCCCATAACTGGCATCATTAAACCTGATAAAAATTGGGATTTCCATGCTGAATCATAAAGCTTATTATTATATTTTTGAAATTTTTCTAGAGATGCCTTTTCACCATTAAATGCTTTTACCACTACATGTCCTGAATACATTTCTTCTATATGCCCATTAATATGTCCTAAATAAGCTTGTTGCTCTTTAAAGTATTTTTGAGAGCTTTTTACAATAAGCATTACAAACCCTAGTGATAGTGGGATAACAATAAGGGCAGCTAATGTCATAGATGGACTAATACGTAGCATCATTACAAGTACACCAATAACTGTAGCTATTGAAGTAATAATTTGCGTCATACTTTGATTTAAAGTCTGACTTACCGTATCCACATCATTCGTAATGCGAGATAAAACTTCTCCATGGGTACGTCGATCAAAATACTTAAGAGGTAGACGGTTTATTTTCTCAGAAATATCCCGTCGCATTTCATAAGTCACTTTATTTGAAATACCTATCATCATCCAGTTCTGTATATAACTAAAGGCAGCTGAAATACTATAAAGTACCAGTAAGAAAATAAGGTATCTGCCAATAAATCTAAAGTCAACTTGCATTACGCCTGTTTGCATATATCGCATCATAGCTTCAAACAATTTCGTTGTTGCCTTCCCTAATAGAGAGGGGCCTACAATAGTAAATAGAGTGGATGCAATAGCAAAAATAACAACAGCTATAACACCTAATTTATAAGTGCTTAAATAAGTTATCAGCTTTTTCATAGTTCCTTTAAAGTCTTGTGCTTTCTCACCTGCACCCATACTTCTCATTCCCATATGGCCTCCCATTGGTCCTCTTGGACGTTTGGGCTGCTGTCTCATTTTATCTTGTTCATTCATTATGCTAGCTCCTCCTTGGATAATTGTGAGGAAGCAATCTCTCTGTAAACCTCACAAGATTTCATCAGCTCTTTATGAGTCCCTTTACCCACAATATGCCCTTCATCTAATACAATAATCTGCTCTGCATGACGAATGGTACTAATGCGCTGTGCTACAATAAATACCGTACTATCAGCAGTTGTTTTTTTAAGTGCTGCTCTTAGTAGGGCATCTGTCTTGAAATCAAGGGCTGAAAAACTATCATCAAAAATATACACTGGTGATTGTTTAGCCAATGCTCTCGCAATACAAAGACGCTGTTTTTGTCCTCCTGAAACATTGGTTCCACCTTGAGCGATCTGTTTCTCAAATCCTACATCTGCTCGATCAATAAACTCCTTGACTTGTGCTGTTTCTACTATTTCTTCTAGCACCTCTTTTGAAAGACTTTCTTTTCCATAGGCTAAATTACTTCTAATTGTTCCGGAAAAAAGCACTGCCTTTTGAGGTACATAGCCAATTTGTTCTCGGAGATCTTGCTGTGTCACTTGTCTAATATCGATACCATCTAATAAAATTTCTCCCTGTGTCACATCATAAAAACGTGGTATTAGATTAACAAGTGTCGATTTTCCACTTCCTGTTGAACCAATAAAAGCTGTTGTCTGTCCTGGTTTTGCTATAAAATTAATAGCGTGTAAAATATCCTCTTGTGCATCTGGATATCTAAAATATACATTTTTAAATTCTATCTCTCCTCTTACCTTTTCAGGCAAAGCAAGGAGTTTTTTAGGTTCTTTTATCGTTAACTCTGTTTCTAGCACTTCTGCTATCCTTATGGCAGAAACAGATGCTCGTGGCACCATAATAAACATCATTGAAATCATTAAGAAAGACATAATGATTTGCATAGCATATTGCATAAAAGCCATCATATCCCCTACTTGTATTTGTAAAGCAGCTACCCTTTGGGAACCTATCCATATGATAAGAATACTTACTAAATTCATAAGAAGCATCATAGCTGGCATCAGTAGTCCCATCGTACGGTTAACAAATAATTGTGTTCCTGCTAAATCTTTATTTACAGTATCAAAACGTTTTTCTTCAAATCTTTCTTTATTAAAAGCACGTATAACAAGCATTCCTGATAACTCTTCACGGGTTACCAAATTTAAACGGTCAATAAGCTTTTGTACTTTCTTAAACCTAGGCATCGCTAAGGAAAAGATAATACTAATTAGTCCTATTAAAATAATTACAGCAAGTGCAATAATCCAAGACATAGAAACATCTTTGGATAACGCTCTCAAAATCCCTCCAATACCCATGATAGGTGCATAACACATCATACGAATCATCATAAAAATAAGCATTTGTACTTGTGTAATATCATTGGTCGTACGTGTGATAAGAGACGCTGTAGAAAACTTTTCAAATTCTGCCTGTGAAAAGCTTTCTACCTTCTCAAATAAATCTTGCCTTAAGCTCTTGGCTACAGCTGCTGCCACACGTGCTGCAATAAAACCTACTGCCACAGCACAAAGTACACTTCCTAAAGAAACAACCAACATCCATGCACCTATCTTCAAAATATACCCTGTATCTCCACTTACAATTCCATTGTTTACAATATTAGACATATAATCAGGTAGTGCCAGTTCACACATAGCTTGCCCAAAAAGCAATAAAACTGCTAATAAAATAAAACCTAAGTAAGGCTTTAAATAATTAAATAATCGTGTCATTCATCTTCCTCCATTCATTTTACGTAAAGTCTATCCATTGTTTTTAAGTCCTCTTTTTATTATGCGTATTTGAAAACAAAATGTTTCCATACACTGCTCTTTTGTAGCCAATCCATTTAGATAAGGAGTTGCATTATGAAATATTGTATGCTTAAGGAGTTTAAATAAAAAAACTTTTTCTTTATCTTGTAAATGAAAAGAACTATAATCTACTCTTTGCTGCATAGCCTCATAATAGTGATAAAAACGATGTTTGTGAGAATGTGGTGCTACTTCATCCTTTAATTTTTCATTCATACTGAGCCAAATATTGCGAATGAAGCGCCTATTCTCCGGATGATTCCCCAGTTCTAATAAGTACTTAAAAAAATATTCAGCAGCCATAAACAAGTCACCCTGTGTGTCTTCTAAATAACCAATAAAGCATGTAAACATTTGCTTACCCATCTCACCTATTAAATAGACAAATAAGTCCTTCTTATCCTCAAAATATTGATAAAAGCTTCCTCTTGGAATTTCTGCCTTTTTAATAATATTAGCTATGGACGCTTCTTCAAAAAGAACTCTTGAAAATTCTTCTTTAGCCGCCTCTATAATCATCTTTCTTTTAGTTTCCGGTAAATTAAAAAAAGTTATCTTCGGCAAAATATTACTCCTTTCTCACAACATGACACTACGTCATATTCCTTATTTAGTATATATGACACAATGTCATATATCAATCTTTTTTATCTACATGCTAAAATTTTACTTTTAATCTTTCCCTAAACCCTATTATTTATTTAAAAAACAGCCTATCACCTTATGATTTTCATCATCAAGTGTTAGACTGTCTTCTTAATTAGAAATCTCTATTCATTTGGTTAGACTATACCGTTTTAAAGTTGATTTAAGCTCTGAGTTAAATCTTCTAAAATATCATCAATACTTTCCAAACCAACAGATACACGAATAAGTCCTGGATTAACACCAGCTGCTACTAGTTGTTCATCTGTTAATTGACGATGTGTTGCACTTGCTGGATGTAGTACACATGTACGAATATCTGCTACATGGACTTCATTAGATGCCAGTTTAAGTCCATCCATAAAACGTACTGCTGCTTCTTTTCCGCCCTTGATAACAATAGATATAACACCACAAGCCCCTTGTGGTAAATATTTTTGTCCTAATGCATAATACGGATCTTCTTTTAGACCTGCATAACGTACACTTTCAATTTTATCACTATCCTTAAAGAATTTGGCCACAGCTAGAGCATTTTCACAGTATTGCTTCATACGTATAGGTAAGGTTTCTAAACCAAGATTAAGCAAAAAGGCTGAATGAGCAGCTGGATAAGCCCCAAAATCTCTCATTAACTGCATTCTAGCTTTAATAATATAAGCCATATTCCCAAAATCTCTTGTATAAACTACACCATGATAAGATTCATCTGGTTCTGTAAACTCTGGGAATTTACCATTTGTCCAATCAAAGTTCCCACTGTCAACAATAACTCCCCCTACTTGCAGTGCATGCCCATCCATATACTTAGAAGTTGAATGTACCACAATATCTGCCCCAAACTCAAATGGTTTGCATAAAATTGGGGTAGCGAAGGTATTATCTATTATAAGAGGAACACCATTTTTGTGTGCTATTTTTGCAAATTTTTCAATATCTAACACAGCTAATGCCGGGTTAGCTAAAGTTTCTCCAAATACAGCTTTTGTATTGGGCTTAAAAGCCTTTTGGATCGTTTCTTCATCTGCATGGGCATCTACAAAAATACATTCAATGCCTAATTTCTTTAAACTTACAGCAAATAAATTAACCGTTCCTCCATAGATTGTTGAAGTACTGATGAAACTGTCTCCACTATTACATACATTTAATATAGAAAAAAGAGAAGCAGCTTGACCAGATGATGTACACATTGCTCCTACACCACCCTCTAGGTCAGCAATTTTCTTTTCTACTACTTCCACTGTAGGATTTGAAAAACGTGAATACATATGAGCAGTAGGCATATCAAAGAGTTCTCCTATACGCTCTGTTGAATCAAAAACATAGGTTGTACTTTGTACAATAGGCATAACACGTGGTGCCCCATTGGCAGGAGTATACCCAGAGTGTAGACATTTTGTTTCATCTTTCATGACTTATTCTCCTTTAATTTCAAATATTTTATACGTGTTTATTATTGTACCATAAAATAGCAATAAATCAATTTATATTAATTAATGAATAATTATTAAAAATGTATTCTATTTTCTCCCAAAAAAAGACATGCATCACCTCTGCATGTCTTTTTTAACATCTATAAAGGTTTAATCATCATTAAACCTTGGTTTTCACTTACTTCCAATTGTTCATCAATTAAATAAGATTCCATATAAAATACACCTTTGCCATCTGGTACATAACCCCTTTTAGCATATAGGTTTTGAGCTGCTTCATATTCTTCCGCTAACCCTACACCTGCGCTACTAAAAGTAGCTTTTTCTGCAATACGTACCTCTGCCTCATCCATTAATTTTGTAGCAATACCTGTCCTTCGGTAGTGCTCCACAACGCGAATGTCTTTAATCTCTGGTATCCCTTGCTCTCTGAAATCTTCATAATTACTTTCCCAAATTATGGTGACATACCCTACGATCTCGTTGCGTGAACAAGCAATAATCACATCTCTTTTACCACTTTCTTGTTCTTCATAGTAAGATGTATAGAGCCTTATACTATGTTCTGGTGAAAAAATAGCTAGAAGCTTATCGCAATCTTCCTTTTCCATCCTTCTCAGTACAATATCCCCATCCGTATCCATCAGTTCCCTCCTAAATTTGCCTTATATACCCTAGCATGTAGCCTTTACTCTCTATTATAAACACTTTCCTATATTGTTCAAGTCTTAATCATTTTTCATTATCTAAAAATAGCTTAGACAATAACTACACTGCTAGTATAAACTTTTCAATAACATGGGCCACCCCATCTTCATCATTACATGCTGTCACGAAGTCTGCAGCTTCCTTCACCTCTTCAAAAGCATTTCCCATGGCTACACCTAAACCAGCAAATTGGATCATGTCAAGATCGTTTCCTGCATCACCAATACAAATAATCTCCTCTTGTTTTATGCCAAGATACTCTGCTAAAGCTCTTACACCTGCTCCTTTTCCAGCCTTTTTATTTATAAATTCTAGAAAATAAGGTGCACTTTTTACAATCGTATATTTATCATAAATGTCAGTTGGTAGTTTTTTCATACCTTCCTCTAAAACGGAGGGTTCATCAATCATCATTACCTTAATGATATCTTCCTCCTGACTAATTAAGCTATAATCTACTTCTAAAACAGGAATACCATTAATTGTACCCTCTAACTCGGAGTATTTACTCATCTTAGGCGTAATACATCCTGCATTTGAAAAGGCATGAATATTGAGCCCTATTTGCTGTGAAAGAGCATATAATTCATGTAAATCTTTTCCTGTTAATATGTTTTTCTTAATAACTTCTCTTGTTGCTGTGTTTTGTATAATACTTCCATTAAAGCTTAATACATAATCTTGCTCTGAAACAAGGTTTAACTCTTCTAAATATTTTTGAAGACCTTCAATGGGTCTTCCTGATGCAAGTACTACTCTTACACCCTTATGACGTGCCTTACAAATAGCTTTTTGAGTAAAGCTTGAAATGGTTTTATCTTTTCTTAATAAGGTGCCATCCATATCTACTGCTATTAATTTATACATAAGCTCAACTCCTGTAACTTTCTATTCAAGATTTGATTCATGTTTATTATAACAGTTTCTTCTTTGGCAATATATCTTCTTTTATACTAAATTTAGGCTACTATTCCTTGTTTTTTTTAGCATATGTGACAATAATCAACATCTTACAAAGTGACACTTACATATTTTTCTAATATTTCTTGGATAACCTGTTTTTCATAGCTTGTAACTTGCCACACACTCCTTCTAATGACTAAACCTTTTCCTTTATATCTTAATTTAAGAATATCTTTACCTTTTCTCTCCTCAAACGTATAATCTAATATATTTTGCCATTCAATCGGTTCATTACATCTTCTTCCCATTAGTCCTTCCGTATAAAAAACCCATTCACTTTGTATCAGTCCTTCTTGCATATAATAGATTCCTAAGTAAATCACTGCTACGCCTAATAAAAGAGCTTCATTAAACGTTTTTGTCCATATGCTGATACAAACCATTCCTGAAAAAAGAAGAAGCAGTATAGCATTTCCTAGCATGAATATCTTTTCAACTTCAGATAGTTGTTGTTTGCTTTTTATAAGCTGTTTTTCAAGACATGCTTTGTAGCGTCTCTTCGCCCTAGGATAAACCTGTAAGATACTGAAAGTGCACAAAATAATAATACTACTTAAAATAATTTCTATCATGTCATTACTCCTTGCTATTACATCAAATTATTAATTTTTTAACTATTATTAGTATAGCATATTTATACTTCAATGTAATTAAGACTCTAAAAATAGTAAAAGGGACGGCTCATAAATACTTGAACCGTCCCTTTTAATCCCTTCAGCTCTCTATTTTATTGTTTGATGTACCTACCCTAAAATACTAACCTAATGTAACTTCTACTTTATGTGTACCTTCTGTAAAGTTTGGAATAGTATTACCTTCTATCTTTTTACCATCTACAAGCATTTCCTTTACCCCTCTACATACATGATGAGGATTACTAATAGTAATCTCATAAAGGGCTCCTTTAAATTCTCTTGTTACAGTGTAACCTTTCCAGTCAGCTGGAATACATGGGTCGACTTTAAGTCCTTTATAATCTGGTTTAATCCCTAGAATCCATTGAGAAATCGTAATAAAATTCCATGCAGCTGTACCTGTTAACCAAGAGTTCTTTGCTTCACCATGTCTCACTGCATCCTTACCAGCAATCATTTGTGAATAAACATAGGGTTCTGTCTTATGAATATCACTGATATCTTCAAGATAAGCTGGTGCAATTTTCTTATACACTTCAAAAGCTCTATCCCCACGACCAATTACTGTTTCTGCACAAGCAATCCATGGATTATTATGACAGAAGATACCTGCATTTTCTTTGTAACCTTGTGGATAAGTAGAGATTTCACCCATTTCTACATAATACTTTGTAAAGGCTGGGTTATTGAGTACAATACCATATGCCGTATCAAGCCTTTCTGCTACAGAATGAAGGGCTTTTTCAGCTAAGCCTTCTTCCACACCGATACCACCCATAATACAAAAACCTTGTGGCTCAATAAAGATTTTTCCTTCCTCATTCTCATTACTTCCAATTTTGTTGCCATAGAAATCATAAGCACGTAGGAACCATTCTCCATCATAACCATGTTCAATAACGGCTTTTTTCATTTTATCAACTTCTACCTGTGCACGATTGGCTTCTTCTTCATAGCCGATTTCTTTGCATAAGGTAATATATTCGTTACCAATATAAACAAACATACCTGCAATGAAAACAGATTCAGCTACGCCACCTGCTTGATTCTCTGTTGTTTGGAAAGATTCTCCTGGGGTCGTTGAAAAACAGTTCAAATTCAAACAATCATTCCAGTCAGCACGTCCAATAAGAGGTAGTCCATGTGGTCCTAAATGATTAATAACATGATTAAAAGAAACTTTTAAATGCTCAAACAAAGAGGCTGTATTCTTTTCATCATTATCAAAAGGTACTTTCTCCTCTAATATGCCAAAGTCACCTGTTTCTTTAATATAAGCCGTTGTCCCTAAAATAAGCCATAGTGGGTCGTCATTAAAACCACTGCCAATATCATTATTTCCCTTTTTAGTAAGAGGTTGATATTGGTGGTAGCAACTACCATCTTCAAATTGTGTAGCTGCGATATCAAGGATTCTTTCGCGTGCTCTTTCTGGAATTTGATGGACAAAACCAAGAAGGTCTTGATTGGAATCTCTAAAGCCCATACCCCGGCCAATGCCTGATTCAAAGTAGGAAGCACTACGTGACATATTAAAGGTAACCATACATTGATAAGGATTCCAAATATTTACCATACGATTCAATTTTTCATCATCACTTTGAAGAGTATAGTGTGAAAGTAAACTTGACCAATTCGCCTTAAGCTCTTTAAAAGCTTCCTCTACTCCCTCATTGGTTTCAAAACGTTCCATAATAGCTTGAGCTGGTGCTTTATTAATAACGCCTTTTGACTCCCATTTTTCTTCGTCTGGATTTTCTACATAGCCTAAAATAAAGATAAGTATTTTTTCTTCACCTGGAGCAAGTTCTATGTTTACTTGATGAGCAGCAATAGGTGACCAACCACTTGCTACAGAGTTTTTACAAGCTCCTTCTCTCACACTATCAGGCGCTTCAAAACCATTATAAAGCCCAATGAAAGCATCACGATCTGTGTCATATGCTGCAACAGGTGCATTGACTGAGTAGAAAGCATAATGATTTCTTCTTTCTTTATATTCCGTTTTATGATAAATAGCACTCCCTTGAATTTCTACTTCTCCTGTACTAAAGTTTCTTTGGAAATTAGTCGCATCATCTTGTGCATCCCATAAACAAAATTCAATAAAGGAAAAAAGTTTAATCGATTTATTGGTATTAGATGTATTTTTTACTTTTAAACGATGAACTTCTGCGTTCACTCCCTTTGGTACAAAGGCAAGTTGCTCCACACGTACACCATTTCTTTCTCCTATAAAGGTGGAATAACCAAGACCATGACGACATTCGTAAAAGGTAAGGTCTTTTTTTACTGGTTTCCATGTATGCGACCATACATCTCCTCCATCATTAATATAAAAATATCTTCCTCCATTATCAATAGGCACACTATTGTACCTAAAGCGTGTTATTCTCCTTAATCTTGCATCCTTATAGAAGGCATAACCACCACTTGTATTTGAAATCAAACCAAAAAACTCTTCACTCCCTAAATAATTAATCCATGGATAGGGTGTTTGAGGTGTGGTAATGACATACTCACGGTTTGCATCATCAAAATAACCAAATCTCATTGTCTTATCTCCCCTTACGCGTTGTATTTTTACTATTTTAATTCTATTTTTAATACTCTTTAAAGTAAATAGAGGATATTGTTATACCCTTTAAAATCTTGCACTTTTAAAATAGCTTCCCCATTACTTTTTTACCTCATTATTTTCACAAGAAAATCTTCTCTACTGTCAATTTTTTACTAATTAATCCCTGTAAAAGCTATGCTCTTCTACACTTACCTTCTTTCACTCACTCATCATAGAAAATTTTAAAAAAGTGCTATAAAACGATTTCATCTGTTCGCTTTATAGCACTTTATGCTGTCTATTCAGTTATAAATTTTCTAATTATTTTCTCGTGCTACATAATAAGGAATATGAATCACTACCTGTGTTCCAACACCTTCTACACTATCTATTGTTAAGTTCCCTTTAGCTCCATAAATCTGTTGAATACGCTGTCTTACATTAGCTACTCCAATGCTTCTCATTTCCCCTTTGATCTCTTGATCATTTTGTAGCAAATCTTGTATACGTTCTTTTGACATGCCTATTCCACTATCTGCTACACTTAATCTTAGCTGCTCCTCTACTTGAGTAATAGTTATTACAAGAGAACCTTTTTCAAGCTTAGCTGCCAAACCATGGAAAATCGCATTTTCTACTAGAGGCTGCAACAATATGTTGGGTATTTCACACTTTAGTAATTTCTCATCATAACTATAAGTTATCTCAAATCTATCCGGATAACGGTACTGCTGTAAGATAAGATAATTTTTAATGTTTTTTATCTCCTGATCTAAGGTAGTCATAATGCTGTCTTTGTTAAGTTTAATCGTATCTTGCAACAAAGAAGTAAAAGCATTTGTAAATGCTATAATTTCTGTTGCCTCCACTTTTTGTGCCATGTAAACAATGTTATTTAACGTATTATAGATAAAATGTGGATTAATCTGAAGCATCAATCTATTAAGCTCCATCTCTTTTAAAATACGTTCTTTCTCTACCGATTCTTTCATTAAATTCTCTATGTTATTTACCATGTTGTTAAATGCATGCCCTAATACTTCCCACTCATCACAGGTATGAATATTTACTTGAAAACTAAAATTACCTTTTCCTACCTCTATTGCAGCCTGATGTAATTGCTCTACTGGATTCATGAGCTTCTTAATAAAGTAATAGAGGATGATATACACCAAGACTAACCCAATAATTCCTACCCCAACAAAAAAATATTGAAGATACTTTAGTTTGTCTACTAATAATGCCTTTGATATCTCACTAACAAATAGCCATCCATCTTTTAAATCAGTGTTAACCAATAGTATATTGCCATTTTCTAATAGTAACTCTTGCTGTTTGGTCGATAGACACTCTTCTATCGTGGCTGTAATAGTTCCCTTTTCTACTAATGCATCTCCCCATTTATCATATAGGGCATATCCACTTAATAGGGTGTCCTCTAATTTTACAAGACTCTCCAGTTCTTTATGTCCTACGTTTATAATAATGTCTCCTATAATATCTTGTGGAACATTCATATTACGATAGGTAATCAAATAACTTATTACCTGTTGTGGTATTTTTTCTTGCTCTAATCGATAACCATGAAGCCTAGAAAATCCTCCCTTTGGGTGTTTCTCCTTTAACTCGCCGTACCATGCTTCTTCTGCTGGATCAAATACAATCTCTTGTTGATTACTCGATAAAATTTCTGTATAAGGTGTTATAACAGACACGCTGTATAAATAATCTCTTACATTGATATAACTCATTAATTTCTTTTTTATATTTCCTTTAATAACAAGTTTATCAAATATATCCTTTTCTTCATATTGTGCGATTGCTTGTATTTCACTCTCTATAGACATCTGCCTAGCAAGCCGAATGACTTCATCTTGCATATTATTGACTTGTGTTACTACATACTGTAACTTTTGACTTTCATCTCTAACAGCTTGTTCTTTTAATAAATTAAAAAAATAGCTATAGTTATAAGTTGCATTAATAATCCAAATACAAGTAACAGTTAGTAGAACAGCCACCACTAGTTTGGCGCTAATAGAGTACCTAAAATACTTGCTTTTATTGTAAATTTTTAAGGTATTCACTTGGGCTAACTCCCTCTACTCTTTTAAATACATAGCTGAAATATTGACTAGAGGTAAAACCTACCTGTGTATAAATATCACTGATTTTATCCTCTCCAGCCTTCATCATCTCCTTTGCTTTAGCAATCCGATAATTGGTCAAATAATCAACTAATGTAATGTCTACTTCCTTTCTAAACAACTTACGTAAATGCCCTTCCGACAAATGAACTGCTTCTGCTATATCCTGTATTGCAATATTCTTTTCATAATTGTTATGTATATAGGTAAGTGCTGCTATTATTTTTCTAGAATAGGCTTTTATAGCTTGCTCTTCTTTTTCTAACCTTAGGTGGTGTAGCAAATCCAAAAATACATCTACTATTTCTTCTACCGTATAGATAGCTTGTGGCCAAGCATTGTAGGTACTATGAGACTCCGCAAAATATTTAAAGACTATCCATAGCTCTCTTATTCTTTCGTTAAAGCCTTGGAAATCATAACACTTTGCAAAATCTTCTATTGCCTTTTTAAGTATTTCGTCACTTTCCTCTTTCTGGTACGTAAACAGTTTTTCTACCCACTTCCTTATGTCCTGTGTGGTTCTAATCTTTATGGGGTCTTGCTGAGGTTCTACTATATCTTTTTGACGTATAACAACTTCTTTGCCATAACGAAATAAATAGTTACTCTTCTGTTCCATTTCTTTATAAAGTGTTGGAAGTTGAAAAAAACTACCTACCCTATCAGAGATGATACAGCTTACAGCCACATTTTTTTCGTTACAATAACCTTTTACTTTATTCGCATATTCTATTAATAATTGGCTACTATCTCCTACATCTTTCTGTATTATCATAATAGAACAACTGCTTCCATTCTCCATATGGATGGCATTGCGACAGCTTACACCTCCATCTACAGCTAAGTCTTCTAGTGCTATTGCATCTACTTCCTCTGTTCTCCTTACCCACTGGTCACTCCCAATGGGTCTACTGTATGCAATATAGACTAATGCGTATCCCACATCACCGTCCTCTAAATCACCTATCATTTCTTCTCCTTGAGATACCAAAAACCTTCTTAAGTTATACTGCGTATAACGATGGGATTTTTTTCTCTCTCCACTCAGTTGCTCACCTATCTTTATTAATTCTTCATCCACACTTTTTTGTGTTAATTCATTTTTTAATAGATAAGAAGTAACGCCTATCTCCATCCCTTTTTTTACATAGTCAAAATCTCTATAAGAGGTAAGTAAAATAATTTTTACAATCTTATTTTGTGCTAATATTTTTTCTGATAACTCTAGTCCATCCATTATAGGCATCCTGATATCTATAAAAACAATATCCGGTTTTAACCGTATGATCTGTGGCAATGCCATTGCACCATTAAAAGCTTCTCCTATTACTTGATAGAAAGGAGAAGCTTTTTCTAATAAACTTTTTAAATACTGTATCGCCATCATTTCATCATCGACAATAAATATCTTTAGCTTTCTATTCATGTACTTCCTCCTGTCCGAGCAAACTACATGAATATTATATCATATTCGCATTTATTTTTAAACACCTTGTACAATCATCATCCCTTTACTGCTCCTGCTGTTAGTCCTTTTATAAAACTTCTTGAACCACAAACAAACATAAGTAACAATGGAATAGTAGCAAGTACCAGACCTGCTAACTGTGCCCCATAATCTGTACGATAAGCATTTGCCAGTCCCTTAATGAAAATCGGAATGGTTGTTAAGTTAGCTTTATTAACAAATACCAGTGGTACTAAATAACTGTTCCATGACCAGAGGAAAATCAATAAACAAAGTGTCAAAATCCCTGGTTTAATACAAGGAAATACTATTTGGAAGAAAATCCTTGGCTCACTTGCTCCATCTATTCGTGCACTCTCTACAATTTCTAAGGGTAAACTGCCTTCAATAAATTGAATCATCCAGAAAGCCCCAAAGCCATTGGCAAACCAGATAAGAATCATGGGCCATAAAGTATTGGTTAAATGAAAACTCCTCATCTCAATCATATAACCAATAATCCCTATTTGGGTAGGTACCATCATAGTAAGCATGATAAAGGTTTTTAAGAATTTTTTATACTTAAAATTATAAACTGTTACAGCATAACCTACTCCTGCACTAATCAGTACGCATACTGCCATTGAGATACTCGAAATAAATAAACTGTTTCCATAAGCTTGAATGAAGTTAGATTGAAAAACTGTAGAGATATTCGTTCCTAAATAATCAGATGGAAAAAATGGAAGTCCTTTAAAGATTTGTTCTGTCTTATAAGTAGACATGGTTAGCATTAAGTAAAACGGTACTAAGGAAATAAAAGATATAAAGATTAAAAATAAATAAGAAAATCCTTTTATGAATCGGCTCATCTTAATTTTCCTCCTTTCCATTCATAAATTTCATCCCAATTAAAGAGATAATCACAATAATAATGAATAAGGTAGTTGCAATCGCTGAACCGTATCCTAATCGAGCTGTAGAACCAAATGCTACATCATAAAAATTCCATACCATTGTTAGACAAGATCTGTCTGGTCCACCTATAATACTTGTAGTAGATACATTAAACATGAGATTCGGTTCATCAAATAATTGCAGGGCATAAATAACACTGGTTAATACGATAAAGACTGTAATAGGTCTTAACAAGGGTACAGTAATCTTAAAGAAAGTTTTTATCGTACTTGCTCCATCTACCTTAGCTGCCTCATATATATCTTCTGATATGCTGGTGATACCAGCTAAATAGAGTGCCATATAGTATCCCGTACACTTCCAAATAATCATAAAACCAATAACTAATGGTGCAAACTTCGCATTTCCTAGCCAGTTCACTCCCTCTCCTCCAAAAGCTTCTATTATACGATTAATAACACCTGTATTCCAATCAAATAAGAAAGTAAATACAAGTCCAATAGCAACTGGAGTAGTAATATAGGGCAAAAAGTTTATAGTTTGAAAAAAGTTTCTAAATTTCTTTAAATTGCTTAAAAATGCAGCTATAATAAGTCCTAAAAAAATCGATACTGGAAATCCCAAAATCATTATATAAAGTGTATTCCACAAAGATTTTATAAACGTTTTATCCTTAGTAAATATCCTAACATAGTTACCCCATCCTACAAAAACTTTTTCTCCGACCCCACTCCAGTCAGTAAAACTTAGATAAAAAGAATACAGAATAGGATAGAGATTAAAAATTAAAAAGCATATCACAAACGGTGCAATAAATATGGTCGGCCACATTACCGTATATTTCTTGTTCGCCTTGCTATTCATCAGCCATTCCTCCATCATAATAAAAGGTGGAAAAGTGGTATGTTGCTCCCCCTCTTCCACCTTTATTCATTCTATTTTAACTGCTTATTATTCGATTACAATGCTGTCGTCCATAATTCTGTTTTGGCACTCTTCTAAACCTTTTTCAATTGCCTTTTCTACTGTCATGCTTCCATCTGACATAATTGCAGTCGCTAATAGATCACGGATATCAATTACTGTTTGATCATAGATAGATGGAGTTGGTAATTGGATACTTCCTGCAATCTCACCATATAAGAATCCTCCAATATCTTGACCAGCAAAGAATGGATCTTCACCAGATGCATAAGAAGCATCTTCATAGAATTCTTTTGTTGGTACGTAGTACTCTACTTCAGATTTCGCTACATCTACACCATCTTGTGTTAAAAAGGCCCAGTTCATAAATTCCCAAGCAGCTGCCTTTTCTGCATCTGTACTAGTATTTGTAATACCTATAGAGCATCCACCATGACTGTACCCACCTGTAGCTGGCATCATTAATCCCCAGTTACCTGATCCATCTGGGTCATTGGCTTTGATGTAGTAAGTGATTGCCCAGTTTGGACAAGGATAGAAGATATGAGAGTCTCCTGCATATGTAGCATTTGCCTGTGGTGTACCATTTTCAAATGTATCAACTACCTTGTTGTCTCTCATTTGAACAAGTAAATCCATAACAGGTGTCATTTTCTTTGTAAAATTAAGTGTTTTTCCATTTTGAAGATCTGTTGAATCTGCAAAGTATAACCACTCTGCTACTGCTCCACCTGAATGGAATAAGTAAGTTTTTCCACCTGATTTTTCTTGCACCTCTTTACCATATTTAATATAGTCTTCTGGTGTACTAAGAATTTTAGCTAACTCATTTGGATCATCTGTACCAAAGTACTCTTTTGCTAAATCTCTTTTGTAAGCAATTGCAGATGGTGATACAGATTGTTCAATACCAATTAGTTTACCATCTTCTGTCATTGCTCTATCTTTAATAAAGTCAAAGAACTTATTAGGGTCTACATTATAAGGAGCTTGTGTAAGGTCTTCAAAAACCCCCAACTCTTTGTAGTTTGCAATCAAGGTACAGCTTTGTTGTACCATAGTAGGTAACTCAGAACCTGATGCAATAGCTTGCTGAATTTTTGTAAAGTAGTCACTGTATGCAACATTTGTAACTTCAATTTTGATATTAGGATGGTCTTTTTCAAACGCTTTAATCATTGGCTCATACCAGTTTGTATCCCATCCCCAGTATGTAATAGTCGTTACATCAGAACCAGCATCCCCTGATGTATTTTGTTGCCCTCCTGCATTTGACTCTTGGCCAGTAGGTGTCTTTGCATCTGCATTGGAAGAGGAATTGCCACATCCAGCTAATGAAGTAGCTGCTAGCATTGAAGCAAGCCCCCATGTTAGAATTTTTCTTAATTTCATACTATCTCTCCTTATCATTTTATCATTACCTTCCTAACACCTATTATAATAGCTCTACTACTTTGCGTTAATTTCAGAATTCAATCATTAGATAAGAAATTCGAACATTATACTTATTTTTGCACTTTATACACAATAAATTTACTTAAAGCAATGACCCTACTATACATATGTGTCATATTATTTGCTATTTGTTCATTTTAGAATTAGCAAAACTTATGTCTTTCAATCAAAAAAATAAGTCAATAAAGTAGACATCTTTATTTCTCGTTTTTGTGTCTACTTTATTGACTATTATCCACTTTTTACTTATTTCGTTTCAATCTCCACAGCTTTAAACCCAAATGCTTCTATTTTTCCTTTGAATGTACCTGTGGGTGTAGTAACTGCTACCTCTTGGCAAGTATCTGATTGATTGATACATAAAAGCTTATTGATTTTCTCATAATAAGCACATTCTACATATTTATTATCTGTTATATAGTGATTATCCTCCTCAGTTGCCCATAGCAATAAGTTCTGTAACATACGATTGTTTTCAAGCGTTGTTTCAAACCCTCCCATGTAGATTCCTTTTCCACTACCAAAGTCATGTACTGTCATACCTATTTTTTCATTATTACCTAATACTACTTTTGTCCTCTCATTTGTCAAATAGATAGCATCTCCTGCCTCTACTTCACACCCTTCTACTAAAAAGGCTTCTTCTGTTACCTCATATTGCCATTTACCATGACAGATTCTAGCTCCTGTATCTTTATCTACACCTAGTACTTGAGCCATTCTAAAGTAAGTATCAAAGCCTTCTACAGCTGATGGTTCACCGACTCCAATAAAGATACCTCCATCATGTACCCATTTTGTGAGTGTCTCTACTAAGTAACTAGATTTCCAAGCCTCTCCACCACTCCAAGCCGTACCTGCATTACCTGCATTAATGATAACTTGAACATCAGGTAATCCGTTTTTCTCCACTTCCTCAAAGCTAAAAAATACTACCTCAAATGGCATTCCGGATAGTGCCTCATTTAAATGAATTAAATCATGCATATAGGTTTCATGGAAGTGCCCTGAAAGAGTCCATGGTCTAAGACTTCCCCACGCATGTAGTACCCCAATTTTAATGTTTTTAACCACAGGCTTCTCCTGCTGTAAACAAGATGCTATCACCTGAAATTCTTCCACAATAGTATCCATGGTATTGCAAAATGCTGGCTGTTCTTCTACTAAGTGTAGATAACCACCTAATCCTATACGTTGAATAGGCTCTCTTAAAAGTGCTCTACGTACTTGTAACCAATACTTCCTTGCATCCTCCTCTGGCTTACCCCCTTCTTGGAATGTAGGTGCACCACCTAATCCTACTGGGAAGAGGTATGGATGTAAGCGAATCTCATGGACTAGTACATCTACACCTGCACAGAGCCTTGCTTCATATCCAGAAAATACGCACTTAATCAGCCCATCAAAACCATACTCTTTAAAACGCTCACCATAAGGTTCTAATCCAACCCAGCTATCATCATAAAAAACATAGGCTTTTTTTCCATAGGCATGAACAATCTCTACAAGTTCTTTTCCAAAGGTTACTACCATATCCTGAATAAAGTTCATCCAATCTTTTGTATGAGGTTGGGGTACCATATGGGTTACATGGAACTTTCCTTGATTAATGAAGTCTTCTGCTGTTAATGCATATCCATATTGCTCCTCAAAATCTTTTAAAGCCTTAGAGGATACAGTAAAATCATAAGAACCCCAGTCCGTAAATAAGTGACGATTCCTTTCTGAAGCCCCCCACATCCATACAAAATTATAAAACAAAGAAGTAAATCGCACTACATTTGTATGAGGATGGTTCTTACACCAATTATGTAACCATTCTTTGAGATATTCCCTTACCGCTTCATACCTAGGTTCTATAGGAATAAGATGCTCCGCTTCCCAACTATTGGTTACATGGTTATACATAGAGATCTCTTCCCATATCCTATACGCTAGAAAACTAAGTGTATAGGTATGCCATGGTACAATATTTTTTAGTAGGACTACTTCTTTTTCTTTATCATATTCCCAGTTTGCTCTGTCTACTAGCTGGTTAGTCGTTCTGTCGTATACCTCCCAGTATCCCATTGCTTCTTCTGTATCATTTACTTTAAACTGCTCTTTAAAAAAATCCTTCATAATATCTATTTCAAGCTTGCTGCTTGTAGCAACAATCGGTGATGTCATTAAGAAAGTCTGCTGAATATATTCTGGATGCTGTTTGATCCACTCGTTATGTCCCCTAATAATACAAATAGTAGAATAGATATCGTAGCCAGCCTCTAAGATTTCTGGTGACAACTCTGTTCCATCACTATCCCTTATTACGTCTGCATGCCACCTTTTTGCTAATTCTAAAGTAAGTTTTTCATAGCCTGCCTCACCTGGTAAAGTAAAGCCTCCGGTAAATGTTGAATTTGTATGCATAGTCTCCTCCTATTATCCCTTTTGTATCCTTTCAAATAAATTTTCCTGATTAACTTCTATTTTATTTGAATTCAACCCTTAATTCTATTTAAAAATTCGAGCATTTTTATATAAATCCAAGCATTTATAGAGCTATTTGCTATCCGCATAAACCCAAGGCAAACAAGAATCCTATCTTAAAGGCTAAAGCTACTGAACCTATTCCTAATATTTTACTCTTTAACATCTATTTCACCTACACTTCGTTCTTTGTAAAAGCTCGTTGCTACAATATATCCAAATAATATCCTGAATAAACTCATGTAAGTAGATGGCTTGGTAACTAAAAAACTGCTAAAACGTCCTAGTGAAATATGGAATAGAAAGTAAAGGTAAGTTGCATAACCGAGTATAAGTGAAGGTATTCCCATAATTATAAGCTTACTTAAGTTAACCCGCCATCTTCCTTCCTTAACCTTTTCTTTTAAAAGATAGTCCGAACCAAGAAGAAGGCCAAAACCTATATATAACAGTGTAGAGGTTGCTAAAGACCAAATGATTGGGATTCTAAGAGTATCCTGCATATAATGCTCAATGCTATCTGAAGATAGCTTCCCTAAAAATATAAAGCAGCACATCAATAAAATAGAACCTACATATTTTAACGCTTTCTTTTTCATATCTTATACCCTCCTATTATTTAAAAATAACCCAGGCAAAAATTATCACTCTTATTCATTTTATACTGAGTATCCAAAGCTTAGTTTTTAGGCTTTTTATCCTTTATATGTTTTCATCTCTCTAATAATAACTTAAAATTCTAACAATTTCAAATTAATATTCAAGCTATTGGCCTGCTCTAGATTAACCTCCTATTTTTGCTTTTGTTTTTAAGAAAATGAAAAAACGTAAGCAATCAGTATCAGTAATAAAGTATGTTGTAAAATTAATAAAACATGCTGTTGCACTAAAAGTTAGTACAACAGCATCTTTGTATCGCAAAAAATCTATGATCAGTATAAACGTTCTCTACTCAATACGAATTGTTTCCATACATATACCCTTTCATTTCTTTTATTATAGCATCAAAGGTACACTATTTCTAACTGGGTAAATGGTACAGAGTCTTTCTTCTGAAGCATCCTATAAGAGTTATAATCTATTTTCTAGGCTTAATTATTTTACTCGTTTATATTTTATATTATTTATATTTAAAAATAAATATTCAAAACTCTTGACTTTGAGTTAACTCCAACATATACAATGAGTTTAAGATACAATTAAAACAATTTTAGGAGGTATTAACCATGTATTTTAATTATTGCATCCCAACAAACACTTTATTTGGAAACGGTCAACTGAATATATGATAGATTTGGCTAAGGCTCTAGGTAAAACAGATGCTACCTTTTTAATGAACTTTGTAATAGCCTTAATTGATTTGCAAAAAGCCTGCCATGTTGATCAGTTGAAAATGAGTGACTACGGCATTACTTATGATAAAGACAAATAACAATACCCGTTAAAGGAGAATTTTTATGGACTATATGAAAGTAACTGATGATTTAAGCTTTTCAAGAGTTATTGCTGGAATGATGCGAGCAAGTAGGGAAGGTCTTAGTGGCCACAAAATGACAGCGTTTGTTAATAGCTGCCTTGAAATGGGTATTACTACCTTTGACCACGCTGATATATACGGTTTAGGAGAAAGTGAGAGACTATTTGGTGAAGCTGTCTTAAAAAATAATACTTCTCTAAGAGATAAAATGCAGTTGGTTACTAAATTTAATATTGTACTCCCTACTGAAAAAAGTGATTTTGTACACTACTATGATTCTTCTGTACAGCATTTAAGGGAGTCTGTAGACGAGTCTCTTAAAAATCTTTGCACAGATTATATTGATGTTCTGCTTATTCACAGACTAGACCCACTACTTAATCCTGTGGAACTTGCAGAAGGGTTAGATACATTAGTACAAGAAGGGAAAGTTAGAAATATAGGTATTTCTAATGCAAGTTATACTTATTTTGATATGGTTAATACTTTTACAAAAACCCCTCTTGTGACTAATCAAGTGGAGGTCTCTACCCTTTATACGGATACCTTCTTTAATGGTATAATGGATAGTGCCTTAAAGCATGATATTCCAGTTATGGCTTGGTCACCTCTTGGTGGTGGAAGACTTTTTAGTCCTAAGACAGAGCAAGAAATAAGAGTTGTAAAAGTTTTAGAGACCATGGCTCAAAAATATCAAGTCGATTCTATTGATAAAATTGCCTATGCTTTTATCCTGAAGCATCCTGCTAAGATTTGCCCTGTTACAGGTTCAATGAAAATCGAACGTATTAAAGCTTGCGTAGATGCTTTGAAGATTCCTCTTTCAACCAAGGACTGGTTTATGATTCTAGAAGCTTCTCGTGGTATGGAAGTACTCTAATTCAATATTTTTAATAAAGTTACTGATGTTAACATCAAACAAAAATTCCTTTACTATTTTTTCTCTTTAAAATGAAAAAATGGGGAACAACTCTTTTTGTAATGAAAATAAAGTTGTTCCCCATTTTATTTATTTACTCTGCTATTTTGTCTTACTTTTTCCCTTACTCCTTATCCCCTTATTTCTCCTCTATCCCCTTTAAAATTCTGCTGAACCTGTCGTTCTTGGGAATGGAATAACGTCACGGATGTTGGTCATGCCTGTTAAATACATAATAAGTCTTTCAAACCCTAAGCCGAAGCCTGCATGGCGTGTGCCACCAAAACGGCGAAGGTCGAGGTACCACCAATAATCTTCTTCGTTAAGTCCAAGCTCTTTCATTCTTTCAAGTAGAACATCAAGTCTCTCTTCTCTTTGGCTACCACCAATAAGTTCACCAATACCTGGTACAAGAAGATCCATAGCAGCTACCGTTTTGTTATCTTCATTCATTCTCATATAGAAGGCTTTAATCTCTTTTGGATAGTCTGTAACAAATACAGGTTTTTGGAAGTGTTCTTCAGTTAAGTAACGCTCATGCTCTGTTTGAAGGTCACAGCCCCAGAATACTGGATACTCGAACTTCTTACTTGAGCCTTCAAGAATTTTGATAGCTTCTGTATAGGATACCTTACCAAAGTCAGCGTTTACGATATTTTCTAGTCTCTCTAGAATACCTTTATCTACAAACTGGTTAAAGAACTGCATTTCTTCTTTAGCATGCTCTAATACATAATTTATTACAAACTTCACCATATCTTCTGCAAGTTGCATATCATCATTTAAGTCTGCAAAGGCGATTTCTGGTTCAATCATCCAAAACTCAGCGGCATGTCTTGGTGTATTGGATTTCTCTGCACGGAAAGTGGGGCCAAAGGTATATACATCTCTAAAAGCCATGGCAAACGTTTCAGCCGAAAGCTGACCCGATACCGTAAGACTTGCCATTTTACCAAAAAAATCTTCTTTGAAGTTTACTTCTCCCTGCTCATTTTTAGGTGGATTAGCTGGGTCTAAAGTGGTTACCCTAAACATTTCTCCTGCCCCTTCACAGTCACTTGCTGTGATAAGTGGTGTATGTGCATACACAAAGTTTCTTTCTTGGAAAAACTTATGGATCGCATAAGCGGCTAAGGAACGTACTCTAAATACTGCACCAAAAGTATTGGTACGTGGTCTCAAATAGGCAATTTGACGAAGGTATTCAAAGGAATGACGTTTCTTTTGAAGTGGGTATTCGGGAGGACACTCACCTTCTACCTCAATTGAAGTAGCTTTAATTTCAAAAGGTTGCTTTTGACCAGGTGTTAAAACTAGTTCACCTGTTACAATAAGGGCTGCACCTACTCCTAATTTAGCAATTTCTTTAAAATTACTTAAATGATCTTCAAAAACCACTTGTACGCTTTTAAAGAAGGTTCCATCATTCACCTCAATAAATCCAAAGGTTTTTGAATCCCTTACTGTTCTTACCCAACCGGCTACAGTTACAGTCCCTACATAACTTTCTGGCATCCCATATAGGGTTCTAATTGATATTGTTTTCATCCTACTCTCTCCTTTAACATAAAATAAATGCTTCTATTTCTCCTTGCATCGATTAATCGTACTAGAAAATAAAAAAACTCCGTCCCTCTCTTTATAAAGGGACGAAGTGACTCCGCGTTACCACCCTAGTTGAACTTAAAAAAGCCCCACTCATACAAGATATAACGGTCTTACCCGGCTAGGCCTACTTAATTACTCGTTCGGTTAGCAACTCCAAGAGGTTCTTCAGTCACCATCGCCTACTAGCTTCTCACCCATCGCTAGCTCTCTGAAAGTCCGATTTGTGCTTACTCGTCTTATCATCGTCTGTACTTATTTAACTGCTTAAATTATAGGGATTTTAATTTATTTTGTCAAGCTACTGTCTTAAAACCTAACTTCATTCTTTAGGGATACATGACTGTGCATTGACCTCTAACTGACGCATTACTTCATAGATACAAATAGATGTGGCCACAGATGCATTTAAAGATTCACTTCCACCAGGCATGGGGATCATCATCTTGTAATCTGCTGCTTTTTTAATGTAGTCAGAAACACCATTTCCTTCATTACCAATGACGATGGCCAATGGATTGACAAAGTTAATATGATAAATAGGCTTTGCTTCCTCAAGTGCTGTGGCATAGATAGGTATCTCTGCTTGTCGTAAAACCTCTCTATATTCTTCTATCTCACAATCTACTACAAGTGGCACATGAAAAAGTGACCCCATAGTAGAACGTACTACCTTTGGACTAAAAACATCCACTGACCCTTTCGTAATCAAAATCCCATTTGCTCCAAAGGCATGAGCCGTACGAATAATCGTTCCCATATTACCTGGATCTTGAAGATTTTCTAAAATGAGATAAAAGCCTCTCTCTTTGAGTACTAAATCTTGAAGTTTACAATTTGGCATTTTAACCACAGCCATCACACCTTGGGGTGCTTCGGTTTCACTAATGGCTTTGTAGAGTGCTGTTGGAACTACGATCCATTTGCTTTTTTCTAGCCCTGGTAAATCCTTCACTTCTACCTCTTTGGTAGTGACATAATACTCTACCTCAAATTCCTTTGTAATTTCTCTTACTGCTCTAAGACCTTCTACTACAAAGAGCCCTTCTTTTTTACGGACAGCTTTCTTTTTTTGAAGCTGATTAATCATTTTTAAAACAGGGTTTTGTAAACTTGCTATTTCTTTAGGCATCATGACGTTTATTCTCTATCTCCTGTAAGGCTTTATTATCTCCAACTGCTACAAGTATATCTCCCTTATTAAATATATAATTAGGGCCTGGTGAAACAATAATATCTTCTTGACCTTTAATAGCAATAATATTGATATCATATTTCGTACGGATATTTAAATCCTTCATGCTTTGTTTTTCCCATTGTGGTAAAACTTCAACTTCCACAATACTATAATCTTTAGATAGCTCAATGTAATCAATAATATTTCCTGAGATTAAGTTAGTGGCAATACGCCTACCCATCTCATACTCCGGCAAAATAATACGATCCGCTCCTAGTTTTTCAAGTACACGTTGATGTATCTCTGTACTGGCTTTAGCTACTACATAAGGTATTCCTATTTCTTTAAGTAATAAGGTAATCATAATACTCGCTTGCATATCCTTACCAATAGCCACAATGGCTACATCAAAATTACGAATCCCTAGAGCACAAAGGGTATCCATATCCGTTGCATCTGCTTGTACCGCATGTGTTACTAAACTGGAAATCTCCTGTATTTTCTCCTCTGAAGGATCTACTACCATTACCTCATATCCTGCTTCCGAAAGGGTAGTTGCCACACTTACACCAAAGCGTCCTAATCCAAAAATCACAAATTGCTTACGTTTCATTTGCTTTCCTCCTCCATTTTAACCCACTAATACTTTTTCTTCTGGATATTGCAAGATGCCTTTATATTTGCTTTGTTTAATCATCAAAGCCACTGCCATTGTAATGGGACCTAAACGTCCAATAAACATCATAATGATAATCACGCCTTTTCCAAGGCTACTTAAATCAGGAGTTATCCCTAGTGTAATGCCTACTGTACCAAAGGCTGAAACCACTTCAAAAAGCAAGTCCATAAAACTTGCATTTTCAGTAAAAGTTAAAATAATCAACATAATAAAAATAGCCATCATACCAATTATAACAACTGTTAATGCACGTGAAATAATTTGTCTTGGGATACGCTTTTTGAAAACAACTGTTTCATCTTTTCCTTTAATAGTAGAAAGTGCACAAAGAATCAAAACACCTATCGTTACCGTTTTAATCCCTCCTGCAGTTCCCGCAGGTGAGCCACCTATAAACATAAGTAAGACTGTCATTAATTTAGAGGCGTCTGTCAAATCTGGAAGGGAAATGGTAAAAAAGCCTGCTGTACGTGTAGTCATAGAATGAAACATTGCACCTAATACCTTATCCTTTAAACTAAGAGGACCTAGAGTTCCAGGATTTGTATACTCTGCAAAAAAGAAAAACACAAACCCCAAAGTCAATAACCCTAAAGTAATGAGCCATACTAAACGTGTATGTACAGACATAGAATAGAGAGCTTGACTCCAATTAAGATTCTTTCCTTTTTCTTTTTTAAGCTTAAGTACCTTATACGTATCAATCCATACATTAAATCCTAAACCACCCATAATAACCAGCCCCATAACCGTTAAATTTAGAAGTATATTACCTCTATAGGGTGTTAAGCTATTATCACCAATCATATCAAAGCCTGCATTGCAAAAGGCAGAAATAGCATGAAAAACACTATACCAAATCCCTTTACCTAGACCATAATCAGGGATAAAGATAAAACTCATTAAAATAGCACCTGTTAATTCAACTAAAAGTGTTCCTATCACAATATACCTTGTAAAGCGTACAATACCTGAAGTCGTATTAAAATTAAATGCTTCTTGCATGATTAACCTGTTCTTAAGGGTAATACGCCTACCCATTATAATAAAAAGCATACTAACAAGTGTCATAAATCCAAGTCCCCCAATTTGGATACATAAAATAATAACAATTTTCCCAAAGGTGGACCAATGGGCTAACGTATTTACTACAGTTAGTCCTGTTACACAAACTGCTGATGTCGCTGTAAAAAGAGCATCAATAAAAGAGGTGTATTCACCACTCGTAGAGCTTATAGGAAGCATCAAGAGTATTGTACCTATTAAAATAACACACAAAAAACCTGTTACAAGCACCTGTGAAGGACCTAAATGACCAGATATGCCCGTACCATGTTTCATTTTAACAAATCCAGGGGCTTTTTGATTATTCATCGCATTCTCTCCTTACTTTTTATTTATCTCCTTATTCTAAACCAAAACCTTTGAAATTTCTACTTATAGTCTCTCTCTTTTTTAAGGGTTTTATGAAAAAATTTAAAAAGAGAATTGCTTGCAAGCAATTCTCTTTTTAAATCTATAGTGCACCATTATATACATAACCCTTTGTACTATCTACTGTCACAATCGTTGAATTTCTAACAACTTCTACGCAATTAGCCGCGCCAATAATAACTGGGATATCTAAAGTTTTGCCAACTATAACCGCATGATTACTCTCTTCTAAGCTTCCATCTTGTACCACGATGGCACTGGCTTTTTTCATGTAAGGTAAATAACTATTATCTGTTTTGTTAGCAACTAAAATGTCTCCCTTTTTAAAGTTTTTTCTTGCTTCATCTAATACCTTTACAACACTTGCCTTACCCGTTACAACTTGTTTACCATAGCCTTTTCCCTTAGCTAATACGTTTCCCACATATTGTACCTTCATAATATTCGTTGTACCTGCTACACCTACTGGGATACCTGCAGATAAAACAATAATATCTCCTTTTTTAACATATCTCATGGCTTCAATATGCTCTACTGTTTTAGAAAAAACTTCATCTGTTGAATCTTTTTCATCATAGCTTCCTAAAAGTGGCGTACAACCCCATACTAAATTAAGTTGACGCCATACTCTAGGATTGGTTGTACAAGCAATAATAGGGCAACTTGGCTTAAATTTAGATACAGAACGTGCCGTATGACCTGACTTCGTAATCGTTAAAATACATGCAGCACCTAATTCTTTAGCTGTATTACAAGTCGCATGACTTACAGCATTAGTCATACTCATGCCATAAGGCTCTGGCATTTGCACTTGCCCTCTTTGTCTTTGTTCTAATTCTGCAGCTCGAGCAATTCGGTCCATCATCCTTACTGCTTCTAACGGATAATCTCCCTTTGCTGTTTCACCTGAAAGCATAATAACCGATGTTCCATCAAAAATAGCATTCGCAACATCACTGGCTTCTGCACGAGTAGGACGTGGATTGCGAATCATGGAATCTAGCATCTGAGTTGCCGTTATAACAGGCTTGCCTTGTGCATTTGCTTTTTTTATAAGCATTTTTTGTACAATTGGTACTTCTTCTGCTGGAATTTCTACTCCCAAATCGCCTCTGGCTACCATAATAGCATCAGAAACCTCTAAAATCTCGTCAATATTATTTACACCATCACGATTTTCAATTTTAGCAATGATTTGAATATCCGCGCCACCATTCTCTTCAAGAATGTTACGAATAGTAATTACATCATTGGCACAGCGAATAAATGAGGCTGCAATATAATCGAAGCCAACCTTTGCCCCAAATTGAATATCCTCTATATCTTTCTCGGTAAGAGCAGGTAAATTTACAAAAACATCTGGAATATTAATCCCTTTACGTGAACCAAGCATTCCGCCATTTTCAACCGTACATTCTACTTCAGTAGGGGTAAGGTTTTTAACTTTCAGCTCAATAAGACCATCATCAATTAAAATACGACTGCCTCTTTTTAAATCAAAAGGAAGGTTCTTATAGGTTACACTTACCCTTTTACTATCTCCTTCAATCTCTTCTGTTGTTAATGTAATGGTATCCCCAATAGCTAAAGGGTAATCTTTATCATCTTTCATAACACCTGTACGAATTTCTGGGCCTTTTGTATCTAAAATAAGTGGTATCGGCTTATTAAGAGCTTCTCGCACTTTTTTAACACGTTTTACTGTTTCACCATGAATCTCGTGATTATCATGTGAAAAGTTAATACGTATTCCATCTATTCCAGCTTCTAGCATTTCCTCGATATGATTTATGTCACGCGTCTTAGGTCCTAGTGTTCCAATAATTTTGGTTTTACGCATCTTTACTCTCCCCTGATTAGTGTTAGATTAATAATTGACTTACTTCATACATATAATCATCAATATTTTTTTTCATCTTAAGCGCTTCATTAATATCATAGTCCACATACTGTCCATTTTTAAAAGCAACGACTCTCTTTTGTTTACCTTCACAAAGTAAGTCTACTGCCTTAGCTCCCATCATGGATGCATGAATACGATCTACAGCTGTAGGTGAGCCCCCTCTTTGTAAATGACCTAAAATACTTGCACGTGTTTCAATACCTGTAGTAGCTTCAATCTTTTTGGCTAAATTATAAGATCCTCCAATACCTTCTGCTACAATAATAAGGAAATGTTTTTTACCTTTATGTTTGTTTTCTAAAATTGTTTTTATAATCTCTTCATCAGTTGGTCTTTGTTTTTCAGGAATAAGTACCATTTCAGCTCCAGAAGAAATACCACACCATAATGCAATATACCCGGCATTTCTCCCCATTACTTCAATAATAGAACATCTTTCATGGGATGTGGATGTATCACGAATCTTGTTAATAGCATCCATTGCTGTATTAACAGCTGTATCAAAACCGATAGTATAATCTGTACATGCAATATCAAGGTCAATTGTTCCAGGTACGCCAATTGCATTAATGCCTAGGTTAGCTAATTTTTCAGCACCTTGAAAGGAACCATCTCCGCCAATTACTACAAGTCCATCAATACCAAATACCTTACACATTTCAGCACCTCTGGCTTGACCTTCTGGTTTAACAAAATCTAAGCAACGTGCAGTTTGAAGAATGGTACCACCTCTTTGCACAATGTCAGATACACTTCTTGCATTAAGCTCTCTTACATCACCTTGAAGTAGACCATTGTAACCTTTTTGAATACCCATTACTTTTAGCCCTCTTGCAATACCCGTTCTTACTACGGCACGAATCGTTGCATTCATTCCTGGTGCATCACCACCACTTGTTAAAACACCAATTGTACTTACTTTGTTACTCATCCTAAATAACCCCCTTTAGTAATATATATTTACCGCTAATTTGTTTGACAACATTTGTACACTTTATAAGTTGGTTCCTAGTTTACTTTGTTAAATATTTATCATTTAATATTTAACCTTTTTCATTGTACTTAAAACTCTTTAAAATAGCAAGTAGTTACGACAATTTATGGACAACCATACATTTCTCACCTACTAATTGACTAACTTCTTGTATAAGTTCATCAGTTAATGCCACATTATAGCGCTTTGGGAAGATTTTTTGTGTGCCATCTTCTTTATTCTGAACTATAATTTTAGCATTCCCTTTGTGTTTTTCAAATATGTGTAGCAATTTTTCTCGCATAGCTTGAGTACGTTGATTTTTATCAAGATGAAGGATAAGACCTTCCTCACATTGGGGTGTCATAAGTATTTCTAATGTTGTTAGTTCATCGGCTAAAATCACTGCTGCTGTTTCTTCTTTAATTGAAATACGTCCTTTCACCATATAGACACTATCTTCTGGGAAGCTGGCAAACTGATCATACAAGGTTGGGAAAATAATGATCTCCATTGTACCAGTTAAATCTTCTAACGTAACAAAAGCCATTTTTTTATTATTTTTTGTATAAATAACTCTCTTTTCTACCAGGATTCCTCCTACAATAACTCGTTGACCATCTTGTACATTTTCATCCTCTTCTTCTTTTAAAATGAAATCACTACCTGTATGGGATATATAGCGTTCTAACTGACCTCTTACTTTATCCAAGGGATGTCCACTTAAATAAATACCTAAAACATCCTTTTCATAAGCTAACATATCTTTCATTTCAAATTCTGGGATATCCGGCAAATGATCATAGTCTTGTACTATTTCTTCATTTTCTCTTCCTAATGCAAATAAATCCATTTGCCCTGCAATATTGTTTTTACGGCTTAAGTTAATTCCTGATGAAATTTGCTGATACACAGCCAAATATTGACTGCGTCTACCACCTAATTTATCAAAAGCCCCTGCTAAAATCAAACTTTCAATACTACGTTTATTCGTATCTTTTGTATCCATTCGATTATAAAAATCGGTTAAGCTTTTAAACTTACCACCTCTCTCACGCTCTTCTACAATATGGTCAATTACATTTTTTCCTACATTTTTAAGTGCAGCTAAACCATAGATAATCTGGTTATCCTTGGCATCAAAATAAGCATAGCCTTCATTAATATCTGGAGATAAAACCGCAATCTCCATTCGACGACATGTTTCCATATAACCAGTAATTTTAGTAGATACATCCATAACAGATGTCATGAGAGCTGCCATAAACTCTACTTTGTAATACTGTTTTAAATAAGCTGTCTGATAAGCTACCACAGCATATGCTGCAGCATGAGATTTATTAAAAGCATACTTTGCAAGTCTACCATATCATCAAAAATCTTTTCTGCTATTTCCTTTGGTATACCCTTTTTAATACAACCAGGTATACTTTCTCCATCCCCATTTAAAAAGATGTGACGTTCTTTATTCATAACTTCTGTTTTCTTTTTACCCATGGCACGGCGCAGAAGGTCACTTCTCCCTAGACTATAACCTGCAAGGTCTCGTACAATCTGCATAACCTGTTCCTGATAAACAATACAGCCATAGGTGTTTTTCAAAATAGGTTCGAGGCTTGGATGAGTATAGGTAATGCTGTTTTTATCTCTTTTTCCTTGTACATATTTAGGAATAAAGTCCATAGGTCCTGGGCGGTACAAAGAGATTCCTGCAATGATATCCTCCATACTACTTGGCGCTAGCTCCTTCATAAAGCTCTTCATCCCTGCGCTTTCCAGTTGGAAAACACCTTCTGTTGCTCCTGAGGCAATTAGCTCATATACTTTTTTATCATCATAATCTATCTTCTCAATATCTAATTGAATCTTATGATTTTTATTAACAAGCTTTACAGCATTGTCTATAACTGTAAGCGTTCTTAAACCTAAGAAATCCATCTTAAGAAGTCCTAATTCTTCTAAAGTCGTCATAGGAAATTGAGTGGTCACAACCCCCTCACTGGCACTTAATGGCACATACTCTCCAACTGGTGCTTTTGAAATGACAACTCCAGCAGCATGCATAGAAGAATGTCGTGGTAAGCCCTCTAATTTTCGGGCAATATCAATAAGGTACTTCACTTCCTCTTGACTTTCATAAAGATCTCGTAATTCTGCATTCATCTCTAGCGCTTTATGAATCGTAATTTTTAATTCATTTGGAATCATCTTAGCTATACGGTCTACCTCTTGATAGGGCATATTAATGGCCCTACCCACATCACGAATAACACCACGCGCTGCCAGTGTTCCAAAGGTAACAATTTGAGCCACCCTGTCTTCTCCATACTTGCTAATCACATAATCAATAACTTCTTGACGTCTCTCATAGCAAAAGTCAATATCGATATCAGGCATACTGACACGTTCAGGATTAAGAAAGCGCTCAAACAAAAGCTGATAGCGAATAGGATCAATATTTGTAATTTCTAAAGCATATGCTACAAGACTTCCTGCTGCTGATCCTCGTCCTGGTCCAACGGGAATACCTTGCTCTTTAGCATACTTAATAAAATCACCTGTAATTAGGAAATAGTCCACAAATCCCATTTGGATAATGACACCTAGTTCATACTCCATTCGCTCTTTAAGTTCCTGTGTAATAGGTTCATAGCGCTTAGCAAGCCCCTCATAGCAACGCTCTCTCAGGAAGTCTTCACTGGTTTTACCATCTGGTACATCAAAAACGGGCAGTTTTAGTTCATGAAATACAAATTCTACATTACAGCGTTCTGCAATCTTTTGAGTATTGAGTAAAGCTTCTTTCGCATAAGGGAAAAGCTTCTCCATCTCTTCAGGACTCTTAAGGAAATATTGACCTCCTTCGTAGATCATACGGTCCTCATCCTCCATAGTCTTACCTGTTTGTATACACAGTAGGACTTCATGTGGATGAGCATCTTCCTCTGTAATGTAGTGCACATCATTGGTAACAACAAGAGCAATTCCTGTTTCTTCTGCAAGACGTAAGGTCAGCTGATTGACCTTAGCTTGTTCTTTCATACCATGATCTTGAAGCTCCAGATAAAAATTATCTTCACCAAAGATATCTTTTAAACGAAGAGCTACTTCTTTAGCTTTCTCATACTGATCTTCTAAAAGAAGACGGCTTACTGGTCCTGCAAGGCAGGCTCCTAAAGCAATAAGCCCCTCATGATGGTTTTCTAAAAGTTCATAATCTATACGTGGTTTATGATAAAAGCCTTCTGTAAAAGCTGTAGATACCATATGAATTAAGTTTTGGTAGCCTGTTTGATTCTTAGCAAGTAAAACTAAGTGATTAGAGCGTGCATCTATAGGCTCTTTATCCTTTCTTGTCCTTGAAGCTAAATAAACTTCACAGCCAATAATGGGCTTAATACCCATATCTTTCGCTGCCTTATAAAAATCAATGACACCATACATCACACCATGGTCTGTAATAGCTAAGCTATTCATTCCTAGTTCCTTGGTACGAGCTAATAAATGCTTAATTTTTGCCGAACCATCTAAAAGACTGTATTCTGTATGTACATGTAAGTGTGTAAACGGTACTGGCATTTGTCCTTAGCTCCTTTCTTCGCTTTGGTGTTATTATAACATAGGGGGCACTCTTTTATTGCCCTTTAGCTATTTTATATTCTTTATAGCTTTATTTTACCTTGTAAATACATAAAAAAAAAAGCCCCCCAGGTGCGAAATAAAAAGAACTTCCCTTTTAGCAGATAATATAGACTCTAGAAATACACTGCTGGGTCTACAAAAACGTCTTACTACCTTCAAATAAAGTAGTAAGACGTTTTTATTTTATATAGAATGTGATTGCCATTTGAAAGAAGCAAAATCACAATAACCACTTGAAGTTTCATTATTATCATTGCTACAAAATAGCATGAGTTTAGCGCCAACCCATGTTCCTTTTGTTGCTTTAAAATAATCTGTTTTCTGTGGCATTGTATTTTGAGCCCAATAGGTGAACTGATACAGTCCTTGTTTAAATAGTATCTTAAAATATAAAGTTGTATCTTCTAGTATTCCAATACAAGTTTTCTCTTCTGCTACTAAGCCTTCTTTGCTTGTTTCTAATACATTACCCTCTAATAATTCAAGTTTTAAACCATCTGTTTTTCTTACGAGTGTTAGTGCCTTATACTGATGACCTAATAGACCTATGCCCATTCTATCTCCCACCAATAAACCACTTATATCTATTTCTACCTCTACTTCAAAGTCTGGTCCCTCTATCATTTGGGTAAGGAGATGGGGGGCATACCAAAGCAGATTCTCTCTCCCCGCTTTATTAGGCATAGCATAAAGCCTCAAATAATTAGGTCTTTCTGTTAAGCTATACCACTTTTCATTTGGATTAGCTTGCCATTGCCATTGCAAACCTAAAGAGGTTTGGTTAAAGGTATCACTTTTTATTAAATTGTAAGGTGTTTCTTGTAAAAGTGTATTTGTCCTTTCCCATTCTACAACTGGCTCACCTATTCCATCTCCATTCAATTCTTGCCCGATAAAAGGCCAGTCATTATACCAGCTCATAGGCTGTAGATGAACAATACGCCCATAGTAATTCGCATCTTGGAAATGTACAAAATAACACTCATCTTCGGTAAGTTCTACATAGCCCCCTTGATGCGGACCATTTACTTGTGTTTCACCTTGATGAAGAACTACTTTTTCTTCATAGGGTCCATAAAGTTTTTTTGAACGTAAAACCACTTGCCAACCTGTTTCTACACCACCTGCTGGCGCAAAAATATAATAATAGCCATTTCTCTTATAAAGTTTTGGGCCTTCTATAGTCGGATTTCTTTGCTCTCCATCATAAACAATTTTACCTTCATCTAACAGCTCAGTAGCCTCTTCATTCATTTGACAAATAGCTAAGCGATGTTTAATACCACATCTACTTTTAGCAAAGGCATGAATCATATAAGCTTTACCATCTTCATCCCAAAAAGGACAAGGGTCAATCCACCCTTTTGTACTTTTTAGACAGTGAAGAGGTGACCACTCACCATAAGGATCCTGTGTTTTAGTTACAAAAATGCCCTCATCTGGGAGAGGGACAAAAACATAAAACCATCCCTTATGATAACGAATAGCGGGTGCCCATGTACCTGCTCCGTGATTGGGCTGATTATAGCATTTAAAAGGTAGAGAACGTACACAATAATTGATGCGCCTCCAATGTATTAAATCTTTTGAATGAAGAAGGGGTATCCCTGGTAAATAGGTAAAGCTCGACGCCACCATATAAAAGTCATCTTCTACTTTTATAATATCTGGATCACTAAAATCCGAAAAAATTATAGGGTTTTGCCAACGCATTATTTCTCATCTCCTTTACACCTTGACTAACAAGGAGGTTACATCTTTCTCTTCTTGAGGTGCCAACTGGATAGTGAGCTCTTTTTTGTCGTAATGTAATTTTAACTTCGTTTCCTGATGGGCTAACCCATAAGCTTTTATACTTGTTAATTTTCCTTGTTGCCATGCTAGATCTAAAATAACTCCACCGTTTACCTTAACACCTTTTAAAAAGCCACTCCCTAGCTCTTTAGGACAAGCTGGTAGAAGTACTGTACGCTTCTCATTGCTTTGTACAAAGAGTTCTAAAATCCCATTAGCTCCCCCTAAATTACCATCAATTTGAAAAACCTCTCCATTGGGTCTTGGATGATTACAAAGTAAATTGCTAAAAGTAGATTGGGTTAAAAGCTTTTTAAACAGATCATAAGCATGAGCTCCCTCCCACAACCTTGCATAAAAATTCATAATCCATGCACAGCTCCATCCTGTATGACCACCTCCCCATTTAAGACGTCTTGCTAATGTTTTTTTAGCTGCATCTGCAAATAGTGGAGTTCCATCTACTGTAATTTGGTGTGAAGGATGAAGACCGTAGAGCTGTGAAATATGCCTATGCCCAGGCTCTTCTTCCTCATAATCTTCTAGCCATTCCATAATCTGTCCATGTTTACCAATTTTTAAAGGCGGCAGTTTCTCTAAGACTTCTTTAGCCGCTTGCACATTTTTTGAATCTTTATCCAATAGCTTTGCTGCACTTATATAAGCTTCAAATAGATCTCTTAAGATTTCATTGTCAATGGTTGATCCAGCACATATACAACCTTTTGTACCGTTCGGTAAAATATATGTGTTTTCCGGTGATACAGAAGGGCAAGTAAGAAGCTGTCCTTCTTTTTCAACTAAAAAGTCAAGAAAAAATAGTACTCCTTCTTCTAATAAAGGATAAGCTTCCTCAAGCCAAATTTTATCTTGTGTATATTGATAATGCATCCATAGATGGGTACACAGCCAAGCTCCCCCCATTACCCAGTAGGTAGCTGGAATATAAATATCTTGTGGAGCAGTATCTGCCCAAATATCTGTATTATGATGTGCCACAAAGCCTCTACAGCCATACATCTCCTTAGCCGTCTGCTTTCCACTTTTTACAAGTCTTTTGATTAAATCCAAAAGTGCTTCATGACATTCAGGGAGTTGACAGCTTTCTGCTATCCAATAATTCATCTGTGTATTGATATTAATTGTGAACTTAGAATCCCAATTTGGTTTCATTTCCGCATTCCATATGCCTTGTAAATTAGCAGGCAAAGTCCCTTTACGACTCGAAGAAATGAGAAGATAACGCCCATAATCAAAATAAGTTTTTACTAATCCTACATCTTCTAATCCTTGTTGCATGCGTGCTAAGCGCTCATCGGTGGGTAATGACTCATATTCTAGTTGATTTTCAAATTCTAATAAAACACGTTGATACAATGTCTGATAATCTTTTACATGATCTTGTTTTAAAAGCTCATATCCCTTATGACTAGCCTTTTCAAGTACTTTTAAAACATACTCTTTAAAATGTGAATGATAGAAAGTGCTCGTAGCTGTTAAATAAATAATAGCTTCATCTGCCTCTGTTACTATAAGATGTTCACCTAAAATTTGTAAACTCCCGCCTTTTGTCTCCACCTTACATCCTATAGCAAACTCCGATCCCTCTTTACCTAAATCTCCTGTTAAAAGGAGTGTATTTCCTCCTACAGCATCTACTCTTTTATAAAAACGTTCTCTTGTTAATAAAATATCAAAAGAAAGACTACTTGCTTTTGTAGCCGACAGATGAATAACTAACACCTGGTCAGGTGTGGACACAAAGTATTCTCGCTTATATTGTACATCCTTCATTTCATACTCTACAGAAGCTACTGCTGTATTTAAATCCAACTCACGTTTATAAGCACTATAAGACATATGAGTATGCTTAAAACGCATCTTTATATCCCCTAAACTTTGATAAGGACGCTGACTTTGGGGTGTTCCTGAAAAGGCATACCTTAAAAGCTCTTCTGCCTCTTTTATTCGTTCACTAAATATAAATTCTCTTACTCGTTCAAGATTTCTTTTAGCTGCAGGGTTTATACGATTTTGGGAACCTCCATACCAAATACTATCCTCATTAAGTTGAAGATGCTCAGTTTCTACTCCTCCAAATAGCATTGCTCCTAACTTACCATTTCCCATTGGAAGTCCTTCATTCCAACTGATAGCAGCCTCTCTATACCATAATTTACTCACTCTGAATCCTCCTTCTTTTTTGACTTAACCTTTTAACCCACTTGTTGCAATACCTTCTACAAAATACTTCTGAGCAGAGAAGAAAAGGATAATTAAAGGTGCAACGGTTACAAAAGCCATGGCAATAACTTGTCCCCATTGTACATTAGCTTCTGCATCAATAGCCATTCGAAGTGCAAGTGAAACAGGATATTTTTCAACACTGTTGATAAAAATGAGAGAGTTGAAGAAATCATTGTATGTCCATAAAAACTGGAATAAACCTGCTGAGAATAAAGCGGGTTTTAATAAAGGTACTAAAATGCTCATAAAGCAGCGAAAAGTACCACATCCATCCATATAGGCCGATTCATCTAATTCCTTAGGAAGCCCTCTAATAAATTGAATCATCATAAATATAAAAAAAGGGTAGCATGCAAGTAATGCGGGTACATAAAAAGGCATATAGCTATTAAGCCATCCTAATTGGTTAAATTGTGCATATCTTGGAATAATAATAACTGTATTAGGAAGCATCAAAGTAGAAATAAGTACAACAAACAAAATACGCTTAAAAGGAAACTTAAAACGTGCAAAACCATATGCTACTACTGCACATGAGCAAATGGTAAACAGTGTAACAGGTATAACTAATTTAAAGGTATTCATAAAATATCTACTAAAACTATATTTACCAATACCTCTCCAACCATTTATATAGGCATCTAAACTAAAACTTTCAGGTAATAATTTTAAAGAACCAAAAATTTCTGCATTCGTCTTAAAGGTGGCAAGTACCATCCATACAATGGGATAGAGCATAAAAAGTCCTACTAACCCAATTAGTCCATAGCTTACTACAAGCTTTAATGTTTTTTTATGATTATTCATTATATCCCTCCTAGAAGTCATCGCCATCTTCGTAATATACCCATCCAGATGAAAATCTAAATAGGAGTAAAGTTATTATCATAATTAAAATAAAGATTATCCAAGAAGTCGCACTGGCATAACCCATCTTATAGTGTGAAAATGCATCTGTATAAAGCTTCATCCCTAATACATAAGTAGCTTTATTGGGACCTCCTGTCGTCACAACAAAAGCCGAAGTGAAGTTTTGAAGTGCTGATATAGTTTGCATAATTAAATTAAAGAAGATAATCGGTGTAATTTGTGGAATGGTTATTTTAAAAAAGATTTTAATCTTTCCTGCTCCGTCAATTTGAGCTGCTTCATAAAGCGATCTTGGTACTTGTTTAAGTGCAGCTAGGAACATAACCATAGATGAGCCAAATTGCCATATTTCTAGTAAACAAATTGTTTTAAGTGCTACATCTGGATTACCAAGCCATTCTACAGTTGGTAAATGTAAAAATTGAAGAATGTTATTAATAGCACCATCGCTCATAAACAAGAGCTTCCATAAAATAGCTACAGCTACACTCCCACCAAATAAAGAGGGTAGGTAATAAATAGTCCTTATAAAATTAATACCTTTTAAATTTTTATTTAAAATAACAGCTATAAAAAGAGCCATGATCAATTTACCTGGTACAGTATAAAGAGTATAGATAAGGGTTACTTTTAAGGAATTAAAAAATTCCGGGTCAATAGTAAATAGCCTTATATAGTTTTTAAGTCCCACTAATTTAGGGGTGTTAAAAAAGCTATAATCGGTAAAAGAATAATAGAAAGAAGTTATGAAAGGATACAGTTGTAAAAGTAAAAGGCCTAATAACCAAGGCAGTATATACACCAATCCCATATAATCTCTTTTGCAATAATGCTGTCTTGATCTCTTCATCGTCTAACCTCCTAGTCTAAAAAAACTGCCATAAAAAGTTTACAAGAAAACTTGTAATAACATCTATGGCAGCATACTTTTTCACCTTAAATAGGTATTATTTATCAGAAAGCACATGTGTAAACATTTTGACTGCATTATCTACTGCTTCCACAGTACCTGTCTTTCCATAAATAACTGATTCTATCATATCATCCATTACAGCTTCAATTTCTCCATCGGTTGTTAAGCCCATTTCATTTGTACCATTTAACTCAAGTGCTTTGTCAACAGCCTCTTTTACAAGAGGACTAATAAGTGCCTTTTCTTCACAAATTTCTCTTGCCTGTGCTGTTGGAGGAACAGAACGTAGATCCTTTAATATCTCTGCCGCTTCTGCATTATTATAGAAATAATCTAGGAAAAGAACTGCTTCTTCAATATGCTTACTTGCTTTATTAATACACATCAACTGAGGTGGATTCGCATAGTACCCATCATTTTTCTTGTCTTGTAATTGTGGCATAGAAGCAATCATATATTCCACTTCCGTATTAGCACTTGTCATAACATCTACTCTTGAAGAGTCTGTCAGAATCCCTACGAATTCACCTGCTATCCACTTTGGATTGGTCTGAACTGCATCTTTAAAAGAAGCACTTTCACTAGCTGGCTGTACCACATTATTATCATATAATGCTTTAATGTAATCCATTACCTGAAGCAACTGTTCATTTGTAAAGCTTGGCACTTTTGCTTCATCATCGATGAATGGAGTACCTGTTAATTGAAGAATATAAGGTCTTAATACGTGTGTTTTTAAAGTTGAAGAATCCATATTGAGTAAATAAAGGTTATTATCATATTCTTTTACTTTTTTACCAAGGGTAATTAAATCCTCCCAAGTTAAATCTTGAGGAACCTCTAACCCAATCTTAGTTGCCAATGTTTTATTAATAAGAAAAGTAGGTCCAGCGATACCTGTTGGTAAGCCAAGAAGCTTTCCATCAAAAGTTCCTACGTTCTCTAAATACTGTGCATCAAAACCAGATAAATCAATTTGTTCCTTATATGTATTAAAGTCAATAAAGAAATCCCCTCTAGAAACAAAATCTGGCATCCAACCTGTTCCGTTTTGAATAATATCTGCTGCTGCATTTCCTGCTAAAGAAGTAGAAAGTTTTTCTTGATATCCATCACTTCCTCCAAATTCAGGTTCAATGGTAATATGAGGATATTCTGCCTCAAACTTTTCAATAACCTTTAATGTAGCTTCATTCCTTTCATCTCCTCCCCACCAAGAAAAACGTAACGTAACAGGTTCTTTACTTGTTTCACTAGGTGTTTTTGATGCTTCTAATTGAGGGGAAGCTGGAGTTGCCTCTTGCTTACTCCCTCCATTACCACATCCACTTATTAAACCTGTTGTTAATAAAACTATTAAACCTAATGCTAAACTTTTTTTCATCTTTTAACCTCCTCATTTTATCTCTTTCTGTATTTCTTTTATGTTTACAGTATAGTCAGGTTCAAAAATTAGCTCAATCCTTTTACCTACGTTTTATCTTCTTTAAGTACGTTGTTTTCTTTACTTGTCTTCACTGGCTACGTTTTATCTTCTTTATCTACTTAGTTGACATAGTTTTGTCATTGAAAGTTGCTAAATTTATGATTTTTACCTATAATAATGAATAATATCTTATTTCTATTTGTAATTTACAAAGAGGTGATAGAACTTATGTATTCACTTATAATTATTGATGATGAATTAAATATACGTGAAGGACTTACTCATCTTTTCCCTTGGGATAAAGTAGGTTTTAAAATTATCGGACAGTTTTCAAATGGCCTCCAAGCCTTAGATTTTATTAAAACGCATCCTACAGACGTCATCTTAACGGATATAAAGATGCCTGTAATGACTGGCATTGAACTCAGTAATCATTTAGTAAAGGATTACCCCCATATCAAATTTGTTTTTTTAACAGGCTATCAAGATTTTTCTTATTTACATACTGCCATTATTAATCATGCCAGTGATTATCTTCTTAAACCTATTCATTATGAAAAGCTCTATGCCTGCTTTGAACAGCTCAAAATTACTCTTGATCAAGAAAACCATGTTACCGAAGCCATTCAGGGTCAACCCTACTATGATAAAATTATTTCTACAATTTGTTCCTATATTAAAGAAAATTTTAGAAGTGCTACTTTAGAAGAAGCAGCTATTTTGGTAAACTTAAGCCCTAATTATCTTTCTAAGCTCTTTAAAGATAAAGCAGGCACTAGTTTCTCTGACTATTTATATGAAATACGCATGAAAGAAGCTGCTAAAATGTTAGATAATATTCAATACAAGCATTACGAAATTGCTTATTATGTAGGTTATGACAATCCCAAAAATTTTTCTCGTTCCTTTAAGCAGTATTATAAAATGACACCTACTGAATACAGAGAAAAAAAATATCCTGAGAGGTTTTACTCATGATGATGAAAAAATTTTTTTTAAAACGCTTTCGTACCTTTTCTTTAATTATGCTCGTTCCAACCTTTTATTTTGTTTTATTGCTATTGTCTTTATTAGTATCAATAGTTCCATTAACATTCATCAACAGTCTAAAAATACACTTAGTCGCTTACAAGAAAACTTTGAGTTTGTTATTAGCAACTCAGCTTATCAATATGAACTTTTAACTTATAACCCCAGACTTGTCCTTTCTTTAGAAAAGCTTCTTTCGAAGCAACATTTTGAGTATGAGGATGTGGTTTTCTTAAATAGTATGAAAACAATCCTCAGTACTGTTGCTAATTCTCACCCTGATATTGATTCTATCTATCTCTATTTAGATGGCTTAAATACCTTCTTCTCTTCTAAAAACGGAATTAATACATTAGCTACCTATCCAGATCGTTCATGGCTAGATGAGTATGAACAAAAGGGCTCTTTAAAAAAACAATGGATTAAAAAGCGCTCTTATAAAGAATTTAATTACATACCTGAGAAAGAAGTCATCTCTATTTTTCAACCTATGCACAATATTTCAGGACTCATTGTCATCAATATCAATTCTTCACAATTTATAGATACTTTAAATAGTAGTACTTCGGATAACGCTGAATTTCTTTATCTCTTAGATGCAGAACATCATATACTTACCTCTAATGATAATGGAGCTCCTCTCCTTGCTCGTTCTTCGGGTAGCCTTCAGAATCTTATTAATAGTGTAGAAAATCTCTCTTCACTTAATAATTCCTGGGTCACCATTCATCAAAAGCTTTACCTCTTTCAAAGCTTTACCTTAAAGCAGTATGATATTTCTTTTTTATCTCTTGTTCCTATTGAACGATTTTTTGAGCATGGAAAGGATACCTTTTTAACTTTTTTATGCGTCCTTATAGGAAACTGCCTTGTCACTCTTATTTTGTCCTATATTACTACCAAGAAAAACTTTCAACAAATTGAGCATATTGTAAATGTCTTTGAGTCAGCTGAAAAAGGTATTGTTACACCCTTACCCTCCCATGCTACTAATGATGAATATGGACTTATTTTAAATAATGTAATTAACATTTTCCTAAAATCTAATCAACTTCATCAACAACTTGCCCAAAAACAATATAAGCAAGAGATTGCAGAGCTTGCTGCTCTTCAGTTACAAATTAATCCTCACTTCCTCTTTAATACCTTGCAAGCTCTTGACTTTAATGCTTTAAGACTCACTGGAAAACCTACACAATTAAATCAAATGATTCGTTATTTATCAGACATTTTAAAGTATGCACTGGAGGATGCAGCCACTGGCACTTGTTTACAAGATGAACTCGATTATCTAAAAAAATACACAGCTATTCAAAAAATGCGTTATGGAGAGCAGTTCATCATTTATTATGAGGTAGATGATACAATCCTTTCCTATAAGGTCTTTCGACTTATGCTTCAGCCCTTAATTGAAAATAGTATTAGTCACGGTATCCGCCCACTAGAACATACAGGTTATATTAAACTAAAGGCTTATGCTAGAGAAAACCATCTCTACTTTACTGTAATTGATTCAGGTGTAGGACTTACTAAAGAAGAAGTCAAAAACTTATATGCACGTATCCAAAGTGAAAAAAGTAAAAATATTGGTATCACTAACCTGAATCGTCGTCTTATGCTCACCTATGGTTTTGAGTATCAACTTAAAATTCTTAGCAAAAAAGGCATGGGTACTTGTATCTCTTTCCGCATTCCTTTAGAAAACATATAGAAATATGTAGCTTTTTATCTATATTTTATTGCACTAAAAAAGATGGTTCTTTTACTGTAAGAACCATCTTTTTGTTCTATTTATTAGTTGCAATTAACTACAAGTTATTCTTTCTAAGCTTTAACCTAAAACTCTATTCTCCTATACTTTTATAAACCCCTACTTAACCAATAAAATCTTCGCGCATAGGAGTGAATACATCTAAAAGAATGCCTTTTTTAAGGCATTTACAGCCATGCATAATGCCATTTTCCTTTAACATTGTGTCACCTTTTGTTACTCGTTTGGTTTCTCCTGAAATAGTGAATTCAAATTCCCCCTCTACGACATAAGTAATCTGCGTATGGGGATGATTATGCATTGCCCCAATAGCTCCTTCCTCAAAATGGTTTTCTACACACATTAAGCATTCACAAAAAGCTAAAACTTTACGCTCTACACCCTCTGCTACTTGTTCACCTGCGTAATCTTTATTAAATACCCACTTTTGTCCTTGATGACACTTTTTCATTCTCTTCTTCCTCTCCCTTTTGTTTTAAGTTTTTCTTTCTTTTCACTCTACCATATTTCTTTTTAGATATAAATAGTCAATACTTACCTCTTTATTGTTTTTATTTCACCTTTAAACATTAAAAAGTAGCCTTAAAATGCAGGCTACTTTGTTAGATTATCCTTTATTCTTCTACTTTTCTATAACTTGTTTTTTGCTTAGGTTCTCCATGATTATTTTGCTCATCATGCAATTTTTGTCTACGCATCCCCTTTTGCTGAGGATTATTGGAACCTGGTTTGTTGGGCATTGTGACACATCCTTTCTTATCTAAATAGGTTAAGCTAAAACATTCTTTTTTATACACAACTAAGTTCTACATCATGGTAAAAGCTTCATTAAACCTAGGAAGTAAATAGCCCATACTCATGAAAACTGAATTCCAAATAGCTACCCCTAAGCTAGAGTAAAACATATAGGTTATAAAATTCATATTTAAAGTACCTGCTAGAATACCGATTAAAGTGCGTACAATAGGTATAAGCTTTGCCACTAATATAATTTTTGTTCCTTGTTTTTCAATAAGCTGTATACATTTTTCTACATAACGTTGCTGTTTAGGCGAACGTTTAGTTAAAAATAAGAGGATACGTTGTCCCCCTAATTTGCCAATGCTATAGGCAAAAGCACTTCCCAAAGCTCCAGCACTAACACTTACAAAAAGGGCTAACCAAAAGTTCATATTCCCCTGACGAATCAAAAAACCTGCAGCTGGCAAAATCATCCCCGCAGGAAAACCAGGTATATTGAGATATTCTAAAAATACGAGGATAAATAAGAGGACAAAACCATATTCATATAAATACATAGTTAGTGCAGTTAAATCCACTTTAGCCTCTCCTTTTGCCATCACTACAATGAAGTACTTTACTTTTATCTTTAAAATTTTATATCCTTTGTAGTATATGTTTTTTAAAGGGTACATTATTCTACAAAATAATTCCTTTCAAATAAAAAAGCAAATGTCCTTGATTACCAAGAAAACATTTGCTTTTTAGTTATTTTATTATTGATCTCTTAATTTAGCACCACAATTCATTTCAAGACCACTTAATATCTTCTTCATTACCTTTTGGATTTCCTCATCTGTTAACGTATGATCATCTGCTCTGAATGTGAGTTTATAGGCCACAGACTTATAACCCGCTTCAATTTGTTTTCCTTGATAAACATCAAAGAGCTCTAGCTTCTCAAGTAATTTACCACCACGCACTTTAATGATTTTTTCCAGTTCTCCTACAAGTACATTTTCACCTACTAGCATAGCAATATCACGTGCAGTAGCTGGGTATTTAGGAAGGGCTTTGAAGGTAATATCTCTATGAATCCCTCTAAGAAGAGCTTCTAAATCTATCTCAGCCATATAAACCTTTGTACCAATGTCATAGTTTTTAGTAACTATAGGGTGCACCTCACCAAAGAAACCTGCCTCCTTACCGTCTATAAGAAGGTTTGCACAACGTCCTGGATGCATATAATCAAGCTCTGTCTGGCGCTCTACTTCCCATGTTTCAATGTGAAGATGGTCAAGAAGTGCTTCAATCATACCTTTTAAGCTAAAGAAATCTGCATTTTTGCCATATAAACCAATGGTTAGTTTTTTGATTTCTGCTGGCAATTCTTTTCCTTCTTGCTTCAAGTAAACCTTACCGATCTCATAAAGAGCAGCTTCAGCTACACGTCTATTGTAGTTGGTAGCTAAAGAAGAAAGAATACCATTTAGCGTCGTCGTACGCATAATGCTAAAATCTTCTCCTAATGGATTTGTAATAACTAATGGATTGCGTAGTGCACTATCTGCTGCAATATTTAATTTATCAAATACCTTTGGACTTTCAAAAGTATAGGTAAGTGCACCATGCACACCGTACATACTCATAAATTGACGAATAGCATCACATACTAACTGGTCAAATTTTTTACGTCCTCTAGTAGGTCTACCTCTTTCAAGGGTTGGTTCAATACGATCATACCCATAAAGTCTAGCTACCTCTTCAGCTAGGTCCGCCATCATGGTGACATCTGGTCTAAAGGTTGGTATGGTAACTGTTTGGCTTTCTTTATGAGGAATAAATTCTACCCTTTTAAAAAGCTCAAGCATCTCATCTTCACTTAAACTTGTACCTAAGAAATGATTAATCCACTGTACATCGTAAGGAATAGTCCATTCTTCACGTTTTCTCGGATACACATCAATAGTCCCTTTTACAACTTCTCCAGCTCCTGTTAAGTTAATAAGTTGGGCAGCTCTTTCAAGAGCTAATGTAATATTGTTAGGATCTAAGCCTTTTGTATATTTAATAGAAGAGTCACTACGAAGTCCTAGTTTTTTGGAGGTTTGACGTATACTGTAACCACTAAAATTTGCACATTCAAAGAGAATAGTTTTTGTTTCTTCCGTTACTTTTGAGTTATTCCCTCCCATTACACCTGCAATAGCCACTGCTTTTTCTGCATCTGCAATCACTAGCATAGAGGAATCTAATGTTTTTTCCTCTTCAAATAAGGTAATTAGCTTTTCGCCTTCCTTAGCATTTCTTACGATAATTTGATGACCTGCTAATTTATCATAATCAAAGGCATGCATAGGTTGACCAAATTCAAGGAGCATATAGTTGGTAATATCTACGATATTGTTAATTGGACGAAGACCTGCTGAAAAAAGACGGTCTTTAAGCCATTTAGGAGATGGACCTACCTTTACATTTTTAATAAGTCTAGCTGCATAGCGTGGGCAAAGCTCTTCATTCTCAATTTGAATACTTGCAAACTCATTAATATCTCCATCTATTTCTTCTACTTTAATCTCTGGAAATTTAAAAGGTTTATTAAAGGTTGCTGCTGCTTCTCTCGCAATCCCCAAAATACTAAAACAATCTGGACGGTTAGAAGTGATTTCATATTCTACCACTTGTTCACCTAAACCAAAGTAAGGTTTTACATCTACTCCAAGGGGCATATCTGCTGGGAAAATATAGACACCGTTATGTGGTGCATCTTCGATGTCTTTTTCATCAAAGCCAAGTTCCTCTACAGAACAAAACATCCCCTCCGATACTTCACCTCGAAGTTTACCTGATTTGATTTTAAGTCCATCTGCAAGGGTTGCACCATCTAAAGAAACAGGTACAATATCCCCACATTGTACATTAGTGGCAGCGGTTACAATTTGGAGAGTCCTTTCTCCTTTAATATCTACTTGCATAATACGTAATTTATCTGCATTAGGATGTGGCTGAACATCTATAATTTTTCCAGACACAACCTTTGTAATTTCTTTTCCTGTTTCTTCTACTGCTTCTACTTTAGAGCCGGACATCGTCATACGGTCTTCAAAGGTCTTCATATCCACATCTATATCTACATATTGTTTAAGCCATGACATAGGTACATTCATTGTTTTTTCTCCTTTCTACCTTCCCTTAAAATTGTGATAAGAAACGTACATCGTTTTCATAGAATAGTCTTAAATCATTGATAGAATATTTAAGCATTGTTAAACGCTCAAGTCCCATCCCAAAAGCAAATCCAGAATAAACTTTTGAATCAATACCAGCCATTTCCAGCACCTTTGGATGCACCATCCCACAACCTAATACCTCTATCCAACCTGTTCCTTTACAAATGTTACAGCCCTTACCTCCACACATTACACAACTTACATCAGCTTCTGCACTAGGCTCTGTAAATGGAAAATAATGAGGACGGAATTTAACTTCTGCCCTATCCCCAAAGAAAGCTTTGGCAAATTCAGCAAGAACCCCTTTTAAATCACCAAAGGTAATATTTTTATCGATTACTAGACCTTCAATTTGGTGGAAAACAGGAGAGTGTGTAGCATCTACTTCATCTGAACGGTATACGCGGCCTGGTGCAATCATACGAATAGGAAGCTCTTGTGTTTCCATGGTATGCACTTGTACTGGCGAAGTAGCTGTACGAAGTACTAAATTACTATTAAAGTAGAAAGTATCTTGTTCATCACGTGCAGGGTGTTCTTCTCCCAAATTAAGCGCATCAAAGTTATAGTAGGCTGTCTCAACTTCACGACCATCTACAATTTCATAACCTAAACCAAGAAAGATACCTTTAACTTCCTCTAGCGTCTGTTCAAGTGGGTGCATATGTCCATAGCTTAATTTTTTGCCTGGCATAGTAATATCTAAAATTTCTTCTTGTAGTTTTTGATTTTGTTTAGCTTTTTCAAGATTCTCTTTTTTACTTACTAATTTGTTTTCAATTTCTTCACGTACTGTATTAGCAAGTTGACCAATAAGAGGTCTTTCTTCATTACTAAGATCCTTCATGTTACGAAGTACACCTGTGAGTTCACCTTTTTTTCCAAGGTATTGCACTCTTAATTCTTCAAGGACTTCTAAAGCACCTGATTCTTCAATAGCACTTAATGCCCTATTTTTTATTTGCTCTAATTTTTCTTTCACGTTAAAAACTCCTTTCTAAAATGTAACATCACCTAAACGCAAAAAAGCTCCATCCCTTCTATATAAAAGGGACGAAGCTGTACTCTCCGCGATACCACCCTGATTTTTATGCCTTAACCAAAAGCATAAACACTTCATTAAGCTGTAACAGTGCCACTGTCACCTCTTACTTACTTCAGAAGTGAAGCTCCGATGTGAATTTCAAAAAACTTTAGTGCCAAAAGGTACTTGCAGCCGGTGATACCTTCTCTCTAGTGGATAAAGCCTCTTTACTATGCATCTTCATAGCCTTTGAATTATTAATCTAAATTCTATTTTACCTTTAAATTTTTCTTTGTCAAGCCAAAATACCAAAGGATTTGACCTTATCTCTCACTTTTGCTATGATTAAGTGTGCAAAATACACAGGAAACAATCGAAAGGATTTTTATCATGACTCTTAAATCGAAAAACTGCATCGTTGGTCAATCAGGTGGCCCTACTGTCGCAATCAATGCATCCCTTAGCGGTGTTCTTCAAGGTATTTTAGAAAGTAACCATTATGATACCGTTTATGGTATGGTTAATGGAATAGAAGGTTTATTGCAAGGTAAGTACCTTAACCTTTCTCAACGATTTGACTCAATAGAAAAATGTCATCTACTTACCCACACCCCTGCTATGTATTTAGGCTCTTGCCGTTTCAAGCTTCCTACTTGCGAACATTCAGAAGAGCTTTATGAGGAACTATTTAACTTCTTTGAAGAAAAAGAAATTGGCACTGTTTTTTATATTGGTGGGAATGACTCTATGGATACTGTGCTTAAGCTTTCACATTATGCTAAGACCACTAATAAGGCTGTTAATATCATTGGTATTCCTAAAACCATTGACAACGATCTTCCTGTTACTGATCACACCCCAGGTTTTGGAAGTGCCGCTAAATTCATCGCTACTTCTCTCCTTGAGATTGCTCACGACACTTATATTTATAACATTCCTTCTGTCACTATCGTAGAAATCATGGGACGTAATGCAGGCTGGCTCACTGCCGCTAGTGCCCTAGCTCGTACAAGCTATAGCCCTGCACCGGATCTTATTTATCTACCAGAGGTAGCCTTTGACAAAGAACAATTTCTTGAAGATTTAAAAGCACTCCTAAAGGTACGTAAAAACATTATCGTTGCTCTCTCTGAAGGCATTAAAGATTTAGAAGGACATTATCTATCTGCTTCAAGTAATGCTGTAGATGCCTTTGGTCATAAGCAACTTTGTGGTGTAGGTAAAACTCTCGAAAATTTAGTAAAGGCTGAACTGGGCTGTAAGGTTCGTTCTATCGAGTTAAATGTATTACAACGTGCAGCTACGCACTGTTCTTCTCTCACCGATCTTGAAGAGGCAGTAGCCATTGGAAAATATGCAGTAACTTTAGGCGCTCAAGGCGAAACGGCTCAAATGGTATGCTATCACCGTATAAGTGATGCACCTTATGAAATTGCTTTCAAAGGTCACCCTATTTCTGAAATCGCCAATCTAGAAAAAACTGTACCACCCCATTGGATTACAGAAGCTGGTAATGATATTACTGCAGAATGTCTTAACTATCTTCTTCCTCTTGTACAAGGCGAGCCAACTATTCCTTACAAAAAGGGTATACCTCTTTATGCATCCATTGACCATTTGCATACTAAAGGTTATTTCAAAAAGAACTAAGCTTATTCTATGTACTAAAAATCACCTCAAATAGTATGATCACTACTTGAGGTGATTTTTTACACTGCTTCTTTTAATCGTTGTTTTCCTCTATGCTCTGACTTTCTTCTCCCTCTATCTCTTCTACATACTCTTCTTGACTTGCAGCTGCCTTCATCCGTGGATAAATAACTAGAAAATAAAGTACTATAATAAGCACAGCCATTTCTAGTCCCTTCATGAATTGAGGATGATAGGGTATATCCATTATATGCATCACTACTGGCACAACTATCAAAATACTGGCTGCCACAATACAAATTCCCCATCTTACCTTGTCTGTTATTTTCATTTTTTCTCCTTTACCTTCCTGTAAAACAATCTTATTAACACTATTTTTCAACTTTACTCTCTTTAATAATTTTATTTTATCAAATTAAAATTATTTAGTCTACTCTATCACTCACCCTTTCAAGTATTTAAGGCTCTTATAAGAACATGCTTGAGACAGTATAGGACTTAAAGTCCTTGCAATTCCGCTTGTATTTAAAACTCCCCTCATTGACATACTAAAAATACAAGGTGTACAATAAGTGAGAGTCATTAAGATGGCAGTTTTTTCGCTTATTTATATCTCAATTTGGAGGTTTTTAAAATGATTATTGTTATGAAGCATCAAGCAACACCTGGAGATATTAAGCTTGTTACAGATAAAGTAACAGATGCTGGCTTACAGGTGCATATATCTGAAGGCTCCCAAGTCACCATTATTGGTGTTGTCGGAGACAAATCAAAATTAAATAGTGATTTCATCTCTTCTCTTCCTTGTGTTGAGAAATTAGTTCCTGTTACTGAAACCTATAAATTAGCTAATAAAATGTTCCACACGAGCCCTTCTGTCATTGATCTTGGCAATTGCCAGATTGGTGGTAAAGATTTAATTGTTATGGCTGGTCCCTGTGCTATCGAAAGCAAAGAACAACTTTTTGCTTCTGCTGATAGTGTAAAAGCCGGTGGTGCTACTGTTCTTCGTGGGGGTGCTTATAAACCTCGTACTTCACCTTATTCTTTCCAAGGTTTAGAAGAACAAGGTCTTTTGTATATGCTTGAGGCAAAAAAACGCACAGGCCTTTCTATCGTTTGTGAAGTAACAAGTATTCATGCGGTAAATGCAGCTGTGAATTACGTGGATATTCTTCAAGTAGGTGCACGTAATATGCAAAACTTTGAGCTTCTTAAAGCTGTAGGTAAGACCAACTTACCTGTTCTTCTAAAAAGAGGTTTATGTGCGACTATTGATGAATGGCTTAATGCAGCTGAATACATTATGAGCGAAGGCAATCAAAATGTTATCTTGTGTGAACGTGGTATTCGTACCTACGAAACGGCAACGCGTAATACCTTAGATATTAGTGCCATTCCTGTTATTAAATCGAAGAGCCACTTACCTATTATCGTTGACCCTAGTCATGCTTCTGGTAAAAAGCCCTATATACCTGCACTTTCTAAAGCAGCTATTGCTGCAGGTGCTGATGGACTTATGATTGAAGTACACCCGAATCCTAAAGAGGCACTCTCTGATGGTCCTCAATCTCTTAACCCCGAAGAGTTTAAAAATCTTATGAATGAATTAAAAGCCATTGCAGAAGCTTGTGGGAGAACCCTTAGTTGCGTATAGGTATTATTGGTCTTGGACTTATGGGGGGATCGCTTGCAAAAGCGATAAAAAAGGTTCATGCACAAAATAGTTATATTATCGGTTACGATACATGCCCTGACTCCTTAAGAGCTGCCTATGAAGATGGGGCAATTGATGATATGGCAGCAGACAGGCAAAATGCTTTTAGTAGTTGCAACGTGATTTTTATTTGTACGCCTGTTTCTCGTACCTATGGCATCGTGGAAGATTTATTACCTTATGTAGCAACTGATTGTATCATTACAGATATAGGCAGTACAAAATACGAGGTTGTCACACAAATTGATAGCCTTCTTAAGACGTCTACTAAACGTGCATACTTTGTAGGTGGACATCCTATGACGGGCTCTGAAAAGTTTGGCTACAGCTCTGCTACTTCTTATCTTTTTGAAAATGCCTACTATCTTCTAACGCCAATGAGTGATACGCCTGATTTCATCCTTTTTATTTTACAAAAGATGATTGAACGTATTGGGGCTATTCCGCTTATTTTATCTGCCTCTTACCATGATTTTGCTACAGCAACCATCAGCCATTTGCCACATATTGTAGCAAGCTCACTGGTTCATTTAGTAAGAGAAAATGATGGTGATAACTGTCATCTTCATGCATTAGCAGCTGGAGGTTTTAAAGATATTACACGCATTGCCTCCTCTAATCCTGCCATTTGGTCAAGTATATGTCTGTCTAACAAAGAACAGCTTCTTAAAATCTTTGGGCGTTATCAAATCATTTTAGACCGTTTTTTAGAGTATCTTAAAGAAGAAGATGAAGGTGAACTTTACCACTTTTTTGATGCTGCTCGTATTTATCGTAACACCTTCAAAGAAGGCGATACCCATAGCTCTTCTAAAATTTATGCCCTTCAGGTAGATGCCAAGGACGAACCTGGTAGCATCGCCTCTATTGCAAATCTTTTAAGTGAGCATCACATTAACATCAAAAACATTGGCATTGTCAATGACCGAGAATTTGAAGCCGGTGTCCTTAAAATTGTAGTTGAAAATAAAGCATCGCTTTTAAAAGCTACAGAAGTTTTATCTAAGCATCACTATACTATTTATTATTAAAGGAGGCACTTATGCTTATCAAACCTCATCAACAACTTAGAGGAAGTCTATCCATTCCTTCTGATAAATCTATTTCTCATCGCAGTGTAATGTTCGGAAGTTTAGCTAAAGGGGAGACGATCATCCACAACTTCTTAATGGGTGATGATTGTTTATCTACCATTCATGTCTTTAGGCAACTTGGTATCTCTATCACTCTAGAAAAGGATACTGTCTATGTAAAAGGTAAAGGACTTCATGGGCTTTCTGCTCCTTTAGCACCTTTAGATTGTGGAAATAGTGGTACAACGGTTCGTTTACTTTCCGGTATTTTATCTGCTCAATCATTTTCCAGTACCTTAACAGGAGACGCTTCTATTCAAAAGCGTCCGATGGCTAGAGTCATTACTCCCCTTCGTCAAATGAAAGCGACTCTTTCTGCTAAAGAAGACCGTTTTTGTCCCTTACATATAGAAGGTGGCCATTTAGAAGGAATACACTATGTATCACCCGTTGCCAGTGCACAAGTTAAATCTTGTATTTTACTAGCTGGTCTCTATGCTAGCTCTCCTACAACAGTAACAGAGCCCTTTATTTCAAGAGATCATACAGAGCGTATGCTAGAAGCCTTTGGTGCTAAAGTCACACGCCTAGGAACCAGCGTTACTATCTCACCTTGTGAGGAGCTTTATCCTTGTGAGATTACTGTACCAGGAGATATTTCTTCAGCTGCCTTTTTTATGGTAGCTGGCCTTATCACCCCGAATTCTGACTTAACTATTCGTAATGTGGGTATTAATCCTACACGTCGTGGTATTTTAGATGTCCTTCTTGAAATGGGAGGAGATATTAAAATTCTTAACGAACGCCTCGTATGTGGAGAACCGGTTTGTGACCTTCGTGTACGTACCTCTTCTCTTCATGGAGTTACGATAGAAGGGGCTACTATTCCAACTCTTATTGATGAGATTCCTGTTCTTGCTGTGGCAGCCTGCTTTGCTAAAGGAAAAACTCTCATTAAAGATGCCAGTGAGTTACGTGTTAAAGAATGTGATCGTATTGTAGCTATTCATACTGAACTTAGTAAAATGGGGGGAGCTGTTCTAGCTACTGAAGATGGTTTGATTATTGAGGGTGGCAAACCTCTTCATGGTGCTACCTTAGAAACTTATCATGATCATCGCATGGCTATGGCTCTCACTATAGCAGCCCTTAATGCTACTTCCCCTTCTCAACTTTTAGGTGAAGAGTGTGTACGTATTTCCTTTCCTAACTTCTTTGAACTTTTAGCTGAACTTTCTTAGCTGAAGACTATGCCTTATTAGAACTCCTAAGCTTTGCTCGTTTAATTATTTAAAAATCTATATGAGAGGTCCATTTTAGACCTCTCTTTATTTATTTTAATAAATATGCTATGCTAAGAGGCGAAAGGCGGTGCAATGTGAAAAGAAAATGGATTGTATTATTTACCTTATGTCTTCTTTTGGCTCGACCTCTTTGGGCGTCCCCTCCACCTACTATTTTACTAAATGATATGCCCTATGTTGCTAAAGAACCTCTTTATATGCAAGATGGCATGCTCTATGTTTCTTTAGAAGATTTAATGAGTCTTACTTACGGAACGTCTATTCAAACTGACCCAACTTATTCACTTTACTTACAAAATCAAACGCTCACCTTTACTCCTGGTGAACGTATCATTAAACTAAATGGTAAATCCATAAGTACCTCTTACCCTTCTATCTTATATGGAGAGGTAGTTTACATCCCTTTTTCCTTTCTAGAGGTAATGGGATATAGCTATACACAGAATATTTCATCTAATAGCTGGGGCATTTCCCCTTTATTACCTTATTCTAAAACAAGTGATGACTATAGCAGCCATAAATTCCTAGCTAGTCCCTATGAAAAACTAGCTCTATTACTTGCTAAGCAAGTAGGTGAGAAGGAGGCTGTTTCCCTTATTGAGCTTGCTAAAAAAGAGGATTGTTATATTAGTTTTATTGCTAATGAACAAAAAGAAAGTTTACTTATTGAATTAAGAAATGTGATGAGTCAAACTCCTCGTATCCAAGTAGCTTTTCGTAATATTGACCTTTTTTCTCCGACTCATAATCTTTCAACCTTAAATATACTACCAGCTACTCTTAAACTTGAAGGTGATTACTTAATTCTTAAAATAGGGACCCAAACCTTACGCACTAATTGCTTTTGGACATCTTATTATCCTACCGATACGAAGAACAAACTAGATGTTTCTCAAACACTTGATGCAACTATTATGCAACTTCTTTACAAATATTATAGAGACCAAATAGACTTTAAAGATGACCGTTATATATCTCCTATTATGACTATAAAAACAGGGCGCACAAAGATTTTTTCTCATGATGTGTATTGGGACAATGAAATCGATGAAAATGCTCATTATACGGTTTCTATTTACCAAACCTATAACAATGGTCTTACTACATATTACGTAGATTTAAAAGGTAAATAATATCATCAAACATATGCTATTATTCTACATTTTTCACAAAAACACACCTCTTAGGGTAGATAGTTTTATTATTTAACTCATCTGCCTTAAGAGGTGTGTTTCACTCATTTGACCTTTTTTGCTACTTATCTTATATCATATTGATCGTTCTTTTCATCATTACGTCCTACAATACTTATATCTACATTCTTCCATTTCCAATTCTTAACCCCTGCTATACGCCCAAACTCTTTTGCTTCTATGTATATATCTTCTAGGCAAACATTTTCGATAGGCTTCTCCTTAAACCCATCTACTTCAAAGGCTCTTGACGGTCCCATATAATTGGGTTCATTTCTAGCAATCACATGACGAATAATCATATTTTTAATCTTTGGTATTCCCTGCTCTTCTGAAACCTTCGCTGTTAGTGTGTGCCAGTGGGCTGGAATTTCTCCCTCATAGTGATCTGGTATCTTACAGTAGCTATATGCTGGATGCCAGTCTAAACACATATTTATAGGATACTTTACATTAATCATCTCAAGGTTTTCAACAAGTACTTCCTCTATTAAGCCCCCTCTCGTCCTTGCAGATTTCATACGAAAACCACAATCTGTATGATAATACTTTAAATTTCTTATGGTGATATTTTTCATGCCACCTGAAGTTTCACTTCCTAGTGTTACACCACAACCTGTTAGAATTTCGCATTCTTGAATCAATACATTTTGACATATCCTATTTACTCTAAGACCATCTGCATCACGCCCAGACTTAATACAAATGCTATCATCATTGCAAGCTACTCTACAATGCTCTACAATCACTTCATTACAAGAATCAATATCTATGCCATCTGTGCTTGGGCCAGCATTATCATGAATATATAAATGATGGATATGCACATGCTCTGAGTAACATACATGAATATTCCAAAAGCCAGAACGCACACTTTCAAAGCCCTCTAATTCTATATGCTTACTTTCCATGACAACCATATTTCTTACACGCTTGCAATCGTAGTCTACACACCAACGTAGATCTTTATGGTCATAAATTTTACGCATGCCCCCTTTCTCATCTTCTCCCCAGTATTTATTCCACCAATAAGGTCCTTGCCCATCAATCTTACCTTTTCCTGAAACTTTAACATGCTCTTGATGGTTAATATTGAGAATACCCACGTACCAATCCATTTCAATTCCTGCCACTCGAGTAGGTAGCACAGGGTATTGACTTTCATCTATCGTCCCTAAAAGTATAGCCCCTTCTTCCATATGAAATTCCATATGACTTCCTAAAAATAAAGAGCTAGTTAGATAAGTACCTGCTGGTACACGTACGATTACTTCCTTTCCTTCTTTTGCTGCCTGAGCAGCCTCATCGATAGCTTTCTGAATAGCAACAGTATCAAGCGTAATTCCATCTCCTACTGCGCCATAATCTTTAGGATTATATTCTTTTTTCATACTCGACCTCTTCCTGCTTCATTTTTTCTATTTCTATTCCTGCAAGCATCACAATTCCTGTTCCTCTTTAAAAGGTCTTATCCACATTTTAGGCTGGTCTACTCGCCAGTAGTCCGTTCCCACTGCTGTTTCTATAGGACTTTTAAAGTCTATTAACTTTTCTATTTCTGGTAGGTGCTTAAATGGCCCTGCATAAAGCCATTTAAGTTCATATGTTTTTGCCAATGGTACCTTCATTTCCCTATTCATTTAGTACTAACGCAGTGACATCTCCTCCAAAAAAGGCTATCACATGGCTACCACCTTGTAAATAGATCGTCTTAGAATAAAGTCCTTATGTTTCTTGAATACACGAATGAAATTCTGCACATTGCTATAGCTAAGACGCTCAGCAATTTCTGCTATTTGGTAAGGTATCTCAGCTTACTGGACTCTTCTATAACTATTAGGAGATGCCTCTGATGCCATTGAACATGTTGCTAGAGGCTCATTGTAAAGGGAACGTGGAATAAATACCGTTTAGAGTCAGAAAGTTTGATGGTAAATGTAATCTGACCTTATGAAAAATGTCCGAAAAAGTGTTGACATTCCAAAGTATAGTGTATCCTCTTTGGCATACAAAAAAGAAGCTATGCACTAAATGATTTAATGTCACAGCTCCTTTATTCTTATTTCTCATCCTAAGATTGCCTATCCTTTAAGACACCTTGGTAATTAATAAGCTTGGTTAATTCAATAAAAACCAAGTCATACAGAAAATCTTGCCCCTTTTGATTCAAGTTTAAGCCGTCTTCTAATAAATAACCTTCTCTCTCTTCTTTTTCTACAAGCAGGTTAAAAAGGTCAATAAACGGCACATCATAAGCTTTTGCTACTTGCTTAATTACATAAACATATTGTTTTAAACGATTATTAGTACGCCCTCTATTAGAAATACTTTCTCTAATAGGAGGTGGTGTTATCAAAATAGGGATAGCCTTACAACCATTTAATCCCGTTCGATTATTATGAACTTTAATTCGTTTTACTAGTTCCTGTAAATTATTTTCAAACTCATTAAGACTAATCAGCTGACAACCTAAATTATAGCTATCTTTAGAGGAGATATGAACAAAGACAACATTGGGATGATGACAAAGTACCTTCTCCTCTAACCACCTAAGAAGTTCCCTTGTTGTAGGTTCCTTCAATGGAGCTTTATGTACATGCCAAGAAATCTTAGGGTAATAAGCCGGCAAATACTGGTCTAAACGGTAGCTATAAGTTTCTAGTAGTTTGATATGGGGCTCCCCATATCCAATAATTGTCGTCTTAATCATGTATCTACTCCTTTAGTTGTTATTTCATATGTTCAACATATTTTTCCATTACCTGCATCTGTGTTTTTTCTAACTTACTGACAACAAAGATACATACTATTGCTACTAAAAAGCCTGGAACAATCTCATAAAGTCTAAAGAGTGCTATATTTTCTAAACCACTTACTTTTTGAAAAAGTGGCCATAAAATTGTGGTAATTCCACCAGCGATCATGCCTATAATGGCACCATTTCTAGTTGTCTTCTTCCAAAATAAAGAGAGCAATACAACAGGTCCAAAGGTTGCTCCAAAGCCCGCCCAAGCATAAGACACAAGATCTAACACAGAACTATCAGGGTTAAGAGCTATACAAAGTGCGATAGCTGCTACTATTATAACAGTTAAACGACTTACCCATACAAGCTCTTTCTCCGAAGCTTTAGGTTTAAGTACCCCTCTATAGAGATCTTCTGAAATAGCTGATGCCGTTACTAAAAGTTGTGAGTCTGCAGTGCTCATAATAGCCGCTAAAATAGCCGAAAGAAGTATCCCACTTAAATAAAGAGGTGCATATTCTTTAACTAATGTAATAAAAATATGTTCTTTATCAAAGTTAGGAATACTCCCTGCCTCTATTACTGCACTCCCTAAAACACCTAAAAAAACGGCTCCTGCTAAAGAAATAATAACCCAACCAATAGCAATATGTCTAGAACGTTTAATCTCTTCTGGATCTTCAATCGCCATAAAGCGACATAAAATATGAGGTTGACCAAAATAACCAAGTCCCCATGCCAGTGAAGAAAGTATACTTACTATAACAAAGCTTATACTTCCTGTTCCATTTGATAAAATCTCTATATTAAGTAAGTTAAAGAAACCTTCTTGGATGTTAGGTGTTATAACTCCCATTCCACCTGCTTTAACAATAACAACAATTGGCAAAATAATAATGGCTATAAACATCAGTATTCCTTGAATAAGATCGGTCCAACAAACGGCTAAAAAACCTCCTAAAAAGGTATAGGAAATAATAACAAAAGCACCAATAATTACAGCCCACGCATAATCCATACCAAATACACTATTTAAAAGTTTCCCCCCTGCTACAAAACCTGAAGCTGTATACACTAAAAAGAAAATCAAAATAAAAAGTGAAGAAGCGATACGAAGTGTTTTTGACTTATCATCAAAACGATTTTCAAAGTAAGAAGAAAGAGTAATAGAATCATTAAACTTTTCAGTATAAATACGAAGTTTTTGAGCTACAATCTTCCAGTTTAAATATGTTCCAATAGCAAGTCCAATAGCAATCCAAGCAGCACCTGATACACCACTTATATAAGCTGCTCCAGGTAGTCCCATAAGGAGCCATCCACTCATATCAGAGGCTTGTGCACTTAATGAAGTTACCCACTTGCCTAACTTTCTACCACCTAATATGTAATCAGATAAATTATTGGTTTTAAAATAAAAATACCATCCAATACCAAGCATAATACCTAAATACAAAATAAAGGTTATTAAAATCATTACATTTTTGTCCATCTATTTTCCCCCTTAGTATTCTATTGTGTTGTATTATACAATATTTTGTATATTTTATCAATTACAACTTATTAATATACTTTTACATTTTAAGATTTCTCATGAAAAAAGCTACCTTTTAGGTAGCTTTTTGTATATTTATCCAACATATGCTTTATTTTTATATTATTTCTTCTTGTGGGGGAAATAATATCCCTTGTACGTTCTGTATAATCTCTTCCCTTGCTGTGATTACATCATAAAAACCTTTGGCTGGATAAAGGCGCTGAATATCCACTGTCCGCATATCACCTACTTGTAGTCTAGTGATAAAGCAGTTTGGGAAATCTTTGACTTCAATATCCATTTGAAATTCCCGATCTGGAGGTAATGAATCTACCTTTACAGATGTAGTTGGGATAATAACAAACTTTGTTTTAAAATGCTTCAGCACGTAACACCAATGCCCACCATAAAGTTCTTTCGGAAAACCTCTTGTTAAATTAAAATAAGCAATTTGATGAATACGAGGAACTTGCTTAGGTCTATAAAAAGTTGTGGAAGGTTCTCCTGTTTGATTGGGTGTTAATTCATCGTAGAAATACTTCATCTGACCAATATGATAATTTAAATCTTCAAGAAAGCCCTTTTTCTGGTCGTAGTTTTTAATACTACTAAACTCGAGCATAATCTTCTTCATAAATTCATCATTTTCCACCACTAATCCTCCTTCTTATTCATTACTTCTCTATTCTTCCATGTCCTACCATTTTATCATAAAAGATAATAATTTCAAAGCTTTTTTAAATAATGGTATAAAAATTGAAATTTTAATTTTTCTTGCTTGTAGCAAAAGGTTGTCACACCTTTAACTTTTTTATGGTGACAACCTTTTTTATTTATAAAATTTATGCCTGCTAATGTTTAAAATGTCTCATCCCTGTGAATAGCATAGCAATATTATGTGCGTTACATACTTTAATCGAATCCTCATCTCTTACCGAACCACCTGGTTGGATGATAGCTGTTATCCCATATTCAACTGCTGCTTTTACACAATCATCAAAAGGGAAAAAGGCATCTGAAGCAAGTACACTTCCTTTTACACCTTCTTTACCAAGGAACTCTAGACCATGTTCAAGAGCTTGTTTTGTTGCCCAAATACGGTTGGTTTGTCCTCCACCCATACCAATAGATTGCCCCTCTTTAGCAAGTGCAATACCATTTGATTTCACATGCTTAACAAGCTTCCAAGCAAATAAGAGGTCTTTCATTTCTTCTTCAGATGGTGCCCTATCTGTTACAACCTTTAAGTCTTCTTCTACTAATAGTGTAAGATCTTTATCCTGTACGATTAGCCCACCACCTACTTTTTTCATATCTAACATATGTGGATTCACATAGTCTATATGATCTAACTGTAATACACGTAAGTTTTTCTTTGCACAAAGTACTTCAAGGGCCGCTTCATCATAGCTTGGAGCAATAACAATCTCTAGGAAAATTTTAGCCATCTCTTCTGCTGTTTGCTTATCAATATTTTGGTTAGAGACAACAATCCCACCAAAGATAGAAATAGGATCTGCTTTATACGCTTTTTTATAAGCTTCAAAAATAGTTTTTCCACTACCTACCCCACAAGGGTTAGCATGCTTAACAGCTACAATAGTAGGCTCTGTAAATTCCTTTAAAAGCTCTAAAGCACCATTTGCATCATTAATATTATTATAGGAAAGCTCCTTACCATTGAGCTGTTTGGCAGCAGCAAGCGTACCTTTTGTAGCACCTACTTCCTGGTAGAAAGCAGCTTGTTGATGTGGATTCTCTCCATAGCGCATATCTTGCACTTTTTCAAAAGTCATAGTGAATTTTTCTGGAAGTGAATAGTCACCTCTTTGTTTACGTAGGTAAGTCGCAATCATACTGTCATAATTAGCTGTATGTTCAAATACTTTTGTTGCTAAGTAAAATTTTGTTTCAGTAGAAACTTCTTTGTTAGCCTTTAATTCATTTAATACAACAGCGTAGTCAGCTGGATCTACAATAACTGCTACATCTTGGTTATTTTTTGCAGCTGAGCGAAGCATAGTAGGTCCACCAATATCAATGTTTTCAATAGCCTCCTTCAAGGTTACGTCTGGCTTTAAGATAGTTGCTTTAAAAGGATAAAGATTAACAACAACCATATCTATATTTTCAAGACCCAGTTCCTTCATTTGCTTTTGATGCTCCTCATTGGCACGAATATTTAAAAGGCCTGCATGAATGGCTGGATGAAGTGTTTTTACACGTCCATCTAAACATTCTGGAAAGCCTGTTACCTCTGAAATTCCTATCACTTCTACTCCCTCTTGTTGAAGTGTGTGATAAGTTCCCCCTGTAGAAATAATTTCTACACCTAACTCCCTTAATGCCTTAGCAAATGCTACGATTCCTGTCTTGTCAGATACACTGATTAATGCTCTCATTTTCATTCTCCTTTTCCTTTTTTATGAATAAAAAAAACCGTCTGAGCCTTCTTTTTAATTAAAGAAGTGCCCAGACGGTCGGCTTACAACTTTTCATACTCCCTGCAGTTTACCTGCTTATCCGTCAGTTATATGAAAAGGAATGCTTTATACTTATATCTATTTGTATATTAACTGAATTTTCTAAGAAGGTCAATAGGTTTTGTATTCCTTAGTGAATAGCTGATGAAAGGACTAACTTAGCTACAAATAATGCTGCTAAAACATACATCATCACACTAATATCTTTTTTCTTACCTGTAAAGAATTTTACTACTACGTAAGCAATTCCTCCGAAAATAATCCCTTCTGAAATACTTGCTGTAAAAGTCATCATTGCTACTGTTAAGAAAGCTGGTAATGCTTCTGTAATGTCATCAAAATCTACTTTCACAATACTTCCAATCATAAGTACACCTACAACAACAAGGGCTGGTGCTGTAGCAAAGCTTGGAATAGCCATGAAAATAGGAGCAAGGAATAATGATAAAATAAAGCAACCTGCTGTTGTAAGAGCTGTTAAACCTGTACGTCCACCCTCCATTACACCTGCTGCACTCTCTACATAAGTTGTTACTGTTGAAGTTCCTAAGAGAGCCCCTGTAGTTGTGGCAATGGCATCTGCAAAGAAGGCTTCTTTAATTTTAGGAAGTTGACCTTTTTCATCTAAATAATCTGCTTTTTCTGCTACACCCATCAGTGTACCTAATGTATCAAATAAATCTACGAATAAGAAAGAGAACATAACAACGATAAACGTAAAGAGACTTTCTGCGCTACCAAAAATCTCATTCATACTTGGGAATTTAAAAGCTACTTCACTTAAACCACCAAATAAAGATTGTCCTGAAGTAAAATTAGGAATAAGAGAATAAACACCTGCTTCAACATCTACTTGATACCAACCAATAAGCTCAGCCCCAACACCTAAAAGCCAAGTTACAATAATACCAATAAGCATGGCGCCTTTTATATTACGTTTCATCAAAATAACAATTAATAAAATACCTACCATGCATAATACAGTTTGTGGCTGTAACATATTGCCTAGTGTCAAAAATGTACTTGGGTCAGCAACAACTACCCCCGCTCCCTTAAAGCCTAGGAAAGCAATAAAAAGACCTATACCTGCACTTACAGAAGCTTTCATACAACCTGGAATCGCATTAAATAACGCTTCACGTACATTACATAAAGTTAATAAAATAAAAATAATACCTTCTACAAAAACTGCTGCTAAAGCAAACTGCCAAGAATATCCCCATGTAAGTACAACGGTGAAAGCAAAGAAGGCATTGAGCCCCATACCTGGCGCTAAAGCAAAAGGATAGTTTGCGAGAAGTGCCATTAAAACTGTACCAATAACTGATGAAAGAATTGTGGCTACAAATACACCATGTTGATTCATTCCTGCTGCACTTAGAATGTTAGGATTAACGGCTAATATATAAGCCATTGTCATAAAAGTAGTAATACCTGCCACTATTTCTTTTTTAACTGTTGTTTTGTTTTCCTTAAGTTTAAAGAATTCCATTGTTACCTCCTAAGTAAAGTTATTTTTAATCATGTAATAAAATGTGTTATGTGTAGATTTTATGTCGTTTTCCGTTATTTCATGTTTATATTAGCGTAGATTAAGACATAAGTCAATACTAAATCCGAACTTTTTATGAATTAAATTTATTATTGTTCGACTCTGGTTTGTGGCTCATCTCTTTCGCTTACACACCTTAGCACGAATAGCTGTCTTTCATTCTGTTTATACTTTGAATAAGGCTTAGCTTTAGTTTTTAAATATGCTATACTTATATAAAGATAGCCTTAACTATCCTATTCCTTCTAGAAAAGAGGTTACTATGATAAATTTAAAACTAATTATTGCCTATGATGGTACACGTTACAATGGCTTTCAAAAGCAAACTTTGCACCCTGAACGTACTATTCAAGGGAAGCTTGAACATGTTCTTTCTAGGCTTTTTGATAAACCAATAGTCCTTATTGCTTCTGGACGCACAGACAGTGGGGTTCATGCAAAAGGACAAGTTTGCAATTTCCAGGTGGAGACAGAACTTACACCTGAAGAGATTGCAAACTATCTGTCTACTTATCTACCTACTGATATTTCAGTTTTACAAATCACCACTGCTTCTTTACGTTTTCATTCACGTTATAATGCAGTAAAGAAACGTTATTGCTATACTATTGATAATCATCTTTTTGCTAATCCTTTTACACTTCGTTATGCCTATCATCTCAAAGAACCTTTAGACGTAACGAGTATGAAGGAAGCTTCTAAATGTTTACTAGGTACCCATGACTTTAAGAGCTTTACTTCTTTAAAATCTAAGAAAAAATCTACAGTTCGTACTCTCTACTCCATTGATTTCATAGAGGAAGATGGTCTACTTAAGATTTACTATGAGGGTGATGGTTTCCTTCAGCATATGGTACGTATTTTAACAGGTACTCTTATTGAAGTAGGACTAGGTCAAAGAGATCCTCTATCTCTGGTCTCTCTCTTAGAGCAAAAAGTACGTGCAGATGCAGGTATGACAGCTCCTCCCCATGGCCTTACACTAGAAAAAGTTTATTATGATTAAGGAGAACGACTATGGAAGTTTTTGAAATTACCTCTCGCAAAGAATTTATGTCTCAACTTTTAAAATCTGACTTATTCGATACTTTTGAAGTCCGAGAAGTCGTTATTCATAGTGCTTTCAAAATACTTTTAGATGGCAAGCGCAATAGTGACTTTTATGATACAGAAGAAGAAGTAGCTTCTTCTGATTATGTCACCTGGCGAGAAATGAAAAAAAAGGTTTATGAACTTATGCAAGGAGCGCGTATGCCTTCTTATTTCAAAATCATTCTTTCTACCAATAAAGAAAAAACCTCGGCTCTCTCCTCTGAAGTAAGTACCTTTTTCTTAAACATTCAACTTAAGGATAATCAAACAACTTGTAGCACAGGATGCGCTTATAAAGGTTTTACATTAGATAAAAGTGTAGATAAAATATGGGATGAGCGTATCAAAAAATTTCTCTTTAAATACCAATTTATTTAAGAAGGTGACAATCTTGAATTATAATAAATTACAACTGAGCTTTATTTTACTTTTAGTTATGGCCATCCTCCAGCTTTTTACAGCTCTCTTTATTGTACATAAGCTTTGGCTCATTTGCTTATCTGTTTTAGCTATACTACTTTGCCTTGCAGGCCTGTTGTATGTAAGCAAACATACAAAATCTTGACATCTTCCTTAAAATGGGTAAACTTAGGAGTGACATCATGATTTCTTCAAATCTTTATGTTATTATACGAATATAATTAATAATCAATCAAGGAGGGACGCAATATGTCCAAACAAGGAAACTTATCTATTCATAGTGAGAATATCTTCCCCATTATAAAAAAATGGCTTTATTCTGACCATGATATTTTCACACGCGAACTTATTTCAAATGCATGTGATGCTATCCTTAAATTTAAAAAGCTTTGTGATTTAGGAGAGGCAACTGATACTGTAGGGGAACCTTTTAAAGTAACAGTAACTGTAAATGAAAAAGAAAAGATACTTGTTTTTGAAGATAATGGGATTGGTATGACGGAGGAGGAAATCGAAAAATATATCAATCAAATTGCCTTTTCTGGTGCCGAAGATTTCCTTGAAAAATATAAAGATAAGATGGACCAAGATCAAATCATTGGTCACTTTGGTCTTGGTTTCTATTCTGCTTTTATGGTAGCTGGAACCATTACTATTGATACCGTATCTTACCAAACTGGAACAGCTGTAAAATGGACTTGTGATGGTGGAACGACTTATTCCATCAGCGAAGGAAGCCGTGAAACACGTGGAACAACCATTACCCTTCATATAACAGAGGAAAGTAAAGAGTTCTTAAATTTCTATACGCTTTCTCAAACCATTGAAAAATATTGTTCTTTTATGCCTCTTCCTATTTATGTGGTGGATGCTTGTAGAGAAGAAACAGCAAAGGACGAGCCTACCCCTGAAGTAAATGAAGAAGATAACGAGGTAAAGGCACCTGAAGTAGTAGAGCCAAAGCCTATTAATGATACACATCCTCTTTATACTAAACAACCTAATGAATGTAGTGTTGAAGAATACAAAGAATTTTATCGTAAGACCTTTATGGATTTCCATGAACCTCTTTTTTGGATTCACCTCAACATGGATTATCCTTTCCGTTTAAAAGGAATTTTGTACTTCCCTAAGCTTTCTCATGAATTAGAAACTATTGAGGGACGTATAAAGCTTTACAATAACCAGGTTTTTGTAGCTGAGAACATTAAAGAAGTTATTCCTGAATTTTTACTTCTTCTTAAAGGAGTTATTGACTGCCCAGACTTACCACTTAACGTGTCTCGTAGTCTTCTCCAAAATGATGGCTTTGTAAAGAAAATTGCGGATTATATCACTAAAAAGGTGGCAGATAAGCTTATTTCTCTTTATAAAAAGGAAAACGAAGATTATAAAAAATTCTGGGATGATATTGCTCCATTTATCAAATACGGTTGTCTACGTGAAAGCAAATTCTATGATAAAATGAAAGATTATCTTCTTTTCAAAACGACAGACGATACCTATGTTACCTTAAGTGAGTACTTAGAGACAGCTAAAGAAACCCATGAAAATAAGGTTTTCTATGTTTCTAATAAAGACCAACAATCTCAATATATCACACTCTTTAAAGAAAATGGTCTAAGTGCAGTATACCTTGAGCATTCTATCGACAATCCATTTATTTCTCATATGGAAATGCATAATCAGGGTGTGAAATTTATGCGCATTGATGCAGACATTGCAGGTGCTCTCAAAGGGGAAGAAGCTGATAAAACCCATGAAGAAAAGCTTACAGGACTTTTCAGAAAGGTACTTAATAATGAACAGCTAAAAGTATCTGTTGAAAACCTTAAATCTCAAAGCGTCCCTTCTATGATTCTTGTTTCTGAAGAAAGTCGCCGTATGCAAGAAATGATGAAAATGTATGGTATGGCAGGTATGGGAATGCCTATGGGACAAAACGAGCTTACTCTTGTTCTTAATCAAAATCACCCACTTATTGACTCCTTAGCTCATAAAGATTTAGACGAAGAAACAACCTCTCTTCTTTGTGCACATCTTTATGACTTAGCCTTACTTGCTAATCAAACCTTAAGTCCAGAAGCAATGCACAACTTCCTAGAACGTAGTAATAAGCTTCTTGGTATGATTCTTTAATAAAAGCAGTAACTAAAAAGGGTAGTACAGTTTGCAACTGTACTACCCTTTTTAGTTACTTGTGTCTATTCCTTTAATTCTAATCTTTAGTGGTAAGACCTGTCTATTAGTAGTTAGCACCTTCAAAACCACCAAAATCTCTTCCAAAATGATTATAACAATTATTAGGACACTCTTCCTTTTCATCAATAGCAGCAATCACAATAAGTACCTGACCAATGAGTAGAAGCATATTACCCCATGTATCCTGCTGCTCATTATTAAGACATCTCGAAAATAGTACAGTGAGAAGAACAGCAACTAAGGTTGCATTTCCCCCGCAGCTTAAACAATTAGACATATCTATCACCTAGCTTATTAGTTATCTGCTATAGTATATTATCTATTTCCATTTTTTGTTAACTTTTTCTACTATTTTACTTTTCCTAAATAGGCTTCACGAATGCTTTGATTTTTAAGAAGCATTTCTCCAGGCCCTTCCATAACAATGTTTCCGGTTTCTAGAACATAGCCTATGTTGGCTGTTTTCAAAGCTAAATTCGCATTTTGTTCAATTAATAAAATCGTTACCCCTTGTTTATGAATCTCTTTAATGATATCAAAGATTCCTTTTACAATAAGTGGTGCAAGCCCTAGGGATGGTTCATCCATCATTAGTAGCTTGGGTTTAGAAAGAAGAGCCCTTGCTACAGCTAACATCTGCTGCTCACCACCTGATAAGGTTCCTGCTAACTGCCAAGAGCGTTCCTTAAGTCTTGGAAAAAGATCATACACCCAAGCCAGATCCTCACTTAAGTCATCTCTACGCATATAAGCACCGATTTTAATATTTTCTACTACGGTTAAGTTAGAGAAAATACGTCTTCCCTCTGGTACTAAAGTAATTCCCTTACTGACTATTTGATCAGGGGATAAACCAGCTAGACTTTTACCATCAAAAAGAATTCTACCTTCAGATAACTTTGTTAAACCTACAATACTTTTTAATACAGTGCTTTTTCCTGCACCATTAGCACCAATTAAGGTAGCAATGGTATGATCTGGTACTTCAAAGTCAATTCCTTTTACTGCCTCGATGCCACCATAAGCTACTTTTAATCCTTCTACTTTAAGCATCCTCTTCCACCCCCAAATAAGCAGCAATAACCTTTTCATTTTGTTGAATCTGATCTGGCGTCCCCTGTGCAATAAGCTCCCCAAAGTCCAGTACATAAATAGCATCTGAAATCTCCATAACCAAATCCATATGATGCTCAATCATAAAAACAGTCATGTCAAACTCATTTTTTATATTTTTGATAAAATGAGTGAGCTCTGAGGTTTCTTGTGGATTCATACCTGCTGCTGGTTCATCCAAAAGTAAAAGTTTGGGATTAGTTGCTAATGCTCTTGCAATTTCAAGATGTCGTTGTTGGCCATAAGGTAGTGAACTTGCTACTTCCTCTTTTAAATCGATAAGTCCTACTTTCGCCAAAAGTTCTTCACATTCTATCCGCATTTCCTTTTCTTCTTTCCTTGCCCAGGGTAAGTGAAGGGCTGTACTAAAGAGACCATGCTTTAAATGTAAATGCTTTGCAATCAGTACATTTTCCATTACAGTGAGCTCTTTAAAAAGTCTAATATTTTGGAAAGTACGAGCAATCCCTAATTGAGTAATTTTATGAGGTTTTAACGCTGTAATATCTTTTCCATTAAAAAGAATCTTTCCTGAGGTAGGTGTATAAACACCTGTTACCACATTAAAAGCAGTTGTCTTTCCTGCACCATTAGGTCCTATAAGTGCTACAATTTGCCCTTTATTTACATGTAAAGTTAAATCATTGACTGCAGTTACCCCTCCAAAACGCATAACAATATTGTCTAGTTGAAGTACATTACTCACTTAAGTCACCCCCAACCTGACTGCCTTCCTTCTTACCAAATTTCTTAAAGAAGCCAATAATTCTTTCCCAACTAAGCTCTGTCTGTCCCATGAGCCCCTTACGATAGAAAAGTACAACTCCCATCAAAAGAAGTGAAAAAACAACCATACGAAGCCCTGGTCTAAAGAGAGGGATAGAAATTCCTGCTATGCTTAAAGGTTCATCTAAAAATCGGAGCCATTCTAAACCTATTGTTACAATAAAAGCGGACATAATGGTTCCTGAAATACTCCCCATCCCACCTAATACAATAATCAAAAGAAAATTATACGTTAATGTAAAATAAAATTGCTTAGGATCTACTGTTCCTAAAAGAGCTGCAAATAAGCCTCCACCAATACCTGCCATAAAAGCACTTATCATAAAGGCAATCACTTTGTGCTTAAACAAACCTATTCCCATTGCTTCTGCAGCAATCTCATCTTCGCGAATAGCTTTAAAAGCTCTTCCGTAACTAGAACGAATTAAAAGCACCATGCTACTAATAACAATAAGGGCTATTCCCCATGTCCACCATAAATTACTAATTGTAGGGATGTTTTTAATCCCTAACGCTCCATTGGTAATGTTTTGTATATTGGTAAAAACGATTCGAATAATTTCCGAAAAGCCTAAAGTAGCTATAGCTAAGTAATCTCCACGTAATCTTAGAACAGGCGCACCAATTAAAAAAGCTGCTAAGGCGGCTAAAAGTCCACCTAATAAAAGTGCTACGACAAAAGGTAAACGAATATGGCTAATAGCTGGGTGCATAGGTTCAAGATAAAAAATAGTTGCTCTTGCTTCTAAAGGAACTGTAAAAATAGCTACGGCATAAGCACCAATAGCCATAAATCCTGCTTGCCCTAAAGAAAAAAGACCTGTAAAACCATTAATAAGATTCATAGATAATCCTAATATGGTGTAAATGGCACATAAATTTAAAATACGTCTTATGTAACTATCCAAAAATTGATTAGCAATAAAGATGAAAGCAATTAAAAATACTATAGCACCTATATTAAGTAACCATCTATTTTTTAAGGGTAATTGTGTTTTTGTTTTTACTCTTTTTTTCATATACATTACACCTTCTCCGCTGTCTTTTCTCCTAGTAAGCCAGTAGGACGTACAAGGAGTATAATGATAAGAAGTATAAAAGCAATGGCATCTCTATAACCTGTTAAACTACTAAAGGCTGCTACAAGAAGAACTTCTGCAAGTCCTAGGATAAAGCCACCCATCACAGCTCCTTTTATATTTCCAATTCCACCAATTACAGCAGCAATAAAGCATTTGAGTCCAGGCATAACCCCCATAAGTGGTGAAACTTGTGGATATTTCATTCCCCACAAAATAGCTCCTATAGCCGCAAGACTTGAACCAATACCAAAAGTATAGGCAATGATACGATCAATCTTAATTCCCATCACTTGTGCTATTTCATAATCCTTTGATACCGCGCGCATGGCCATTCCTAGTTTAGTATGGTTAACAATAAAAAGAAGTATAAAAAGAAGTAGAATCGTAACGAGAGGTACAACAAGAGTCAGTACTTGAATAGATATCCCCTTTATTTCTAATACTCTTGTCATTGCAGGAAAATCCGGAAAAGCTTTTGGCTTTCCTGAGAACAAGAAGGTTGCTAAATTCTCTAATAAGAATGAAACACCAATTGCAGAAATAAGTACAGAGCTTTTAGGTGCATCTCGAAGCGGTCTATAAGCAGCCTTTTCAATACCTGCACCTAACAAAACGGTTACTCCAATTACTAGCAAAAAGGCCACATACCAAGGTAAATGAAAAACTGCTATACCAAAAAAAGCAAAATAGGCTGCCATCATAAAGATATCGCCATGAGCAAAGTTAATGAGTCTTAAAATACCATACACCATGGTGTAGCCAATAGCAATTAAGGCATATAAGCTTCCCACAGAAATGCCATTTGCCAAGTGTTGCATAAATGTCTGGGCATCTAAAGTCATTTTTTATCCTCCTTTTTGTAAATTTAATCACTATAAAACAATAAACCCTCACCACGCAGAGCACTGAGTGAGGGCTTTCCTACAAAAATATTACTCTATAACTACAGTATCTAGATAAACAAATTGCCCATCTTTTACTGTCTTAATAACAGCTGAATTTTTGTCTGCATCGCCTTGTTCATTAATAGTGATAGAACCGGTTACTCCTTCAAAGTCTTTTGTAGTTGCAATAGCATCACGGATAGCCGTTGAGTCGGTTGAACCTGCTTTTTCAATAGCTTTAAGAATTAATAAGTAAGCATCATAGCCCAAAGCAGATACAGCTGCTATACTTTCCTTATCTGCATACTCTTTTTTGTATTCTTCTACAAACTTTTTAGCCTCATCTGTAACAGGTGCGGTATCATCAAAGAAGGTGGTAATAACAGCCCCTTCTACATCTTGACCACCTACATTTAAAAACTCTTCTGTTTCCCACGTATCTCCACCTAAAAATGGTACATTTAAGCCTAAGCTTTTCGCTTGCTTAATAACAAGCGCAGACTCTGTAAAATTCCCTGGCGCAAAAATAGCATCTGGATTTTTACTCTTAATATTGGTTAAAATACCTGAAAAATCTTGATCATTTGTATTATAATTTCCTACTTCTACGATACAATTTTCATCTCCTGTTAATTTCTTAAAAGCAGCTGTAAAAAAGTTAGCAAGCCCTACTGCATAGTCATTGGACACTTCCTGAACAATAGCTATTTTTCTATATCCTTGTTGATATGCATAATTGGCCATAACTGTTCCTTGGAACGGATCTAAGAAACATACCCTAAAATAGTAGTCATTATCTTGTGTAACCATTGGATTAGTACAAGAAGCTCCTACGGCTGGTACTTTATTGTTTTTCACTAAGTCTCCAGCAGCCATTGAAAGACTTGAACCCCATGAACCTATAATAGCGGACACCTTGTCTTTTTCAATAAGTCTAGCTGCAGCTGTTGTAGCTTCTGCCTTATCTGATTTGTTATCTGCAATAACGAGCTCTACTTTCTTACCTAATACTTCTGGATAAAGTTTATTGGCAAGTTTAATTCCTTCTACCTCTAACTCTCCTCCCGCTGCATTGGCACCTGTAAGTGGTTCAAATACTCCAATTTTTATAACGTTTGCATCCTCTTTTGTTCCCCCACAGCCAGCTAACATAACTACTGATAGACTTAAACACAAAATACTTACCAAACATTTTTTCATAATATCCCCCCACCATTAATAGTTAAATACCTGTTTAATATTTATCAAATTACATTACTTAATTTAAAAATATTATGCAAATTGATTATATTAATAATTATTATAATATATTTTATATTTACAAAAGTCAATATTCTCAATTGTTATTGACTAAATTTTTCACAATTTTCTTTTGTTTGTTTTTACTTTTTGTAAAACTTCATCCAATATAGCGTAAACATCTTCATTTAATAGGTTTTTGTGAAGATAAACCTTTTGGTAAGTTTCTTCACTTATGATGCCTAAATCTTTCATTTCTTCTAAATTAGCGCATAGTATTCCTGTGAGCTTATTCATTAGAACTACTATTTCCTCCTGCTCAAGTATCTCTCCAATTACCATTATGTCATCTAGTTTAGGTAATTCCCAACCTCCATTTGCTATTAAAAGCTGCCATTGACGCTTCATCGTTTCTTCGTCAGCTACTACCTGGCAGCGATAATCATTTAAGTTATGATACTCTTTTGAAACAAGTCCTTTCCCTCTTAAACTCACAATATGCTTATACGCCCAACTCTTTTTTTCATCTTGAGGTTCCTGAATAGGAAGATCTAGAAGGACACCTTCATACCTTAGGGTTTGCTGAATTTTCCTAATGGATGAATCTGTTTGGATAATCTCGTTTATTCTTTGCTTTTCTTGAATGCTATAGCTCGCTACTATGCCTGCAGCTTGTCCCATAGCCATTCCTACTGGTACAGTACGCGCACTGCTATGAGCAATACTGTCCATGCTCATGGAACGCCCTACTACTAAAAGACCTTCTAATTTTTGTGGCACCATAATAGAAAGGGGTAAAGTATAAAGACTTCTAGAGCTTAATACTGTTCCCCCAATTCCATCCCTTTTAGTCGCTTGTAAATCTGTAGGGTAACTTCCATAAGCTACCTTATCAGGAAAATTACTGTTTGTAAAAAGGTCTTCCCCTTTTAGAGTATAAGCTCCCTTAATCCGTACACCTTCTCGTACATAAAGCTCTTTGGCATATTTACTTAGTGATGCATCTTCAAATCCAATTGCCCTCTTATTTAAAAATTCTACAATATAGGGTAGCTCTTTAATGGCTTTTTCATAGCTTTCATAAAGCCTCCTAGGTGCTAAAGCATTAACATGAAAGATTTGAAAAGCATTGATAACTACTTCTCCATTATCTTGCAAGGAAAGGTTAAGTCTTCTTAGCTGAAAATCTTCTGAAGTAGGAACATAAGTTAACATTTCAGGATATCCCCATGCTACTTTGTTATTAGCCCCTGTATGAACAGAATCGTCATTATTTAAATAGCTCTTTACCTTTTCCCAATTCACATCTTTTACAGAAAATACTAAAGTTGTTGCTGCACAGACTTTGCCTAGTCCCATATCCTCTCTTCCTACCACATAATCAACACCTGCTTTTCGACTAAATGGTACATCAGGAGTTGCCTCGATAACAACTTTAGCAGGCAAACGATAACTCCTTCCTTCTTTTATATAACTTACTCCTACAATACGCCTTCCTTGTCTAAGAGGTAGTATATGGCGTGCTCTTAAAATAATGTCTACTTGCTCACTACGAAGTAACGTCTGGAAATATTTTTTAGTTTTTTCAACATCAATATTTGCTTCTTCCCCTACTGCATCATAAAATTCACGATAAAAGCCTTCATTCACAATATCTGCTGAGCCAAAAGCGCGATAATTCAAATCTAGCATACTGAGCATACCAGAAGTATAAAGACCTCCTACTTCATCTCTCGTATCGATTAAAAGAACCTTTTCTCCTTGTCTACGTGCACTTACAGCTGCACTAATACCTTCTGGGTCACTTCCTAATACAATCACATCATACGGGGTTTTCTCTCCACTATAGAAAACAGCAGCTACCAAACATAGCATACTACTTATAAGCACTAACCCTTGTCTACTTTTCACAAATCTCACCCTTCTTTATTTATTACCTATCCTTAGCATAAACAAAAGGTGAAAATTTATACACTCTACCCCTCTCTCCTATCTTTTTAAATAGCTACTTAAGCTTTATCATACTTTGTACACAAAAAAGACAATGTAAAATCTGTTTTCAGATTTTACATTGTCTTTTTTGAAATAATATATCTTATTTTTGATAAAGTAATCCTTTGCTGTATTTCTTACCAAACATTTTATCATATTGCAAAAGCCAATGTTGTTGCTTTTTATTTTTAATTTCTTCTGGCGCTTCTAACTGTGCCTTGCCTTCACCATCTACATAAACATAATTGGAATAGGCAGGTATGGTCTTAGACATTTCTAAAAGATAATCAAAGTACCTAGGTAACTCCACCTGCATACTACTTAACACTTTAGGAGCCAAATAATGTGCATTAATAACTCCCATATCTTCTTTTTTAAGAGCATAATTATTCCATGCCACAAAAGGTGTCGTATACATATCTAGGTAATGCTCTGCTGACCACTCGCCTTCTGGGATATAACCTAGTTCTTTATATACCTTATAATCATTACCTAACATAGGTAAGTGGTCACCAAACATGACGACAATCGTTGGCTCTTTTACTTTCTCAAAATAAGCAATGACTTGCTTTAAGGCATTATCTGCATCCTTTACACCTTGCACATAATTATCTAACATAAGGTTTACTTCCTCTGAAGCACCTTCTGCTGAAGCTGAAATGTTACGACTTGGATAAGTTTTATCATCATAAGGTGCATGATTTTCCATTGTCACTGTAAAACCAAAGAAAGGGGCATCACTTTCTGCTTTTGCCTTTTCATATTCTTCAATTAATTTCTTAATAGTTTCCTCATCTGAGATGTAGTTACCTCGTATTTCAGGGTCATTAAAATCTTCATCACTTACAAATTTCTCAAAGCCAAGAGCCGGATAAACTTCATCTCTATTCCAAAACCATTTTTGATAAGAATGAATTCCTACTGTAGTATAACCTTCTTCTTTTAAGAAAGAGGCTAATGAGGGATACTCCTCTTTTACATACTGCGGATAGGCCATAGCTCCATTAGGTAGAAACATCATACCATCTCCTGTTAATACTTCAAATTCTGTATTAGCAGTATTCCCACCATATTGTTGAGTTAGAAGCCAACCACTTACAGCTTCTTTTCTCAATTTATTAATGGTAGGAAGAGGATCCTCTGAAAAGGTTACTCCCTCTAGCTTAGTTGGATCCCAAAACGATTCATTCATAATCATAATAATATTAGGTTTAACATTATTTTCTGAGGTTACATTTACACTATTTAATAAATTTTCAACACTTTCCTTACTATAACCATTTGGCTCCATAATAATAATGTTTTTTGTATTCACCATAAAACCTACTAAAAAACCATTATAGTTATAATTCCTCACTTGATCCCAGTTAATTTCATAAATTCCTAGTGCATTCATATTGGTCTTATTCATAAAAAGGGTATAAAAACCTACCATAAAGCTTATCAAGCTAACGCTTAGTCCTACCAAACGAGCTCTCCAGCTTATTTTCTTTTCTTTTAAAAACAATGTACCTATAAAAAATAGACTCACAAAGAGAATCCCCCCCATCATTTGGGGTGTAAACTCAATAGAAATATGCTCCATAATATTACTTAACTCTTTACCTAATCTTAAATCCCAAGGTACAAAAGCATCACCACGTAATTCCATCTTAAAATAATTGATAAGTGCACCAACCAAAAAAAGAGAACCTGTAATGAGTGTCGCACTCCAAGTTCTTGCAGTTAAAAAATAAAATCCTATAAATACTAAACTAATGATGCCATAGCCTACCATAAAAGTATATGGTTTTGTCTGTATCCATCTCCACGTCTCAAGGATTGTCTCCCTTTGTAAATATTCAACTAAAAAATTAAGAAATAAAGGAAAAATGACCCATATTATATATTTAAAACTTAAATGCCATTTAGATTGTTTAAATCTCATTCTTTTTAAACCCCCTATACAAAAGTGCAGACCTATTATACTACACTCTTGCACATAGGAGTAGTGTTAATTTATGGTGTATTGTTTTTACTTTTTCCTCTCTGGAATTATTTTCTTTGTCGTTTCCTTCACCGCACTCAAAAAAAGCTGTACCTGCCTTTGATCCTTATTAAGGTCAGTCCCCTCTTCTGCAAGTGTTGTATTTTGTTCAACTACCTGAGAAGTTACTTCTTTTAGTTCTTCTAATTCTGTATGGATGAATGCTTCCTGTTTTACTTGTTCTTCCATCAATTCTTCTGGGGCTTTTTCTAATAGACAGCATGTTTCTATTTCTTCTAAGGTTAAACCTGTCTTATAAATATGTTCTGCTAATTCCGTACCTACATAGCGAATATGCCAAGGTTCATAGCTATACCCTGTAATCTGCTCTTTTCCTTTAGGATAACGAATTATAAAACCATAACGATATGCATTTTGAGCTAACCATTTTCCTTCTTGAGTCATTCCAAAACGAGTCGTTAAATCATAGCCTACACTTTTAGCAGAAACATCTATAGCAAGTCCTGTTTGATGTTCACTTTTTCCAGCTTGTGCACTTACTGTATCTGTGTATTTTTTTCCATAACGCTTTATGTACTGATTATAGAGTGTATTTTGCCTTTTATAAGAACGATAACCTGATACAGCTACTAAACTTATTTTTTCTTTATTAGCTCCTTGAAAAAGTTCTTCTAGATGAAGAGCTGCTACTTTTTCCATATGATTTTTTTCTATGTTACCAGCCTGTAGTACCTTTACATTGGGGATAACTAAATGGCTCGGCTTATAATCTGAGGATAAAGTCTTTTCTTTGTTAACAATCTGATGATATTTATTATTATTTGGACATTTATCTACTGCATCTTTTGCCAACGTTAAAAGGCTAAAGCTAAGACACATCCCCATCAAAGTCCATCTATAGATTTTATTTTGTTTCACGCATAATCTCCTCTAATCTATGTTGTCTTTTTATTCTATTATAACTGAATATCCAACATAATTAAATAGACTTTTATCCAATTTTCGCCTTATTTCGTCATTTAGTTAATACCTCCTTCTTTTATCTTGTCCTTCTTTCAGAGAAAAAGCTTGATTTTATTGTCAAACCTAGCATATCCTTATCCTTTCATGAATAGGATAACATAGAATACTCTAGCCTTAAGGAGATTAAGATGGATAACAAAAAGGTGTTAACAACATCTCTAGCTAAACCTATTGATAATGATCAAGCCTCACTTACTACTGGCAAAAAAGTAGGCTATACCTTGATGGGAGATGTAGATTTATTTCAGAAGCTTGCCCATTTTAATAGGGAACGTATCCCTGAACGTGTGGTGCATGCCAAAGGTTCTGGTGCTTTCGGCTACTTTGAAGTAACTAATGATTTAAGTAAGTATACTATGGCTAAATTTCTAAAAGGGGTGGGTAAGAAAACTCCTGTATTAGCTCGCTTTTCTACTGTAGGTGGTGAAAAAGGTTCTGCTGATACAGCCCGTGACCCACGTGGCTTTGCCCTTAAGTTTTATACAGAAGATGGTAATTATGATTTAGTAGGTAACAATACGCCTGTTTTCTTTATTCGTGATGCCATCAAATTTCCTGACTTTATTCACACCCAAAAAAGAGATCCACAAAACAATCTTAAGGACCCTAATATGTTTTGGGACTTCCTTTCCTTAACCCCTGAGTCTCTTCTTCAAGTTATGCGCCTTTTCTCTAACTTAGGAACTCCAAAAGGCTTCCGTCATATGGACGGCTTTGGAAGCCATACCTTTATGTGGTATAACGAAAAAAAAGACTATCATTGGATTAAATATCACTTTTTAACGGATCAAGGTATTGAAAATTTTACCCAAGATGAAGCTATTCTTATGGCAGGAAAAAACCCTGACTACGCTACTCAGGATTTATTTAATGCTATTGAAAAAGGAAATTACCCTTCTTGGTCTTGTTACATTCAAATAATGACACCTAAGCAAGCTAGTAATTATCGTTTTAATCCTTTTGATGTGACCAAAACTTGGGATGAAACAGACTTTCCACTCATCCCTTTAGGTAAACTCGTTCTTAATCGTAATCCGGATAACTTCTTTGCTGAGATTGAGCAAGCAGCCTTTGCACCTAGTCACTTTGTGCCAGGTATAGGCCCTTCTCCTGATAAGCTTCTTCAAGGTCGCCTTATAGCCTATACAGATGCCCATAACCATCGTCTAGGTCCTAATAGTTTTCAGATTCCTGTTAATACACCTAACTATTCAAATCCTTATACCAATCAGCGAGACGGAATGATGACTGTTAATGGTAATTTTGGTTCTCATCCCAATTATTATCCTACTACATTAGCTGATGTAGCTGTTACTCCAAGTGTTTCTTTACCTCCTATGCCTGTAGATGGAATCATTGCTAAACATACTATTGAGTCTGATGAGCAAGATTATATTTTACCAGGTGAATTTTTTAATACTATGGATCATCATGAAAAAGCTCATACTATCTATAACCTCACCCAAAGCCTAATGCTTGCCAATCCTAATCTACAATACCGTCAAACAGCTCTTTTTTATAAGGTAGATCCTATTCTTGGTAATAGTATTGCTGAGGTATTAGGTTTAGATAAAATGAAAGTACATGAACTTGCCAACCTTACCCAAGAAGAACGTGTCAAAGCTACACTTAAGCCCTATACTTTTTATAAAGAATAATTTATCAGTAAAAGGAGTGATTTTTATGAGTCATTTACTAAAGCTCAATGTGCCTGCCCCACCTTTTACGGCTTCAAGTACACAAGGTCTTCTTCAACTAAGTGATTATCATGGAAAATGGATTGTTTTACTTTACTCCCCTGCTTCTTTTTCTACACTTCATAAAAACCAGCTATTAGTACTTAGTAAAGGTCAATCTCTTTTTCAATCAAAAAATACCCAGCTACTAGGTATAAGTGCAGATAAAAATGCTACTCATCTTACTTGGTATTATACCAATACACGCAGCGGAAACCCTCCTCTTCCTTTTCCTCTCATTGATGATAGGCAAGGAAAGATAGGTGAACTCTATGGTATTCCTGAAAATACTGACTCCTCTACACAAGTATTTATTATTGATCCTACAGGTACTTTAAGAGCTTCTTCTAGCTACACTACCTTTAATTTTCCACAGTTAAAAGAATTAATTGAGAAACTAGAAAACCTCCAACATACTTATCGTCCCCCTATTCAAAGTGAAAAAAATCAGCCTATTGGTGATAATCCTAATTGTGATGTTACCCCTATTGTAGGAGAATATGTACTTGGTAATCCTAACAATGTAGATGGCTTACTTCTTGATTTTGTTATTTATGCTTTTGCACTTATTAATGCAGATGGTACCTTACAGGTATATTCAACACGTTATCTTAGAGAACTATCTAACTTAAGAGTAGAAAACCCCGAGCTTAAAGTCATACTTGCCATAGGTGGCTGGGGAGCAGATGGTTTTTCTGACGCTGCCCTTACACCACTTTCTCGCTATACCTTTGCGAGAGAGGTTCAGCGCTGGGTAAATGACTATAATTTAGATGGTGTAGACATTGACTGGGAATATCCTGGCACAAGTGTAGCAGGTATTAAATCACGCCCAGAGGATAAAGAAAATTTTACACTTCTCCTTGAAGCCTTACGTGATGTTTTAGGTCCTGATGCATGGTTAAGTGTAGCTGGAACAGGTTACCCTAGTTATATCCAAAATGTAGAAATTGCTAAGATAGCACCTATTATCAATTATTTTAATTTAATGGCTTATGACTTTAATGCTGGCGAAACCGGACCTGGTGCTGCTACTCATCACTCTAACCTCTACCCATCTAGTCTATCTCTTAGCAATGTAAGTGTAGATAATCAGGTCAAAAATCTAGAAGCAGCTGGAATGCCTTCTTCCCAAATCCTTATGGGTATTCCTTTTTATGGAAGATACGGTGCTTCTAGTACCAAAACCTTTGACGAACTCCGTACAAATTATATTAATAAAAACGGTTACAAAGTGCAGTGGGATAATGTAGCTAAAGCCCCTTACATTACAGACCCTTCTGGTGATTTCGCTTATGGCTACGACAACCTACTTTCCATCTATTTTAAAGGACTCTATGTCACTGATAACTGCCTAGGTGGTATGTTCGCATGGCAAAGTAGTATGGATAAAGCTAACATTCTCACTCAAGGTATGTCTCAAGCTATTCGTGATATAAGCTCTTTGGAAGATGTTCTTCAAAAAGCTTATTATGATACCTCTCAATAAAATGTATCTAAAAGAAATCTTAGGTCATACTAAATTATCTACTACACAGATTTATTTACAGATTAGTAACGAAGACCTACAACATAATTATGATAAGTATAGTCCTCTTGATTGCATTACAAGATAAGGTATAAAGCTAAAAAATAAGCTTAGCCCCCATTTTGGGGGCTTTCTTTATGAATTAATAGAATTAATAGCCTTCTTTTTTATTACATCTTGAAATCTATAAGATCTTTCCAATTTATCTAAATCTTTTATAAATAATTGGTTGCTTAAGGAAAAAAATTGAAAACCTCCATCTAATCTTATTAAAATGAAATATCTCCCAAAGGATTGCCCTATCATCTACATTTGCAGCTGTTATTTCTATATCTGTGATATAACCTTCTAGAGTAACTGCAGCATGAAGTTTTAGACCGTAGTAAGTTTCTTTTTTAGAAGCACAATACCTGTAAGATAAAATATCTTTAAATCACTTACTAAGGATAAAAAAGAAGGCTAACCCATAGGCCAACCTTGCTCTTATTCTCATAATAATTAGCTACATATTGCAATCAATATCTTCTAATATAATGGCATGATGTTTTAGAAGGGAAGATTAATGGCGTAGCAATTTCATAACAAATATTTTTGATTCTTACCCTATTATTCCCATAAATAGATACCATTGATACAATATCATCTGCTGAATAAAATATAAAACATGGACCTCCTGTCCTCAATTCTTGATTGCTTGATATCTTAAACTCATTTTCACTAAATTGCTGCATTACTTCTGGAACCTTTCCTGATGAATATATAAACTCAAATTCTGCTAGTGATCCAGGAACGAATCCAATTGAATCGACTAGTTCATACTCTGGAATCAATTCAGAAAAACTATATGAAGTATTTGTATCTACTACATCTATATTAATCATATCATTACTACATTCTATCTTAGTTAGAAAAAGGGCGTTTAAATCTTCTACACTTACATACAAAAGTCCTTTCCGCAAAAGAGGTTTTTGTTTTAACTCTACATGCAAACTTAATATATTTAATGCCCAACCATTGTCAACTTGAAACTTCACTGCCCCATATGGTACTGATAATATTGCTGTTTTTGAGTCATTATCCCATGATAACTCACCTTTCATAATATTAGCAACATCTCTTAATGAAAGAGAAATTCTTTTCTCCTCATATATAATTGGATTTATCATGCTATATTCTTGTCCATCTACACAAACTTTGTAATTGGATGCAGCTACATTTAAAGACAACACGGCATAAATAAACATAAAAATAATAATTATTAGTTTTCTCACTATCTTTCCCCCTTTTCAATAAACATACTATTCTGAATTTATTTTATCACATTTAGTATATTTTTTATATAATCTACATAATGAAATATTAATCTCTTCAGGAACAAAAATAAAACCAACCCTAAGGCTGGCTTATAAATTAACTATTTTATTAGTCTGCATTTTTACTTTAACTTCTTATAGCAATTACTTTGTACTATTATTCGTATTTCTTCCCAACAATATAAATCGGCAGGAACATACTAAATACAGAACCGAGCGTAAGAAATAACTGAAATTTTCCCCATAGCATTGGAGAAATATAAGAAATTCCTAAATATACCAAAGGGAATAAAATAAAAATAAACATAATTGATGTATGTGTGGCTTTAAGTATGTGTTTCCAGTTGCTATTGTTAAATCTAATTCCAGGAATATTCATTCTAAAAAATCCATCATAATAAAAGTTTATTTTATTTTCATCGTAGTAAACAGGCAAAGTTTCTTTTGTAAAAAATGTGAAGTAAAATCCAAAAATTAGCATAAGCAATTCCACAGTAAATAAATTCTCAAAAAGAGAAACTAGTGTATACCCCAATGAAATCATTAGAGTCATTTCTAAAATAATAAATAAAATGCAAAATGAAAAAAGAAATTTTCTATTTCGTTTAGCTTTGTTTTGTTCCTCTTTTTCTTCTTTAGACAAAACAACTGTTCTATTCATTAAAGATTCTACCTCCATCACTGTAAGTTGTGTATTTGGCTCAATTCTTTTTCCACTTAGTAATTCTGTTATTGTGACATCGAATATTTTAGATAATGGTATAAGTAATGATATGTCCGGTAAACTTAATCCTCTTTCCCACTTGCTAACTGCTTTATCTGAAATATATAGTTTTTCTGCAAGTTGCTTTTGTGTCAATTTTTTTTCCTTTCTTAATTCACTTAAGAACTGTCCAAAATGTTCATTGTTTATTTTTTCCATCACTAAACACCTCCTACTATATAGTAAATTGACAGATATATAATAAACAACCAACTGTCAGTAGAACTAAGCTAAAAGCAAAGTAAACCAACGGTAGAGTATATAAATAATCGCCACTGAACAAATATCTATTTTAGCTATTAACGTAACTTCTTTATCTCCATACTATCATTTAATAGAATTTTCCTAAATCTCAAACATTAGCCAACTTAACAATCAAATTCCTCACCTTTCTCTTGCTATAAGTCCTCTGTTTCCATATCTTTGGTCAGGTAATAATTCCCTCTACAATTAACCTATCCACTATTTCGTCATAGTCATTTAGGTTGAATTGCTTTTGCCCTAACTTCATAATGAGGGAGGCAACGTTCCTTAAGAAAATGGCTTGTGAGGTCATAAGCCTTTTGTGTGGGCTTACCTGTATTGTCCATGTGGCATAGCTCAATACCTATAGAATAACCATTGACCTTACCTGCATGGTAGGCTACCTCCTTTTCAGGGATACATCTAATAATAGTCCCATCATTCCCTATAATATAATGGGATGAAGCGTAGATGTAGTTACCACCTGAATTTTTCTCTTTTGCCAATACTGCATTGGTTTCTAAAAGCATTTTATTGGTAATTAAATTCAATAAGTTGCCACGACAAGGTAGAGTTGCTGCTGATACTCGTCTACCGTCAGTTATATTTGCATCATTAGATAAGGCTCTTAAGGTGCTTTCATTAATTTTACAAGTAATTACGTCCCTTTTAATATCAAACTTATCTTTAATAAAAGGTGAGGATTCGATCAACTTCTTGGTTTCGTTATAGACAATCTTTGATATATTTATTTGTTGGGAATCTACCATCCAGTACATCTATTGCATACTGATAAGCTTTTGATTCTTTAAAACTATTATAATCTATTACCCACCATCTCCTTGAATGATTCTAAGTAGCGGGTCTTGCTTTTCTTTTTACACACTAATATTAATATTGGCAAGTTTAGCCCTTGACTGAGGGCTTAGGCTTAGCTCGTTGCAGAGCCTAAAGAACTCCTTCATGTAATTAGATTTCATTTTAAGATAAGGACTCGGATCTTTCATTTATAACTATGTTTAATGAATAAACAAACTACTCTATTGATTTGAAATGAAAACTTTACCTAGTAATAGATAAAATTGTAAGCTCATTAATCATCGATTGCCTCTATCCCAAGTTTTTCTAATTTAGTTAGATTCTCACGCATATTTCGAAGTAGCTCTTCAGAATGGCCTTCCCAATTCAAAATTTCGCCAATTACTCGTAATGGCTGCTTGGTGCGATAGGACCTAGTAGGATTTCCAGGAAACTTCTTATCTGTTAAATTAGGGTCATCCTCAATCTCACCTAGTGGTTCTACGCAGTAAATGCGACCTGGAACATCCCCCACTGCAAGTTCTGCTCCCCAAATGGCGGTATCCATGGTGGCTGTCAAATAGACATAATTAGCTTTCTTTTGTTTTCCGTAGTTAGATTTATAACCCGTTTGTACCAAATCACCTAATTGTAGATCCGCCTTTGTACCATGATAAAAAGGGCCTGCATCTAAAACATTATTGCTTTGTGAACTATTAAGTCTACCTAAATTTCCCTCATTTTTATTTTTCTTATCCATCAAATACCCCCTATATAGTTGTTAAGATTAATGATATTAACCTCCCTCCCTTGCGCTTCTCTCCATCTGTTGTAGTAACTAGAAATTCTTGTGGCAACTCTACCACTAAATTTTTCTCATTTAGCCCCTGTTCATTTATATGCACAAGTCCATGATTTGTATTTAGATTCATACTAAACTTTGTAGCTTCATTTAATTCCAAGAGCTCTAAATTTCCTATATGCTATATCCCCCTTTACCAATCCACCACTCTACTATCCCCTATCTGAAAGTTACACACCCTACAAAGTATTACAATATTACCTAAGCTAATAATCTCTTACTAATATGCTAGTAGATAAACTGAAATTTGTTTAAATATAGCGCCTAACTTTTTTTATGTATTTCTTATAGGCTGTTCCAAACTTTGTTATACACCATCTCTCCTCTGAAAGAATTATCCAATGTGTGGAAATTTGAAATATCACTACTATTACCAATAATACCAAAGATTGAGTTAATAGAGTCATTCCAATAAAACAGATGAAATAAGCCACATACATTGGATTACGAGAAAATTTGTAAATTCCATTGGTATTCAGCCCTGTATAATCAGGAAAAGAAAAATGTACCACTGTTATCGCACATAAGCATAAGCCCAAAACATAGCCTATTAAACCTGAGTAAAAATGCCATGAAAAATCAACTTTTATCGTTTGGAAAATCAGATATACAAATATTCCTATATTAGATATTTGATAAATATAATAAGCAGTTCTTTCGTTTCCCTGTACTGGGGCAAAATAAGCAGCACGTTGTATAGATTTTGGATTTAAGATGGATAGTAATCCAAACCTTATCAACAAGAATGGTATCAATAATAAAAAAGCTCTCACACTCTTTCACCTCTCTAAATTCATATTTACCAATCCATCTCACTACTATCACCAACCTGCAAATTACGCACCCTACAAAGAATAGCTATATTATTCTCATCTAACCTCAACTCAGGATAATCCTTAAATGACTTTATATGATGCCCTTGCACATTCTCAGTAGTGATTATCTTCCACTTACTCCAACACCTTTCACAATAAGGATGTTCTTTCACTTTTTTTCCTTAATTTCTGCCATGCATATGATGAGTAAAATTTACGTTTCTCGGGTGAAATAGTTCTGTTATATGAAGTGCTTATCCTGCAAGTACACGTTTTGTTATATTCTATTGTCTTCCCACATCTACTACAGATTTTTTTCATATGTATTCCTTGTTATTACTAAATAGTATAAATTATATTAATTTTTTAAACAACACTTCAAGCTATAAAAAATACTCCCAACCTTTCAGTCAGGAGTTTATTGAGGAGTCACAAATGCATTACATCAATGCTTTTCACATATATTACTATACAACTCTACTACATTAAACATAAATTTTACCCTTGTGGGAAGATTGGTAGATTTCACCCACTACTATCACCAATCTTCCACAAGGCTTTCTATACTTTTGTAAATGCTACTTGTAGTTCCACCATTAAATACCGTAACTGTTATCTTATTTATTTCTATCATTGTTCAGGGTGATTTTCTCTTAATTAAGGTGAGTCACCCATCTTTAAGGTACTAAGTTTTTTCTTTTAAAGCTATTCATAGGTTATAATAAGAATGTTTGAATCGCATCTAATACTCCATTTTCATCATGATGCTTAGCACCATAGCGTGCTATCTTTTTCACATCTTCATGGGCATTTTCCATGGCATAACTATAATATGCCTTTTGGAGCATTTCATAATCATTCAGGTAATCTCCAAAGACTGCTGTTTCTTCATAACTTATATGAAGTCTTTTTTGAATATCTTCAAGTGCTCTGCCTTTATTCACCTCTTTAGCCATCATATCTACCCAAAGTGTACCCGCTACTGCAATTTGCACCTTATCCTTATAAGCTGCCACAATCGGCCAGCTATTTTGTTCTGCTCCTTTAAAATCAAAGTAAGTTACCTTGAGAATATCTCCTTCTATAGCTAATAAATCTGGAACTACTTGATGCTGCACATAGTATTTTCCAACCTCTTTTATGAATGCATCTGGTCCCCTCTCGATATAAGCTCCTTGTTTCATACAAAGTACAACATGCACTTGGTCTAGACTTTGACCTAACTTAATAAGTTCTCTAGCTATTTTTTTATCTAGTGGATGACATGCCAATTCTTTTTTTCCTTCCATAACAAGGCTTCCATTTTCTGCAATAAAAAGCATATCTTTACTAAATAATCCAAATTGTCTTTTTAAAGTCGCATACTGCCTTCCACTTGCTACTACAAACTGAATGCCTCGCTCTTTAAGTGCCTTAAAAACATCATAAAAATCCTTTGGTAACTCTCCTTTAGCATTCAGTAAAGTACCATCCATATCTGTTGCAATCAGTTTAATCATGTTGTCTCCTCTACTTTTATTCTTATAAATGTATCCATTCACCTATACTATAAAGATACAACCATTTTTCTTTTACCGGAAGCTTAGTAATCCTACTAATGGCCTCTGCATAAAGGTCAAGCTGTACTCTATAGCGCTTTCTAAGCTTTTCAACTCCTTTTAACTGTTCTTCTTTATCGATATAATCCGTTTTATAATCTACGAGTACAATACCATCCTCTTCAATAAAAAAGGCATCTATAATACCTTGGAGTAAAATTTCCTCATCCTCTGGATATATCTCTTCTACTTGATTGGCTTTTAAAAGATAAACAAATTGCTTTTCTTTCCATAATTTCTTAGCCTTACCCATTCGTTTAACTAAGGGTGAGTTAGCAAACTGAACTAGTTTTTTCTCCTCAATAATTTCTTCTATTTCAGGAGCTAATCTATTTTGAGCAATAAGGCTATGAATTTGCTCATGAATTTCTTCTGGTGTTTGATAACATAAATAATCCCATTGTTCAAATAAACTATGAATAAGTGTTCCTCTTTGAGTAGGTTTTAAAGACATCTTCTCCTTAATAAAAGAAGGAACTCTTTTTTCCTCCTCTATCCTGTCAAGCTCTTTTACACCCTCTTTTACTTCTACTAAGCTTTCTTTTTTAAGATCTGATACAGATACTTTAGTAGGTAAAGTTACTGCCTGCTCATAGGTGTATTTAAAGTTAAGGCGCCTATAAATCTCTTCTTTATAACTCCCAAAAACAGCTGTTGTATCCCATTCTTCTAAAAAGGCTTTCTTCTCATGAGTTAATTCTCTTCTTTTTTCATCCTCTAGCTGAAGATCCGAAGTATGCCATAGGGTAAGTTCCCAGTGGGAGCGTCCTTCAAGAGTATATTTAGGAACTACACCTGCTTTTTCTGAAAGCTGCGGTAATTCTGGGTGAGCATACAGTGCCATGCCTAACCAATTTAAATAAGAGTTTGCTCGTTTAATCCCTAGAGGTAGTAGGCCCTTACTATTTCTTACACCATAGAGACTCCAGTTCCTAGTGCTCTTTTCCCAACTATTTACCACACCTGTTATAAAGAGTTTTTCTTTCGCTCGTGTTAAAGCAACATAAAGCACACGTATTTCCTCGGAAATATTTTCAGATAGAATTTGATTTTTTATAGCCATCTTAGGTAAAGTAGAATATTTAATATGTTCTTCTATATCTACATAATCTGGACCCAAACCTTGTTCACTGTGTAAAAGAATATTTTGCCGAATATCACTGTTATTAAACTTTTTATCTGTATGCGCCAAAAAAACGACACTAAATTCTAAACCTTTACTTTTGTGGATGCTCATAATACGTACAAGATTATCTTGATCTCCAATGAGTTTTGCTTCTTCTAATCCTTCTGAGCTTTCCATTAGCTTATCTAAATAAGCAATAAACATAGAAAGCTTACCATTACTACTTTTCTCATAATCCTCTGCATATTTTTTAAAAAGACGTAAGTTAGCCTTTTTTTTCGCCCCTGTTGGAAGCATACTTACATAACGATAGTAACCTGTCTCTACGTAAAGTATCCCTAGTAATTCCTCCAAGCTTGCTTCTGGACTGATCTGCCTCCAGCGTTCTAGGTTCGACATAAAATTTTGCACCTTTTCACTAGCTACCTTCAAACGCCTAGCCTCTTCCATAGCTTCATAAAAGCAACCTTCTTCTAAACTCTTTCTTAAAACTACCAATTCATCTAGACTCAGTCCTACTATAGGTGAACGTAACACAGTTAAAAGCGGAATATCCTGAAGTGGATTATCGATGATTTTAAGCACTGCAAGCATAGTCTGTATCTCTAATGTCTCGAAAAAACTGGTTCCTAGCTCCGCATAGGCTCCAATCCCCTTTTGGATAAGAGCGTTCTCAAACAGCTCTGCTTTCCCTTTGGTGGCTCTTAACAAAATAACTATGTCTCTAGGCTCCACAGGGCGATAGATGCCTTGGTCCTTATCATAGACATGGGTTGGGTTTCCCTCTCCCTTTAATAACTTATCAATAAGTTGTGCTACCAAAATAGCTTCTTTCTCTAATCTTTTTAGTTCTCCTATTTCACTTTCTTCGTCTTCTTTCTCATCTTCTTTTTCTTCTAAAAGATGTAATTCAATGGCACCTGCTAATGCCGCCTCTCCTAACTTTTCTGGCTCTCCAGCATGATAGAAATTTCCTACTTTTAGTCTAGCAAATTCATCATATTCTAATTCTCCAACTGTTGGACTCATAAGCTGTTCAAAAAGTTCATTTGCCCCCTCTAAAATATTTTCTCTACTTCTAAAGTTTTGAGAGAGGTCAATACAAATTTCTTGACTATCTTGTACTTTATCTTCTTTATATTTATCCCACTTCTCATACTTTTCAGAGAAAATTAAAGGGTTTGCTAAACGAAATCGATAAATACTTTGTTTCATATCGCCTACCATAAAACGTGTGGGACCTTCCTCCTTGTTTCCCTCCGCTATAGCCTTCAAAATGGTTTCTTGTACAGTGTTACTATCTTGGTATTCATCAATATACACTTCTTCATAAAAGGTACTAAGCTCCTTTGCAGCATCTGTATAAGCTACTTCTATAAGTTGTCCCTTTTCATCTACCTTTGGTGTTATCAACACTTGCATACAGTAGTGCTCTAAGTCATTGTAATCTACTATACTGGCTTCTTGTTTTGCCTCTTGGTAACGTTCTTCAAAGGTGAAAATTAAATCAGCTAAAGTTCTCATCAGCTTTCCTATTATAGGAATATGAGAAAGAAGCTTTTCATCTCTTAGAAAAATAGTATCTCCCTTTAGGCCCTTCACTACCTCTTTAACTAACTCACGATAATTCTTGACCCTCTCTTTAAGTCCAGCATCACATTCTTGTTTCTTACTAGGCAACCTACCAAATTGAGTAGACTCAATAGCTAAAATAACTTCCTTTAAACTACTTTGGTCATTTAACCTACATAAGAAACTTCCATCTGCTTCAATTGTCTCTTTATAGAGCAAAGGTCCATTGTTTTTCTCACATAGTTCAAGTGCTTCCTTTAAAATGACTTGTAAATCTAGGACCTGTGAAAGAAGATCCCTTCTCATCGTTTCTCCCCATGGACTTTTCTCTATGGCTTCATAATCACCTTGAAAATAGGCTATCTTTTCTTGTAACCACATTTTAGGAAAAGGAGTGCTTTTTGAAAAGGTATGCACCTCCAAAATAAGATTGACTAAGGGACCAAGTCCCTGTACATTGCCATATACTTCAGCTAGTTCTAAAAAATCTTTCTCTCCTTCTGTTAATCTTTCCTCCAAAAGCTGTTCAAGAATTTCTAATTTCATCAATGTAAGCTCTGCTTGATTTCCCACCTTTATATTAGGATCAATCCCTAATATATGAAAATAGCCTTTAATCACCTTAAGACAAAAGGAGTGAATAGTTGAAATAGAAGCCATCGGTAAAAGAGAAAGCTGCTTTTCAAGATAAGCAACTTGCTCTTCTTCTCCTCTTTCTTGTAATAAAGTAATTTGCTCTGTTAGCTTATTGGCAATACGCTCTTTCATTTCATTTGCTGCTGCACTGGTAAACGTTACAATAAGAAAACGTTCAATTGGGATAGGCTGTTCTTTTTCACTTCCTATAATACGTTGTACAACACGCTCAGTAAGAACAGCTGTTTTACCTGAGCCTGCTGCTGCTGAAACTAAAACATCTACACCTCTTTGATGAATAGCTGCTTCTTGAGCTTTAGTCCATGCCATGCTCACTCACCTCCCTTAATTTACATACTATTTGCCAGATTTCTTCCTTATCTAGTTTGGGGAGCTGTTCATAGTTATTATCCGGTTCCCCCTCACTAAACTGACAAATCGTCCTATACTTACAGTAGTCACAGGGTTGTTTATCTCCTAATCTGTAAGGCTTTGCACTTACCTTACCCTCTAATATTTGGCGTCCTAATTCAGCAATGGTTGCCACAATATGCTGTTCTAATGCATTAAACTGTTCTAAACTAGCAACTGAAGAGCCCTTTTTTAGACTACCATCTTTATTCAAACTAACCGGAATCGTTTCACCACTTTTGGTACGGTCTAAAGCCTCAATAACCTCTTCCTCTTCAAGTGCTAATCCAGAAAGCTTAAATTGCTTAAACTGTGTAGTTTCTAGCTCTTCCTTTGTCATCCCTGCCTTATACTCTACATAGGGATTATTAATATGGAAATAAAAAATACCACCTGGTTTATAATCGGGATTAAGCTTCAAATAGGCATCCAAATAGAGAAGTAACTGGAGCTGCAGACCATAATATACTTCTACTAAGTTAAAGCTTTTATAACCTGTTTTATAATCTAAAATCTTAATATACGCTTCTTTTTCATCTTTATAGTAAACGTCTACCCGATCAATTTGCCCAGTAAGTAGTAAACGTCTTGTTTCATCAATAGCAATCTCTATAGGTGGTAAACTGGCTCCTTCTGCAAAATTAATTTCATAATCTTGAGGTATAAATTCGCCTTTAAGAAGCTGCTGAGTAAGTGCATAGATTGCTCTTTTTGTCATCTTCTCTACCTTTGAAGCTGTATATTTAAATCGTCCTTCTTCTCTTTGAGAATGCATAACTGCTTCAAGTGCCACCTCTGTCGCTCTTTTAATGCCATAATCCATCTGTTCCTTTGTAGCCTTAGTCCATGTGGTTTGTAAGAGGTCTAATTCCTTAGGGTATTGCTCAAGTGCTCGGTGAAAAAGTGTACCTATTTTAGCATGATCCCATTTAAAAATTTTACGCTCTTCTGCTTGAATACCATAACGCATAAAGTAGCAGCAGGCACAGCTTCTAAAGCTTTCTAACCTTGTAATGCTGGTTCTTAACTCATCTTTATAAAGAAGCTTAGTCGTTTCTTCCTCTAGATAGTGTTGCTGATTCGTATAGAACAAATACTGAATAAGTCCCCTAAGCTTCTCTTCCCATTCAGGTTGCTCCTTGTACCAGCTTACAATATCCTTCCAATCTTCTTCTTCATTTCGCCCCTCTAAAAAGTCTCGAAGCTTACCTCCTACATAACCAAAGGTAGGTAAGGGACGTGTCACTTCTTGAAGTATATCACTTGTTCTTACCTCCTCTTCCTTTTTAAATAACTTTTTAAGACGATAATACACACTAGATGGCCTTAAAAGCTTACCATTATCATCAGCTAAAGGACTACTTACAAACAGCTTATGTGTTGCCCGAGTGAGAACTGTATAAACTGCAAATTGCCCAGCATAAAGTGAACTACTCACCAACGACTCATAAAGCCGTTCTTTCTCACTACTTTTCCCCTCACAAAGTTGACCAAACACAAGCTTATCCATATTACTAAAAAGAGTGAGTCCTTCATCTACTTGAGGAATAATACCCTCTGTTGTACCCACTATAAACATAGCCTTAACACTAGGTAAACGCGTACGATCTAATGTTCCTATAAGTACTTGATCCTTTGCCGGTGGAATGACCCCCATCTTCATATATGAAAAGCTCGTGCTTAATATTTTTTTATAAAGTGTAAGACTTGTTACTTGTTCACCTAGTAATTCTACTAACCTTTCAAAAACTTCTATAATCTGTCCCCATATTTGAGTGTTTTCTAGTTCTAGTAGTCTATTACCTTGTTCTTTATACGCTTCAATACGCATTTGTAACTGAGTATAAGCACCGATATCTTCTAAAAAGTAATAAAGTGCCGTTGTAATTACCTCAACGGTAAGTGTCTTTCCTTTTTCACCCTTTAGCCTCTCCTCAAAGGCATCAATAGGCTTTAAAATCTGTAAGCGTGTCTCATTAATTGCCTCTTGACTAGAGTCCCCTTCTTCGGCAAAACACCAGGTCTCATGCCATTTTTTCTTTCCTTTAATGCCATATGCCAATATATAATTCTCTAGCCTATCAATTGCTTCTCGTTTAATACCAAGCATACCTGTACGTAAAAAAGCCATCATACTTTTATAAGAATAAGATGTGGTAAGTAGCTCCAATAAACCTTCAATCACTGCAACAAGGCTATTGGTATGCACATTGCGCTTCCTATCTAGGAAATAGGGAATCTCATATTCTTTAAAAACATTTTGTAGATGAGAAGTATAGCCTCCTAAATCACCTATAATAAGTGCAATTTCTCGGTAACGATATCCCTCATCCCTTACCAATTGCAAAATGCGCTTAGCTGTTTCTTCAATTTCTTGATTTTTATTAGCATAAAGAGTGAGATTTAAATGAGGACTCTCTGCTAGATAAGGAGAACTGTAATTTTTAAAATAATATTTTTCAAGATATTGAAATTCTGGTGCCTTTCTCTTTTCTTCTAAGGCTTCTACATATTGCGTCGTATAGTCTCTATTTTCAGTTTTGCAAAAGGCAACTAAACGTTGATAGGTTCGAATACTTTCATAAAAAGGATGGGTTTCTTTGATTTTCTGTTCTAAACTATAGATACCATCACTAGGTAAAGTAATAATTACTTTTTGGCAAACTCCTATAAGTTTTTGTAAAATCATAAGCTGTGGTCCTGTGAAGCCATAAAAGCTGTCTACCCATAAGGTTGCCTCTTTTAGCTTTTTACTCTTTTCTAAGTTTTTAGCAAGGAGTGTCATATGCCTTTCAACGGTTAAATACTGTCCTTGTATATAAGCTTCAAAAGCTTCATAAATGCGTTTAATATCTTTGAGTTTACTTTGGAGTAGATGTGAAGATGCGGTTTCTTTCTCAAATTCATCCAATGTTTCTTTAGAAATGCCAGATTGCTCAAAAACGGTAATTAAATGATTCAGTTCTTCTATAAAACCTACGTTTTGACTTGCTCTCCTAAAAAACAAAAGGTCTTTTTTATGCTCCTCTACAATTTTCTTTAAGATCATGACACGTTCTAAATCTTCAATAATAGGAACTTGCATTTGCCCTACTTCTTTAAAAACTTCTCTTGCTAGTGTATTAAAGCTTGCTACCTCTATCCGTAGAAGTCCAGGATAAAACCGATGACACAAGTGATCTTGTGTCTGTAAAGTAAACTGTTCTGGTACCAATAAAATTAAAGGTGTATAAACTTCTTTCTTTAACTCTTCTTCTATTTGCAGGTAGCATGTCGTGGTTTTTCCACTAGAAGCTCGTCCTAAAATAAACGTCACTGACATATGCTTCTCCTCTCTTTCACACCGTTCTTTCATACTTTTATTTTAACACATTCTCTTTGCTTTATTATACCCCTCTTTATAGAACGCAAAAAGCAAATGCTCTTAGCCGTCTTTAGGCAATAAGTAGACATTTGCTCCATTCTTTTTATTTTTCAATTATATAGATAGATAAGTATTTTTTAAATGCTTAATTTCTGAAGGACTTACATAAGGATAAACACTCTCTGCACCATCTAACATAATGAGTGCTTCATCTAAATAAGGAATACTACGTGCAGGTTCATGTGTCACTTCAAAGCTAAGCCTTGCCAAATTCTCAAAAAATCTTACCTTCTCTACAATGTATTCTTCGTAAGCTCCATGAATCCCCTTATCAAAGCGAAAGATATTTTCTTCATATATTTTGCGCATCACTGCATAAGCTTCTTCTTTCTTTCCCAGCTTCTGCAATACTTGCGCCATATACAATCTGGAATTCCAATGTAAAGGTTCTTTGTCTACATACTGTGGTAATACTTCCCCTCCTTGGATTAAGTAATCTTTTAATTCAAGTATTTCTTCTTTGTTCATATAGGCTTCCTCCCTTGAATAAATTTATCTCTTTCTCTTTATTTTACCTTCTATAAATTATGTAGAAATTCCTATTATTGTTACATATTGCCAATCGTTCTGTCAAGCTTTTTCTTTTATCTTATTATAGCGTATTTATTACCTTTTGTCACAACATTCTCTTTCTTACAATAAACTATAAGTGAAAAATAATCATAGGAGTATCCTTCGTATGCACGCTCTTAACATGAACATTTTACTTGAAGCACTTTTGCTAGTCATTGCTCTTTCTATTGATGCCTTCGTTGCTAGCTTTGCTTATGGTACAAATAAGATTAAAATTCCTTGGAAATCTGCTGCACTTATTACCTTGATCTGTTCCTTCCTCTTGGGAATGGCCCTTTTTTTAGGTAATAGTGTCAGTTCATTCATTCCACCTTGGATTACAAAAGGTCTTTGCTTTAGCGCCCTCTTTCTTTTAGGTCTACTGAAGCTATTTGATAGTACAATCAAGTCTTGGCTTAAAAAGAGTACCTATTCAACTCAAGCTATTTCCTTTAAGTTTTTAGACTTTCAATTCTTCTTAAAGGTATGCATTGATAGCACAGAAGCTGATAAAGACCACTCGCATATCTTAAGCCCTTCTGAAGCTTGCTCCTTAGCCATTGCCCTTTCCCTAGATGGTTTAGCTGCTGGTTTTAGTACTGGACTTTTAGCTACTCATTCTCTAGATATTTTGCTCCTCTCCCTCATTGTTAATGGTATAGCCATTCTATTGGGCTGCTTCCTTGGTAATCGCTTTGCCCAAAAAACGAACTATGATATTTCTTGGCTAAGTGGTGTTCTTCTTATTGTGTTAGCTTTTCTCAAGCTTTAATATACTAAAAGTGAGTCTTGCATACTTTTAAAAGGTATGCTCACTCACTTCTTAGTACTTTTTTCTTTATATTAATATTAGAAAATAGACATTTTCCTTATTTTATTAACATTTCTCAACCATATTTAATTAAAATAACTTTGTCTCTTCTATGTTTGAATCTTCTGATACTAATCTTTCTATAAACACTCTTTTGTATCCTTATAGCTTAAAGAAAAGTGTAGCAATATTAAAATACACTAAAATAGAGCATGTATCCACAATGGTTGTAATCAATGGTGCTGCCATAATGGCTGGATCTAGTTTACATTTTTTAGCGATAAGTGGTAAGATACATCCTATCACTTTGCCATAACGATCGTACATACTAAGGAACATCCTACTACGATAGCCAAGGTTAAATCTTGATACATTAAAAATATCCTAAGACTATTTACTATAGCTAATACGATACTTACTATTAATGAAATACGGAATTCTTTAAAAACAACCTTAAAGAAATCCTTAAATCTTATTTCCTCTAAAACTAATCCACGAATAATTAATGTGGAGCTTTGTGACCCACAATTACCTCCAGTATCCATAAGCATAGGAATAAAAGCAACTAATAGTGGAATAGTAGAAAAGGCTCCTTCATACTGGGTAATAATATTACCCGTAATAGTGGCAGATAACATGAGTACTAATAACCATACAATACGGTTCTTTGCATGTTTAAATATGGACATCTTAAAATAGCTTTCTTCACTAGGACTCATTGCTGCCATTTTAGTCATATCTTCTGTTGTTTCTTTTTCTATCACATCCATGGCATCATCAACAGTCACAATTCCTACTAGACATTGCTCTGTATCTACTACAGGAAGAGCCAAAAAATCATATTTTACAAATAATTTCGCTACATTTTCCCGATCTTCGTGTGTATATGTCCAAATGACATGAGTTTCCATAATGTCCTCAACGCGTTCTTCATCCTTTGACATGAGTAAATCTTTTACCGATACTAATCCAATAAGCTTGCGATTTTCTGTTACATAACACGTATAAATTGTTTCTTTATTTATTGCTTCTGTACGAATACGTTCAATGGCTTCTGAAACACTCATATCCTTTTTCAAATGAATATACTCAATGGTCATCAAGCTTCCTGCACTGTCTTTGGGATAGTTTAAGATGCTATTAATACTATTTCTGGTTTCTTCATCTGTATTTTTCAAAATGCGTTTTACCACATTTGCTGGCATTTCTTCAATAATGTCTACTGTATCATCTAAAAACATTTCATCCATTACTTCTTTAAGCTCTTCATCTGTAAGCCCTTCAATAAGCAGTTTTTTCATTAAGCCACTCATATAAGAAAAAGTAACTGCCGCTGTTTCTTTATTGAGTAACCTAAAAACAATTAATAATTGTCTTTCCTCTAATTCTTCTAAAAGTGCTGCTAAATCTACAGGATTTATCTGATGGAGTTGATTTTTTAAAATAGAAAAGTTCCTTTGCTTGATTAATTGTAAAATAATTTCTTTATTCATCTCTCTGTCCCCCTCTTGAATAGTTTAACTTTTTATTTATTCTGTAAGAGCAAGACATATTCCTTCATAAAAATAGTAGTTTCTATAATAGTAGCTGAAGAACGGATGATTCCTTGGCCCTATAGAAGCTGTTCTTTTTTCTATTCCGATTTATGTCCTGCCTACTATTCCATTCATCTTCCATTCTCCTCACCTCACCTTTATTATTTTAAATTTTGGCAAATAAAAAACACGCCAAAGTATGAACACTGGCGTGACTCTCTATCCCTCATCACTTTATAATAAACCTATAGTCTATTATATTACCGTTCAAACTTTAGCTTCACAGGGCGCAATGACTGAGTCATCTTGAAATTGCATTAGATTATGCCTTGAATTCGACATAGCCTGCTAACCAACTTATAGTGTCTCCACTATTTCGCGGCAGCAATCCTTATCCCTGTGGTAACCTTATCTACCGGACTATTCCATTCTCCTTTAATCTACCTTTAAAAGCTTTCTTTGTCAATGTCATTTTATGTAAATCTCTTTTTGCTTTTCAAAATCATTGGTAAAGCATTCTGCTAATTGCTTCAGTAGTTATTTATCCTTTACATTTTTTGATATGTGCTTTTAATTTCTTTATAGCCCAGTCATAATGGCTTGCTGTGCTACTGACAAAATATGAACCTAATGTGCTTCCACCAACCCATTTGTATACATCTTTTGAGAATAATTCTTCATCGGAAAATTCCTCAGCTAAACACATTACTTTTTCATATGATTTTGTAAGCATTTTTTTAGCTTCTTCTAATGAAGTGTTTTGATGTTGTTTCCAAAATTCTACATTCATATCACCATATGTTTTCCAGTTATATGGTTCGGGTAGAAAAGGCTTGTTTTCTCCTGCTTTATTTGAATTAATCCAGTTAATCAGAAGTTGATGCCATTCATAGAGATGGATTAAAATATCCCTAAGATTTTTGTCCCTGTTCCAATGTGCTTCTTTCTTTTTGATGTCCGATGAAAAATCAAGGGGTGTTGATAACTCCTTTTCCGTCATTGATGAGATAATGCTGTTCATTTTATCCCAATTAGCTGTTGCTACATCTAATAAATCCGTTTTTGTAGTAGGTCTACCCATACTCATTCTTCCCTTCATGGTTAAAATTTATGCTGCGTTTATTCTAAAAAAGAAATATTGACATCTTATGTCAAGGTTTATTTTTTTCATAAATTCTTTGTTCCTGTTCTGCTGATATTTTTCTCAAATACTTTGGTTCAATGACTTCAACTTGTGTTCCAAAAGAAAGTAAATATCCTATAAGCTATGTATCAATAGGCATTTTAGCAGAAGCAATTATATCTCACAGTTCTTCTTTCGATTATCAAACACGAAAGCTGCCTTTTATCTCAAGGAGTGGCTTTCGCTGTAAATTAACTTGCTTATCCGATTTTTCATAGTAATTATGACTTTGTAATTTTTTTATACTTCTACCATTGAAGGGTTTCTCTCCCTAATGCCCTACCCTAACACCTGTATAATAATATTCAATAATTTCTCGATAATTATATCCTGCCTTTGCCATACCTTTAGCACCACTTTGAGACATACCTACGCCATGCCCAAAACCTTGACCGTAAATTATCAAATCACCCATTTGCACCTCTGTAGCAGGGAGGTTATGTTTTATACTACCTCCTAAGGTAGCAGAAGTATTCGAACCTTTATCGTTTGTACCTCCTACTAGCGTTATCCCCTCTTTAGAGAGTAATACGAGCTGCTCTGGTGCTTCTACCATATCCCTAGCACTCATAAGCATTAAATCAGATAAGCTTCCCTGTCCAAGGCTACTTGCCCCCATAATGACCAGATCTGTCTTTTCTTCCTCTGAAGCAGGTGGAGCTGTCTGTCCTCCTATAATTGTGAAAGTTTGAAAGCTAAATAGACGGCTTTTCAAAGAACCTTCCTTAGTACTACTAAAAAAGCTGCGTATATTCTCATTTTTATAGCTTTTACTTCCATTTGTTCCAATAACTCTCATTTCTAATACACGCCCTGCGGGTGTACGTGATACAATCTCTATACCTAGTGCCTGTCCGATGTTCACCCCTTGTGCATTTAGACAAGCTTGCACTTCACTTAAAGTTATTTTACGTGTCCATGCTGTTTGAGCTGGCTCTGTTTCCAAAAAATCGCTTACAGCTATGAGATAAGGAACTACATTCCCCCATGTGTACTGGGCATCTTCTGTTACACCTCCACTTGTAGAGAAATAAACAGTTTCTGCAACCTGCCCATTATAAAGTGCCAATTCTCCTTTGGTTTCATCTACAGCTTGAGTCGTTATGACATTTTCAGCTCCATAACCCCTATAAACTTGACTGGCAGTAGTATCTACTAAGTTATATCCTTTGCTACTATAACGATTATACTGAAAGTTAGCTATAGAGCGTGCTACTACAGCTTGAGCCTTAAGCGCCTCTATAGGATAAGATGCCCCCATTTCACAGGGTACTACTCCATAAAGGTACTCTTCCATTCCTACTTGGTTATAGGGGGTTAATCCGCTATTTTGTCCATTTACTACACCGATTGCTCCCCTATAAACACGACTAGAACCTACTTGTGTAAGAGCTATCTCATTCCCTTTGCTAGCTCCTTGAAAAACAAGTGGCACTTCATTATTGTAACTAATTAAAATCAGTTTTTGTCCTTCATCGTAAATTTCAATAAGTGTGCTCGGCTTATCTACCTGAAAAAAACCCTCTAATTTCTCTTTGCTAAATACGCCATAGGTATATGTATCAATATAACCCGCCACAGCTCCACTCCCTAAAACTTCTGCTTCTTGCTGTGCTTCCTGAAGCGTTTGATAAATATTACCTGACCAATAATAGTTACCACTTCCTCTCGTTAGTGTCACTTGTTTAGTAGGTAATACCCCTTCTTCTTGAAAGGTCAGGCCCTCCATATAGCCTACTAATAAATTCCGTTGACTCGACAAACTAATGGTTCCTGCATCCTTATAAACAGACTCTAAACCAATTTTAATGGTGTCATAACCTGCTGCCCATACCTTCATACTCCCTAACCATAATATCGCTAAAAAAACAATAGCTCTTCCCATTTGCTTTAGCTTTTGTAACTTATCCACCTTTTTCCTCCTCTATGCTTCTACCTGATAGTCCTAAATTTTTGTCTTATTCTTCTAGTTTCTATTATATAAGCATGTGACTTAAAAAGCTATAATTTATAGTAATCCGTACATATTTTCAAATCACTAAGCCACGCCTCTACTTTATTCTCCTCCATATGACTCAAATACTGATGATTAAAATAGCTTTGAATATCTTTTACTGTACTTTGATTATGCACTACATTTTTTGAAGTAGAAAGACTTTTGTATAAGCTTTCTGTCGCTCCGTTATAAACCACTATCTTTTCATATACATGATAAAAATCTATCCAAGTGCATTTAGAGGGAAAGGCTACATATTCTTCCCATTTTTGTTTGCAGTTTTCCCACCAATAAGGATGGAGATCCACCTTATAGCCACTAAAATAATGATAAGTTAGCTCTAACCAATGGCAATCTCCTTCAAAAACCTTATAAATCCATTCATTTAAAGGGAAAACTTCTAAAGGATGTCGCCTTTCATAAATAAAGAGGCTTTCTACAAAATGACATTTTGAAATACTATAGGGCATATACATAGGATGCCACGTAGAAAGATCTAAAATAATACTTAACCTTTTAACTTTTCCCTTCAAGTATTGGTTTATCCTTTCAAATACCTCATAATAAGTCATATACATAGGAGGGATTTGAGAAAAGTCAAGAAACATACCTGTTGAATTTCCTTGTCCAATTAAGATTAGAATAACTTCCTCACTTAAAAACTTTTCAGCTCCTTTCTTTAAAAAAGCTTCAAATTCTTCTAAGGAAACTGCCTTCATCTTCATCTCATAAGTTGTTATCATCTCCATTCCCTCATAACTATACTCTTGTACCCCTCCATGTATAGGATGTATAAGTGTATCCTTTAAATCTGCAAAACGACGGTAGAGCGCTGCACAACCACTCTCAAAAACATGTGCCTTTGCATAGACTTTCAGCTGATTAAGAGATATATTTGAAAGGCCGCTTAAGCTTTTTTCTAGTGCCCCAGCTAATTCACAATTTCCTGCTCCATAAATCAATAAGCTATAGCTTCCCATCCTTATTCCTCTTTTCCTAACAACTATTTTGTCCTTATAATATATGATAGCTCTTATATTCCTATGAATAAGGCAATTAAAAAAGAAGTAGCTAGATGCCTCTTTAATGTGGCTAGCTACTTCTTTTGTGTACTATTAACGCTTGCTATTCACTTACTTCTTGTTGGGTTAGAAATTGAATAAGTGCTGCTACTGCTTCGTTTTCATCTTCTCCCTCGGCAATAATTTCGATCTTTTCACCTTTTATGGTACCAAGAGACATCATACCCATAATACTTTTTGCATTGACTTGCTTTTCATTTACAACTACTGTAATATGACTTTCATATTTACTTGCAATTTGTACAAATAATGCAGCTGGCCTTGCTTCTAAACCATTTTTAAGCTCTAGTTTAATTGTTTGATTCTTCATTTTTAATTCCTCCTCTTGTATCTCTTAATTGATCTGCTATTTCACTTATTTTTTTTAATCGATGATTGATTCCTGATTTTCCTACTGGGGGACTTAATAGCTCTCCTAATTCCTTTAAAGTAGCACTGGGATACTCCAGTCGATAAATGGCTACTTCTTGTAAGTTTTTCGGCAAATACTTAATGCCTACTTCCCTTTGTATATATTCGATATCTTGCATTTGCCTTACAGCTGCAGATACCGTTTTCTTCAAATTAGCGGTTTCACAATTAACAATGCGGTTTACATTGTTACGTACTTCTTTAACAATCCGCACATTTTCTAATTCCATAAGGGCGACATGAGCTCCTATAATATTAAGTAAATCGACTATTTGTGTCCCTTCCTTTAAATATACCACAAAATTCCCTTTACGTGGTACTATTTTAGGTTCCATTTCTAACTGCTGCATGACTTCTTTTAAATACTCTGCCTGCCGCTTCGTTCTACTTACAAACTCCAAATGATAACCTTTTTCAGGATCACTTACAGAGCCTGCTCCTAAGAAAGCTCCTCTTAAATAAGCTCTTTTACAGCAAATACTCTGTATCGTATTTAAATCAATATAATCTCTTATAACCTCACTATCTTGTTCTTTTTTTAAGATGGTCGTTGCCTGCAAAACTTTTCTAGCTTTCTCTGATTCCTTTATGAACAATAAGTAGGTTTGTTTTTTATGAAGTTTTTTATTCGTTTTTACCATTACCTCAGTATTAATATTAAAAGCTTTTTTCACTATTGTAAAGTATTTTCTTGCAATAGCTGCATTTTCTGTTTGAAATCTAATGTTATATTGCCCATTTTCATCACTTATTTCCCCTGACATTAAGAGCATAGCTGCTAGCTCTGCTAATAGACAATGTCTCGCTCCTAGCGGGACACAAGTAAGTTCCTTTTTTACATTGGAGGAAAAAGACATGTTTCTCACCTCTTTTATGTAATTTTAGTCCTTAATTTCATTAAAAATACATTCAGCTAGTTTTTTAGAATCATGTCTAACTATTCTGCGTTGGGTATAAAACTTAGCTAATGGTGCTTCTATTTTTTTAATACGTCTCCATATTTCATGATCGGCATCGTATGTTAAAACATGCGCTCCATCCATCTCATATTCCTTTAAATACTCTTCTGGAATGCATGCATTATTGACAATGACACTGTCTAGCACATTTTTACCAATATATCTTTCTAGCTTCTCAATATGGTTTTCTACTGTAAAACCTGTTGTTTCACCTGGTTGACTCATAATATTGGCCACATAAATCTTTCGCCCTTTTGCCTCTTGTAAAAGAGTAGGCATCCTATCTACTAAAAGATTGGGAATAATACTCGTATAAAGGCTTCCTGGACCTAATAAAATCATATCTGCTTCTTTAATAGCTAGGACAGCTTCTTTAACAGGTCTAGGATTATTAGGAATCAGGCAGATGTCTTTAATCATTACTTTTTCTCTGCTTCCATAGTCTACAATCTCTGTTTCACCCTCTATCTGTTTACCATTTTCAAAGGTGGCATAAAGCTGAACATCTTCTAAAGTAACAGGAAGTACCTGGCCTGTAATAGCTAGTACATTACTTGTTACATGAACAGCCTTCTCAAAACTGCCTGTAATCTCTGTAAGAGCAGCTAAAAAGAGATTTCCTAGATTTTGACCTTTTAAAGAGCCTTCTTTAAAGCGATATTGTAGAACCTTTTCCATAATAGGTTCTGTATTGGCAAGGGCAACAAGACAATTTCGTATATCACCTGGAGGCATTATCCCCATCTCTTCACGTAGTTTCCCTGAACCACCACCATTATCTGCAACAGTAACAATAGCTGTAATCGCTGACGTATATTTTTTAATTCCCTTTAGCATCGTTGATAAGCCTGTTCCACCACCAATAACAACAACCTTTCGCTCTTTATTTATAGGATCCATTTTATTTTCCTCTTTTACTATCTTTATCGATATCCCGATGCTGGATAATAACGCTATGTCCCTCATCTTGCAGGTATTTATAAAGGGCATTTGCGATGGTTACAGAACGATGTTTACCTCCTGTACAACCAATAGCAATAACTAGTTGATTTTTTCCCTCCTGCATATAGTTTGGCACTAAAAAGCTAATCATATCCTTTAATTTATTTAAAAACAATTGAGTTACTTCAAACTGCAATACATAATCCTTAATAATATCATCATTTCCTGTATAAGGACGCATTTCTGGAATATAGTAAGGGTTCGGTGTAAAGCGTACATCAAAAACTAAATCTGCATCAATGGGCATGCCATATTTAAAACCAAAAGACACAATAGTAATCATTAAACTATGAAAAGCTTTTTGCTCACTATACATCTTATAAAGAACTTCTTTTGTATCCTTAGGAAGCATGTAGGATGTATCAATAATATGATGGGCTTTTGATTTGATTTCTTTAAGAATCTCTCTCTCCTTTTGGATGCCTTCTTCAATGCGTTCATTACGTGCAAGAGGATGAAGTCTCCTTGTTTCTTTATAGCGTTTAACAAGTTCGGTATCACCACAATCTAAAAAAACAATTTCATAGGTGTGTCCCTCTGCTTTTAACTCATGTAGGCTACTAAATAAATCCTCAAAAAGTATACCTCCACGAATGTCAATTCCCAATACGACTTTATTTAAACTCTCTTGTTGCTGAGTAATAAGTGTAGCAAAGTTACCAATAAGAGTAGGTGGAAGATTGTCTACACAATAGTAACCCATATCTTCAAAAAATTTGATGGCGCTACTTTTACCTGCTCCTGACATACCTGTTACAATTATAAAATTCATAGCTGCCTCCTATCATATCTTATCTTTTGTTTGTCAGAATTCTTACCTCTGGTTCTAATTGAACACCAAACTTCTCCCCAACAATCCTTTGAACCGCCTTAATCAACATACACACATCCTTATAGGTAGCTGTGCCGTCATTTACAATAAACCCACAGTGTTTCTCAGAAACAAGCGCACCACCTATTTGATAACCTCTTAGCCCTGCATCCATAATGAGCTTCCCTGCAAAATGACCTTCTGGTCTTTTAAAGGTGCTCCCTGCACTGGGTTTATCTAGTGGCTGCTTCTCTCTTCTTCTCCCACTTAAATCTTTCATGCACTCCTGTATCTTCTTTTTTTCACCAGGGTTTAACTCTAAGGTTGCTTCTAGTACAATGTAACCTTCCCTTTGTACTTTACTGGTACGATACCCTAGCTCTAATTCTTCTTTAGATAAAGAAAAAATCTCTCCTTTTTGATCCATCACTAGGCTACTTACTAAAACATCCTTCATTTCTCCACCGTAAGCTCCTGCATTCATAGCTACAGCCCCTCCCAAGGTACCTGGAATACCGTGGGCAAACTCTAGGCCTGTTAAACTATGCTCTAAAGCAACTGTAGCTATTTTAGATAAAAGGGCACCACTAGAGGCTATTAAATAATTTCCTTCTACCTCTATCTTAGCAAAATTCCTATAAAGCTGAATAACTATGCCTTCAAGGCCTTCATCATCTACTAAGAGATTACTTCCATTACCAATAATATAAAAAGGTACCTGCTGTCTTTGACAAGCCCTAATGACTTTACCTAAAACTTCAATTGAAGGTGGTAAAATAAGAGCATCTGCTGGACCTCCTATTTTAAAGGATGTATAGTCTTTTAAAGGTTCATTTAAACGTATATTTTCTTTAGGCATAATGCCTTGTAATTCTTCTATGATTGGATGGATATTCACTCTCTCACTCCTTTAGAGAATACCAAGTTGCATTCTAGTAATATATTATTATAATATACCGTATTTCCCCCTATAATGATAGTCTTTTACCTATTTAAGAAGATATTTTTAACTAAAGACAAAATTGAGCTCTACTACCTGTTGTCCCACTCGTAATTTCAAGGCGTATAGGGATTTGCTCCTTAAGCTCCTTCACATGAGAAATAATGCCAATTAAACGTCCGGTATCTTGAATACTTAAAAGGGTTTTTATAGCTTGGTCGAGAGCTTCTTCATCTAAGCTACCAAATCCTTCATCTATAAACATGGCTTCTAGAGGTGTAGCACCTGCTAACCGTTCAATAACTTCTGCAAGGCCTAATGCTAAAGCTAAGGCAGCCATAAAGCTTTCTCCTCCTGAAAGTGTTGTAACTGGTCTAGTTTGTTGACTGTAGTAATCTATAATCCCAATATCAAGTCCTGCCTGGGCATTAGCACGTTGTAAATCATCTGTACGGTAAAGTTCATAACGATTCTGTGTCATGGGTTTTAGCTTTTTATTAGCACTTTTTAAAACTTCTTCAAAAATACTACTTTGAATATAGCGTTCAAAGGATAAACCTTTTTTATTTTTTCCTTTAGCAATGAGACTAATCCGATCAATAATCTCTTTCTTTTTAATAAGCGTATTATTCGTTTCGTAAAGCTTCAATACTTCTTCTTTAATCTTTAAATGTGTTATGCAGTAATGGGTATGCATTTGCGCCTCTGCCGCAAGCTCACTATTTCTTTTGATCAGCGCTTGCTGCTGCAGCTCAGCAGCTTCTAAATCTTCTTTTTTAAAATTCTTTACCTTCGTCTCTAGTTCTTTCATTTGAGCTTCTATAAGTGTTTTTCGTTCTTTATAGGCTTCTAAAGCTATTTTTAATTCTTCTTTTTCAGGAATAAGTGCCTTACATCTTTTATACTCTTCTTGAGAAAATAAGCCATTTACCTCTAATGCCTGCTTAAAGCTCTCTTCCTTCTCAGAAAGCTGGATTTTTAAGCCTTCCATACGTTTTATTTTTTCTAATTGAACAGCCTTATTTTGTCCTTGCTCTCTTAAGAGGGTCTCAAGTGAAGCCATCACTTCTTTATGCTGTGTTTCTAACTGGATAACTTGCTTTTTAATCTGCTCTAGCTTTACATCTAGATTCCCCCCTTGTGTAAGAGCCTCTGGAATCTCTGCCTTAATTGCTTCTATATGTGTCTTTACTTGTGTGAGTTGCAAACGTTTTTCTTCTAGTCGTTGATTTCGCTTTTCTTTTTGATATTCTTGATCTTTTTGTCTCTCTCTTTTGACTTGGTGTGTTTGTTCTAAAGCATCTAGCTCTGCCATCTGTTTCTTTAAATCTTCAATGGTCTTATCTAGTTTCTCTTTATGAATCCATTCAAAGGCTTCTTGACCTTTAATCTCCTTCTCATATTCCTCAATCACTTCCTTGAGTCCCTTGCCCTGCTCAACAACTGCAGCTAAAGCCTCTCGCTCCTTATTCATTTCACTCTCTAGCTTCTTATTATTCTTTTCTTCTACTTCTAGTGTCTCTTTTGTAATACGGCTTGCAACAAGGCTGGCTTTATGAGGGTGATTATAAGAACCGCATACAGGGCAAGGCGTATTATCTCGTAAATTCTGGGCTAACTCTCCGGCTTGATTAAGCATGAATTTTTCAAATAGATGATTATAATAAGCAAGCCTCTCATTAAAATATACCATCTTTTCTTCTATGGCTTTCTTTCGTTCTTGATAAGTCTTTAGAAGCTGATTACGCTCTTGCTTTTTTTTAGCAATCAGTACTTTGCGCTCTAATACACGCTCTATTTCTTTTTGCTCTAAAAGACTTTCACTTAACTTCCTTTGAAGTTCCCCTTTTGACTTTAAACGCACTTCTTCTTCTTCCCATTCTTTTTTTAATTGCTCTAAATGAGCTAAAAGTGCTTTTAAGTCCATTTCGTCTTTATCTACTTCTTGTTCTAATTTTTTCTCCTTTTCCTTGTATAAGAAAAGTTGTTCTACCTTGGGTAGGTAGCTTTCTAAAATACCTTCTTCTTTTTTTAGCTTTTCTATTTGCTTAGGAAACTCCTTTACTCGTTCCTCCTCTTTTTTTAGTATTTCCTGCTTTATTTCCATTTGTTTTTGTACAAGTAGTGTTTGCTCTATGCTTTCAAGTTGATTTTTAATTTCTTCTCTTAATTCTTCTACACGTTCTCCCAGAGGTAAGAGGAGGATGGCTTTTTCTGCCTTTTCTATTTTTATGCGACTTTCTTCATAATAAGGTAACTGCTCATTAAGATTATCCCATTCTTTTCTTATGGTGGCGTATTCTATACTCTGATTATATTTTTGTGTTAACTCACTAAGTTTCTGCTGATAAGCTTTAAGCCGTATACTTAATGCCTCTGTTTCTTCCTCTAGGACTTTTAAACGTTCCTGTTTGATTTTGCACTGTCTTTCTAAAAGTTCTGCAACTTGTGGTGCATTATTTAAGAATTTAGTAGCTATATACGCCTTTAGCTCTTCCTCTTCTAAAGGTTCAATATTATTCATCCAATTCTCATAGATAAGTTGTTTTTCCTTTACTTGTTCTTTAAAGGCACTCTGCATACGTTCTAGCCTTTTTTCAACCTTTTGATAAATACCTGTTTCAAAAATATCTTGTAAGATAGCTTGTCGCTCCTTACTACTTACCGTAAGTAACTCTCTAAATTTATTCTGGGCAATCATAATAACTTGCCTAAACTGCTCTACATTAAAATGAAGAAGTGTTTGAATGTGTTCACTCACTTCATTGTATTTACTAGAAAGAAGGATCCATTCACCTTCTTCTAATTTGTAAAGCTCTACTTCACTATTTACTTTCACTTTACCGGAACCTCTTTTCGAATCACGATCATATTGAGGCCTACGAATCATTTTATACTCTCGTCCTCTTAAACTAAAAATAAATTCAATCTCCGTAATAACCTCAGGCTCAGCAAACTTACTTCGCATACTTTCTCCACTTCGCTCACCTCCATTGGTTTCTCCGTAAAGTCCATAGCACATGGCATCTAATAAAGTAGTCTTTCCCCCTCCTGTAGGACCATGAATAAGAAACATATTTGCTTCTTGAAGAAGACCAAAATCAATGATTTGTTCCCCACCATAAGGACCAAAGGCTGTCATTTTTAAATATTTAGGTCTCATCCCGCTCCTCCTCTATTTCTGTAATCACTTCCTGAATATAATTGAGTTCCTCTTCCTCAAATGCTAAGTCACTGGTATAATTTAAAAACTCCATAAAAACTTCTGTTATGCTTTTTTGCTTCTGACTTAAAAAATCACTACTTGTCTCTTCTGTCTCTATACCTTCTTTTACTCTCTCCTCTACATATTCTGTACCTAATATGTTGGGATACACATTCCTTAATCTTGCTACACTGTCCTCAATATCTGTTCCTACAATGCGTGCATATACATAATCCTCACAGCAAGCATCTGTTAAAGCTCCCTCAATAAGCTTTTCTAAAGATCCTTTTAAGATGCGCACTTCACGTAATGGTTTATACTCCCTTTCTTGTATCCCTAAAAGTCCCTCTTTTCCTATCTCTACCATTACAAAGCCTTTCTTTTGATTTGCTTCTGATACAGAATATTTAAGGAGTGAGCCACTGTAACGAATATGTTCACTTCCCATAGCTTGCCTTTTATGTAAGTGTCCAAGTGCTGTATAAGTAAAATCCTGAAAATGGTTTGCGTCTACAAGCTCCGCCCCTCCTACTACACTAAGGCGTCTTTCAGAATCTGATATATCTCCCCCTGTTACAAAAGCATGTGTAACTAATACTGTAGGTACCCTTCTCTTTTCTTCTAACATCTTTTTTATTAAATAACCCATAGCTTCGTCATGGCGTTTAATGCTTTCGTCCCCTGCTAACTGCCTCACCTCTGCAGGCTCACTATAAGGAAGCATATACACATCCATTTCTACTTCTCCCTTTTGTAGAGTTACCTTCTCATAGCCTTTTTTACATTTACCTGTAATATAGAGATGTTGATTTTTAAAAATCTCACTCCCAAAATTTAAGCGTTCATGACTGTCATGATTTCCTGCTATAATCAGTGTATCTATTTTATATTCTAAAATTACTTTCCCTAAAAAAGTATTAAAAAGCTCTACAGCTGCTTCATTAGGAATAGCCTTATCATATACATCCCCTGCAATAATTAAAGCATCCACTTGTTCTTCCTTTATACAACTTAGTAGCTGCTCAAGCATATAACGCTGATCCTCTATTAAGGAATAGCCATGTAGTGTCCTTCCTAAATGCCAATCAGATGTATGTACTATTTTCACTTTTTCCACCTCTTTTACTTTTTCTCTTATCATAGTATACCATTTATGTAAGATAGACTACCAGTTAAAAGATTTTCCTTAAGGTCTCTCCCTCTTCTTCCAAGGCTATGTTATAATAATACTAAAAATGACACTATACTATATAATTTTTAATAAAATAAAGTGCTTTTACATAAAGGAGAATGAAAATGAAAGGCAAAAAAATGATTGTTAAAGACTTCTATGTTAAACCTAAACACTATAAACCTCGTAAAATTATCTATCTCCTTTTATTTGCTATTATCTTAAGTGGCATGCTCTATCAAGGTATAAGTATTTCTTTAAGTGCTAAAGACTACGCACGTGTTGGACAGCTTCTAGCTATTGATGATACTCTCATGCATGTTTATACAGGTGGAAGTGGTGATGCTACCTTTGTCCTTGCTTCATCTATTGGTACACCTTCTCCCTATGCTGCTCTCTCCCCTTTACATGAAAAACTAGCTTCTTTAGGTAAAGTGGTTGTTTATGATAAGCCTGGCTATGGTTGGAGTGAGCTGACTAAAGCCCCACGTGACCTTGATACACTCACAAGTGAAATCCATGCCATTCTAGAAAAATCTGGTAGGCAAGCTCCCTATATTTTAGTTGCTCATTCTACGGGGTCCTTAGAAATGCTTCGTTTTGCTCAACGTTATCCAGAAGAAGTGTCAGGTATTTTGCTGATAGATGGCGCTTCTCCTAGTTTTTGTAGAGATTACAACAATATTATGATTGCTGAATCTTTTTTACTTAATTTTTCACGCCATTTAGGTATTTTACGTCTAGGTGAGCACTTAGGCTATTTTCAGTATGCCCTATCTCCTAATCCTGATTTAAAAGAAGATATACAGGTTATCTCCAAAGGACTTGCTCTAGAAAAGCTTTGGAATCGTAATGCTTTAGAAGAACAGCTTCGTATTAAAAACAATGCAGAAATAGTTTTAGAAGGTGGCAATTTAGGTTCTATCCCCCTTTATTTCTTAACCTCTCAGGCTAATATTTATGGCAACTGGACAAAAACACAGCAAGAATTTTTTTCTCTCTCTACAGAAGCTAAGCAATTTGTCATAAGTGGTTCCTCAGAACAGCTTGAAAGAAAAGATCTTCCTACTATTCTAAGTGCCTGCGAGCAGCTTGTTACCTTCTTACAACCTGAGGAAAATTAGATACTATTTTACCATTTAATAAAAAGAGCTCCCTCAGTCTTTTTACATCTATTTGTAAAAAACTGAGAAAGCTCTTTTCTTTCATTTTAATAAGATCACTGTTTGGTAAATGTCTAAAGTGTAATAACCTTTTCAGCTTGCAGTAAAATAGTTGCAATTTCTTCCATATTCGTGATGCGACCTGCCACAAGAGCTTTATCATTACAAGCTCTGAAAACACATGTACCACAAGCTAGTAATTCGACACCTCTTTCTTCGAGACCTTGTAAAATCTCTCCAAAATAAGAGCCCTTTACAACTAACTTTACACCCGAATTATAGAAGATAATAGCATCGGGAACGTCTATACTGGCAAGAATTTTGCGCAAAAATGTACCAATTAAAGTATGTCCAACCTCTTCATCGCCCCTACCTAACGTACCGCTATTAATGACAATGACTGTCTTATACATTTATTTTCCCCCTTAATGTAACCTTACATAACACCATTTTATGCTTTATTCCATTAATGGGTGCACCTTATGACTTACTTTGTCTTTTTAAAATACAACACAATATCTACAATGCCTTTGGCAATAGATGCCACTAAAAAAACAGTACTTACTACAAACCCAGCAATACCAATACCCCTATTTTTCTTATTTTTCATACTTACTGCCCCAAGTACTGTTCCTACAATTGTAACTGGTAACCCTATAATAGGCACTAACCAGCCTAAAGAACCAATAATCCCTAAAATAAGAGAGGTCCATGCATTTAAATTATTACTTTTAGGTTCATTTATACTTGTGTCCATATCTTCAAATTCATCTGTCAAATCAAAGTCAGGTTCCTCAAAATCCAATTCTCCCCCTAATAATTGCTCATCCATTTTCTCTACCTCCATTCTTACTATTATTTTTATTATAGCTTATCTCCCTTCCTCTTTAAAGCCCTCTATACTATTTTGTTCAAAATCCTTCCAACTCTAAATGACATATTTTTATTTATCTTCTCTAAAAATTATAAACTATTCTTTTCTAGATCATCTAAAAAGAAGCATTCTCGATTACCTTTTCAAGAATGCTCCTTAATCTTTTCTTATATTACCTTATTTATTCTAAACTTATTGGTTGGAAGCTTTTACTTGTGTCCATAAATCAGAGTATAGTTCAATAACATCTGATGGGTCATTGAACATTTCCATGTTATCTGCACTTGTAATGGCTTCATCTGGATACGCTACAGGACTATTTTTAATTTCTTCTGGTAAAAGCTCTCTTGCTTCGCTAATAGGTGTTGAATAACCAATGTATTCTGCATTTCTAGCCGCAATATCCGGACGGCATAAGAAATCAATATATTTATAAGCTGCTTCTTTATTTTTTGCATCCTTATGAATAACAATAGAGTCTACAAAGTAGTTTGAACCTTCCTTTGGAATCGCAAAATCTAAATCTGGATTTTGATCCATCATTACCATAGCATCTCCTGCCCAAGCAATCATAAGTGCTGCTTCACCATTTACCATTTTACCTTTTCCCTCATCTCCTACATAAGCAAGTACTAAAGGTGCTTGCTTAATGAGCAGGTTTTTAGCTTCTTCTAATTCTTTAGGATCTCTTGTGTTCATAGAGTAACCTAGTTTTTTAAGGGCTACCATAATGGAATCTCTTTCACTATCATACATAAAAATCTTATCATCATATTTTTCATCCCATAAAATATCCCAGCTATCTACTGGCTCATCTACCATGGTTTTATTATAAACAATTCCTACTGTCCCCCACATATAAGGCACAGAATACTTATCTTCCTTATCAAAAGGGAGTCCTTTAAAACGCTCATCAATTTTTGTATAATTAGGAATCTTGCTTGTATCCATTGGGGCTAACATATCATTATTAATCATTTTTTCAATCATGTAGTCAGAAGGAATTAAGATATCATAATTAACATTTCCAGGCTCAACAGTTGCATACATTTCTTCATTATTAGCATACTCTGAGTAAACTACCTTAATGCCTGTTTCCTTAGTGAACTCTGCATTTACATCTGGGTCAATATAATCGCCCCAATTATAAACAACTACCTTTTCATTTCCACTTGAACTACTTTCATTTGCTCCTCCACATCCCACAAGAGATAGTACAAGTACACCTGCTAATGCTAATGGAAGTCCTACTTTTATAAGCTTTTTCATAAATTCTCTCACCTTTCATCTTCTATCTATTAGTATCTTTTGCTTTCCTACTGGCCTTTAAATTCGTTGCCACTAAAACAACAATGATAGTGGTAAACATCAAGGTAGAAATAGCATTAATTGTTGGATTGACACCTTTTCTTGCCATAGAATAAATCTTAATAGGTAACGTATCTACTCCCGCTCCTTTATTAAAGAAACTAACTACAAAGTCATCAATAGACAATGTAAATGCAATAAAGGTTCCCGCAATAACACCTGGCATAATTTCAGGGAAAATAACTTTTTTAAAGGCATAGCCCGGTGTCGCTCCCAAATCAAGCGCGGCTTCATATAAATTATAATTCATTTGCTGAAGCCTTGGCATTACCGAAAGGATAACGTAAGGAATACTAAAGGTAATATGAGAGATGATAAGGGTTGGAAGTCCAAAAGGTAATTTAATAACTGAAAATAACATCATCAAGGAAATACCGATTACAATATCTGGACTTAATAATGGAATATAGGTCACATAGAGAACACACTTCTTCTGCCACCCTCTCATACGATGAATCCCCATTGCTGCAAAGGTTCCAATAACCGTTGCACAAAGTGAGGATACTAAGGCAATCAATAGGGTATACATAAATGCTTGCTGAATACCTGCGTCATTAAACATTTTTGTATACCAATCAAGGGTAAAGCCTTTCCATACTGGTAAACGATTCGCATTAAATGAAAAAATCATAAGAAGTGCAATAGGTGCATACATAACGAGTAAAATAACTGCTATATAAGATTTTTTAAGCCATCTGATCAAAACAATCCGCCTCCTTTACCATCTAGTGAATCTTTTTTACCAAGGAAAGTAAGAGCTAAAAGTACAAGTACCATTAAAATCATAGAAATGGCAGATCCAAAGCTTAAATCACGTGTACGTGTAAATTGTTCTTCGATAATATTACCAATCAGCATAACCTTACCGCCACCTAAGAGACGTGTAATAAGGAAGGTTGTAAGAGCTGGCATAAATACCATAACAATCCCTGTTACTACACCAGGCATACTTAAAGGTAAAATAACCTTTCTAAAAGTAGTTACTTTATTAGCTCCCAAATCATACGATGCCTCTACTAAATGAGGGTCAATTTTACAAAGGGCATTATAGATAGGTAATACCATAAAGGGAAAGAAATTATACACCATACCAAAAATAACAGCCTTATCACCATATAAAAACTTAATAGTAGGAAGTCCTATCCCCTGTAATAAACTATTAATAACACCTGTATTTTCAAGTAAGCTTGCCCAAGCATAAGTACGTAATAAAGAATTCATCCACATAGGAAGAATAACAAGTAACAAAACAACTTGTTTATTAGACATTTCCTTTCCACTTAATAGCATAGCGAGTGGATAAGCAACAATTAAACAGATAACTGTGCTGAAAAAAGCAAGCTGTACAGAACGCCATAGTGCTTTAATATAATAAGGTTCTAAAAATTTTTGATAACTCTGAAAGGAAAATTGTCCCTCTTGAAAAAAACTAAAGTAAACAATAAGTAGCAGTGGCACAATGATAAATAAAGCCGACCATATAAGATAAGGTATTGCTAAAGATTTCTTATTCATGGCTACCTCCTCTTCATAATGTGAATATCAGGCGGTGTAATCACCATACCTACTTGACTTCCTATAGGTGACATAACTGTAGAATGAACAATCCAGGAATAACTGGTACTCTTAACAATCATTTCATAATGTACACCCTTAAAGGTTACACTTTCTACTAATCCATTAAGCATGCCTTGATCCTTATCTACAATCTTAATGTCTTCAGGTCTTACTACTACGTCAATTGGCATATTTTCGCCAAAGCCTCTATCCACACATTCAAAATCCACATCGTGGAAACGTACCAGGTAGTCCTTTAACATGATTCCTTGTAAAATATTGCTTTCACCTATAAAGTCTGCTACAAAAGCGTTTTTAGGTTCATTATAAATATCTACAGGTGTACCTATTTGCTGCACTCTACCTTCATTCATAATAGCAATTGTATCGGACATAGTAAGTGCCTCTTCTTGATCATGCGTAACATAAATAAAAGTAATTCCTACTTTTTGCTGAATTTTTTTAAGCTCTAATTGCATTCCTTTACGAAGCTTTAAATCGAGAGCTCCTAAAGGCTCATCTAAAAGTAACACTTGTGGCTCATTTACAAGAGCCCTTGCAATGGCAATGCGCTGTTGTTGACCACCACTTAGAGAATCAATGCTTCTTTTTTCGTAACCTTTTAAATTAACGAGTTCAAGCATTTCATATACCTTCTTTTGAATAAGCTTCTTATCCATCTTTTTGATTTGAAGCCCAAAGCTAATATTATCCTCTACATTCATATGAGGAAATAACGCATATTTTTGAAAAACAGTATTAATTTTACGCTTATAAGGAGGTAAGTCACCTATGTTTTTCCCTTCAAAAAGCACTTCTCCTTCTGTGGCACTTTCAAACCCTCCTATAATACGGAGTAAGGTTGTTTTTCCACACCCACTTGGACCAAGCAAGGTTAAAAACTCATTCCTTCTGATGTACATACTAATGTCATCTAATACCTGTGTATCCTCAAAGCTTTTGGATATATGTTTTAAATCAATGATATAATCATTTGGTCTGGTTTTTTCATTCATCACACTTATACATCTCCTTTAAAAACTTGGTGGCGAAGCAACCCATAAAACAGTTGCTTTTGTCTTCCCTGTATTTTGTAAATAATGATCACTTGTTGGTCTAAAATAAAAGCTATCGCCTTTTTTTGCACGGAACTTTTTATTCCCGAGATGAACATAAATATTACCAGCAATCACATATCCAAACTCTTCACCCTCATGTGGTGCATCTATAGTAGATTGCCCACCTGGCTCAATATTTATAAGAATAGGCTCCATATCATTTTTTTGAGCATTAGGAATAAGCCAAGTAATCATATTCCCATCCTCTTTATCTTCTTTTTCAAAAACATCTTGTTTTGTAAAAACAATTTTTTCTTGGCTAGATTCATTAAAAAAATCTTTTAAATTTGTACCTAAACATTCAAGTATATCAATAAGCGTGGCAATAGATGGCGAAGTCAGTCCTCTTTCCACTTGAGAGATAAACCCTTTCGAAAGCTCACAACGGTCAGCAAGCTCCTCTTGGGTGAGTCCATTTTTCTTTCTTAACTGGTTAATCTTATTACCAATATCCATCTTTGACCCTCCTTAATTTTATTATTTATCGTTAATTATAAACTTTTTGTTTACAGAGATTAAACTTACCTATCAAATTATAACGACTAATGAAATAAACGTCAATACAAAATCCCCAAAAATTCATTCAGATAAAACATTTTGTTTAGTATAAGATATACTCCTTTGCTTTTCGATTGATAGCATTAGCTTTATAGTTGATTTATCTTATTTGTTTTCTGTAGTTTTCTTATATAAATCTAAATTTTCAAACTAATAAACAGCCTATAAAGTTGTGTTAAAAGGTACTATTTCTATAAATTAAGTTTAGTTATACTCATTTTATTTTACTATTCTCTCTAAGTTTGTTCCATTTTTAGAAAAATTTACTACTTTATTTGATTACTTTATTTTTCATACAAAAAAGGTAGTTACCCTTTTCTTTTAAGGGAACTACCTTTTAATTTTATTGCTTTATACTAACTTACTTTACCCAAGGTTTTTCAAAACTCATTTTGTATTGATTATGACTTATAACATTTTGATAAATCTGATTTTCTAAATTATTCTTAGCGTAAACTGCTTCATCATAAGCAAGTTGACTAATAAGACCTGCTTTTAATTGAATACCTAATTTATTAACTTCTGCTGTTTTTATAGCTAACTGCTCTTTTGCAACTTCAATAGATTGTTCTGTATTTAATAGAGTTGTATAAATTCCTATAACAGCTTGTTTATAAGCTTTTTTACTTTGCTCTACATTATTTTCTTTTTGAGCATTGGTTGCTTGAGCAGCTACTAGGTCTGACTTATAAACCATTTGTCCTCCATTTAATAAAGTATCAATGCTCGCTTCTCCACTAAATTTAGCTATTTTTTCACTATACTCAGTTAATTTACCTGCCATACTTGCTGCATAACCATCAATGGATCCTTTAAATACTAAAGGTGCATACTCCACTTTATCCTCTAAAGTATAATGATCCATTTTAATATTGGTGTTCATTTCAAAAGTCTTTTGTGTCTGCTCATAATTTTGAGTAGCCTTTATTTTATCTATTTTTGTAGCTTCTAATTGTGACTTTATCTTTTGATAAGATAAATTATCTAAAAGACCATTTTCTTTTTGAATTTCTGCACGTTGCACATACTTTTGTTCTAATGCAATTTTTTCATCTAAAAGTTTAGCCGCTTTTTGCTGCATCATTAAACTATAATATTGAGTAGTTATATCATATGTAATTTTATCTTTTATAAACTGCCTATCTTGTTCATTTTTAAGCTTAGAGTAGTAAGTTGCTTGATACTGACTGCCTACTCCTTTTATACCTAAGCTTTCTAAGTTAGCCTTATACGCTTCTAACTCTTGTGCATTGCTAGATAACTCAAGGCTATATATAGTTGCTGCCTCAATAGCCTTTTCCAAAGTCAACACTTTTTTTTGCTCTTTTGTAACTTGTATCGTATTGTTATCTGCTGCATAAACAGAAGCTGTCATCATCATACTACTGAGTACTATTATGGCTAACTTTTTTACCAATCTCTTCATATTTTTCCTCCTATTTTATTCATCCCTTAAAGCTTCAACTGGATCTAATTTTGCAGCCTTATAGGCTGGATATACTCCAAATACAATTCCTACCAAACTGGATATACCAACTGAAAGAACGACCATCCCTACAGTCATTTTAGCTACTACATCAATCATTGCTCCTAGCATGATACCACCTAGATATCCTACTATCATTCCAATAATACCTCCTATAATAGTAAGTATTAGAGCTTCTATAAGGAACTGATACAATATTTGCTTATCGGTAGCACCAAGTGCTTTTCTTACTCCTATTTCTTTGGTGCGCTCTTTTACTGTTACGGTCATAATATTCATAATACCAATCCCACCTACTAAAAGTGATACAGCTGCTACCAAGCTAATAAAAAGATTCATGGTATCTAAAACCTTATTGATTTCATCCATTTGATCGAGTATCGCACTCACATCAAAAATATTCTTTTTCCCGTGTTTCTTTTCTAATATACGTGTAATAATGGTTCCATACTCATTCGGGTCTTTACCATCTTCTACAATGATAAAACTACTGTAGCTTGAGCCATCACCATAGGCAATTAATGGATCTAATGTTGAAAAAGGGAGATAGCCCATAATAGGCATCATCTCAGCTGGCATCACACTAGGTGTCTTGTTTTTGAGCACCCCTACAACCTCTAAGCTCTGCATTTCTCCTCCAATATTAAGTTCCACGCTTTTTCCTATAGCATACTTGGCTTTTGTGCGATTAAATAGTTTTTTAACAGCTAGCTCATCAATAATAATAACAGGACTTCTTAACCTTTCGTCCGCTTCAGAGAACATGCGTCCTTCTACCATTTCAAAGGGCTGTATTTTAGTTACCTCTTCTGTAATTCCGAAAAGCATAATTTCTTTTGTTTCTTTTTTATAATTTGTAATGCTCCCCCAATATTGATTATGGTAATTCATAGCAGCCTTTATTCCTTCAATATTTCGTATTTCTTCTAAGTCATCCGCTGTAATCATATCCTCTTTGACGTAGGTACGGCTTTTGAGTTCGATAGTCCCTTTACCCATTTGGTCAAATTGACTATTGATATATCCTTTTAAACCTTCTCCTACACTTAAAATAATGATAACAGCACCAATTCCAATGAACATTCCTAACATAGTCAGGAAGGTTCTTAACTTGTTACTTTTTAGCTGCCTAATGGCGCCTTTTACAACCTCATTCATCAGTAACCTTCCCTTCTATTCATACCTAAGTGCTTCAATGGGTTCAAGCTGGGCTGCTTGATAAGCAGGATAAACACCAAATACTAGTCCAATAAAGATGGAAACACCTGCTGAGAATAAAATCATTCCTATTGAAAGCTTAGCTGCTATATCAAATTGCGCTCCGATAAGCATAGCACCTATATATCCCATTAGCATACCTATAATCCCTGCTATAATAGTAATCATCAAAGCTTCAATTAAAAATTGTCTTAATATAACCCCATTAGTAGCACCTAATGCTTTTCGTATACCTATCTCTCGGGTTCTTTCCTTTACCGTAACAAGCATGATATTCATAATTCCTACACCACCCACTAGTAACGAAATGCCTGCAACTGTTCCTATAAATAAGGTAATCATATTAAGCATCTGATTAATCATATCCATCTGTTGAGCTAAAGTCATTACTTCGTATTCATCCTTTTGTTGATGTCTTTTATTTAGGAAATTACGAACTTTTGCACCCACTTCCTTTGCATCATACTCTGTATTAGCCAAACCATCTACAAAGCTATACCCCTCTCCATATTCACAGATTAAAGCCAATGTTTTAATAGGAACATACATTTTTTGACTTTGTAGCCTTTTTTTAAGCATCTCTTTTGAATCAGTTAACTTCACATTCGTTTTATAAACACCTATTATTGTAAATTGTTCCTCTTGGTTATTAATCGTTAGTGCTATACTTTCACCAACAATACTTTTATAATCTTTTTTATTAAACATTACTTTTGAGAAAAAGTCGGGAACTACAATAGCCCTTGCATAGGCCCTATCATCATCTGGGTTAATAAAACGTCCAGCAAGTAACTCTTTTTTATCAATGACTTCTGCATAGTTTGGATCTGAACCATAGATTCTAAAGGTCATTTCCTCTCTTTTAGAGTCATAGGCTATTCCTGATGCGTTGATGCTCCCCATAACTGTTTTTATTTCTGGCATAGAGTTAAGTAATTCAATATCTTCTTCTGTAATAAGGTTATGGGTTTCCCCTGTTTTAGTGTAAGCATAGAAAGCTCCTATCCCTATTTCTTCACCAAAAGAGGCCATTTGCCCCTTGAATCCCTCTCCAAGCCCCAATATCATAATAACTGAACCAATCCCAATAAACATGCCTAACATCGTTAATAGTGTACGCCCTTTATTTCCTATAAGTTGTCTAAGGGCAAAAACAATACTTTCTTTTAAATTCATAATTATACACCTCGCCTGTTTTGTATCGGTGTATCTTCGATGATAATTCCATCTCTAAAAACAACTTTCCTTTTAGTGTATTCTGCAATTTCCGGCTCATGTGTAACCATGACAATGGTAACTCCAACATCATTAAGACGCTGAAAAATATTCATAATTTCTATACTTGATTTACTATCTAAGTTTCCTGTAGGTTCATCTGCCAATATAATAGCAGGGTTGTTAACAAGTGCCCTAGCTATAGCCACCCTTTGCCTTTGTCCCCCTGATATTTCATTAGGTGTATGTTTAATACGGTTACCTAGTCCTACTTTAATAAGTGCATCAATGGCTCTTTCTTTTCTTTCCTTTGGTTTAATGCCCGCATAGATCATAGGAAGCTCTACATTTTCTGTAATAGTAAGCTTAGGAAGTAAATTAAAAGCCTGAAATACAAATCCGATTTTTTGATTTCGAATTTTAGAGAAGTCTTTATCTTTTGCCTCAGATACATTGATACCATCTAAAATATAGGTTCCTGAAGAAGCATGGTCTAAACAACCTAAAATTTGTAGGAACGTAGATTTACCTGAACCAGAAGCACCCATAATTGAGACAAACTCATTTTTTTCTACTTTAAAATCAATATCAAATAAAGCTTGTAATTCTAATTTCCCATTCCGATAAATCTTATTTACTTTTTGAACGTCAATCACTTTACATCACCTATCTTTTCATATGATACCTGCATACCTTCACTTAAGTAATCTGAAGGGCTGGCAACAATCATTTCACCTTCTTTTACATTAGAGACTTCAATATTCAATCCATTACTTAATCCTTGTTCTACTTCTCGCTTTTCAAGGGTTCCATCTTCTGCTACAACATATACATAAGTTTTATCTTGATCATCATCTTCAATGGTCGCAAGAAGTGGCACAAGGCAAACGTTTTCTCTTGTTTCAGTAATAATTTTTACGTCCACTGTAAAACCTGGCTTAATAACCTCTCCTGGATTAAGCACTTGTACCTCTACAGGAATAGTAGTTGTAGCTTGTTTGTCTGCTGCCGTTTGAGTAAGAGCTATTGGAGATACTTTAGATACTTTTCCCTGTACCTCGATGATTTTAGAACCTGTATATTTGATAGTGGCATCTAACCCCACTTTTAAATCTGCTGCATAATAAGGTGAAATAGGACAGTTCACTATTAGCTTACTTGGGTCTACAATGGTAACAATGACTGTGCCTTGTACAATAGGTGCTCCCTCATCTTCGATAGTTTGTGTAATAACACCATCAATGGGTGCTACAATTTGTGTATCTATTTTTCCTAAATCAGTTTGACTATTAAAAATCTGGGTCTGTAATTCTTTAATCGTTGCTTGTTGATTACTAATTTTTTGCCTCTTATTTGAGTCATCTATTTTATTAAGAAGCACATCTAGGTTGTATTCTGCCTTTTCTTTATTGAGTGCAATCGTCTCTAACTTTTTAGTATGAGCAGCAATGGCTACTTCTGTGCTTTCGATATCTTGCTCCAATCGAACAAGCTTATTTTTAGCATCATCTAACTCTTTTTGTGAAGCTAAACCTGCCTCAAATGATTGCTTTTGCACATCATATTCAAGCTGTGAGGTTTTTAAATCTCTTCTTAAATTTTCTAGTTCTGTCTTTTTGCTATCTAAAGCATCTTTTGTATTTTGCTCATCTACTTCTGCATTTAAAATCGCACTTTGCGCACTTAATATCTCTTCCTTAGAACCAGCACCTAAAAGCTTATTGAGTTCATCTTGGGCTGCTTTTAATTTAAGCTCTAAGGCTTCTATTTGCTTACTTGTCTTTACTTGAGCTGCCGTATCTAAGGTAAGAATGACATCTCCTTTTTTAACTAGATCTCCTGCTTTCTTATGTACTTCTACAACTGTATTAGGTGTTTCTGCATAAATTGTACATGTATTTTCAGCTTCTAATTTTCCACTTGATGAAATTTTGGTTTGAATATTATCTTTTTTAACACGTTCTACAGTTACTCTTGGACCTGACTTGAGTCCTCCTATTGTCTCTTCTGTCTTTGGTTTTTTAGCTACAGCAACCACAACAAAAGCTCCTATCAATATAACAACCATAACTCCTATTAATAACTTCTTATTCTTCATATTAGCCTCCTATTTATTATAAATGCTTACTGAGCATATCCTTAACTTATTTTACCCTTCAACCCCCTCTACCCTTTTAAATCATATATAGTAAATGTAGTACTTTTATGAGTAAGCTACAATTATATTAAACTTTATACACACCATGCTTTAGAATTTCAATATATTTATCAAAATCTGCGAGTCCCTTCTCCATACCAGGCATTTTCCCTAAAAGCATCATACGTTCCATCTCCTCATGCTTCTTTCCAATAGCTTCTGCAAAGGTAAAGGTAATAAAAATAACATCCTGCTTTGTAACACCTTCTCTTAATTTACTCTCATCAATATATTGAATGAGGTATTTATCAATAAGTTCATCATTAATTGATAGATATCTCTCAATAATAGGTATAGGTTCTTTTAGGGCACTTATTGGATTAAAAAAATATTGTGATAAAATCTGAGCTTCTTCTCCATGCTTTAAAATACTATTATATTTAAGAAGGGTAATTTTTTTTAAACGATCATAAAAATCGATTTCTTCTATTTGTTCTATCTCTGCAATAAGTTCCTCTGCCATTAAGACTGTACAATGCTCTAAAATATAACGGTATAAATTTAACTTGTTTTTAAAATAATTAAATAAACTTCCTTTTGAAATCCCGGCTTGCTGAGCGATAACATCTGTAGATGCCTTATCATAATTATGTGCTGCAAATTCCTTTATAGCAGAAGCTATAATGGCCTGTTTTTTTTCTTCTGGCAAATTAATAAATCGGCTATCCATTTTCTCCACCTTAAATTGAAATCTAATTAGCCTAGTTTATCTTAATTTTAACGATTGACTAACTAGTCACTACACATTATATGCTCTAATGACTGATTAGTCAATATTTTTATAATTATTCTCCTTTTTTATCAGTAAGGTATTTATTCATTTATATTTCTTTAGTCAATCTGACATCCAAAGCTTTTCTATCCTTTTTATTTGTATTATACATGTCAAAAAAGCTCCAAATAATTTTAAATTATTTGGAGCTTTTTAATGCCCGAGACCGGAATCGAACCGGTACGAGGGGTTAGCTCGCAGGATTTTAAGTCCTGTGCGTCTGCCAGTTCCGCCACTCGGGCTTATCCTTTTTTAATAAATGGATAAGATATTAAATTTAAACTACTGATTACTTGTACTATATTACACAATTCTATGACATCTGTCAACTATTTTTCTTATCGTACGTATCTAAAAAGCTATATTGCTTTTCATCATCATGGTAACCAATAATAGTATTAAGATTAACGTTATGCACACTTCTAAAAATATTCATTTCAATATATGGGTTTTCCTGTCTAAACCGCTTAATAAGCCTTTTCATGGCTTGTCGCTTAGAACCACCACCTTGATGATCACCTAGTGAACAAGCCTCTGTAAAACGACATGCACATTGTAAAAACTGAAGCTCATGGTAGTTTTTCCATGCAATGATTTCTTCTTCTCTTACCATATAAAGAGGCCTTATTAGTTCCATACCTTCAAAGTTTGTACTATGAAGCTTAGGCATCATCGTTTGAATCTGAGCGCCATACAGCATCCCCATTAAAATAGTTTCAATTACATCATCAAAATGATGACCTAATGCAATTTTATTACATCCTAAAGCCTGTGCTTCTTTATATAAATATCCCCTTCTCATTCTTGCACATAAATAACAGGGGGTTTCTTCTACCTCTGCCACTATATCAAAAATATCTGATTCAAAAATATGAATAGGGATATTCATTAATTTTGCATTTTCTATAATCTGCGCACGATTCACTTCATTATAACCTGGGTCCATTACAATAAATTCTAATTCAAAATTTACTTTCCTATGCTTTTTAAGCTCTTGCATACATTTTGCCAAAAGCATAGAATCCTTTCCACCCGAAATACATACAGCTATTTTATCACCTTCCTTTACCAGTTCATAGTCTCTTACTCCTTTTATAAACTGACTCCAAATACATTTTCTAAATTTTTTAATTAAGCTTTGCTCTATTTCTTGATATTTTTCCATTTCTTCTATCCTTCTTATTTTATAAAATACTTATAACACTTATCAAAAATATTTAAAAAAGTCTCAATTTCTTCTTCTGTCACTAAATAACTTAAACTTATTCGCCAAGATTCTAATGCATTTTTCCGATCTTTTGTTAATGCCATAACTGGACGTGATGGGGTATTGGCAACTGAACAAGCAGATTTGGTGGATAAATAAACTTCATGTTTTTCTAATATGCTTTGAAAATCATCGGCTTTTATCCCCTTTATACTTATATTAAGGATATGGGGAATAGATGCTGATGTACTATTGATGCGAACACCTTTATAAGTTTTTAGTGCACGTTTCAACTTTATATTTAAGCCTTCTACATATTTAAAGTTAGATTCCAAATCTTTAAGTGCTAACTCAAGGGCTTTTTGAGTAGAAGCTGCAAGTGCTAGCGCAGGGGTTCCACTCCTATAAGCTGTGGTGCTAGAACCACCATGGATAAGGGGTTCAAGCTGAAGCATTTCTTTTTTTAATAAAACACCACATCCATTTAATCCAAAAAATTTATGAGGAGCAAAAACTAGGCAATCTACTAGCTCAAAGCTTACTGGGATTTTCCCCACTGCTTGAGTCGCATCTGTATGAAAAAAGCAATTAGGGTGCTTTTTTAAAAGTTTACCTATTGCTTCAATAGGTTGCCTAATCCCTAATTCACTATCTACGTAACAAACAGATACAAGTATTGTATCTGTTCGTAATAATTCCTCTAAATGCTCTATATCTATTGTGCCATCCTCTAATAGTTCAAGATAATCTATTTCATAACCTTGTTGCTGCAAAGCAACTAATGTTGCTCCTACAGAAGAATGCTCAAGTGGAGTAGAAATAATATGCTTTCCCTTTGTCTTATGAGCTCCTACAATCCCTTTTATAGCTAAATTATTAGCTTCACTTGCTCCTGAGGTATAAATGACTTCTGAAGATTTTGCACCCAGTTCTATTGCAATCTTTTCTGTTAAAGCATCCATATAACTTTTAGCTTCCCTACCTAATAAATGTGTTGCATTAGGATTAGCAATATATTCTTTGTTTGTATTATAAAACAGTTCTAGTACCTCTTGGTGAACAGGTGTATTCGCTGCATAATCTAAATAAATCATTTTTACTCCTCTATTCTTCATAAACTCATCTATTCCTTTTTTACATCGCTATCTTGAATCATACTATACATCTCCAAAAACCTCAAGGTATAAGAATGGTAAGGACTTTTCTACAAGCTTACTCCTCGTTAAGCACTATATACCTTTATTACGCTTAGACAACAAAAAAACACCCTTTTGGGTGCTTTCATCTCTAATACTCTCAAAAACAAATACTACGACTTTAACCTTTTTTCGTTAGGTCAAACCCTCGAACCGTTAGTACTTAGTACCTACATGCATTACTGCACTTACAGCCTAAGCCTATCTACCTCATAGTCTCTAAGGGGTCTTACTCCATTTCTGGATGGGAAGTCTTATCTTGAGGGGGGCTTCACGCTTAGATGCCTTCAGCGTTTATCCCTTCCAGACTTGGCTTCTCTGCTATGCCTTTGGCAAGACAACAGATGCACCAGTGGTCCGTTCATCCCGGTCCTCTCGTACTAAGGACAACTCCTCTCAAACTTCCTGCGCCCACGACGGATAGGGACCGAACTG
>NZ_PEDL01000029.1 GCF_002735925.1 Sporanaerobium hydrogeniformans | reverse complement strand
ATAAAAAAATAGGAACAGGATGAATCTTCGGCTAGCAAGTAAGGGAGCTCTTCGCAAGCTTCCTCCACAGGATGGATGTAAAATCTTAGAGAAGTCCTATAGGCTGTTTTTAGGGACGTTATCACAAGTGTCTTTCTTGTGATAGGTAGGACTGTTAGCCTATTGGACTGAACTTAGATTTTACCCATCCGAGGACCGAGAAGCTGGTGAAGAGCTCCCTTACTTGCGGCCCCTGAGAACACCCCCTATCTCTTTCCTTTTAGTAGTCTAATGTGTAAAACACCTCGATAAACTAAAATTTTAAGAGTCCCTTCCACTTGCTTTTAGTAGTCAGTGGAAGGGACTTTTAATTATAACTTAAAAATCAATTAGCTTACCTTCAAAAATAACAGCTTGCAAAGAGAGATCTTTTCTAAGGATAGCTAGGTTGGCTATTTTACCTGGAGTGATACTACCATAATCGTTATCAATGCCAATGCTTTTAGCTGGGTTAATCGTAGTAGCTTTGATAGCACTTTCTAGAGGAATGCCCATTGAGACAGCTATGCGCATACAGTCCATGAGGTGAGTAACACTTCCTGCAATGGTTCCATCTTCTAGTGTGGCACGATTTTGATTAACGTGTACGGTTTGGTCACCTAGTTTGTACTTACCATTAGGCATGCCACATGCCATCATGCTATCGCTAACTAAAATAACACGCTCATCACCAAAGAGCTTAAAGGTAGCACGTACGACAGAAGGGTGGATATGAATACCATCACAAATGAGTTCTACTTGACAATGAGGAGCATCAAAGGCAGCCCCGATGACACCAGGAGCACGATGAGTAAAGCTAGGCATGGCATTATAAAGGTGTGTGACATGACTAGCTCCTGCCTTAAAGGCTTGAGTAGCCTTATCGTAATCAGCAGTTGTATGGGCAAGGGAAAAGACAACTTCTTTCTTAAATTGCTTGATGCATTCAAGGGCGCCCTCTTCTTCAGGTGCAATAGCAACGAGCTTAATAAGTTGATGAGAGGCATCAAGAAGGTGACGAAGCATGGTGTTATCTGGTTTATGTAGATAAGTTGCATTCTGAGCACCTTTTTTTTCTAAAGAAAGGAAGGGGCCCTCAAGGTTAATACCACAGAGAGTTGCTTGAGGCTTCAGAGGTTTATAATTTCCTGCTACTTGGCAAATTTGAATTAATGTTTCTTTGGGTAGAGTCATTGTTGCAGGGCAGATGGTCGTTATTCCTTGGCTTAATTGATAAGTGGCTATAGCTTCTATAGCTTCAGGTGTTCCTTCGCAAAAATCGTGATTCATACATCCGTGAAAATGAATGTCTGTAAGGCCTGGAATAACATAGCAATTGGTAGCATCATAAACGTCAAGAGCTGTTTTAAACGAATCAGTAAATGGGGGAAGTATGTCAGTGACTTGATGATTAGTAGTGAGAATGTCTTTTGGTAAGAATACATAGCTATCTGTAAAAACAAGTCCATTTTTTATAAGCATTTTTATCTCTCCTCTAAAGGTTTTATTGAGCTAAATCCAGTTTAGCAAGTGCCGTTTCATCACCAACTAAAGTAACATCATTGTGAAGTTGCAGTACAGAAGCAGGTACACTTGGTGTAATGGGGCCAAAAAAAGCTGCTTTAACAATATCGGCTTTATTAGCACCATTTACAATGACAAGGATTTTTTTAGCCTGCATAATGGTTTTAATGCCTACGGTATAAGCTTGTTTAGGAACATCATCTGGATTCTCAAAAAAACGTGAATTAGCATCAATAGTACTTGGTGTGAGATTTACACAGTGGGTTTGTTTTTCAAAAGCCTCACCTGGTTCGTTAAAACCAATATGACCATTAAGTCCAAGTCCTAAAAGTTGTAAATCCACACCACCACTTGTTTGGATAATATGGTTATAATCTTTACATGCTTTTTCAGAGTCCTTTTCTAGGCCATTAGGTAGATAGGTATTTTTTAAGTTAATATTAATATGATAAAAGAAGTTATGATTCATAAAATAACGGTAGCTTTGGTCATTATCTGGTGAAAGTCCTTTATATTCATCAAGATTAATAGAAGTAACCCCAGAGAAATCTAAATCACCTTTTTTATGCCAGTGAATAAGTTGTTTATAAGTACCAATAGGTGTTGAACCAGTTGCTAGACCTAAAACACAATGAGGCTTCATGATTATTTGGGCAGAGATGATATTAGCGGCCATACGGCTCATATAATAATAATCTTTTGCAGAAATGATTTTCATAATAGTCATCCTTTCTTAAATAAAGATTAAATTTTTCTAATGATAACAAGTAAATAGGAGCACTTCAAGCTTTTAAAGTGATCCAGACAAAATAAGTAAAAAGATAGCAGGATATAGCTTAGAAAAAATTAAGATATTGAGGATAGAAAAATATGTTAAATATATACAATGCAATAAACTAAATTGATGAAAAATATTATAAAATATAAATATAAATTAAATTGAAATATTAAAATAATTGAAACATAGGATGTTTGATGCTATAATTCAGGGAAATACCCAAAGGCAAGTTCAATATAGAATAAAATAGGTAGAGGGTATGTTAAAGGGGAGGGGCAAAAATGGAACCTAAAATAAATAGTGCAATCTTACAAATACATCCTAAGATCGACGATGTGTGGGTAAACCAGCTTCTTACAACAGAAGTTACAAGGAGTAATAAAAAAATAATTGTTTTAGATGATGATCCCACAGGTGTTCAGACAGTGCATGATGTTTCTGTCTATACAGACTGGTCACTAGAAAGCCTAAGGACAGGATTTCAAGAAATAAATAAATTATTTTTTATACTTACTAATTCAAGAAGCTTTACTGTAGAACAAACTACTAAAGTCCATATAGAAATTGCTCAAAATATTGATAAGGTGGCTAAGGAATGCGGTAAAGAATATATAATTGTAAGTAGAGGTGATTCTACTTTGCGAGGACACTATCCATTAGAAACAAAACTCTTATGTAAGATAGTAGAACAAAGAGGTGGAAAGAAAGTAGATGGAGAAATTTTATGCCCTTACTTTAGGGAGGGTAATCGCTTTACTATAGATAATATCCATTATGTAAAGTATGACGATAGGCTTATCCCAGTTGGACAAACAGAGTTTGCAAAAGATAGAACTTTTGGTTATAACTCTTCACATTTAGGTGAATATATTGAAGAAAAGACACAGGGTGAATATAAGGCTGCTGATGTGACTTATATTTCCTTAGAGAGTTTATGGAATCTAGAGTTTGATAAAATAGAAGCACAGTTATTAGCTGTGAAGAATTTTGGTAAGATAGTAGTCAATGCCATCGATGATAGGGATGTGAAGGTTTTTTGTATAGCATTATACCGTGCTATGGAAAAAGGGAAAAGCTTTATGTTCCGAACAGCAGCAGCTTTTGTAAAAGCATTGGGAAATATAGATGATAAACCTCTTTTAAAACAAGAAGAAATGATTAATAATCAAAGCAATAAAGGTGGGATAATCGTTGTTGGTTCTCATACAAAAAAAACAACCGCTCAGTTAGAGGAACTCAAGCAGCTTAAAGATATTGTTTTCATGGAGATGAATTCGGACCTTGTGCTTAAAAAAGGTGGACTTGAAGAAGAGGTAAAACGTATTGTAGAGAAAAGTGAAGAGTGGATTAATAAAGGAGTAACAGTAGCAATTGCTACAAAACGTACTTTACTTGAGGTAGATAATGATACAAAAGAACAAGCACTTATTCGTTCAGTTCAAATATCAGAGGCTGTACAGGCATTAGTAGGTAATCTTTATGTTACACCAGCTTTTGTCATGGCTAAGGGTGGCATTACTTCCAGTGATGTGGGGACAAAGGCTTTAAAAGTAAAAAGAGCTACTGTACTTGGGCAGATTCGTCCAGGCATTCCAGTATGGAAGATTGGACAAGAAAGTAAATTTCCTGGTATTCCCTATATTATTTTTCCGGGAAATGTTGGAGAAGTACAAACATTAAGAGAAGCAGTTGAGATACTAAAAGGTAAAATGAACAATTAATGATTTAAAAGTCTTATTTGAGTTGTGAAAAATGCAGCTTTTAATAAGACTTTTTTGATTTATTATTGTTAAATATTTTATTATAAAAATAATTTTAAATAAAAAACTATTAAAAGTATACAAAAATAAATAATATATTTATAAAAATAATCAATTTACAAAAATTAAAAAAGTTATTACTATTTAAACATAGGATGTTAAACATAGGATGTTAAAATAGAACTAAAATATTGAGAGAAAAGGAGCTAGATTATTTATGAAAATTGGGCTTATTTATACAAGTACGACGCCGGAACTTATTGAACTTGTAGAAGAAGAGGTGAAAAAGCAGCTTGGTTTAAATATAGAGTTATGTAATTACCAAGATGCAAGTATCTTGGCAGAAACACGTAATGCAGGCTATGTTACAAAAACAGCAGCAGCAAAATTAATAAGTATGTATATGCAAGCAGTTAATGATGGAGTAGATGCTATGTTAAATCTTTGCTCATCAGTAGGTGAAGTAGCTGATGTAATGCAAGAAGCTGCTAAGTACCTAGGTACGCCTATTGTTCGAGTTGATGAAGAAATGTGTAAGGAGGCAGTAAGAAGAGGAGAAAAAATAGCAATCATGGCGACTTTATCAACTACCCTGGAACCGACTAAAAATACGATCAAACGTGTGGCTAGAGAACTTGATAAACATGTAGAATTAACAGATGTGCTAGTAGATGGAGCATTTGGACTTGATCAAGAGCAATTTAAAGTACTTATGGAGGAAAATGCAAAGGAGGTAGCAAACAAAGTTGATGTAATTTTATTTGCACAAGGTTCTATGGCCTATTGTGAACAGTATATTTCAGAAAGGTGTAAAAAGACTGTGCTATCTAGCCCACGTTTCGGTGCCATAGAACTAAAAAAAGCACTTATAGCAAAAGGAATAATAGTAGATTAGAAAATTTAAATAATTTGATAAATAGGGGGAAATTGAGATGAAAAAAGTATTTGCTCTCGTTTTAACATGTGTATTATCTATGAGTATGTTGGTTGGATGTGGAGGGGCTTCTACTAAACAAGAGAATGCAAAGGAAGCTCCAGTGACAGAAAGTAAGCCAAAGGAAGAAACACAGACAACAGCTCAAGAAAAAATAGTTTTAAGAATTGGTTTTTCAACAAATGAAGAAGATCCGCGTGCAAAGGGAGCCCAACAGTTTAAAGAAGAAGTGGAATCAAAAACCAATGGGGGAGTTGCAGTTGAACTTTACCCATCAGGACAGTTAGGTGGAGATGCAGATCTTATTAGTTCTATTGCCTTAGATTCTAAAACAGTGGATATCATCATTACAGATGCTTCAAATTTTGCAACTTATGAACCTAAAATGGGTATTTCAGCCTTACCTTTTTCTTTCTCAGACTTTGAATCTGCGTGGGCATTTATGGATAGCGATATTCAAAAAGAAGTAGAGGAACTTCTTCTTGATCAAAACATGCGTGTACTTGCTCACTATGATAATGGTTTCCGTTGTGTAACGAATAGTAAAAAGCCTATTGAAACGCCAGCAGATATGAAAAATATTTTAATCCGTACACCAGAAAACCCTATTATTATGGCTACAATGACAGCATTAGGTGCCAATCCACAACCCCTAGCATTCTCTGAACTTTATCAAGCGTTACAACAAGGTACATATGATGCTCAAGAAAATCCTATTCCCGTTATTTACAATAACAACTTATATGAAGTTCAAGGTTACTTATCAGTAACAAACCATATTTACTCAGGCATGTGCTTTACTATTGCAGAATCAACTTGGAAAAAATTATCTCCTGAGCAACAAACGATTGTAAGTGAAGCTGCTTTAAGTTCAGCTACCTTTAACAGAGAGCTGAATAAAAAGCAAACACAAGAACTTGTGAGTAAGCTAGAAGAAAAAGGTGTAAAGGTTAATTATCCAGATATTTCTCTTTTTGCAGAAGCAACAGCAAGTGTTGCAGAAGAGTCTAAAGAAACTTATGGTAATCTACTAGAACGTTTTGCAGCTTGGAAAGAAAGTAGATAACTTAGTAGATTTATTAAATCTTAAGGAGCAAATAGATAAAAGTCTTTTGCTCCTATTTAAATAAAGAAGGGGAAGTGCATATGCTTAAACTACAAAAAGTAATTGATACACTAACAACTGTAATTTCTTCAGTTCTATGTGGGCTTATGATGACTATTTTAGTATTTAATATTATTATGCGTTATATGCCAGGAGTAGGTGGAGTGAAATGGTATATGGAAAGCTCACAATATCTTAATGTATGGGCGATGTTTATTGTTGGGATAGCTATTACTGCTAAAAATGAACATCTTCGAGTAAATTTAGCGGAAGATTTAGCTCAAAAGTATCCTGTTTTAAATAAATTACAACGCATACTCATGGCTCTTCTAAGCGCTTGTTTTTATTTGGGCATTTTCTACAGTGGTTATATACTCACAACTAAAGCGAAACAAACTATATCAACTATGCCAAAGTTTAAAATGGCGCATGTGTATAGTATGATTCCTATTACTGCAGCTTTATGCGTTGTTTCTGTAATAATCAGTTTAGTGGTGGATTTAAAGTATAAAAATACTCATGAGAAGGAGGAAACAGTATGATAGCATGGTTACTAATCGCCTTTTTTGTTCTAATAGGTCTAGGTTTACCTATTGCAATGTCTCTTGGTCTAGCTGCAATGGGTGGGATACTTTTTCTAGATGGAGGAAGTTTTGTTACGGTGGCACAACGTATGTTTGAGGGAATGAATTCTTTTGCCTTACTAGCCATTCCTCTTTATACATTTGCAGGTTTTACCATGAGTAAAGGTGGTATTTCCCAGCGACTTATGGATTTTTGCTATTCTATTGTAGGACATTTTACCGGCGGACTTGCTCATGTAAATGTACTTTCTAGCATGATTTTTGCAGGTATTTCTGGTTCTGCTGTAGCGGATACAGCAGGTGTCTCAGGGATGATGATGCCACAGATGGTTAAAAAGGGGTACAGCAAAAAATTAACGGTTGCTGTTACAGCCATTTCTTCTACAATCGGTATTATTATTCCACCTAGTATTCCTATGGTTGTTATAGCTGGTATTTTAGGGATATCTACAGGAAAACTTTTTTTAGGTGGTATTATCCCAGGTATCTTATTAGGTATTGCACAAATGATAGTTTCTTACTTTCTGGCTAAAAAAGAAGGGGTTCCTAAGGAGAGTGGTCATACAAGTATAAAAGAAATTTTAATGAATGCTTGGCATTCAATGCCTGCTTTATTAATGCCAATTATTATTGTAGGAAGCATTACAACGGGACTTGTTTCTCCTACTGAAGCAGGAGCCATAGCTGTTGTGTATGGCCTTATTGCAGGAGGACTTATCTATAAAGAGCTCAAATGGAAGGACATTCAATTTGCTTTTTTTGAAACAGCTAAAACAAGTGGGAAAATCTTTATCATCATTGGTGCAGCCAAACTCTATACAGTTATGCTAACAACGGCTGGATTTGATAAATGGGTTGCGGATACCATGCTTAGTATTTCTGATAATCCAACAGTCATCCTCGTTATTATCTTGGCAATATTTTTTGTGGTAACTATGTTTATGGAATCTATTGCGACACTTACTTTATTTATGCCTATTATTTATCCTATCGCTATGGCAGTAGGCATTGATCCTGTTGTTATGTCAGTATTAATTACAGTTGTTATCGGTATAGGACTTGTAACACCTCCAGTTGGTATGTGTATTTATGTTGCTTGTGACTTGATGGATATGCGAGTAGGACAGGTTATGAGAACTTTAATGCCTTATTTAGGAGCTACTTTTGTTGTTATTGCCCTACTGATTGCTTTTCCACAACTTATATTATTACCAACCTTTTTGATGAATTAGCTAAAAGGTAAAACAGTCTTGCCAACTAGATAGATTATAATATAATTAAAATAAAATGGAAAATATTATAAAAAATATCATTTTTAATATTTTTCTAGAAGTAAGAGGGAGACTGTCAGATGAATAAAAGAATAAAAGATACTACAATAGGCTCAAGGTCTGTTGTAGACCGCGTAGTAGATGGAATCATAACTGATATTATAGAAGGGAAAATTGAGCCGGGAGCACAATTACCAACAGAGCCTGTGCTTTGTCAAGAGTATGATGCAGGGCGCAATTCAGTAAGAGAAGCTATTAAAAAATTAGAGGCTTATGGAATCGTCTACATTAAACGTGCTGATGGAACTTATGTAAGTGAGACGTATAATCAAAAAATGCTAGACCCTATGCTATACAACATTATTTTAGGTAAAAACAGCTGGGATGATTTTGTGGAGTTAAGAAGAGTAATTGAAATAGGGACACTTCATGTAGTAGTGGAACGTCCTAGTGATAGTATAGATACAGAAAAGTTACATAAGGCTATTGATGAAATGGAAAGAGAATTATATAAGGACCATCCATTAGCAGATAAAGTATTAGAGTTGGATGCTAATTTTCATAGACAGATAGCTATGATTACTAATAATCCACAGCTTGTAAGTATTACAGAATATATTACAAGATTAACACTTCCCTCTAGACGTCTTACTGTAAAAGAGGTTATTGGGAGAGGTGAAAAAGAAAATTTTATAAAGCTACATCGTCAAATGGTAGATTTGATTGAAGAACGAGAGGCAACCCAAATTGAACAAATTATTTCCAATCATTATGTTTATTGGAAATAGGAAGTGGAGAGTTTAAAATGAAAAAAATTTTACTTTCTGTTGCACCTGTAGCAGCTACGGATATCTTAATTAATCCACGTGCTATAGCTAAAGATGTTATTGCTTGTAGTAAGGCTGGAGCTGGTATGGTACATCTTCATGTGAGAGATCTTAATGGACGTTTAACTTCTGATTTAACCTTATTAGAAGAAACAATACGTTATATTAAGGAGCAATGTGATATTGTGATTGAAATTTCTACAGGAGGTGTTTCTAATTTAACCATTGAAGAGCGATGTGCCCCTGTCTATCCAACTTGGGTGGAGGCGAATTCACTTAATGTAGGTTCAGTGAATTTAGGAGATGCGGTTTATCAAAATCCTATCAAGGATGTACATTACTGTGTGGAACAAATCATTAAAAATGGGAAGATACCTGAGATAGAAGTATTTGAAATAGGTATGATTAATACTGTACGGGAATTAGCTTTGCGATATGATTTTATAAAGCCTATTTTGTTTGCTATTGTTTTAGGGCATATTGGAGCCATGCCAGCTACAATAGGGGCTTTAAAGGCGATGCTAGAAGGTCTTTATCTTAATTTTCCTAATCGAGAGGAGGTATTATGGGGGATTACTCATGCACATCGTAAGGATTGGGAAATTATAAAAGCGGCATTAGATATGGGAGCCTCTTCCGTGAGAATCGGCTTTGAGGATAGTGATTATCTAAATCCACTTACTCAAGTAGATAATAATGCAGTTTTAGTAGCAGAAGCAAGTGACATTATTAAGAGTAAAGGAATGATGCCGGCTACACCAGATGAGATAAGGACAATGCTTCATATACCTAAACATCCTATGTTCTAGAATGAAGGCTTCCAAAAGGAAGAGGTGAAAAATATGATAACGATTAAAGGTGTTACTTATCCATCTGATTTTGAGGCTAAAAAGAAAATAATCGAAGTGGGTAAGCGTATGGAAGAAAAAGGGTATGTCATTGGGGGAGATGGGAGTATGAGCATGCGTGTAGGTCCCAATGCTGTTTGGATAACCCTATTAGGAGCTGATAAAGGAGCTCTTACACAGGATATGATTGTTCGTATAGGTATAGATGGTAAACAAATGTATACTGTATCTTCAAAAACACTCCCAGAAGATTGGGAATGGCACCTAGAAATTTATAAGGAAAATCCAAGTTTAAGAGGTATTATCCATAGCTATCCACCTAAGATAAATGCATGGGGAATAAAGGGACTTTCTATTAAACAAGCAGTATTCTCACCTGCTATTAAAAAGCTTGGAGCAATGGAACTTCTTCAAGGGAATTATAATGGACAAGATATAAGTATGCAAAGCAAGTACCAAAAGGGGGTTATTTTACAAAATGATGGTTGCATGGTATGGGGTGAAAATATCGTGGAAGCCTATCAGTCTTTACAGGCAGCGGAATATTATGTAACTGTCATGGAGACTACAAATAAATGTTTAGACAGAACAATGCAAGATGCTACAAGAGAAGATTATACAGTGCCTATACAAAAGGAAAGAATAGCTCCAACTTATCATGGAGAATTAAAAGGGGTGACTGCTATTGTTTCTCCTAAGAGTGGTATGAAAGAAGAAAGCTCTAGTGCAGTGTCAGTTTCTAAAGCCATAGAAGCTCCTAAAGTAGGAGAAAGAAGGATGCCCCATATAGAAGAGCAAAAACAAGAGAATGTGAATGATAAAATAAGAACAGCCGTCATGGAAGAAGTTGTTCACCGTACCATGGCACAATTTAATAGCTGATAGGACAGGAGGAAGGATGGATGGACATCAGCACGCAGGAAATAGAGAGAATTGTAAAAAGTGTAGTTGCAGGTTTAAGTAAAGAGACAAGTGCAAATGAATTTTCAACTATTACATCTTATACAGCAACAGAATCACCCCCAAAAAGAAATATAAAAGGGGAATGGGGTGTATTTGAGGATGTAGAGCTGGCTATTGAAGCAGCTTATAAAGCTCAAATTGATTGGGTAACTCATTACAAAATATATGAACGCCAAAGAGTCATTGAAAATATTAGGCGTATAGCTCGTCAAAATATTGAAACATGGTGTCATCTTATTATAGAGGAAACTCAAATGGGACGCTATGAAGATAAACTAGAAAAGCATTTAGCAGTTATCAATAGTACGCCAGGACCAGAATGCTTGATAACAGAAGCTATGACGGGAGATTCAGGATTGATGCTAGAGGAGTATGCACCTTTTGGAGTGATAGCAGCGATTACCCCTACAACCAATCCAACAGAAACGATTATTAATAATACCATTAGTATGATTGCAGGTGGTAATGCAGTTGTCTTTAATGTGCATCCAAGGGCAAAGAAAGTATGTACACTTTGTTTGCAAACCTTAAATAAAGCTATCCTAGAAGCGGGCGGACCTGAAAACCTGATTACGATGACAAGAGAACCTAGCTTGGAAAATGTAGATAAGCTTGCAGCTAGTCCCCAAATTAGATTAATGGTAGGTACAGGTGGTATGGGAATGGTTAATAAGCTCTTACATAGCGGTAAAAAGACCATTGGAGCAGGAGCTGGTAATCCCCCTGTTATTGTAGATGAAACAGCAGATATAGAGTTAGCTGCAAGTCAAATTTATAAGGGAGCTTCTTTTGATAATAACATCTTATGTTTTGCAGAAAAGGAGGTTTTTGTGGTGTCCTCTCATTTGCAGGGGTTTATCTACAATATGAAAAAGCAAGGGGCATACCTTATAGAGAACCATCAAATTCATACTTTATTAGAAAAAGTATTTGTGCTTAAGACAGACGGTAATTATGATGTTAATAAAGACTGGGTAGGCAAAGATGCTACGTGTATTTTAGAAAGTATAGGCATTTATGCACCAAAAGAGTGTCGGCTAATCATTTGTGAAGTGCCAGCCAATCATCCTTTTGTTATGGTAGAGCAACTCATGCCTATTTTGCCTATTGTAAGGTGTGAAAATTTTGAAGAGGCTATGCAAAAAGCTGTTTTAGCTGAACAAGGTAACAGACATACTGCTTCAATTTTTTCAAAGGACGTAAATCACATGACACAATTTGCACGTGCTATTGAAACAACTATTTATGTAAAGAATAGTGCTACCATGGCTGGAGTAGGTATTGGGGGAGAAGGACATACTACAATGACTATTGCAGGTCCAACGGGTGAAGGGATAACGTGTGCAAGGAGTTTTACAAGGCGCAGACGTTGCATGCTTGCAGAGGGAGGCTTAAGGATTGTTTAAGTAATGTCAAAGGTAGAGGTATTGGTACCTATAGTACTAAGTTTAAAGTAAATAAGAGTATGAGGAGGATAAGAGTATGAGAGCAATAGGGTTGATTGAAACAAAAGGTCTTGTAGGAAATATAGAGGCTACAGATGCAATGCTAAAAGCAGCAGATGTAGAGCTTATAGGTTCAGACACAATTGGTGCAGGACTTGTAACAGTAGTTGTAACAGGGGAAGTTGGAGCAGTGAAAGCAGCAACAGAAGCAGGGGCTGAAGCAGCCTCTCGTGTAGGAGAATTAGTAGGTGTACATGTTATCCCACGTCCACATGCAGATATTATACATATTTTACCTAAGCCAGGCCCAGCTACGAAATAATAGGATTACTATAAATAAGGAAGGAAGTTGATGAAAATGGCAGAAGTAACTAAAACAGAGGTTGTTAAATTGCAAGCAGTAGGAATGATTGAAACCTATGGTCTTATAGCCAGTATTGAAGCTGCAGATGCAATGCTTAAAGCAGCAGATGTTTCTTTAATAGGAAGTGAAAAGATTGGTGCAGGACTTGTAACAGTGATGGTACAAGGTGATGTAGGGGCAGTGAAGGCAGCCACAGAGGCAGGAGTAACGGCAGCTTCACGCGTTGGAGAGTGTGTATCTGTACATGTGATTCCACGTCCTCATACAAGTGTGTCAACTGTTATGCCTAAGTTGCGTTAATCTTTTATCAAAAGAGTAGGGAAAGACCATGGTGTATTATAATGTAACAGAGGAGCAGATAGTAGGGATTATTAGAGATAGGGTAGAGCGAGAAATGCAAATAACGAAACTATTTGCTGAGAATAAGAAATTAGTACCAACGGGTATCTCTGTACGCCATATTCATTTATCACGGCAAGAAATAGATAAATTATTTGGAGAAGGCTACGAATTGACTTTTAAGAAGGGACTTAGCCAGCCAGGTCAGTTTGCCTGTAAAGAAACCTTAAAGCTTATTGGCCCTAAAGGAAGTATTGAAAAGGTAAGGGTTTTAGGACCGGCAAGACATAAGACACAAATAGAAGTTGCTTTTTCTGATGCAAGGCAACTAGGGATTTCTCCTCCTGTTCGGACATCGGGAGACATAGCCCATACACCTGGGGTTATCCTAAGGGGACCACAGGGAGAATGTCTACTAAGTGAAGGTGTTATTATTGCAGATAGGCACATTCATATGTCTCCAGTGCAAGCTACTTATTTTAACGTAAGTGCTGGTGACAAGGTATGTGTAAAAGTAGAGGGAGCTAAGGCAGGTATCATGGATAATGTAACCGTTCGTATAGGAGCAGACTATTGGCTAGACTTTCATATCGATACAGATGATGGGAATGCCTTCCGGCTATCACAAGGTCAGTATGTTACAGTACTAGATAAGAAGGAGGCTTAAAGATGATTCTGGGAACAGTAAAAAGCACAGTCGTATCGACTCGGAAGATGCCCAACCTAGTAGGCTATAAGCTTTTGCTTATAGAGCCTGTTTATGGCAATATAAATCAGCTTATTGTAGCAGGTGATAGTATTGGGGCAGGTATAGGGGAAATGGTACTTGTAACAACAGATACTACAACACAATATGCAATCGATAGGCAGGCACCCATTGATGCATTTATAGTAGGTATTGTAGATGCACCACCTGTGGAGGGCAAATAAAAGGAGAAGGTGAGGCATAATAAGATGAAAATAATTATTATAGGGAGCGTTATAGCAGGTAATTCTGTTATCCATAAATTAGTTGATACTGAAAGTGATGTGCAAATAACTGCCTACGAGAAAGGTAGATTTATGGCATGTGGTACCTATGGTCTTCCTTATTATCTTGGGAAAAAAGAAAGCAGTATTGGGGAAATAATCGCCCATAAAAGAGAAGAGCTTGAAAAAGAAAATATACAGATAAATTACTGTCATGAGGTAATAGGATTAGATGTAGCTGTTAAAAGGGTAACAATTAAAAATTTGAGGACTAATGAAAGCTTTATAGATACGTATGATAAGTTAATTATCGCAACAGGTTCTACAAGTCTTATCCCACATGTTCCTGGTGCTGATAAAATGGGTGTACATGTACTTAATTCCGTAGAAGATTTAATCTTTCTAAAGGAATTTACTAAAACACCTTATGTGAGCGATATTGCTATTTTAGGTGGTGATTTTGCAGGGCTAGAGATAGCAAAGGCTTTTCTAAAGTTAGGAAGAAATGTGCGTCTTATTGAGGAGTCTACAAGGCTTTTACCCTCATTTGATACAGAAGTGGCTAGTCATATTATGAAAGAATTAAAGGCACAAGGCATGGAGGTCATCCTTGGGGCAAGGGTAACAGGTTTTACGGGAGGCACCTTCGTTGAGAATGTACAAACGGATAAAGGAACTTATCCTTGTGATCTTGTGATACCTACAAATATAACGCGTCCCAATACTTTTTTATTGCAACACACACCTATAGCCCATGATGAGCAAGGAGCTATTATTATTGATAAAGAGTTAAAGACTTCTATTTCAGATATTTATGCAATAGGAGGTTGTACAGCACCTATAGAAAATCCAGAGGAAACACTTTCCTTACACATTGCTCAGATGGAAATGGCACGTACAGGTATGTCAGAGGAGCAAGCCATACAAAAGGGATTAGCTATTCAGACCGTTATGAAAGTGGCGAATGATAGGCCTAGCATCTGTCCTAATCCCAATCAGATAGCCATTAAGCTTATTTATGAAGCACAAACACATAAAATTTTAGGGGCCCAGGCGTGGGGCAAAAAAAATGTGTGTGCTCGTATCAATGCACTGGCAGTAGCCATAGCAGCAGGCATGACTACTGAAGCACTTGCACAAGTGAACTTTATCTATTCTTCTTCAACAAATACCATGTGGGATCCTATTCAAGTTGCATGTCATGCTGTGAGATGAGGAGGGAAGTAATGGATGGAGAACGTATAAGTGCAGTAAAATTAAGTCTATTTGGAAAAGGAGCCTTAAAGCTTTTACCAGAGGAGCTAAAAAAAATGGAAGTGCACCGTGCACTTATTGTGACAGATACCTTTTTATATGAAAATGGTACTGCAAGCCAAGTGGGTGCCACTTTGCTAGAAGCAGAAGTAGAGTATGCGATTTTCTATGAGGTAAAGTCTAATCCAACAGTAGAAGTAGTAAATAATTGTATTAAAGTAGCTCGGACCTTGCAAGTGGATTGTATTGTAGCAGTAGGTGGAGGATCAGCAATTGACACTGCTAAAGCAGTAAGTGTTGTAGTAGCTAATGGGGGAAGAATAGAGGAGTATGAAGGTGTAAATAAATCTAGACGGCCAGGTATTCCCATTGTGGCTGTTAATACAACAGCCGGCACAGGTTCAGAAGTTACAGCTTTTTATATTGTGACAGATTCTGTACGTCATTCTAAAATGGCTATGATTGATAGTAACTGTATGGTAGCTATTGCTATTAATGATGTAAATTTGATGCTATCTATGCCGCCTGAGCTAACAGCAGCTACAGGAATGGATGCTTTAACCCATGCGATAGAAGCTTTATTTTCTATACGAGCCACTCCTTTAACTGATAAGGATGCTATATGGGCAATGGAGGTTATCTATGCGTATTTACCACAAGCAGTACTAAATGGCAGAGATGAACAAGCTAGGCGTATGATGGCTTATGCACAAAATGTGGCAGGGATGGCCTTCTCTAATGCGGGTCTAGGGATGATACATAGCATGGCTCATGCATTAGGAGGATACTATAATTTACCCCATGGCATATGTAATGCCATTCTACTGCCTTATGTTCTAGAATTTATGGGAGATTATAGTGAGGTGCAACCACGCTTTGAAGTCCTCTTAAAAGCTTTTAAGATGCCACAGGGATATTGTTTAGGCTATAGACAAATAGTGAGACAAAGCATTGTGGCTATAAGAAAGCTTTTAGAACAAATTGGAATTGTGCCACACCTTAGAGCTTTAGAAAAAGTAGAGCCCAAGGATTTTGAAATATTAGCAGAACAAGCTATTAAAGATACTTGTATGAAAGATGCCTTTATAAAACCGACTAAAGAACAAATTATAAAAGTATATGAAAAGGCGTATGAAGGGAATAGAAATAAAATAGTTAAGTAGTAGAGTGAAGCTATGATTTCAGATAAGAGGAATCATAGCTTTACTTTTTGGAAAACATTTATTGATAAGATACCTTAGAGAAGAAACGAAAAAATGCTACAGTTTGTCAGGAGTGAAGGAGTATGCTAATATAAGTGAATAGAACTAGAATGAATAGGAATGGAGAAAATGATAGTATGTACGATTTACCTAACTGCCCAAAATGCAACTCACCTTATACTTACGAAGAGGGGAGCCTTTTGATTTGCCCAGAATGTGCCCATGAATGGACAGTTCAAAGTAAAACAGACGCTTCTGAGGAGCAGAAAGTCATTAAAGATGCTAATGGTAATATTTTGCAAGATGGAGATAGCATAACAGTCATTAAAGACCTTAAAGTAAAGGGAAGTTCTTTAGTTATTAAAATGGGGACTAAAGTAAAAAATATACGTTTAGTAGAGGGCGATCATGACATTGACTGTAGAATTGATGGCATTGGAGCTATGAAATTAAAATCAGAATTTGTAAAGAAACTTTAAAGGGGCAAGCCATTGGCTTGCTCCTTTAAAGTTTTAGATAGGTATAATTTATAAAGTATTAAAATAGACTTTCGGCAAGAATAGGGTATAATAGACTTACATAGTAAAGTTTAAAAAGGGAGTAGCTAAGATAATGATAGAAATGAAAAATAATTTTACCCCCAGATATTATCAGCTTAAAAATATCATCATTGATATGATTGAAAATGAAGAAATTGGCGTAGATGAGTGCATTCCTTCTGAGCCTAAACTAATGCAAACTTATAATTTAAGTCGTACTACCGTAAGGAAGGCAATAGATGAGTTAGTTAATGAGGGTTATTTATATAAGAAACAAGGAAAAGGGACTTTTGTAAAAGGCAGAGGTTTTGAACAAGGACTTATTAAATTATCAGGCTGTAGTGAAGATATTAGGCGTTATGGACTTGAACCTAAACCTTATGTGCTAAGAGCAGAGATAGAAAAGCCTTCAAAAAAGGTAGCTAAGATGTTAGGAATCAGTCAAGATGAAGAAGTTTTTTATATGGAACGTGTTATTTACGGAGATGATATTCCTATTAATAAGAATAAAAGTTACATTCCCTATCAATTTTTTAAGGGCATTGAAAAGATTGATTTTAGCCAGGAATCTCTTTATAAGGTTTTAGAAAAGGATTATGGAGCTGTTATAAAAAGAGCTATTCGGACAGTAGAGGCTATTTTGGCAAGTGAAGAAATTGCTCTGCAGCTTAAGATTAAAGAAGGTGCTCCAGTTATGCTTTTTAAAGGGCAAGTCTATGCGCAGATGCAAGGTAAAGAAGCTATTATTGAATATTTTGAAGCGATTTATCGCTCGGATCAGTTTCAATTTTATATTGAGCAACATAGATAGACGTTTATAGTTTAGAGTAACTTAAATAAAGAGAATATTATTTATTCCTACTAAAGTGTTAGAAGTAACATAGGAATGAGTGGTATTCTTATTTTTTTGTGTATTTAATACAAAAAAGATGGTATAATTTTATAAAATTAAAAATATTTAATTTAGAGTTGCATGAAAAGATAACTTACATAAAGCCAATAAAACAAGAGAATAACGGACAAAAGGAGAGGAAGAAGGTGAATAAGGTGGGGCAGGGTAATAAAAGGGCACTACCCATTATTTTATATATAAGCATAGTGAGTATTTTTATCATTACGATGTTTAGTTTTTTTTACTTTAGACAAAAATTTTTTACGATAGGGCTATCTAAAGAAGTGGATTATGAAACTTATAAGAAACATTATGTAATGATTACAAGTGACACTAAGTCTCCTTTTTGGGAAGCCGTTTATCAAGAGGCTAGGACAGAAGCCAAAGCTTACAATGCTTATGTAGAATATATGGGAAAAAACTTATCTACACCTTATGATACGAAAGAGCTTCTTAAAATAGCCACTAATTGCAATGTGGATGGCATTATTTTAGAAGGTGATGAAAGTGAAGAGACAACAAACCTTATTAATAAAGCAGTAGAAAAAGGGATTATGGTTATCACGGTATTAAAGGACAACCCTAAAAGTAAGAGACAGTGTTTTATAGGCGTTAATAATTATAATTTAGGTAAGCTTTATGGTGAGCAAGTTTTAGCTTTGTATAAAGGAGAACCCGAACGCGTATTAGTTTTGATGGATTCAGGTAGTTCAGATACCAATCAAAATATAGTTTACTCAAGTATTAAAGAAACTATTTATGAAGGCCTGAAAGAAAGTGATACTGTAGAGCTCCAAGCAGTAAGTATACGAAATGATAATCGTTTTAGTTCAGAAGAAAGTATACGGGATATTATTATGGATGTTAAGCATCTACCTTCCATTATGATTTGTTTAAATGATATTGATACCAAATGTGCTTATCAAGCGGTTGTAGATCACAACAAGGTAGGAGAGATTGATATTTTGGGATACTATGACTCACAAGATATATTAGCAGCTATCCAAAAGCAAATTGTTCATTCAACAGTTGCAATTGATTCAAAAGAAATGGGAAGTTTGTGCATATGGGCGCTAGAAGAATACAAGACTAGTGGGCATGTAAGTAGTTATTTAACAGCGGATATGGAGATGATTACCATGAAAGAGCTAGATATCTACTTACAGAAAATGAATGAAGTAGGTACTACACCCTAAGTAAGTTGGGAAGGAGGAAGCAAGATGAATAGAGCGATTAGTTTAATAAAAAGCAAATGGTATTCCTTAAAAATTAGAACGAAACTTATTACAGTTTTTATGTTTACTTTTTTAATCGTTTTAATCATTAATTTTTTTATGTATAGCAATATTAATGCAATCACAAGAAAAATAGATAAGGTCTATATGAGTAATGTAAATCTTAATCAATTAATAGAAAGTTTAGCAGCTGTTCAAAATAGTATGACAGATTATTTGAATACCAAAAACTCAGCAGCTCTCCAAGAATATTATGCATGGGAACAAAACTATAGTAAGCAGATGGGAAATTTAAATAATGAGATTACAGATGATGACAGATTGCTTATGGAAAAAAATATAAAAAGCATGTCAGAAAATTATCTAAGAATTACTAACGAAACGATGCAGGCTAAAAGAAGTCGTAATGTTGAAAAATATAAAAAATATTACGAGGAAGCATCAGAACTATTTACACATATTAATACATATATTTATAGCTTAAATAATGGGCAGTTTAAATATAATTCACATAATTATCAAGTTCTACTAAGTTCTCTACAGTATTTAGAAACCATAGTAACGATTATTATTATAGTAGTTATCATAGCTAGTATTGTTTTGATTTATTTTTTGACCTATAGCATTACTAATCCTTTAACAGAGTTAGCTGAAGCTGCAAACGAAATTGCAAAAGGTCATTTTGATGTAAGTTTAATCAAAAATTATGCACTAGATGAAGTAGGCATTGTATCAAGAGCTTTTAATCATATGATTATTAGTATACAAGAATATATCCAGAGAATTAAAATGAATTTAGAAATAGAAAATGCCATGAAAGAAAAGGAATTGATTATAGCAAGTCATCTAAAGGATGCTCAACTTAAATATTTACAAGCTCAGATTAATCCTCATTTTCTCTTTAATACTCTAAATGCAGGGGCACAGCTCGCTATGATGGAGGGAGCAGATACAACTTGTGTATTTATCGAAAATATGGCAGATTTTTTTAGATATAATATCAAAAAAATTAACGAAGATGCAACTTTAGAGGAAGAGCTTAAGCTAGTAGATAATTACATTCACATCTTGAATGTACGATTTGTAGGGGAAATTAATTATAAAAAAGAAGTAGAGGATACATTAATCAAGGTAAGAGTACCCAGTATGATTTTGCAACCTATTGTAGAGAATGCAGTTAATTATGGTATTAGAGATATAGAATGGGAGGGACGTATTGAACTTAAGGTATATGAGGAAGATTCATTTATTAATATTAGTATCAGTGATAATGGAGTGGGGATTAGTGAAAGTAAAATTCAAGAGATTCTACAAGGCAAAGGAGGAGGAAGTGAGAAGGCTAAGAATTCTAATGGCATAGGATTAGATAATGTAATCACACGCTTAAGGCTCTATTATGGCATAGAGGACGTATTTGAAATAATAAGTGAAGGGCATAACAAGGGGACACAAGTCATTATCCATATTCCTAAGGTGAACAAAGCAGTAGCCTGTTAAAAAATCATTTTAGATACGTGCATAAGTGTGATAAGTATCTTGCATAAGGGGAGGTAAAAATGTATAGAATTATGTTGGCAGACGATGAAGGAATAGTCATTAATTCTCTTAAATTTATTATAGAAAAGCATTTTAAAGATGAGTGTGTGATAGAATTTGCTAAAACAGGACGTCATGTTATTGAATTAGCAGAGAGATTTAGGCCCGACATTGCTTTTATGGATATCCAAATGCCAGGTATTAATGGAATAGAAGCTATAAAAGAAATTAAGAAGGTAAGTCCTTCTACTCTTTTTATTGTTTTATCTGCCTATGATAAATTTGAATATGCCAAAGAGGCTATTCATTTAGGAGTATTAGAATACCTTAATAAGCCTGTTAATCAAAAGGTAATTGTGGAGATTATTGAAAAGGCGATACATCTTATAAATAAGCAGAGAGAGCAGAGAAATCATGATTTAATGGTAAAAGAAAAATTAGAGATTGTAGTACCTATTATAGAGAGCGGACTGATTTATGCTATACTTTTCCAAGAAGAATGTCCAGAAGATCGTTTACAATACCATGAATTGTTAGGGATTAAAGAGGAGTATGGCTATGTTATGGTACTGGAATATGGTGATGTCATAGAGAAAGGAAATTTGACAAATGTAGTAGGAGCAAGTGTAAAAGCTCAAAGTTTTTCTTATACTTTAAGGGAGATAATCAAACAGTACTTCGATTGTGTGATAGGGGCAAATATGACCAATAAAACTGTTATTTTTGTTCCTTTTGGAAAGTCTCAGTTAGAATACAGTGATCGTATAAATATTATTGAAAAGGCTCGAGAAATGCTAGTTAGACTTAGACAGAAGATAGAAGTTGAGTTTAGAATAGGTATTGGAAAAGTGAAGGATTTAGAAAGATTAGTCGAATCCTATAGGGAAGCTGTAACAGCTATGAAAAACTCAAAAGGGAAGGTGGCTCACTTTAATGACTTACCCTCTAATAGTATTTATATAGAAGAGTATCCAGTAGAACTGGAACAAACCTTATTAAATACCATTTGTCGAGGTCGATTTGCAGCAGCAAGGACAGAGACAGAGCACTATTTTGAGCAACTCATAAGGAACTATCCTTCTTGCGAGGCAGAGATTAAGCTTAAAATATTAGAAATTGTATTACATAGTGAACAAAAGGTTTTTTCCAGCCAAGGGATGGTCTATGATTTTAGGAATAGAAAGAATTATTTAAGTGATATGACAGAAATAGATAGTTATGAGCTACTAAAAAAATGGTTTTTGCAAAAAATATCAGAAATCTGTACCGAGGTGAATACGAAAAAGAAAGATCAATCAACGCTCTGTATAGAGAAGGCTAAGGCGTATATCCAAAAACATTATGCAAAGGATATTTCTTTAGATGAAGTGTCAAGGGAAGTAGATATTAGTCCTTATTATTTTAGTAAGCTTTTTAAAGAAGTAACAGGAGAAAACTTTATTGAATATGTGACAGATATAAGAATTGAAAATGCAAAAAGGTTACTAGATCGTGGTATAAGTATCAAGGAGGTAGGAATTGAAGTAGGATACAGTGACCCCAATTATTTTAGCCGTATCTTTAAGAAGATTGTAGGATTAACACCTACAGAATTCAAGGAGGTTAAGTGTTAATGAAGAGAAAACATGGAATCTGGTTTTTGATAGGCATATGTATCTGTACATTAGGAGGGTGTGGTTCGATGAATTCTTACCACACAGAAGAAGAAAAGGTAAGAGAGGAAAAATTAGTTATAGGATTATCTGTAGATTCATTTGTTATTGAGAGATGGCAAAGAGAAAGAGACATATTTATTTCAAAGGTTCAAGAATTAGGTGCTGAGGTAAATGTACAAAATGCTAATGGAGATATAGACGAGCAAATAGCACAAATTGAATATCTTATTGATAAAAAAGTACAGGTGATTACAGTTATTCCAGTAGATTCTAGGGCACTAACAGATGTAATAAAAAAAGCAAAAAGTAAAGGTATAAAAGTTATTGCTTATGATCGATTAATTAAAGATGCAAATGTAGATTTATACATATCTTTTGATAATAAGAAGGTAGGAGAATTAATGGCTCAAAATCTAGTACAAACAGTACCTGAAAATGGTAATGTCCTTATGATTTGTGGCCCTTTAACAGACCATAATGTTTTGCTAATGGAAGAAGGATTTGAAAGTGTTATCACCAAAAGTAACTTAAATATAATTGATAAACATTATGTTGAACAATGGATTCCAGAAAGGGCATTTGCCATTACAAATAAATATCTTCAATTATCTTATAAAATAGATGGGATTATGGGAGGAAATGACGCTGTAGCAGGGCAAGCCATAAAAGCACTAGCAGAAAGACGCTTAGCAGGAAAGGTAAGTGTAGTCGGGCAAGATGCAGATGTAGAAGCCTGTCAACGTATTGTGGAGGGAACGCAAAGTATGACAGTTTATAAACAGGTAGATGAACTAGCTAAAAGGGCAGCAGAATATGCTGTAAAATTTGCAAAGGGAGAAAATGTAGAAATACTAGATACAATATTTGATGGTAGTTTTGTTGTGCCCTATGAAAAGTTAGAACCTATAGCAGTGACAAAAGAAAATATGCAAGAAGTTATCATTGATGGAGGATTTCACTCACAAGAAGATGTTTATCTTAATATTCCCATAAAGTAGAGTAAGGTAAGGGCCTAGACAATTTTGTCTAGGCTTTTATTTGTATGTGCAAAAAAATACTACTAGCATTTTAAATAAAGGATAGAGAGGCAAAAATATAGAGAATGTCAAAAACAAAGTACTATTACAGGTATGTTACAGTAAATATGTACAAAGTATCTATTCATTCTAAGGGGGATAATAATATGAGAAAGAAATTAGTAAGTATGTTATTAGCAAGTATGTTGACAGCTACTATGTTAATAGGTTGTGGTGGTAAGCCAGCAAGCCCAGCAAGTAGTGAACCAGCTGCACCAGCTAAGCAAGAAGCAAAAACAGAAAAAGCAGGTAGCAATAAAATTGGTGTAGCAATGCCTACTAAAGACTTACAACGTTGGAACCAAGATGGCAGTAATATGAAAAATCAACTTGAACAAGCAGGCTATACAGTAGATTTACAGTATGCTAATAATGATATTTCTACCCAAGTATCACAAATCGAAAATATGATTACGAATGGTTGTGAAGCACTTGTTATTGCATCTATTGATGGTGGCTCATTAGGTACGGTACTTGCAAAAGCTAAAGAAGCGAATATCCCTGTCATTGCTTATGACCGTCTTATTATGGATACAGATGCAGTTTCTTACTATGCAACCTTCGATAACTACATGGTTGGAACCATTCAAGGTAACTACATTGTAGATGCGCTTGACCTTAAAAATGCAGCAGGTCCATTTAATATTGAACTTTTCACTGGTTCACCAGATGATAACAATGCACGTTTCTTCTTTGGTGGAGCAATGGATGTTTTAAATCCTTATATTGAATCAGGAAAATTAAAGGTTGTATCTGGTCAAAAGAAATTTGAAGAAGTAGCAACCCTTAACTGGTCAACAGAGGAAGCTCAAAAACGTATGGAAAACCTTATTACTGCTTACTATTCAGATGGAACACAATTAGACGTTGTTCTTTCATCAAATGACTCTTGTGCGATTGGTATTAGTAATGCACTTCAAGGTTCTTATAAAGGTGAGAAATTCCCTGTTTTAACTGGTCAAGACTGTGACGTTGCAGCAATGAAAAACATTTTAAATGGTAAGCAATCTATGTCAATTTTTAAAGATACACGTACCTTAGCAGCAAAGGTTGTTGAGATGGTAAATGCTATTATGAAAGGCGCAGAAGTACCTGTTAATGATACGAAGACTTATGACAATGGTAAAGGTATCGTTCCTACCTTCCTTTGCGAACCAGTATTTGCAGATAAAGATAACTACAAAGAATTATTAATTGATTCAGGCTACTATACAGAAGATCAGTTAAAATAGATAATTCATAATAAACAAGGTAAATAAGTTGGAGGAGGGCTATGTGGTAAACATTGCCCCCTTCTTCTATCAAACTTATTTTAGGAGGGGTGAACTTGGCAAACGTATTACTTAAAATGCAAAATATCACGAAAAAGTTTCCCGGAGTAAAAGCTTTAGACAATGTTAATCTTGTTGTTGAAGAAGGGGAAATCCATGCATTGGTAGGTGAAAATGGAGCGGGTAAGTCAACGCTTATGAATGTATTAAGTGGCATTTATCCCTACGAGAGCTATGAAGGAGAAATTATTTATCAAGATGAAGTATGTAAGTTTAAAGAGATAAAGGATAGTGAGGAGAAGGGCATCGTTATTATTCATCAAGAGCTTGCACTTGTCCCCTACATGACTATTGGTGAGAATATGTTCCTTGGAAATGAACAGGGAAAGACAATGGCAATAGATTGGGATCAAACCTATAACAAAGCAGATAGCTTGCTTCAAACGGTTGGTCTAACAGAATCTTCTAAAACACTTATTAAAGATATAGGTGTAGGCAAACAGCAACTTGTAGAGATTGCTAAAGCCTTAGCTAAAAATGTTAAGTTACTCATTTTAGATGAACCAACTGCTTCTTTAAATGAAGCTGATTCACGCAAATTATTGGATTTATTATTACAGTTCAAGAAGGAAGGTTTAACTTCTATTATTATTTCGCATAAACTTAATGAGATTTCCTATGTTGCAGATAAGATTACTATTATGCGAGATGGTAGTACGATTGAAACTTTAGATAAACTAACGGATGATATTAGTGAAGAACGTGTTATTAAAGGAATGGTGGGGCGTGAACTTACAGATCGTTTTGCTAAAAGAGAAAAACATGCTTTTGGAGAAATAAGCCTAGAGGTAAAAAATTGGACTGTTTATCATCCTTTTTATACAGAGCGTAAAGTAGTAGATAATGTTTCTATGAATGTACGAAAAGGGGAGGTAGTAGGAATAGCAGGACTTATGGGGGCAGGGCGAACGGAACTAGCTATGAGTATATTTGGTAAGAGTTATGGTTCCAATATTTCAGGTGCTCTTAGGATTAACGGTGAAGAGGTAACACTTAATAGTGTGGAACAGGCTATAGAGAAAAAGTTAGCTTACATAACAGAAGATCGTAAGGGAAATGGACTTATACTGAGTAATCCAATAAGGATCAATACAACATTAGCTAATTTGAAAAATGTAAGTAAGGGGAAAAATATTGATAAAGATTTAGAGATAAATGTAGCTAAAGATTATGTAAATAAACTAAGGACCAAGTGTAATTCGGTGGAGCAAGAAGTAGGAAATTTGAGTGGTGGTAACCAACAAAAAGTTTTACTAAGTAAATGGATGTTTACAGACCCTGATATTATGATCCTAGATGAACCAACAAGAGGGATAGATGTTGGAGCCAAGTATGAGATTTATTGCATCATTAATGATTTTATAGCAGCTGGGAAATCAGTTATTCTCATCTCCTCAGAACTACCAGAGATTTTAGGTATGTGTGACCGTATTTATGTCATGAATGAGGGACGTATAGTAGGTGAACTGAATCAAGAAGAAGCTACTCAAGAAGTCATTATGTCTCAAATTTTAAATTCAAGTAACCACAAGTAAAGGAGAATGCAGAATGGCAAAAATAAATATTGAATCCCAAGCAAATGAATTTGACAAAGCCAAAGTGATAGCTAAATTAAAAGAATTTATGAAAAAGAACTCAATGATTATCGCACTGTGTATTGTTGCCTTATTTTTTACTTATAAAACAGGAGGAACGTTATTAACGTCTCAAAATATAAATAACCTCATCGCACAAAATGGATATGTGGTTATCCTTGCTGTAGGTATGCTCATGTGTATTTTGACAGGTGGGAATATTGATTTATCTGTAGGTTCTGTTGTAGCGCTTGTAGGGGCAGTAGCAGGAACGCTTATTGTAAATTTAAAAATGAATATTATTCTAGCTATTGCTATTTGCCTGCTTATAGGTGTTGCAATCGGTGTTTGGCAAGGCTTTTGGATTGCTTATGCACGTATTCCAGCTTTTATTGTAACCCTAGCAGGCATGCTTTTATGGCGAGGGGTAGCACTCATTGTTTTAGATGGTTTAACTATTTCTGGTTTCCCAGATGAATTTCTGAATATATTTAATAGCTATATACCTGACTTCTTTGGAGGGAGTATAAATATTACTTGTATAGTAATCTGCGTTGTAATTTGTGTACTCTATTTTGCCATTCAATTTACAGGACGTATGAAAAAGGCGAAAAAGGGTTATGAGCTAGAAAATATCAGTATGTTTATTATTAAATCCATAATTATTTGTGGAGCTATTTTAGCAGTCGGATATTCTTTGGCACAGTATAAAGGGTTACCAGCTATTCTTATCCTTTTAGCAATTATTGTACTTATTTATACTTACTACACCTCAAGAACTGTACCAGGACGTCATCTTTATGCCTTGGGGGGGAATGAAAAAGCAGCTAAGCTTTCTGGTATTAATACGAATAAGGTTATGTTTAAAGCCTATGTAAATATGGCATTTTTAAGTGCAGTTGCTGCACTTGTGTGTGTAGCACGTTTTAATTCAGCAGCACCTACAGCAGGAACAAACTATGAGTTAGATGCAATTGGTTCTTGCTTTATTGGTGGTGCTTCAGCCTATGGGGGAACAGGAACGATTAGTGGTGCTGTAATAGGAGCTATTTTTATGGGAGTTATTAATAATGGTATGTCTATTATGGGAATTGACTCCAACTATCAAAAAGCAGTAAAAGGTTTAGTTTTACTTGTAGCAGTAGCATTTGATGTGCTATCTAAGAGGAAAAGCAAGTAGCTGTACTAAGATAAATAGAGGGGGTCAATATGAAGAAAGTCCATTCAGCTAATAACAGCAAAAAAGTTAAGTCGATTAAAAGTTCGTTAATTATAACCTGCATTTTATTTGCTATTATACCGCTATTGGGTGTAACCTATGTATCTTACTCTATTTCTAAAAATGCTTTAAAAACAACTAGTGAAAAACTTACCGTACAAATGGTGGAACAGATTGGTTTAAATACAAATAATTTTATTAGTGATATTGAGACCAGTGTGAATCAGTTTGTAGCAAAAGACCTTATACAAAGCAATGCACTTGCACACTACTTTTCAACAGATAATAAAGAAAAAATTTCTGCTAATATGCAGATGAGTCAAGCGATAGTCACTCTAGCTAATTTAAATGAAAATATTAAGAGCACACACCTTGTTTTAGACAAGGGAGAAATTCTATCAGGTGGTGAAGGTATAAATAGAGAAGGTTTACTTACTTTAACTAAGTTAGAATTAGGGGGGCTATTGTATTGGCAAAAGGGTTTAGGAGAAGATAGAGAAGGAATTTATGTACTAAGGGATGTGATTGCTCCATCAAGTAAAGGTGTAGGTAAACTTGGCATTACGATTCACTTACAAGGATTTAATCCTATATTCAATAATGCAAAGCTACTAGAGGGTTCCAGTCTTATGATTGTAGATACTAGTAAGCAAGTCATCTATAGCACTGTGGAAGGAGCTTTAACCATTGAAGAGGATTTGTGGGAGGTGATTTGCTTACAAGAGCCTTTAGAAACAGTGACTTGGAATAAAAATCTCATTACTTATACAAACCTTTCAAATGGTTGGCGCCTAATAGCTAGAGTGCCAGAGCACGCTTTAACTAAGCAGCTTACACAAGTAACAGTTTATATAGGAGGTATTATATTTATAACGGGTATTATCGCTGTAGCGGTGGGTGTAAATAGTGCTAAAAGGTTTTCAGATCCTATTATCAACCTAATGAAGTATATCAAGGAAGCAGAACAAGGCAATTTAATGGTTCAAATTGAGCCTAGGGGAAACAATGAAGTAACAGAGTTATGTAAGAGTTTTAATTGTATGATTACGCATATAAGAGAGTTATTAATACAAACCACAAAGGTAACAGAGCAAAGCCTGGAAGATAGCAAAATGCTCAATCAATCTACGGAGTACTCTGCTGAATCCGTAGCGCAATTATCTTCATCAGTAAGAGATATTGCTGAAGGAACTATTTATCAAGATATAAATGTTAAAAAGGGTAGGGAAACTATGAATGACTTAGCAAAAGGCATTCAAGAAATTATATATAAGAGTCAGGCGGTTTATGAAAATAATCAAGGCATAAAATTATTTATCGAAGAAGCCACGAAATGTATAGCACTCTTAAAAGAAACCATGAGCTCTTCGCTTACTATGTTTAGTCATATTGAAGAGAGTATAACAGAACTTGAAGGGTTAAATAAAGAAATAGGAGCAATGATGGGATTACTTGATACAATTAGTACACAAACCAACTTATTAGCACTTAATGCAAGTATTGAGGCAGCAAGGGCAGGTAAGGCAGGACAGGGGTTTGTAATAGTTGCACAAGAGGTAAGAAATTTGGCTGAACAATCTAGGGCTTCAACGACAACTGTTCAACAGGCTCTTCATCAAATCAAAGAAAAAAATACAGATGCCAATGAACTTGTTCATAAATCAACAACCATTTTTAAAAAGCAAGAAGAAGTATTTAATAAGACCTCTCATATTTTCTTAAATATCGTACAAACCCTTAAGGTAATGGATAAGGAACTTGAAGGGATTAATGATAAAATGCAAAAAATGGAAGACCTGAAGGAAGAAACACTCTTGCAAATTGATACGATTGCTCAGGTAACGGAAAAGTCTACAGAAGCTACTCAAGAGGTATATGCCCTAAGTGAAGAACAAAAGAGTATCATGACAGATTTATCAGGTCTATCCAATCGTTTAACCACGACCATGGAAGCTCTTAATGAATCAGTCAAATATTTTAAATTAAGTTAAGACTAAAAAGGACCCCCTGGGTTCTTTTTAATTTTAACAAAATAAATGCATGAGAAGAGTTGCAAAAAAATAAAATTAATAGTACAATGAACTTGTACGGACAACGTAACGACACTATCAATAGAATAGTATAAAAGAATAAAATAATCGAGGAGGAATTAAAATGAAATTATTTGTGGATACTGCCAATACAGAAGAAATTCGTAAGGCAAATGACTTAGGTGTAATCTGTGGTGTAACAACAAACCCATCTCTTATTGCACGTGAAGGTTTAGAG
>NZ_PEDL01000028.1 GCF_002735925.1 Sporanaerobium hydrogeniformans | reverse complement strand
GGCTAGCAAGTAAGGGAGCTCTTCGCAAGCTTCCTCCACAGGATGGATGTAAAATCTTAGAGAAGTCCTATAGGCTGTTTTTAGGGACGTTATCACAAGTGCCTTTCTTGTGATAGGTAGGACCGTTAGCCTATTGGACTGAACTTAGATTTTACCCATCCGAGGACCGAGAAGCTGGTGAAGAGCTCCCTTACTTGCGATCCCAGAGAACACCCCTTATCCCTTTCCTTTTAGGAATATAATGTGTAAAATACCCCAACAAACTGAATTTTATATAAGATAAAATAAAAAAACACCTACTCTCTAAGTAAGTGTCTTAAAACCTCATTTTAAAATTTACTCCTCTCTCTTTATTTACTACTGAAATCTCCCCTCCATAATAAACAATAATCTTCTTCGTAATGGCAAGTCCTAAACCAAACTTTCCTTTTGAGTCTTTATAAAGCTCTTCAAAGATTCTAGGTAGATCTTTGTCCTCAATAGGCGGTCCATCGTTCCCTATTTCTAACCAAATATCTTTGTCCTGTTTATAAAGCATGATATAAATCTTCTCCTTTGCATAACGTAGTTGGTTATCTAGTATATTTTCAATAGCAACTTGCAGACGTTCCTTATTGCCCTGTATCTTGGCTGACTCTAGAGTAATTTGCCATTTTATATCCTTATTCAAAAGTTCAAAACGACTGATAGTTTGTTCAAGGAGTACTTTTAAATCGAGATCACTTGTTTTTGTTTCTTTTTCTAAAAGGTAATCTAATGTATTATAATACAAAATTTGCTTTACCTTATTTTCAAGGCGTAAGGCTTCTATCTTGATAATTTCTGCTGTATTTTCTAAACTTTCCACATATATTTGATCCTCAATAGCCTGTGCATGGGCCATAATGACCATAATGGGGGTCTTTAAATCGTGAGAAATACTCTGTAAAAAACGTCTTTCTTCTTGGTCTGCATGCCTAAGGGCCTCTTGCATATAGTTAATGGAATGAATAAGCCTGCCAATCTCATCTTTACTCTCTATTTTCATGGGTTCTACCCATTCTTTATTGGCAATCTTTAAAGCCTGTTGTTCTAATCGCCTTAAAGGATTACAAATATAATTAGAAATAATCTTCGCTACCATAAGAGCAATAATAATGAAGATGAAACCAATGCCTAATATAAAAAATAAAAGATTATTATCATTTATATAGGTGATATAGGACACTAGCATTAGGTTCTCGTCTTGTTCTATTGATTGCACCTGTTTTTCTAAAGTACTCATCATAAATAAGATATCTTGATGATCATAGCGTGTTTTATGTGTTTCTTTATAAACGGTCTCTCCTTTTATGTAGGTTGCAAACAGCTGTCCTATAGTCATAAAACTCTTTGGTGGGTCTATTGGTCGTTTATCGATCGAAACTACTTCTAATGGTTTACCTTGCTTTTGCTTTAAGAGAATATGATGGATTTGCCCTACCTTTTTAAAGTTAATCGTCCTATCAGGTGCCAGCTCTCGATTACCTTTACTTAATATTTGATACATCATCTCATGTCCTATACTAATAGCTTCTAACTTGTTAGCTTCTTCCATACGTTTAAAAAGTCCTAGATATAAACCAGAAAGTGCTAAGATAATAACTCCCGCAAATACAATAAAAGTCATCCAAATACGAAGGGTAAGTGATTTAAATTGTAATAATTTCTTAAACCATCTTTTCATTCTACCACAACCCACTTATAGCCATGTCCATAAATCGTTTCAATAGTAATATGGCTTAACTTCTTGCGAAGGCGCCTAATCGTATCATCTACTACTCTATCTGAGCCAAAATAGCCTTCCCCCCATACCCCATAAAGAACTTGTTCCCTAGAAAGAACATGATTTTTATTCTTCAAAAAATAGAGCATAAGATCAAATTCCTTACTAGTAAGCTGCATAGTCTCTCCTTTATAGGTCACCAGACGTTCTTGAGGACTAATGGTATAGTCTCCTATATGTACGAGTTGTTCTCCTTCCTTAAAACTCTTTTCATAAAGTCGTTCCATAAGTTTATTCGTCCGAATCACTAACTCTCTTGGTAAAAAAGGCTTAGATAAATAATCATCACTTCCTAACTCGAGTCCCACCACTCGGTCTAGCTCTTCGTTTCGCGCTGACATAAAGATAACAGGCATTTTAGGATGATAGGCTTTTATGGCCTTAATAATTTCATACCCATTGTAGCCAGGTAAATTAATATCTAATATCCATAAGTGAGGAGTATCCTTAACATGCTCCATAGCCGTATCCCCATCAGCAAAAGGCGTAACACTGTAACCTTCATGGACTAAATATTTTTCCAAAAGAATACTTAAAGTTTGTTCATCTTCTACAAGATAAATTTTCTTCATGAGCTCCCTCCTTATCCACTTTCTTTTTATCATACCGTGCTTTTTTTCATTTGAAAAGTTATCTCTCTCATTTCACATAGAAGTCACATAATCTACATCAAAAAAGGATCTCTTTCCTTAAACTTAAAGAAAGAAATCCTCTTTTTATTCTTTAATTACTTTTGTGTCCTTAAAATCTCAGTATAAGCTAAAAGAAGTGGTGCTACCCCTTTAGCTTCATTTTCTACTATTGGCTCTGAGATGTAGTATTCAAAGGTGCCATCACGACTATCTGGCACACCTAGTCCAGCCACCAGACAAATCCCTCCTAAATTCATTTCACCCTCTTTTTCATAGAGGTATTTATCACAGATCCCATAAAAAGCCTTCTCACCATAACATCTATAATCTTCTGGTAAGAAGCCCATACGAATCCCTTTTAAAATGGCATAGGCCATAATAGCACTTCCACTGGTTTCAAGGTAATTACCTTCTCTTGTTCCTTGGTCAATAACTTGATACCACATACCACTTTCATCTTGGAATTTAAGCATAGCTTTCATCACTTCTTTGAAATTACTCATCAAGTGACTATATTCAGCTTCATAGCTCTTATCCATTTTTTCTAATGTATCAATAAGGGCCATCACATACCACCCTATAGCTCTTAGCCAAAAATTCTTGGAAAGACCTGTTTCTTTATTACACCACTTTGCTTGTCTCGAGGAGTCATAGCCATGGTAATAAAGACCCGTTACAGGATCTTTCATCAGCTTTTCTACATTTGCAAACTGCCTGCATATATCTGCATAATTTTTTTTATCATTAAACTTTGTTTCATATTCCATATAAAAAGGTTGCCCCATATAAAGTCCATCTAGCCAAACTTGATTAGGATAGATTTTTTTATGCCAAAAGTTACCTTCACTGGTACGTGGCTGATGCTTCACTTGCTCATAAACTGTATCAATAGCTTTTCTATAGCGCTCTTTACCTGTTAAATCATAAAGTTCAAAAAGTACTTTACCAGCATTAATATTATCAATATTATATTCCTCAGGATGATAAGCATTAATTGTACCATCTTCTTGCACATGATAGCTAATAAAAGCATCTGCAAAAGAAAGATATTTTTTCTCTCCTGTTATAGCATACATTTCTAAAATAGCCTTAATCATACAGCCATCTATATAATTCCAAGTAGGTTTTTCCCCACTACGTATCTTCTCAATATTCCAAATAGGTCTTTCTGGTGTACTTTTATCAATGAGTTCTTCCAAATACTTTTTAAGCATTTCCATTGTTCAATCCTCAATTTCTTTCATATTTGACTCAAAAAGTCTCTACTTCTCCTACCTTCCATATTAAAGAGATTTTTACGCATTGTAAATGAAGATTTCACACTACTTTGTTCATTTATTACATATCTTGTCTTTAATTATTTAAAAGACGTTTACCTTTCTCAGTAAGCTTTAAAAACTCAGTTACACCACCACCAGTAGTTTCTACTTCAAAGTTTTTAAGTAACCTTTCATGTCCTAAACATCTTTTAAGTTGCTCATAAGCTTTATCTTCTATTTCAAAGCTATATTTCATGCCATAACGATATTCCCTGCAAATAATTTCTGTAAGTCTTGTACGAGCTAACTTATCCTTTTGAGCTTCTATTAAAAAAGAGCCCCATGTAGCAAATAGTTGATCAAGATTGAGTACTTCTTTCCAGTTAAAAACTACACCTTGCTTGTCTTCTTTATAAGTTCCAAAAATTTGAAAATATCCTAGTTGAGATTCATCTGTACTGCTTTGTTCATTTTGCACTTGAGTAGCTGCTAGCTGCTCTTCTAACTCTTCTATATGCTTCACCATGAGTCGTTTTTCAAGTTGTAATTTTTTAATTTCTTCTAGTAAAACTTGTCTACCTATACAATCTCCACGTATCCAGCCTACTTGGGGTTGTTCCTCTATCATATTCCATATGCCTGATAGGATTTTGTCATAAAGCTCCTCTTTACTTGTCCACTGTTGGATAAAATCTTCACACCAAATTTCTTTTTTTACTTTTTCCATTTGTAGCTGCAAAGATGTGCTTTGCTCCTTTTGAATAAAATCAAAACAAGCCTCGCCTTGATAAGCATAAATAAGTATAGGTAAGCCTTTACGCTTCACGCTCTCTAAAGTATGGCTAATCCACGCCATCTGAGAAGCTGTTTCTATATGAGGTTTATTTCCTATTACTAGTAGATAATAGTCACTGTCTTCAATTAATTCTTGTACAATCTTCATTTCTCTATCATCTAAATTAGCTAGACTCCCTTGCCCTACTGGCATACAGCCTTTTTCTATTAATGCTTTATTAATAAGTCGTTGTTCTTCTATCCCCTCTAAATTAAGCATTTCTAAAAAAACTTGATATAATTTTTTCATTTGCTCGCCCTCCTAAAATAGAACGCTTTGCTATTTTTTATAAAATTTCTACAAAGATATTATATCATAGTTTATTTTGGGTACTACAATTAAAGTTAACAAAATTTAAAAACTAAATACTATTCAAATAAAAAAGCCTTTTCTTTAAAGTTTTCTTGGCTTGCAAGTTAAACTTTTATGAAAAGACTTTTTAATATCTAATTAACGGCTAAGACCTTCTTTTATCTCATCAATCATGATTTGAGTGGAAATGAAACCACCATTTGCTACGTACCAAGCTTGTGGGTTTAGATAAATGATACGATTATTTTTATAAGCATCTGTATTCTTCATCAATTCATTTTCAAAAAGTTTTTCCGCTGAAGTAGCACCACCCGCTACTGCTGTACGGTCAATTACAAAGATATATTCTGGATTTTTTTCTACAATATATTCAAAGGTTGCTTTTTGACCATGCTTAGCATCTTCAATAGTTGTATCTACTGGTGTTACCCCAAAGTTTTGATGGATAATTCCAAAACGAGAGGCTTCTCCATAAACACTAATGGCCGTATCATTTGCTAGGACAATAAGTCCCTTTGCATCCTTTTCTTTTGCAAGCGTACTTACTTCTTCAATTGCTTTATCTACTTCTTCTAGCTTCTTGGCTACTTCTTCTTCCTTATTAAAGATTTGTCCTAAGTAGTTCATATTCTTTTTAAAAGACCCTAAGTAGTCTTCATTTTCTAAAGACATAGATATAGTTGGAGCAATTTCACTGAGTTGATCATAAAAGTCGGCTTGTCTTCCACCAATAATAATAAGTTCTGGTTCAAGTTCATAAATCTTTTCAAGATTTGGCTCAAAAAGCTCTCCTACATTTACATAGCTATCCCCTTTATACTTCTCTAAATAATCGGGAAGTGTCCCTGGTGCCACCCCTATTACTTCTACACCTAAAGTATCTAGGGCATCTAGGGTACCATAATCAAATACTACTACATTCTTGGGGTTGCGTGGTACCTCTGTTTCACCTAATGCATGAACTACCTTTACAGGCTCTGTTGCTTCTTTTTCTTCTGTCACTGTCGCTGTTGTCGTTGGAATAGGCGTCTCTATCGCTTCTGATGTTTGCTTTAATCCACATCCTGTTAAAGCTACTGCTAGTGTTGTTAAACTTAAAAATAATAATTTTTTACTCATTTTCTCTATTCTTCTCCTTTATTGTTCTTTAATTTTTAATAATAAACACATACACGTTGGGAATTAATATGTTGTACCTTAAACGGTATTTCATAAATACTCTTTAAAACCTTTTCTTCTATAAGCTCTTCACTGGTTCCTTCTCTTGCAATTTTTCCATCCTTTAAAGCAACAATATAATCTGAGTAACACGAAGCAAAATTAATATCATGTATTACGATGATGACTGTTTTGCCTAGTTCCTGTGTTAGCCTCTTAAGAGTTTTCATAATCTCTACAGAATGCCTCATATCCAAATTATTAAGTGGTTCATCTAAAAGGATATACTCGCTATTTTGAGCCAAAACCATAGCTATATAAGCTCTTTGCCTTTGCCCGCCACTTAACTCATCTAAGTATTTATCTTGTATGTCCTGAAGTTGCATATAGTTAAGAGCTTCGTCAATCTTTTCTTCATCTTCTTTGTTTATGCGCCCTCCCGAATGAGGAAATCGACCAAAGCTAACCAGTTGACGAATGGTTAAACGTAAACTCATATGATTACTTTGTCTAAGTACTGCCATTTTCTTAGCTAACTTTTTAGGTTCCCATTCTTCTAGTTTCTGCCCCTCAATCATCACTTCACCTTCTTCACAACGGATTAATCTGCTCATCACAGAAAGAAGTGTGCTTTTTCCTGCACCATTAGGTCCAATGAAGGAGGTTAGTTTACCTTTTGGAATAGTGAGGGAAACATCATCTACTACTTTTTTTTGATGATAACTTTTAGTTATATTTCTAAGTTGTATCATTGCGTCCTCCCTTTAATAATTAAATAAATAAAATAAATACCACCTACAAAATTAATAATAATTCCTATACTCATACTGTAATTAAGCACCCGTTCAATAAGGAATTGTGCTCCTATTACACTGACCATACTTACTAGGAAAATCATCATTAAAAGATGTACATGCTTATAGCTCCTTAACATATATCTGCCAATATTTACAACTAATAGCCCGAGAAACGTAATAGGCCCTACTAAGGCTGTTGCAGTTGCTGTTAGAAGCACTACAATCACTAGCATACGTTTTACTATTTGGTCATAATGAATCCCTAAGCTAATAGCAGTTTCTCTTCCTAAGGCAAGAACATCCAAATACTTGAAATAAGGTAAAGCATACACTAGAGCTCCTCCTATCATCAGGGTTGCCAAAATAAGTACATCATTATTTACAGTACTAAAACTTGCTTGCATTTTACTTTGTACTGTCTGAAAACTAACAGGGTCTATAAGGATTTGCACAAATCCTGTCAGGCTGTCAAATAATGTTCCTACAATTAATCCAATTAAAAGTAAGAAAAAAATATTTTGCTGACCTTTCTTAAATACCATTTTATAAAACCAACTTGCCACCACCATCATTAACACAAGACTGAGTAAAAAATGAGCCTTCTTATTACTAATTAAAAAACTATTAGCTCCTAAGAAAAAAACAACCATCGTATTAACTAGCATATAGAGAGAATCAAGCCCTAAAATACTGGGTGTCAAAAGCTGATTATGTGTAACTGTTTGAAAAAGCAAGGAAGAAAAACCAATGGCTCCTCCTGTTAATAGCATGGCATAGAGTTTAGGTACCCGCTTAGATAGGGCATAAGCAAAATTTTTCTCATTAAGTCCCACAAGGAGATAGCAAAATATAATACCTAAAACAAGTATACCTACTATAATGAGTCTATTTTTATCTTGATTTTTTAATACACTATCTGTCCTTGTTTTCATTTTAGCCTTCATACTTTGCCCTCCTTAATAGCATGCCAAGGAAAAAAAGCCCACCTATAAGGCCTACTGTCATACCAATAGAAAGTTCAAATGGAAAAACAACTAACCTTCCAAATACATCACATAAAATAAGGAAGATAGGCCCTACTAAAACAATGTGTCCTAAAGCTTCTTTTAAATGATCCCCTTTATACAAGGTTACAAGGTTTGGAATAATTAAACCTAGGAAAGGAATATTCCCTACCGTTAGTAATGTAACTGCTGTAATGAGTGCAACAATCCCTAAACCAATATTAACAACTACCTTGTAATTTAATCCTAAATTTACTGCAAACTCCTCTCCCATTCCTGCAATACTAATTTGATTAGCAAAGAAAAAGCCTAAAGCAACAATAGGAATACTTAAATAAATCATCTCGTAATTTCCTGACATAATCATGGATAAATCACCTTCCATCCAAGATGAAAGATTTTGCACCACATCCCATTTAAAAGCAAGAAAGGTTGTAATAGAACCAACAATCTTACCGAGCATCATTCCTACTAAAGGAACAAAGATAATATTTTTGATGGGGATTCTTTTCATCATCTGCATAAATAGTACAGTACCTGCCATAGCAAAAACAAAGGCAACTAGCATCTTTATAAGCTTCCCTGAACCTCCCACACCAATCATAGCTACTAAAAGCCCTAGCTTAGCAAAGTCAGTTGTGGCAGCAGTCGTTGGTGATACAAATTTATTCCTACTAATCTGCTGCATAATAAGCCCACTCACACTTAATCCCATTCCAGCAACAACAAGGGCTACAAGCCTTGGCATGCGACTCGTTAATAAAAGCTGCCATTTATTCTGATTTAATTCTATTAAGTCTTTTAATCGCAATTCACTCACACCCACGAACAAAGAGATTCCTCCAAGAACGATTAGCACAAGGAGTAAATAACGTTTTTTCATGAAATGTTCCACTTTTCTCTCCTTTGACAGTTTATTTATCTCATGCTATACTTTATATCCAAAAGCAATATTGATAATCGTTATCATTTATATGTTCTATCCTATCATCCTTTTATACGACTGTCTTTCACTCTATTGCTTTTTCTTTCACTTTATTTCACTTAATTACACTTAATTACTAAAAGGAGTTTTTATCTAATGATTCATATTGATTTACAAACAACACTCGAAACCTTTTATCTTTGCAGTCATCTCCCGATTAAAGCCCTTCATTCAAATACCCATGTGTTTTATAAAGTAGGCTATACGGAAACAACTGAACTCATTTTTGAAGAATATTTCTCTTGGGAATTTTTTATGGAAGCCATTACGCTACTAAAAACAGAGGCTTTCCTTCATTATACTTTAAAAAATGGTTTAAGCTTCACTCTCTGCCCAATTGTAAAAAGCGATCCATCCCAAGGCTGTTATATCCTAGGACCTTATACATTAACTATAGAACTTCAAGACTTCCTTCCTTTTAAGCCTCATTATTGCATCCTCCATCTTATGGAGCTTCTTTATCAACTTGCCAATAACTCACTATTAGAAACTATTTCAAAGGAAAGTATTCCTTCTGAAACCTGCCTTTCACCTTGTGCAAATGCCGCCCATTCTTGCGAGCTTGGAGAATATAGTTATCACATCTCACGAGCAAAAAAATATTTAGCTGTTCATCTACGGGAGGCTATTACACTTGATCAAGTTGTCGATCATCTAGGCATTGGTAAAAGTTACTTTTGTAGACTCTTTCGAAAGGTAACAGGGCAAACCTTTTCTAGTTACCTCTCCGAAAAACGTATTGCTGCTAGTACACATCTTCTTAGAAATAGCTCTCTTTCTATTTTAGAAATTGCTCTTCAATGTGGTTTTAGTAGTGCTAGTTATTATACCACTACCTTTAAAAAAGTAATGGGACAAACTCCTCTTGAATATCGCAATCAATTAAGTGAACATCTCACTTCAAATAAACTCTCATAATATATTTTTTGTGGCATATCATTTCCTATTTGATTACCTAATTTATAGATATTTAGATATTTTATATTTCAATTATTAAATAATTATTATTTTTTAAATATTTTATAGATTTAGAATAAAAAGTAGCATATACTTAATAAGAAGTATTATCTAATATGTTTTATTAAATATATTTTTATTAACTTATCCTATTTATTTCTTAGAAAGGTACTTTTTATTATAAAAAAATGAATAAACAAAGCCATAAAATAAAAATACTCTTTTTTATATTTTCTTTTAATATTATAGTAAGCCTTTTTTATTTATTAAATTATTACTATCTTCAGTATCAAAACCAACTTTTGTATAATGCTCTTCAAACAAAAGTACTTCAAAGCATCCCTTGTCCTCAAACAAAGGAAATTTCCAAGTCACCTCAGCCATCTTCTTCTAATCCGAAAATTTTGTTTGAAAATTATGATTTAATTATCGACTTTGATGAGTTAAAGAAATTTAACCCCCATATTTATGCCTGGATTTATATTCCTGATACTCAAATTAACTACCCCATACTCCAACATCCTGAGGATGATAGTTACTACCTTAATCATAATTTGGATGGTCAAAAAGGTTATCCTGGTTGTATTTATTCAGAGAAATATAACCAAATAGACTTTTCTGATGCTGTTACAGTGCTATATGGTCACAGTATGAATAATGGGTCTATGTTTGGAACCTTAATCAAATATGAAAATAGTGATTTCTTAAATAAGAATAATTACCTCTTTATTTATACCCCCAAGCAGCCTTTTAAATATGAAATCATTTTAGTTGCTGAATATGATAATAGACATCTATTAAAAAGCTTTAACTTCTTCGAGCAAGAAGGTAAAACCTTATTTTTAAAAGATATTTTAAATACATCTCCAAGATTTTTGACTCAAAATTTAGACATTCATTCCACTTCCCAATTACTTGTTTTGTCAACTTGTTTAAAAACTGATTCTTCTAAACGCCTTTTAATAGTGGCTCAAAAAGTATAAACACTACTATTTATAGAGGTATTACTTCTTAATGAATAGTCCCTTATAGGATTATTAATAAAACTTAATTCAAGGTCATATATTTTATATGTTATCTGGAACAAAACGAAAGGAAGGATTCTATTAATGAGACAAAAACGCAAATTAAGACTCAAATTTTCAGTAATACTTACCTTAACACTTATTGTATTTACTTGCGCAAGCTACTCACTCTACGCACAACCTACTTATAACAAAGCTTATACAATTGGTAATATTTTAAGTGACTATGAATACTTTGTACAAGAAGATTTAACAGCTACTTATTCAGGTCATTGTGTTAGTGCCGTTGCAGTAGGTGGAACATTAGACACTCCCAATACCATAGGTGATGCTCAGGTAGCTTCTACTTATGTCAAGCACGTAAAAAATCTAGCTAATTTTGAAGAAGGAAAATGGCTTACTGGTTCTCCCTATCAAGTAACTAACTTTTATTATGATACACTGGATGCTAGCTTACCCTCTTGGCTTACTGAAAGATTTACACATGCTCCAGGTTATATTGACTTTGATAAGGCTTTTACAAATCTTAAAAGCGAATCAACTACATGGGCTGAAGCTGGAACATCCGCTTATTCAATAAACAGTGGTATATTAACCCTTAAATTAGCTCCTGCAAAAGATACATATATAACGATTCCCTTTGATGCCATTACTACTACAAGTAGTATTTCTATTGAAGGTCTCTCATCTGTTCAAGATTTTGTAAATCATAAATATGTTATTTCTATCACTGGGATAAATAGTACGGATTATACTCTTTCATTTTATAATATAAACATGAATGGTAAATCTTTTAGCCAAGCATTAAAAGCTCTTGAAGGTGGAACTAATGGGGATCAATTAAATCTTGAAGGAATGAAATTAGTTTGGAACTTTCCAGATGCTAGTGGTAACCTAACAGCCCAAGGACTTTCTGGCCACTTTGTAGCACCACAAGCTAATGTCCTATTAGAAGGTGGAAATTTTGAAGGAGGCATTATTGCAAGAAATGTTAAGAAATCCGATGCAGAAGGTCATTTCTATTCTTTTTATAAGCCTGGAATACCACCTGAAACAGAACCTCCAATTCCTGTAGGTCCTTCTCCTAGTCCTAGTCCTTCTCCTAGCCCTAGTCCTGAACCTAGTCCTTCTCCTAGTCCTAGCCCTGAACCTAGTCCTAGCCCTGAATCTAGCCCTTCTCCTAGCCCTAGCCCTGAACTTAACACTATCGCTACCTCTAATCCCCCTAATAATACTTCTTTAGGAGAGACTGATTCTGATTTATTAAACACTGATATGAATAATCCTATTCAGATAAGTTCTAAAACACAGGATAACACTTCTCCTAAAACAGGTGAAAATCACTTAACAACTGTCTTCTTAATGGTTGTATTTCTATCTGGAATAGGGCTTATTGGTATTAATAAAGCAAATAAAAAGAGGCAGTAAACTACATACCTCTTTCATGAAAAAGTCTAATAGCTACTAACTATTAGACTTTTTTTATAACCGCTTCATGTAAGGAAGCCTTTTTATATATGGTAACGTATAGTTAGCCGTAAGTCCTATAAAAACACCTGTTAGAATGCCTGTCACTGATAAGATAGGTAGATACAAAAAAACTCCGCTATTTTGTAAGATTACGGTTGCAACAAGCAGTTGCCCTATATGATGAAATACCGCTCCTGCTGCACTCACGCCTATAATACTCACCTTTTCCTTTAAGCTTTCTTTGATGCCTACCATTATTAAAAAGCTAAAAACAGCTCCCATTCCACCGTATAAAAAGCCTGTCATACTTCCCCCAAAAAGGCTACTTAAAAGTACTCTTACTCCTATGATTTCAAAAACTTCTCTTTTTTTAGTTAAAGTATAAAGAGCTAGAACCGTGACTAAATTGGCAAGCCCTAGTCTTGCTCCAGGTGTCATGAAGGGTACGGGAAGATTTCTTTCCATGAGATGGAGCACCAAAGCCCCTGCCACTAAAAGAGCTTTATAAATAAGTCGCTCTGTTTTTTTCATTGTTTTCTCCTAATATGTACGTGTGTCCATTTCTTCGTCTTGCTTTTCTCCTACTATTTCAACACAAAGCTTATGAGGCAAGCACGTAATGGTTTCTCCTACCTTAGAAATAGGTCTAAACTCAGTACAAAGTAAATCTGGACAATCTGCATCTTGTATAGAGACTTGATCTAATTCTATTACCAGTTTGTTTTTGCCATAAGCTGTCTGTATAGCAATCTCTTCTTTTTCCTGTTCTTCCTTTAAAGGGATTTTTTGATAAGGCTTTCCTTCCACCGTTATTAGGACATAGGTTGCAGTATAGTCTTTAAAAATAAGTACCTTAAAACATAAATAGGGGATAAAAGAAAGAAGAAGTAACAACACAATTATCCCTATATCCCACTTTTTAATCATCTATTCACCTCAAGCCTTTTTATTTTTCTTTTACACACCTCTTGTCAACTCATGGTATAATTATAACATAAATTTTTTATTTATAACCCTTACTTACTATTTTCTTTAACTTTACAAACTGGAGAGATACTAATGAATTATGTTTTACGTTTTTTATTAACTTTATGCCTCATCTTTTCTTTATTCTTATCAGGTTGCCAAAAACACTCTTCGCCTTCCCCTCTCAAGAGGACTGAATTTATCCTAGGTACTACTGTCACTCTTGCTCTTTATGATACGCAAGATGAGTCCCTGTTAGATGTCGCCTTTGAACGTATTAAAGAATTAGAAGATATACTTAGTATGAATAAAGCAGGAACACTTATTGATGAGGTCAATGCCCATGCAGGTGATCATCCTCAAGTGGTAGACGAAAAAACCTTTCGTCTTATCGAAAAAGGATTATATTACGGTGAATTAACAGAAGGTGCCTTTGATATCACCATTGGTCCCTTAGTAGAACTTTGGCATATTGGTTTCGAAGATGCTAGGGTTCCTGAACCTTCTGAAATTAAAGATACTCTTCCTCTCATTGATTACCGCAAAGTAAAATTAGATGCAGCAGCTTCTACTGTTTTTTTACCCACCTCCGGTATGTGCCTTGATTTAGGTGGGATTGCAAAGGGTTATGTAGCAGATGAAATCGCTGAGCTTTTAAAGGAAAAAGGGGTGCAAAATGCTATTATCAATTTAGGTGGCAATGTCTATGCTCTAGGAGAAAAAGGAGAAGGCATACCTTTTACTGTAGGTGTTCAAAACCCCTTTGACCCACGTGGTGCGATTATCGGTAAATTGCAGCTCACCAACCAGTCAGCTGTTACCTCTGGCATTTATGAGCGTTACTTAGAAGTGAATGGACATAAATATCATCATCTTTTAAATCCTCAAACAGGTTATCCCTTTGAGAATGAACTAGCTGGTGTGACAATTATTAGCAAAGCTTCTATTGACGGCGATGCGCTTTCTACTTCCGTCTTTGCCCTAGGTCTTGAAAAAGGGTTAGCGTTTGTAAATAAACTAGAAGATGTAGAAGCTATTTTTATCACTAAAGATAAAGAGGTTATTGTCTCTTCTCACCTCCTCTCTAGCTTTACTCTTACTGATTTAACTTTCAGTTTAGTTCCATTAGATTAAGTTGCGGGACGATATGGAATCGTCCCCTACATTTTGGGATATGGAATCGTCCCCTACATTTGGATGGGGGATTGTCGCTTATATTGGGATGGGGGGATTTTTATATTTTTAAGTTGCCTTCCCTATTCTGTTCGTCATTATTCGTGTATAATAGACTAAGTTTTAAAATACAATAAGCAAGGAGAATATCATGAGTACTTGTTTCAAAGACTTTTCATTAAACGAGAAACTTATTATAGGGCTTGAAAAGCAGAATATCACAGTGCCTACCGCTATTCAAACTCTTACTATACCTACCTTTTTAGAAGGTAAAGACATTATTGCAGAATCACACACTGGAAGTGGCAAAACTCTTGCTTTTTTACTTCCTCTTTTTCAAAAAATCAAACCTACTCAAAGAGAGATTCAAGCTCTTATTTTAGCACCTACTCACGAGCTGGTGATGCAGATTCATACTCAAATTGAACTTTTAAGTCAAAATAGTGATGTTCCTATTACTTCTATCCCAATTATGGGAGAAGTGCATATGGAAAAGCAAATCAAGAAACTCAAAGAAAAGCCACATATCATTGTAGGCTCTTGTGGACGTGTACTTGACCTCATGCGCAAGAAAAAAATCCCACCTCATACGCTTAAAACCATTATCATTGATGAAGCAGACAATTTATTAGATAATAAACAAGCTGTGTCTATCCAAGAAATGCTTCATCTTGTTATGAAAGATAGGCAAGTATGTATTTTTTCAGCTTCCATTAGCAGCAAAACCTTGGCAATGGCTAAAACTTTTATGCGAGAACCTGCTATCTTGAAAACAGCTCCTAAAACTTCTGTTAATCCTCAAATTGAGCATTTTTATACCCTTAGTGATTCCCGTGAAAAATTTGATTTACTTCGCAAACTTTTAGCTGCAACAAAAGCTGAAAAAGTTCTTATCTTTGTTAGCCAAAATACGGATAGCCAAGGTCTCGTCGCTAAACTCAATCATCATCAACACCCTACTTCTTCTATCTCTGGTAAAGCAACCAAAGAAGATCGGAAAACAGCACTTATGCGTTTTCGAACAGGTAAGGTTAAATGTTTAGTTTCTTCTGACCTATCAGCAAGAGGGCTAGATATACCTGATGTGACCCATATCTTCCACTTTGACTTTCCTTTAACTGCTAATGAATATTTGCATCGTGCTGGTCGAACAGCTCGTGGCAATCTTTCTGGTGTTTCTATTTGCCTCGCCACTCCAAAAGATTTAGGTGCTATTCGTATTTATGGAAAAGAATTAGGCATTCATATAAAACCTATTGAGCTTAAAGAAGGTAAGCTTGTTCCTTGTACAGCTTCTACAGAAAGTATTCCTTCTAAATCTATTTCTCATAAAGGAAATAGACCTCAAGCAAGTACATCAAAGACAAAGTTTTTTAAATCAGATACTAAAAAGAGGAGAAGCTCCTCCTAAGGGCTTCTCCTCTTTTTAGTAAGCAATTCTATAAAATCAAAAAAGGATATACATACATGACACGAAAAAATCAACTTAACTTATCTCATATCTTAAAAGACCTTACTACAGATTTAGCAGAAACAGTACGTGAAATCTGCCCAACTCCTTCTGATTCTTTTGAAAGGCAAATTAATCGTTTTACTGAAAAATACAATGTTATTATCTCTTCTTCTCTAGATGAACTTCTAGAAGCCTCTGTAAAATCTAACTCCTATCTTTCTCAAGAAGAAACTCCATTAAGTGAACTCTCTAAACACATCACCTCATAGTTTTTGCACTTAACTCTTCTTTTTTTGCTTTTAAATGAAATATACCTATTTTAGAAAATACAAAGATAGCTAGGGCCACCCAAATAAAACCAAAGGTGGTAAGGTGAGCGGTAGTAAAGCTTTCCTTATACACAAAAATCCCTAATATTAAAGTCAATGTAGGACTAATATATTGAAAAAAGCCTACAACTGAAAAAGGTAGTTTTTTTACACCATACCCAAAAAGGAGTAATGGAATGGCCGTCACTACACCCGTTAAAGGAAGAAGAAACAGCTTAGCTGTACTTAGTATCCCTATAGCTCCTGTTCCATTTATTTCACTTACTAAAAGATAAATAAGGGCAATTGGGAAGACAACAGCTGTTTCTAAGGTAAGTGAAATCTGTGGTTCCAAATTTGCTTGTTTCTTAAGAGCTCCATAGATGGCAAAGCTAAAAGCAAGACTAAGCGCTACAAAAGGGAACTTCCCAAACTCTATAATCATAATGAGTATGCCTATACCTGCAAGTCCTACAGAAAGCATTTCCCATTTATTAAATTTTTCTTTAAAGCACAGTCCACTAATGAGAATCACTACTAACGGATTCATGAAGTATCCCATACTTGACTCAATAACATGACCACTATTAACCGCCCATATGTAAGTAAACCAATTGACTGTAATGCTTATACTAGCTAATAGCATGAGCTTTAAACACCTTTTATTATGACAAATTTGTTTTATTTTACTCCATTCTTTTGTCATACTTAACATGAGTACACAAAAACCTAATGACCATACAATACGACTTGCCAAAATATAAAGAGGGGATACACTACTTAAAAGCTTCCAATAGATTGGAAGTATTCCCCATAAAATATAGGCAAATGTAGTTGCCAAAATTCCTTTTTTCATATTGCCCTCCTATTTTTATTATTTAAGATACGAGTTAATTAAAGCATCTAAGTTCTAAAAACAATAAAATCTTTTGGACTAGATTCTCTCTTGTTTTTATGGTAAAATACATAATAATTATTATTATGTAAAAGGAGTTATTTTTATGAAACCTTTATTTTTACATTATCCTAAATGTACTACTTGTAAACGCGCTTTAACTTCTCTTAAAAGCTTAGGCATCGATGTAGAAGAACGTCATATCGTTGAAAATCACCCAACTAATGAAGAATTAACAGCATGGATCAAACAGAGTGGCCTAGAAGTTAAAAAATTTTTCAATACCAGTGGCAACCTTTATAAAGAGCTTAAGCTTAAAGACAAGCTCCCTACCTTATCCCAAGAAGAAGCCATTGCACTTTTAAGCACTCATGGTATGCTTGTTAAAAGACCTTTACTCATTACAGATGATATCATTGTGGTTGGTTTTAAAGAAGAAAGCTATAAGCAACTTGCTACTCATTAAGTACAAAAAGAAACGGTTATAACCTTATTGAGAACCGTTTCTTTTTTATTCTTCTTCTTTAACTAATGAGAATTACTTGGTATAAACGGAATAATACGTGCAGCTACATTTTGAAGTGTAAGCGTTTGTAACCAAATCACACCTGGTCCTGTAAGTTTTGTAAGAAATAAACCTTCTCCGCCAAAAAAGATGTTTGCAAAGCCTTTTACTGTTTCAATTTCATACCGTACGCTACTTTCAAAGGCTACAACATTTCCTGTATCTACCTTAAGTACTTCACCTGGACGTAACTCTCTTTTTACAATACTTCCTGCTGCTTCTAAGAAAAAGGTTCCTTGCCCGGATAAACGTTGTAAGATAAAACCTTCACCTCCAAACATCCCAGCCGAAAACTTACGTGTAAATTCTACACCTAAATCCACACTTTGCTCTGCGCAAAGAAAAGCATTTTTTTGTGCAATGATTTGTTGCCCAGGTTTTAAAGTAAAATCAATGATAGCACCTGGAAAAGTAGATGAGAAAACAATTTCTGCACCATCACGAATAGATGAATAAGTCGCCATAAAAAGGGATTCACCTGCAAACATACGACCTAATCCTTTTAAAAGACCTCCTTTTACATTTGTTTCCATATTAATTCCATTTTCCATCCAAGCCATGCCACCAGATTGGGTGTAGACACTTTCACCATTCTTTAATTGAATGGCTACTCCTGGTAGATCATTTCCAAAAATAGTATATTCCATATTTTCTCTTACTCCCTTCATAAATACATTTTATTTCCTATTATTACTATTTCTTAATTTTATTATAGCCATTCCCCTCTTTTCTCACAATAGATGAATTTTATTCTTCTCACTAGTTCCTATAAATCTTTTATACCCACTAAAACATTTATTGGATCAAAACGCATTTACAAGCTTCTTCATTTAATTGTATAATTTAAGTATAAATTTAAATAAATATATTTAATTTGCAAAGGGGGAACATTATGAACAAAGAGCAGCTTTCCAAATCCTTTCCTATATCCAACTCTTTTAATCAATCCTTAATCCATAAGCCAAAAAACTCTATCATAACTCCTAGGCTTATTTTAGGAATTCTGCTTTTTCTTTTAGCAGTCTTTAGTCAAAAAACCCTCTTACAAACTCACCTTCAAGGAAACTTAAAATTAAACTATTCTATGCTTTGTGGACTTATTTCTCAGTTTCAAGTCATGCTCAGTGTCTTTCTTGTTTTATTTGTTCCAAAATCAGGTTATATAACAACCCTCTCTTTAAACCTATTCGCCTGTATTTCAGCCTCCATAGTCTTTTTAAATGGTAATACAGAGGTGGCCCCTGGTGTAGCTACCTACATAGGAACTCTCATTATCATTACCATTATATATTTTCTTTTAAAAAAAATTGATGCCCATGTCCAAGAACTCATGGAACGTCATAATGAACTCTTGGTTCTTTATGAAGAAGTAGCCTCTTCTGAGGAGCTTCTTACCTCTCAAAACAAACAACTAGCCCTCTGTAATCAAATGCTTACTGAAAAAGAAGGTGCGCTTCAAGAATTAGCTTATTATGATCAGCTAACAGGCCTTCCTAATCGCAGTTTTCTCATTAATACTCTAGAAACCTTGATTAATCAAGCTAAAAAAGATAAAAGAAATTTCTCTGTTGTCTTTGCAGATCTTAACAACTTTAAAAAAATTAATGATTCCATGGGACATTTAATCGGAGATAATCTACTTAGACAAATCGCTGAACGTTGGCAAAATCTCATTGCAAAAGGTGATATCCTTGGTCGGTTAGGGGGAGATGAATTTGCTTTATTCATTACTCATGAGCACTCTCTTGAAGAGATTAAACTCTATGTAGAAACTCTCTATCATGAACTCTCCAATCCCTTTTATGTTGAAAATAAAACGTTCTACCTTTCAGCAAGTTTTGGTATTGCTCAATATCCACGTGATGGTGAAGATGCCTATAAGCTTCTAAAATGTGCTGATCTCGCCATGTATAAGGCTAAAAAAACTGCCAAGAATAATGTAGAATTCTTTACTTCTGATATGCAAGCTTATGCTCTTAAAAGATTAGAGCTTGAAAACCTCTTAAAAAATGCTCTTAATAATAATGAACTCTATCTTAATACCAACCTCAATTTTATGCAGATACTAAAGAACTTAGAGGCTTCGAAACTCTTGTCCGTTGGTATTCACCTATTTTAGGACCTATAAGTCCTCTCCATTTTATCTCTATAGCTGAAGAAACTGGTGATATTATCCCTATTGGTAAATGGATTTTTAAAACAGCCTGTACAAATTATTTAAGTATCCAAAAATTTTTCAAAACCCCTCCTATTCTATCTGTTAACTTCTCAGTTGTTCAGCTAAATGATGCTCACTTCGTCAATATGGTAAAAGAGATTTTAGCATTAACAGGCTTTGATCCTCACTATTTAGAAATTGAAGTAACTGAATCTCTCTTTATTTCTTCTTTAGATTATGTAGCTAACGTTCTTTCTGAACTTAGTGAATTAGGTATTCATATCGCCATTGATGATTTCGGGACAGGTTACTCCTCTTTAAGTTATTTACAACAGCTTCCTATCCATATTCTTAAAATTGATAAATCCTTCATTGATCATATAACGTATACTTCTGATACTTCTAAAATGGTTGAAGCCATTATTAAGCTTTCTCATACTTTAGGCCTTGAAGTCATTGCTGAAGGTGTTGAAGAAGAAGTGCAGCTTAATTTTCTAAAGCAATGCCGCTGCGATACTATTCAAGGTTATATCTGGGGCAAACCTTATCCTCTTGACGTATTAGTTGAAAAATGTGGGAGTCAATTACCTAAGGCTCAAACTATTTAAAAATAATTCCCTTTAAGCTACAGTCTTACTGTTTTCTTAAAGGGAATTATTTTTTAGTGCTTTATACTTATGCGTCCTTTTTCTCCTGCTTGTACATCCCCTAACTCTAAACAAATCATTTCATTGTCTTGTAAATTAGGGAAAACAATAGGTGTTATTAAAGAAGGTACTTTCTCCTTTATCCTATCTATATCTGCTGTTAAAAGTAAATCACCTGGCTTTACCTTTTGTCCCTGATGCACATGAGAAGTAAAGCCTTCTCCCTTTAACGTAACTGTATCTAACCCAAAATGTAAAAGAACTTCATAGCCTGCATCTGTTTTTAAAGCAACTGCATGCTTTGTAGGAAAAACATTAATAACCTCACCACCTAAAGGAGCAATAAGCCGCCCTTCTTTAGGTAAAATAGCAAATCCATCCCCCATCATCTTTTCAGAAAAGACAGGATCAGGTACTTCTGAAAGTGGTATAAGTCGTCCAGTTAATGGAACAAGAACTTCTTCTCCTTTTGACAGTTCAGTAACTACTTTAGCTTTCTTATTTGTATGGGATACATCACTCATCACTTGTTCAGGTGTTATACGTCCTTCCATAATATCTAGCATATCATTTTTAATATTATCTGATTTACCCCCAAAGATGACCTGCACATTGTTTCCCACTTCCATGACACCAGCAGCTCCTAAATCTTTTAAGCCTTTTTTATTAACTAATTGAATATCATTAAGTCCAACGCGTAGTCTTGTAATACAGGCATCAAGATGTGTAATGTTTTCCTTCCCTCCCAAAAAAAGTATCACTTCATTGGCAAGAGCTAAGCCTTCTTGAGATTTTTCCCCTTGTCCCTCTCCCCTGTCCTCTTCTTCACGTCCTGGTGTCTTTAAATCAAACTTACGAATGCAAAAATCAAATACGATATAATAAATACCAAAAAATAGAATACCGACTAGGATAATATAAAACCAGTTAGTCGGAACCCCTGCCCCTGCTGGAAGAAGACCAAATAGAGCAAAGTCAATAAGTCCTCCTGAAAAGGTCATACCTACAAAGACATGAAGTAAATCCATCAGCATAAAAGAAAGACCAGCCATAATAGCATGAATAGCATAAAGAATAGGAGCTACGAATAAAAAGCTAAACTCTAAGGGTTCTGTAATACCTGTAATCATGGCTGTTAAAGCCGCTGAGAATAAAAGCCCCCCTGTGGACTGTTTTTTTTCTGGTTTTGCATTACGGTACATAGCAAGAGCTGCTCCTGATAAGCCAAATATCATAAAAGGGAATTTACCAGCCATAAAACGGGTGCTTCCTTTTACTACCTCTGCCATAGTTGCTGCATCTAATCCCACAACACCTGACATATTAGAAAGTTGAGCGAAATAGGCTGTATTGGCCCCATCGATAATCGTCGTTGTTCCATCTGCTAAGTAAACAATCCCTTGTACAAAGCCTGTATACCAAAATGGGGTATAAAAAACATGGTGTAGTCCGACAGGAATGAGACTTCTTTCAATGGTTCCATAAAGGAAAGTACCTAGTGCACCTGAATGATTTACCCAGCTAGCAATAACAGCAATGCCATTTTGCACAAAAGGCCAAATAAATGCTAATAAGATCCCTACAACTAACATCACTACAGAAGTTATAATGGGAACAAAGCGTGAACCACCAAAAAAGCCTAAAACCTGTGGTAACTGAATCTTATGAAAACGGTTATGAAGCATAGAAGCAAGAATACCTGCAATCATCCCTCCGAATACTGATAGATTTAAAGTAAAAATTCCTAAGGTCTGTGTAACATAGGAAGTGTAAGCAGCGGGTACCTTATCAGCACTTAAAGCCCCTAAAGGTGTTGCACCTAGGACAAGCATGGTAGAAATAGACGTATGCATGATAATAAAGCCTACAGCCCCTGCAAGACCAGCTGTTCCTTTGTCTGATTTGGCAAGTCCTACGGCAATACCAATAGCAAATAGCAAAGGCAAGTTACCAAAAACAATATCTCCTACATTACGCATAACAGTCAAAATAGTAGTAACTGCACTTAAGTTTACAAAAGCAATAAGTCCTTCATAAATAGCCGGTGGATTTTCTAAATTAGCTACATTTAATAGTGCACCACCCACTCCTAATAAAATACCAGCTGCTGGCAATAGGGCAATAGGAAGCATAAAGGCTTTACCTACTCTTTGCAAGAGGCCAAATATATTACTTAAACCTTTACTTTTCATGTTATTCCTCCTCGAATAAAATTTCTTTTATGCCTGCTAGTTTCTCCCTATTTCTATTTTTTATGATAAAAAATAGTCTGCTCCCTATTCATTCACATGATAAGTTTTCCTTATTTTATGTTTAATAGCTGTACTATCTTGTGAACTATTAAAAAAATAAAAAGACTATTCTAAACACTTTACTCCTTAAGCTAAATAAGCTCATAAGGAATCCGTGTTTATAATAGCCTTTATTATTTGAGTCTTTTAATTGATTTTATTCACAAGCTTCAATACGCACAATAAAATGGCCTGTAGCATTTTGTGGATCAGACACATAAAGATTTCTATAAGGCACATAAGGTGTAATGGTACCATTTTTAATTTTTTTAAAACGCACTTCATCTACCCCTTTTGCACATTGTTGTCTCACATCAAAATAAATATCTTCATCTCCCATCATAGTAATAACTCGCCATAAAAGATTACCTCTTTTAGGTAAACCTACGATATCAAAGTTTACACTAGCACGTTTTTCTTCCCCATCCTCTCCTTTTGGTAAACTAGCAACTGTTGTCGTTTCTCCCATTTAACCCACTCCTTTATATCATTGTTAATTATTTATTATTAGAATATATTTATATTATTATATAACTCTTAGTAAATTAAAACAATACAAAGTATTTGCTCGCTCTTTTTATAGCCATTTTATACAATTTTTCAACTCGTTATTCTCTTTGGAGGGACTATTTTATCTATTTTTTGTTTATTTTTTGTCTTACAAATAGGACTTTCTTATTTTCTATCAAAATGGTATGATGAAATGTATTAGCAAACAGACTCACCATTAGAAAGGTATTTTTCATGAATTTTAAACAACTCGGTATAAAAGACACTTTAAATAACCAGCTCCATAAAAGAGGAATCCACATTCCTACGCCTATTCAAGAGCAGTGTATTCCTCTTATTAAGTCTCATCAAGATGTCATTGGTGAAGCCCAAACCGGGACGGGCAAAACCCTCGCCTTCTTACTTCCTCTCTTTGAAAAAATAGATTTAGATAAACTCTCTGTGCAAGCCCTTATTCTAACGCCTACCCGTGAACTGGCTATCCAAATCACAGAGGAAGCGCGTTATCTAGCAGAAGCTTTACCTATTCGTATACTTTCTCTTTATGGTGGAAAGGAAACAGCTCATCAGCTCAAAAAATTAAAGGGAGGTATCCAACTTATTATTGCTACACCAGGGAGACTCCTAGACCATCTAAAAAAGGGGTCTGTAGACTTAAGCTCTGTGCATACCTTCATATTAGATGAAGCGGATCAGATGCTTCTTATGGGATTTAAAAACGAAGTAAATACGCTTTTAAGGCAACTTCCTAAAAAACATCAGACACTTTGTTTTTCAGCTACTATGAATGCTGCTGTTAAAAAGCTAGCTTATGGAATGATGAAGAATCCTACTGTTATTAGTGTACGAAAAAAAGAAGTAACCCTCAGTGCCATCAAACAAGAAGTAGTAGAAACAACTGATCGTCAAAAAGAAGCTGCTCTTTGCACTGTATTGGATGCCGATAATCCTTTTATGGCAATTATCTTTTGCCGCACTAAAGTAAGAGTAGACAAATTAGAAGCCTCTCTTAAAAAGCGTGGCTACAATTGTTTTAAGCTTCACAGTGATATTTTGCAATCTAAACGTGAGCGAATTATGAAAGCTTTTAAAAAAGGAGATATTCAATATCTAATCGCTACAGATGTGGCTTCTCGTGGTATTGACGCTCCTGGCGTATCTCATATTTATAATTATGATATCCCTCAGCAGGTAGAAGATTATATTCACCGTATTGGACGTACAGGTCGAGCAGGTGAAGTGGGCTATACTTGTCTTTTTATTGATCCTAAAGATAAAACAATGCTTGACGAAATAGAAAAGGCTATTAAGTATCGTATTCCTAGACGTCTTTTGTAAAGGCATATAGTGTGTAATTTTATCTTTATGAAAGGAAGACTTTATGATTGATTTACATTTACATTCTACAGCTTCTGATGGTACGTATTCTCCTAGTAGCCTAGCTACACTTGCCTCTCAGCAGGGTTTAACAGCCATTGCTCTTACCGATCATGATACTCTAGCTGGAGTAAGTGAATGTCAAAAAGCTGGCGAGACCCTAGGTCTTAAAGTATTAGCAGGTATTGAACTCTCTACTTCTTATGAAGGTAAAGAGCTTCATATTTTAGGTTACAATGTTTCTCTTACAGATCCTGATTTCTTAGCTCACTTAAAAGAAATTCAAGCTGCAAGGGATAGACGTAATGCCCAAACTATTAGTCGCCTTAATACTTTGGGCTTAGACCTTACCCTTGAAGATTTAGATCAAGGTACTCACCCATCTCCAGTTTTTACGCGGGCTCACTTTGCTCAGGCTCTTTTTCAAAAGGGTTATGTAGACTATCCCAAGCAAGCCTTCGAACGTTATTTAGGCCAAGGTAAACCTGCTTATGTCCCTAAGGAGCCCTTAGAAGCCCTCACCTCTATCGAACTTATTCACAAAGTAGGCGGCGTAGCTGTTCTTGCTCACCCTACCCTTTATAAGCTTAATCGTTTGCAAATTTTTAGTCTTCTTCAAAAATTAGTGCACCTTGGACTAGACGGGGTAGAATGCTATTATCCTTCTTATACTCCTGCTCAAAGCAAGGATTTTTTAAAGTTTTGTCGTAACAATCACTTGCTTGCAACAGGTGGAAGTGATTTTCATGGTGCTAATAAGCCTAAAACAAGTCTTGGTACTGGTTATGGGCATTTAAATGTGCCAGACTCCTTACTTGAACCACTTATGCCTCTTTCCTTCTTTCTTTAAAATATATCCTTTATTTTTAAAGAAAAACAAACTTATGGGGACATTTTAAATTCATTTGAATATACTTTAGTACGCCCTTATTTTAAGGAGGTGATTGATATGGAAGATTTTAGTAATCTCATCAAACCTGAGCTCTTAGTCCTCATTCCAATCCTCTATTTAATCGGTAACTTCTTTAAACAAAGTACCATTGTTCCTGATAAACTTATTCCTCTCTATCTGGGACTCCTTTCTATTGTTTTATGTGGCACACGTATTTTTGCAGACCTTCCTCATCTTACAGTACCCGTTATCCTTACTGCAACTTTTTCTTCTGTTACACAAGGAATCATGGTGGCTGCAACAAGTGTATATGCTCACCAAATCTATCATCAAACTACAAAAAAATAAAAAACACCACACAACTTACAGCTTAAGTTGTGTGGTGTTTTTTATTCCTTTACTGCTTGATTAAAATTTTCTACAATTTGCTCTGCATGCTCGTCAATAACAAATAAAATTTTATTTCCTTTTACAGCTGTTTTGTAGTTTTGAACCAGTTCATACTGATCAGGCAAATAAGTTTTCCATTGCTCTTCTAAAGCTTTTTGCCTTTTTGTAATTCCTTCTAAAACAGCTTGTGAATCTTTTTCATCCTTTAATTCAAAAACGGCACATTCATTGGCTTTTACATTCATCATTGGCATATTAACTATATAACTCTCAAGTAACGTCTCATCAATACCATACGTATCGCCAAACATTTCCTTTGGCATAGCTACTTGACTAGGCATTTCTAAGCCATCTGTAATAGTAAATAAGAGTTCAGCAGAGACTGTTGGGTCTGTTTCTCCTATGGGTTCCTCAACTACTGGTGGAGTTTCTGGTACAGAAGTCTCTGGTGCAGGTGTTTCTACTATAGGTGGAACCTCTTCTTTTTTTCCACATCCAATAAAGGTTGTTCCTATCAAAGCTGCTATTAAAAGGCTTATTATTCTTTTACTTATTTTCATATTGGTGTTCTCCTTATTCTAAAGTTCTAGCTTATTTAGCTTTTGATTTAGACGCATGGAACATGCAAAAGGTTCCTACCAATATGTAGCAATTTCATTTAACTTTGTTTTGCCAAAAAAGAGTCTTTGTCTTGTAACATAGTGGATAAAAGCGTAGAGGTAAAAGGAATATATGTATCTGTTAACATTCCATTTATTTCAAATATAAAGGTAGGATCTACAGGTATATTATTTATACGATATTCATAATGCAAAAGTGGTGCTGTACTATCTCCACTCATACCCGAAAAACCAATCAGATCTCCTGCTTTAACCTTATCTCCTGTTTTTATAGCATAGCTTTCAAGATGCATATAGCGTGACTCTGTACCCTCTCCATGATTAATAAAAACCATATGGCCTCCCCCTGCATTTATACCTTTGGAATCTGGTGCTGCCTTCGTTACAATACCGTCCATAACAGCAAACAAAGGGGTACCTATTTCTGCCCTTACATCAATCCCCTCATGTATATAACCACTTCTAATTTGTCCAAAAGATGACATGATTTGTGTTGGTTGCTGTAAAGGACTTACCAAAAAACCTTGGATTTGCTTAAAGGGATAAATCGTTTGTACCTCTTCTGCAACTACAAGCTGAGGACTGGCTAATATAAAACTTAACCCTATTAACCAACTTTTTATTTTTGTAATTTCCACTTAAATATTCCCCCCTTTCTTCGAATTCTACTATCAATATCTACTATAAACTATATTTTTATTACAGTAAACATCTTTATTTTAGGTCTTTACTTTCTTGTATTTATATAGCCTCTTCTTTTACATTCAGCTTACAGGATTTTTTCCATAAACCAGATAAATAGAAACCAAAGGATAAAATTGCTCCTATTATCCAACCTACTGGCCAAGAAATCCAAATCCCCGTAGACCCCCATAAGGTGGCTAACTTAAAAGATAAAATGACGCGTAATATAAGATCTGTAAAGGTGGCAATCATAAAAGTTAACATAGCACCTGCCCCCCGAAGAATTCCATCTGCTAAAAGCTTAATACCTATGGCAAGATAAAAAGGAGAAACGATTCTTAAAAATAAAGTTCCTACTTGTACTACCTCTTGTTCAGATGCATCAACGAAAAATTTCATTAAACTTGGTCCAGTGAAAAAGTATATTAAACTAAAAGGTAAAATAACACAAAGACTGATTAAAAAACCAGCTCGAAACCCTTTAGGAATACGCTCTTTCTTATTGGCACCTATATGCTGGGCTGTAAAGCTTGAAAGCCCATTTCCTAAGGTTGTAAAAGATGTTAAAGCAAAGGTATTTAACCTCATAGCCGCAGAATAGCCCGCTACCACTGCCGCCCCAAAGGTATTGATTAACCCTTGAATAATTAGATTTCCTACAGAAATAAAGCTTTGCTGCAAAATACTTGGTATAGCCACCTTTGCAATATGCCATAGCATCTCTCCTGAAAAAAGCTTATAATGCTGTGTCTTAATGATTTTAAGTCTTTTCTTAAGGGCAACAAGAGCTAAAACAGAAGATAAACCTTGTGCGATAAGGGTTGCCCAAGCTGCTCCCCCTACTCCCTGTTTAAAGCCTACTACAAAAAGCAAATCAAGTCCGATATTAATAAGCGAAGAAAGAATCAGAAAATATAAAGGTGTACGTGAATCACCTAATGCCGTAAAAATCCCTGTACAAATATTGTAAAGGTATAAAAATAGCAACCCAATTATGTAAATGCGTAGGTATAATACGGAATCTATAAAAATATTAGTTGGAGTATTTAATAATTGAATAAGTGTATTGCAAGTCATTAACCCCCATGCTGTAAGAATGCTACTCAAAATAAGTATGGATATAAGCGAAGTGCTAATAGCTGTTTTTAGCTTTTCATAAGCCCTCGCCCCAAAAAGTTGCGAAATAATCACACAACACCCAATATTTGAACCTGTGGCTACTGCCATAAAAATCATTGTAATAGGAAAGGATGCTCCTACAGCTGCTAAGGCTTCCATCCCTACAAAACGCCCGACTACCACACTATCTACAATGTTATACATTTGCTGAAAAACCACACTCAATAACATAGGTAATGAAAACTGTAAGAGTATCCTACTAGGTGAACCTGCTGTCATATCTACATTCATTATTCTTTCTCCTTATGATCTCAAATTTTGAACCTTATTTTCAAATCTCTCTAATAATAAGCCTATCATTTAATTTTTTCAAGCTTGTACCATTAGCCTTAATTTCAAATTACTATATATTAGCTGTACATTTTGTATTATAATGAAAAGTAACATTTATGGAAAAACTTATTTATGCATATAAAAATTTTATATGCATAAATAAGTTTTCATTTTAAGGAGGCTTTTGTATGCACTACTCTTCTACTTCTAGGGAACATTTTTCACTTACACCTTATTATAGCTTTTTACAAGGTAGCTTTTGGATGTCTTATGCAGTTATTATGGGGTTTGCTACTATTTATCTTCAAGATAAAAATTTTAGTAATACAACAATCGGTTTACTCCTTGCTTTAGGAACAATCCTATCTATCTTTCTACAGCCTATTTTAGGCTTTTGGGTAGATAAAAGTTCCAGGCTTACTATGCTTCATGTCCTATTGATTTGTACTTCTATAGGTGGTATATGTGGTATCTTACTTCAAATTGCGAGTCATTCCTTTCTTTTTATTTGTATCCCATTTATTATAATTGCAACCTTGCTTACTTGTTTTCCTACCTTTTTAAATGTAATAGCGATGGACTATATAAATAGCGGTAAACAACTTCATTTTGGTTTAGGACGTGGCATGGGATCTATTTCTTATGCTTTTATTGTGCTGATTATGGGTTTTTTAGTAAAACGCTTAGGAACTCCTATTATTGTTCCTACTTTCTTAGTTTTTCTCCTTTCATTTCTTTTGGTCATTATAGGTTTACAAAAAAAGAGCCCCATTATTAAATGGAACTCTTCTCCTGAAGCCTCTATAGAAACTAAATCTGACTCTCCCGAAGGTATTTTAGCTTTTTTAAAACGCTATAGAAGGTTTTGTTTTTTACTAATTGGGATGATGCTTCTTTTTGTTGCACATACTGCCCTTAATACCTATCATATCAATATAATGAAACATGTGGGAGGGGATGCTGCTACCATGGGTTTTTCCCTTGCCTTATCAGCCACCTTGGAGCTACCTGCTATGCTTTTATTTACCTTTTTTTTATCTCGGGTAAAATGTGGTAACCTTCTTAAAATAAGTGCTTTTTTCTTTACTATTAAAGCTTTAATTGCTGCTCTTGCTACTCAAGTTGGGGGGATTTATTTTTCACAAGCTTTTCAATTTGCTTCTTTTGCCATCTTTATTCCCGCCTCTGTCTACTATGTGAATCACTTAATTGAAGAAAAATTTAGAGGGACAGGTCAAGCCTTATTAGGTGCTGCTACAGTTGGTTTAGGTGGTACCCTCGGTAATTTCATCGGTGGTAAGATCTTAGATTTTTTCCCTGTAAGCGTAATGCTTATTTTCTGTGTTGTTGTAAGTACGTTAGGTTTTTGCATTACTCTCTTTACTATAGAAAATTAATTAAGTTTTTGTTCTAAACCTTCCCAGTCTTTAAGAAATCTTTGAATACCATTATCTGTGAGAGGATGTTTTGTCATTTGAACAATCACGTTATAAGGAACAGTTGCTATATGTGCACCTGCTTTAGCT
>NZ_PEDL01000027.1 GCF_002735925.1 Sporanaerobium hydrogeniformans | reverse complement strand
GTTAAAAATAATTCTTTTTCTGAAAGAGTTTCAATCATTTCAGGTAAAGCTAAAGTGTCATGGGTTACCCCTGAAGTAATATCAAAATGGGTGATAGAGGTTTCACATTTTTATTGTTTTTGTTACTGGAAAAATTTAGTTTAAAGTTTACGATTATGAAAATAAAAAGCTAAAATAACAATTGAAAAAATATTATAAAAAAATATACTAAATTCATGGAGTGCAAAATAGAGAGTGCATATAAATAGAAAGGGGAATGGACGTAATGAGTAAAATAGCAAAGAGTTCGTTAGTATTTTTATTAGCATTCATAATGACAATTTCTACTGCAGCTAGTGAGTATCAGGTCAATTCTATTCCAGAAAGATTCGTCGTTCGCATGCAAGAAGGTAAAATGGTAATGGATGAAAAGGAAAAAGCTTGGGTAGGGATTGATAAGAAAGGGAAAAACTACGAGGGATGGTTGAAAATAGGGGAAGGTGATATCAGACTATTTTGGAATTGGCGAGAAGGAGAAGGCACTCCTGTACTTATTTGCAATAAGGCCATATTAAGTGATGGAAAAATTTATTTTGTAGAAGATAAGTTAGTTTATTCCAAAGTTATTCAAGGGAAAACCATATCTTTAGAAGAAGATGGTGGTATTACCCTAAGGGAATTAGAGAAGGTATTGGGAAAGGGTTATAAGGAATTTATATCTAAAGAGGTACTGCATATTGAAGGAATTGGGTATCCAGCCCCTAGAAAGCTTACCGATAAAACAATTTATTCTCTTAAAACAGCCCAAAGTAAAATTGATTTGATACAGGATGAAAACTATCAGCTTCAAGCTACTTTAACACCTAAGACGAGTCAAGGAAATGTACTTATATATAGTAGTGATCATCCAGAGATTGCTTTTGTAGATGAAGATGGGATTGTCTATGGTATTGCACCAGGGACGGCGGCTATTACTATTTCGATGAAAAATAAAAAATCTGTAGCTTGTAAAGTCATTATAAATGTAAAAGGGAGTATACCTAAAAAAACACAAGATTTAGGGTGTGTATTTTTTGATTATTATGATAATGAAGTAGCTACTAAATATCAAGATAGTGCGATAGATGCAATGAGAAAAGATGGTGCTAAGTGGGCTAGTTATATAAATACCTATAGTTATTATGATGATGAGCCTATTAAGATGGGTGGTGTTAGAGATAAGAGCACTCCTTTGATGCGGGAAATAAGAGAAGAAGAATTTAAAAGAATGGTTGAGAAGGTTCATAGTCAAGGAATGAAATTCTCAGCACAAAGTCAATTCATGTATGATGAAATGCTACAAGACTTTCTTTCTCCAGAAGGTAAAAGCTCACCTGATGTTTACTGGAAGGAGTGTCAGGCATTTTGGCAAAAATTCGGTGGCTTTCTTTCAGTAAAAGCAGATGAATGGAACCGTAATCCATCAGGAAGTCTAATCAATACCTATTGGGACCAATGGTTTGCAGAATATGAAAGAATTTTATTAGAATATGCAAGCTGGTGTGAGAAGTATAATGTTGATTTATTAGTTTTGGGAGAGTATCAGGGGAATCCATCTTATAAGATAGGCGGTCAGCGTTGGGAAAAACTTATAGCGAATATTCGCAAAGTGTATTCAGGAAAACTTGTGGCTGTAGTTAATGTATATGGTGATACCCCAGAGGTTAAAGAATTGAGTTTTGCAAACCAACTGGACTATATTAATATTAACTTTCAAGAGAATTATAGTAAAAAGAGTAATCCTACTGTGAGTGAGTTTAAACAAGAGCAGGAAACAAAATTTGACCAGATTATAGAGCCACTTTATAGGCAATATACCAAGAAAATCATTATTACTGTATCTTATAAAAGTGCAGCAAATTGGGCAAATCAACCATGGTTTGAAGTTACTACTGCGCAGTTAGATATACAAAGAGACTTTGGACTACAAGCAAGAATGTATGAGGGATTATTTCAAGCTTTAGAGGACGAACCTTGGATAGAGGCAGTTTGGTCAAATGGCTATTATTGGATGCAGTCATATGACTATATTAATGGTAGATTAAATGCTATAGATAAGGGGCAATCAATTCGTAGTAAGCCAGCAGCACAGGTATGTTATAAATGGGCTAATAAATTGTCCAAATAGAATTTAGCTCTATTGGCATTTCTGCTTTCTGCAATCTTTAGTAGGGTTATCCCCATATATATAGTGGGCAAAAAATATGAATAAACATTCTTTAAAGCAACTTAAGCTCTTGAGATAGACATGAGAAATGTGTATATCAAGAGCTTTTTTGAACATGTAGGACCCTATGTATTTACTATCGAGAAATTGAATGAAAATTTAAGATATGATATATTAAGTAAAACGAGGGGGGAGTGCAGTGAAATTCATTTTGGAACAATCAGATGAATGGTCAGAAGTTGAAATAAGAGTGAGATGTGGTCAAATTGATAAAGCATTAGAGAAACTCATTGAGCAGATTAGGTTCTATGGTTTTTCGGTGATAGGAGAAAAAGATGGGGAAACCTTTTCAATCAATTTAGAACAGATTTTTTACTTTGAAGCTGTAGATAATCGTACTTATGTATATTGCCAAAATAATGTATATGCGTGTAAGCAAAAGCTGTATGAGTTAGAGGATAAATTAGAGGCTATGAATTTTCAACGTATTAGTCGTTCTTGCATCCTTAATATATATAAGCTAATCAGTGTAAAAACATTATTATATGGCCGAATGGAAGTGACTTTGGAAAATGGTGAAAAGCTCATTGTGAGTCGCCACTATGCAGAACTATTAAAACAAAAAATTGAGGAGCAAGGGGTGTAACTATGCAAAAGATAAAACAATATATAGTGATTGATTGTTATGCTTTTACAGTCATTGTACTAGTAAATGCGTTACTACAAAAATGTGGCATAGCAAAAGAGCAATCCCTAGTGTCTAGCCTATACATCTTTTTAACGAGTACGCTCGTCGCAGTATTCATGTGTATAACCGATCAGCTCATGGGTAAGCAGAAGCATTTAAAAAGGATTTTTCGTATAGTAGATGTCTTAGTACCCACCTTTTTTATGAGCATGCTCCAAAGTAAGTTTCACTTAAGTCTTAAAGATTTGGTGATGACAGTGATTTTTAGTTTGATAGCCTATGGCATTGTTTCTTTAATGATGTATTTAAGCTGGAGAGAAAGAGATATCAAACTTAATGAAAACATACAAAGGATGCGACGAAAAAAGTAAAAGTGCATCTGAGTCATCGTTTTGTGCATCTGACTTGTTGGTATCACATAAAGACTATAAAATCCCTTATACTAGAATTAAATAAGGAATGTTAGGGGAGATTAAAATGTTAGTGACGATAGTATTATTAATAGCAATAGGGATAGAGATATTTTTAGGAATTTTAAGTTTAAAGAAAGACAAGGCTTTTGAAGTTTTAGAAGCACGGGTGAGACTGGGGGAGTTACTGGTTTTTGTTTTACTGATATTAAGCCCTATAATAACTTGGAACTTTAGGTGGTATGGATTAGGTATAGTACTTGCTTTTCAAGGGGTAATAGCAATTTTTAAGGCAATTAAAAATAAAAAGTCAGTACATAGGACACGTATTAGAGTGATAGTAAAATTGTTTTTTAAGGGTGGTTTATTACTCTTTATTTTAATGCCAGCGTGGTTATTTCCTGAGAATAGTGAGCTAAGGCCTACAGGTAATTATGGGACTAAAACTGTCACCTATACATGGACGGATAAGATAAGAGATGAGACTTTTACACCAGAGAAGGATAATAGAAAGATTACCGTACAATTTTGGTATCCTACAAAAGATAAACAGAGTAACCAAAAAGCTGAGGGTAAATTCCCTTTAATTATTTTTTCCCATGGGGCTTTTGGTATAAGAGCAAGTAATACGTCTACGTATCAAGAATTAGCAAGTCATGGTTATGTAGTATGTAGTATTGACCATACTTATCATGCTTTATTTACCAAACAAACCGATGGGAAGGTCATTCCTTGTGATCAAGGTTTTATGAAGGAAGTCAATGACCTTATGGTAGTCAAACAGGGTGAAATGGATCAAGCAAAGTATAATATTACTCAAGACTGGCTTAACCTTCGAACAGCAGATATGACTTTTTGTTTGAACGAAATTAAAACATTTGTCCGAGATTCAAATAATGAAGAAGTTTTTAGTATGATAGCTATAGATAAAATTGGGCTTATGGGACATTCTTTAGGTGGAGCAACGGCTGCCGCTGTAGCGCGTCAAGTAGAGGGGATTAAAGCTGTAGCTGTAATAGATGGTACGATGCTAGGTGAGGAGATAGGTATCAAAAATGGGGTAGAGCAAGTGACAAACGCCCCTTATCCAGTTCCTATACTTAATTTTTATAATGGGGCATCTTATGAGAAAATTAAAGAGATTAAAGCCATTTATCCCAACACAGTAGCTGCTGTTAGCCAAAAAGAATCTTATCAAATAGTTATTCCCAATGCTGGTCATATGAACTTTACAGATTTGGCTTTGATTTCCCCAGTATTAGCAAAAATGCTAGGAACAGGCACAGTTTCTGCTAGTGCGTGTATGAAAGAAGTTAATGATGAAATTTTATTGTTTTTTGATGCCTATCTCAAGGATCAACCTATTCATTTACCTAAACAGGATATTATCGTCATAGGCAAAGAATAAAATAAAAGTATAAGATATGTGAAAAGGTTATGCCTCAAAAAGATACTATCTAATTTTATTACGATAGTGTCTTTTTTAATATACGTCATCTTTTGAAGTAGTTACAAAAAAATAATATAATGAAAATTGTAACTTTATTCCTTGTTTAGGTACTAATACCTATCAAAGCACATTGAGAAAGAATAAGTAGGAGGGTCAAGAGATGAAACAACAAAAAATATGTTCTATTATTCAGGATATACTATTTATACAGCAAGAACATAAAATCAGTGAGGAAAGTAAAGCAATAATAGAAGAGCACTTAAAAGCGTGTCAGGCATGTAAAAAAATAAGAGATAGCATAAATAATAAAATAGAGGATGAAATACATATTAAGGAAACAAATGAAGTAGAAGATGAAGATTGTGGGCAGGAGATACAAGCTAAGGAACAATGCAACAATGACAAATTTAAAGAGATTGCCTATAAACTGAGAAAACGAAGAAGAAAAAATAGGATACTCGTCACATTAGTTTGTGCAGTATTAATAGTGACGACTAATCTGGCATTTGAAAATTATAAATTGCCATTTGAAAGTATGGAGCCAACTATTAAAGTAGGTGAATATTGTTTTATAAATAAATTAGCATACAGTTGGAGCAGCCCTATGAATAATGATATTGTATATCTATCAATGAGGCAAAATGGGGAAACTTGGAATGATATATATAGGGTGATAGGCGTGCCAGGAGATACCATACAGATTAAAGAGGGGAAGGTGTATGTAAATGGTAGTGCATTGGAGGCGGACTATTTAACGGGGATAAAAGAAGGTGGGATAGCGACACAGGAAATTAAAGTACCAGAAGGCAAGTATTTTATTATGGGAGACCAAGTAAATAACGCTTATGACAGCCGCTATTTTGGATGCATAGATGAAACGAGTATACAGGGGAAGCTGTGGTTTACATGGTAAAGCACAAGAGAAAGGAGTAAGTATGTGGATGATTTTGAAGAGATTTATGCAACCTATCGGCAAGATATTTTCTTATTTATATTGAAAATCCTTAACAATCAAATAGAAGTAGCCGAAGAACTTACTCAAGAGACATTTTATCAAGTATTTATCTCTCTTCATAGATTTAAAGGGAATTGTAAACTCAAAATATGGATTTGTCAGATTGCAAAAAATGTATGCTTTAAATACTTTAAAAAAAATCCTATACATATAAGTATTGATGATGAAATCAAGAAAATAGAACAGAGTGATGTGTTTGTAAACACATTAGACCAAATAATGCTAGATAAAGAAATGAGACAGTATGTGATAGAGTGTATACGGAAATTAAGCAAAAAATATAGAGATGTCTTAATGTACCGCATTTATTTTGAAATGACGTTTACTGAAATAGGGCAATGCTTAAGTATAAGTGAGGATTCTGCAAAAGTTATCTTTCACAGAGGAAAGGATAAGTTAAAAAGTCAGCTTGAGAAATATGTATAATACAGACTAAGATATAGGATAAATTTCAGTTATTCTAAAAACAACAGATATGGCGGGAGGTATATTGAAAGTTAAGTCCAGTATAAGAGCTGATAAGATTTATACGATATCAAAAGGCATTGTAGTAAAGAAGTTTGGAAGCATTAAAAAAGATAAAGTTCAATCTATTTACTTTTTTACGGTGATGAACAAATTATCTTTTAAAAAATAAAAACGAATTAAAGTCAGCGCCATAAAGTGATGTGAAAAAAATATTAATTGAACTAAATGTAATTATGTGAGAAAATTATGAAAATAAAATACGTATTTTGTATAAATAGAGAAAGGAGGATAAAATGCTTAAAAAAGAAATTAAAGTTGATTATATACCTGCAATTTTATGGGGAGAAGATAGTGAGAAGTTATTTATAGCTGTACATGGCAATATGTCATCTAAATCGGATGTGCCTATTTCTATTTTAGCAGAAGAAGTGGTGCCCTTAGGATATCAAGTGTTGAGCTTTGATTTGCCAGAGCATGGGAATAGAAAAAATGAACCCACACTTTGCAAAGTTGAGACATGTGTTGGGGAGCTTGCAAAGATAATGAATTTTGCATCGGCAAGGGCAAAAGAGGTATCTCTATTTGCTTGTAGTATGGGTGCCTATTTTAGTTTGCTTTCCTACAAAGAGAGTTACTTGAAGCAAAGCTTATTTCTTTCACCGGTTGTAAATATGGAGCGTATCATCAATAATATGATGACTTGGCTCAATATAACGGAGGAGCAGCTGAATCGTGAGCAAGAGATTGCTACCCCTATAGGACAAACCATGTATTGGGATTATTATCAATATGTAAAAGAAAATCCTGTTGTGCACTGGAGTAGCCCGACTTCTATTCTTTATGGGGAAAAGGATGAACTTTGTGAATTGGAATATATAACAGCGTTTGTAAAAACTTTTAACTGCCAACTAGAAATAGTTGATGGGGTAGCCCATTACTTTCACACTTCAGAGCAACTTATGCACTATAGAAAGTGGCTAAAAGAACACTTGAGATGAAATATTGAAGTAGATTTTATATAGCAAGAAAGGCGATAAGAGTATGTTTAAGATTGGGGAGTTTTCAAAAATCACTCAAGTATCCATTCGAATGCTGCGTTACTATGATGAACATAAATTATTGGTGCCATATGTTGTTAATCAGAGTAATAATTATAGATTATATTCTGCGGAACAAATGATACATTAAATAATCAAACGTATTCATATTGAATCTAAATGTATCTACGGTAGTAGAAAGATTATAGAAGTCCTTCATAAAGAAGGAGAAAATGTATCCCTAAAAACTGTAAGTAATATTATGAAAGAAAATAAGTTACATTCTAAAACAGTCAAGAAATATAAAGCTACAACCAATTCTCATCATAATCTTCCTGTATTCCCTAATCTTTTGAACCAAAAGTTTAAAGTGGATGGACCAGGCAAGGTCTGGGTGACTGATATTACATATATTTAGACCAAAGAAGGCTGGCTTTATTTGGCTAGTGTTATGGATCTATTCTCAAGGCGTATTATATAAAGAAAGAGCTTGTATATCATGAAGTCTACAAAACAAGAAACCAAGCAAAAGCTAGCATTATGAACTATCTAATGAGCTTTTATAATTGTTGAAGAATACACAGTTTTAATAACTACATGTCCCCGGTTGAGTATGAAAAAGATTACTACAGACAACAAAAGTTAGCTAGCTAAAAACTCGATTTAATTTGTCCATTTTATTGACAACGTATCAAATAATTTGGATACCCAAGACCCACACTATTTAGGGAGTAAATTAATGGTTTTAGTTATTGGCATCCTAGTGTATATATTGCTTACGACCATTGCTTATAAGAAATCAGTGGTATCTTTTGAGGCACTGGATTTATAAAAGAAAAGAGACAAATATAGACAGATTACCTATGGAAAATTATTTTATTAAAGATTTCAGTATACCTAGATAAAACATACAGAAATTTAATTGATAATGATTGACTCTCCTGTTAGAGGAGAGTGTAGACTATTTTTATTTCTAGCAGATAAGGATGGAGGTAAAATATGAAAAATCAATCGCATATCATTATTAGAGGTTTGCATCAAAATAATTTAAAAAATGTATCCCTAGATGTACCAAAGGGAAAAATTGTTGTATTTACAGGGGTATCAGGTTCAGGTAAATCCAGTATTGTATTTGATACCATAGCAGCAGAAAGCCAGCGCCAAATGAATGAAACCTATACAGCATTTATGAGGGGAAGATTACCTAAATACGAAAAGCCAAAAGTAGATTTTATTGATAATCTTTCAGCTTCTGTAGTGATTGATCAAAGTCGACTAGGGGGAAACTCAAGGTCTACAGTGGGGACAATTAGTGATATGTATGCTGCACTACGTTTACTCTATGCAAGGATAGGAAAACCTCATATAGGGACAGCCTCCTATTTTTCTTTTAATGATCCCAATGGGATGTGCATGACCTGCTCAGGACTTGGAAAGGTCATGGAGGTGAATATGAGTGCCGTTTTAAATGAGGAAAAATCTTGGAATGAAGGAATGGTACAGCTTGGGACTTTTTCACCAGGCAATTGGCATTTTAATCAGTATGTAGAGTCAGGGCTTTTTGACCCCAATAAAAAGCTAAAGGACTATACAGATACAGAGCGTAACCTTCTTTTATATGGAGCCTATACTCAGGACGGTGAAAGAGTACATAAAAGAGTGGAAGGTATACACACACATTTAACAAGAGTTTTACTAAAAAGAGATACGTCCTCAACCAGTGATATGACTCAAAAACGCCTTGAAACGTTGGTTGTGGAAAAGAAGTGTCCAGTTTGCAACGGAAAAAGATTAAATGTAGCAGCTCAGAGTGTAACCATTAATGGCAGAAGTATTGTAGAGCTTTGCGAGATGGAATTTGTAGCGCTTAGAAGTGTACTTGAAGAAATAACAGACCCACGTGGGGAAACGATTATCGAAGCTTTAAAGGCAGGGCTTACAAGAATGATAGATATTGGTCTTCCTTATTTAAGTATGAATAGGGAATCAGCCTCTTTATCTGGAGGAGAAGCACAACGACTCAAGTTGGTACGCTATATGGGAAGTGCCTTAACAGGGATGACTTATATTTTTGATGAACCAAGTACAGGAATGCACCCAAGAGACGTGCACCGTATGACAAAGCTGCTTCAAAGTCTAAGAGATAAAGGTAATACAGTGCTTGTAGTAGAACATGACCAAGATGTTATTCGTATAGCAGATGAAGTAGTAGATGTAGGACCTTTTGCAGGAATAAAGGGTGGACAAATCTTATTCCAGGGGAGTTATGAAGCACTACTAAAGGCAGATACACTTACAGCGCAAGCAATGCGTGAAGTTGTTCAGATGAAAGAAAAACCACGAATACCTAAGGCGTTTTTATCTATTGAAAACGCCAATCTTCATAATTTGAAAAATGTAAGTGTAGACATTCCACTAGGTATTATGACAGTTGTTACAGGTGTAGCAGGCTCAGGAAAAAGTACGCTTATTCGAGATGTATTTGCCAAAAAACATGCAAATCAGGTAGTACTGATAGACCAATCACCAGTGACAGCCACAGGACGTTCTACGCCAGCTACATATCTTGGCTTTTTTGATGAAATAAGAAAAATTATGGCAGAAGAGAATCAGGTAGCAGCTTCAATATTTTCCTTTAATAGTAAAGGGGCATGTCCTGTATGTGAAGGAAGAGGAATGGTTATCACAGAGCTTGTTTTTATGGATCCTGTTACAACAACTTGTGAAAGCTGTGAAGGAACAAGGTATAGTGAAGAAGCGATAGGTTACTTGTATAAAGGGAAAAATATCGTAGAAATTCTAGATATGACAGTAGAAGAGGCACTTGACTTTTTTGAAGAACATAAGAAAATTACAAAACACCTTCAAGCAATGCGTGATGCAGGATTATCTTATTTGTCTTTAGGTCAACCGTTATCCACTTTATCAGGAGGAGAAAGACAGCGTATCAAGCTTGCTAAACATCTGAATCAAAAAGGGAATATCTATGTATTAGATGAACCTACCACGGGGCTGCATGCATCAGATATAAAAAGTATGATGAAGCTTTTAGATGGTTTTGTAAAACGTGGCAATACAATGATTATTATTGAACACAATCTTGATGTAATGAAACAAGCTGATTATTTAATAGACATAGGTCCGGGTGGAGGAAGTCTAGGGGGAGAAGTATTATTTACGGGTACGCCAAAGGAAATGGTTGAAAAGGCAGACACCATTACAGCAAAATATCTACGTAGAGGGTGCAAGGAAGAAGTGTAAAAAGTTCTCCATTAAAATTATAAATAATTTTAATGGAGAACAGCGAGAAAATAAAGTTTGAACAATAGAAATGAACAATCAATCCTAGGACATCAATCAAGTATGTCCTAGGATTTTATAATATAACTCCAAACTAGGGAATGATCATTTTTAAGTATTAAAACGGTAAGTCATTAACCATAGTTAGGGTTACAAATTGTTCTAGGATGGTATGGTGATGTGTGGTAATCTGGCTTGCAGAGAGTGTATCTGAGTCATAGGTGCTATGGGCATCTTTAGGCAAAACCACTTTATAACCGTGTGAATAAGCCGATTTAACGGTTGTATCAATGCAAAATTCAGACTGAACGCCACATATGATAACTTCTTGGATGTTATCTGCCTTAAGGTCCCTATCTAAAGAAGTCCCCAAAAATGAATCTGCGAGTTCAATCTACTTAAATAGCCATTAAAGATAAGTGGAGCTAAATAGGTGTGCCTAAAAGAGGAACTCTACGGTTCATAGATAGTTTATTGATTATAAGCACGCTATACTTGTAATGAAAAGGAGCGTGAAAGTCATGGAATTAGAGTTTTGTGAAATCAATTTAAAAGAATGGAAGAGAGCACCCTATTTTGAGTTCTACACTAAAATGTTGCCTACAGGGTTTAATCTATGCGTAGAGTTAGATGTGACCAAAATGTATACCTATTTTAAAGAGAAAGGGTACAAGTTTGCCATAGGATATCGTTATATTACAATGAAGTTAATCAATGAAAGAGCGTATTTTCGAGTAGCATATAAGGAAGGAAAACTAGGATATTATAATTATCTAACACCAACCTATGCCAATTTTCATAGTGATGATGCAACAACAACTATAATGTGGGTAGAGTATAGGGAAACATTTGAAGCATTTCAACAACACTATCTAGAGGAGGAAAACAAATATAAAGGCGTGCATGGTATAGTGGCAAAACCTACTATGCCACCTGAAAATAGTTGTATGGTAGGCGTGTTGCCGTGGACCTCTTTTATCAGCTATTCGCCCATACCTTATTCAGCACCAACAACATTTTTCCCCGTTTTGCAAGCTGGGAAATTAAAGAGGGTAGGAGAAAAGATATGGATGCCTTTTTCTATAACCATATCCCATGCAGTAGTAGATGGATATCAGGTAAGTGAGTATCTAGAACAATTACAATTAGCAATGAATCTACCTGAGAAAATATGTAGTTATTGAGAATTTTTTAGGGGTATATTTTATTACCTACAAGGATGTACCAATCTTTAATTGCAAGTATTATGGAGTAATCACATTAATAGACAAAAATATAAAGCAACTTATCTATATTACCAGTAGATAGGTTGCTTTTATGATGATGCTTTTATTTTAACACAAAAAATTTTTGCTTAAAGAGTTGACTCTCCTCTTACGGGAGACTATAAACTACTCTTACAAGGAAGAAAAACGAAGTGAGAAAGGGGAATAGACATGCAATATGGTATAGAAGTGAGTCAGCTAACAAAAAAATATGGAGAGAAGACTGTGGTGAGTAACTTATCTTTTGCAGTGAAAAAAGGAGAGGTATTTGGACTCCTAGGGCATAATGGGGCAGGTAAATCGACGACTATTGATTGCTTATTGGGACTTAAAGCTTCTGATAAGGGAGAAAGTAAAATATTAGGTTTAAATCCCAAAAAGAAACGTAAAGAACTTTTTGAAAAGGTAGGTGTACAACTTCAAGCCTCAAGTTATCAGGCTTCTATTCGGGTGGGAGAACTATGTGAGGAAATAGCTGCCTTATATAAACAACCAGCCGATTACAAAAAATTATTAGAACAATTTAAGTTAAATACTTTTGAAAAACAGCCTGTTGATAAACTGTCTGGAGGAGAACGACAAAAACTTTCTGTACTGCTAGCGCTTCTTTCACAGCCAGAAGTAGTCTTTTTAGATGAATTAACGACGGGGTTAGATGTAGCAGCGAGAAGAGAGGTCTGGGAGATTTTAAGAGGGCTAAAAAACCAAGGTCTAACTATTTTTCTGACTTCACACTATATGGATGAGGTGGAAGCCTTATGCGATTATATATGTTTGATAAAAGAAGGGAAAGAGGTTGTGAGTGGCACCGTTCAGGAAGTCGTAGCTCAAAGTCCTTGTGAACAATTGGAAGAGGCGTATTTATGGTATATGAGTGAGGAGGTAACATTATGAAAAAGTATTTAAGGCTTTTTAAAATAGAAGGTAAATTAGCACTACGAGGAGTAGACAGTATCTTTTTTGGAGTGGGAATGCCGGTAGCTATTATGCTACTCATTGGGATTATTTGTGGGCAAAAGCCAGCCTATGAAGGTGCCACCTATAGTTTTTTAGAAGGTTCTTTTGGCGCCCTCACTACAGTGGGTATTTGTGCCACAGCCTTTATGGGGATACCACTCACACTAGCAGATTATAGAGATAAGAAGATATTGAAGCATTTCTTCGTTACCCCTGTAAGCCCACTTATGTTATTATTAGTACAAGTAAGTATCAATGCTCTTTTGTCAGTGATTTCCACACTCTTAGTTGCATGGGTTAGTGTTATTGGGTTTGGTTATGAAATGCAAGGTTCTTTAGGACAGTTTGTGGGGGCGTACTTTTTGGTACTCTTCTCAATGTATAGCTTAGGGATGCTGATAGCAAGTGTGTGTAGAAATATCAAAGTCGCTAATGTGGTGTGTAGTATCGTATACTTTCCAATGTTATTTTTATCGGGGGCTACGATTCCTTATGAAATTTTCCCAAAAGGATTACAAAGGATAGCGGATTTTATGCCACTTACCCAAGGGATTAAACTCTTAAAAGGCTTTTCATTAGGCTTACCTATAGATGACCTCATCACGCCAATATTAGTGATGATGATCACAATAGTGATAGGGGTCGTAGGTTCAATTACCTTATTTAAATGGGAGTAGGAGGAGTGAATATGGCGCAAGACTATAAATGCGAGCGTAAAGAGGAAGTGGCTATTTATAGAATAGGAATGTTTTCAAAAATGAATCATATTACCATCAAGGCACTTAGACATTACGATGAGCTAGGCTTATTAAAGCCAAGCTACACGGATACTTTTACAGGATATCGGTATTATACTTCGGAGCAGCTACCTGTTTTACACCAAATACTAGCCTTGAGAGAGATGGGTTTTACGCTAGAGGAAATTAAAAAGGTGCAAGAGGGAGCCTCAGAGAAACAGTTGTTATTACAAAAGAAAAGTGAGTTGCTTAAGAAAATTGCAGAAGAGACGTTGAAGCTTTGTCAAGTAGAAAGTTATTTGTCTAGTGAACAGGTGGAGAGTAGTTATCATATCATTGTCAAAGCCTTGCCCGAGGTAACTGTAGCTTCTATGCGTTGTATCATGCCGAATTATGGGGCTTTATTTGAAATTGTACCACCCATGGGGGAAGAAATGGAAAGGCTTGGTTGTGAGTGTACCATACCCGAATACTGCTTCAACATTTATCATGATGGGGAGTACAAAGAAGAAAATGTTGACGTGGAGATATGTGAAGCTGTAACAGAGATGAAGGAAGATTCGGATAAGCTAAAGTTTAAAGTTATTCCTAAGGTAGAAATGGCTGCTTGCGTGCTACACAAAGGGGCGTATGAGGGGTTCCCAAAAGCCTACAATGCGGTACTAAGATTTGTAGAAGAAAATGGTTATGAAATAATAGACCATCCAAGAGAATCGTACATTGATGGTGTATGGAATAAAGATTCGGTAGACGACTGGCTCACAGAAATTCAATTTCCTATTCGAAAAATAAAAGTGGAAAGAGCGGAATGAGATAGAACTTCATTTTATAAGCAATAATACAGTAGCAAAAAAAGTTGGGAAGGTATGGGCTATCATACCTTTAGGAAGCAAGCTAGAAAATGTATAAATTTATAACGATAATACCCAGAGATGAGCTGTCTCTGGGTATTATTGTTATAAATCATCTACATCTACTTCTTCACCATATCGGATGGTATTCATATTTGCGAAACCATCACTAGGATCTTCATCGGCGATAAAGAGACCGTCATCGTGAATGGGCGAATTGCCATTTTTACTTTTAAGAGGATCTTCTTTTTGCAGGGTAAGAGTAGATTTGCGGGGGTTTTTTTTTGAAGTCATTGGGTGTGCTCCTATCTCTATTTGCGAATAGTATTGGTGGTAGGAAAACTTTTTATGCAATGATTGATTTAATGAGAGCTAAGAGTAAATAGTGATTAGAAATTAGAGAAGAAATAGAGCAGGGGAGGTTTTAAAACTAGAAAAGTAGGAGATTACCAAGTAAAACTGAATAACTTAGAAGATAATGTGACAGCTCTTTCTTTGTAAAAGATAGTCAAAAACAGTATTGACAAAATAGTTTGAAAAAAGTATATTGAATTTGTATTCAATGAAAAAATGTTCAATAAGAGAGATTAAACAAAATGAGGGTATGGAGTGTAATATGGGCATACGAGAAGAACAAAAAAAGGCAAGACGAGAACTGATTATGCAAAAGGGGCTTGAGCTTTTTATTGAAAAAGGCTTTACCGCCACTAAAATAGCTGATATTGCAACAGCAGCAGAGATGAGTACAGGCTTGATGTTTCACTATTTTGAAAGTAAAGAAGCACTGTGTGAGGAAATTGTAAAGTTGGGGCTAAGTGGAACGAAGTGGACCATGACTTGTGATACGGAGGATGTGCTTGCTTTCTTTGAGGAGGCTGCTAAGGGGATTTTTACAGCTATGGAAGAAGCACCAATGGTAGCAAATATTTTTCTTTTCATGTCTAGAGTTCAAAAAAGTACAGAATTTCCAGCGTATATTAGGGACATAGCTTTTAAGGTAGATGTCACCCAACAATGTGTACCTCTTATTGAGCGAGGGCAAAAGGAAGGGGTTATTAAAGAAGGAAACCCACTGGCACTCTCTTTGACTTTTTGGTGTGCTATTCAAGGTATAGCAGAGCAGGTGGCAACACATGGAAGTTATCCGTTACCAGATTATAGATGGTTAGTAGATATCATAAGAAAACATTAAAATCGAAGGGGAGATTTGAGATGAAGAAAATGGTGATTATTGGTGGAGGTATCGCAGGTTTATCAGCAGGGATTTTTGCACAGGAAAATGGGTTTGAGAGTATAATCTTTGAAAAGAATCATACCATGGGGGGACAATGTACGGGGTGGAATCGCAAAGGGTATCATATTGATAACTGTATTCACTGGCTTACAGGATCTAGAAAAGGCTCACTAAATGAACTTTGGCGAGAGGTTGGGGCACTCAGTGATGAGATTGAGATTTTTTATCCAGAAAGATTTTACACTGTAGAATATCAAGGGGTACAAGTAAGTATTTATAGAGATATTGAACGTACACAGAAAGAGTTACTACAGCTTTCACCAGAAGATGAAAAAGCCATTAAAGAGATGTGTGAGGTGGTGCGTATACTGGCAACAGTAGAAATGCCAACAGAAAAACCCATGGAAGATCTGAATCTTTTTGACTTTATAAAACTAGCCAAATCTATGGGAGCGGGTGGAAAAGTGATGATGAAATATGCTAAACTTTCCATGGAAGATTATGCAAATACCTTCAAGCATCCAGCCATTCGGCATTTAATCTTAGATTACATGCCTGAAAGATATAATGCGTCGTCTTATATGTTTTCCCTTGCAACATTTTGTAGTGGAAATGGTGGCATACCAAAAGGTGGTTCTGTTCAAATGGTTCAACGCATGGTAGATCACTATCTTTCTCTAGGTGGAAAAATAAAAAAAGGTTATACGGCGAAGCAAGTTCATATACAAGATGGAAAGGCTGTAGAGGTTGAATTTGAAAACGGTGATAGAGTAGGGGGAGACGCTTATATACTGACAATGGATAGTAAAGTCGCTTTTTCAAAGCTTATTGGAGAAAAGTATATGGATAAACCCTTTAGAACATGGTATGAAAATCCACAGCTTTATCCAGTAAATAGTGCTGTTAATCTATCCTTTGGTGTGGCAGACCCATGCAAAGACATTCCAGAGACATTATTTTTTGATTGTGAAGGGTATCAAGTAGGCTGTTCAGTCAAAAATCGCATGAGTATAAAAAACTATAATTATGATGAATTTGGACCAGAAGGACATGTCGTTCTCCAAGCAAGTTTTGATCAAGTAGAAAAAGATTATGTATTCTGGAAAGATCTCTATAAAGATAAAGCAAGCTATGAGGTAGAAAAAAAGCGTATTGCACAAGATGCCATAGAACGCATGGAAGTAAAGTTCCCACAATTAAAAGGGAAAATACAAAGTCTAGATGTTGTTACACCAGTAAGCTATGAAAAGTGGTGCGGTGCCTATAAAGGAGCCTATATGTCTTTTATAGTCACTAAAGCAGGCAAACAAATGCAAAGTACAGGGAAAATAAAAGGGTTAGATAATGTAGTGCTTGCAGGGCAGTGGTTAATGCCACCAGGAGGGCTTCCAACTGCAGTTGTACAAGGAAAGTTTGGGGTTATGCGACTAATGAAAAAATTAGGATTCAAAAAAGATTAAAGAGTGAATGGGTATACTAGTATGTATAATAAGCGATTCATGATTAGAGAAAGATAAAATGGATATCAGTCAAATTTATAAAGAGTAAATGCAAAATCCTATTTGTTTTTCACGGAGATAGATGGTTTCAACTGTGTTTCCAACACTTAAAGCTCCATTTGTAAAGGATTCAACGAGGATTTCGGAATTTCCACCTTTTCTGGGAGTGGATGAAATGATTAATATTTTTTTACGCATGATTTATAGACTCCTTATTTAATTTCAAAATATTGTTTGTCATCTACAGGCTCAAGCCACTCGTTAGATGTGTTTTCACCAAGATTGACAAGCACATTTTAAAGTAATATACTAAGTTTAATACCTAAACCTAACTTTAGGTCAAGGATATTTTGAAAGTTTTTTATGAAATAGGAGTGAATGAATGTTATATACAATAGGTCAAGTTTCAAAAATGTTTGATTTACCCATTTCTACGATTCGATATTACGATAAAGAAGGCCTATTTCCAGAATTAGAACGTTCCTCTGGCATTCGTCAATTTAGAGAGCAAGAAATAGAAGCGTTACGAGTGATAGAATGTTTAAAAGGATCAGGTCTGGAAATAAAAGATATAAAGCTTTTTATGCAGTGGTGTATGGAAGGGGCTAAAACATATCCAGAACGCAGAGAACTATTTTATAAACAGAAGGAAATTGTTGAAGAAGAAATCGTGCGTTTGAATAGAGTTTTGGATATGCTAAAATTTAAGTGTTGGTATTATGAAACAGCCATAAAGGATGGGTCAGAGAATAATTTGAAAAATCTAAACATCATAGAAATGCCAGATGAAATACGAAAGGCTTATGAAAATGCACATAAGTAATTTGATACGTTTCCACAAACAGAAAATGGCGGTGTATATGTTCCCATAAACGAGAGATTACAAAAATATTGATAGGACATTCATACTGTCCACTCGTGTCACGTTGAGTCAGTGGTTCTTTTATCCCACAAAAGAGCAGACAGTTTTATCAATGTAAAAATGGAGTATGACGATGACATATACAGGGCACCAGACCGTGTTACCTACAAGCTTATACAAGAATATATAGAGGATAAATACAACTTCAAAGTTCATACAGCCTATATCGCAGAAGTTAAACGCTCCCTTGGCCTACCTATGTACGACGCACCTAATGCAGTGGAAGAATTAAAGTATCCATATAAACCAGCACCAGAATTTAAAGTGGAAGCTATTAAAGACGCACTTAGACATTTTAATGTAATATAGAAAGGACCCTACAAGGCAGTTTTATTAGCCTGTAGGGTCCTTTTACATACATCCTGCAAGTGTAAGCACAGCCTTACAGCTTTCAGGGTCTTTTTCTTCTAGCCATATCTCGAAGTTGCTAATAGTGATTTCCTTGGTAAACGCAATACTGTCAGAGTCGCACTCGTTGGGTAGATGCTCGCATATACAGCTGAGGCCTGTTAGCTTTGGCTCTATAATTTGGTTATCCTTGACCCGATTAAATTCGTACATAGTCCAATCAGGGGGTAGTTCAGTAAACATGGCCTCTGGGTAAGATACTGCAAACTCGATAGTGATTTGAGTAATTTTGCCAATACTTGACTCATCGTCATATGTAGAACAATTAGCGTAGGAAAGCTTAAAACCACGATTTATCAGAAGCTTAGCTAATCCTATAAGGTCAATACTGACGCTAACAGTCTTATATCCACAGCCACAGCAAGGCTTAGACCATATTTCACTGTATAATTCAAAGCAAGACGGACACATTGTCATCATAATGTACAGTCCTCCTTGTTGGCTTTATCAGTAGGCTCTGTATCTGACCGAATATCTCTAATGATACGATTTACCGTAGACCTGCTGAGTTCTGTTTGTCTTACTATTTCAGCTATTGTAACACCATTATTATATAGTGCCCTTACGGTGAGCCCTTTTTCATTTCGCTTGCTGGGGCGGCCTCCAGAACGACCTCTGGCCTTAGCAGCTTTGAGACCGTCTTTGGTTCGCTCTGAAAGCAAGTCACGTTCGAACTGAGACAGTCCAGCAAATATGGTAAACATAAACTTCCCTTGTGGGGTTGTGGTATCAAGCCAACTCTCTTTAAGACTTTTTATTTGGGCACCAGCTGTGTGTATCTTCTCAACGATTTCAAATAGGTCCTTGGTTGACCTACTAAGCCTTGACAGTTCGGAGACAATAACAGTCTCACCTTGTTGTAGTTCTTCTAGCATTTTATTAAGTTGTTCTCTTTCTCGTATGGTGCCTGTGATTTTTTCTTGGTAGATGCAACGATAATTGACACCTGCTTCTATTAATGCGTCTACCTGTCTATCTAAATTCATGTCACTTTTACTAACACGTACATAACCAACTAACATGGTAAATCCTCCCTTAAATCAGTTTATATGTATCATAAAGGTATCAATATCAAATTTGATTATGACACCTTTAATGACACATTTTACGCCCTTAAAACTCGCTATAATAGGCTTCTCTTGAAACTGTATCTAAAACGGTCGTTTATGGTACATACTTCCTCTTTATTTGGATTCTTCCGATAAGTCATGTAAGGCTATATGAATACCCTGCCTTATAATACTTGCTATGGGTAGACCAAGCTGTTCAGATAAATCCTTTAACTGGCCTGCTGTGCTTTCTTTCAGCCGCAACTTAAAAGAGATAGTCTCCTCTTTTGTTCTTAGTCTACCTTTACTATCCCTTGCAATTCACCAGCACCCCCTCTCCTGTCGGGCTTCCTTGACTAGTGACCCCACTAACATCATCTATACCGCGCTCTTAACCTATAGTCAATATCTTTTTAGGGAGTTCTATTCGTAGCCATCAGCTCCTGCCTTGTATAGCAAATAAAATATCTTAACTAAAAGACATGTAAATACTTGATATTATTCGTACTATGGAATACAATGAATTAATAGACTACTTTAAATCGATGCTAATATTATATTTGCTAATCTGAATCTACAACGCACTTGTATATTTATGTGAAACGAGAATGAGGGGTCTTAATGAAATGTCCATACTGTTTAAAGGAAATGAGAAAAGGAATGGTTAAGATTGGTGAATCAACTCTTAATATATTCAATACTGTTACATGGTATCCAGAGGAAGAACTCGACAAGAAAATTAGGAAAGAATATGTTAGGCTTAACTTTAATGCTGAAGGATATTATTGTGATGAATGTATGAAAGTTGTTAGCATTTTTGACGAAAAATAGTTGCACATTCTTTATAAACTATGGCCTATATGTAGGATTATATGACATGAGGGGGAATCTAAATTGAATGAATTGGTAAAGAGATACTGGAAAAATATTCTAATGATTTTATTAATATCCTTAGTAATTATATTAATAGTTTGCCTAAATAAAGCTAATATTCGTAAAGATGCCCTTCAAAGACAGGCAGATAATGCTTTTGAAAACTCTCTAGGTTTAGCATTGAGCGGGTTAAATATAGATTATATTAAAAGTGATGAAGGAGATAGAACCTACTTTTACTCAAGGATAATTAGTGGTTTAGGGTCTGCAAAGGAATTAATCCCTTTTACCTCATATAAAGATAACAATAATTTATCTTATATGTTAGAAGTTTTAAGTCAATTCATGATAAAGAACTTTTCTTCAGATTTCGAATTTGAATCAGAAATTCAGTTGAAGATTTATAAGCATCTACAAGAAATAATGTTTAACCCTAGAGATGAAGATGCAGTCAATAGGCTAGAAAAATTTATTGATTCAATAGAATAGTATTATGACACATCATTCTTAATATGCGAATCAGAGACTCCACACTATCATAACGGTAGCGAGGAGTTTTGATTTCGTAGGACTTATGCCTGAATTTCAGTGCCGTCCTTAAAGGTGAACCACACATCGTCTCTATCATAAACAGCAGTATGGTGAGCCTTGGCAAGGTCGAAACGGTCAACCAGTCCGTTGTATCGCTCTTAGTATTCTCCTTGGTCGAGAGCAAAATTAAATGACTTTATAAAGCAAGAAGTGGTCATATAGCGAAGAATGAAAACTAACAGCTATTTGACTTTTAAAACTAAAAATAATGACTGGCGTATCAATTCTTTATTTGATACGCCAGTTTTTTATTTGCATAACCTTAAAATCTTACTTAGGCCAGTAAACTTATACAATATTAAACAAAGTTGAGCATAAGTTTGTGCGTTAAGCTTGACTAAGTTTATATAAGATTAGGGAGAGGTGTTATATTATGAAGGATGAACTATTAACTGTTGCTCAGGCAAGTGCACTTGCAGGTGTAAGCACAGAGAGTATTAGGAGGTGGACTAATTCGGGCAGGCTTAAAACTTATCGTAGTGCAGGGAATCATAGGAGAATTAAGACTTCAGATCTAATGCGACTGATAGATAAGGAGTCAAACTTTGTAGCAGAACCGTCAGCATCATATATAGAGTTTCTTGGTGACGATACGAAACCAGACCCAACTAATATTCCTCCACTTAAAGATTTGCATAAATTCTTAGCAATGTACGATGATGAAGGCAGAGAAAGAGTGACGGCAGAGACTATAAAATTATAATAGTTTTATTGGCAGAAAGGACTCATGGAAACTCCGCAAAGCTGCATAGCTAAAGGGGTTGAGACAATATCTTCGTTAGCCTTTATTTGACCTGTGGAGGCTTTAGAAATGTTATTGGGTGCAAAATCCCTAAGTGAGAATTTTAAACTCTTTTACGAGGCAAATAAAGGCTAAAATCAAATTTATAAGATAGTCCATCTTGAAATTTTATACCTTATACTACTACCCTGTCATTCGACGGGGTTTTTCTTTTATATAACAAACTTCAATTTTCTGAGACAATGAGCACTAGAAAAAAATATTTCTAAGCCGATGATAAAAAGGCTAAAAAAGATAGAAATTCTTTAAAATCATTGTCGCATTTGTGTGCCTAGTGCAAAACGACATATAAATTTAAAAGAAAAGGAGGGAAAAAGAAGATGGATATGTCAAATATATTAGATTCTAAAATTATAGTAAGGCTACAATATGTAAATCTTGAAAATAATCCTGAGCATAAGTATGTCACGATTGTTACTAATAACAGTGTTTACTTTTTGCTTGAGGGTACTGGTAAGGATGGAGAGTTACTATCTGCCCACAACACTGCAAGTGAAGCTACCGAAACTGCTAATGTGTTAGGTTATACACTGCCATATAACCCCAGTTATTATGAAGATGGAATCGACTCTATGCCATTTACAGTTGAAGGTTTTATGTCCTTTATGCAATCTATATCATATTACGCAAACAAAGTTAATGATGAGGAAGTCTAGGTACTAGTGACTTCCATATCACTTCTTGTAAAAAGTATAAGCAGAAGGAGGGAAATACCACAATGCATGGAGTACTGGAAGGTAGTTGGAGAAAAGCTAGAGACGGTCAATACAAGGTATTAGTAAGTGGTTCAGAGAAGGAGGTAGGTAGCATAGTAGAAGTATTTGCCCGTTATGGAGATGTCAAATATATAGTTATCACAGGGACAAACTCTAAATTAAAGACAGGAGGATACCTCTACGATTTTAGATATACCCGTAAGCCAGAATATAGACCTGCTGCAGTGTCTAATACTAATATGCCTAATATTGATTTTTCTATTGTTTCTAAAGTAGAACCAGAGGAAATCAGTTTAGAAGAACTAGATGAAGCGTTAGGCTTAGATTAATTTTAAGAGCAGGGTACCTTTGTAATTGGGTATCCTGCTAAACTTTTATGGAGGATGTGAAATGGAATTTTACGATAACACTGAAATAGAATCTGAATATCTTTCGTCCATGGATGATTATCTTGATTTCTTATTTCCATATTTATCGGTCAATGAGAGGATTGCAGTATTTCTAAAGCAAAAAGATAGACCAAAGACAGTATTCTTTGAGTCTAAAGACGACATGAAATTAGGTCTAAACAATGTCCTGAGAAGCTGTGATAGTTACTTAACTCTATCAACTTGCGTAGCTTTGGACGGTGAGTTTAGTAAGGCGTCTGAAAATATGTATAAGAGATATGTTTTAGGCTTTGACTTTGACAAGAAAGATTTTAACGGTAAATGTAATACAATATATGATTTTACAGAATATTTCAAGGCTACGACAGGGCTATTTATCCATTTTGTCGTTGATTCAGGCAATGGATACCACATATATGTTGGTATAGAAGAAACAACTGATATAGCCCGTGTTACTGATATAACACGTCGTTATGCTGCTTTATCTGGGGCAGACCTTGCTAATATTAGTCAGGCCCAAAGTTTACGTTTACCTAATACAATCAATTACAAAGACCCAGCTAAGCCGATGGCTGTAAATATTGTAGCAGGTTATATCAATGACGATAGATTTAGACGGTATTCCCTTGATTATTTGGAAAGTCATCTTAGAAAGCTTGAAAAGACAGCTGGTATAAGGAGACCAAGTAAAAAGAAGAACATTAGAAAGAAGTTTAAAGGAATGTATCCTTGCATATCAAATATTATGTCAAATGGAGTACCTAAAGGTGAGCGTAATAAGTGTCTAGGACGGTTAGTAAGTTATTTCCGTGATATAGCTAGGGTTGACACTGAAACAGCCTTAGAGGCTATAATTGAATGGAATAACAGCTGTTCTAATTTATGCAGTGAGGCTGAAAGGAAGACAGATAAGGAAATTATAAGCGATTTTAATAGGTACTGGGAGAATAGAAAATACAACCTTTTAGGTTGCGTATCAGAGTCTAATAGCATGTCTGAAATATTGATAAAGTACTGTGATAAGGCTAATTGTCCAAAGCATAAACCTAAGTCAAATGTTGATAATGACAAGTTTTTTATCCTTAATAAGAGGTACACTACCAATAAATGTCTTAATAGCTTAAAAGGGTATGCTTATGTAATTTTAAAGGTTTTATTGGAAAGTACAGCAACATATAAAGTGTCAGAACTTGCTGATATGACAGGGTTTTCTGAGCAGACTACAAGCCGAACATTAAAATCGCTATTAGACCTTGAGCTAATTAATAAGAGGCTACTTGAAGGTATTAGTGTATACAAGGCTAGAAACTTTGCACCTCCAAAGGAAAAGCAGTATATAACCTTACCTAACATACTGTTTGATATGCTTATTAGGCGAGATATAAGCGAGCAGGAGCTAGTATTATATATTGCTATTAGGCGTAATGCCTACTTTGGGAGAAAATGTACCCAAGTTGAACTAGGAAAATTATTAGGATTGACAGAGCGAAGTATTTCACGAACAACTAAGCAGATGGTGGCTAATGGCTTGATAATAGTAGAGTATAAGAAGACGGGTGAATTTATAAAAAATGGTAGTAAAACCGTTGAAAAAGTCTTCAATTTCTATCATTTTCCCTTGGAGTATGAAGATGAAGGAAGCACCACTATTTAAGGCTTAATAAGGAAGTGTCCTCCAATTACATCAGGTTATGAACTAGAATGATATAGAGTGCGACGGATATACAAGCAGAGGGTGGCGTCGCTTGAAAATGAGGGTGACGCCGCCACTCTTTACTTTATATCTATTATAAGCCGAACAGTGCATCTATTCTCTGTTTAGTAGTTTTAACAGCTACGGGGTCAATATCACAACCTACAAACCTACGATTGCTTAGTGCAGCAGCTACAGCTGTACTACCCCCACCGACCATAAAATCACATACCGTATCACCTGAAACTGTGAACTTCTCTATTATATCTTTAACAGCTTCTACAGACTGACCCCAGACGTGAGGTTCTTTGTCTTCTTTATTCGGGTCGTAGGGAGCTTGAATTAAGTCAAAGACGACATTGCCAGTATATTTACCCTTAACAAGCCAGATTATGTTTTTAACAGCAGTCATGACCCTACGATTGTGTATTAAAGGAGTTCCACGTTGGCATATGTAGCTAATGTTCCAGTTGAATTTAAGGTTTGTATTGGCAGATGTAAGCTCTTTAATAGCGACATCTAAATGAGCTCCACCGCACATAACCATTAGAGAGCCACCGTCTACCAATATTCTTTCGGCTACGATAGGAATATAGCGATACAAGTCCTGTACTGATTTTAAGTTGTATGGGGGTCAATAAAGACCAAGTTTATACTCTCGTCTTTAATCTCATGGAGGCCAGTCTTAAGGTCACCTTGAAAAATCTTTATATCGTTTCTATTTATTATTATATCAGAGTGCTTATTAGCTTCTGATTTTTCTTTTCTCAATATGATTTGACAATACCTAGGAGACTTACTCTGTCTTTCTTGCATCTTATCAAGCACTCCGGGAGCCTTTAGTGCTCGTAAAGAGGCGTCACTTAAACCTTCAAGTATTTCAGGATGTGCCTTTAAATAAGGGTGCTGAGTCCAGTCATACTTGTTTATGTTCAAGTGTCCAAATTGGTCATCTTTATCGGAAAGTTCGCGTCTAATTGTACCTACAGTAGTAGGAGAAACTCCTAACATTTTAGCAATTGCCCTATCTGATAACTCAGGTGAAATCTTCAATTTATTTATGATAAGCTTACGTCTTTGTTCTCTATTAAGCTGTTTAATTTGCTTAGTCAATCAACCACCCCCTAATAAACATATAAGCCGATACCATTCTACCATATTTTTGTATAAATAATTACAAAATTTTTGGTGCAAAGGTGTGCCTTGTTCAATATCTCTTAAATTTTAAAAGTTTAGGAGGTAAAAGTTATGAACAAGGATAGGGCTAAGGATAGTTTTATCGCACATATTGCAGAGGTGGTAGAGAAACATGGCGATGCAGTACTTAAAGAAGTTAAAAACAAAGATGACGAAGTTAAGGAGTAGTGACTATGCAAAGTATAAGGGAACGATTTACAATGGATGCTTTATTATATACCCACAATGCTATTTGTGCGGTAAAATATCTTAAAAAGGATGGTATTTAATATGGAAAAGAAAGCGGTTATGTATTTAAGAGTATCAACAGAAATGCAGGTTGAAGGATATAGCCTTGACGCACAGCTTACTTCGATTGGGAAGTATGCTAAGGCTTATGACATAGAAGTAGTAAAAACCTATAAAGACGAGGGTAAGTCAGGTACTAGCGTTGCTGGACGAGACGATTTTATCCGTATGTTAGAAGATATTGAAGCAGGAACTGTAAATGTAGATTATGTTTTGGTATTTAAGCTTTCAAGGTTCGGCAGGAACTCAGCTGATGTGTTAAATTCGCTGCAGAAGCTGCAAGAACATAATGTAAATCTTATATGTACTGAGGATAGATTAGATTCCTCCACAGGTTCAGGCAAGCTTATGATTACAGTTTTGTCGGCAGTCGCAGAGATTGAGAGAGTAAATATCGTTGAACAGACAATGGCAGGTAGACGCCAGAAAGCCGAAGAAGGTAAATGGAACGGTGGTTTTCCTCCTTACGGCTACAGTTTGGGCAAAGACGACATCTTAAAAGTTAATGAAGCCGAAGCCAAAGCTGTAAGGGTTATATATGACAAGTATATAAATGACAACATGGGGTTTAACGCCCTAGCCAAGTATCTTAACAGGCAAGGCATCAACAAAATACCCCGTAAAAACGGTACATTAACCAGTTGGAGTGCAAAATTAGTCAAAGATATAATAGACAACCCAGTATATAAAGGCTATATAGCCTATGGTAGACGTACCAAGGAGAAGGTAAAAGGTACATCAAATGAATACAAGACGGTCAGACAAGAGGATTATATAGTAGCTAAGGGTAAACACAAGCCAATAATCTCTGTGGAAGACTGGGAGGTAGCACATGCACTAAGACTTGAAACAGGAGTTGCTTCTCCTTCTAGTATAGGTCGTGAGCGCATCCACGTTTTATCTGGAATTTTAAGGTGTCCTGAGTGTGGTGGTCCAATGTACACCAACAAAAATTCATGGACACGCAAGGATGGTGAGTATGTTGAGCGTCACTATTATGTATGTTCAAGAGCATACCAAGCCAGAGGTGTAGAGTGTAATTACAAGGCAAGCTTACGTAAGGAAGTCATAGAGTCTGATGTACTCAATGCAGTTCGTGACTTAGTTAAAGACCCTTTATTTGCAGAAGAAGTTAAGGCGAAGATTGGAAAAGAAGTTGATACCTCAGAAATTGATAAGGAGCTTGGTGAATATAGAAAGGCTTTGAGGCAGGCTAAAACAGCCAAGGATACTTTAGAAAATGAGATAGACAAACTACCCTATGATACAATTCACAGGGAGCGCAAGATACAAGACATGAATAGAAGATTAGACCGTGCATATGACGAGTTGATAGAGGTAGAGGAAAAGATAAAGGACCTCCTACTAAAGCGTGAAGCCGTGGAATCTAATGCTCTTACCTTGGAGCAGGTTTATAAAGTACTAGAAAACTTTGACCTTCTATTTGACAAGATGTCCGAGGAAGATAAGAAGAGAACAGTTGTATATCTCATTAAAGAAGTAGAAGTATATAAAGAACCACAAGGCAAAACACTCAGCAGGTTAAAGTCCATAACCTTCAATTTCCCTGTATTCTACAAGGGTTCTTCCACTGATAAACTTTTGTGGGAGAATGATACAACTGTCGAGACGGTAGTTCTAATGAAGCGCAGTGATTCGGAGAGTGAAGAATAGAAAATTACCACAATATGTTGTGAGTTTAAAGTGGATTTGGTGAAAAAAGCCGTTTTTTGTACCTTTAAAATAGAGTGAAATATAAGGTGTCCTTTTATTGATAAGGTGGCATTGCCGTAAGGAAGGATACTTTGAAATACACTCGACTCTGCTCGCATTTTATTTAGATGACATAAGGTGTGTAGCATGTGACAGTTGAGAATACAGTTCATTTAGAGGCTGCTTAAGGAGGCTCTATTTATTATTTGCAACATCTCCATAATGTGTTAAAATAACCTAGAAACCCGAATAGGGGCTAATAGTATCCATCACATTTAAAGTTGAAGTGGAGATGAAAGGAGTATAAACCAATGATTAATATTGCAATCTGCGACGATGAATTGCAGGAGCTTAATCGATCTAATAGCTTGCTCAAGCAATACATTTATGAACATCCACAAGTTCAAATAAACACATATTCCTTTTCAGCACCTTTAGAGTTTCTTGCTTATGTGGAGGCGAATAATAAATTTGATGTATTGTTGCTTGACGTCTATATGCCGGGAATTCTTGGTACAGATATGGCAAGAGAGCTGCGGGATATGGGCGACAACTGCCAAATTATTTTTCTGACCACCTCCCGCGACCATGCGGTAGATGCTTTTTCCCTAAATGCCGCACATTATCTTGTGAAACCTTATTCTGAAAAAGAATTCTTTACAGCACTAAACAAGGTATTGGATAACCTCGCAAAGAAAGAAGACTATATTACAGTAAAATCAACTGAAGGTATCAGCCGCATTGAACTTAATGAGTTAGTATATTCTGAAACAGATAACCATTTTCAGCGCTTAAATTTGTCAGACGGTAGGACAATCTATGTGCGAAAATCCTCTACCGAGATTTTTGAACTGCTCGATAAATACCCGCGTTTTTATAAATGTGGCAGCACTTATATCATAAATATGGACTATATCATTGAGCTTACCTCCAAGTGGATTTTCTTTTCTACAGGTGCTAAAATTACAATGCTTAGCCGAAAATACACGGAATTTAAAAAGCTATACATGGATTACAGCTGCAATTGCTGAGGGAGAGGTTTTATATGGATATGATTACATATGCGGTGGTATTCCTGAGGCTTTTGCAGACGATTTCTTATATGAGCCTATTTTTCTTCTTTTTGATAAAGTTGAAAGAGCCGAAAAGGAAACGAATAACAATTACTGTCGCGATTTATTTTGTGGTTGCCGTTATATATTGTACCATTCTGATTTTATATGGACAGAAAATAGTGGAAATACTGATTATGCCTGTCGAAATTGGGCTGTGTCTGATTTTGATTTTCGTCTGTTCCGCGGACAAGTGGCCAGTGTCTCTTTTTGTCATGTTCACTCAGTTTAATCTGCTCCTCGGCATCAGCTACATTTCGGATATATGTACCACTGAAAGTTCAGGGGTTGTGTATCAGATTGAATATATCATATACCGCACAGTGCTGTTCGGAGCGCTTCTGTTCTGCAATTATAAATTTGTTCGTCTACGTTTCCGTAGGCTGGTAGAGCTATTGGGAAAGGAGTGGCATCTTATGGCTCTGGTAGCCTTCTCTTTCTATGTTCTAGAGTCTGTTATTCATTACTATCCGCAAATGTACTGGTATGAAGCAGATAACCGCTGGTATCTTGTTGCAAGCTCCTATCTGGTGTTTGCAGGCGTCTACTGGCTGATTTTTCGGTCGTTCAGTGATATCGCGGAAAAATATGAGGTTCAGGAGAGGGAACATATCCTTGCTCAGCAAAACAAGATGTGGGAAGAACATATAGAGGAACAGAAAAATGCAGTCAACGCGGCTCGTCGTGACCGCCATGATCTTCGCCATCATTACGATACGCTTATAGCAATGCTTCAGAGAGAGAAAACACAGGAAGCATTATCGTATTTGAACGCGCAGACACAGAGAACGGAAAAACCTGTTCTTGCCGGCATTTGTGAACACCTTGCAGCAAATGTTAACCTGTCAAGATGGGCAGAGCGAGCGAGGGAGAAGGGAATCAAAACTGAGATAGATGCGAGGATTCCCTCAAACCTTCCAATGGATGAAGTTGCACTAGTTGGTATTATTGCGAACTCCTTTGAAAATGCGGTGGAAGGCTGCCTGCGTTGTTCTGACGCAACAGAGAAATATATCACGGTGAAGATTGTTTATTCCGTATATAACGGAGCCAGAAAGCTTCAAATTATAGTCCAAAACTCTTGCGCTGATAACATCATCTTTGAAAGTGGTTTTCCAATCTCACAGAAGTGCGGCGGGGGGACTGGAACAAAGAGCATTACCTATATTGCCGAGAGGTATAGTGGCATGGTGGAGTTTACTGCTGAAAAGGGTGTTTTTAGGACGCGTGTTCTTCTCCATTTATAATAACAAGCTTAAAAACTTGATAAAATACGACATTTACGCCAAATATTCATACAATTACGCCACGGACGGTTTTCGTCCGTGGTTTTTTGTATAATGTAATCTAAAAGTATATTTATAGGGGAGTGATTTTGAAGATGGGAGAATCCAGTGACAGAATTGCGGAGGTAAAGGCGAGGCCGGTAAATCATAATCATTCTTTATCAACAATGTATACACTTAATTTGAGGTTTCAAGTAAATTAAAGGAGGAGAAAAAGAAAAATGAGAAAAAAATTTCTAAGCATCATTCTGACAGTGTGCCTAGTGTTAGGGCTATTGCCACAAATGGCAATGCCTGTGTTTGCAGCTGAGAAGGTTTATGGTGATTTTACGGTAAGCGACGAAGATGCGGCGACCTACGACAGCGGCAATAAGGCGTTGACCGTCAGAGGCGACTGTACCATTTCGATGGCAGACGGTGTAACTGAAACCACCACCAACAGCATAGTGGTGATAGGCGGTACAGCAGAGGTACCACTGAATATCACCCTAAAAGACGTGGACATTCAGTTTTCTGATGGCGATTATATGAATTCAGGCACCTGTGCCTTGGATATGCAAGGAGCTGCGGTAAACCTCACACTAGAGGGCACAAACACGCTGAAAAGCGGAGAAAATAAAGCCGGATTGGAGGCACCTAGCGGCGCAACGCTGACCATCGACGGCACAGGCACCCTTAACGCAACTGGCGGCGAATATAGTGCGGGCATTGGAGGTTCAACCGGTGCAGGCGGAAAAATTACCATCAATGGCGGTACTGTTACTGCAACCGGTGGCGAAAGTTGTGCGGGTATCGGAGGTGGTTCAGGCCGTACAGGCGGAATAACTACCATCAATGGCGGTACTGTTACTGCAACCGGTGGCACTGGCGGTGCGGGCATCGGCGGAGGCGGAACAATTAGCATCAATGGCGGTACTGTTACTGCAACCGGTGGCACCGGTTGCA
>NZ_PEDL01000026.1 GCF_002735925.1 Sporanaerobium hydrogeniformans | reverse complement strand
AAATAGGAACAGAATAAAGCTTCGGCTAGCAAGTAAGGGAGCTCTTCGCAAGCTTCCTCCACAGGATGGATGTAAAATCTTAGAGAAGTCCTATAGGCTGCTTTTAGGGACGTTATCACAAGTGCCTTTCTTGTGATAGGTAGGACCGTTAGCCTATTGGACTGAACTTAGATTTTACCCATCCGAGGACCGAGAAGCTTGCGAAGAGCTCCCTTACTTGCGGTCCCTGAGAACATCCCCTATCCCTTTCCTTTTAGTAGTCTAATGTGTAAAACACCTCGATAAACTAAAATTTAAATTATTTAGCCAGTGAAAGTATAGTTGAATTGACAACTTATTTATGAAGGAGTATATTGATATTAGATATAACGATAATAGATATAAGTGAAGATGAAAGGATAAAAATATGGCAAGAGAGCAACTAAAGACTCTGACAGAACCGATGTACTATATATTGCTTGTTCTACTTGAAGAGCAGCATGGTTATGGCATAATGCAAAAAATTGCTGAACTTACAAAAGGACGAGTTGTGATAGGTGCAGGTACTCTTTATGCTCTTTTATCTCGTTTTGAAAAAGAGGGGATTATTGAGCAAGTTAGGGAAGAAGAGCGTAAGAAGATTTACAAGCTAACCTATAAAGGGAAGATTCTTCTTTATGAGGAAGAAGAAAGGCTGAAAAAACTATTAGAGGATGGGATGTGCTATAGGAAGGGGTTAAAAAATGAGTAAAGGAAGGATAGGCTTTCTAGGATTTATGACCTTAGATTATAAGGCGTTACAAATATATTTGAATCAAATGGCTGCTAAAGGCTATGAGCTTAAACAAATAACCAAGGTACTACCTTTTGGTAAATTTGAAAAGAGTGAAGAAGCTAAGTCTAGGTCTTATTATGTAGATATTTTTGACAAGCAAGAAGAGGAAGATTACATTGCTTTATGTGAGGAATCAGGTTGGACTTATAGTGGGGCTATTCATGTGATGAAGGTCTTTAAACAAAAAGAGAAGAAAGAAGCAATTCCTATTCAAACAGATGTAGAAATTGAAACGAAGCTTGCCTCAGCTACTTTCTTAAATAAGGAGCTTTTACCTTGGTTTATGTTAACACCCTTATTACTTATACAGTTTATAATGGGAATCCAAAACTTTGACTATACAAGCTTACTAAGTTATTTGGGGAGTATGTCTCTTATTTGGGTACCACTTGCTATGAGTTATTTGATAGTGATGTTAAGTCTATGGCTTACTTATAGGAGAAAGGCAGTTAAGGCACTTAATGAAGAGAAAGTCTTAAAAGTTCCTTCTATACAAGGAGCAAGATGCAGAGGTTATTTTTCTTATGGATATGTACTTTTGATAGTTTTTCTACTTATATGGAGTGCTATAGGTGACTTTGGAAATGAACCACGTGTTGTTATAGCCAGTTTTATTCCTATTATATTCATTACCATAGGAAGCTATGGTATAGGAACTTGGAGCCGGAAAAAGAAGAATAAGCAGGCTAATTGGATAGCTGTTTTGTTTATTGTAGGAAGTATTTTAGCTTGGCCCTTTTTAGGTATATGGCTAATTAGTACAGGTGATTATACAAAGAATGACTGGGAGCTTCAAAAGGAAGCGGCATATTATCCTGTTTTAACCTTAAATGAAGTGAATGTTAAGGAAATGGAAGAGGAACCAAGTGTGAGGTTGGATAAGGGACATTCCTTTTTTGTAAAAGCCTCCTATCAATACATAGAAAGGGCACCACGTGACTCCAATTTAAATATACCTGTTATCGAGACACAATATATTGAGGCACGTAGTGCTTGGCTGGCAGAATTTATTTTTAATAATATGTTGGAGGAAATAGAAAGATGGGAGCCTCAGATGCTGGATGAAAGACTCTATGATGTAGAAGAAGCCTATTATTTTAAAGGAAGAGAAGTACTGCTTCTTAAAAAAGGAAAGATTCTTTTAAAAGTTGAAGGGATGGGAGAAGAAGGTGAGCTACTAAATGCTCCTTGTACAGAGGCTATAAAAGGATTATTTATTTATCATTAACAGATGAATGCATATAGAAAATGCAAATAAAAACTTAGAAGAAATACCTAAAAATGGTAGTTATAAAAACTTATAATTTTTATAAAGAAGGATATAATAAATCTTGTAAAACCGATACTGAATGTAGGAGGGAAGTTACCATGAAGTATACTCACCGAAGCATTCTTAACCGTAGTATAAGCTATGCGGCATCAACCGGAGCTTATCCACCAAAACGGTAACGAGGTTTTATTACTCATAGAAGACTCACTTAACCCTATACGCCCATATAGAGTTAAGTGAGTTTTAATGTGCACAGATTTAAGATGAGACTTCAAAAAGATGTTTCCAGTAGCGACGAGGCATGTAAGAACGGCGTTGTCTTTCATTAAGACGTTCAGGGATAGTGGTAGCTTTATAATAGCTTTTAAAGAGTTCTTCAAATCCATCTTTGTTAGCAAAATTTAAAAGCTTCTCCTTCTCTTCAGGTGAAAAATCTTTTAGGTAAGCTTCTTGTTTGTTATAGACAAGGGCTAATTCACGTTTTAAATCATGGATAATGAAATACTGATTGCTAAAGCGTTTTTGGAAATGCTCTATAATGAGAGGCAGGATATGATGATCTGGCTCAATTTGGGCATAAAAGATACCCGAATGAATTTCTCTAAAACGTACAAAGCCTATCATACGATGGGCTTCAAGGGTAACCTTGCGAGTATAGTTCTCTACTTTGTGAATGATGGGATTATTTTTGGCGAGGTTGATAGTAGCAGAGTACTGATAGCAAAGTCGTATATAGTCTAGTATAAGATTTTCGGATTGGGGGAGATCACTTAAATAAAGATGGTAAACATTGGTGAGAGTTTCAAAAGAAAGTTTAGAAAGAAGGCTACGGTACACGCGGTCTGCTTTATCCTCTTCAGTGATAATAGTAAGAACCTCTTCTATTAAACTTGGGATGTAATCTTCCTTTTTATAAATACATAGAGAGTCTTTTTCTTTATAAGTATAAAAAAGGGTGGTAAGAAGCCCCTCAAAGCTTCCATCATAAACATAATCTTTCATAGTTGCTCCTTTATATTTCGCCTGTTAAAGCACTTAAGCTATCTTCAATAAGAAGTAGAGGTTTTGGGGAAGAGGTAAACAAACTAAGCTGTTCATAAGTTTTACCTATATCTGCAGAAAAAGAAGTAGGCCTCAAAGCTTTACGTATTCTATCCTCATCTAAAGCTACAGAACCATAGTATTTAGTATTGCAGGTGATAAAGTATTGGGCACGTTTTAATACAATCCCTAGTTTTTTTAAATCACTGTAATCAAGTGGAGCAATGCGACGGCTACTCATAATGCGCTGTGCACTACGGACACCAATCCCAGGTACACGAAGCAGTAAAGGATAAGAAGCTTTATTGATTTCTACAGGAAATTGATCAAGATGTGCAAGTGCCCAGGAGGTTTTAGGGTCAAAGTAGATATCGAGGTTAGGGTGCTCTTCATCTAGTAGTTCATTCGCTCTAAAACCATAAAAGCGAAGTAACCAATCACTTTGGTAAAGACGATGTTCCCTTAAAGTAGGAGGATTTTCAATAGAAGGAAGTTCCTTATCTTTATTAACAGGTACATAAGCTGAATAATAAACTCTTTTGAGGCGGTATTTATCATAAAGCTTTTGGGTAAGGGTAAGGATATTTAAATCACTATCTGGGGTAGCCCCAATAATGAGCTGGGTACTTTGACCACCGGGAACGAACAGAGGAGCTTTTTGAGACTTTTTCCACTCTTCTTGATGGCTCACAATATGTGTGCTAATACTTTTCATAGGTGTAAAAATTTCTTCCTTTTTCTTATCAGGAGCAAGGCGCTTTAAGGAAGAAGAAGAAGGAAGTTCAATGTTAACACTCATACGGTCTACATAGAGTCCTGCTTCATGAATGAGTATTTCATCTGCCCCAGGAATAGCTTTTAAATGAATATAACCCTTAAAGCCTTGTTCTTGTCGGAGCTTTCTTACAATAGTAGTGAGAAGTTCCATGGTATGGTTAGGACTTTTAAAAATAGCAGAGCTTAAAAAAAGTCCCTCGATGTAATTACGTCTATAAAAATGGATGGTTAGGTCGATCACTTCATCTACTGTAAAGGCAGCACGAGGTATATCATTCGATTTACGATTCATACAATAAGCGCAGTCATACTGGCAGTAATTGGTTAACAGGATTTTAAATAATGAGATGCATCTGCCATCTGGGGTAAAGCTATGACAAATACCTGCTGCTGCTGTAGAACCTAGGTCACCTTTTTGCGTAGGACGACGTGAACCAGAAGAAGAACAGGAAACATCATATTTAGCTGCATCTGATAAAATCTCTAGTTTTGTTTTTATATCCATATTTTCACCCTCTTTTCGAAATCGAACATATGTTCTATTATAGTATAAGCTTTTTAGAAATGCAATATACTCTTTTTATTTAAAGTAAGTTGATGTAACTTTTACAATAAAGTAAGAATAATTAGATGGGCAAGTGGAATAATAATTTTCATAAAGTATTTCAAAAATGAGGCTTATGCAAAAAGTAATGAGTAGTACAGATAAGAGAGAAACATAAGTTAAAAGGAGAGAGAAAAAGTGAAGAAAGCTACTATTCAGAAAATGAGTATCTTAATTCTTTGTTTGGGTATGATGGTGCCACAAGTCAGCTTTGCTAATACAGTGAATAAGACCACTTCTAGTACGTATACCGTTAAAGGAAAGGTACTTAAGAAAATAAAAGCGACACCTAATGAGCTTATACTCCCACGAGGAAGTAGTGAAGAAGACTTTAAAAAACAAGTTAAGGTAGAAGCTTACTATAAAGGAGTAACGGAGCCTATAGAGGTAAAAAATTATGAAACCAATTATGTAGACATAAAGGATAAGCTTGGTAGCTATAATGTAACGATTAAGTACACAGAGAATGGATGTAGTGCTTCTACTAAAGTTTGTGTAACTATAGAGGAAGCACCAACTAGTATCATTAATTATCCCTATGTAGGTGGTTATGAAGATGGTACCTTTAGACCAGATCAAGCAGTAACAAGGGAAGAATTTGCTTCTATGCTAGCACGCATTATAAGTGATGCCAATGTACCTAAAATGCCTAATATTTATACAGATTTAAATCCTGCACGCTATAGTACAGATAATATCAATTATGTTACTAAACTAGGTATTTTTGCACCAGATGCAGAAGGAAAATTTAATCCTTTTGATACGGTAACCGAAAAGGAATTTTTAGAAGTTGTATCCAAGTTAGCACCTTATATTAAGGGAGAATCCCAGGAATTAAGTAAACTTAGTCAATCAGATAAATTAGTATCAAGGGCACAAGCTGTCGTTATTATTAATCAGCTTTTTAATCGCCTTTGCAAACAAACAAATATTGTAAATCCTTATAGTGATTTACCTGAAAATTACTGGGCATATCAAGCTATTTTATGTGCCAGTGTAAAAAATGAGCAACCAGCTATAGAGCCACGAAGATAAAATAAAAGTACCTATTGATGTGTTTAAAATAATCAATAGGTACTTTTTATAGAGCATCTTATAAGAAATATATTAAAATTTTTTTATAGAGAAGTTTTTTTGCACAGCATCAGGCTCACTTCACGAATAACTTTACAGGCTACAGCAGTAGAGACACCACTTGGATCATAGTGGGGAGAAAGCTCAACAATGTCTGCTCCTACAAAGTTTAGATTTTGAATAAGATAAAAAGCCTTCATCAATTCTTTAAAAGTCAGTCCACCGGGTTCAGGAGTCCCTGTACCTGCAAAAAGAGAAGGATCTAATACATCTAAGTCTACAGTAAGATAGACGGGTTTACCTTGAAGCTTAGGTAAGACTGTGTTTAGAGAGTGTGTATCAAACAGATTCAGGTGTAAATGACTTTTAGCCCAATTAAATTCCTCTCGTGTACCTGAGCGAATCCCAAATTGGTAAATACGTCCATCACCTAACAAATCCCAGGCGCGCCGCAAAACTGTCGCATGAGAAAGCGTCTCACCTAAATAATCCTCTCTCAAATCTGTATGGGCATCGAAGTGAATGATATGAAGTTCAGGGTATTTAGTATAAAGCTCAGTGATAATAGGAAGGCTAATAAGATGTTCACCACCTACAAAAAGTGGTTTTTTATGAGCACCTATAATCCCTTTAGCAACGTCTTGAATCGTACTTAGGGCTCTTGATGTATTTCCAAAGGGTAAATCTACATCACCTATATCACAAAGAGCATAATCCTCTAAATCTAAATCGAGATAAGGAGAATAGGTTTCAAGTCCGTAGGAATCAAGGCGTATTTGATTAGGAGCAAAGCGCGTACCTGGTCTAAAGCTTGTAGTCCCATCAAAAGGAGCACCAGCAAGGACGAGTTCCGCTTGCTCATAAGTGGCATCAAAGCCAATAAACGTATGAGTTTGAGAAGTATTATGCATTTTCTAGTTCATCCTTTACATAAGTAGGGAGCATGAAGGCTCCGATATGAAGCTTAGTATTATAATAACGGGTAGGAAGCTGAAGTTCTTCCCAAAATTTAGCCTTTAAGTCCTTAATAGGGTCAAGGCGCTTAGATGCAAAGCCAAAGAGCCAATGACCAGAAGGATAGGTAGGCATATGAAATTGATAAACCTTAGCAATAGGAAAGGTTTTTTTAAGCTTACTATGAGCTCTTTTCATTTCAGTAGCATCATCAGCGTAGTAAGGACTTTCATGCTGGTTAATGAGAATACCCTCTTCTGTTAAGAGACGTTTACAAGATTCATAAAAAGCATAGGTAAAAAGTCCTTCACCAGGTCCTATCGGATCTGTCGAGTCTACGATGATAAGGTCATAGCTAGCAGTAGAAGCTTTTTGTACAAAGTCAAGTCCATCTTCAAAACAGAGATGAACTTTAGGGTTATTGGCTAAACAAGAAGCTGTTTGAGGTAAATACTTTTGACAAAGGTGTACAACGCGCTCGTCAATCTCTACGAGATCTACGCTTTCAACAAAAGGATAGCGAAGGAGTTCACGGCAAGTTCCGCCGTCGCCACCTCCTACAACTAATACACGTTTAATTTGAGGATTAACAGCAAAGGAAGGGTGAACGATCATTTCATGATAAATAAACTCGTCTTTTTCTGTAGCCATCATAAGTCCATCTAAAGTAAAAAACTTTCCGAAGGTTTCACTTTCATAAAAATCAATTTGCTGATAAGGTGTTTTTTCAGAATAAAGATGCTTCTTAACTTGAATGGAAAAGTGTACATCAGGTTGGTGATTTTCAGTATACCAATCATTCATAGGATTGAGTCTCCTTTATAGTTTTAAGAAAAAGAAATTTAATCGTCAATATGGAACATAGCTTCAGTGACAGTAGTGCCATAAAAGATTTCATCCATTTCACGTTTTACTCTTTTTGCTATCATTTTTGCTTCGCCAGGGTGAAGGTCTTCTTTAGTATAACCAAAGAGATAGTTATCTAGGTCAAAGCCTTTTAATTTGCATTTGGTGTGGAAAATATTTTCCTGATACACATTAACATCAATCATGTTGTAGAGCATACGAATGTGCTCAGGAATAAAGTTTTGTATGGAATCAATGGGATGGTCGATAAAGAGTTTACGTCCTGTGATATCACGTGTAAAACCACGTACACGATAATCGATGGTCATGATATCTGCATCAAAGGAGTGAATCAAAAAGTTAAGCGCTTTAAGAGGTGAGATTTCACCACAAGTTGCTACATCAATATCGGCCCGAAAGGTACTGATTCCTTCGTAAGGATGATATTCTGGATAAGTGTGTACAGTAATATGACTTTTATCTAAGTGACCAAGGACAGTATGAGGAAGAGGACCAGGTGAAGCAGACTTAGCACTGGGCTGTGCTTCTATCATGGGACATTCTGAAATAAGAATAGTAACACTAGCACCTTGAGGGTCATAGTCTTGCTTGGCGACATTAAGGACAGTAGCCCCAATCATTTCTGCAACAGTTGATAAAATTTGAGTCAGCCTTTCGGCATTGTATTGTTCATCAATATACTCAATATAAGCCATTCGATCAGCTGCAGTTTTCGTATAACAAATGTCATACATATTAAAGCTAAGTGTTTTGGTAAGATTGTTAAAACCATAAAGGCGGAGTTTACTAGGATTTTCACTATTCATCGTATTTCAAATCGTCTCCTTAATAACTTAAATTTTGACAGTACATTTCTAGGCGTTATTATAAGGTATTAACCTCTAAAAATCAATTAAAAATAAAACATTGCAAAATTTTTTGTTTAGTAATAGTGCTTTTAAATAAGAGGCAATATTTGAGAGTACACATTCCTATAAAGGTATGATAACATAATAGGTATTGATTTCAAAAACATGATTACAATGCGGAAAGAGGAGTTTGGATGACAGATAGCAGTAAACCTTATGTCCTTGTATTTGGGCTTTCTATTTATGATATATTTGGTTTTACTAACAATCACTATCGCCCTTATGATTCCAACCCAGGAAAGGTAAAGGTTTCTTGTGGGGGTGTGTGTAGAAATATTGCTGAAAATATGGCAAGGATAGGGATGAACACTAAGTTTATTTCCATTTTAGGAGAAGATGAGAAGGGACAGGCTATTTTGAAGGCAGCTAGTAAGGTTGGACTAGATATGCAGGATTCCCTTATTATAAAAGGAGCTTCTACTCCCACGTATCTAGCTATATTGGATGAAAAGGGAGAGATGGTTTCTGCTGTTGTAGACATTGAGATTGCTAAATGCTTTGATAAGGAAGAAGTAGATAAAAGGTCAAAAATCATTAAAGAGGCAGAATATATGTTCTTTGGAGCAGATAACCCTGAACTTATTGAATACATCGTAAAGACTTATAAAGGGTATACACACTTTGTATTAGATCCTGTTTCTACAACCAAAGCACAAGGTGTCAAGCATTTACTTCCTTATTTTCATACCATTAAACCCAATAGGTATGAAGCAGAAATACTTTGTGGCTTTAGGTTAGATAGTGAAGAAACTATAAGAGAGGCAGGAGCTTATTTTAGAGCCATTGGTGTACAGAATGTATTTATTAGCCTAGATACAGAAGGCATTTATTACAATAATGGTAAAGAAGAGGGCATCATTAGGGGTATGCCTTTAGTGGTTAAAAATGTAACGGGTGCAGGTGATGCTTTTGTAGCAGGTCTTGGCTATGGTTACATGAATGCTACTAATATAAAAGAAACAGTAAAGTTAGCTATTACTTTATCTAATATTACTATTTCACATGAAGAAACCATTCATCCAGAGCTTAATTATAAACAAGTAGAGCAGGTGATGACCGCTTGTAAATGGGAGGAAAAAAGTTTTAGAGGAGAAGTCAGAGGTATTAATAAATAAAAAAGCTAGAGTATACTATAATTAATTAAAATTTTAAAATTATTTTCAAATAAGGAACTAAACAAATAAGTATAACGTCTTAATAGTAAAATGACAATGAGGGGGAGAAAGATGAAAAGAATTTTAAGTTTAATGTTAGCTTTTATTTTATTATTACCGACTTCATTATGGGCAAAGGAAATGGATAAGGATTTAGAAGCACGTATTCTAAGCACGAAACAAAGAATTGAGGTGCCTGAAGCGCTCAGTGAGTTTGAATATGACTTAAGAAGCCGAGACAAAGAAAATAGGTATTATTTTACTTGGAGAGATAAGCAAAAACAAGAAAGAAGGATAAGTGTAGTTGTTGATAAGGAAACAGGAACGATTCTAAATTACAGCTATAACCACGATAATGAGAAGGGGGATGAAAAGGACTTAGCCAAGATTTCTTATGAGAAAGCACTTGAAAATGCTAATGCCTTTTTGAAAAAAGTGGTACCAGAATACGAGTCGAAGCTTAGGTTAAATGAGAACCGTGGGTATTTTGATGGGTACTACTATGAATTTGGTTTTGATTATTGTCCAAATGGCATTAAGGTAAAAGATGTGGAGATTTCTGTAGCGGTAAGCAAACAGGATGGCAAGGTATATCAGTTTTCTGGTATGAATAAGGATCGGTTTACCTATAGCTTGCATAAGCCGAAGCTTACTTTAAAAGAAGCAGAGGCCATTTATAAAGAAAAAATAGGTGTACAGCTTAAATATATGCTTTTTTATGATTACAAAACAAAAACGATGAAAAGCTTTCCCGCTTATATAGCACAAAATAGTTCACGTAAAGTCATTGATGCTTTTACGGGAGAAGTATATGTACCTCAAGAAGAAATGAATGGAGTTCCTTATGCACAGGATTTAACAGGGTATGCAGAAAATGCCAAAATGGATACGGGGCTCACACCTGAGGAAACTCAGGTGATAGAAGTAACAAAAGGACTTTTGACAAAAGAAGAAGCTATTAAAAGAGTTGCTAACTCTTTTTCGCGCGTAAACGGGATGAAAGTAACTTATGACAGACTTTACAAAGATGAAATAAGTCAGCGTTATATTTGGAACATTAGTGGAACAGTAGCACTTAAAGAGAGTGAAGTACCTCTTAAAAAAGACCTAAGTGAAGATTCTTTTGAAAGAGAGGGAACTATTCATCTGAGAGTAAATGCTCAAACAGGTGAAGTTTTAAATTATAATATCTATTTACCTTATGTTGATACAGTGCCTGAACGTGATGAAAAAGTAACTCATGCAAAGGTGGAGGCTCTTGCAAAGGAATTAGCTAAAGATAAGTATGAAAAGACACATTATACAGAAGAAGCTGAGCAGCAAGTTAGGCCATTGGAGACAAAAGGGCAACCTAGTCAAAGTTTTTATTTTGAACGTCTAGAAAATACCGTACCTGTTAGTGGAGATGGCATACGTATGACTTACAATAAGGTTTATGACGAGATAACAAGTTATAATCTAATGTGGAATGATTTTAACTTTGAGCCTATAAAGGGCGAATTAAGTAAAGAAGAGATCATTAGCAATATAGGGCTTAAACTCATGTATGTAAGTACAGGTAATGAGGAACGTAAATTAAGTTATACCTGTGAGGAAGAACAGGGATTATTTAATCCTTACACAGGTGAAAAAATAGATTATCAAGGTAAACCAGCTATAGAAAAAGAACAAGGCTTTTATACAGACCTTGAAAAGCATCCAGCTAAAGCCATTATTAAGAAGCTTTATGAAAGTGGTTACTCTTTACCAGGTAAGACATTTAAGCCAGAAGTATCTGTCACTCAAGTTGATTTTTTAAGATATTTACAAAAAATGACCAGTAGTAGCATTGATGAAACAGAAGTTTACCGAAGAGCAATTCAAAAAGGAATCCTTGAAGAAACAGAGAAAAACCCTAAACTTATCCTTACACATGAAACACTTATCAAATATTTAATAAATGACGCAGGGTATAAAAAGATAGCGCAGCTTAAAAATATTTACAACTATCCTTTTAAAACAGAAACAAATGAGGAATTAAAAGGATACATTACGTTAGCTTTTGGACTCGATTTAATAGCAGGAGATTTAGAGTTTAATCCAAAAGCAGAAGTAAGTCGAGCACAGGTAGCTCAATATATTTATAATAGTTTAAGATAAACAAATTTCAAAACAAAAACACCTTAGTAGTCTCAGACTAGTTAAGGTGTTTTTGTTTTTTAGAAAGAAATAGTTTATTTAGCACTGTAATAACAACGTTTTGGAGAGATAATAGAACCGTCGGCTTTAAGAGCTGTTAAGGCAGCGGTAATAGCTTTTTTATCAAGGCCTGTTGCTTCTGCAATATCTCCAGCTTTCATAGGTTCAGCATTTGCCTTAAGTGTTTCAAGTACTTTATTCATTGTTTCCATCATACAAACCTCCTTGGCTAAATAGGATAATAAATGATTATAATTTATTATAGAACAAAACTCAAATATAATCAATAATAATTATTATTAAATAATAGGTGTAAAATCATATTTATTTGGCAGAAATTGTATAGTACCTACTAGAAAAAGCTTTACCGAATTAGCTATAATAGAGAAGAGAATGGTAAAAGGAGTTTGCGATGAAAAAAATTACAAAAATAAGTAGTCAACAGCATGCCGAACGATACAATCTTTTTTTAGATGAAGCATTTTTTTGTGGCATAAGTGAAGATACTCTCGTGAAGTTAGGGCTTAAAAAAGGGATGGAAATAGAAGAAGAAACACTGAGGGCATTAATAGAAGAAGAAGGACGCAATCAGTGCTTTCATTATGCCCTTTGGCTTTTAGAACGTCAAAATTATTTTGAAAAGGTTTTAAGAAATAAACTTAAGGCAAAAGAATATACAGAGGAGCAGATTGATTTTGCAATAGAAAAACTAAATAGCTATGGGTATTTAGATGAGGAGCGATTAGTGAATGCTTTTGTGAATGATAAAAAACGTTTTTCTAAAAAAGGACCTTATTATATAAAGGAGGCACTACGCCAAAAGGGTGTATCAACAAAAAAAATTACAGAAGCTTTAAATACACAGTATAGTGAGGAAGAGGAGTTGGAAAATTGCAAACTAGCTGCAGAAAAGAAGTTAGTAAGTTATAGGCGTAAAGAGAGCAATATGTATATCTTAAAGGGAAAACTCTATAGTTTTTTAATGCAAAGAGGCTTTGGGGCAGATACAATTGCAAAGGTAATAGAACTTGTTCTAAAAGAGAATAATGAATAAGAAGGAGGTGAAAGATGTCTCGATTAATAAAGGGAGTCTGTAGACTCATCATTAGACTCATTCAACTGGTGCTCACACTCTTTCTTATGGGGGTAGGCCTTTATATCTATGTAAGATACATAGAGCCACGTCTATTAGTGGTAGAAAAGGAAAGTTTAGATACACATTATTTTGAAGCAGAGGGATTACGTATTGTTCAGTTTAGTGATGTCCATTTAGGAGAATATTACAGTATTCAAGACCTTGTTAAACTAGTGGATCAAATCAATAAGTGTTCACCCGACCTAGTCCTTTTCACAGGAGATTTATTAGACGAAGGAGGAAAGTATAGAGAGGGGGAACAAGTAGGAAGGCTACTAAAAGAGATTAAGGCTACTTATGGGAAATTTGCAGTCTATGGCAATCATGATCATGGTGCCAATGGAAGTAAGCTTTATAAGCAGATTATAGAGGAAGGTGGCTTTACTTTGCTTAAAAACAATGATGTACTTATTACACTCCCATCTGAAGAGAGGATTCGTATCATGGGGATAGATGATCATTCATTAGGAAATCCAGATATTAAGAGTGCAGTAAGGCAAATTAAAAAAGAAGAATATAATATTTTTATGTCTCACGCACCCGATTGTGCTGATGAAGTAAAAGCCTATCCGGTTGATCTTCAAGTAGCAGGGCATAGTCACGGTGGACAGGTAGCTCTTCCTTTTTTAGGTCCCCCCTTTACACCTCCTTATGCACGTAAATATATAAAAGGACTTTATACATTTGAGGCAAATCCAAGGATGACACTTTATGTCAATCGGGGCATAGGGGGAAGTCAGCTTCCTTACCGTTTAATGAACATACCAGAAGTAACATTATTTTTAGTAGGAAGTAAGTAAAAAACACACCTTATAGAGTCGTTGGAGCTTAACAAAAACTAACGGCTTTGTAAGGTGTGTTTTGAATTATATTTAAAAAATAATGCATAAAGATGCAAAAATATTAATAAATATAAAAATAAGTATTGAATAAATATAAAACTAGTTTTATAATTATAAATAAATAAGAAAATTTATCGGTGTTGCTATAGAAGAAATAGGAACAGGTTATGGAGGGTAGGATTATGAGACTTGTACAAGGTAGTGTAACAGCGGCAAAAGGATTTTTGGCAAATGGAGATTTTATTGGGATTAAATCCAAGAAGAAAGACTTAGCGATCATTTATAGTAAGACGCCTTGCGTTATGGCAGGAGCATTTACTCAAATGTAGTAAAGGCTTCTTCTGTTTTATGGAACAAAGAGATTTTAAAAGCAGGTGGCAAAGTACGGGCAATTGTTGCAAATAGTGGAAATGCTAATGCGGCAACGGGTGAACAAGGCTATCAAGATACTGCTGAAATGGCAGCTATAACAGCTAAGGTTTTTAATATTCAAAAAGAAGAAGTATTGGTATGTTCAACAGGTGTAATTGGTGTAAATCTTCCTATGAATGTGATTACCAAAGGGATTCCACAGGTAGCAGCAACAGTTAGTGATACAGGGGAAGGGGCAAAAAACGCCTCTGATGCCATCTTAACGACAGATACATTTAGTAAAACCATTGCAGTACAGGAAGAAGTGGAAGGTGTTACGTTTACAATTGGTGGAATGGGAAAAGGCTCAGGGATGATTCATCCTAATATGGCAACAATGCTAGGATTTATTACAACGGATGTAAATATTACTGCCGAGATGCTTCAAAAAGCACTTCAGAAAGCTATTAATACGACTTTTAACATGATTACTGTAGATGGAGATACGAGTACCAATGATACAGTACTTGTTATTGCTAATGGAGAAGCAGGTAACAAGCTTATTGCAGAAGAAGGCGAAGCGTTTGATAAGTTTTTTAATGCACTCTATGAGGTATGTAAATATATTGCTATTTCTATTGTGAAAGATGGTGAAGGAGCCACTAAATTATTAGAGGTAACTATTAAAGGCGCAGCTGACTTTGAAGCAGGTAAAATGTTAGCCAAAAGCATATTAACTTCAAGTCTTGTTAAAACGGCTTTTTTTGGAGCAGATGCTAACTGGGGACGTATTTTTGCAGCTATGGGCTATGCAGGTGTAGCTTTTGACCCCAATCAAGTCGATATAGCGATTGAAAGTAATGGTGGCTTTGTTAGTTTATTAAAACAAGGTTTACCTGTTAAATTTAGTGAAGAAAAGGCTAAAAAAGTTCTAGAGGAAAGTGAAATCAAAGTCCTTATTCAAATGAGTGAGGGAGAAGCTGAAGTAACAGCTTGGGGTTGTGACCTCAGTTATGACTATGTAAAAATTAATGGAGACTATAGAAGCTAAGGAGAGAGAAGAAGATGGATAAGGGTTTAGAAAAAGCACAGGTACTTATTGAGGCACTACCTTATATACAAGCATTTAATGGAAATCGAGTGGTGATTAAATATGGTGGAAGTGCCATGCTAGATCCAGAAATCAATAAGACGATTGTGCAAGACATGGTTCTGCTTAAACTGGTGGGGCTTAAGCCAATTATTGTACATGGTGGTGGGCCAGAAATTAATAATATGCTAAAACGTCTTGATATTCAGTCTGAATTCATCAATGGCTTACGTGTCACAACAAAGGAAACCATGGAAGTTGTAGAAATGGTATTAGCTGGTAAAGTCAATAAGCAAATCGTAGAAATGATTTCTGGTCAAGGTGGCTTAGCTGTTGGGCTAACAGGTAAGGATGGGAAAATTTTAAGAGCCAAGAAGCTTCAAAAAGGGGAGATTGATTTAGGGTTTGTAGGTGAAATTGAAAAGGTTCATACAGAGTTGATTGAAACATTGATTAACAGCGATTTTATACCCGTTATTTCACCTATTGGTTCGGACGAAGAAGGTAACACCTATAATATTAATGCAGATTATGCGGCAGTAGCTATTGCAGGTGCTTTGAAGGCTCAAAAACTTGTGTTTTTAACGGATGTTGAAGGGGTTCTAAAAGATAAGGATGACCCTTCTAGCCTTATTTCCTTTTTAAATGATGAAGAGGCAAAAAAATATATTGAAGAAGGTATTATTGCTGGGGGGATGATTCCAAAGGTAGAGTGCTGTATGGAGGCTATTGAAGAAGGTGTATCGATGGTACATATTTTAGATGGCAGGCAAAAACATGCATTGATTCTTGAAATTTATACGCCAAATGGAATTGGAACCATGCTCTATAAAAAGGAGGAAAGAAAATGAGCGTGACTATTTTACAAGGCCAAAAGTATATAATGAATACGTACAGCCGTTTTCCTTTATCACTGATTAAAGGAGAAGGCGTTTATGTTTATGATGAGACAGGTAAGAAATATTTAGATATGTGTGCAGGAATTGCAGTGAATGCTTTAGGCTATGGGCATAAAGGATTAAGTGAGGCACTTAAAAAGCAAGTAGATGAACTTCTTCACATTTCTAACCTTTATTATACACCTCAGCAAGTAGAAGCAGCTAGACTTTTAGTAGAAAACTCCCCTTTTGCAAAAGCATTTTTTTGTAACAGCGGTGCAGAGGCCAATGAAGCAGCTCTGAAACTCGCTAAAAAGTTTGGAAAAACCAAGAGTGCAACCTGCAATAAGGTAGTAACGATGGAGCATTCCTTTCATGGGAGAACGTATGGAGCTTTAGGTGCAACAGGACAAATGAAATATCAAAAAAGTTTTACACCTATGTTGCCAGGTTATAGCTATGCCCAGTATAATGATTTTAATAGCTTAAAGGCTTTAGTGGATGAGGATACTTGTGCCGTTTTGTTGGAGGTGATTCAAGGAGAGGGTGGGATTATTCCCGGACAAAAAGAATACCTTCAAGCAGTAGAAGCACTTTGTAAAGAAAAGAATATTTTATTCATGATAGATGAAGTGCAAACAGGTATGGGGCGAACAGGGAAGCTTTTTGCTTTTGAGAACTTCGCTATTCAACCAGATGTGGTTACTTTAGCAAAGGGCTTAGGGGGTGGAGTACCCATTGGTGCTATGCTTTGTAATGAGAAGGCAGATGTTTTTGAGCCAGCTGATCATGCCTCTACTTTTGGAGGGAATCCATTAGCAACTACTGCGGCAGCTGTTGTGTTGAAGGAACTTCTTGAAACCCCACTTTTAAAGCAGGTAAAGAAAGTAGGAAATTATTTAGAAGCTTGTTTGAAGGAGCTTCAAAGAGAGTTTTCCTGCATTAAAGAGGTAAGAGGAATGGGACTTATGCAAGGGATTGAACTAACTATACCAGTGAAAGAGGTAGTAACTCTTTGCATGGAAAAAGGTATGCTTGTTGTAGGTTCAGGTTTAAATGTAGTACGTTTTGTACCACCTCTTATTATAAGCAAAGCTGAAGTGGATGAAGCAATAGATATTTTAAAAAAGGTCTTAAGTAAAGTGAACTAAACAAGGAGTACAAAGGATGATAGGAACGATTGTAAATACAGCAACTATTGTAATAGGGAGCTTATTAGGGCTCTTGATTAAAGGGGGCATTCCTAAACGCTTTGATGAGATGCTGATGAAAGCATTGGGACTCAGTGTTCTTTTTGTAGGAATAGAAGGAAGTCTTAAAACAACAGATACACTTCTTCTTATTATTTCATTGGTTATAGGAGCCCTTATAGGAGAAGGAGTAGATATTGATAAGAGACTCAATGAGCTGGGACAGTACATTGAGAAGCAATTTAAAAAAAGTGGTAAAGGTGGTAATATTGCGGAGGGGTTTGTATCTGCTAGCTTGCTCTTTTGTGTAGGCTCCATGGCTATTGTAGGAGCTATTCAAAGTGGTTTAGAGGGCAATCATACGATGCTCTATATTAAATCTATGTTAGATGGTATTACCTCTATTATCTATACTTCCACTATGGGAATTGGTGTTATATTTTCTGCTGTACCAGTCTTTCTCTATCAAGGGTTTATTGCTCTAAGCTCAAGTTTTCTAGGAACAGTTTTAGATACAACACAAATTGCTAATATTGGTGGTATTGGAAGTGTACTTATTATCGGCCTTGGTTTGAATATATTAGGGATCACAAAGATTAAAGTAGGTAATTTACTGCCTGCTGTTTTTATACCTATGATTTATTATATAGTGAGGAGCTTTTTTTAAAAGTAATGAAATAGGTAAGTTTAAAGAAATAAAGATAAGATAAAAGAACGGCTAAGGAGATGGTAGCCGTTCTTTTTATATAGCATATTTTAGTTAGTTAAAGAGTGGGGTGGAGGAGTAATTTCTGTTTTATAAGTTTCTAGGGCTTCTAATACAGCCTCCATAAGCTTTTTCTGATAGTTTTTGTCACTTAGCATACGGTCTTCTTGCCAGTTACTCATAAAGCCCATTTCAAAGATGACAACAGGAACCTGGGACCAATTAAAGCCTGTCATATCACTACGTTCAAAGATACCATTTACTTTAATACCTTTATTTTGAAGAGCCTTTTTTAGGCAAGTTGCATAATGAAAGCTAGCTTTATAAATTTTAGAAGTATAGGTTCCTTTTTGTGAAGGAACTAAGAGAACAGAGCCAGACTTCCCACCATTATTAATACTATCACAATGGAGGCGAATGGTCATATCAGCACGGGCTTCATTGGCTAGTTGCGCTCTTTCGGCATTGCTGATATTGACATCATTGGTTGTACGAGTCATAACGACTTTATAACCTTTCGATTCGAGAAGTTCTTTGAGGATAAGCCCTGCTTCTAAGTTGATTTTATATTCAGGATTTTTAGTAGCGACACCACTTGTACCCGAAGAAACCCGGGCTTTACGGTTACCTGAACCAGGAGCAATAGGTTCGGTTTTGCCATCACCTTTTGCTTGATGACCTGGGTCAATACACACCACAAAGGAGTTAGCAGCATAGAGTATAGGAACAGATCCCCCTAAAAAGCTTAAGGCTAAAAATAAGCCTAAGCTTTTTTTGAATGTTTTAAGAAGCTTTTTTTTAGTCATTAGTACCTCCATATTTTTAATAGTGCACATCAATCAAATGAAAAGTAATAGTGCTATTGCTCCAGCCTAAATCAAAAGGTACTAACAACCTATCGGTATTATGACAGGTTACCAGTGGATAACCTTTAGAGTCTAAGCCTGTAACTGTGGAAATGTGTACAATTTTTCCTTTTTTCTCATAGGCTACAAAGTCACCAGGGCGAAGCTCGTAACAAGCCTTGTAAATTTGACCATAGCTACCTTTGGCTATATAAGAAGCTCTACCACTATGCACCATATAATTCTTAAAGGCTTGTGCATTGACCCATGCTTTGGTACCTTCTCTATCTGAATAGTTCCAAGCACCAGTTTTTTTGAATTTACCACCTTCGTGGAGGATTTGAGATGCAAAGTTAGCACAATCGCCACCATCAGGATTGAAGTTTTTGTAATCCTTATTATATTTAAAGAGATAGTTGTCGTCTGTACTTACTCCACAATAGCGATGCGCATAATCAATGGCACGTTGCGTGCGTTCATCGGGTGTATAGTTTGGTGCTTTATGGGAAGCAATATAAGCTTTTACCTCATCTGATTTAAGGTTATTAAGATTAAGTGAATCAGCAAAAGGGTCTGTATACCATTCTTTTGTAATAATGAATTGATCACCCTCCTGTTTAAGATTAATATAGTGAGAGGTTCCTAGGCGAAAACGATTACTGACATCCGGTGTGTCTAAATAATTATAGCTAAATTCAGTAGAAGCAAAAAAAAGGATACCAAATAGTCCGGGTTCTTTTTCTTTAATTTTACGGATTTTAATGACAGATTGAATCCCATTAAAAGTAATCCCCTGCTTTTCAGACCAATTTTTGAAGTATTTAATTTTTTGTTCTTCACTTTCATAAGCCCAAAGGCTTACTTTAAGCTTTAAATTGTAAAAAGGCTGCAAAGATTTAGCGTCCAGATTGAGAATACATTTATTACGGGTAGCAAAAAGGTTTTGCAGTATTTCTTGAAATTGGTTTTTTAATTCATCCTCAGATAAAGGTGTAGGAGCTGGTATAACTTGCTCGTTCGTTTTTAGAAGTTCGCTAGTAATATAATAAGCATGGTCTTCGGATGCTGCCCAAGTAACCAGTGGACAGGTTAATAATAAACATACTATAAGTAAGAGATTTTTTTTCAAGTATTTCACAGTGTTATCCCCTTTAATTCAAAAATTTAGTCATACTATATTCTGTACCAACTTGAAAATAATATAAGTGGAAATTTTGGATGAAAGGCATGAGTAGTTTAAAAAAAGTGATAAAATACGAGAATAATAACAGCGTAAGTAGAGGTAGGGACTTTTTTTATAAAATAGGGTATGATAAAATAGAAAATAAATACAGAAATAGCTTGAAATAAGAGAGAGAACTTGAAGATAAAAGAAAGGTAAGATGAGAGTGAACACAATTAGTGTGATTGTCCCTATCTACAATGCAGAAAAATATTTAGAAAAATGTTTAGATAGCTTAATAGCTCAAACCTATAAAGAACTTGAGATTATCCTTATAAATGATGGCTCAAAAGACAATAGCTTAACAATATGTGAGTGCTATAAAGAAGCAGACCCACGTATTAAAGTCATTAATAAAGTCAATGAAGGAGTTTCGGTTGCCAGAAATACAGGAATAGAAGTAGCTACAGGTGAATACATTGGTTTTGTAGACCCAGATGATTGGGTAGAACCAGAGATGTATGAGACACTTTATAAGCGTTTACAAAACTCAGACTATCCCATTTGTTTATGCAATTATTTTAAAGACAATAAAAGAGCAAGTACACCTAAGCTGTTTGAATTTGAGGAAGCCTGTCTTGAACATGATCAAATTATAGATAAACTGATTACCAATATGATAGGAATAGAAGATATTACCCCTAAATATATCTATGTTATGGGAAGTGTTTGGCGAGGACTTTACCGTAAGAGCTTTATAGATGAGCAAAATCTTCGGTTTAAGAAAGGTATTTCTATTATGGAAGACCTTATTTTTATGGTACAAGCACTATTAAGTACAGAAGGAATGTGTATAGAGCATAGTGTACAATATCACTATGTCAAAAATCCTAAATCTGTTTTGCATAGCTATAACAAAAATATGTGGATAGATCAAGTAAAAGTTCACAATACTTTAGAAGAAATTGTTATAGCAGCAGGTTTAGAAGAAAAAATGCGAAATCGCCTAGACTTACGCTATATTAGTATGGCCTTTAGTAGTATTTTTAATGAGGCAAATATTTCGGGTAAAGCTAAACTTAAGAATCGAGCAGAAACCATTAAACAAATTTGTACAGATGATAAGCTTAAGATTGTTATGGATCGTGTGAAATTTATTCAGAAGCCTAATGTACAGGTTAAGATAAGTGAGCTAAAAGAATTCATTAATGAAAAGTGGCCACGTAGAAATACCTCTTCGTCTTAAAAGAAGTCAATAAGGAATGCATCAAAAGCACGTAAAGTAGGAATAAGAACTTACTTTGCGTCTTTTGGTGGTTAAAATGAAAAGAGTGAAGCTAAAAATGATGTGTTAGGGTATTTAACATTAGTTTGGAAGTTACTTGAAGAATTACGAAATATATTGAAAATATTATAGATACAATTAAAGGCTAAGTGCTATGATGGGGTTAATTGATTTATAATACGAGGGGGAAAGAGTATGACACTTGGAATAGGTATTGATACGGGAGGAACATATACAGATGCTGTGATTTATGATTTTGATAAAAGAGAAATTGTTGCCAAAGGAAAAGCTTTGACAACTAAAGAAAATTTGGAAATTGGGATTGGAAATGCAATAGATAGGTTACCACCTCATTTAGTAAAAGCAACGACTATACTTTCACTTTCTACAACACTTGCAACCAATGCTTGTGTAGAAAACAAAGGTGGCAGGGCAAAGCTTGTTTTGATTGGCACTTCATACAAATTGCTTGAACGTATTGATGCAAAAACAAAATACGGACTTGCTAACGAGGATGTATTTTGTATAGATATCCCAATTAGTTTAGAGGGAGAAATTATTGACAATCCTAATTGGGAATATATAACTAAAAATCAAGGTAAATGGTTTTCAGATGCACAAGCATTGGCTGTTGCACAGGTAAATGCATTAAAAAATGGTGCTATTTGTGAAAAAATGGCAAAGGAAAAATTGACTGCAAAATATAAAGTTCCTTTTGTTATGGCAAGTGAACTTGCAAATGATCTTAATGTAATGGAACGTGGTGCCACTGCACTCCTCAATGCTAGATTGTTACCTATCATTGAGAAATTTATAATTGCAGTAAAAAATGTACTGCAAGAAAGACAACTTCATATGAAAAGAATGATTGTGCGGAGTGATGGCAGTTTAATGTCGGATGAAGTTGCTTTAATCCATCCTGTTAAAACAATTTTAAGTGGACCAGCTGCTAGCATTATAGGCGGCAGAGGATTAGCTGACGGTGAAAATAGTTTAATTATAGATATGGGTGGTACCACAACAGATATTTCAATAGTAAAAAATAATGAACCAGCTGTGACAGATGGCATTAGTATAGGGGGATTTAAAACTCAAATTAAAGGGGTTTTTATTGACACCTTTGGTTTAGGTGGAGATAGTAGAGTGACAATAGAAAACCATAAGCTAGTGTTGAATACAAGGAGAGTACAACCATTATGTGTGGCGGCCATAGATTATCCTCAAATTAAAGAGGAACTAAAAAAATTGATAGCCAGCAATAAAACAAGCACATTTCCACTTTATGAGTTTTTATATCTTGCAAAAAAACCTCAAGACTTGCAGTATTATAGTTCAAATGAGATTAATTTGATCAAAAAGTTAAAAGAACGTCCCATTATGCTAGGGAGTGGAGAAATCGATTTATACAATGTGAATAGTGAGCGCTTAGAAGACGAAGGAATTATAATGCGATGTGGACTTACACCCACTGATATTATGCACATTAAGGGGGATTTCGACAAGTATGACAACAGCGCCTCTATTTTGGGTGCTAAATATCTTTTGAAGATGTTGCCTGATTACAAAGAAGATAACATGGATCTAAATAGGCTCTGTGATGATATTTATGATTTGGTTTGCAGAAAACTTTATGAAAATATAGTCAGGGTCATGTTAACAAACAAACATCCGAAAATGTTTAAAAAGGGTATAAGTAATCAACTTCTCGAATTGATTCAGCAAAGCTGGTATGACACTTCAAATAAAGATTTTTTTGGTTTGCATTTTGATACTCAAGCTACACTGGTTGGTATTGGGGCACCTATTCATATTTTTCTACCTAAGGTGGCTCATGCACTTGGTACAGAGTGTATTATCCCCAAATACGCTGAGGTGGCCAATGCAGTTGGTGCAATCATTGCTGATATTTCAGCTTCCTCTAAAATTTCCATTTCACCTAATTACACACCCGATGGAATTACAAGTTACACGGTTTATGCTACTAATGGAAATAAAGTATTTGATACCATAGAAGAAGCAATAGAGTTTGCAAAATCATCTGCACAGAATAAGGCTATTTTTGATGCTAAAAAACGAGGAGCATTGGGAGAACTGGATATAGATATTAAAGTAATCCCTAAAATTGCTTATTCTAAAAAAGGTACATCTATTGATTTAGGTACAACAGTAGTGGCAAGTGTAACAGGAAGAATTTAAAAAGGTTTATAAGTTTTTAGAGTAATCAAGCAACCTAAGAAAGAAGGCACTAAAAGACTTTACAACAAGGAAGTGCCTCGGTATAATAAAAGAAGCGTACTTAAGAAACACTTAATGTATGATGGCACACGGTTTGGGATAAAATGATAAGGAAAAAAGACCCTTTCGTCCTAAGATTTAGGGCGAGAGGTTTTTGCTTTTTATCCTTTATAAAAGCTTAGAAAGTACTTAAGCTGGAAAACTTTTATATAAAACTTATAAGCTACAGATACAAAAATACTTTATAATCAATTTAAATACAAAGGAAAAGAGGTCGAATCATGAGTTTAGAAAAATTAGCTGATGTTATTTTTCCAGACATTCAAAGAACACCTGAGGAATATAAAGCATTATACCCAAAAAGAACATTAAAGGAGGGGGCTAAGGTTACACGTTATGCACCCAGTCCAACAGGATTTCAACATATTGGAGGAGTTTTTGCAGCACTTGTAAGTGAACGTATAGCTACTCAAAGTGGAGGGGTATTCTATCTGCGTATTGAGGACACCGATCAAAAAAGAGAAGTAGAGGGTGCCATTGCTGATACCATTCAAACGATGCATAACTTTGGCATGGACTTTGATGAGGGAATGACAGGTGAGAATTCTTCAGTAGGAAATTATGGTCCTTATCGTCAAAGTGAAAGGGAAGAGATTTATAAAACTTTTGCAAAAGACCTCGTTAAAAAAGGCTTAGCCTATCCCTGCTTTTGCACGCCAGAAGAATTAGAAGCTATGCGTGAAAAACAAATGGCTGAAAAAGTAACACCAGGTTGCTATGGAGAGTATGCTATTTATCGCAATCTTTCATCAGAAGAGGCCCTTGCTAAGATTGAAAAGGGAGATAAATATATCCTTCGTTTAAAATCACCAGGAAATCCAGAAAACCGTATTTATTTTACGGATTTAATTAAGGGAGAAACTTCTTTTCCAGAAAACAATCAAGACATTGTTATTATCAAAGCAGATGGACTTCCAACCTATCACTTTGCTCATGCCATTGATGATGCTCTTATGGGAACGACTACTGTTATTCGTGGAGAAGAATGGCTTTCCTCTCTTCCTATCCATGTACAACTTTTTGAAGTACTTGGTTTTGAAAGGCCGGAGTATGCCCATATTCCAAATGTCATGAAATTAGAGGGGGATTCTAAACGTAAGCTTTCTAAACGTAAAGATCCAGAAAGTGCTGTAACCTACTATAAAGAAGAAGGTTATCCAAAGGCTTCGGTAGTAGAGTATCTCTTAAATATTATTAATTCATCCTTTGAAGAATGGCGTATGGAAAATCCAAAAGCAGACTATCATGACTATCCAGTAGCTCTTAACAAGATGAGTAAGAGTGGTGCACTTTTTGATATCATTAAATTAAATGATGTCAGTAAAGATGTGATTTGTAAAATGCCTGCCCATGAGGTATATGAACTTTATACACAGTGGGCGAAAGAATATGACGAAGAGATGTATGAGCTTGTAACCAGTCAAGCTGACTTAGCAAAAGCTATTTTTGCCATTGATAAAGACGGCCCTAAACCACGTAAGGACTATGCAAAATGGTCAGATGTAAAAGAAAAAATTTGTTATTTCTTTAAACCACTTTTCAATAAGGAAACAATAGAAACGTTAGAGTTACCTAAAAACATGACATTAGAGGAAGCAAAGCGTATCATTGAAACCTATACGAAAGCATACGTTTATGATACCACTGCAGAGGAATGGTTTGAAGAATTAAAGACTGTAGCAATAGGCTTAGGCTATACTGCAGACCGTAAAGCTTTTAAAAAGGACCCAACTGCTTTCAAAGGCATGGTTTCAGATGTAGCAGGTGTTGTAAGAGCAGCACTTACTCATCGTACGAATACACCTGATTTATATACGATTATGCATATTTTAGGAGAAGAAGCTGTTAGAGAACGCTTTACACAATTTTTAAGTTTATAAAGACTAAAGAGGAGTCTCCCTTACTTAGACAAGAAGGGAGACTCCTCTTTTTTTACCTATTTAAATAATGCACATACCCCACCCTCGTACGGGTAGATATGGAATCTACCCCTACCGCACCCCCCTCGTAGGGGCAGATTCCATATCTGTCCGTAACCCCATACTATTACCTATTCACCCAAATGTTATGAAAAGATAAATAATAATATTTGGAGGGCTTGGATTTCATTTATTTAATAGGAAATGTGAATTTAAGCTAATAGAGTCATTTGAGTTTGGGACGATATGGAATCGTCCCCTACGTTAGGTAAAAAGACGTGGTATTATTTAAAGTTTATTTTCTTAGAGGTAGGTAGTATAATGAGAAAAATGAGTCCAGTTAAAATAACTATTTAGGAAAATGTGTGAAAGAGGGGACAGCAATGGAATACAAAAGAGAGGACATTCCTTTTAGACCAGAATATAAAGAGTTAGAAACGAGAAGTGAGAAGACCATTCTTCTTATTTATAAAAAAAATCATATGCTTTTATTAAAAGCAAGAAAAAATGTAGAAGCGCCTGATGAAAAGGAGCATCCCGAATTAAAAAAAGGAATAAAAGAAAAATTTTTTATGGGTTATTTTAGGGAAGTGCCTTGCTACTGTACAGAGTGGCAAGAAAAAGTACCGATACCGGAAGCATTTGAGTGGGTCTACTTAAATGATGCTTCATGGATAGGAGATAAAAATTTCTTTTTTACTTGTGTAAGAGGAAGAACTTTTTTAAACTGGCACCATGCGAGTCGCTTTTGTGGATACTGTGGGGAGCAAACTACTTTTAAGGAAGATGAACGGGCAAAACGCTGTTTAGGTTGTGGCAATGTGAGTTATCCGCATATTGCACCAGCGATTATTGTAGGTGTTACAAAAGGAGATAAGCTTTTACTTGCTCATAATGCAAATTTTCCAGAAGGACTCTATAGTATTATTGCAGGTTATGTGGAACAAGGTGAAAGCTTGGAGCAGGCAGTAAGGCGCGAGGTAGAAGAAGAAGTCGGCATAAAGGTGAAAAATATTAAGTATTATGGAAGTACACCTTGGTATAATGGTGATTCTCTTATGTTAGGTTTTACCGCTGAATATGAGAGTGGTGAAATTACAGTGGATCATGAGGAAATAGTAGATGCCAATTGGTACGATAAAGATAATTTCCCTATTTTACCCTCACCTATATCTATTGCTCATCAGATCATTACGGATTTGTTAGGTCTATCAAAGTAAAGGGGAAATGGTGTGGAGGCTAGGGAAGGTTAGAACACAAGAAGAGTATGGTCTAGAAATCTTAACGTTAGGCATACTATGGGTTTGTTATGGAGGTTATGCCATAGGATGCGATAAAAGCATGAAGTGGCTACTTAAATGTGTTATAACCTTAAGAAATTAGCAATTTTTTGGAGAAGAGCAAAAGTGTGGTACAAACACAGATGTAACTTTTTGGATTTTTTAGAAAAAATTAGAGAACTTAGTTAAGTTTTTAGGAAAATGAGTGAGAAGCACCTAGAGTTATTTATTCCTGAAGTAGTAAATTATAGGAAAAAGGTAATAAGGGTACATAGAGGAAAAGAAGACTATCTTTTTTGTCAGCACCATTCATTAGAGTGTACATTAAGTTGCCCTATTTGCAAAGTAAAGAAAATAACTGAGACCTCTAGTGTACATACTTTTATTGTACACCTTGAGTTGGAGTTTTATTAAAAAGAGAAAAAAGGACAAAAGGAAATAGGTCTTATTAATGTTTAATTTTTTTGTTTCTTATTTTATTTTCATAACTTGTATAAAGGAAATAAGCAACTAAAGCAAAGAGTATAGGTCCACCGCCTGTTAAAAGGCTGTCTATCAAGTTATTATTTGTAAGAGCAGGTTCAATAATGGAGAAAATATTAGCTAGACCTATTGTGACTGTAACAATAATAGAGGTGATTAGTGCCCAAGTGTAGGTGGTATATATTTCAAATGGGCGATAAATACTGGCTTTTTTCTTAAAAAAAGGAAAGGCAATAGATAAGAACATATAAGGAATAGTCATAGCTACATTAGTCATAGTAACGAGTTTGTTAAAGAAGGCTGATGCATTTTCACCACCAAAGGAAACGAGTAGGATAAGAAGGCTTACTACAAGAGATTGAACAATCATAGCATGAACAGGCATATCATTTTTGATAACAGTCCAGCTTTTAGGCCAAAGTGCGGCAGGTGTTCCTTCTATAAGTTGTTTAAGGGGAGAGTAAATCAAGGTAAAGAAAGCACCCGTTAAGGCAAGGAACATAGCAAGTCCAGCAAATCGAGCAATCCATGCACCTATTATAAGTGCTGTAGCTTGAGAAATACCAAGACCTTTAGCTAATTCATAACCTAGATTGTTCATAATAATATAGGTAACATTGGCAGTATTTACACTAGGAAGTGATAAAATATTTTGCCAGTTAATAAAGATACCAATCATAAAAATTCCAAGAGAATAACCAATAGAAATAATGATAGCAGAAATGGCAACTCCCTTTGGAAAGGTCTTTTCTGCTTTTTCAGTTTGATCTACAAGTCCACCTACAGCTTCAATTCCACCATAGGCAAAAAGAGCGTAAGTAAAAAAAGAGAGGATAGAAAGACGGGATTGATACTTAGGGTTAGGTGAAGCAGACAAAGAATGTGCAAGGTGTGTTATAGGTTCAGCAAGACGTCCACCATTAAAGAAGAGAACTAAAAGGCCGCCTACTAAAAGTGCAACATTGAGTAAAGCAACAGCAAAGCCTCCTACAGATGTTACTTTTTTGATACTACTCATCCCACGAGAGGAGATAAAAGTAACCAAATTAATCCATATGATACCTAGAATACCAATGACTTGTGTACTATTAAGTCCCATAAAAGTAAGCTGAGAAGTACGGTCTTCTCCAAAGATAGCATTGGATAAAGGAATCCAAATAGAAGAAGAGACACTTACCTGCCAAACAAGATAGGAAGCATACCACATAAAGGTACCAATAAAGGCATACTTAGCTCCAACAGAACGCTGCATCCAAGAAAAAATACCACCTTTTTCTTGTTTAAAGGCAGCGCCATATTCAGCCAGCATAAAGGCATAAGGGATAAAGAAAGCTAGAGCACCAAGAATATACCAAGGAACAGCAGCATAACCCATGAGGAAGAAGGCACGAGGTATGTTAGCAAAGCCAAAAACTGAAGTAAAGATCATTAGGACAAGTGAATATAAAGTTAATTTTTTAATAGCTTGATTAGACATAATGAGCCTCCCAAATAAAAACTGTGAGAAATATTTATTGAAGCTAGTTATTAGAGTGTACTATTTTTTAAAATTAATTCTTATTTTTAGATAGAAAGTAATAATGAGACTAGAAGTATAGTGCATATAGTAGAAGGGGGACATGTCACAAAAATGCATTTTGAGAAGAGTGCGAAGGGGGAATGAAAATGTTAAAAGAAATGACAAGTGCTTTTCTTCTTGTATTTATGGCAGAAATGGGAGATAAATCACAACTTTTAGCCATGCTATTTGCTTCTAGATATTCTATGAAAGAAGTTTTAGCAGGGGTATTTTTGGGTGTATTATTCAATCATGGGTTGGCAATACTCATTGGTGTTACGTTGGGGAATATTATTTCGATAAGTTGCTTATCTTTTGTTAGTAGTATTGCTTTTCTTTATTTTGCATTTACTTCCCTTCAACAGGAAAAAGAAGAAAATGAAAAAAAAACAGAAACATATAATTGGCCATTTTTGATTGTAACAACAGCTTTCTTTGTAGGTGAGTTAGGTGATAAAACTCAGCTTGCTGCAGTTACTTTAGGAATGGAGGCGAGTTACCCACTTATTGTATTAGCAGGTACGATAAGTGCCATGCTAGTAGTAAGTAGTTTAGGTATTTTAATAGGTGGTAAAATGGGAAAGCTTATTTCGCCTTTGCTGATTAGGATTTTTTCAGCGTCTCTCTTCTTTGTATTTGGCATGCTAAAATTAATTTCGTTACTTAGGGTAAAGACAGATTTTAATACGATGCTTATTATAGGTGCACTCCTTATTGCACTGTTTTTATGGACATTAGGAGAGATGCTCCACAAAAGTAAATCTTCTTCTTTGTGGATACAGGATGAAAGTTTGTAAAAAATGATTGTTAAATAAACTACAAAAGTTTACAAATATGTTAAAATTTATCTATTTCATAGTCTATAAATATTGATTATAATATGAGAGTGTTTAGGAAAGAATAGGTTAAAAAGATTCTTTCCTTAAGTTCATTAATTTAAATAAAGAAAGAGGAAACAACATGACAACATTCACAATAAAACTAAATAATCCAACAGGTTTACATGCTAGACCAGCTACACTTGTTTGTAAAGAAGCTTCAACTTTTAAATCGAATATTACATTAAAGTATGAAGATAAACAAGGTAATGCAAAAAGTTTAATAGCTATCCTTGCATTAGGGATTCCGGCTGATGCTGATGTAGAAGTAGTAGCAGAAGGTGAAGACGAAGAAATAGCTGCAAAAAAAATTGCAGAATTTATTGCGTCCATTAAAGAAGCTTAATTCAATTTGAGGAGGAATGTTTCGTGAAAAAAGGCATTGCTGCATCAAAGGGATATGCTATTGGAAAGGTATTTTTGTATGAGGAGCAAGAGGTGATTATTACAAATGATTTAGTTAATGATACCTCAGTAGAAATGGAGAAGCTTACTCATGCAATAAAGCTTACAAAAAAGCAATTAGAACAGATTAAAGAAAAAGCAAAGGCTTCTTTAGGAGAAGATGAGGCAGCTGTATTCGAAGCACATCTACTTATTTTAGAGGATCCTGAGTATATAGATTCTATACAAAATGAAATTAAAGACAATAAAGCGAATAGTCTTCATGCCATAGAAAGTGTGACAAAGGGATTAGTTGCCCTTTTTGAAGCAATTGATGACCCTTATCTAAGAGAAAGAGCAGCAGATATAAAAGATGTTTCAAGAAGGCTTCTTGCCAATTTAGCAGGTCATACCATTGGACTAGAGATTAATGAGCCAGAAACAATTGTGATTGCTCATGATTTGACTCCTTCTGATACAGCTCAACTAGATAAAGAAAAAGTAGTGGGCTTTTTAACCAATATTGGTGGTAGAACTTCTCACTCTGCTATTATGGCTAGAACATTAGAAATTCCAGCTGTGGTAGGCTTGAAGGATATAACCTCTTGTGTACAGAATGGTGATACAGTGATTATAGATGGTACAGAAGGTTTGGTTATCATTAACCCAGACGAAGCTACTATTAGGACATATAGAGACAAGCAAATAGCTTTTAAAGAAAATCAAAAACAACTTAAAAAATTAAAAGATGTACAGGTAGTAACTAAAGAAGGGAAAAAAATAGAAGTATGTGGTAACATTGGTAAGCCAGAAGATGTACTTCAAGTGCTAGAATATGGTGGAGATGGCATTGGGCTCTTTAGGACAGAATTCTTATACATGGATAGAGAACAAGCACCTACTGAGGAAGAGCAATTTGAAAGCTATAAATTTGTGCTTGAAAAAATGGAAGGCAAAAAAGTAGTTATCCGTACCCTTGATATAGGAGGAGATAAAACCTTACCCTATTTACCACTTCCAATAGAAATGAATCCTTTTTTAGGGTATAGAGCTATTAGACTTTGTCTCGACCAAATAGAAATTTTTAAGGTGCAGATACGTGCATTACTTAGAGCTTCTGTTTATGGTCAATTAGCAGTGATGTTCCCAATGATATCAGGCATTGAAGAATTTAAACAAGCTATGGAGATTGTGGAGCTATGCAAGAAAGAACTTGAAAAAGAAGGTCGAAGCTATTCAGAGGCTGTTGAATGGGGAATCATGATAGAAATTCCAGCAGCAGCGGTTATGGCAGATGAACTGGCTAAGCATGTCGATTTCTTCTCTATTGGAACGAATGACCTTATTCAATATACTTTAGCAGCAGATCGAATGAGTGAAAAGGTTTCCTATCTTTATAATCCATTACACCCAGCAGTTTTACGTCTTATTAAAATGACGATAGACGGTGCTCATAGTCAAGGGAAGTGGGTAGGGATGTGCGGTGAAATGGCGGGAGATGAAGAGGCAATCCCAACTCTTTTAGAATATGGATTAGATGAGTTTTCCATGAGTGCTACTTCTATTTTAGGCGCTAAGAAAAAGCTTCTAGAAAACTAATAGCTTATAAAAGTAAAAATTTGTTAATAAGTAAAACGGACTCTATTTTATAGGGTCTGTTTTTTATTAGTCTATTAATGAAGCAGAGGTCTATTATAGATATAAAAAGCCCCTATAGTTATTTAGTAACTATAGAGGATTAAAATACGTAAGTATTATCTTTAAGAGTTTTTTAGCAGAAAATGAATACCTATTTGATGGTAGAAATACCTTTTACTTTTTCAAGACCTATAATAAGTAGTCCGCCTGTAATAAATAAGAGAATATTAAAATTATCAAGACTCATAGGAGGTTGAGGAGTTTCTAGTGTAGTAGGTCCCATACAAACAGCATAAAGTGAACCAAGCATCAAACCTAATATAAAATAAATCATCTGAGTACGGTAATGTGCTAGAAGGTAGCGGATACCGCGTATAGTTAAAATAATTCCTCCTAAAATACCTAATCCAAAACAAAAAAGTAATGGAAAGACATTAAAATTAAAAGTTAAAAGCTGTTTTACGGCATTGACTACAGGTACATATAGACCGAATATAAGTAGCAAGGTAGAACCAGAAATACCGGGAAGCACCATAGCTGAAATAGCTATCATACCTGCAAAAAAAACATAAATGGCAAGAGGGAAGGAGAATTGATGAAGTGTAATACTACTTCCACCACCAGTAGGATTAAAATAAGTAATAAGTACGACAAGGACAATACCTAATATAGAAAAAATAAGACCACGATAGTTTTTAGCAAGTGTTTTTCTTTCTTCATTAGCAATAAGAGGGATTGAAAAAAGAATAAAACCAATGAATAAAGAACTGATACCATAAATCTGCTCTTCAAAAAGTGAAGCAAGAATAAATATAGAAAGAACCATACCAACAATCCAACCAAGGCCTAATTTAAATAAGAAGAAGAGAGATTTTTTCTTTTCTTCTAAAGAATGATTAGATACTAAAGTATTAAGAGAGTCGATAAACTCATCATAGAAGCCCATAATAAATGCAATGGAGCCACCAGATACTCCGGGTACACTATCGGCAAGAGCCATAAAGAAACCACGGATAAACTGAATAATATACATTATAATTCACCTCGTTATAGAACAAATATTTTTTCTATCATATCATAAAATAGAAAAAGAAGTTAGGCGTAAAAAAAAATTATAAAAAGTTTTATGAAAGGTGTTGACATATGTAGATTACTCGTGTAATATTATACAAGTCGTCACCAATAAGTGGCAACAGATAATTTTACTTTTAAATAGAGTAAACCAATAATGAACTTTGAAAACAAAATAGTAACCATAAAACCAGTCGATTCATGAACTTAATTTTAAGTTCAGTGAGTACTATAAAGTACTAAGTAATAAGTCAGCAACTTAGGTTGCATGGACAAACTTTTTTATGAGAGTTTGATCCTGGCTCAGGATGAACGCTGGCGGCGTGCTTAACACATGCAAGTCGAACGAAGCTAAGGGAGCTTGCTCCCAAAGCTTAGTGGCGGACGGGTGAGTAACGCGTGGGTAACCTGCCCTATAGAGGGGGATAACGTTCGGAAACGAACGCTAATAC
>NZ_PEDL01000025.1 GCF_002735925.1 Sporanaerobium hydrogeniformans | reverse complement strand
TAAGGCATCCCCATACACCATCCCATCCTTTGGGACTCTTAATAATAATTCATGGGTATTGATTTGTTACTCATGTCTTTAAGAAGGAATATAAAAAATTTAAACTTTCGTGTTACAGTGGAGAGCAAGAAAGAAGGCTTTTCGCAGGTTTCCTCCACAGACTTTCGCAAAGTCTTGGTGAAGGCCTGTAGGCTGTCTTTAGGGACGTTATCGCAAGCGTTCTTCTTGCGATAGGTAGGACCGTTAGTCTACAGGACTGAGCCTAGAGTTTGCCAAGGCGAGGACCCAGAAACCGGAGAAAAGCCTTCTTTCTTGCGGCCGCGGCTACACCTCTTCTTTTTCTTGACTTTCAAATTCCTAAGAGCACCCCAACAAACTGAAATTTACTACTCTATCTTTACTTCTTCATTATTAATAAATACCGCCTGTACCTCGCTTATATCAATAGGTTCCTTAAAGGCATACCTTACCGTTACCTTACTTCCTTCATAGCTTTGACTCTTAGCTCCTAGTTTTATCTCTTGCCCATCTTTCATAAGTAGACGTGTTTTAATAGTACCTCTCTTATTATTTTTATTCTCATAAATAACCTGTAATGAGAGTTTAGAAAGAGTAAGTTCCTCTAGTGTTAAACTATCTCCTTGTGAATACATTTTATTAAGGACTAAACGTTTCTCTTCATTCTTAATCGCTACTTTAAAGCTTAATTGCCACTCTCCTTTAGTAGTTCTAAGTTCTTTTATAAACCAACTTCTTACACGAAGTTTGCTAAGTTCCTCTAAATCCTTAATAGCATAGACATAATAGCCTTGTGCAAATCTCTCTTCTTTTGCTCCCTCCCCATTAGAATGGTAAGTTGTAATATTATATTCCATTTCTATTTCGTTTCCTTGTTCATCTACAAAGCTAGGTGTATAATGCATCTCATCTGTTCCATACATGCGAAGGTGGAGCTTGCCATCTACAAATCCAAGGTTATCAATTTTCCATTCTGTGTTAAAGTCTGGATAAAGATTAATGTCTAATTGTTTTGAGTCAAGTCCTCTCTTAGGAATTTTACTTATTACCTCTTGTGCATTCATACCTTCACTTTCTAGCTCCTCTTCATCATAATAAGAAATGAACTTTTCCTCCATAGGAATAGAATCTTGGTATGTATACTCTGGATATGCTCTTAAAAATTCTGCCAAGTTAATCTCTGAAAACCAGTCTCCTTGCTCAGCCTCAATTATATCTGTGAGTTTAAGGGTTGCATTCTTTCCTATTAAATCTTTTGTTAAATTTGCTTCTACCTTAAATGTATACTTTGTAGGCACTTGATAAACTTCATCCAGCATTCCCCATCCTATACTTGAAGTATAACCTTGCGATCCATAGATTTTGAAAGGATTCCAACTCCTTGTTTTTTCATGCTTTCCTTCTACATCAAATTCTAGCCTACCAAATTTGATATAGTTCCCATCAAAACTACTTCCATCTTCTTTCGTCAAGTCAAACAAAAGAATAGCACTATTTTTATCCCCAACTAGGCCTTGAACATTTAAAGTTATCCCCTCTTTAGTAGTATTTACCCCCAATTCTAAGCCACTTTCCCCAATATATGCCGTTCCTGAACCAAAAAGTACTTCAAACATCCTTTCTACATTACCATTTTTAACATTAGCTATAAGGCTTGCCACACAGGTAAAAATAAGTATCGCCACAAGGAAAAGTAATCTTTTCTTCTTTCGTCTTTTATAGCTTTTTGTCCCTAGATCATCATTTATCTCTATTATTTTATCTTGCAAGACCAAACTTTCATCCTTCAATTTAAGTTCATCTTTTCCTTTTAGATCCTCTTGTATAGCTTTAAAGGTTATTTGCTTGAGGATATCTAGTTCTTCTATTGTAAGTGGTTCCTCAGCAATATTCTTATAGTCCTCCTCCTTTAAGTTCACGTGAATGAGCAAGTCACTTAATTTATTCATAAGATAATCCCCCTTTCTAAAAGTTTGTTTTTGAGTTTCTTTTTAACAAGATACAACCTATTTTCTATGAATTTTTCTTCTAATTGAAGTTCTATAGCAATTTGTTTTACACGCTCTGCCCAAAAATATCTTTTAATAAAAATTTGTCTATCCGGTTCTCCCAACTCATCAATTACCTTCTCAACGATGTCTTTGTTAATGTCTCTTGCTACTTCATTTGTCATATCTACTTCTATCCCTAAACTAACTTCTTCTAGAGATACATCCTCTATGTATTTATTAGATTTTTTAAGTATTCTCAATGCCTCATTTCGGCTAATCGTAACAATATAGGTCTTTAAACTTCCCTTTACTTCATCAAAGTTATCTATATACCTCCAAAGCCTTATAAAAACATTCGATAAGCACTCCTGCACATCTCTTTCTTCTCTATAACTGAGAATCCTTATAGCGATTCCTTTAACAAACGGTGCATAAAGTAGCATTGCTTGATTTAAGCCTTCCTCTGGTGAAGCTTTTATCAGCTCCACTAGCTCTCTATCTTCCATGACCTTTCTCCTCTCTCTAGTCTTCTCATTGTTGCTTAGCATTGGTTTCACACTTATATATACCCTCACTTTTCTATTTTCACTAATAAAATAAACTTAAAAGCTTCTTGTGCCTTTTCTATAAGAAAAGTAAAGCATTCCTAACCAGTATAAACGGAACAGATTACAATACACATCTCTTTTCAGTATTATAAAAAGCGAATCTATCCTTAATTTAGGGCATAGAGGTTATTGTTGTAGCAACTGGCTCTATCTGTCATGAGCATCAATATCATGATGAGTGTGGTCACTAATATATAAAAGGAGTGTGACAAAACTAATAAATTAGTTTCGTCACACTCCTTTTTTAATATTTCATTATCTTACAATCTCTATACTTTTAGTAGAAGGAATCCAAAGTACATTTGCCCCCAAACTTTCTGAAACATAGCGAAGAGGCACGAGTATCCTGCCACTCTTTACAGTCACCTTATCATCTGCAGTTAATGTAAGTATTTGACTATCTAGCTTAATAATGGCTTGCTTAGCTTTATTATTCCATTCAACCTCTGCACCTAAGCTTTCTGCTATAAACCTTAAAGGCACGATAGTTATATCTCCCATAAGCTCTGGTGCTACATCACTTGTTACAATTGCACCATTTACCGTACTTCTATTGTCCCCAATAGCTAAGGAAAGCTTTTTAAGTTCTGCAGCCTCGGCTATACTATATATTCCTACCGCTCCCACCTGGGCTGTAAACTTTTTACTCCTTGCATCATAGCTTCCCCCCAGCTTAATAGGCTTAAAGGTACCATCTTTTTGCTTTTCATATCTCACTAAGGTAAGTTTATCTTGATTCTTAATACTTTCTTTAGATAAATCAATAGTAACTTGTAATGGCTCTTTAAAGTTTTGGAAAGCTTCTCCTAATTTAAGAGCTAAATTAAAGGTATTCTCTATGCCACCTACAACCTTTAGCTTGTTCTCTTTTAAGCCTTTCTCTTTAATGGTGTCAAAAATGCTCTTATCCATAGGTAGTACTGTAATCTCTAGTTCTTTTTGCAAAGAGCTATCCCCTTGCTGTTTTTGTAAGAGATAAGGTATCATGGTTACTTCTGCATTATTCGTTTTTACAACTAATTCTTGCTTGTTTTTTATAAGTCCTTGTACCAATTCTTGTGAAATGGAAAAAACTGACTGTGGATTTTCGATACGAGGTATTTCCTTGTTCTTTAAGGCATCAGTGATGATTTGATTAGGAGTTTTTACCTGGGCTGGCGTGGTTACTGTACTTCCGCCGCCTCCACCACTTGAGCTACCTGAGCCACCTGTTGTGATTGTTATCTCTTTACCTATTGTAATGGCTGTTGGATTAGGATTAGCCTGAAGAATACCACCTGCACCTAACTCTTTATCTGTTAATTCTAGAAGTCCATTCATCTCAATACTTCCATCTTGGGCAATAGTTGGCTGAATGGTTGTATCAACCTTCTTAAACCAGCCGTCTACTACATTTGTGCCTACACTATTGATACCATTAAAATAGTTGGAAGAACTTTGAAGGCTAACTTGCTCTGGTATACTATCCGCTTCTTTTCCCTTATAAGATATAAAACCATCAACCATCCACTTAATAGTTGTTGCATTCGTATTTAATAATAAGTTACCTCCATCATTGTTATAAGCCGTTGTATGATATACCTTACATATAGGATTGCTATTACTAGATACACCCCTTGCTAAATTATTGAAGGAAATACTATCTCTTAATACATGTTCAACAGGTATATTCTCTCCACCTAGTTTGAAACCATTACCTTCCCCTGTTTTTCCATCGGTTTTATCTGGTGTTAATTGTCCATTTTCATATGCCACACATTGCTCTACAACTACCGCACCGATGATACCCGTCGTTGACTTAGCATATAAGTCCCAACCATCATCAATATTATGGTGGGAAATACAATAACGGAACACATTACCTTCTCCTACTGTTAACTTAGCAGCAAAACCATCTGCATCATTTCCTTGCGGATCACAATTGTTATAAGATTCGCAGCTTACCACTAAATTATTAGAAGGCCACATATTCTTTGGTTCATAGGCACTGCCACTAATTTGGATTCCTGTATCTTTATTATCATGTACAATAAGTTTATCCAAGGTATTGTAATGCCCTGTTACAAGCACAGGTTTCTTGGCTGGTTGTCCATTACAAACTTCAATATCATAAATATACCAATAGTCACCATTTACAGTCAGTCCATTGGTTGTACACTGAGATAAATCAAGGACAACCTTTTTACCTGGCTCAGACATAAGTATAATCGGTGAACTGGCCGTCCCATTATTCCCTCGCCCTATATTAATACCTGTAGTGAGTGTATATGTTCCACCTAAAAGTACGATTTCTTGACCAGGCTGTGCATATGCTACTGCTGTTTGAATGTCTAGCGGACTCGTCTTTGTCCCTTGATTAGTAGCACTACCGTTAACCCCTACATAAAGTGCATTTTCACTCGTTCCGTATTTTTTAGAGATAATATTAAAGTGAATAGAAATAGGCTCATAGGATTCAAAGTCTTCTGTTTCTCCTAATAAAGTCCCTTGTTCTACTTTAGGACTTGGTGTAAATAAAGCAGTAAATGTATTAACCCCTGTTTGCAAGTTAAGTTTTACTTTTCCTCTTATATCAGACTCATTAGTAGGGTCTATCTTTACACCATCTGCTACCACATTGCCTGCCACATTTTTAATGGTAAGAGTACCCTTATAATTACTTTTAAATCCTACTTCATATTGACTCTGCCATGTCGTTGTACTAGAATCCATATTTAAAGTTGGTGTGACATAAGTAGCTGGTCTATTTACTTTCTCTTCATCTTGCTCTGGATGAATAGTCGTAAAGGCTATGTCCTTTACTGTAACTTTAATCTTACGACTAGCACATACTCCTACATAATACTTACTCGCATCTTGCTTTAATAATAAATCAGGTTCATAACAAATAATTTCCTCAGATTCTTCTCCTGTTTGACTATTTTTGATTGTACTATGAAAACCCGTATTACTTTTTCTTAAGGTTAAAGTATATTCATCTCCTTTCTCAAATTTAGGGAGATTATTGGGTCTATCTACCTGATAATCCCAATCAAAAGGTGCTGTATCTATTAATTTCCTAGTAGGTGAACTTATATCACTACTTCCTGTATAACCTGTTACAAAATAACCTCCTGGAATACCATAGCGTACATCTAAGGCACCCTCCACTGTACGCGTATATTTTCTCACCATGGTTCCTGCTGAATTAAAGTAACGATCTGCAGAAGACCCTATCTTCATCGTATCTACTGCCATAATACCAAATCCAGATTGATTATCTTTACTAGCTGATTCATCTACAACAAAGGTCGCTCTTAAAGTAAAGTTTTCAGTAGCGGGATCGATTTCTGTATAATAATAAGCGAAACCATCTTCACTATCTGCTAACTTACCACCTGTAGAACCACCTACCGGACGCACATCTAAAGTAACAGATCCATCTTCATGTTCAGTCATCTCTCCAGATGCCCCTGAACCAACTAATCCTGTTTTAAAACGTTCTTCTTGTCCTTTAACAAGTTTGTCTTGAGTGACTTCCGTTTGCTCTTTCCCTCTATAGGCCACTATTTTAATCGTATAGGTCTCGCCTACCACTAGATTGGGAATTTCACAATAGGAATCTCCTAAGTCCGTGGCTACTAAAGTATACTCTAATGCATCCTTTTGCTTAATAGAAACATCGTATTTTTCAGCATTAGCTACATCTAACCAATCCACTTTAAGGGAAGCTCCTTTACCTGTAAGAATACTATCTATAACAGGGGCTTCTAGTGGTCCTATAAAATCATTGTATATATACGGAGTTGATGCTTTGCCTTCCTTCACCCCTTCTCTAACTGCTTCACAAATGATCTTATAATCACCAGACTCTGGCGGAGTAAGACTAATAACTCCTGTGCCACTACTTAACTGATTAGTGTAAGAGGAACTTATAAATCTTCCCGTACTGTCATAAAGCTTTGCAACAATTCGGTCTGTCTGTTCATTAGGAATGGTTCCTGAAACATTTACATCTAACTTAGAAGAATCTAGTGCATTTAATACAACAGAATCAATAGTGGGTGCTACTCCTTCATTAAAATCTATACTTTCTGACTCACCTTGGGTGACACTGACATAATAGACATTGATACCACTACTCTTTGAGCGAATATTATAAGTACCAGGTGTATCTAGCGTAACCGTTTCTACTGCAATTTTATTCTCTTCTAGAGATGGCTGCCCGTAAGCAATAAGGGTATGAATAAGGATATCATTTTCATCATAAATTCCCAACTCCCTATCTGCAGTTGAACTGCTACTCAAGGCATATACCTTTACATGTGCTACATCCGTTGTAGTGAATGTAATATTGCGATAATCTGCTGCTCCAGTACCTCCTAACTTAATACGCTTATTAAAATAGTGATTATATTCACTTACCTGCTCACTACTATCCACATCTACTTTTTTACCACTTGTTGCTTTTATGGTAAAATCTCCTTGTATCCTATCTGCAGTTATTGACCCAGAAGTTACATCATTGGCATTTAATTGCATCACACTTGATGTCGTTGTCTTTGTGGCTAGTACTTGCACCACCTTTTCTATAGGCTGTACCAAACTCTCTTGTATATCTGTTGGTTGTAGAACACCCGCAACAGTATTAACTGCTAACATCGTTACACTTAACACTGTCGCTATATACTTCTTCCTATTCATAACTTTCCCCCCTATAATTTTATTTAATAATTCATTATTTTAATTATATTATAAATTTTATTTTTAATATTTTGATTTTTTGTTATATATAAGGTTGCTTTTACTATTCTTGCTATTAATTTTTTAAATTCTGATTTAAAATATATTTCATATACGCCAATACTTATAGTTTAATTTTATATACATAAAAAGTCTTATAACCACTCTTTATTAAAGAGTCATTATAAGACTTTTATTATGTATTATCCTATATAATTATCTTGTGAACAAAATTTTTTTATTAGTCTAAATGGAATAAAACCTTTAAATCCTGACAAACAGGGCTATTGTCTGCATTTGTTTCCATAATGTCTGCCATAAAGTCCCACCACTTACGATTAATAGCTGTATCTGCACTTTTACTCCATTTTTCTTCATCCTCTATTTCAATATAACCATAAAGAACTAAGGTTTCTGGATCTAATGAAATGGTATAATTCTTACCACCATGTGCATGAATCATATCAATCATTTCTGGCCACAACTCATTATGTCTTTTTTCATACTCTGCTTCCATTCCTGGATAAAGCTTCATTTTGAATGTTTTAACCATTTTTACATCTCCATTCTTATCAACCTTTTAGAATAAGATAACACAAATCCTTCAAAAATGTTAGATAGGATTATAATTTATTTTATCATACTAATAAAGTAAATCGTAACCTAACCTTTTATTTTTGTATTGCTAAAATATGGTTGATAATAACTGCAAGTTCTGCTCGAGTAATATCAGCATCACTATTAATATACCCCTGTGTATCACCTGTTACAATGCCTTGGCTAATACACCAAGCTACATCACTTTTGGCCCATGTTGGCACATTCTTACCATCTTTATAGGTTGCCAATATCTTGTCCGAATTCGCAACAGTCTTATCCATACCATTATAAGCCATAAGTCTTGCTATGATTGACATAACTTCTACACGTTTAATAGAATTGTTTGGTCTAAAGGTATTATCTTTATAGCCACTTACCAAACCAAGTTTACTCATATTGCCAATACTTCCTGCATACCATTCATACCCTTTAATGTCACCAAAAGAAGCTTTACCTGTTGGACCATCCACTATTAAGCGATTAAGTAGTGCCGTCATTTCTCCTCTTGTAAGGAAATCATTTGGTTTAAATTCTGTTTCTGTCTTTCCTACCATATAACCTAACTGAACTACTTTGTTAATAGGATCTTTTGCCCAATGTTTAGTTATATCTTGAAGTTTTCCTGGATTACCTGGTTGTAAATGAGTATTTGGAGTAATAACTGGTTTAGGCTGTGTTTGTGGTTTTTCTTCTGGTACAACTGGTTTTGATGGCGTACCAGACCCATTACTTGAGCCCGACCCACTTCCTGAGCCACCTCCTGAACCTGAATCACTTCCTCCACTAGATTTAGCTTTTATTGTTATGATAGTAGGACTTGTTTCTACAGTCATGATTTCTGTATTACCCACTCTATTTGCTTCTGTGTTGATAAACATAATAGATGTAGTTATTTGCTTTGTTACATTACCCTTAGCAGTAAAGTCTAAGGTTATTATTTTTGTTATATCATTATTTGGTAAACCTTCTGGATTAACTGCATTAAATACAATTTCTCCTAAGTTTTGTGTATTACATTCTTGTACTTTAAAAGCATCAAAGATTACGTTATTAAGCGTTAATAGATTTTCATCATATTTAATTGTTGCTTTTAGTCTTCCCATATCTTTTGCCTTAGCAAGGGTAATAGGTACTTGGAATTTTCCCCCGCTTGTAACTGTACTATTTTGACCTGTTAAAAGGGCTACTTCGCTTTCTTCTTGTCTTACAATTATTTCACAATTTGAAGTTTTGTTACCATCAACTGTTGTTACAGTAATAATTGCTGTTCCTGCTCCAACTGCTGTTATCTTTCCTGTTTGATCTACTGTAGCTACTTTTTCGTTATCACTTGTCCATGTTACACTTGTATTTGTTGCAGTTTCAGGTAAAACAGTAGCCCTTAATTGACTACTCTCTCCTATTACCAAACTAAGTGTACTTGCACTTAAATTCACATTTGTAACTGCAGTAATTTCTTTAGCTAAAAACTTCCAATAGTCAAAGTTAAATAGATTACCTGAAGATGTTCCGTTGAATTTAAAGAAAATCGTATGTATACCACTAACAGCTTCTACATCACAATTCATTACTTGCCATTCTTGTTCTCCCCCTGTAGATTTAACTTCTAATACTCCAATTGGCTCACCAAATGGTTGATCTAGATATATCTCTATAGCTCCACCTTGTGTAGAAGCTATATTTGCTTCGAAACTTGTAGCTCCACTTACTCCAAACTCTGCATTAGCTACAGCAATCCAATCACCACTATTTATAGCTGTGACATTCATGTTAGTTGCTATTTGTCCATTAGGCATCTTGCATATTTCTGTCTCAATACCTGCATTCCAAGCTATCGTTTCTGCTTCATTCCTTATATATGGATTAAGCGATTTAAGTTGTGCTATACCCTTCATATCTGCTGCAACATTTTTAATCGTACCATCTGAATAGTATTCTAGCTTATTAATATGTGGTGATCGATAGCCTAGTTCAACACCTAACTCTTTGGATACTGTCTGAGCATGATAAACAATATACCATTGTCCATTGAACTCAAAAATTGCATGGTGGTTGTTGCCACCTACTCCAAAGAATACAGAAGGATTCTTTAAAATAGAGGATACATAAGTAAATGGTCCCATAGGATTATCACTTACCATATAAGCAATCTCACCTCCTGGAGGTGAACCTTCTGGACGTGCTCCTGCTGCAAAGTTTGAACAGTAAGAGTAATAATATTTACCATTATACTTATGAATACCAGAGTCTTCAAATAAATAGGGTGGAGAAATTTTAACAACTTCACTAGCTAAACCAAGCATATTATCTGTTAATCGAACTACCCTAGCCGTTTCTGGATTTGCATCTTTTCCACTTGGAATACCTCCTCCAAAGTAGAGATATCCTGTACCATCATCATCAACTAATACTGCTGGATCAAATAGCCATTCTACATCGGCTACCCCAGGTGTTGCTTTAGTAATAAGTGCCTTTCCAAGAGGATCACTCCATGGCCCTACTGGACTCTCTCCTTCTAGTACCCCAATTCCTCCTGCTGCATTAGCAAAATATAAGAAGAATTTATCTTGACCATCTACTTTTTTATGCGCTGCTGCTGGAGCCCATGAACCTACAGCCCATTTTGCTACACCATTTGGGCCTGCTACTGGAACATAGCCATGATCTGTCCAGTTTACCATATCATCAGAAGATATAATAAGTACTCTATTAAGATTTGAAAATGTATTATTTATAATCTTACCTGTGTTATCATACATAAATTCATCACTTGACATATAAATATATACTCTACCATTATAAGTAATAGCATAGGGATCTGCACCTAATCTATGACTGATAAGAGGGTTAGAATAACCTAGCACTTTTCCAATCGTCTCTGTGTCTAATGCTTTTAAGGTTATCGTTGATACGGCTTCTGAAACCTTATAGGAAACTCTTTCTCCTTCAGCTGTTAAACCTTGAACAGTAATGTAATCTGTATTGATGGTAACTGTCTTATCTTTTGGAATAAAATCTGTTACTTTTAACTTAATTGTTGCAAATAATTTATCATTTTCTTGATTACTAACATTTATGGCATTTCCTTTTACACTAAGTTGCAATCTATTATTTAAATAAGTATAAGATGTATCTCCTAAAAGATTAGCTGAGTTAAAAAGAACATCTGTCACTGCAAGTTCTTTTGGAATATTAAGTGAAGCTGAGATAGATGTATAATCACCTTCTGGCAATGCATCTAGCATGAGTGGTACTTCAAATTCTGTATTTTGCACCCCTAGGACATCAGAAACATTAGAAAGGTTGGCACCTAAGAGTACTCCTGATGGCTGTATGCCACTGGCCTGCTCCTCTATTCTGAAGTAATCAAAGTCAACATACCCACCTGTTGTTTTAGTTGCATAATTAAATAATGCAAAACGATATCCCATGAAATGAGGTAAAGTATATTCAAGCTGCAGTTCTGATCCTATCTCACTCCAATTTGTCCCATCTAAACTATAGTAAAAATATGCCTTATCTGTTCTATTTTTGTAATCAAAGTCAACTTTAAAATAAACTTTATTTTGATTAAGTGGAATACTTGCTACTTCTTCTATTGTTTCTTTTGTATCATTAATAGCCCCTTTACCATTTACTCTAACAATAGACTTTGATCCATTAATCATTTTAACGCCTACATAGCCATACTTATTTTGGAAAGCTGCAAGGCCTGCATAATCTCCATTCTTCATATTGTTTACATCCATGGCTATACTTCCTGAGCATTCAGGTCCAAAAGTTCTTTGTGTAAGTGTATTTCTAGCATCTAAAATACTCGTACTCTTCTTACCTGTTGTAAGTCTCAAATAGCCTGTTCGCTCAGTTAAAGACCATTTTGTATTATCTGGATTATGATTCCATTGCCAAACCAAGGCTAAATCAGAACCATTATAGTCATTTTCTCCAGGTTGTTCTTGATCTACATTTTCTGGTGTCACGTCTATCATTGAAATATCATCTACATAAAAATCCATCCAGTCATTTTCAGCTGTTGGGTTTTGAGCCCACGATGTTTCAATAAAAATAAAAGCATTATCTACATCTGTATTATCTGGGATTGTATATACCCCCTCGATACTTCCCCATTCACCTTTTTTCATAGTTCCAGATGCCATATTTTTGATAGTTTCCCAATTTCCTGATTGAATATTCATATTAAATTTTCTAGTTGCTGGTCCTTCATCATATCTTACCTTTGCTGAAATCTTGTACTGTCTACCATTTTTTACTTTTCCAGGAATCTCTTGTCTTGGTCCATCTGCAATATCATTTCTACCACTAATCTTTAAGCTTTTTGAGCCACTGTAATAAACATCATCTACTACTGTTATAGTGGCTCCACTATTACCAATCCATGGTTCTTTTCCTTTTTCAAAACCTCCGTTTTGAATAATATTGGGATCAGGTGTAATGTCTACAATGGAAATATCATCTACATAAAAATCCATCCAGTCATCTTCTGCTACTGGATTTTGAACCCATGAGGTTTCAATAAACGTAACAGCATTATCCACATTCATATCCACAGGAATCGTATATATTCCTTCTATGCTTCCCCATTCACCCTTTGTAATGGTTGCAGAAGCCATATTTTTGATAGTTTCCCAATTTCCTGATTGAATATTCATATTAAATTTTCTAGTTGCTGGTCCTGCATTATATCTTACTTTGGCTGAAACCTTATATTGCTTGCCACTTTGTACCTTACCCTTAATATCTTGTTTAGGTCCAGCTGCAATATCTTTTCTATTTGTAATCTTTAAACTTTTAGAGCCACTGTAATAAACATCATCTACTACTTCTATACTAGCTCCACTGTTACCAGTCCATGGATCTAGACCTGTTTCAAATCCTCCATTTTGAATGATTCCATAGTCTCCTTCTTCTACCTCGGCTGGTGTAACATCCATGAAAGAGACCTCATCTACATAGAAATCCATAAGATCTTTTTCTTGTGTAGGTGCAGCTGCCCATGGTGTTTCAATAAAAATACACCCCTTACTCACATCTGCATTAGTAGGAATTGTATATGTACCTTCTATAATGCCCCATTCTCCTTTGTTAATTGTCTTAGATCCTATGACTTTGATAGTCTGCCAATCAGATGGATTAGTTTGAATACAAAAGTTGAACTGTTTATCTTGAACCATTTCTCTTGGGCTAGTCTCTGTATCTAATAATTCAATATCTAAGGCTTGTGAGGTTGTTGCTAGATATTTAACTTTAGCTGAAAACTGATAGGTATTACCTGCCTTTAATTTACCTGCTAAACTTTGCATTGGTCCAGAAGATCCAACCGTTCTATTTGTAATAGATAAACTCTGTAAACCACTGTACTTCTCACTGCTTGTCAAAGTAAGTGTTGCTGGATCTTTATTAGTCCATGGTTCTATGGTTGAAGCTTCAAAATCTCCATTTTCAATAAGTTCCTTCGGTACTACCTCTCTTGTTTCTTGTGCTACTAACTCTGATACTTCTTCTCCCAATAATGACATAGTCATAGGTTGATACTGATAAAATTCATCTGATGATACAATTTTTAAATTTAGCTTAGTAGCATCCATGTCTAACATATCAGGTACCTTACCATCTATGCCAAATACTGGCCATCCATCTTGCCACTCTACTGGAACAAGATAAGGAATTCTTCCAACAGCCCCTCTGTCTCCGAATAACATGCTGTACCATTTACCATCAGGTGTGTCAAAAATACCTCCTTGAGCAATTCCTTTATCCTTTAAGACAACTTTTCCCTCATAAGGTCCATTGATATTATCTGCACGATAACATAACACAGTCCTTTCACTACCTGTTGGCCATGTGATAAGGAATAAGTAGTATTTACCATCTACTTTAAATATCTGAGCCCCCTCAGCAAGACCTCCACTAATACCTGTTACCTTACTTGCATCTGTAATAATAACCTTTTCAGTTCCTGATTTAATAGCTGATGCATCTTCCGTAAGTTCAACAATCTTTATATCTCCTCCACCATAAATCATATAGACACGCCCATCCTCATCAAACTGAAGGGACATGTCATGATAGACACCTGTAAGTTCAGACCTTTCCCATGGGCCATTTTCTATATCATCAGTTTGGTATATATACGTTTTCCCTGTATTATAGCAAGCAAAGGCTATATAAAACTTACCATCATGATATTTAAGACTACTTGCCCATGAGCCTTTTCCATAGGCATTTTCCCCATTCCTAAGTGCTAGTGCATCTGTTTGTGTGTCTAGCACATCATACACATAATTTACAATCTCCCAGTTTACTAAATCATAAGATTTCATAATCGGAACACCGGGATTCATATGCATAGTGGTACTGCTCATGTAGTAAACATCCCCTACCCTAATAACAGAAACATCTGGTACATCTGACCACATCAGTGGATTTGAAACCTGGTTACCTCCCTGTGTAGCATAAGATATTGTAGGCACATAACTAAGTACTAATGTAAATACTAACAAAAATGTAACTATTTTTTTACGCATCTCTGTCTTCTTCCTCCTCATTATTTTTTAGTTATTATGTACTATTAAATTGCTATACAATCCCTCCTTATTTTTGTATTTTTAAAGACATATAATTTATTTTACTTGGTTTATCTAAAAAGTTTAATGTGTTATTTTATGTATTTTTTATATATTTTTTTGATTATTTTATAATATTTTGTATTATTTTTTATATTTAGTTTTTTTTATTTTTTTTAGTTAGTTTTTTTTATTATAGATTCATTTAATTAAAAAAAGTCTTATAACCACTCTTAAAAGAGTCATTATAAGACTTTTACTATTTATCTATTTACTTAACATGATTTTATACACCAGAGTAAGCAGAGAAACCGCCATCTACTGGGATAACAACACCTGTTACGAAACCTGCTGCATCGTTATTAGCAAGGAATAATAATGCACCGTTTAATTCTTCTGCTTCACCATAACGTCCCATTGGTGTTGCATTTAAGATTTTTTGTGAACGAGCAGTTGGGCTGCCGTCTTCATTAAATAAAAGTTTTTCATTTTGCTTGGTTACAAAGAAACCTGGTGCAATGGCATTTACACGAATACCTACCTTTGAGAAGTGAACTGCTAACCATTGCGTAAAGTTACTGATGGCTGCTTTAGCACCACTGTATGCTGGAATCTTTGTAAGTGGTGTGTAAGCATTCATAGAAGAAACATTGATAATGTTACAGCCTTCTCTTCCGATCATATCTTTTGCAAAAACTTGTGAGGGAAGAAGTGTTCCAATGAAGTTTAAGTTAAATACAAATTCTACACCTGCTTGATCTAAATCAAAGAAGGAAATAGTATCTGCTTCAATATCGCCCATTTCAAAGTATTCTTTAGTTGTTGTTGCACGAGGATTGTTACCACCTGCACCGTTTAATAAAAGGTCACATGGTCCTAAGTCTACGAGTACTTTTGCATGTACTTCTTCAAGGTTTGTTTTATCTAATACGTTAGCTTTGTAAGCTTTTGCTACGCCGCCTTCTGCTACAATTTCTTTTGCTACACTTTCTGCTGCTTCTTCGTTAAGGTCAAGTACAGCTACCTTTGCACCTGATTTAGCAAGGGTTTTTGCGAACATACCACAAAGAACACCACCAGCGCCTGTTACAACAGCTACTTTCCCATTTAAATCTGTTCCAAATGCTAAACTCATCTTATTTACCTCTTTCTTTAGTCATTATTTGCTCATTTTTTCAATAGCTTCCCATAAACCATTAAGATAAGTTGCACCTAATGCTCTATCGTATAATCCATAACCTGCACGACCTGTTTCACCCCAAATCATACGTCCGTGATCTGGTCTTACATAGCCTTTAAAGCCATTGTCATGTAAAGCTTTCATAATGGCAAACATATCTAAAGAACCACAGCTTGATAAGTGTGCTCTTTCTTCAAATCCGTTTTCAAGAACAGCTACATTTCTCATGTGTACGAAGTGAATTCTCCCCATAGCTGCATATTTAGCTGCCATTTTTACAACATCATTCTTATTTGAACAACCTAAAGAACCTGTACAAAGTGTAATACCATTGTGACTATCATCTACAAGTTTTAAGAAACGGTCAAGGTTTTCTTCACAGGTAATGATTCTTGGAAGACCAAAGATACTCCAGCATGGATCATCTTCATGAATCGCCATATTGATATTGCATTCTGCCGCAACTGGGATAATGGCTTCTAAGAAATATTTTAAGTTATCCCAAAGGTCATCTTCTGTCATAGCATTGTACTCAGCTACTACTGCTTTAAGCTCATCTCTTGTATAGCTTGAATCCCAACCTGGAAGAGTTAAGTCACTATCACTTTCTAATGGGTTTACTGCATCTACTTGTTCTTGGTAGTAAACTAAAGAAGTAGAGCCATCTGGTAATACGTGGTCAAGTTGTGTACGTGTCCAGTCAAATACTGGCATGAAGTTATAACAAATACATTTAACGCCCGCTTCCCCTAAACGTCTAATATTTTCACAGTAGTTTGCAATGTACTTATCTCTTGATGGTTTACCAAGTTTAATATCTTCATGAACTGGTACACTTTCAATGACATCAAAAGCTAATCCATTTTCTTCAACTAATTGTTTAAGTCTAGCAATACTCTCTCTACTCCATACTTCACCTACTGGTACATCATATACAGCTGTTACAATAGAGTTCATACCTGGGATTTGTCTAATGTTTTGTAAAGTTACCTTATCGTCTTCACCATACCATCTAAATGATAATTTCATTTGAATTCCTCCGTTAATGAGCGTGTTTTTTTATATACTTTTATTATATCCAATATTACGCATATTACCATTGGAAGACTTGCGACAAGCATTGCAAAACTTGCGATTCTGTTTAATATGCCTTATAATAGATACAATAATTAGCCATTCTTGTGAAATTTTGCTTTTAAATTAATAAATAATGAGGTAGCTTATGAAAAAAGATTTATATACCGAGTTTGATACTAGGCAATATATGAAGTCTTCTGACTTTGAGATTTTTTATTATAACGACGCAACTCTCCAACATGTTTCCCCTCATACCCATGACTACTATGAAATTTATTTTTTTATAGAGGGTGATATTACTTATAAAATAGAACAAAAAACTTACAACTTACAATTTGGTGATTACTTACTTATCCCACCTGGTAAACCTCATCATCCTATTTTCAACTCTTATGATACCCCTTATCGTCGACTTATACTCTGGATAAGTAAATCTTATCTGGACACGCTTTGCCAGAAGTCCAAAGATTTTGCTTATAGCTTTAACTATGTTTCTGAAAGCGAGAACTATCATTTTCGACTGGATTATATTTCTCATCAACAAATTCAAGGTGCCTTATTACAACTCTTAGAAGATACAAGGGGGCACCATCCTTTTCATGAAGTGCATATTCAGCTTCTTTTATGTACCTTTTTAATACTGCTTAACCGTATGACCTACAATATGCTTCATCAGGTTTCACCTTCTCATGGCAATGCACTCTATTTAAATATTTGTGATTATATCAATAGCCATTTAGGTGAAGATTTAGGACTAGATACCCTTGCAGATTTCTTTTTTGCTAGTAAATATCACATTTCCCATATTTTCAAAGATAATATGGGCATTTCACTGTATCAATATATCTTAAAAAAACGTATTCATGCTAGTAAAAACAGTATCTTGTCAGGTATGCCTCTTAATCAAATCTACCATCAATATGGTTTTAAGGATTACACAAGCTTTTATCGTGCTTTCAAAAAAGAGTATGGTCTCTCCCCTAAGGAATTTAGAGAGCAGCACAAGCTACCTCAAGATTTCAAGCTTACCTAGCTCATGTGTATTTAATTTTTCCTTTACTTCATCTAAGGTTGGAATCGATGGAGATGCCCCTTCTCTCGATACTGTAATCGAAGCTGCCATTGCACTCATCTTTAAAGCATCTGGAATGCTCTTTCCACTGATAATGGCAGATACAAAATAACCTGTAAAAGTATCCCCTGCCGCAGTTGTATCTACTACTTTTGTTTTGAAAATACCTTGTTCAAAAAAATTCTCCTTATCTTGATATAACGAACCTGCTGAACCAAGTGTTAATATCACCTTAGACTCTGGATACATTTGCATCATTTTATCTAATATCTTATTGGCTTCCTTTTCTCCGGTAATCTGCTCCCCTTCAATTTCATTCATCATAAAATAAGTAATTTTATTCAAATCACAAGTCTCTAAATAGGAGTCTAATGGGGAAGGATTTAAAACAATTTTAATACCACGCTCATAAGCTTTCTCAATGATATAATCCAAATGATTCACTTCATTTTGCAAAAGTATGTAATCTTCTTCTCCAAAGTATGAGAGCACCTCATCAATAAAATCCTTTGTTAAAGAACGATTGCTTCCACCATACAGCATAATGCAGTTTTGACCATTTTTATCAACTTGTATAATGGTATGTCCATTTTTCCCTTCGATTGTCTTTATAAACTTAGAAGATATGCCGTACTCTTCACACGCATCTAAGAAAATTTTTCCTTCTTCTCCTATCATCCCTGCATGGTAAACAGGTACCCCTGCTTTTACCAATGCCACCGACTGATTAAATCCCTTCCCTCCTAAAAAAACTTCCATACCACTTGATGATAGCGTTTCACCTTCTCGTATCATATGGTCTACTTTATATACATAATCAATATTCAAAGAGCCAAAATTTAAGACTTTCATTGACATCCCCCTCATTATTTTTTATTTTTACACATACTTTAATTGCCTTACAGATAATTTCATTCTAATACCTTCAAATATATTGAGCAAGCACTTATATCTCATCCTTTTAAGCAAAACAAAAAACATTTATGTTTTCCTTGGACATTACTTAACCTGGCTATTAAAACACCATTTTCAAGGAAATGACATAAATGTTCTTTGACTTTATTCTATCCGTCTATTTTCATTAGGGTTGTTAAAGCCTCACATGCAATACCTATAGTTTCTTTCATATTTTTAAAGCTCATAATAGCTCCTGCACGGCATCCCCTAATAGATGATATGACAAAAAGAGCAGCAGTCTCCATTTCACTAGCCATTACATTACCTTGACACCACGCTTCCCACCGTTCCTTTAATCGTTTACCATTAGGTAAGCCATCTGGGTCATGTTGTCCATAAAAGCTATCCTTGCTTTGGACAATCCCCTCTGCATAGTTTAACCCAGCTGCTCTTGCGGCATCAGCTAAAGCTGCTACAATATGCCTATCTGCAATGGCAGGATACTCAATAGGCATATAATGGATGGTTGTCCCTTCATCTCTCACTGCTCCAGTACATATAACGCCATCTAAGCTTTCATCCCAAGACGCCTCACATACATGTCCTGCTGTTCCAATTCTAATAAAAGTATCTGCACCACAGTGAATAAGTTCTTCTAAAGCAATTGCCATAGATGGGCAGCCCATTCCTGTTGATGTTACGCTTACCTTTACTCCATTTAAGGTACCCGTCCAAGTTTTATGCTCCCTATTGTGTGCAACTAGCTTTGCATCCTCAAGATAGCTTGCAATCAAATCCGTTCTAAATGGGTCTCCGGGTAATAATACATATCTTCCAACGTCTCCAGGTTTACAGCAAATATGATACTGTTCACCTTTCTCATTCAATACTTCTTTTACTTTCATCATTTATCTAGCTCCCTTCTGTACATCATACGATATCCCCATGCAGATGCAATACACAACACACACATGGTTATACAGTAATAAAAAGTAGATTGAATATTTGTAACACTAATAATTGCTCCTGTTAATAGGGGTGATAGTATATCAGCAATCCCACCTACAAATCCTATGGTTGCTGCTGCAATACCTGCATGTAGTGGCTTTAAACTAACTGCAATAGACACTAGTACAGAGAACAGTACACCACAAAAGAAGCCTGCAACAAAATACATGATAAAAAAGATGACTGTTGTTTTACATAACATCGCTATACTTAAACTTACAAATGCACATAACATATTTATCCATAACACATGGGTTTCATGAACCTTTCTTAAAACAGGAATAAAGAAAAAAGAACCCGCCATACACCCTATACTATATACCGTTAAGATAGATACAGAAATACTCTCTGATATGCCAAAACTTTCTACAAAAGTTGCAGTATAAGTATGTATTGTATTTGTTGCACCAAAATAGGTAAAGCATGCGATACCCAAAAAAGCATACCCCCATTTTTTGTTCTTCAATTTTACAGGTTCTACCTCTTTATTTTCTGAAACTTCTTCTATATGTATATCTTTTGTTATTTTCATAAAAGGAATGGCTAAGAGCATAGTAAAACCTACTAATGCTACCATAAAATAAACCACTGTAAAATCCACTTCATTGGCTAGGGCAATGGCCATTAACATCGGTGACAAAAAACAACCTATACTAAAAAATGCTTGCCCTGCACTTAACGAACTACTGTAACTTTCAGGAAAAGCTTCTCTTAAAATTACAGCACAACAAGTATCTTGTGTACTCATCCCCACCCCTGCTATAGCAGATAAGACTATTGCTATACCATAACTGGTTGTGAGTGGAATACCTATCAAAAATGCTAGAAAAAAGAGTACTCCCATTGTAATGGTTATTTTTACTCCTACCTTTTCCGTCATTACTCCTACTGGAAAAACAGTCGCAACCCTTCCTATTGCAAAGGCAGATGCCAAAATGGCAATTGTGGGAAGATCTTTATTAAAATGTGTCATTAGTTGCGGAATGCTACTACCTATCACTACACAAGCAGCTCCTGTTAAAAGATACATTGCATAAGCTACAAATGCAGCAATATTACGCCTTCTATTCATATTTTTAGTATTAACTCCTATCCTTAATTGCTTTTACAGCTTCTTCTAAATGAATGATTCCCTCACCTAGATTTAAACTATTGCAAAGCTGAGAAATATACGGTTGTTTAAGCATGGCTTCCTCTAGGGCTGGAAAATCCCAAAATATTTTTTTAGGTGGGCCACTCGTAACTACCTTTTTATTTGCCATTACGATAACACGTTCAAAGTTAGAAACAACGAATTCCATATCATGTGAAATAGTAATAACTGTCTTGCCTTGATGATGTAATTCTTTTAAAATAGCCGACAACCGTCTATTGCCTTCCAAGTCCTGCCCTGCTGTAGGCTCATCAAAAATCATCACCTCTGTATCCATTGCTATAATAGCTGCTATTGTTATAAACTTCCTTGTTGAAAGAGGTAAATTATAGGGGTTCTCGTTTTTAAAAACATCCATTCCTGTTATCTTTAGTGCATAGTCCACTTGTTTTTCTACTTTTTCATTGGCAAGCTTCATCATTTTAGGACCAAACACAACTTCATCATATACAGAGGAATGAAAAATTTGGTCATCTGGATTTTGGAAAACATACCCTACCTTTCTAGACACTTGTGCAGTTGTATAATCTTTAGTATTCATATCACCTATCTTCACATCGCCTTTTGTAGGTCTTAAAAGGCCATTACACATTTTAACAGTTGTTGTTTTTCCTGCTCCATTTTGTCCAACAATAGCTACGTTTTCACCTTTTTCTATTTCAATATTAATATGATCAATTGCTACAAAACCATTGGGATAAGCAAAGGTAACATCCTTCAGAGAGACATGTGCCATTTTATACGCTCTCCTTTCTTAGTGTTCTTCCAATCACTTCTTTTGCTTGCTTTTCTGTAATTGGAATATAATCTAACTTAACACCCTGTTTTACTAATTCATTCCCTAAAATCGCCATTTGTGGGAGCTGAATACCATGTTCTAATAAAGACATGTCACTTAAAATAGCTTGCTTGGGTCCAAAACGAATCATTTCTCCATTATCGAGAACCATGACATCATCTGCATATTCAGCAATTAAATCTATTTTATGCTCTACTAAAATAATCGTTTTCTTCTCTCTCTTTAAAGCATCAATAATTTCAAAAACACTTTCTGTTCCCTCAGGATCTAATTGAGATGTTGGTTCATCTATAACTAAAATATCTGGTTTTAAAACAATAATAGATGCTAATGCAACCCTTTGTTGCTGACCTCCTGATAACTCAAATGGATTCTTTTCTGCAATATGGCTGATTTTGGTAAGCTCCATAACCTCTATTACTCTTCGCTCTATCTCATCAACGGGAACTCCAAAGTTCTCTAGTCCAAAGGCAACCTCTTCAAATACTGTTTCTTTCACCCCACTAATTTGATTAAAGGGGTTTTGAAAGACATAGCCTATTTTTAGTGATAACTCACCTGGTCCATGATCTACTGTGGGTTTGCCCTCAATCAAAACTTGCCCCTCTAGTACACCTTGGTAAAAGCTAGGTGCAAACCCTCTTATAAGGGTACATAAGGTAGTCTTACCTGAACCGTTTTTCCCAATAACTCCATAAAATTTTCCTTTTTCTAACTTACAATTCAAATTTTTAATAGATGGTTCCTTGGTTAACGGATAACTATAGGATACGTCCTTAAATTCAATTACAATACCCATGCTAAGACCCTCCCTATAATCACTAAAGTGGTAATTAAAATGGCTATTACCGCTGCTAATTTTTCCTTGCCTGACTTTTCTATTTCAAAAAGATGTGTTTTTTTACACTTTACATCAAAACCTTTTGATTCTAATGTAAGGACTCTCTCTTCCGTATTTGTAATAGCTCCTAAAATCAAAGGCACCATAGATGGAAAAAAGGCTTTACTTCGGATAAATATATTACCTTCTGTTTCTACGCCACGTGCTTGCTGAGCATTCATAATGGTCTTACTACTTTTTCCAAGCACCTCTATCATCTGTAAGGTACTAATAAATACGTAGGCCACCTTATAGTTCATACCAGAGTCCTCTAAAGCTCTAGAAATTTCCTTGTTTTCTGTTGTTTGGAACATCCATATAAACATTCCAGCGATATTCATAATAGAAAAAGAAAGTACAATTGCACTTTGTAATCCAGCCTCATATACCTTTATAAAACCTATTTGCCAAATTATTGTTTCGCTAGGAACAAACAAGCTCTGCACCACAAAAATAATAACCGCTATAAATAAGACTTTATTAAATGCCTTTATAAAGTTTTTCCAAACTCCACTTGCTGCACAGAGTATAGGGACTATTAAAAACCAAGGAATTAAAAAGAATGGATAACCTTCTATTTTGATTGTTCCAATGATTAGGGAACAAAAAGAATAGAGGCACACAATTAAAAATTTAGCTGATGGATACAATGCTGCAATGGCATTATCCTTTTTAATGCTAAGCTTCTCTCTCCACATCGTATGTAACCTCCTCTAGTTGCTTATAAAATAACCGCTACCTATTATTATCTAAGTAAGTAGCGGTATATTCCTCTGTTTTAAATAGATGTTGAGTTATCCTTTCTTATGTAGTTACCTCCACACCCAAACTTAACAAGGGTTCTTGCTGGGATAACCTTAATAACAAAATAGCCAATAAAGAAAGAAATGATTCGGTCAACTACTGTAAAAACACCTTCTGTTCCAAGCACCGCTGCCCAAATGTTTGCTCCTGCTGCCATTGCTGTTGCCGTGATAAGTGATGTACCCCCGCCTGTAATACCTCCAAATACTAGTACAACAATAGGCGCTGCAGAAATAATAGAGGTTAGAGCCATTAATACCATTGCAATAATCCATTTCCACCACACACTAAACATATTTTTTCTAGATAAGAAACCTGTCACTAAGCCTACCAGTAAGTTAACTGGGATAAATGCAAAGTTTACTGGGTTGGCAATACCCGTTACAATATTGGTTAATGTACCTGCTACCGCCCCTACCCATGGCCCACAGAGCATGGCTGCAAAAATAGTTCCTATAGTGTCTAAATAAAACGGAAGCTTTAATAAAGATGCTAATTGCCCACCGACAAAGTTTACTGCAACTGCAATCGGTATAATAAGTAACGCTAACATTGAAAAATCGTCCTTAATTGAATGTCTTTTCTCCATATTATTTCCCTCCTGTTTTTAGCAGCAGCTCTTACTGCTGTATCCTGTTATTTTTTTATACTTTATTAGTTAACACTGCGTTAACTTAATAAATTCATACATTTATGGGGTTCTAATGCAAAGAGACCTTCTACTTTAATATCCGCAAGCTTAAATTCTACCAACATCTCTTCTAATACTTGAAAAAATATGCCCTTCCTTTTGCAAAGTGAGGTGTTATGAATAACTTCCATAATGGATTCATCTCTATCTCCTAATGCACCATAGCTCTTTTCTCCTGTGCAAGTATAATCCACTCCACAGCTAGGACTTCCGTCTATTCCTACAATCCCTAGTATTTGAAATCTTTCTTTGTTCTCTTTATACTCTACTAACTGTTCTATAATGGGTAATAAAATATTTCTACAATGTTTTTTGAAAAATACATTATCAAATTGTTCACTTACATGTCCCCACCTTTTAGAGCCATATAATGTAAATTCTGGACAGGGAAGTTGTAAAAGCTGTATCCCTCTATCTAATGCTGTTTTTACAAACTGTTTTCTTAATGCCTCCTCCTCTTCTATTTCCTTTAAATTGTACATAACAACCTTAGATGCCGTATTTAAAATACAATGACTAACGAGTATTATCTTTTTCAATAACTATGCCCCCAGTGTTTTATATATGTATTCTTTGTAAAGATTGGCTTTTAACTTACTACAAATATAGGCATTAGGCTCTTTCCCACTAAAATGATATTTATCAACTAATACACTTCCATAGCTCGGTCCATTTGAAACATCTACCTCACAGAAATAATGATCACATTCCTCTATACATTCTGGATAAAGTGCTGCTGCCATCGCTGCTGGATCTGCCATATCTAAGTAAAGTGCTCCAAAGCGTTCCCTATTCATCTCCATAAGGCGTTTGTTACAATCAATAGTAAATTTCCCTAATTCTCCACTCTCTCTAATGCGATTAATTTCCTCCTCGTTTAGCATCGCATCTTCTAAACAAGCATCCCACCCTACATACATAAGGGGTACTCCAAAGTCATTGACTATTTTTGCAGCTTCTGCATCCTGCCATATATTAAATTCTGCTACAGGTGATACATTACCAGTACCAAGCCCCGCTGTTCCCATAGCTACAATTCTTTTTACCTTCCTCATAATATCTGGTTCCAAACGCATAGCTAATGCTATGTTTGTTAGTGTACCAAGCGTAATAATCTCTATTTCTCCAGCTTCATGTGTATCTAAAGCTTCTAAGATCTTTAAAACCCCATTCCCTGGTGTTACCTCTAGACTCTTTACTTTAAGCCCTATATCTCCCATTCCATCAAGTCCATGAGTCTCATGGGCAAATACCATATCCCTTAATAAAGCTTGGTTACATCCTATGTACACTGGCGGCTGATAGGTCCCCGCATGTTCTATTGTCATAAGTGTGTTATAAGCAGCTCTCTTTGCATCTACATTACCTGAGACAGTTGTAAAAAAGAGAATCTCAAAGTTAGGATCGTTAAGTGCCATGGCTATTGCCATTGCATCATCTGATCCACAATCTGTGTCTATAATAAGTTTCTGTTTTGCCATTGCCTTCTCCTATTTTTCTAAGTTTTTATTTTGAGAGTACTCTCTTGCTTCTTTATACATCTCTACTATATTTTCTACAGGCGTATCCGCTTGAATATAGTGCGCACTTGTTAATATATAGCCCCCTCCCTCACCGAGAGTATCAATTGCATGTCGTACAGCAGCATCTACTTCTTCTTTCGTTCCTTTAGGTAAGACAAATTGAATATCTATGCCTCCATGAAAAGAAAGAACATCTTTAAAATGCTTCTTTATTTCCTTCATGTCCATTCCCTTTGCTCTTGGCTGAATAGGATTTAAAACATCAATGGGCAGTTTTTTTAAATCTTCTATCATATCATAAACGGCTCCACATGAGTGATACATGATTGTCTTACCATAGGAATGAATTACCTGATTTAATCTCTCGTGATAAGGCTTTATAAATTCTGCCCACATTTCTTTTGACATGAGAAGTGAGTTTTGAGCAGCAATATCATCATAGGTATACACCATATCATACTTATCTCCAGCTTGTTCCATAGCTTCTCTTACATAATCACACCAAAATTCAGTTATCTTATTCATAATGAAATGAACAATATCAGGTTCCAAAATCATATCCATCATAAATTGTTCATACCCGCGAAGCGCCCAAGCAAATTCAAATAACCCTCCTGTCTCTAGCTTGATATAATAGGTCTCATTTATAGGACCGATTTTATTCTTTAAACCTTTAAAATCATAATTTGAAATATTAGGCCACTTATTGTATCTTTCAAAGTCTTCCACTGACTGTACAAAACCTAAAGGTGCGCTTGCATATTCCTCATACTCACAGAACTCATTTTTTATTACTCTTCTATGAACTCCCATTGCATCAAAATAGGTTCCATCTTCCTCTTTTACTATCTTAGGTCCAATATAATCAGGTTGAACTTGGCGAATATCCACTTGAAGTTTACGTAGGATCTCTTCCTCTTCATTGGTATTAAAATAAGTCTTTAAATTTTTCCAAGTTTCAGGAGTTGCCCAGAAATCTAAAGGAACTCGATCTGTTCTTTCATGAGCTAAAGCTTTTATTACTCTATCTCTTGGTAACAACCTCACCCCTCCTTTTGAATAAAATATTTTAAATGTTTTATATTTTAAAATATTTTATTATGTTTAATTTGTATAAATAGTTGACTTTTTTGTAATTTAATAATAACATAGTATACATATTAAACAAGTGACACTTGTCATCTTTTAATAAAAAGGAGGGAAAAATATGCCCAATAATTATGATAACTATCTATGCAAAGTATTAAAATTATTCTCAAAAGAGTCTATAACTGCTGATGATATTGAAGAAATAAATCCATCTACTTGCGCCCCACTTTGTAAGCTCCGAAAGCTAAAACCGAATACCGAATTTCTTACAATGGGAAATGATGCAAATACCGTCTATATTGCTCTCAGTGGTACTTATCACTGCCTTATCAACTCTGTATTTGGAGATAGTATCGTGGCAGATACTATGTTATCACCTTATATTTTTGGCTTGCTTGAATATATTCTAAATGTACCTAAATATACTGCTTCTATAAGAACAATCAAAGCATCCATCATTATTGAAGTCCCTGCTAATCTCTTCTTTCATGCTATGCATAATAATCTTACAGTGGCTAATGTCTGTATTTCTTATTTCGCTAATGTTTCTCAGTATTATATGGATATGGCAGAGATACGTGCTCTTTATAATTTGGACGATACAATACTTCTCTATCTATTTAATAGCTGCAATAGTTCTTCTTTTCCTTTTACTCTAACAGTTAGTCGTAAAACAATGAGTCATCTGTTACATATCAATTTACGTAGCCTGTATCGTCATTTAAGCAAACTGCAGGAACAAGACTACTTTAGTATTATAAATGGAAAGATTACCATTAATTCTGCGCAATATAAAAAGCTCGATACATACTGTACGAGCTTTTTAGGGACGAATCGACGTCCATTTCAAATTTATTCGGCATTTCCTGAGTATTAGTTTGAACCTACGCAAACTTCATATAAGTTGCCTCTAGATTTTCCACACTACTGACTAAGGCTACTACCATATCTTTTATTTCTTTTGCATAACTGCTTTGCTCTTCGCTAGTTGAGCTTACCTCTTCTGAGATGCTCACTGCTTGTTCTACAACCTCAGAAACCCTTTTCATTTCTTCAATAACTTCTGTCTTTTGGTTTTGTACACCTAGAAGTAATTCAGTCACGTTATGAATTCTTTCATCTACTTGAAGCATCTGTTCATTAATAGCTTCAAAACTTGCTTTAGTTGCTTCCACTACAGGAACCTGTTTATCAAATACACCCATTGCCTTAGTTAGCTCTTTTAAGGTCGCCTGCTTTTCCTCTTGTATTTCTTGAACGGCTTTTGAAATGCTTAAAGTGGCACTTTGAATTTGCTCAGAAAGATTTCTTACTTCTTGTGCCACTACAGCGAAACCTAATCCAAACTGTCCAGCCCGAGCTGCCTCTATACTGGCATTAAGGGCTAATAGGTTTGTTTGATCATTAATCCCATTAATCTGTTCTATAATCTTTCCAATATTATTCGCTTTATCACCAAGCCTATTTACCTGGTCTTGCATGTTCTGATTCATAACTAGTGTTTCTTGCGTTTGAGACCATAACAATTCTACTTCTTTTTTACTTTGTGTACTTCTAGTCATGCTTCTTTTAGAAGCTTCTTCTATTTCTTCAATCCCATCAGTTACTTCATTAATATGATCTGCGAGTCGTTGAATATTACCTAAGGCAGATTCTATTTCGTTTCGTTGCTCCTCTGCACCTATAGCTAAGCTTTCTATTGCTAACTCTACATCTTTTGCTGAACTCGCTGTATGGTTAGCTACCTCCTCCAACTGCACAGTATTATACTTAACACCCTCTGTTACCTCTTTTGCATTACTAATAAGCACCTTTAGAGTATTTAGCATATGGCTAAAGCCTTTTACCAGTATCCCCACTTCAAGGCTAGAAACCTTAATATCTGTCTGGATGTCTTCTTCTATATTCAGATTGCCATCTTCAACTTTTTTCATAAGGTTCGCCATAGCTACGATAGGCTCTGTTATCCTACGACTCATGAAAATACTTATGCTAAAACCAACTAATATACATAGTGTTAAAATAATACCCATGATTCCCCAAGCCTTTTGCAAATCCTTCATCAAGAGAGTCATAGGCGCTGAAAGTATAACCTGCCATCCATTGGTAAGTTTTGCAAAACTAATAAGTGCTTTTTGAGAAACAAAAGTACCTGTTTGCATGCCAGTATTTTCTATCTCATCAAGAGCAGCCTCTGCTTTAGAAGATGTATCAGTCCCTTCTCCTTCATCATTCCCTACTAATACCTGGTAACTTGCATCTAAGATTTCTATTGCAATGCCTTCTTCAATGCTGGCTAATGCAATAGTGTCCTGAAAGCCCTTTTTATTAAGTAGGGCTATCAGAATGGGTGAATCCGCCTCCTTAGTCATTTTTTTAGCTACATAAAGCTGCTCCTTTGAAGCTTCACTTTGATACCAGCCATAGCTTTCATAAGGTTGATTCTTCATTTTAGTATAAAGAGAACTACTGAGAAATGTTTCTGATTCTATCCCTTTGTCTATTAATTTCGAGCGGTATTTTTCTTGATCTTTATAAAACACATAAACTTCTTCTATAAACACTTGATTATTTACCAAGCTACCAATCTTTTTATCTGCATCTGCCTCATAAGTAAGCCTTTCCCTTGCTGTCAACTGATCGTATTTCATGATAAGCTTCCCAAAACTCATATCATCAATTAAGCTTTTTTCTATTCCTTCTGTAGTTACAATCGTTTCATTCATACTATGAGCTAACTGATCCATGATTTTTTGCGAATATTTACCCAGTGTCACCTCCATCGAACTTGTTACGGCACGAATACTCACATAACCAATAAGCAGACACGGTATTAAACTCACTATTAAAAATACACCTATAAGTTGCATTCCTAGCTTTCTTTTAACTATCCCCTTGTTGACATGTGGTCCCCTTCTTGACATGAGCATCCTCCTCAGCTTTCTTAAAAGGCCCTCTCCCTTTATTTCTTATTTTTTTATTTTTTTATTTTTAAAGGCTGTAAATAAACTTTGCAAAATAATGAAGAAACATAATAGTGCAGCAATAGCTATCTTCGTCCACCATGAAGATAAAGTACCTTGGAAGGTAATAAGTGATTCGATCGTTCCTTTAATCAGTACACCGAACAAGCTTCCTATTACATTACCCACTCCTCCTGTTAATAATGTCCCGCCAATAACAGCTGATGCAATAGCATCCATTTCAAAACCACGAGCTTGCTCAACAAATCCTCCACAAGAATTTAAGCAAAAAGCAAAGCCTGCTAATGCAGCTAGAAATCCATTTAAAATATAAACCTTTAACTTGGTTCGTCTAACATTAAGTCCCATTAAAAGAGCTGATTGTTCATTCCCCCCTACCGCATAAATAGAGCGACCAAAGGCTGTATATTTCATCACAATAAAAACAATAACCAAAACAACAATTGCAATAATAACACTTGGATAAACATAAGGGTATACCATAACTCCCTTTTTATTAACAGTACCTAAGAAAGGTAAATATAACTTTGCATTGGCTATAGCTAAAAAGCTTTGATTAGTAATACTAATCATGTCCGAGCTAATTATTGCCGTCATACCTCTAGCAAAAAACATCCCTGCTAATGTAACTATAAAAGGTTGTATCTTTAAATAAGCTACAAAAAAACCTTGCACTAATCCAAATACACATCCAACTATTAAAACAATGACGATACTGAGTCCTGCACTCATACTTTGCTTTTCCATCATCCAAGCAAGAAGCATACAAGTCATACCAATAACTGAACCAATGGAAATATCAATTCCTCCAGTAATCAGTACCATAGTCATTCCTGCTGCAGCAATAATAAGTCCTGCGTTATTTACAAATAGGTTAAAAAACACCTGAGGTTTTGCAAAGTTCTTATCACTAAAAACAATCATTCCTGCTACATAAAGAGCGATAAAAAGTAAAATAGTGATAACTAATAAAAAGTTATTGCCTTCTAATTTGCTTTTTAATTTACTAATCATGCTGTCACCTTCTCCCCTTCTGATGTTTTGTTTATCTTAAGCTTTAAGGCTTTAAACATCCTCTTAAGTTCTGGAGACTGTAAAGCTACAATAATAATAACGACAATGGCTTTATAAACAGGTAGTTGATCAGCCGTTACCTTCATCGCATAAAGAGAAGTGGTAAGTGCCTGAATAGTAATGGCACCGATAATGCTTCCTGCAATAGAAAATTTACCCCCACCTAAACTATTTCCTCCTAAAGCAACTGCTAAAATGGCATCTAGTTCAATATTTAAACCTGCATTGTTGGCATCAATCGAGTAAATACGAGAAGTGATAATAAGTCCTGCAATCCCTGCACAAAGCCCACAAAATGCATAAGTTAAAAACTGAATAAGCGTTGCATTTAATCCTACTAACTTACCTGCCTTTGAGTTAATACCTACCGTTTGAATATAAAGACCTAAAGCGGTTTTCCTTAAGATAAGTAACGTGATGATAACAACTGCTGCTGCCACAAAGATAGGTGTTGGTAAAGGTACACCTGGTAAAAAAGCACCTAAACGCTTAAAGGAATCCACCTTGACATAAAGAATGTTACCGCCTGTAATCAGCTGTGCAATTCCTCGTCCTGCTGTAAATAAAATCAGTGTAGCAACCATGGGTTGTATCTTCATCTTAGCAACTAAAAAACCATTCCATGCCCCACAAACTACACCTGCAAATACACCTAAAAGTAACCCTAAGCCATAAGGCATATTATAAGCTGCTCCTGTGCCTAAAGAAAAAACACATACAGCTCCTGCTAAAGCACTCACTGCTCCTACAGAAATATCTGTTCCTCCCGAAGAAGCAACAACTAACGTCATTCCAACTGCTAGAATAATCAATTCACTCGACCTATTAAGTACATCAATTAGATAGCCATAAAGTACCCCATTATTGATAGTAATCTTAAAAAACGCAGGCGTTTTAATAAGGTTAAAGAGTAATACGACTACCAAACATACAAGAGGCCAAAAGAGTCTATGACTCATTAGTTTTTTAAAAGAAGTTTCTGCCTTATTCATTATCTGTCACCTCCAGCGATCGCTTTCATTACATTTTCTTGTGAAAGCTCATGTTCATCTAATTCTCCTACCTTACTACCATCTCTTAAAATAGCCATTCGGCTACACGTTCTGAGCATTTCCTCAATTTCAGAAGAGATAAACATCACAGACATGCCCTCTTCTGCTAATTTTACTACGAGCTTTTGAATCTCCGTTTTGGTTCCTACATCAATTCCTCTGGTAGGTTCATCTAAGATTAGAAACTCTGGATGAGTGAGTAACCATCTTGCCAAAATAACCTTTTGTTGGTTGCCTCCACTAAGCTGCTTAATAGGTGTATCTTGACTAGCTGTCTTGATTTGAAGCACTTTAATATATTCATCTGCAAATTTTTCTTGTTCCTTGTCACTAAGAAGCTTAAATAGGCCTCTTTTTGCTTGAAGTGCGATAATAATATTTTCTCTTACAGATAAATCTGCAATAATCCCTTCATCTTTTCTATTCTCAGGACAAAAAGCCATCCCTCTTTTCATGGCATCAATAGGTGCTGCCATATGGGAATTAACACCCTTTATCTTAAGCTTTCCTTGATCTGCTTTATCTGCTGCATAAAGTGTACGTGCAAGCTCTGAACGCCCTGAACCTAAAAGCCCTGACAGACCAATAACTTCTCCCTTACGAATGGTTAAATCAAAGGGATTAATCTTACCATGACAACCTAATGCTTGAGCCTCTATAAACACTTCTTTATGTTCTTTTTTTGCACTTTCTTCCGCTAACTTTTTAATGCTAGCTAAATCATCAAAATCTTTACCCATCATCTTAGCTACTAGTTGAACACGAGGCAGTTCCTCTACCTTGTATTCACCGACTAACGCTCCATTTCTTAAAACAGTAATGCGGTCACACACCTCATATACTTGTTCAAGGAAATGTGTTACAAATATAATCCCAATACCCTTTGCTTTAAGCTGATTCATTACATTAAAAAGTTTTTTTACTTCTTGTTCATCTAAGCTAGCTGTAGGTTCATCTAGAATAAGAACCTTTGCTGAAATATCTATAGCTCTTGCAATAGCTACCATTTGCTGAATAGCTACAGAATAATTTTCTAGTGCCTTTGTTACATCAAGTTCAATATTAAGGGCTTTTAGCATTTCTTTAGCTCGCCCATTCATAGTCCCCCAATCAATTCCTCCACATTTCCTAGGCGCACGCCCAATGAAGATATTTTCTGCTACAGTAAGGTTAGGACAAAGATTAACCTCTTGATAAACTGTACTAATACCATTCTCTTGTGCTTCTTGAGGTGACTTGTTAATGATTACTCCTTCTGTGCCAGCAAGTCGTATTTCACCTGTTTCAAATTCTTCAACACCTGTTAAAACCTTAATAAGAGTTGATTTTCCAGCTCCATTTTCTCCCATTAATGCATGTATTTCCCCTTCTCTAAGTGTAAAATCCACATCAGCAAGTGCCTTTACTCCCGGAAAGTTTTTACTTATATTTCGCATGGTAAGTACTTCTTTTTTTTCTTTTATATTCATTCTTTCACCCCTTTATTTAAAAAAGGTGCTAGCTAAGAGTCCTGTAAATGGTTTTATAGTTCGCACCTTATATGTTTAATAGCTGAATAATCCTTATTTATAACACTATTATAAAAAAAAACCTTTAAAGTTAATACAGATTATGTTTTGAATTAATTTGAATTATTTATTATATTTAAAAATAAATTATATTTATTTATCTAAAAAGTTAGTTTTTTTAAGGTGCCCTCCTTTTCACTATCTATCTATCCTACTTAGAGACAAAAAGAAGGTATAACCAACACTCTTTTCTTGCATCTAAAGATACTTTTAGACTATTGGTTATACCCTTATTTTATATCTATTTATCTAAGACTCTTCTTTGATGATATAACCACCTTATGGATTTAGCAGTTCATTTAACTTAATAATTAAAGTCATCATCTCTGCACGTGTTAATTCTCTTTGTGGTTCCATTGTGGTTGCACTTGTTCCAGATAATAACCCTACACTC
>NZ_PEDL01000024.1 GCF_002735925.1 Sporanaerobium hydrogeniformans | reverse complement strand
ATTTTTTATATTCCTTCTTAAAGACATGAGTAACAAATCAATACCCATGAATTATTATTAAGAGTCCCAAAGGATGGGATGGTGTATGGGGATGCCTTACTGTATAGCATGATCACTGTAGTAGGAAATTAAGAAAAAATAAGAAATTGGAACAGAATAAAGCTTTGGCTAGCAAGTAAGGGAGTTCTTCGCAAGCTTCCTCCACAGGATGGATGTAAAATCTTAGAGAAGTCCTATAGGCTGCTTTTAGGGACGTTATCACAAGTGCCTTTCTTGTGATAGGTAGGACCGTTAGCCTATTGGACTGAACTTAGATTTTACCCATCCGGGGACCGAGAAGCTGGAGAAGAGCTCCCTTACTTGCGATCCCAGAGAACACCCCTATCCTTTCCTTTTAGTAGTCTAATGTGTAAGATACCTCGATAAACTAAAATTTATCTTTCGTTCATGATTTGAAATGAGCTTCATCTCTAATTTAAGCATTTACACTTTGCTCACGATAATCAAAAGGACTTACACCTTGTTGCTTTTTAAAGATGCGGCTAAAATATCCTTGATCTTGATAACCAACTAGCTCCCCAATTTGACGAATAGAAAGCTCAGGATGATGCAAAAGAAGGTGGCGAGCTTTTTGAAGACGAAGGGTAATGATATATTTAGATGGGGTACAATTGTAGTGTTGAACAAAAAGCTTGGTCAAATAACTAGAGCTATAATTCATACTACTGGCAATAAGGTTTAAGTTAATTTCGGAGGTGTAATGGTGAACGATATATTCTTTAAGCATTTCGGCAATATGTTCTTTGCTAGTGTTTAGTGAACTTAAACTAAAAAATGTTTCATAAGAACTTCTTTCTAAATCTAAATCTGTTTTTATCTTTAATAAGGAAGTATAGAGTTCTTCACTATCTATAGGCTTTAAGAGGTAATCATTAACTTTAAGACGGATAGCTTGCTTAGCATAATCAAAATCGGAGAAGCCACTTATAATAATAAAACGTATAGTAGGAAAAGTCAGGTGAATGGCATCTAAAAGTTCAATACCATCCATAATAGGCATCTTTATATCAGTAATGACTAAATCAGGTGAATGCATTTTTACTAATTCAAGTGCTTTTTTACCTGTCTGGGCAGTACCAAGTACTTCAAAACCTAATTGGGTATTTTGAATTTTTTGAACTAAATTTGTAAGTAGAAGTTCCTCATCTTCTGCAACAATAACAGAGTAAGTGAATTGGCTCATTTTTTTATCCCCCTTCTTTTATTTAAAAGTATCGACCTATAGTAACGATGCTGCCACCATTTTCTTTGTTAGCGTACGTAAAGATAAAATCTGTTTTACAATATAATTTCCATCTGGAATAAACGTTAAGAAGTCCCATACCATTTATTTCGATAGTAGGCATCCCAATATGGGTATCAGCTTCTTTAATGCGTGTTTGAATAAGAGCTAGTGCCTCCTCTGAAAAGCCAGGGCCAGAATCGGCAACAGAAATTTCCCAGTAGGTATCTGTTACTTTACTTGTGATATCAATTTGCCAGAGAGGAATAGCATTAATGCCGTATTTCAAAGCGTTTTCTACTAAAGGCTGAATAATAAGCTTAGGAACATAAAGATCAAGGAGTTCAGGAGCTACATCAATGGTGTAATTAAGGCTGGATTGATAACGTACTTTCATGCAGTAAAGGTATTTACTGACATAGTCAATCTCCTCGTTAATGAGCACTTGATTAGCACTACCTTTAGTGATGTAACGCATAATATGACTCAGGTTTTTACAAAGCTTTACAACATCATTACACTGACCATTCTCAGCTAAAATCATAATACTCGATAAGGAGTTATAGTAGAAATGAGGGTTCATTTGAGACTGTAAAGCAAGGCTTCTAGATTTGAGCTCCTGTTGCCTGGTTTCAATAAGTTCGTCCATAGAGATTTTCAGATTAGTCTGCATGCTATGAAATGCTTCATTAAGTAAATCAAATTCATTAAAAGGTGTATGGAGCTTATCTTTTTCCATATATCCTAAGGTATCGAGTTTAGTTTGTTCAATAGTATCTACTAATTGATTAATAGGCCTGGTAAGACTTTTGCTCATGGTATAAGACAATAAGATAATTAATATAAACACGATAGCTATTACAATATATAAAATATGGGTAAAGCTTTTAACAGGGGCTAAAATAATAGCTTCAGGTTGAACACAGATATAAGTCCATTGACTATAATCAGAAGTTTCATAAGTTACTAATTCTTTTTTTGCAGTCAAAGGATTTTCATAAGTAGAGAGTGAGGCATTATTTTTAACAATATCATAATAATGGGTATACAATGTATCATTATTAAAAGAGGAAGGTTCAAAAGGATAAACTAAAGCACCCCCAGCATCGAATACATAAACAGAAATAGTATCTGTATTTTTTTTACAATAAGAAATGATATCATTAAAAATAGTTTTACATTTTTGAATGGTTTCGATATAACCTATAGGTTTTTTGTACTTATCATAATAAGTACGATAAAGAGAAATAAAATAAGGACTACTTGTAGAAGTATTGGACATAGAACTGGTGCTATAAGGTTTACTAAGTAATTTATGTCCTTTTAACTTATCAGCTTTTTCAATCCAGTCTAAGGCGTTTAAATTAACTGTGCTACGTGTAGCCGTAGTACCCACTCGGATCACTTGGCCTTGCTTGTCATAGAGATTGATATGAAAAACTTGATAATCTGCTCCATTAATAGCTACAAAGAGTCCGACTAGAGAAGAAAACTCATCATGAGTGGGTGAGGTAAAATTAAAGTAGTCATTAATAGTATCTTTGATAAGATTACTATAACCAATATTGATGGAAACTTTATCCATTGTGCGAAGAGCATTGTCTGTCTGAGTCATAAAGCTTGAAGCAATAGTATGAAAAGCAGCTGTCTCCCTTTCGATGAGAATATCAGATATGTAGTAATAAAAGAAAGAGGAAAATATACCTATAACAATGATAGAAATGCACAAATATGTTAAAAAGAATTGAAATTGTATACTGCATTTTTTATGGAAAAACATGAAGAAAATCCTTTCTAGTGTGAAAAAAGTCTAAATTCTTGCTTTAATAATACATAGGCCTCAAAGATAAATCAAGTATATAATAAGAGTAAATTTAAATAAGCTGTTTGAGGAGGGACTCAAAATGAAGTATAAACCAGATTGGGAAGAGGCTAAAAAGAAGTGGGAGAATTATTGGAAACATCAAAATGTAGGAAGACCACTTATGAGTATTGTGGCAAGAAAACCAGAAATAGAAGAAGCTTATAATGAGACCATTAAAAACAATAAGAAGACCTATGCAGCTGTATGTCAAGGAAATGACTATACGTTGCCAGATGAACTTATGTATGTGGATATGGAAGATAAGTATCAAAATGCAGAACGTATGGTAGCTAGATATCGTCATTTTTGTGAAAATCATCTGTTTTTGGCAGAAAGTTTTCCCAATATTAATGTGGATTTTGGTCCTGGTTCTATAGCTAGCTATATTGGTTCTGATATTGTGTTTAACGATGATACTGTTTGGTTTGAAGAATGTGTTGAAGATTGGGAAAACACTTCTCCTCTTGTCTTTGATCCGGAAAATAAATGGTGGAAAAAGCATTATGAACTTGTAAAGGCAGTTAAAGAACTGGTACAAGATGATTTTTATATAGGCATGCCTGACCTCATGGAAAATATTGATGTTCTAGCATCTTTAAGAGGAGCACAAAACACTATCTTTGATATGATGGATGAACCAGAAGAAGTAAAGGAACGTATTAGACAGGTAAGTACTATTTACTTTGAATATTATAATCGTTTTTATGAACTTATAAAGAATGAACAGGATCAAGGCTCTTGCTATACTGTTTTCCAAATTTGGGGTCCAGGAAAAACTGCAAAATTACAATGTGACTTTGCAGCTATGATGTCGCCCGCCCAATATAGAGAATTTATTTTAGAACCCCTTCGTGAACAAGCAAAAAAGCTTGATTGTGTGCTTTATCACTTAGATGGACCGGATTGTATTAGGCACCTAGACGCTATTATGGAAATAGATGAGATTGATGCTCTTCAATGGACCAGTGGTGATTATGGCCCAGATGGTACCTATGAAGAATGGTATCAAATTTATGATAAAGCAAGAGCTGCTGGTAAATCTTTATGGGTAAAGGTTTATTCTGGAGAATTTGAAGATTGGATTCAAAATGTAGACCGTATAGTGAAACGTTATGGCTCACACAGCTTATTCATACATTTTCCTGAAATGTCATTGGAACAAGCAGAGACTCTATTAGCTTATGCAGATGCCAACTGGAGTGATGTGAGAGGAAGTTTCGAGGATACACTTTAAGGGATTAGGCAAATATGTCTAAAATTTAATGAGATTAGAATAGGTAGTAGGATAATATAACGTGGTCTAGTCCGTTTGAAAAATTTAAATTAGACACAAATTATAAATGAGTTCTATAAAAAATGATATAACTGTTAAAAAAGTGCAAAAACAGTACATAAAAGTGCATAGATTCAGAAAGTTCTAGGGAGTAAAATAAAAGTATAAATGAACAAGGTATCAGTTAGTCTATTCTAAGGGAGGGTAAGAAGTATGAAAAAGAAATGGATGAGTGGTTTATTAGCTTTGGGTGTTGGAAGTATGCTTTTGGCAGGTTGTGGTGGTAAAACAGCAGAACAAGCGCCTGCAAGTTCAAGTAGTACACCAGCTGCTTCAGCAGAAACAGAAGCAAAGGCAGAAACAGAAAAAAATGATAAATTTGCAGGGGAGACTTTAAGCATTTTAGTATCAGCAGGATGGATGGATAATCGTTATGATCAAACTCTTTCACGTTTTGAAGATACATATGGTGTAACAGTAGACCTTCAAACAATCCCAGCAGAACAATATAGTGATGTACTACAGGCGAAATTAACAAGTGGAACTTGTGCAGATGTTTTCTGGATTCAATCCAACCCCTTTGCGATCGAATCTGTTATTGTAGATCCTGAAGCATATTGTATTGATTTTACAGGGGCAAGCTGGGAGTCAGTTGTCCCAGAAGCAAGGTTAAAATCTTGTAAGGTAGGAGATAAACTGTATGGTATGCAATTATGGCATAATTCACCAGAATATGTCATGGTATATAATAAGACACTTTTTAATGAATTAGGAATAACATCTACACCTAAAACATATGATGAGCTTTTAAAAGCATGTGAAACCATTGCAGCAAAAGGTATTACACCATGGTTTTTACCAGGAGCAGATGGCTGGCAACATCAGCTTGCCTTTTTCCAAATAGGTGGTGTATATGAAGAAGCACAACCTGGTTTATATGAGGCTTTAAATACGAACAAAGCTACCTTTGCAGGAAATGAAAAGATGTTACAAGTATTAGAACAATTTAAAGAGTTATCTGACAAAGGATATTTTGGAGAAGACTGGATTGGTACAGATAGCACCAATATGGCTAATGATTTTGCTGATAGAAAAATTGCTATGGCTATGGCAAATTCAAGTTTTGTAAAACAAATCCAAGATGAGACACAATCAACAGATGAATTTGGATTATTCCTTATTCCATTAGGTGATAATACTTGGTTCCCAACCAGTCCAGCAGGTCCTACTATGTTTGGGTATAAGGAAACTAAGAATGAAGAATTAGTAAAAACTTTCTTTGATTTTGTTAGTCAAACAGAAAGCTTACAAGAGATTTTAGATAATTCACCAGCTTACACTAACATTCATGTAAACAATAATGATGTTAAACAGAATTGGTTACCAGCAGAAGAAGAGTTCATGAAGACAATTGATCAAAACAAGATGAATGTATCTGTTCTTCAAAATGGTACTAAATATACTAATGATTACTGGATGGATTTTGGTGCAGATATGGTAGCTTATTGTTTAGGCAAAATGGATGCAAATACAGTACTTAAAAATATGGATGACAATAGAGCAAAAACAGCTGCACTTCAAAAAGATCCTAACTGGCAATAAAAATAAATTAAATGATTAAATAGCCGGGATAGTATTATCCCGGCTATTTTTGAAAATAAAATCAGGCAGTACGAAATATAAAAAGGAGAGTGAGACATAAAATGAATAAGAAAAAAATATATCCACAATGGTTTTTGATTTTACCTCTTGCATTATATATTGTGTTTTTTCTATTACCAAGCATAATGGGGATTTTATATTCTTTCACAGATTGGAATGTAAGAAGTAAAGGAGAACTTAACTTTATAGGTTTAAAAAATTATATTGAAATATTTACATCAAATAAGAACTATACAGAAGGTATTTTAAATACCTTAAAGTTTACGGTTGTTTCAAATATTGTAAAGCTGATTCCAGCACTTTTACTCGCTATTATGTTACAAGAGGGACTGAAAGGGCGTAATTGGTATCGTACTATTTTTTACTTACCTTCTGTATTACCCTTCCTTATTATAGGTCTTACTTTTACATCTATTTTAAACTACAACAATGGTTTATTAAACACTGTTTTAGATGCTTTGCATTTAGATTTTATGAAACAAAAATGGTTGTCTGATTTAAATGTAGTTTGGAAATCTATATATGGAGTAGATGCTTGGCGAGGAATCGGGTATTGTATGACGATTTTTTTAGCTGGACTCAATTCTATACCTAAATCCTATTATGAAGCAGCATCCATTGATGGCGCAAATTTCTTCCATAAGCTCAAATATATTACTTTACCTATGCTTTCAGGTGCAATCACAATTAATCTTGTATTTGGTCTAACCTATGGATTAAAAGTATTTGATATTATTTATGTACTAACTAATGGTGGACCAGGGCATGAAACAGAGGTTATCACTACCTACTCTTATCAGCTTTATGCCAATGGTTATTATGGCATGTCCACAGCACTTAATACGATTTTATTTGCTATTACAACAGTTATAGGAGTTTGCGTTGTTAGATATATGAGTAAACAGGAGGTGCAACAATAGATGAAAAAAACACTCCAAAATATTATTAAGCAAATTGTTTGTATCTTTTTAAGCCTTATTGTTATTGCACCCTTTTATATGGTGGTTATTAACTCCTTTAAAACAAAAGGAGAAGCGGCACGTATGAGCCTACGTTTACCTACAGAATGGGTATTTGACAACTATATTCAAGTGATTGAAAAAGGGAAACTATTAAGAGGTTTTTCGAACAGTTTACTTTATGCGGTAGTTGCTACAGTTATTGCGATATTAGGTTGTGCTATGGCAGCCTATATTATCAGTAGACGTAAAACAAAATTCAATCAATTTGTGTATTACTTTATATTATGTGGTTTATTTGTACCTATTAACTATGTGACCTTGGCAGCTGTTTTAAAAGGCTTTGGGTTAGCAGATACACGTCTAGGAATGATTATTGCTTTTACAAGTAGCATGATTCCATTTTGTACGTTTACTATTCGAAATTTTATGGTATCTATTCCGGTAGAATTAGATGAAGCAGGAGTGATAGATGGAGCAGGACCGGTTAGCTTATTTTTCTCAATTATTATTCCTTTATTAAAACCGATTTTAGTAACTGCTTTTATCCTAGAGTTTATGGCAGTATGGAGTGACTTTATGACACCTCTTTACTTATCAAGTAAAAGTGCCACATGGCCTATGAATTTAGCAGTATACAATTTCTTTGGTAAAAATCAGCAGTATTGGAATTATGTATTTGCAGATATTGTATTAACCTGTTTACCAGTTATTATTGTTTACTTACTTGGACAACGTTACATTGTGAGTGGTATGACTTCTGGTGCAGTCAAAGAATAAAATAAAAAGCGGGATCTAGATGAAAAACTAGTTCTCGCTTTTTATTTTAAAAAAAATTAAAAAGAAGTTAGAGATTTTGTCCACTTATGTAAAAATTTATAGTAAAATATACTTAATAGCTAAAAAAGCATTTAATGAAAGGGGTAAGAAATGAAGACAAAAACCATTTGTTTTTTAAATAATAAAGGGGGTTGTGGTAAAACAACCACATGTTGTAATGTAGGCTATGCCTTAGCTGAGCAAGGCTATAAGGTGCTTTTAATTGACGCTGATATGCAGATGAATCTTACCCTTTCCTATTTCCCAGAGGAAACAGTTTTAGCACTAGCAATGGGGGATAAAAATATTTATGACGTTATCAAAAACAAAGGAACGATACAAGAAAAGATTAGTTCTACTGCTTATCCTAATGTAGATTTAATCGCTTCTTCTTCATTAATGAGTGGGATAGAATATGAGCTTTTAACAAGATGGCAGAGAGAATATATTTTAAAAAACGCTATGCAAGAGCTTGTAAAAAGTGAGCACTATGATTACATATTGATTGACTCACCACCCACTTTAGGAGGATGGGTAATGAATATTTTATGTGCAGCAGATTATTTACTTATCCCAGTGGAAGCTAGTCCTTGGGGACTTTTTGGTATTGCTAATTTATTTGAGTTTTTAGAGGCAAGCAAGCAAATAGCCCCTCAGCTTCAGGTGCTAGGGGTGGTGGTTACGAAAGCAGATGAGCGCAAGGCTTATCTAAAGCAAACTCTAGAAGCTTTAAAAGACCTGGAAAGTACATATGTCTTTAAGAACTATATTCATGTAGACAGTGCTATAGAGTGGGCTCAAGAAGCAAGTAAGCCTGTCTTGGTTCATAAGAAAAATAGTAGGAGCGCAGCAGAATATCTTGCACTTGCAAAGGAGATGGCTATAAGATGTCAGTAAGTAAAAAAAGTATAAGTCGTATTAATAGGGCTAATCATAATGAAAACACAAAAAAATTAGTTATTACGGCACCTAAAGAGGAAGTGATGAAAAAAGAAGAAAAAGAGAAAACAACCAATCAAACTTTACCTATCCATTTGCTTTAAATAAACGGTTTATTTCTTAAAAAGAGACGGTATATTTTTGACGAAAAAGTGCAAGAATAAGTCTTGTATCTCAAATAGGTGAAACACTTGATAGATAAGTACTTTTTAAGAGTATTCCTAATAAGAATAAAGAGGAATGAAAGAGAAAGACAAATTATTATAAAAAAGTAGTTGACATATATAATGTATTAGTGTATCATTGTAAAAGTCGTAAGCAATAAACGACAAATTTCTGGTGGTGATGCGCTTAGGGGAAACACCCGTTCCCATACCGAACACGTCGGTTAAGACCTAAGCGGCCGATGGTACTTGCTTGGAGACGAGCTGGGAGAGTAGGTGGCTGCCAGAGTTATGTAAGGCCCATTGGTCAAGCGGTTAAGACACCGCCCTTTCACGGCGGTAACAGGAGTTCGATTCTCCTATGGGTCATTAGAATGAATAGCTCTTAACGGGGTGTGGCTCAGTTTGGCTAGAGCGCCTGATTTGGGTTCAGGAGGCCGCAGGTTCGAGTCCTGTCACCCCGACTGGTTATTTATTCTATGGGTCACTAGCTCAGTCGGTAGAGCACTTGACTTTTAATCAAGTTGTCCCGGGTTCGATTCCCGGGTGGCTCATCTTTAACTACTAAAAAAGATTGACATGAGACAATAAATAAGCTATACTAAGTAGGTAGTTTAGGCGCGAGTGGCTCAGTTGGTAGAGCATCTCCTTGCCAAGGAGAGGGTCGCGGGTTCGAGTCCCGTCTCGCGCTCTTGTATACCTTATACATATTATATTTGCCCAGATAGCTCAGTCGGTAGAGCAGAGGACTGAAAATCCTCGTGTCGCTGGTTCGATTCCGGCTCTGGGCATGGCTAAAATCTAGGATAATCATTGGATTATACTAGATTTTTTTGCAGTTATAATCCTTTGTATGTAAATACAATAAAAATCGATTTTATTTTTATTAAAAATAAATAATTTTCTATAAATTGATAGCCAAGTGGATGAAAGAGTGATAAAATGAAAGTAGGTATATTTGATTCAGGTGTAGGAGGCATCACTGTTCTTAAAAAGGCAGTAGAAAAGTTGCCAGGTGTAGACTATATTTATTATTCCGATAACCTCCATGTTCCTTATGGGACTAAACTGAAGGAGGAAGTAGCAGGCTATGTAAATGAAGTAATGGAATTTTTGCTTAGTAAAGGAGTAGAAGTTGTTGTAATTGCTTGTAACACAGCTACAAGTATAGCAGCTCATAATCTAAGAGAGAAATATAACATACCGATTATTGGAATGGAACCTGCTGTAAAATTAGCAGTAGACTCTTTAAATAAGGGAAAGATTCTAGTGACAGCAACTTCCCTTACCCTTAAAGAGGAAAAATATAAACAGCTTATAAGTCGTGTCGATCAAGAGGGACGAGTAGAGTCACTGCCATTAGCTCATTTAGTAACCTATGCTGAACAAGGAATCTTTGAAGATCAGATAGTAGTTGATTATTTAAAAGAGATGCTAGCACCCTATGACTGGATACAATTCAGTGGTATTGTACTAGGATGTACCCATTTTGTTTATTATAAAGATATTTTTAAAAAGATACTACCTTCATATGTAAAGGTTTTTGATGGAAATGAAGGGACTATTCAGCATCTTAAGGAAGTTATTAGTGAAAAAGAGATAATAGATCATTCTAAAAAAGGTCAGGTAACGTTTTATTATTCAGGTAAAGAGGCACCTAATATTTTAGAGAGTTATATGAAAAAAATAAAATGACTGAATAAATAGTAAGAAGGGGTATCAAACGAAGGAGAAGGTTATGGATGGTGTATATAATTACATGGAGCATCTAGTAAAGAAGCAATTAGATGAGGTATTAAAGCGCTATGAGTGTTGTAAATGTCCACAGTGTAAAAGAGATATGTATGCATATGCTCTTAACCTCTTACCGGCTAAATATGTAACCTCATTAGAGGGAGAAGCTTTTACTAAACTAGAAATGCTAGATGCAAGTGCACGTGTTAAATTGATTACAGTTACAACAGAAGCAGTTCATACCGTTATACAAAATGTGCGTCATATAGAAGCATAGAAGACCATTCTTTCCTGATTAAAGTAGAGATTTGATTCCCGATAAGGTATAGAGTATATAGCTAAAGCTTGAAGTATCAAAGGATACAGGCTCTAGCTATTTTTATTTTGCAACGAATAGGTTGATTTAAAGAGGGGGCTATATATGATTTTGAATGAAGTTTTTTGAGTATGTTATACTAAAAAATAGAAATACTAACCTGATACAGGGCATTTGTGTAGTTAAGATAGAAAGGATAAATAAATTTATATGAAAGAACAAGAAATACAAAATAGATTGATAAATATACAAAAGAAATTAAATGAAGAATTAGTAGGACAAGAGCGTTTTGTTCAAGAACTATGTGATTATTTTAAAGGGAAGATTTTAAAAGATGAAAAGGGTGCATTACTTTTAATGGGAGAGGGGGGGACCTTTAAGAAGTTAAGTATAAGATTACTTTTTAAACAGCTTAAAGAGGAAGGACTAGTAGATCAAGTTGGCTTAGAAGAAATCGATCTTTCTTCTTATAACTTTAATTTGGGTTATGAGGCATTTTTAACAGATTTGTATGAAAAGCTTAATAATAGCTCTACAGCTATTCTTTTCAAAAATATTGAGCAGGCTAGTGAAAAAATCCTAACGTTAGTATCTAAACTTTATCCTAATACGTGTTTAATACTAAATAATGAATATGTTATTAAAAATAACTTTTTAGTAGAAGCCGATGACAAAGTAAACAATGAATATAAGATTAAAGAATTTATTTGCCATAACAAATTTTTTATATTTACTTATAATCATGAAAAAGATGCAGGAATGAACCCAACTATAGTGGATATATTTAAGGATAAAGATAAAACCTTATATACAAAAAGTTTAACTGAACAAGAAAAATATATTATTATGAAAAAAGAAATTTTTAAGACTCTAAGCAAAATACAAGAGGAATTGGGTATAAAGATTTTATGGGATATGGAAAACAATCAAAGGGAAGAAAACGATTTTGGACTTTTTGTATTCTTAAGAGAAAACTTTAGAGAAAGTACTTATTTTGATGTAAGAGAATATATTTCCTATAAGCTTTATAAACCAATCATTAACCTTATAACAAAAGAAAACATTAAAGAGAAAGAGAAAATACTTATATATGTAGAGGAGAATGACATTTTTTGCAAATATAATGGGAGTCATTTGAATTTAAGTGAGTATTTAATACCAACCCTTGAAGAAGCAAAGTACAAATTAGATACTGTAATAGGGATGAGGCAGCTCAAAAATTTTATTGTCAATATTGAAAACAATTACAAGGTGCAGCAAATAAGACAGAGACTAGGACTTCCTACTTCATATATGTCTATGAATATGATTTTTACAGGTAATGCAGGTACAGGAAAAACCAATGCTGCTAGAATTACCTTTGAATATTTAAATGCTTTAGGAATATTGTCTAAGGGTATTTTAAAAGAGGTAAGCAAAGCAGATTTTGTTACAGAAAATATAAATGACACAGCTAAGCGAACCCATGAAGTGATCAGCTCTGCATTAGGGGGTGTTTTATTTATTGATGAAGCTTATTCTCTGTGTGAAAGTGAAGAAGATAAGGTTGGAAAAGAAATAGTTAATGCCTTGTTAAAGGGAATAGAAGATAATAGAGAAAATTTAATTGTCATTTTAGCAGGTTATGAAAAAGACATGGAAAATTTCTTAAGCTTTAATCAAGGACTCAAATCTAGATTTCCTAATAGCATTCATTTTGAGGACTATAGTCCAGTAGAAATGTATGATATTGCTGTTAATATTGCCAAAGCAAAGGGTTATAAAATTGCTAAAAATGTAAAAGCTGAGCTAATAGGCTTATTTACAAAAAATCAATTTACGGGTAAGAATGACTTAGGTAACGCGAGGTTTGTAAGAAATATCATTGAGAATGCCATAATGGATGCTTCTAAAAAGTATTTAGCAAACAGCGAAAAACAGATTGACTTATTGGAGAGAGATAATTTTAACTTTAAAGCTAAGACAAAGTTCGATTTAGAGAAGAAATTAGAATCTATTATAGGGCTTGAAGAAGTTAAAAAACTTTTAAGAAGCCAATATAAGTTAATTGTGGCACAGGAAAAAAGAAAATCTGTAGGTGTAAAGACTAAAGTAGACCAAAATTTGAATATGGTGTTTGTGGGCAATCCAGGAACGGGTAAAACCAGTATAGCAAGAGTAGTGGCTGAGATGTTAAATAGTATGGGCCTCTTAAAAGGGGGCCAATTAATCGAGACGGATCGTTCTCATTTTGTATCAGAAATTCCAGGGGAAACTGCCAAGAAGACAGAAGAAAAGTTTAAAGAAGCTATAGGTGGTATTTTGTTTATTGATGAGGCCTACACCCTTGCAAATGACTCCTTAGGAAGAGAAGCAGTAGAGACATTACTTAAGCTTATCGAAGACTACTCAAAAGAAGTTATCGTTATACTAGCTGGCTATGAGCAAGAGATGGAAGACTTCTTTGATATTAATGTGGGTCTTAGATCTAGATTCCCCTTATGGACTAACTTCGAAGATTATAATCCTGATGAACTTTTAGACATGGCCATAAAAATGATTGAAGCTAATGGGTTTAAGCTTTCTAAAAATGCTTATGTAGCCCTTAAAAAGAGTTTTGTCGATATTTATGAAAATGCAGATGCACAATCTGGAAATGGTAGGATGGTAAGAAATTATGTTGAAAATCTCATTAGAAATCAAAGCATAAGAATAGCAGAAGAAGATATTAGTGAGTATGAGATGAATCTGATAACCATTAAGGATATAGAAAAGATTAATATCACCGAATATGATAATAACTTTGACTTAGAGCAGAAGTTAAAACCTTTAGTTGGTAATGAAGCAGCAAAGACCTTCTTAAGAAATCAGTACAAGCTTATTAAAGTAAAGGAAAAAAGAAAAAAGCTAGGTATAGGTAGTGACTTAAATAAATACAACCATATCATTTTTACAGGAGAAAAAGGAACAGGGAAAAAAACTGTATTAAATATACTATCAGAAATGCTTTATAGTATGGGGATTATAAAAGCTAAGAAGATTGTAGAACTAGACAAAAGTGAATTACTAGTGTTATTAGAGCAGGCGGGAAGCTTAGAGGATGTTTTTAATAAATGCTTAGGTAAAGTAGTGTTTATCGATCATTGGGATTTGGGCATACAAGAAGAAAGAGAAAATCAAATGATTTCACAGCTCATAAAGTTTATAGATAAAAATAAAAATAGAATTCTTGTAATCCTATCTGGACAAAAACATGGTATGAAAGATCTAGTATTATCTCATCCTGCCTTAAGCTATAGATTCCCGATTTGGCTTGATTTTGAAGACTATAATAAGGAGCAGCTCTTTGATATAGCTTTGAATATATTAAGAGAAAAAGGATATATTTTAACTCAAGAAGCAGAACAGTGTCTCAGTAGGGCAATCGCTGAGATAGATAATACTCTAGAATTAAAATTAAAAAATGGACTTATGATTGAGCAGTATCTAGACTTCCTTATTAGAGAGCAAAGTATAAGAGTTTGGGATGAAAAGTTAAATCAAAAACAAATCAATGTAATAAATAGAAACGATATAGAAGGTAGTAAAAAGCAGTTTCTTAAAAAAAACATGCAGTAAATAGTAATAGAGCTGGGGTAGCTACAACCCGATAGAGAGTTAGTAGTGTATTATTTAATGAGTAGTTAACAAAGGAATATTGTAGGTTTAAACTGAAGATGGTATGCTAATTATTGAAATAGAAGTGAAATAAATAGGTAGGAGAAAAAGAGGGGGATACACATGAACAATTTAATGAGTTTATTGCAAAATGCAGGCTTTGCAGTGAGGGAAATACCTACTAGGAGCAAGCTTTTACTTAAGTTAACAGGGCTTATAATAAATGAAAATTTAAGACTTATTTATGAGGAGGAGGAAGATGGGACCCTCATGATTAGACAAATTATAGTAGAGGAAGGTTATACAAACCTAGGCTACACGACACGTATTTTGGAATTCTTAAGTAAGCAAAATACTTATAACGTTATATTGCCTTTTGTAACAACACCAAAGCTTGCACACATATGTGATAAACTGGGGATAAAAAGAGACGATAGCTGTGTCAATAAATATGGGTATAATAGTGCTTTTTATGCTATTGCTAGAGAATATGCTTTTTATGAAGGGGAATATGGGCACTATGTTGTAAAAAGGCTGGAGCAAGGACTCAATAAGGATGAGACTAGCGAGAAAGCCAAGGGGGAGATTCGATCTAAAAGATGAGTTCTTTTAATTTTAAATGAGTAAAGGGTATCTGAATTTTTCAGATACCCTTTATTCATTTTTATAATTTGAAAGAACTTTTTAATGCCACAATTCTATTAAATACAAGTTTTTCATCTGTTGTATATTTAGAATCTACTGTAAAGAAACCATTTCTTACAAATTGGAATTTATCAAGAGGTTTAGCAGACTTGAAAGCTACATTTTCTATAAAGCCTTGTAAGATTTCAAGAGAATTTGGATTAATTTGTTCTAAGAAGTGTTTCCCTTCATTTTCGGGTGCATCATCAAGTATGAGTGGTTCAAAGAGTCTAAACTCTGCAGGAAGAGCAGAAGCAGCATCTACCCAATGAATAGTTGATTTAACTTTACGTCCTGTGAAGCCAGAACCACTTTTAGTTTCAGGGTCATAAGTACAATGCACTTCTATGACATGACCAGCTTCATCTTTAATGACATCTGTACAAGTGATAAAGTAAGCTCCTTTTAAACGTACTTCATTACCAGGGAAGAGGCGGAAGTATTTTTTGATAGGTACTTCCATGAAATCCTCTTGTTCAATATAGATTTCACGTGAAAAAGGTATCATACGTGTGCCTTGACTTTCATCTTTTGCATTGTTTTCTACTTCTACCATCTCGGTCTGATTTTCTGGGTAGTTGGTAATTACCACCTTCAGAGGTCTTAAAACAGCCATAGTAAGAGGGGCTTTAGGTTGAAGATCTTCACGAAGGAAGTAGTCTAGCATTTGACTGTCTACTGTAGAATCTGCCTTAGCTACACCGATTTCACGACAGAAATTACGAATGGCTTCAGGTGTATAGCCACGACGTCTAAGACCAGCAATAGTGGGCATACGAGGATCATCCCAACCGTCTACAACACCTTCGTCTACAAGAAGCTTAAGTTTTCTTTTACTCATGACAGTATTTGTCATGTTAAGACGAGCAAATTCAATTTGACGAGGTTTACAAGTCATTTCACATTCTTCGACTACCCAGTCATAAAGAGGACGATGCGCTTCGAATTCCAATGTACAAATAGAATGAGTGATACCTTCGATAGCATCTTCAAGTGGATGAGCAAAATCGTACATAGGATAGATACACCATTTATTGCCTGTATTGTGATGCTCTGCATGAGCAATACGATAGATAATAGGATCTCGCATATTCATATTAGGTGAAGACATATCGATTTTAGCACGAAGCACCTTTTCACCATCTTTGAATTCACCATTTTTCATGCGCTCGAAAAGATCTAGGTTTTCAGATACACTACGGTCACGATAGGGACTGGGCTTACCAGGTTCTGTCAGAGAACCACGGTATTCTTTCATTTCATCTGGTGTTAAGTCACAGACATAGGCCTTACCTTTTTGGATAAGCTTTACTGCACAATTGTACATCTCATCAAAATAGTCAGAGGCAAAAAGTACCTTGTCCCAAGTTACACCAAGCCATTTAACATCAGCCTCAATAGACTGTACATATTCTGTATCTTCTTTAACAGGATTCGTATCATCAAAACGTAAGTTTGTTTTCCCATTAAACTCTTCAGCTAAACCAAAATTTAATAAAATAGACTTAGCGTGTCCTACATGCAAATACCCATTAGGTTCAGGAGGGAAACGCGTAATAATTTCTTTGTGCTTTCCAGACTCCAAATCAGAAACAATAATGTTTCTAATGAAGTTTGAGGAAGTATTTTCTGCTGACATATTTCATTACCTCACTTCTTAAAATATATTTCAAAAGAATTTGTTAACGTTAAATTTATAAAGGAATAGTACCTGTAGCCATGCTATCATTATATTTTAATCTAATCATGACGAAAAATAAAGGGATACTTTAATAAAAGTTAAAAAAAGTCACATAATAGTCTGAATAAAAAAGATAACCACTAGACAGCTGTAGGAGAAGCTGTATTTAAGTGATGGGTATCATTTATACCTAGTAATACAGGATGAAGTCTTTCGTCAAATTGGAAAGTGGTGATACAGGTATTGCCCAGAGCTAGATGATGATACATAGTCATTTTTAAATCAAGTAACCCCATAATAGCACATTTAATAAGACCTCCATGACTCACCATTGCAATATGCTTACCTGGATGTTTCTGAACGACTTCTAAAACACAAGAAGTAGCACGAAGGCTTGCTTTTTTAAGATTACCTTCACCATCTATAAGAGGACCGAGTACCTCATCTGTCCGCCAAAGATTAAAGGCTTCTGGATAAGTAGTAGCCACTTCTTTAAAATTAAGACCTTCCCAACTTCCGAAATCTACCTCTTTAAGATTTTCTAAAGGTAAAGGGGTCAGAGAAGTAGAGGTACATAAAATTTGAGCTGTTTGAAAAGCACGTTCTAAAGGGCTGGAATACACATAATCAAGAGTACCATGAAGACGCTTAGCTAGAAGCTGAGCTTGAGCTTTACCTTGATGAGAGAGAGGAATATTTTGAGTGCCTTGAATTTTACCTTGTAAATTCCACTCCGTTTCACCATGACGGATTAGTAAGACAGTTGTGTGCATAGAAGCCTCCTTTATATGTAAAAGTTGATAGTATTATTTATAGCACCCTTATTTTAGTATTGCAAGAGAATTTAAACCAAATAAGGGAGTAAGAGACAATGAATAAAAGGAGACAGTGCTTGCAACTAAGAAAGGGGTATATTATAATAAATGAAGTAGGAATGACAAATGAGTCAAATGAATCATATACTATAATGAATAAAATAAGAACAAGAAATAAATTAAATAGAATAAGGATAAACTAATTAGGATAAAAGACAATGAAGGAAAGAGTATTATTAAGTGCTATTTCAGAGAAAGACTTATAAGGTGGGAGAGTCTTATAGTATTTAATTAAGAAGTGCATTCTGGAGTTGGATGTGCGAAAAAAAGTAGTGCATCACGGATAGCTTCCGTTAAAGAGCGTAGAGATGAAGTAAGTTTAGGCTTATTTTAACCAGAGTGGAACCGCGAGTAACTTTGCCTCTGATAAGAGAGGCAGAGTTTTTTTGTATGCAGAAAAGGGGGAATATTTATGGGATATATAAAGGAGCAAATACGCGTTATTAAAGAAAGGGATCCTGCTATTAAATGCAGTGCTGAAGTTTTTTTATATCCAAGTTTTTATGCACTATTATTTCATAGATGGAGTCATTGGCTTTATAAGAAAAACCGTTTTTTTGGAGCACGACTTATTTCACAATTAGCAAGAGGATTAACAGGGATAGAAATTCACCCAGGAGCAGTGATAGGTAAAGGTTTATTTATAGATCATGGCATGGGTGTAGTGATTGGAGAAACCTGTGAAATAGGTGATAATGTGACTATTTATCATGGTGTAACTTTAGGAGGTACCGGTAAGGATCATGGCAAAAGACATCCTACTATTGGCAATAATGTCATGATTAGTACAGGGGCAAAAGTACTAGGACCTTTTAAAATTGGTGATAATTCAAGAATAGCAGCTAATGCAGTAGTACTTCAAGAAGTACCTACAGATAGTACTGTAGTAGGTATACCGGGCAAAGTGGTTAAACGGAAAGGACAAAGAGTAGACCCTTGTAGTGAATTAGACCAAGTGAAGATGCCTGATCCTACGCGGATGGAAATGTGTGGACTTAAAAATAGGCTAGAAGCGCTAGAAGAAAAATTAGCTCTTTTAGAAAAACAAAAAAGTATACCTTTAGAAAAGGCTCATGCTTATCATTGCACCAATGAAGACTGTATGGATAAAAAAATATGTAATGAGTATAGAGAAGAGGAGAGAAAAAACCAATGATTAAGATTTACAACACGTTAACAAAGCAAAAAGAGGAATTTAAACCGATTGAGGAAGGCAAAGTACGCATGTATGTATGTGGTCCTACGGTTTATAATCTTATTCATATTGGGAATGCAAGACCTTATATTGTATTTGACACAGTACGCCGCTATTTTGAAAGTGTGGGCTATAAGGTAAACTACGTACAAAATTTCACTGATGTAGATGATAAAATTATTAAAAAAGCTAATGAAGAAGGTAAAACAACAGACGAAATTGTAAATTACTACATTGAAGAAACCTTAAAAGATGCAGATAACCTTAATGTATCACGTGCTACCCATCATCCAAGAGTAACGGAGGAAATGAGCTCTATTATTGCAATGATTGAAAAGTTGATTGCAAAAGGTTTTGCATATGAGGTAGGTGGCACAGTTTATTATGATACAGCAGCCTTTAATGCATATGGTAAACTCTCTAAAAAAGTATTAGAAGAGCTAGAAGCAGGACGTAGTGAACGTGTGAAGTTAACAGATAGTAAGAAGAATCAAATGGACTTCGTACTTTGGAAGCCTAAAAAGGAAGGAGAGCCTTACTGGGAAAGTCCATGGGGCCAGGGAAGACCAGGCTGGCACATTGAATGCTCAGCTATGGCAAAGAAATATTTAGGGGATACAATAGATATTCATGCAGGCGGGGAAGATCTTGTTTTTCCGCACCATGAAAATGAAATTGCTCAAAGTGAAGGAGCAAATGGAGCACCTTTTTCTGATTATTGGATGCATAACAGTTTTTTAAATATTGATAATAAAAAAATGTCTAAGTCTTTGGGGAATTTTAAAACTTTACGTGAAGTAGGAGAAGCTTTTGGGTATGATACAGTACGCTTTTTTATGCTCAGTGCGCATTATAGAAGTCCACTTAACTTTAGCCCAGAACTGATGGAGGCAGCTAAAAATAGCTTAGAGCGTATTAAAAATGCAAAAACAACTTTAGAATTTGCTTTAGAGCATGCCATAAGCTTAGAGCTTACAACAGGAGAAGAAGAGCTACTTAAAGAACTGCCAAACTTTAAAGGACGTTTCCATGAAGCTATGTCAGAAGACTTTAATACAGCAGATGCTATTAGTATCATTTTTGAACTTGTAAAATTTGCGAACAGCTATGCCAAAGAGGGGGCTTCAAAGGCTTTTATTCAGGAGGTCTACAGCCTTTTTGATGAGTTAACAGGAATTTTGGGTATACTTTATGATAACAAGAGTAGCGATACAAACAGTCTATCAGATGAAGAGATTCAAGAGTATATCAAAGCACGTGCAGCAGCAAAAAAAGAAAAAGATTTTGCTAAAGCAGATGCTATTCGCCAGTTTTTAAGTGATAACAAAGTAATCATCGAGGACACAAGAGAAGGTGTACGTTTTAAGCGTGTTTAATGAAGGAGACTATTATGAATAAAAATATACAAGCGCTACTTGCGTGTAATAAGGAGATTCTTAATCATAAGGCAACAGAGTATTCTCCTTTGGCACTAGCCTATATTGGGGATGGCGTTTATGAGATTTTTGTGCGTACGTATGTAATAAATAAAGGGAATGCGCCTGTTAATAAAATGCATAAGGCAAGCAGAGAGCTAGTACGTGCAGAAACGCAAGCTAAAATATATCATTCTATCGAAAAACAGCTTACAGAGGAAGAGACTAATGTTTTAAGAAGAGGACGCAATGCAAAGAGCATTTCTGTGCCTAAGAATGCTGATATGACGCAGTATCGACATGCAACTGGCTTAGAGGCTCTTATTGGTTACCTCTATATTAAAGGAGAAATTGAAAGAATCAATGAACTGATTAATTTAGGTTTAATGGGACTAAGTAATGAAGTATAGGAGGAAGTAAAGTGGCAAATCAAAAAGATAAGAGGGCAGAGAATGTCACACAGACTTTTGTAAAGGGTGCATTTATTTTGTCCTTAGCAGGTCTAATTGCTAAAATATTAAGTGCCTTCTTCCGTATTCCTTTGGGGAATTTAATTGGTGATACAGGGATGGGCTACTATCAGTCAGCCTATCCTGTTTATACATTGCTTACAACGATTGCTACAGCAGGTGTACCTGCTACTCTAGCTAAAATGGTGGCAGAAAAAAGAGTATTAGGTGACTATGAAGCAGCTCAAGATATTTTCAAGAACACCTTGAAGTTTATGGCTGTTATGGGGGTGGTCTTAACAGCTACTATTCTTTTAGGAAGCTCTTGGATGCTTCGGTTCTTTGGCTGGGCACCCGAAACAATCTATTCTTTATGGGGGCTAGGGCTCATTCCAGTCATTGTATGTCTATTAGGAGTATTTAGAGGTTATTTTCAAGGTAGACAAGAAATGCTACCCATTGCTATTGCGCAAGTATTAGAAAACACAGGACGAGTGGTAGTTGGGCTAAGCTTAGCTTTTTTCTTCTTTCCTCATTTGGGACATGCAGCAGGGGGAGCTTCCTTTGGAGGAGTGGTAGGTGGTGCTTTAGCTCTTATTCTTCTCATGAGAGTTTATAAAAAACAGTTGCCTTCTATTAAAAAAGAGATTCAAGAAAGCAGCTCTAAGGTACGGCTCAGCTTTAGTGAAGTGGTTAAAAAAGTATGTGAACTTGCTATTCCTATTGCTATTGGTTCAGGAGGTATGGCTGTTATCACTTTTTTAGACTCAGCTTTTGTTATTCAAACTTTAACTCAAAAGGGGATGAGTGTGGAAGTGGCTAATCAAAGCTTTGGACAGTTAGGCAAAATTTCTACCTTTATTAACTTACCTCTTACCTTCGGAATGGCACTTGTAACAGGACTTATTCCCGCTATTGCAGAGGCAGTGGCGAGGAAGGACAAAAAAGAGATACAGACCAAGGTAGAATTAGGCATACGTATTGCAATTTTAATAGCACTTCCAGCATCTGTAGGACTAGCAGTACTCTCTAAGCCCATTATGCGCTTTATTTATGCCAATGCTCCAAGTGGTGCCCTTCTCTTAACACTATCAGCTATTGGTTTAACTTTTATGATTATTACCCAGATTTTTATTGGGATTTTGCAAGGAGTAGGCAAAGTATGGCAGCCTGTGATAGGGATTATTTTAGCAGGTCTTACAAAGGCTGTTTTAGTTGTTGTTTTGGTAGCTTCACCTTTAGAGGTAGGAGGAGCCGCCCTTTCGACTATTATAGCCTATATGATTTTTGCTATTTATACGTATTTTGCTATGAAAAAGTATACAGGTTATCAACTTAATAAGAACCTAGTGGTAATGAAACCACTTCTTTCAAGTGTAGTAATGGGTATAGTAACCTTTGGGGCTTATAGCTTGTTACGTCATCCTATTGGAGAAGCAACACTCTTACAAAATGCAACACTTACATTAATAGGTGTAACAGTAGGTGGGAGTATTTATCTTATGATGCTCTTTGTTGTAGGAGCACTTACTAAACAAGAATTAAATGAGATGTTAAATAAAAAGGAGAAATAAAATGGCCAAAGAAGTGGGCAATATGAACTATAGCAAAAAAAATAATAAAAACAATAGTAAAAATAAAAAAAAAGGAAACCCATACCAGCTTTCCAAGTAAGAGAAAAGAAGAAAGAGTAAATCATTATAAAGAAACTGTCTATGAGCTTCCAAAAGAACTAGATGAAAATATCCTTTATGGCAGAAATGCAGTTAGCGAAGCCTTAAAAGCAGGTCGCAGTATTGATAAGCTATTCATTCAAAAAGGTGACAAAGAAGGTTCTATTATTAAAATTATTGCAGAGGCTAAAGAGAAGGGGATTGTTGTTGTAGAAGTAGAAAAGAGCAAGTTAGATGAGAGTGTATTAGGAGAAAAGCATCAGGGCGTTATTGCCTATAGTGCAGCACAGGATTATGTAGAAGTAGAAGATATTTTAGAGGAAGCAAGCAAGAAAGGCGAGGCACCGTTTATTCTTATCCTAGAGAATATTCAAGATCCACATAATTTAGGTGCAATAATGCGTTCAGCTCATAATGCAGGTGTACATGGTATCATCATTCCTAAGAGAAGAGCAGTAGGCCTTTCAGGAACAGTAGCTAAAGCTTCAGCAGGTGCTATTGAATATATGAAGGTAGCAAAAGTAACGAATATTGCTCAAACAATCAAAGAGCTTAAAGACAAAGGTCTATGGATTGCATGTGCAGATATGGGTGGTAAAGTTATGTATGAAGAAAATCTAACAGGTCCGTTAGGTCTTGTGGTAGGTAGTGAAGGAGAAGGTGTATCTAAGCTTGTACGAGAAAGCTGTGATTATATTGTAAGTATACCTATGTACGGACAAGTTACTTCCTTAAATGCTTCAGTAGCAGCTAGTGTGCTTGTATATGAAATTGTAAGACAAAGACATTTTAAATAATGAGTGATTACAAATAATAATAGAAGTAGAGAGAGCTAGGATTTATTCTAGATTTAAAAGTAAATTCTGTATGAGATGCTTAATTATTTTATTAAAGAGTTTGTAAATTGTTTCATTTTACAGAGTTTACTTTTAGATTGAAAAGGACAGATGTAATTCTTAATAATAATCTTGAAAATTAAATAAAAATATGATAAGCTAGTCAAGTGCAAAAAACACAATGCCGATATAACTCAGTTGGTAGAGTAGCTCATTCGTAATGAGCAAGCCAAGGGTTCGAGCCCCTTTATCGGCTCTATCAAAGGCTTAAGCTTACTTGACAAAAGTAAAAAATAAGCTTGTACGTAAGAATATACGTAAGAGAATGAAATAATAAAGCATACGTAAGTTATATACGTATGCTTGTTATTTTTTCTAATGATTTAATTGCAGCCTTTTTACTATCGTCGGTTGAATGCACATATCTATTTATTGTGATTTCTGTTTTAGTATGACCTAAAAGTTGTGAAACGGTTTTTACATCTACACCATTTTCAATTAGCCTTGTTGCAAAGGTATGTCTTAAGCAATGGAATGTTATTCCTGAGTATTCGAGAACATCTTTTTTATGCCTTCTTCTTTGAATTGGTTCCCCTATTTTAGCTTTATTGCATATCACTTTAAGAGACTTATCAAGAGTATCATGTGTTAGCATTTCATTTTTAATATTTGTAAATACATATTCACTTTTACTTTTATTTTGATGCTGCTTTAATAATTCAGTAAGTTGATCACTTAAAGGAATGTCACGTATACTTTCTTTCGTCTTAGGCTCTTTAGTTTCCACTATATCGTTTGTATTGCCCTTATCATCATATTTACGTACTAATCTAGCTGATTCCCTAACTCTTACCACTTTATTTTTTAAATCTACATTTTCCCATCTTAAGGCTTCGATTTCACCAGCTCTTAGTCCAGTGCATAAATCGAAGAAGTATACTAGAAAATATCTCGATTCTTTTGCAGCAGTCAGAAAACGTTCTTGTTCATCTAAAGTTAGTATTTTAATTTCTCTTCTTCCCTTTTCACTTTTTGGAAGTATAAAATCAGAACATGGATTTACGCGTATTATGTTATTGCTTATTGCATATCTAAAGGTTTGCTTTAGGAGCAATGAGAGTAGAGACATACTGCTTTTAGAAAGTTTGGTTTTGTTTTTAAAAAGATCCTCTATATCTTGAAGCTTTATTTCATGGATATATTTATTGCCTAATGTACTATTTTCTATATGAGAATAGTAAAGGCTCATATATCTTTCTACAGTGCTACTTGTTACCCTTTGATTTAGACTTTTTAAAATATAGTCTTTTACATAGTCTTGAAGTTTAATCTTAGTTTTTTCTAATGTTGTACCATGATTAAACAAGTCGTTTTCATATTCTTTTATTTTAGCCTTTACTTCACGTTCTGATTTACCATAGAATACTTTTCTCTTTCCACCCTCAAATGTAGTACCTTCCCAACGTATATAGGTAGATCCATCTTTACGTTGAACTTCTCTTTTGTGATAACCAGCCAATATAATCACTCCTTTATTGATATTTAGGAGCAAATAAGTTATACTAATAGTGGATTAAGTGCATAACTTATGCTCTTATTAAGCCTTGATGTTGATAGCATTAAGGCTTTTTCTTTTTATTCAGTTACGTATTTTCTATATGCTTCAATGAAACACCTATCAGCCTTAGACAGTTCATCTTCGTAGATGCAAAGATTTTCATTTCCCCAAAAACCTACTACATCTAAAAGTTTACAAGCAAAATAGTTTGCTTCATTCTCTTTTTTATCTTTTTTTAACCCAATTAGTGAAAAATTAGCTTCTTCGTATGGGTGAATTATTGCATGTGCTATTTCATGAGCTAGTACGATTTGCATATGATAGTATGTTAAAGCAGTATTGAGCATAATTATTTTAATTCTATATCGATAGTGGTATGCTCCAGCAGTTTCAGTCCCCCAGTTGCCTTCATAAATTAAGATATCATTAGCCTTGGCTATTTCTTGTAAGTTGGTAAGTTTTCCATGTTGGGTAATTTCATTAATTTTCCTATTTATAAAGTCTTTGTCCAAAAGAAATCCCTCTCTATTTATATTTTTTCGGTGTGAACTTCTCTTTACTTTTTAGCTTTGCAATCTCTAGAGCATGTTGTAGAGCCATTTTATAAAGCTCTCTATCTTCCTCATTTATCTCGCCACCATAAGCTAGTGCGTTCCCTTTGTCTATATTGTCCATTATTTCCTCAAGAGTTTTAGCTACATCACGTCTATTTCTATCGTTTAGTGCTAGCACTTTATCTTCCCTACCTAATAGATAGTCTGTGCTTACATGGAAATAATCAGCAACCTTTTGAAGCTTATCTGAAGAAGGATAACTTTTGTCCCACTTGCTAATAGTACCTTTACCGAAATTCAAATCTCTTTCTAAAGCACTTTGTGTAGTTGTGTTTTTTCTACATAGTTCTTGTATTCTATCAACTAGAGTCATACTGGCGACCTCTTTCTTTTTTTTAATTGAAGAAAAAACATCAAAAATAGTATTGACATGATGAATATTTTCATCTATACTGTGTTTAAGCATAAAGGAAATGCAACAAAAAACGACAGTAAATAAAAGATATAGTAAAAATAAAATGCCACCGTTCCCCAACGAGCGTTTATTTACCATGTCTTAAGTGATGAATATTTTCTTCAATAACAATAATACAATGATAATATTCAACTGTCAATAGCTTATGCTTAAATATTAAACACTTTTATAGAAAGGAGAATACACATGAATCAAGGAATGGTTAAAGTTTTTCAAAATGATAAGTTTGGGAACATTAGAGTGATTTTAATTGGTGGCAAAGAACATTTTGTTGCAAATGATGTTGCAATATCACTCGGATATTCAAATCCAACAGATGCTATATTAAGACATTGTGTGAACATCGTGAAACACGATGTTGAAAACTCCAGAGGGCAACTTAGAGAAACAAATGTAATAAATGAAGGAGATGTTTATCGACTCATCACTCATTCAAAGTTACCTAGTGCTGAACAGTTTGAAAGATGGGTGTTTGAGGAAGTCTTACCCAGCATTCGAAAGAACGGTACATATATGACAGATGAAATGATAGAAAAGGTGCTGACTGACCCAGACTTAATAATTAAATTAGCCACTCAGCTAAAAGAAGAAAGAGCAGCACGTGTTAAAGCTGAGCAACAAATTAAAGCAGATAAGCCTAAAGTGATTTTTGCTGATGCAGTAAGTGTTTCTGATACAACTATACTCATTGGCGATTTAGCCAAGCTAATTAAGCAAAATGGTGTAGACATTGGAGCAAAGCGTTTATTTTTCTGGCTAAGAGAAAATGGGTACTTAATAAAAAGAGTTGGTGCTGATTATAATAGCCCTACTCAGAAGTCCATGGAACTTGGATTATTCGAAGTAAAGGAAACAAGCATTACACATGCAGATGGACATGTAAGTATTAGTAAGACAACCAAGGTTACAGGTAAAGGACAGCAGTATTTCATTAACAAGTTTTTAAATGATAGGAAGTGATATGATGGCAAAGCGTAACACAAAAGTATACACGCCGTTTGGAAAAGCAGTAGCAAAAAGAATGATTGATTTAGATATGGACAATACAGATTTAGCCAGCAAAATAGGTATAACCCCTATGTACATATATGACATTTTAAGCGGGAAAAGAGTCGCTACAGAACGCAAAAAACAGATTGCTGATGTTGTAGGTATAAAGTTTGAGGATTATGAAGGGTGTTGCTAAAATGACAAAAAAAGAAGAAGAACGATTATTAAATAAAATAAATCAGATTGAAAAATCAATCGCAAAGCTTCAATTAGCATTTGAAAACAATAAAATTGAAAAAGCCTTTTATACAGTTAGGGAAGTATCGGAAATGTTACATAGAACACCAAGGGCAGTTTACAACATGATAGAACGAGGAGAACTTGATACTGTAAAGTTAGGTGGAATTAAAATTAAAGGGGAAAGTTTAAAAGAAAAGTTGAAAGGTGGAGTAGAATGAGTAATTTAATTAACATTCAGAATCAAGATGGAAAGAAACTAGTAAGTGCAAGAGATTTATACATAGGGTTAGGTTTAGCTAAAGATCAGTGGAGTAGGTGGTATAAGAAAAATATACAAGACAATGAGTATTTTAAGGAAAATTACGATTTTACAGGGGTTCGACATAATGTCGAAGGTAATGAAGTTCAAGATTTTGCCATAACCTTAGAATTTGCTAAACATATAGCTATGATGGCAAGGACAGAAAAGTCACATGAATATCGTAACTACTTTATCGAATGTGAACAACAGTTAAAACAACCTATGTGCTTAGAGGACTTAATCATAGCTAATGCAAAAGCTCTTAAAGACGCTAGGGAGCAAGCAGAGAAGGCACAGGCTACAGCCTTAGAAGTTAAACAAGAGGTACAAGCTATGCGTGATGTAGTTACGCTTGATCCAGCAGCATGGAGAACAGAGACAACAAACCTAGTTAACCGTATAGCCCAAAAGCTTGGTGGAAATGAAAATATCCAAGCCATAAGAAAAGAAAGCTATGACATTTTGGACAGCAGGGCCAAGGCAAAGCTAGGAATAAGGCAAACAAACATGAAGCGTAAGGTGCTAGAAGAAACTGGTAGCACTAGTAAATCAAACAAGGTTAGCAAGCTTGATGTGATAGCAGCTGATGCAAGGCTAAGAGAAGTGTACATAGCCATCGTCAAAGAAATGGCTATTAAATACGGTGTAGCGTAGGAAGGAGGGAATGTATATGGCAAGACCAAACGAAAATACAATTAGATTTTCAGAGTTATTTTTGCTAGAGCAAGATGCTAAAGATACTATGCTTATCATATTAAAAAAAGAAGACTTAAGCATTGATGATGCAAAAGTCTTACAAAAGCAAGTAGCACTTCTTGAGAAATTAACTATCAAGAAAAGATGCGGCTTCATTAGGTAATTCGCCATAGTACGAACTTGTATTAGATATTTGAGAAACTAATATGTGACTTTTTTCATTAGTAATGTTCTCAAAATATCTAAAGAAAATATTTTGAGCAGACTTATCAAATTCCAATGTACATTCAACAAACCACAAAGAGTCATTTACATATATGTATCTCCCCATATTTTTCAATATCTCTTCAAACTCTAATTTTGTACAAGCAAGTGTATCTAGTTTTACAGATATGGCATATTTCATAAACAACACCACCTTTCTCATGAGTATTTCAGCTCTGCAAAGCTGATAACAATATTGTAAAGGTGAATTTAGAAAATTACAAATAAAGAAGGTGAGAAAAGTGAGCAAAAAACTATTGCTACCAGTAATTATGGTACAAGCCTTTGCAATTATATCAGTAGCGCCAACTAGAGGATATTTTGCTATAGGAGGGGAATGGTTAATAGTACCCATTTACTTACTTATTGCTTATGGTTGGATACCGACGCTTGCAGAATTCTACAGATTGATAAAGGAGGAACTGAAATGATTCTTTATCTAGCAGTAACAGCAGATAAGTACGAGTTACCAATATGCGTAGAAGATACAATGGCAGGATTAGCAAAAAAATTAGGGTTATCAGGTGGTTGTGTAAGGTCAAGTCTTTGCAAAAACAGGAGTGGTAAAGTAAGAGGTTTTGCATTTAGAAAAATAGATGTAGATGTAGAGGAGGAGTGAAATGTCAAAGAAAAGCAAGGAAGAAAAGTTGAGGTCAAGATTTAATGTAAAAAGTGAAATTACACGTACTCAAATCGAAATGAGAAAAGCGCTTGCTAATGGTGACTTAAAAGGTGTAGCTGATGCAAATGAGAAGATTAAACAGCTAAGAAATAAGTTATAGGGAAGTGATTAAGTGATATACATATTTAGATTAAGCAATGGATATTTTTATGAAATAAGCAACAAGAAGCTACTAAATGACGTAAAGAGAATAAATTGGTCCGTCAATAAAGTTCAGTATCTTAAAAACTTTGATATGTATATAAAATGCCTAAAATGCTCTTATAGAGAAAACGAGTGTGTTTTAACTCAAGCAAAAGAGAGGGAGATTAGATGCTACAAGGAAGCAAAGAAGAACATGACTTATACATTAGTCAAATGATAAAAAAGATAGCACAGGATGAAGCTAATTATTGTATTAAAAATAGACTAAGTTTTAGAGAGCCTTCGGATGTTGTAGGAGTAATTTTTGAGGAGTTAGAAGAAACAGAAGATGCATTAAAACAACTTAATGCCAGTATAAGAGACTTCTTTGAAAATATTAAATACAATGCTGATTACGACACTATTATACAAAAGATTAGAGCTATTAGTCTCAGTGCCGAATTCACAATACATGAAGCTATGCAAGTCAAGGCTGTTGCTTTAAAGGCAATAGAGCAATTAGAAAAGGCCCCTACCGACGCCAATCAGTAAAGGGGCATAGAAAAACTAATTTCAAGTGCATTATAGCACAAAAGGAGAAAAAGAGAAATGAAAATAAAGAGATTAGAAGTCAAAAACTTTTTAGGTATTAAGGAACTTAATTGGAGTCCTAAGAATGGGGTTAATGTACTGGAAGGTAAAAAGGCGCAAGGGAAAACAAGTATCCTTGAAGCCATTGAGACAGCATTTACCAACCTTAAGCGTAGAAGTGAAGTAGTAAGGCATGGAGAGGAAGAAGCTACTCTTTATGTTGAAACTGATACAGGTATCGAGATTGACCGTAGGATTCGTACAGAGAAATCTGACTACTTGAAAGTAAAAGGTGAAGGTACAGCTTCTACAGAGGGTTTCCTTAGACAGTTTGTAGCAGGTAACATATTCAGACCTTTAGATTTTGTAAATATGGACATTAAGGAACAGACTTCTATTATCCTAAACATGATCGAAATTGACTGGTCCGTATCAGATATTATTGCATGGTTTGGTGATGAACCGGATGGTATCAACTTTGAAAAACATATTTTACAAGTGCTTAAAGATATTGAAGTGAAGTATTACAAGGAACGTGAGGAAGTTAATAGGCAAATACATGTTTTGCAGGTGCAGTGTGAAGCAATAAAGAAAGAATTACCTGGTAACTATGATGGTGAAGCATGGAGAGAAAAGAACATACAGGAGTACTATAACAAGATTAGTGAAGCACAGAATATTAATGCACTTATTGATAAAGCAAAAGTATTGAAAGAAGGCATTGAGAATAAAGTATCAGCAATTAAGGCTGATGCTGAGAATCAAAAGTCAAAAGTTGAGCTGAAATATAGAACGGAAGAACAGGATATTAAAGACATCATTGATTTAGCAAAAGGAAAGATTAAAGAAGCTAATGACTTCATTAGTAACTCAGATGATGCACTTAATGCAGCATATGAAAGAGTAGACCTTGAAATGCAGAGAGAAATACAAGATATCAAAGAGAAGTATGCAAAATGTAAGGAAATGCTGAAAAAAGATACAGAGGATATATTAGAAGAGAAAAAAGAGATTGTTTCAATTCAACAATCAAGAATAGCTGCTAAAGAGAGCGAAGTTATAGGTTTAGCAGATAAAAAAGAACTTGAATTAAAAGCTATTGATGAACAGGTAGCAGAAAAGATTAAAACTGAAAAAGCTAGAGTTGGTAAAGCAGCAGAGTATTTAGATGAACATGAGTACATAGACATTGTACCTCTTCAAAAAGAAGCAGAGGAAGTTGCCAATATGCAATCTTATCTCAGAGAGTGGGACAGGCTACAAGGTATTATAAATGGAAGTTTACGAGAGAAACAAAATTATAGTAATGAGCTTACAGAAAAGATTAAGGTAGCACGTACCAAGCCTAGTGATCTTCTTAAAACCCATGAACTACCACTTGAAGGTATTTCTGTAGATGAAAAAGGTCAAATTCGCATTAATGGAACACTTTTAGATGGTCTTTCTGATGGTGAAAAGTTAGAAGTTGCCTTCAAGGTAGCATTACAGCGTATGGGAGAATTAAGGGTTATGTGTCTTGATGGATTTGAAAAGCTTAATCCAAGTGAACAGGCAAAGGTTGAGAAGATTTGCGAAGAGAATGATATTCAAGCGTTTGTAACAGTAACAGCAGAAAAAGAATTGGAGGTTATGTAATTATGTCTGACAAAAAAGAGTTAGTTCTAAAGGAAACCCACAGTAAGTTAAATTCATTAATCACTCAAAAGCTGGATGCTATGCCAAAAGACTTTAATCAAACGCGCTTTTTACAAAACTGTATGACTGTATTACAGGATACTAAGGGGATTGAAAATTGTCATCCAGTAAGTATTGCTAGAACACTTCTTAAAGGTGCATTCCTTGGACTAGATTTCTTTCAAAAAGAATGCTACGCGATACCTTATGGTAATGATTTGCAATTTCAAACAGATTACAAGGGTGAAATTAAGATGGCTAAGAAGTACAGCACTAGGCCTATTATAGACATTTACGCAAAGGTAGTAAGAAAAGGGGATGAATATAGTAGTTGCGTAGAGGATGGCAAACAGACTGTTACATTTAAGCCTTTACCATTTAATGATGATTCGATTATTGGCAGTTTTGCAGTTTGTCTTTACGAAGATGGGGGCATGGATTTTGAAGAAATGTCAACCAAGCAGATTGAAGGAATTAGAGAAAACTTTTCAAAGATGAAAAACGGTTTAATGTGGACTAAGGTTCCAGAGGAAGCGTATAAGAAAACAGTTCTTAGACGTCTTACTAAGAAGATTAGTAAGGACTTTGCAAGCATTGAACAAGGAAAAACTTATGAAGAATCTTCTGATATGGATTTCAAACAGGATAATAAAAATAATAGTCCGAAAGATCCTTTCACTAATGCTGTAGATGTTTCGTTCACAGAAGAAAGCTCAGATGATCAAATGTCAGGTCAAATGAGTTTTGGAGAGAAAGAGGGTGAAAAGGATGGAGCTAAGTAGAAAAAACTACTTTTCTAAAGAAGCAGAGGCTGCCTATATGGGTAGCTCTAGCTTCAAAGCATGGGACATTCTGCACACTGGTGGTTGTGAAGCTAGAGAGTTAGCTAAGCATAATGGAGAGTGGCAAGACAAAGAGAATGATGCTTACTTGCTTGGTAGTTATGTTCATGCTTGGAATGAAGGAACTCTAAAAGAATTTATTACTGAGCATCCTGAAATGTTTAAGAAAGATGGTTCTATTTACGCTAAATTTGCCCTAGGTGACGTTATGATTAACACTCTTAAGAATGATGAACTGGTAGAGAGATTTCGTAAAGGAGCTGAAAAAGAGCGTATATTTACTGGCAAAATAGCTGGTGTAGACTTCAAAATTCAGATAGATATTCTCAACATTGAGAGAGGTTACTTTGCTGATGTTAAGACCACTAGAAATCTATCTGATAGTTACTACAATGAGCGTGAGAAGAGGCGAGAAACCTTCATAGATAAATATGACTACTACACACAAATAGCCATATACGCTGAAATACTACGTCAAAATCTAGAAATGGATACATACTTGGAACCCTACTTGATTGTAGTAGATAAGCAAGAAGTACCAGACCATGCAATTATTGATATGGGTACCAGTTTTATAGAGGACAAGCTAGAAGAGATTAAAGGTAGGTTGCCACGCATCATGGCTGTTAGAAATGGGGTAGAAGAGCCAATAGCGTGTGGGAAGTGTGATTATTGTAGAAGCAAGAAAAAGGCTGAGATAGTTACAATCGGTCAGTACATGCAAAGTCTAGGATTATAGGTGTTATATATGGCTGACGTAGATAGGCTGTATAAGGATTTAAGTAGCTTTTTAAGGGAACCATGTAAAGGCTGTAAAGACTGTAAATCTACTAACGAGATATGCCTTATGGTAGTTGAGTTAAAAATGAAGTTAAAAGAAGTCATTATGCTAAAGAAGGGAGGCTAAGGCATTGGCAAGACCTAAGAAATGTACAGTTGATTACTTTCCTCATTTTGTTACTGGAAATAGTAGGACGGTGTTTATATTAGAACAGAAATACGGTAATGATGGGTATGCATTGTGGTTTAAACTACTTGAATTATTAGCTGTAACTGATGGACACTATGTAGATTTTAATGACCATACGGACCTAGAGTTTTTTGCAGCCAAGTCAAAAGTAGATGCTAATAAGGCTCTAGAAATAATAAATCAATTAGCTGTACTTAAAGCAATAGATAGAGAACTTTGGAAACATAAAGTAGTTTGGTGTCAAAACTTTGTAAATAATTTAAGTGACTTATATGCTCGTAGACGTATTTCTTTACCTCAAAAACCATCTTTAGACGAGTTTATGTATACAGAAACCTCTACTAGTGAGGGTTTATGTACTACAGAAACACCCAAAGTAAATAAAAGTATAGTAGAGGAAAGTATAGAAAAGGAGAGTAAAGAAAAGAAGAGTAAAGGAAACGGTGTTTCAAATGACTTTTCTTTTGTTCAAACTGCATATGAAGAGAATATTGGTCTTTTGAGTGGTACTGTATCTGAAATTATCCAATATTATTTGGACGAACAAGTTGATCCAAATCTTATTATTGAAGCGATAAAAGTTGCTTGCATGAATAATAGAAGATCAATGTCATATGCCGAAGGAGTGCTTAAAAATTGGCTTAATGATGGTATCTATACAGTAAGTCAATATAAGTCACTTCAAGTAGAGAAAACAACTAATACAGGTAAAAATGTAAATATGAATGATTTTAAGAACATGGCAGATATGTTAGGAGGTGAGGAAGATGACTTCTAAAACATTTAGTACTGGTATGGCAGCATTAAGCAAAAATTATACGAAGTGTGTATTTAACCCAAATGATAAAGAAATGGCTAAGATGTGGTATGCACTATTGAAACATATAGAGGATGAAGTGTTTATGAAAGCCGTAGAAAAGATACTACTAAATGAGATATTTGCCCCTAATCTAGCAACCATTAGTAAATATTGTAGTGAAGTAGCAGCTCCACTAGAAGCTGATGATACGGAGGGATGGGGGATGGTCATAAAAGCAATTAATAACTTTGGATATATGAGAGCAGAAGAAGCTATGAGTAGCCTACCATATACGGTGAGACAAGCTGTAGAACGTGTAGGAGGTTTCATGATGATTTGTCAATGTGAAGAGCCAGACGTTATAAGGGGTCAATTTAATAAAGCAATGGCTGCTATTAATCAGAGGGAGCGCACAACAAGGAGGGAAAAAGTAGGCTTGCTTTCAGCTTTAGCTCTTGAAGATAAACGAATAGATATACCATTACTTGAAACACAAGAGGTTGAATACACTGATATTGATTTTAATATAGGTCAATGCAAATTGTTAAAGAATCTAGCTAGGAGGGCTAAGGATGAAAAAGAATGTAAAAAGGAACAAGCAACTACATAACTGCAAGACAGCAAAACAGATAAATAAACAGATAGGAAGACTATTTGTATCAAAGTTAGCAGCACTTTCTAGAGAGAACTTAAAATTAAAACAGTACATAAGAGAACTAAAAGAAGAAAACGTAAAGTTAAATATTAGGTTGAGCGGTAGTAATGCTATTCAGTTTATGCTAAAAGAAGAACTTGTTCAAGCTAGAACGCCATGGTGGAAGAAGGTGTTAAGATGCCAGTAAGATTTATTATTCCTGGGGATCCAAAAGGGAAAGGAAGACCAAGGATATTCCAAAATAAACATACAGGTAAAAGCCAAGCTATAACGCCTAAAGATACACTCAGCTATGAGAATCTGGTTAAGTGGATTTATCAAGACAGTATAGGAGGACCTAAGTTAGAAGGAGAGATAGAGGCTAGGGTAGTGTGCATGTATCCTATACCAAAAAGTATGACAAAGAAAAATAGAAAACTTATTGAAGAAGGTAAGCTTCATCCTACTAAAAAACCTGACCTTGATAATGTGGCTAAAATCATCCTAGACAGCTTAAACAATATAGCGTATGCAGACGATAGCCAAGTGGTTAAATTGACCGTAGAGAAGCATTACAGTGACAATCCAAGAGTAGAGGTTACGCTTACTGAACTTTTTTAAAAGGAGTGTTCTTAATGGGAGGGAAAAAAGAAAAAGTGATACAAACTGATTATTACACAAATGAAGAGATAGAGGTATATAGCAGTTTAGCAGAAGCAGCAGCAGACAACTGGACGACAACATGCGCAATCAGATATGCAATAAATAATAAAAATGGCAAGATGAACACTAGGAAACTACGCTTTATGTATGCAAATAAAAGTTGATTTTATTAGGGGTGAATAGCATGACAAATGATGAAGCAAGGAAGCATTTCCAAGATATGCAACTAGACTATTCAAAAATAACTAGATTGCAGCTTAGGAAACTTCAAAACATGATAGAAGCTGAATTAATTGATTATCTTGAAAAAGGAACTATGGAAGCTCTTCAAATGGATATGACAATAGCTTCAATAAGAAAAAATGATGTTGTGTTTGAAGATGGAAAGTTTGTATGTGGACAAATACAAGTAAATGGATCGTATTTCAGCCGTAGAGAAGCAGTATCGTTTAACCGTAATGGATTTATAGGATTTGGAGGAGAACTTAGTACAAAGAATGTACAGCCAATATTAACGGCATTTTGCAAATGGTGTACTAAAATCTCAATAGGATAACAAAGTGTTTTTTGTGACAGGTGGTGAAGTGATGTTTTATTGGTGGGTTAGAGTATTTAACTGGATCCATGACGGAGACACTCACTATGATAACGAAGATTATAATTGGTGCAACCGCGGTAAAGGTGAAATGCTCGATGAGTTTTATATAAAGCTTGAAGAGAATGACAGAGACAAGGCAAAGGAAGAAGTTAAAAAGAGACTTAATAATAGCGACTTAAGATTTGCTAAACCTCGTAAGGGTAAAGATGGTATATATGCAGTAATGATGGATAGTGATAAAAGATGGCATGATAGATTTTACAATCAAGTTGATACCTATTGCATAAGCTGCCATAAGCATATCAAAGGTCCAGCAGCTAACTTCCCTAGAATTGATTGGGGTGACTTCTCAGGCAAGGACAATTTCTATTGTAGCTATGATTGTAAAAGAGAAATAGAAGCAAAAATGAGAGGTATTGAAGGAGAGTTCCAGGAGCGAGAAACCCCTTCAGGTATAGTTGGATATATCTATCACATGTATAACCGTAAAGAGGACAAGCACTACATAGGGCAAACAAAGTATTTACCATTCTTTAGATGGCAGGAACATATTAAAAGTGGTTCAAAAGGTAATATATGCGACATAGTATTTGAAGTTCTTACAGAAGTAAATAAGAATTACTCAAGTAATGAGAAGAACCAAGAGTACATGAACAATATAGAAGCATGGTGGATACAGAAATATCGTGATGAAGGCTTTGAGATTATCAATGATGTTATTCCAAGGCTAACAATAGAGAGCCTTAAAAAGGCATTTAGTGAGTTTATAGCAGGTCAGCAGGAATTAAGCATTTAAAATAACTTATTTATTAGATAGGGGGTGTGGGTTTGGGAGCATTAAAGTGGCCAGGTGCCAAATGGAGTATAGCTGATAAGATAGTGCAGCTACTTCCG
>NZ_PEDL01000023.1 GCF_002735925.1 Sporanaerobium hydrogeniformans | reverse complement strand
ATTTAATAAGGAATATGAAAAATTTAAACTTTCGTGATACAGTGCAGAGCAAGAAAGAAGGCTTTTCGCAGGTTTCCTCCACAGACTTTCGCAAAGTCTTGGTGAAGGCCTGTAGGCTGTCTTTAGGGACGTTATCGCAAGCGTTCTTCTTGCGATAGGTAGGACCGTTAGTCTACAGGACTGAACCTAGAGTTTGCCAAGGCGAGGACCCAGAAACCGGAGAAAAGCCTTCTTTCTTGCGGCCGCGCCGACACCACTTCTTTTTCTTTACTTTTAAATTCCTAGGAGCACCCCGACAAACTGAAAGTTATCTCATCCATGTAAATACTATTTATTTTACAATCACGTTATCTCGCAAAATCATAAAGATGAAAGACCGCTTTAGGACAACGCCTAAAACGGTCTTTTGTGTAAGTGGTTTCTATCTATCCATTAAAAAGTAACGTCTATTCCATAGTAACAGCATTTAAGAAGCTCTTCCATTTGCTTTTGACTTGGGATTCTTGGGTTAGAACCTGTACAGGCATCACTAATAGCAAGTGCTGCTACCTCTGATAATTTTTCTAAAAACTCTTCTTCTGGTACCATACCCTCTTCATAATCTTTAATACATTTTGGGATATTAAGAGCTTCATTATAAGCTTCAATCTTAGCACAAAGTGCTTGGACTAATTCCTCTGTTGTATCCCCTTGTAAACCTACAAAACGAGCGATATCTGCATAGCGTCCTGCAGCTACTTCATCCTTTGCATTAAATCGAATGACTTGTGGCAGATACATAGCATTGGCACAGCCATGAACAATGTGTCCATTTTTATAAGCGGCACCTGTCTTATGTGCCATAGAGTGAACAATCCCTAAAAGTGCATTGGAAAATGCCATTCCTGCGAGACACTGTGCATAGTGCATTTGCTCACGTGCCTGCATATCTCCTTTATAGGAAGCTTCAAGATAGTCAAACGTCATAGCAATAGCCTTTAAAGCAAGTGGATCTGTAAAACAGCTATTGCAAGTAGAAACATAAGCTTCAATGGCATGAGTTAAAGCATCCATCCCTGTATGTGCTGTTAACTTGGCTGGCATTGTTTCTGCAAGGTCTGGATCTACAATGGCCAGGTCTGGTGTAATATTAAAGTCTGCCAGTGGGTATTTAATCCCTTTTTCATAGTCTGTAATAACGGAGAAGGCAGTTACCTCTGTGGCTGTTCCAGAAGTAGATGGAATGGCACAGAATTTTGCTTTTTGTCTAAGAGCTGGGAATGAGAAAGGCTCCAAAATGGCTTCAAAGGTAGTTTCTGGATATTCATAAAATACCCACATCGCCTTAGCTGCATCAATAGGTGAACCCCCACCAATAGCTACAATCCAGTCAGGTTCAAACTCGCGCATTTGTGCTGCACCTTTCATAACAGTTTCTACAGATGGATCAGGCTCAACGTTTTCAAATAATTGAACTTCCATACCAGCTTCTTTTAGGTTACCAATTACTTTGTCTAAAAAGCCAAAACGTCTCATAGAGCCTCCACCTACAACAACGATTGCCTTTTTACCTTGTAAGTTTTTTAACTCCTCAATTGTACCTTTGCCATGATATAAATCTCTTGGTAATGTAAAACGTGCCATTTGTACTCCTCCTCAATGTGTATTTATAAATCACTGAAAATCTTATGCTTTGCTTTGTTAAATTTATAACTTTATTTGTTAAAATTATAACATACTTACTTCTAGAGGGGTAATATATTCTAAGAATGACTCTAATATATAAAAAGCATTACTTCCTTCATAAAGGATTTATTTTTTACTTCTCCCTCCTTTTTATGCTACTATATAAAGTATATAAATTAACTAAATTATTGAGGGATATTATGAATTTACAACAATTACGTTATGTACTGGAAGTTGAAAAGTGTAACTCTATTACCCGTGCCGCTAAAAACCTTTTTATGGGACAACCTAATTTAAGTAAGGCCATTAAAGAACTGGAATTAGAGATTGGCATTACTATCTTTAAACGTACGCCTAAAGGCGTAAAGCCTACCCGTGATGGTGAGCAATTTTTGCGCTATGCACGTAGCATTCTTGCGCAGATGGATCAATTAGAGAGCTTTTATAAAACACATGCCGAAAAGGCTCTGCGTTTTACACTCTCTGTCCCTCGAGCAACCTATATTTCTACTGCCTTTTCTCAGTTTTTAAATAGCTCCTTGCAAAAAGAGCAGCTAGATGGTAAAAAATTTGTTGTTTATTATAAAGAAACGAATGCACATACGACTATCCAAGACGTTGTAACAGGCGAGAGTGATCTTGGCATAATCCGTTACTCCAATGTGCATAAAGATTATTTCCTAAGTATTATTAAAGAGCATGGACTTGCTTATGAGTGTATTGGTGAGTTTACCAAATCCGTTATGCTACATAAAGAGCACCCTTTAGCTCATTATGAGGATATTCCTTTTCATGCCTTAAGCCACTACATTGAGCTTTTACATGGGGATTTCCAAGAACCTACACTAAGCCTTCAAAAAGCTTCTGAACCAGAAATGCCGCAAAAACGTATCTATATTTATGACCGTAGTAGCCAATTTGACCTGCTCCGTGAAGTTTATGGTACCTATTTATGGGTAAGCCCTATGCCAGAAGAGGTACTCCAAAGACATGATCTTGTTACTCGAAGATGTAGCTTGGCTACTCCTACAACAGATATGATTATTTATCCTCATAAAGAATCCTTAAGACCCCTTGAAATCTCTTTTATTCAGTTACTTCAACAAACATTAAAGCAGTTAAAATAAAAAAAATTATACAAAAAACATCTATATATAAAAATAAAGCAAAAAACTATAAATACCTTTAGAAATCCAAGTTTATTTTTATCTTTTTTATCTTTTTGCTTAAAAGATAGGTAAAAAATATAAAATTTTTATCAGAATTTATAAATGCTTTGAAATACTTCTTTCCCTCTTTTCAGTAGAATGAACCTATCAAAAGAAATTAAAATCTATTAAAACATCTAAAACCTAAAGGGGGAAGTTATTTATGGATATGCAAGAATTATCATTAGCCGTACAAAAAGGAAAGTTAAAGGTAGTAAAGGAACTGGTTAATCAGGCTTTAGAAGAAGGCATTTCAGTACAAGAAATCCTCGATACAGGGCTTATCAGTGCAATGGGTATAGTAGGTGAAAAGTTTAAAAACAATGAAATCTTTGTTCCTGAAATGCTAGTAGCTGCACGTGCCATGTCTGCAGGCATCAAAATCCTAGAACCTCTTATGAGTGATTCAGGCGTAAAGCCTATTGGTAAAGTAGTCATTGGGACCGTAAAAGGCGATTTGCATGATATTGGTAAAAACCTTGTAGCTATGATGATGCGTGGTATGGGTGCTACTGTTTATGATTTAGGAATTGATGTACCTGATAAAAATTTCGTTGAAAAAGCAGAGGAAATCGGTGCAGATATAGTATGTATCTCCGCACTTTTAACAACCACCATGCCAGCCATTGATGATGTGATTCAGGAATTCGAAAATGCCGGTGTCAGAGATAAATATTACATCATGATTGGTGGGGCTCCCGTTAGCCAAAATTATGCTGATAAAGTAGGTGCAGATGCGTATACCAGTAATGCTGGTGAAGCTGCTGACGTTGCAAAAGCTTACTTAATTTCTGACTGCAAAAAGGGGGTAACAGCATGAGTCTTCAATTTACCAAACTCGCTTACGACTCTGTAGATGATTTTGTCTATGGTCAATGTAAAAAACCCATTACTTGCAAAAATGGCATGATAATAGGAGGTGGTATCATCTACCCTGAAGTAAACTTTACCTTGCCTCCTATGAATGCTACGCAAGCTACATTACCGGAAGCTAAACGCATTTATAAAGAAATGGTAGATGGTGTCCTAAAAAAAGCACATGAACTCCATGCACCCGGTGTAGTTATTGAATTTGAGACCCTTCCACAGTATACAGAAAACCCTGAATGGGGTATTGAGATTCATAAAATACTGAGAGATACGATGTATACTTACGAAGCTAAATATGGTTTAAAAAGCGTTCTTCGCATGACACCTAATGACCTACGCGAGATGAGTAGACCTCCTATTATGCGAAGTGGTCCCTATTGGGACGCTATGGTGCGCATCTTTGAACAAACTGCCAAAGATGGTGCCGATATATTAGCCATTGAATCAACAGGTGGTAAAGAAATCAATGATGATGCCATCGTCAATGCAGACCTTCGTACATCTGTTTTTGCCCTAGGCTGTCTTGGTGCAAGAGATATGAAATGGTTATGGCAAAATATCACTCAGATTGCAGACACCTACGGTGCGATCTCAGGTGGTGACTCCGCTTGTGGTTTTGCTAATACTTCTATGGTACTTGCTGAACAAGGCTTTATCCCTAAAGTCTATGCAGCGGTTATGCGTGCTATGGTTACACCTCGTGCACTGGTTGCCCTTGAAAACGGTGCAGTTGGACCAGGTAAAGACTGTGCTTATGAAAATGTTTACCTTAAAGCAATCACAGGAACTCCTATCTCCTTAGAAGGAAAGACTGCGGCTTGTGCACATTTTAGTCCTATCGGTAATATTGCTGCTTCTGTTGCTGATTTATGGAGTAATGAATCCATCCAACAAGTGAAGCTCCTAAGTGGCTTTGCTCCAGTTGTTTCTACCGAGCAACTGATCTATGACTGCCGTCTTATGAATAAAGCAACCGAAAAAGGCTATACCAAACTTTTAAGAGACCTTCTCGTGGAATCAGACTGCTATTTAGATCCACAGGCTTATATCCTCGCACCAGAAAATGTATTTGAAATCGCTAGAGAAATTGTAAAGAGTCAAAATCCTTTTATCCGTACACTAAACACAGGTAAAAAGGCTCTTGAAATCCTTCAAAGAGGTGTAGATAAAAAAGAACTTCACTTAGATGAACGTGAAGTAGACTGGATTGATCGCCTAAGAGATCAATTAGATGAAATCCCAGAGGATGAAGAAGCCTTCATTGCAGAAATGAAGGATGAGGTTGACTCAGACAAATATAATATTAAGGAATACGGTTTGGAATAAATGATTAAACTTGATATTGTTTCTGGATTTAAAGGCTCTGGCAAGACAACGCTCATTGAACTTCTTGAAGATCTCCTTTGGCGTGATGAACGACTTGTCATCTTGCAAAATGAGTTTGGGAAAAAAACACTTTCCCCTCGCTATACGCATCATTTTCTGGAGCAAATAAGTGGCGGATGTATCTGTTGTACAAGTCAAATCCTCTTACAGCAATGTATCTACCAGCTTATAGAGTCTCATCATCCCCAGCGCATTGTCATTGAAGTGCCAGAAACAGCCTCCCTAAGTGATATAGGGTTTTCATTAACCGAAAACTTAAAGGATATCTGCCAGCTAGACCATATGCTCTATGTGATGGATGTGCCTAGTTTTCAAAAACGCCTACAGCTTTCTGAAGGCTTCATTAGACAGCAAATCAGAAAAAGTTCCCTTCTCTTCCTTCATCACTTAGAAAGCGCTTTACCCACAGAAAAGCAAGCTCTCCTTGAGTTTATCCATACTTATTCCCCCCATTCCTTCATTTCCAGTAGGTCCTGGGGGGAACTCCAAAAGCAAGAGGTTTGCCATTTGTATGAGCAAAGCCGTATCAAGGAAGCTGTTTATACCCCCATGATTAGGATGCGTCAGCCTGCTCCTCTCTTTACAGAGTATAGCGATATTTTTTAGGCGTTAATCCAACCTGCTTTTTAAAAACATTTGTAAAGTAACTTTGACTTTCAAATCCTAAAGACATGGAAATATCAATAAGGGGCATGTTTGTATTTTTAAGTAAATACTTCGCTTGCTCCATTCTTTTTTCTAAAAGATAGCTACTAAAATTAATCTGCATCTCCTTTTTAAAGAGATGGGAAAGATACGCTGGATTTAAATCTGCTTCTTGTGCTACCTCTTCTAAAGTAATGGTATTACAATAATTTTGATCAATATACTTTAAAGCTTTTTGCAAGGAAGGTACATTGGGCATACTGTACTTGGTAAAAGCCATATTCGTAAAGGCTTCTAAGACTTCTAGTAAAAGAAACGATAAATCTGTTAAATCACGTGTTGTGGTAATTTTATGCAAGGAGGTGTCTGTCATATGATAGACATCTTCTTTGCTTCCTCCATTTTCAACTACTGCCCTAGAAAGAAGTGCCAGCAGCTCAATGGAACGAGTTTTAATGATCTCTAGATTATTACCAGAAGAAAAGTAGATGCGGCCTAGCATTTCATTTACTACTGATTTGGCATGCTCCTTATTCCCCTTTAAGACATCTTCTATCAGTTGTTTTTCCAGCTCATAGGGCGTAGAAGGGATAGAAGTATCTGATTTAATGAGCTGCATATACTCTCCTATTTTAGCTTGCTGTTTGTTTTTCTCTGAAATCTTTTCTTTAGATTCCTTATCTGAATGAATAACTGAGGAAGCAAGTATAAATAATAATTTACATAAATACCTGGCCCTGGTTGGCTCCACTAAAGGCGCACTGGAATAAGCACTATACAATTTCGTGCGATAATCAAGGGCTATATTATATTTTTGAATCACTTCATCAATCATGTCTAAGTCAGGATACTCCAGTGCGATAGGACCTGCAATGATCCCTGCTACTGGTACACTGCGCATATTCAGAGAAACTGCAAAGTGAATGTAACCTGCAGGACAAGAAAAAATATACCCCTCTCCTAAATTGGCTGCTTCCTTACAGGCATGGGCATGTGTCTCTTTGCAAGGGCAATACTTATTACAAGCTTCCTTAAAAAGCACACAGTACCCATTCTCCTTGCCAAAAACATTCACCACCTTATCCGTCCCATCCATTAGTATAATAGATATATCCGTTGCTTGATGATAGGCAGAAAGACAATCTGAAAGTTGATAAAATAATTCCATAATAACCCCCTCTTAAAATCGCTAATCCCTATAAAATCCATAGGATATATATACTATACAACTTTTCATCAGGAGGTTTTGGTAATTTTTTAATGAATTCTAAAAATAATATTAGTATTTTTAGAATTTGGGTTTAAAATTAAGCTTTTCTAGCAATAACCATATTGTATCCTTTTTGTTTCTTTGTAAATTAGGAATAGTATTATTAGCAGTATAGTAAACCTATTCACATAATATATTTAGCCACTTTTCATCCCTACGATCTTCTCTAACATCGCTAGTTATCCACATTTTACTCACATGAAACCCCGCTTTGGTGAACAACTCCTTGGCTTTGTCTTCTTTAAGATCATGGAAGTAGCGGCCATTTCTGTCACCTTCAAAATCCCCATATTTAAAAGAAGCATACAATACGCCTTGGGCTTTGAGAGCTTTATAAAATCTTTCTAATACCTCTGGCAGCTCCTCACTTGGAACATGAAGTAAAGAAGCGGATGCCCAAATCCCATCGAATACGTCTTTAAAATCAATGTCCTGGAATCTTAGCTGCTCTACTGGTTGATGCATATACTCACTAGCTAGAGCGCACATGCTCTCTGAAGCATCTATAGCAGTTACCTCATAGCCTAAGTCTTTAAAGTTTTTAGCATCTCTACCTGAACCGCAACCTGCATCTAGGATGTGACTTCCCTTTGCTAGTTTTGCTAAAAAATCTGTATAGTTGCTAGACATATCTGCTACTACTGTGCCTTCAAAAAATGCCTTGGCATTTTCATTATAGTAATTACTCATCTTTTTCCTCCATGCCTATTTCTCTTTGGCTTCTAATCGTTCTTTATAGTAAGTAAGCACTCTTAGTTCTACAATATCTTTATAGTGCATTTTAAAACTCTCTAAGTGAGTGAAGGGTTCTATTTCATCTGCTAGGGCAATTTCATAGCCCTCCTTGTCTTTAAAGAAGTCGCTTGCACTTTGTTTTAAAAATTTAATAGGGTTATCCTTGGCTAGTTTCACATATTCCTTTTGTCCCCATGTCTTAAAACCTGCGGTGCTTTTGTGTCTTAGCATATCTACGCCATTAGAACCATGACTATAAAAGTCCTTAAACGCCTGATACACATCTTCTGTGTCAATTGCCATTTTGATATCCCCTTCATTATAAAAGGCTTTTAGGATTGGCATCTTATAGGACTTGGACATACTGGTTGTCTCAAGTACCCCCAGAAATTCCTTTGCTCTTGAATGGTATAGCAAACTTTCTTCATCTGTTAGCTCTTTATTTTCATATAAAAAACCTAAATAATCCCTAAAGAAATTAAGCTTAGCATTTTTCTTCATGGCTCCGATGATCTCATCATCTAGATTTAAAAATAGCTCTACTCTAGAAGGTCTATGGCCTAAAATTTGTTTAACTTCCTGATAAGCTGAAAGGATTTTATCCTTAGCACTTAGCTCGCTTTCTGCTTGCTTTTTAAATAGGTCAATAAGTCTAAAATCAAAGTCAATTTGACAGTCATCAGGAAACTCCATCTCCATAGGATTAGTGCTTCCTAGAGCTTTACTTTCATACTCTTTACCGCTTAATAAGAAGGGAATCAAACTAGCTTTCTTGTAGTTTCCAATAAAGTCGAGAACGTTTAAGTACTCCTTATCTTTAAAAGGTCTAAGCCCTCTTCCTAGCTGCTGCAAAAAGACAGTAGGAGACTCAGTTGGTCTTAGGAAAAGCACTGTATCTATAGCTGGAACGTCTACCCCTTCATTAAACATATCCACGGAAAAAATAATCTTTAATTCCCCTTTTTTAAGCTTATTAAGGGCATCATTTCTTTCCTCGTTATGCTCTCCCTGCTCGCCACTATAAACAGCTGCTGCTAGCACACCCTTATCCTTAAAATACTTCACCATATATTCTGCATGTGCCTTAGAACTGCAAAAGCCCATGGCACATTTGGAGCTATACTTCAGATAATGCTTTAAAACCAGCTCTGCCCTTTGATGAATCATCAGACTTTGCTCGAGTTCCTTTTCATCATATTTACCATTTCTGATAGTCAGACTTTCATAGTCTACAGTATCATCATAGATTCCATAATATTTAAAAGGAACTAGCCATCCTTTGTTAATCGCCTCTTTTAGCCTCACTTCATAAACATTATTGTAATCACATAAGGCAAAAACATCTTTATTATCTAAACGCTCTGGGGTAGCTGTTAGCCCTAATAAAAATTTGGGCTTAAAGTAATCAATGATATTTTTATAGTTTCCAGCTACGGCATGATGAAATTCGTCAATGATAATATAATCAAAAGCATCTGGTGCGAAGTACGTTTCATTCAAATAAGCTCTTTTCCCTAAGGTCTGAACCAGTGCAAAGGTCAGTTCTTTATCGTTTCTTTTTGGTCATTATAAAAGAAACCGATAGTTTGATCAGGTCTTACATGATGAAAACTCGCTGCTGCCTGCTTAATAATCTCTTCTCTATGAGCCACGAAAAGCACCTTGTCATACTCCCTAGAATCAAAGGCTGCTAAATACGTTTTTCCTATCCCTGTGGCTGCTACCACAATACCTTTATCAAAGCCTTCTTCCCTGCTCTGGTCTAAGGCATATAGGGCTTCTATTTGGGCACCCTTGGGTTCAAAAAGAGAAGTCACCTTAGTAGTATTTGCTTCTAGTTCCTCAATAGCCTGCCTAATAAATTTAGGCTGTTTCCAAGCCTTTGAATAAGATTTTAGCACCTCATCTGTAATCTCTATGGCATGTTCTTCAAAAAGCTCCTCAAAGGTGGTATAGAAATAATTAAAATCCTCTTGGTGCTGGGATTTGACGAGGCAATAATTCCACTCAATTGAAGTGGTAAGTGCCCCTCTAGATAGATTGGAGGAACCAATATAAATCTCCCCATCTACTTGATAATGAAAGATATACGCCTTGGGATGAAAACTTTTATTGGGCACATTATAAAAACGTAAATCTACCTTATCCCCTAATTCACTACGGAGTAAATAAAGGGCTTGTGGCTGAGTAATATTTAAGTAATTTCCCGTAAGAATACGAATGCTTACCCCTCTATCTGCTGCTTCTTTTAAATCCTTGATCAGCATTTTTACCCCGGATTCCATGAGAAAGGAAACGATAATATCAATGGTCTTAGCTTTGGCAATGCTGGCTTTTATACGATGATAAAGAAGCTGACTATTTCCTGTTATAGCATTAATAGGTGCATTCTCAAAATCTAGTTGTCTAATATGATCTTCTAGCACATGATTTCCCCCTTAACTTCTTCAAACTTTATAGCATAAGTATACCATGATTTTAAAGATAGATTGCCATATAAAAAGTTGCTCTCTCTTACTCTTTGCATAAAAAGGCATGGTCACTATTTTTGATAGTAGTCATGCCTTATTTTCATTTGTTTATTATATAGCTAAAGAGCACCTATGATTTTTGAATCACATATTCTAATCCTTTTCCCGAACTTACTATAATAAAATCCTGTTTATTAAAAAAGTAAACTCATTTTCTATTAGCTTTTTAAAATTATACATTTATTTACTCCCTTAAGCTTTCTAAATCAATATCTGTATCTTCCTCATATTTGTTATCAGCGTTTAATCCCTTTAAAACGAGCAATATTTTGACCATTTATATTTCTTATTATGATTTTGTTATAATTTAAATAGAATGCCTTTACTTTTCTTAACTACTAAGTACTATTATTTTACTTAGGAATTTAAATTTTATTTTATAATATAAAACAATTATATCTTATTTAATATAATAATTGCTCAAAATTTTAATATGTTTCTCATAATATCAGACATTTATTATTTGATTTTTCTTTCTTATTTTACTCTACACCTAAAGCTTTAAATACAGCATCTTCAGCACTTTGGTAGAAAATAATATTAAAGCACCCCATAAGCTCTGCTGGAACTGTCCCTAAGTCAGCTGCTGAAGTTATTGGTAAGAGCACTTTCTTTGCGCCACTATCTAAACAAACTTGAAGCGTGTTCGCTAACTCCTCTACCTTTATAATCGTTCCACCAATACTTAGATCTCCTAATATGACCGCACTACTAATAGATGGTTTACCAAGTGCTACTGATGCAATAGCAACTACCGCTGGTAAAGTGAGCATCTTGGTCATACCAATACCATTAAGGTCTTGTACATGCATGAGATAATCTTTAGTAGTAGTGCTAATGGTGCCACTAATATTTTTGCCATTAGCCTTAAGATAACGATACGCTGTTTCTACTGCTTCTTTTGCCTCTCTGTCTGAACCAAGCCCTGTTTTTTCAAATTTACCTGTTCCTGATGACATTTGCATCTCTATTTTGTAGACACCTATCATGCCACTTTTACCATGAGATACGGTATAGATATGACCTGGTTTGCCCATTCCTTCTGGAATGAGTTTGCCTCCACCTTGCTCTGGTACAGGTACATACTCTTCATTAAAGTTTTCCTTATCAATGTAAGAGAAATTGACATCATAGAATTCCATACCGCCAATTTTTTTAAGCTGCTCTTTGACACGTCTACGCATTTCTAGGGCAAAGCGCAGAATTTCCTCAATAGACTCTCTTGTAAAATTGCCATCTGGATGTAGTAATTTTACAAGGCCTGAAACAGTTTTCTTGACGGCTATTACATCACGCTGATTGAGGTTATTACCTAGTTTAAAATACTGATCATAGGCATCTGCATAAGATATTTTACGTAGCTCTCTCATAATCTCTGAGAAGTAATCGGTGATAAAACCATAATCATCTGTGAAGAACTCTGGTCTATACTTTGGAATCTCCCATCCTGGAATATAACAGTGCATACGATCTAAGAAGGCTGAGTCATTTGCCATCACATCTGGAAATGGATCAAATAAATGAGAAGTCTTTAACACTGTATCTACACTTTGATTAATATTCCCTACAAACACCATAGAAGCAGAGGCATTCTTTTCCTCTTTTCCTCTTGCAAAAGAGCCTGATGCCATATAATCTTTCATAATTTGTACGCCATCTTGATCCTTAAATTTGATCCCTGCTACCTCATCAAAAGCAACACAATCCCACATACCAACAAGCCCCATGGTTTTACTTCCCATATTGTAGAAAAGGTTAGCTACAGTAGTTTGCCCTCCTGAAACTAGGATACTATTAGGACTTATCTCTTTGTAAACGTGTGACTTACCTGTCCCTCTTGGTCCTAACTCGCAAAGATTATAGTTATTTTCAATAAGTGGAATGAGTCTTGCTAGATGAAGACATTTGACCCTTTTATTAAAGCCTGATGGCTCCATTCCTGTACTTCTTAAAAGTAAATCTAACCATTCATCATCTGTAAAATGTGCTCTAGCGGCTTTTACTTCCTCGAGATCAAGACTTGGCATCTGAATAGGTGTCACCTTGCAAATTACAAATGGGCAACGATTCTTATCCCCTTCATCATAGAAATACTCTAGTTGTACAATGCACCAGATTCCTCCGCAAAGTAGCCTTTCATAATCAGCGGCATACTTATTGGCAATAGGAACATTCTTGATGCCTAAGTTAGAAAATTCTGCTTCATAAACATCATCTTTATAATTAAGTTTCACCGAGATTTTATCAATAACGGTATAACGTCCCATCTCTCTTAACTTAGAGATGATCTTTTGAGCCTCATCTGGGCGCACATAATTCTCGGCAAGAATGGTCTTTACATTCTGTACGCCTGCCTCAATATCTGCTTCATCCATAGAAGAACAATACATCCCTAATAAATACTCAAGTACATATACGGGAACATTGGCACCTTCTTTGATTTTCTTGGTAAGGTCCTTACGCACAATCTTACCCGCAAAGTGTGTTTGTAATTTCTCCATAAGCTCTGTATGCTCTGTCTCTATCATACCTTTTATCCTCCCCTACAAATTGAATCCAAAATCATTGGCAAAGACAATATCCATCATTACCTCATGTCTTAATACCTCTAGATTATTCTTTTCATCATAGCCTACTAAGTAGTATTTAGAAGTCTTGGCATATTTTCTATCTCTAAATCTAAAACTCATACGGAAAACACGTTTTTGTGGCTCTTCCTCTTTTTTATCTGCCACATAAATATTTTCATTAGAGATTCTCTCATTATCTTCTGTAACGAAATACAGTTTATAAGTCGTTTCCTTAACCAGCTTACCAACAGCTTCTGACTGGATAAAGTCTAGTGTTGTATTGAGTCCTGTGATTTTTTGGAGCATACTTACTAGCATAATGCTGGCATTCTTCACTTCCTTGTAACCACGTTCTGTTTTAATCGTTACAACAGGAATCAGTACTTCTTGAGGTGATGAGCCACCATGAACATAATTTTGCCCCCCACCTGGTGCTTTAAATATATGTGAAGTGATAGGGAATGAAACCACCTTTGTATCATTATTTTCTAGAATAGCTCTCATAGGTAAGTGTGCAATACCATCATCTTGGCATGCTGCTTCCGAAACAATAAAACGTTTATTTACAAAGGCACCTTTACCTGCTATATTACCAATCTTATCACTTTCTTGTAATCTATCTCGCTTATATAAGAATCCATGATCTGCTGTCACTATAAAATGGGTAGCACTAATATTATCTGTAAGCTTTCTAATGAGCTCATATATCTCATCAACCGCTTCTTTACAAGCCACAAAAACTTCATTTTCTGTATTAGGCTTGTCCCCTCTAGCATCAATTTGATTATGATAAATATAAATGATATCAGCGCCTGCAAATTCCTGACGTAGCTCCACCTTTTTCATCAGCTTAATATCATCAAATTGCACGCATTTACCATTTGGCACATACTGTCTTAATACCTGCTCTCTAGATTTCAGATCATCACATCCCATACCATCTACTAGGACTTTATAGTCATCCGTTAACTCTAAAGACTGATGTGGTAATAATGCCGCCATCCCTAATCTAGTATAAGAAGGTATTACTCCCATCATCATATCTATCTCAGCTGAGCACTTAGCACTCTCTTGCAGTTTTTGAAGTAATTCTCGTCCCACTTCATAACGCATAGCATCTGAGATAATGACTATTTTTCTTTCCTTTGCAAGCTTTATAAACTTACTGTAAAACTGGGTTTGACGTGGCAATACTTCAAAAGCCCCCTCTGATAAAATGCCTTGATTAAAGCTTGTTAACTGCTTACTTAGATATTCATTGGTATAAATATTTTCTACTAAATCACGTAATCTTTCATAGGCTGCATTATCCTCTAATTGATCATAGTGATAATAAAACTGTCTATAATGATAATCTAATAGATAATCCTTTTTCTCATACTGATTAATAAGAGCTTTAAAATCATTTGGACATTCATACTGTGCACCTTGTACTAAGTAATACGCAGCTTCTATTAGCTTGTATTCTGCGCCATACTTTGTGCCAAAATGCTTTTTTATACGCATCTGTGTTACTACTGTCATTGGCATGCCAGATAAAGTAGCTCCTATATTTTCATCTAAAAGGCGCTCCTTCATCCAATCGATAATCATTTCATCTATGGCTGCAAATACTTCACATTCTAAGAAGGTATCTGGTGCATACTTTTTAAGATTTTCTTTGATACTCAGCTGCTTTCCTACCAAAGCAGATAATTCATCAAATCTCTCATGATAAAGTACATTGTTCATTAAGTTATCAAGAAACGCTATGATATTACCAGATTTATAAGATACAAATGGTTGCCATGCTCTGGGTAAATCCGCTGAAATATAGCGCTCTGCATAAGTACAAAACATAGTTAGCATTAATTTTTCAAGACTAGGTTCATGGTCTCTATAACCAAACTGCAACTCACAGAAATTCCAAAATACTTCTAAAAGATCATACTTCCCAAATTCAGCTAAGAATTTATTCTCTTCTAAGTCACCATCCGTTAAGATTACACGTACCACTTCTTCAAAGGATAAAATCTTGGTTTTACAAAGCACACTCAGTAAAGCTAGTTTAATCGTCTCTTCTGTAAATCGTTCTATTTCTAGCTCATAGAAACGCTTAATCCTATCCTTGGCTCCAAAGAATTTCTCATACTTCTTAATGACACCTTTATACTTCTCATCTATTCCTAAATCCACTGTTAATAAAGAGGCTCTATCTGCAAAGAATTCCTTAGAATATCTCAATGTATCTGCTAAATGATTGTCTCTAATAGAAGGTTTAGGAAATGGGGCATAAATTAAGTAGTTAGTGGTCTTATCTTCTCTCTCTAAGAAGATTTTCGTTTTAAATTGATTATCGGGTCTTAAATGGTACACCTTAGCATTGGTTAACTCTAGAGTATCTATATCCTCAGCAAAATCTCCGCCCTCATCATACCAGAAAATAAGCTTACGGCTATCTCCAGTAAATTCTTCGTTTAGTTTATCTGCTATTTGCTTAAAATTTAGCTCTGCCACTTCTTTGCTCCTTTCAAGAGTAAATAACTTCACTTATTAATCTCATTGTACTATTTTATTATAGTTCTTTCCATATTTATTATATCCATTATACATTAAAGCAAACTTACGTTCGTTATTATTATGCAACATAGCAAAAAGAGCAATTAGAAGGTATGTACCTCATTGCTCTTTTTGCTCTACAGCTGTCTGATTAATTTATTTTATCTCTAATACCTCTTGTAACTTTTCCCCTAAATGAATAACAAATGGCATCTTCGTATAATCTTCATACATACTATTCATGCCCCTCATTTTATGAGTAAAATAAACATACTCATCTTTATTATCCTCTTCAAGTAACTTAACAGGCACGATTTCTACCATTCTAGGATATTTAACTACAAACCGTGGATAATCTAATTTAGGTAACTTACTATTTACTTTTTTAAATGTAAGTCCCTTTTTTTCTACCGAATAGAAAACATTATCTGTTAATCCCCATACACCCGTCAAGAAATCTTCTTGTACACCATCCTGCTCTCCTACGTATTCTGGATTCTCGTCATTAGCCTTTACTCGTATTAAACGTAATTTCTTATATTCGGTATTAGTGCCTTGTATAATTATGTTCTTATTTTGAAATGTAGGTAATAAAGTATTCATGCGATTGGATACGTCTACTATAACTAAGGCATCCATGTCCTTGAGTTCATTCAAAATTTCTATAAAGAATCTATTCAACGTATCCACAGATAAATCTCGATTCTTTTTTCTTTTATCATACTTTTGATACTTCATTTTCCCCAATTGTAATACTGCCTCATAATAACTAATCCAACCACTTGAAAATGGTGTCTTAACCATAATTTGTCCATCATAAGTGGATGTACTAATAGCAATAGGTACTTCTAATGCATCTTTATACTGATTTTTGTTACTGCTTAGAAGTTTAAAGCCAACTATATCTAGTTTCTGTGGCATTCCCTTAAGACCTGTTGTTTGTGGCAGTGCAATATATATTCCTAGCTGCCTAAATAATTCCCTAATAACGTTTTCAATAATTGCATCGCTCAACTTAGTATTCACATTCAGAAACTGATTAACCCGATCACACTGATACAACCCTTTTCGAATAGCAAATTTAGGGTCTCCTCCCTTTGTATACTCTGCATTCTTTTTATCTAGTATTTCCACTACTGTCATGACTACACCTGTGGCATCTGTAAGACACTCTTTAACGGATAAAACCTTCTCTTCATAATTGGTCATTTTAGTAGTTAAGCCCTCTGAATATTTGCTCCGTATATTAACTCTTAATTCATTATATTCAAAAGTTGTATCATCATTATACCATTTCACCTGGTCTTCATTTTCTAGACTACGTTTAAACCAATTAATAAATAAATCAGGAACTTCTTCTCTTAGCCAAAGTATCTCTAAATTAATCTCAGTAAATTGTTCACTTGCTGCTTTCAAATAATTAGTTAATATCTTTTCTTTTTCTTTACCTAAAATATTCTTGCTTAGACGACATTTTATCGGCCTTAATTCATCTTTTTCAATAGGTACTATAAAATCAAATAGTTTACTAATCTCATTAAATATTTTATTTTTCTCTGACATAGTTATTCCTGCTTGGACACTATGATCATAAGAATTGTCTTTATTATGAGTAACCAATAATGTATATCTATTATCTTCCGTTAGGTAGCTCTCTGACTCATTAAAAATGTTCTCTATTTCTGGTAAATAAACCATTTTAGCATTTTCAAGAATTTCTTTCGTATTTTCACACCAGATAAACTGCTCTTTACTACGATTATATTGCAGATGTTCTATGCCTAGTGTACTACCTACATCCGCTAATCTTTCTTCTTTATGGTTATACTTTATAAATACTGTTGTATTTCCTTTTCTACTAACCTTCTTTATATATTTCCCATTGGCCCATCTTTTTACTTTAGTTATTAACTTCATGACAGGATATCCGCTATCCGGTAAGGTTATGAGCTTAAAAGAGACACCTAACGAATAATAATTCCCATCCAAACCTTGAACTGGATAAGCTATGAGCTCATTTACATTTCGACCACTTGCTTTTAGAAAATAATACGCTTTTCCATGAATCATAATAGGAATTTTCTCTTCTGCAATATAAGTCATCATATAATTAGGTAGCATGCTATATGACATCTTAGGTATATCTACAGTTCCATTATCAAACTGATTAAATTCTCTTAAATCCAGTGTTTCTTCTACCACTTCTAGGTCCTGTAATTGAAAGCTTGATAACCCGTCTCTAAATTCTTTCTTTAATTCTTCTGTTACTTTATTATGATTTATAAATTCTATTGCTACCCAGCTTTTAAAAACCTCAAATATAATAGTTGGATCTACTGGACGTAGCAGCTTAAGCCAATCCCACTTGTCCTTTTCAAAATCTTTTGCTTCTATTAATGATACTGGTAATGCATTCATAGCTCCATTTAAACTTGAAGTTGGTAACTTCACATCTCCCCTTTGATGTATTTTCTGATACCATCCATATAATAAATCATACCACTTCTTAGGAAACACTACTGAGTAGTACATAATAGGTTCTTGTAAAGGGTTTACCTTCCATGCCAAAACCTTTAAGTCTCTTAGCGCCCTTGTTTTCATTACTTTCTTAGCTTCTTTGGATTTCATAACTTAATCCTTCACACTCCTTTAGATTCTTATAAAAGGGATAATATAACTCTCTAGCAATCATCTGATTAATATTCATCTGCTCGTTACTTTCCATAAATGGTGCTAATGCCTCTATAATACCTACTAGTAAAGAGGATTGTGCTGTATCTTTTTGATTTTTAAGAGAATACGGAGCAAACTTTGCATCACAAAAGTGTACTCTTGCCTTACAACCTCCCCTTACCAGACGACCTATTACTTGGCAAAGTACTACAAATTGAGTCATACATAATGCTGTTCTTTCTCTATCTGAAAGCTGCTTATACCCTAAGTATTGACTACTAATAAGTAACTGCTGCATACGTGTCATAGCTTTATCTCGCTCTACTTTGATCCAGTCCATATAATCATCTAGGTCTAATCTATCTATTTTATCCATTTGACCTAACATATAGCTACTTAACATATGCAAAATAATATTCATATCATTAGGTACTGGCATGGGTCTAATTAGAAAATATACTGCTCCTATAGCCGCTTCATTATTTTGATTTAAAATATTGTGTCCTCTCTCTAGGGCTAATAAAGGTGCTATTAATACTTTTGATTCTGTCTTACCAAATTCCCCAACTTGCCCTCTAGCTAATACAGCTTCACTCTCCTGCGTTTCTTGTGCTTGATCCTTAATCAGTAAGGTTACTTCATCCGGTCTTATTCCTCCCTCACGCATTAAGAAACTATCTAAATACTTCTTCACTTCCTCTGCTTCTTCATAACTTCCTACTAGAAGAAGTACTTTCTTTCTATTTTCCTCTAGCACTTCTAGCTCTTGTTCAATCCTTGATACCCTGGACCTAAAACCACCTTGCCGTTTAAATAAACCTTGTACTATCTTTTGTATATTATTAATCCTTAACTGTCCACTAGTACCTGATACTTTTATATACTCACCATCAACAGCTACGGGATCTAACATAAATTTACTTTCACCTACTGCATCAAAATCTGCCTGTGTGCCTTTTAACAAAACATTTACAGGAGCATTCACATGATAGCTATAAGATCCAGGCGCCCAGCTTGTCCCTGACAACAAGATTACATGAGGCCCTTTTCGATTATCTAACTCCATGTATAATTGATGATAATTCGTAAGTAACCATCTTCCCATTCCAGTTGCCTTAAATACAATAAAGCTCTTTAACTCACATTTTTCATTAATAGTTACTCTAAAACCAAAAAGATTTCCCATTGGCGATGCAGGTATAAGTGGTAAATAGTCTTTAATTGCTCTATAGAAAGTACCTGCCTGCTCTACATCCAATACTTTCAGAACTTCTAATTCTTCAAGTCCATTTACCATACTCTTAAGACTTTTTTCAAAAATACTTGATAGAATAATATACTTGATACAGTCAATCAAATTTTCTGAAAGTTCATCTTCTTTACTGCCCGTCCACCATAGTTTAATTTGTTCATTAATAATAGCTGCATCATTCTGTTCTGAAATTGCCGTTCTATAAATAGCATGAATTGGACCTGTACTTTCTTTCAAATTATCTATTATAAATTCTCGTAATTCTTTTAACAGAGCCTTATCAAGCCGGTCTTCTTTTTCTAATTCTCTTTCTAACATATCCGTTAAGGAATAGGCTGTATAGTAGCGTCCTTCTAGCTTTTTTATAAGCCATTTATTTTCTTTAAGTATGGCAATAATTAAATCGCTACATCTTTGTGTATTTCTAAATTGCACATACCAATTCTGCACCCTCTTATCCCCGGCATGTTTCAATCTATCATTACAATACCATGCTTCTATTTTAGGTGCTAAACGATTTAAATAACTTTTCTTAGTATCATCAAATAAGGTCAATGATTCAGCAAAACATTGATCAAACTGAATCTGTACTCTATCAGATTCATCAAAAATAACTAAATCACTCCTATAATATAAAAATTCCGAAACACGTACACTTTCTTTCCAAATGGCTGTAGACACTTTGGATTTAATAAACGCCGCTGATGTTGTCATATAAACCATAGCATCTGGTAATTCATTATCTGCCTTATGAGAAGGACAAATATCATAATACGGACATTGTTTCATCTTTCCTTCTTCTAGGTCCTCTATCAAACTAAAGCAAGGTTCTTTCCCTACTCTAAATGTCTTATTTATGTCAGAGGCTGTTCTTAATCCATCCAATGGACAAATCTCTGATAGCCATTTATGATAATTACATGCTTCTATATCCAAAAAACTTTCTTCTTTTAAATGTGATAATCCTTTTTGAATATGCGTTTCTCTATTTCTATACCCCCATATAGGTACTGCTTTAATGCCTAATTGCTCAAACATGTCTAGATACTGTAAGATTGAATAAATACTATCTACGACTATAGCTACCTTATGTCCTTTTTGTGCCATATAAGTCGTTAGAATCTCTACCAAAGTAGATTTACCTGCTCCTACTCTTCCTACAATATTAAGTAAATCCTTAATAACTAATTCTTCTATTTCTAATACGCTACCATCTTCAGACACTTGATCAAAAAAAATCTTATTTGCTCTTTCTTCATAGTTACGCCCTGGTAAGATCCCATCCATATAGCATGCCATTTCTACTAATTGCTGTTTACTAATGACAAGCTCATCTTTTCTGCCTTCTCTAATCATACTTGCCTTAGGAAGGTGTGCCCTATTAGTAACTTGTTCTGGCAACTTAATATTCTCTATTTTTTCATCTTCCATCAAATAAGCACTTTTCTTTGTAACATAGTCTTGTTTGTTAATCTTAAATGGAATTGACACATCAAAAACTTGATTTAATAACTGCTTTCTTCCACTAAATAGATTGGGTATATTCTCTCTTAATAGATATACCTTATCTTCTACCTCTATATGAAACAACCTCATATTTCTAGGTAACTGTATATACTCATTTAGCAACCTTCTAAAAGCATTAGATCCCATACTAAACTGCATAAAGCCTCTCATCTTTGCTACTATTTCATACTGATTTTGCTCCAGTGCTATATGATATTTACCATTATTATATTGATACCCACTAAGTAAGGCCCAGCTCTTTGCAATATCTTTTCCTATAAACCCCAGTTGGCTTAATCCACATAAAAAGATTTCTGTTCTCACTAGCGTTAGACATTGATTCTTTTTTAATTCTGAAAGAGCATTACTATATTCCTGTAGTATATCTTGCATAATACCTTCAAAATCTTTCACTGTTTCACCTTCTTATTAATCATATTTATCAGCTCATCTTCTCCTATAAACTCAAACCCTATTGGCTTTTCTGCTCTTAATATCTTCTTATATCCTTTATGAAACCTTGTCCTTCTCTTAGGAATAACGATAAAACTACAGCTACAGACACTAGGCTCAAAATAGGTTACTTTCTCTATGAGGTGATATGGATTAGCATAATCTTTTATATCTAGAGCCCACTTTTCATTTGCAAAAGTCACTTCAATATCATACTTATCAAAGTACGGCCATAATTCTACTTGTAATCCTTTCTTTTTTCGAAGCTTTTTCATAAGTGCTAACTCTGGCTGTCCTGGAAAACATAAATAACGCATGGCTCCTTGTTTAAGACGTTTTGTACTCGGTACTACTTTCTGTATAATGCCATTCTTATGTGCATCCTCAGCTTTACAATGATTCGAAATACATGTTGTAACACCATTCTTTTCTTGAATGGTCCACCCACAATGTCTACATACTCTTATCTCATCTCCTTGCTTCACATGATAAGGAATATCTTCATAGAAATCCTTAATCATACTATAAATTTTTCTCAACTCCACATTAAACTCAGTATTTTTCCTTATAAACTCATCTATTTTTTCTTCTGTAGTGATTGGATTCTCAATAATAAATCTTCTTATATTGACATAATCCTCTTGCTGCCCATGAATTCTTAGCAAGTTAATAATCTCTACTATTTTTCCCTGTTCAATAGATCCTTGTGCATCTCTTTCATCAACTGCTAAGTCATAGCATAGATCAGATGGCATACCATCTACTATTAAAATTTCATCATCATAAGCTGGACTTATCTCCTTTAGGCCCAACTCCCTTATAGGTCTGGATAAAGCTTTTATCATTTCTATACGATTATTAATAATAAGAGGAATTGGCATCTGAGCACATAGTCTATTCATTCCTCTTTTAAGTTGGTAAGGCATCTTAGATAAACTTCCACTAACTTGTCCTTCTTCATACCATTCTACAAGCCCGGTTGCAATGAATCGAATTAAATCCTTTTTTTCCATTAAATTCACCCCTTTACATCTTATTATAAGTTTCCAGATGTTAATCTACGTATCATCTAGAACTTTATTACAAAAAAATAGAGCCATATGATTATTCATATAGCTCTATCATCTGCTTTATTTCATTCATTACTCTATCTCTAAGCTTTTCTGGTGAAAGTACTTTAATACCTTTTCCCTGCTTTAATATCCATCTTATTAATCCTTGATTAATACCTACTTTTTCTGTTAAAACAAAGCATTCTGGATGGTTTAGCTCTGGTTTTACATTAACCTTTTTACCAAACCTTTCTACTACAGAATCTAATAAATAATTACTCACTCTTAGCTGTATAACATCTATCTCTTCTGCTCCAAACATATCAAAGTGAATGAGGTCATACTTCCCTAAATCAACTTTCCCTACCTGATAATGAAATTCTTCCACTCGCACACCTAATATACGATCTATCCTAAAATTTCTTAGTTCTCCATCTTTATAAGCTATGAGATAATATCTATCATTGAAATAATAAACTTCTTTAGGCACTACTTTATAAGACTTACCTGTAAGATGGAGCTTCTTATCCATCCCATATTTACCATATTCAAATGCGACAAAACGCTCTTCTTCTATTGCCTCTTGAACCTTTTTTAAAGTATATAATATGTCTTCACCATCTTCTGCTAAAGAATTGGTCTTAACCATATTTCGTAATTTTCTTTGATCTTCTTCAGCTACAAGACCTAATAAATCATCTGCTAACTTTTTCTTATCTCTATCTGATACAAATTTATTAGCACCTAATGAATCTAACAATATTCTTACTTCATTATTTTTCAAATAGGGTATAAAGTAATAATAAGCAGTATTATGCGCCCCCATTTTTTTCAAAATAGGTTGCTTCATGCTTTCTTGTAAAAAGAGAATATCATTTGTAATGGTCATTCTACTTACTTGTAGATTCTCTTCTATCTCTAAAATGTCTTGAATTTCTTTTATCTTAATACCTGTATTAGCATTGGTTTTTCTTCTAAATATATCAAGGATTAAAAAGATACGCTGAGATTTCATTGTATCAACTCCCTATTTCGCAACTTTTACTAGGATACTATTAATCTTTTCAGATCTGTATCATGTTATTTTTAATTTAAGTATCTTTTAGTCTTTCTTATTCCCAATGTCCACCAATATGACCAATAAGAATCTTTCCATCCGCAATACTTTCTTTTCCAAAACTAAAATAAATTCTGTACTCAGAATAGCTGTTATATAACTTTGTATGAGGATTACAGGTTACTTCTTCCTCTATTCCACTCCTATTACTAAATTTGCACTTAAAACCATCCCCACATTCTCTACTTCCTCTTCCACTGCATTCTATGTTGTAACGTGATTTAAATACTCTGTAGAATTCTCGATTACCTACCTCTTCATAAACTTCTTTTGCATAATCATTTATTGCCGATAAATGTCTTATAAGTTCTTCTTGAAAACTACCAATATCTCTTAGCTTTGCATTCATTGTTTGATAAACTCTATTGTGAAATAACAAATGAGGAAAACAATCCTTCATTGCTTCTTGAAACTCCTCTAATGTTTCACTGTGAGATAGATAAAACCTATAAGGTGCTAGATATCCTTTAGGATCTAGCACTTTTAAATTTTCATCTATATCAATCTCTACTTGCTTATGACTTATTAAGGCTTTATAAGCTTTATAATAGTCACTGTTTAACAAGTAAATTAAATCATCAAAAGAAATATCTCCTGTTTTAATATCTTTCTCTATTATTTCCCTTATTAAACTGCGAATATCTTCATTCTGCCCTTGATCATCATAGAACAAGTACTCAAACAACTCTAATTCACTACATATTTTAGTATTATACAAATCACTTGGTGTTTTAATCGACAACTTATTTCTTCTTAATTCACTTATCATTTCTAAATATGCCATGATAACTCTTTCTGCTTCTTCAATGGTTGTACACTTAAGTAGATCAAATGTTATGGTATAAAACTCTACTTCCCACACATCCTTAACCTCACTAATTCTCTTAAGTCTATTTTACTTTGATCAAAAAAACCTATAGGCCAGTGATCTAACTCACCATATTCGTTAAGTGTAATACTATCAATATCTATACTCTTTCCTTCATTTGAGAAAAAGAAAACATGCATATTATCTGTATTATGCATTTTAGCTAATTGTAGCCTTGCACCATTAATAATGTGCTCACTATGAGTCTCTATAAATAATTGAATTCCTGTTGAAGATAATAATGCTAAGAATTTCCCTAAATTAGATTGTGCACTTGGATGCAAGTGAGCCTCTGGATTTTCAACTATAAATATGCTATCTTTCTGTTTTGAAGCAAGTAATCCCCCAACAATAATTGGTAAGGTATATGTAATTCCAAAACCTGTACCAGTGGGTGTGTAAAATTCACTAGATGTCTTATTATTTTTATACTGGATAATTGCTTTATTAACATTCTCATTCACTTCTGTACTAAGCTCTATTCCTGGTATAATCGTATTTAACCATTCTTGACAATGTGCCGAGAATTTATCAAGTACACTAACCTTAAGATTATCATGTATATCTATTCTTAGTTTGTCAGCTTTATTAATAACATGATTCGTATATTCTCCTTTAAATCCTATATTTAAGTTTTTATCATTTCCCATATCTAAGGCAATTCTAGGCCCTATTCGTTCAGCATTCAAATAAGTAAAAGAGATGTTATCAATCTTACTGTTACTTTCTTTTTTTTGTCTCTCTATATCTTCTCTATTTACTATTTCTAAAGCAAAAGGCATGGTTATTTCCTCACCTACTTTATAGATAGCATGATAAATATTTCTATCATAACAGGATGCCTTTATTTCTATTTGTGAAGTATCGTCATGATTAGTAGCAATTGCATTTTTTGCCAATCCTAAATTGGTACCATAAAAATCATTAAGTTGCACTTCTCCCTTATCTGTTTGAGAATACGCACTTCTTAGTAATAATATAGCTTGAATAAAACTAGACTTACCAACAGCATTGCCACCTGCGAAGAAGTTTAAATTTCCTACTGTAATTTTTTTATTTACTAAACATTTATAATTCCTTATCTCAATTTCTCTAATCATTGTGTAGTACCTCTTCCAAAATCTCCTTAGCAACTTCAAATGCTATGTTTACTGATCTTCTCCCATTTGTTCCTAATGTAATTGCGTTTGCATATGAAGTATCATAGGTAATCCTATATGCTACTTGCTTAACAATTTCTTCCCTACAACCTAATATTTTCTCTCTTTGGTATTTTGGATCTGATAAAACTACTGACCAAGATGTAAATAATGTTTTATTAATAATATCTAGATTATTATATATAGTTTCTCCTTCCAAATAGCATTTTGTAAAAGCAAATTTGCCAAATATAGCAGCCCCCATCTTCATTGCTTTTGCAAAGCTTTCTTCATACTCTATATAAGTATCCTTTGCTGCTTTTCTTAACTCCATAATTGTAGTATCTAAATATGATGTGACATCTCCATATATAAAATCAATATTTCCTTTCTGCTCATCATATAACTTCTTAAATGCTATATAACGTAATACCACTTCTTGTGCTGCCATTCTGTCATCATTTATTCTTGCCCTTGTAGCCTTTTTAAATACTTCTAATTTAGATAGCTTTTTCAAAAATTGTCTTGTACCTTCCGATGCCATCGCATTTCTAATTTCTTGTGGATTAAGTGCTACTCCACCCGTATTAACCCTTCTAAATATATCAAATACAACCCTATGAGGAGACCTTACATCCAAGGTATTAATGGCAAACTGAGTTCTATAGATTCGTTGTTGATATTTAGCATCAAGCTGCGAAAATTTTTTGCCTTCACAAGCATGCAAATATTCTAGGCCATATAACGCAAAATCATCATTTAAAAAATCTCTTATGGTTGTAAGCCTCTGTTTACCATCAATAACGGTAAATGTAGCATTTTCATTCTCATAGAAATAAAAAGCTGGAATCGGAATCCTTAGCATTAAGGATTCAATCAGTAAAGACTTACGTCTTTTTTCTTTCCAAACCTTGCTTCGTTGAAATGTAGGACTTAAATCTAAATTTTGCTCCTTCATTAACCTATATAAGTATTCCAAAGATAGCATCTGTTGATCTACTCTAATCATATCCGCATCAAACGGATATTCTATTGTTTCTTCATTATCATATTGGTCATCTTGCTCATTTTCTATACCATAGTACTCTTCTTCCAACCGTTCATAATTTTTTTGCATCTCACACCCTCCTCTACGGTTTAGTATTACCTATTTTATATTATATTTTTCACTTATCTAAGTGATATTTTTAACATCTATTGTTACATATATATTCTTATATAATTATAGCATACCTATATATGTATTCTGTATAACAATCCTAGAAAAATAATATTAACTACTTTAAAATACTCCCCCACAATGATTGTCGGTTTTAATTACATTTTTAATTTTAGTTTTTATCTCTTTTACTAGATTATTAAATCCCTACCAACTAATATTTCTTCTGAAACTATGTAAATTATTCTTAAACAAAAAAGGTGATGCTTCTGCTTTATAAAGATCCTTATTACTTGGTCTATATCTCCGTGTCCCTTGCATTAAAAAGCATGCTTCTATAGCACGAGTGACACCCACATAATGTAAATTTAAACTTTGAACTTGCTCTTCTTCTAAAACGTTATGTCCTTCCCTTGGAAAAATCCATCTGTATAAATCCATATGAAATACAACTTTATACTCTAATCCCTTTGATTTATGTAATGTAAGTATACATACCTCATCAGCAGATGCCGGCTTATAGTTATTTAGAATTTCTATATTACTTACTATCTCTTGAACTACTTCTTTTATCTCCTCATTTTCATATTCAGGATAAACTATACGTGCTGCTTCAAAGAACATAGCTACATTATCACTTAACTCTTCTGCACATAAGCCAAATATTTTATTTATGATTAGATTTAATTTTGTAAATGATTTACTATCAATCTCTTCATCTATGTATCTTTGACAAAAATCAATTGCACATACACCTGAATCGAAGTAACATCCTAACAAATCACTATAAAATCTAGCCCAATATGAACTATAGCGATCTAACTCATTTTCTAGAAATAATTTATGTTTTGTCTGTAAGTACTTGTCCATTATTTGTGCAGAGGCATTAGAACGGCATAAAATTGCTATCTCATTATTATTCTTTACATTAAAATCTGCCTTTATTTGTTCTAATCTTTTATCTATCTGTGCCATTAATTCTTCTTCATGTCCTTGAACACTTACAGCAAATACACGAATATCTTCACTAGGTTCTTCTATATTTTCACCCATTAGACGTAATAAATAATCAGATATACTTTTATGACATCGGTGATTGTGAGTAAGTTGCAGATGTGTAAATTCCTCTGCTGTTATTAATAACTCTAAGTACTTCGAATATCTATCACTAAAGGCATATATTGCCTGATCTAAATCCCCTACTGCAACCCCTATTATTCCTAGTTCCACTAACTGCATAAATATCTGGTGCTGAACCTCTCCGCAATCCTGATATTCATCAATAAATATATGGGTATATCTAGCTTTTAAATATTTCTTACAATCTGGGACATTCTCTAATATATATTCAGCTGTTTCACCACAAATTTCTAAAAAAATATATCCCTCATCTAAAGATTGTATTAACAACTCTTCCAGTATTCTACTTTTCCCTTGCTTTAATTGTATTAAATCTTTGTATTGAGGATATTCATTTAATTTATCTTTCACTTCTAGAGCCACGATATTCTTGGTAATGTGTTTTGCAAAGGGCATTATAATTTGAGTAATATAAAACTTATCAAGCGTTCCATAAAATGAACATTTTTTAGGAATTTCTCTCCTCTTACATCTTACCTCTAATTCATGACTAGCTTTTCTCGTAAATGATATTGCTATAACTCCCTGATAGTCTAATAAATTATCAGCAATACTTCTTATCTTTTCAACGATTGTAAATGTCTTTCCACTTCCTGGTTTCGCTGTGATTACAATATTTCCTTCTTTATCTATAATTTCTTGCTGTTCTTTAGTTGGCTCTACCTTGCTCCTCACTATCTCTAATTCTCCCTTCCACTAATGATTTCAGACGTATAATGGGTTTTGCAATAGCATCATCTTTTATGCATTCTAGAGAAACACCTAACTTCCTTATATTATTTAAGTACTCAAGCATATGTTCTGCTTTCTTTCCTTGCATTTTCTTTACTATTTCTTCTGGCACCTTTGTTCCATAGTGGTCAGATAAACTTTGATATAACGAGGTAGCTACAATGTCATTCTCAAGATCTTTAACAGACAAGAATATATTATATAAATCTATCTTTTCCCTAATGGTTTTATTAAGATTCCTTGTTTCTTGAGGACAAGCTACCTCATTTGCCTCCCACTCATTATATTGCTTATTTTCTTCCCAATATCTATATAACTCCTCAGTTTGACAGTTACTTAGAAGTTCTTCATATATTCCCATGACACGACTTATACCACCATAGTACTTATATGTTCCTCTTTTTTTATAGCTTTTCTCAAAAATATCATCATCTGTTCGTATTACAAATGGTATATCTAATGCTTTACAAATTTTAATATAGGGTTTGAATCCTATTCCATTCACATCTAGTAAAGTAATATTATACCTATCAAAATCTATACCTAGGTCTTGTGATAACGCTGTATAAAATAACTTTTCAGAAGGACCTTCTACTAAGAAAACTGCATCTGAAAAGAAAACCTCTGATGATATTGCATTAAGCCTATAGCCAAACTCATCAAAACTTAATCCAATATTTTTTGCACAACCACCTTGAGCAACCTTTGTGCACTTACTTTGACTATATAATCTCACAATCTTATCTGGCCTAAATTCAGCAGCAATCTGGCTCGAATGTGTAGTAATAAATATTTGTTCTGTAAAATTTTCAGCCAAGTACTTAGACAACTTTCGCTGCTGATGTGGATGTAAATGAGCTTCTGGTTCTTCAATAGCAAATATAGTAACTCGCTCTAAACTCTTATCAAATTTTTGCTTGGCAACCCATGTAGCTAAATAGATTTGATTATTTCTTCCATCACCGCCAATTTTTAAATTTCCTTTAGATGTACTATATGCTAAATCTAAATTATTCAATAAATCTTCTACCTCGTTATTACCTGTTGTAAATTTAACTAATTGATCCTCATTATTAAATGCTAAACTTGCTAATTCATCATTTACTTTGCTTAAGGATGCTTGTATGTATTCAAGATTATCTATTTTATCGTTCATTGCTTTAAGATCATCTTGTAAAGCCTGTACTGTTATGGCATCACTTGTCTTTTGTGCTTCTAGCAAATTTTCTTTGGATCTATCTAGTAGCTGCAACTTAGTACGCTTCATAAATGATAGGATGTCTCTATTACTATTAACATATTCTAAGTTTAACCTTTTTAAATAAAATCTTCCTGCTTTAGCTTGTAATAACTCTTCTGTAGCACCCGTATAAATGGCAAACTCTCCATTTTTACTATTTTGATATTGAATAATCATAGAATCATTTTGTATATCTCCATTAAATGTACTTCGTAAACAATCCTCCTTAATATCTTTTATACAAACTGTTATTTTTATGGTAGTTGCACTAGTATAGGCATTATAATCACTATTACTTAACTCTAAATCCCTTTCACTTAGACTTTTATCAAATAATAACCTTAAGGCATATATCATATTTGTTTTACCAACATCATTGGTTCCAATTACAAGTGTCTTATCAGCAAAATTAATAGTTTCATTTACAAAATTTCTAAATCCTTCAATTCTCAACCAACTAATATACATACGCTACTCCTCTTTACTAATATCATTTTAAGTATAGATTTTAATTTTATTTTTTAAATATTATATATAATTCTACATCAATTACCATCAAAAAACTACATATAATACCTATCCTGCTACTCTATTTTCGATAATGACATATATAAAAATCCCTAGCATCTGAAAATGCTAGGGAAACTATTTAACTTATATCTTTGCCAATATCTCTAACTTCTTACCATCCGTACCAGTCTGCACTTTCTCATAATTCACTTTCACACCATCATCTAAATCAATACCAATACGTGCTACAGCAAGGTGTGCAATCTTCTCATCATACTCTCTCGCTTCCTTCAGCTGCTTAGTAAGCTTCTCTTTACGCTTTTCAGATGCTGCTATTTCACGAGCATTACCACTATTAGCTATCATCTCTTGCATACGGCTAATCTCACTATCATAAACACGTTGCATTTTATGAAGGTAGTCAATACGAAGGTTACCAATGGTATTTTCATCATAACGGTGCATATAAATTAAGGCTTTAAAGCCATTTTGCTTACCACTATCAAAGAGCCAATAAATAGGACGTTTTTGATAAACCTTACAATGGTCTTTAAAGAAGTCTTTAATAAAGTAATTACGAATGATTTCTCTTGAGGAATTCCCCTTATTACCAAGTGCCTGAGCAATAAAGTCTAAATTTTCTTCTAAAGTAGCTTCTCCAAAAGTTTTCTTTACAAAGGCAACAAATAAACCTACGATATCATCTTCAAAGTATTCTTCATCAGTGATAGGAATAATGTTGCTTTTTTCTGGAATAAAGGTTGAGTATTTATTATCATCCCACTCTCCACCTGTATAGGCAAGACCTTCTACATCAAGACTATAACGTCCAAACATACAGCCTACCGCATAGGAAATAAATGAACGTACATCTTTTTCTACATCAGAAGTGTATATAGTAGGCATATCAATACTTTTAGTATCATGTATCTCTAGTTTATATGCTTCTTCAAAAATATAATTTATGTTTGCTTCATTTTGTTTAAGTATATCATAGCGAGTATCTAGCTCTTCTTTCCACTTTATATATACCTGACTTAACATTACATCACTTATATCCTTTAAGGTACTATCTGCTATCTCATTTCTATATTTAACAAATGGATGTTTACCAAAATCCCAACTTATTTCAAACGAATCCCAATCAGCCTTGGCTATTTTTATGGCTTGTTTAACATTTTTGATTATCTGTTCTTTATCTGGACAAAAATACGGCAATGACAAAACATCATTTACAGTTGTGTTTAAAGTTGGATTAAATACCTTTAACAAAAAATTTGCCACTCTAGAATTTAAAAATCCTAGTACTTCTAATCCACTATCATTTTCTTGAGAAAATATAGTAGGCGAACCAGAACTATAGTGAAAGTTTTTAGTTTTTATCTTAAATCCATTATTACTTGAAGTTATTAAATTCCAACATACCCCTTCTTTCCCCCAAAACCTTTCATTATATAGTCCTCCATGTGATGCATAACTTTTTTTTGCTTCTTCTGACCAATCTACTACATCTGTATAATTTCCATACCATTTCCTATATGTTCCACCATTTTCATAAAACTGCCATCTGCTGTTGTCATTTATCTCCCACCATTTTCTAACATATAGTTCATTATTGTGTGTTTTATTTCTTCCTCCCGAAACAAATTTTTCTCCTATATTACCATAATTAAAAACATCATAATTTCTAATCCAATATGCAAATACTTTTCCTGGTATCTTTAAATAATTAATCTGTCCTGTAATAAATTCTTCTTTCCTTGTTTTGAAAGCCATTTCTTTTTCCTTTTCCCCAATATAGCTAACTAATCTTCTATAATTACCTGCATACATAGTTATATTTCTATGTCCTAAAATATAACTAGCTGTCTGTACAACCTCTCCACCAATTTCATCAAACGCCTTTGCTCCTAAATGAAGCATATTAACAATATTTTTATTTAATATTTTACTTCGTAACCTTTCATAACTAGATAAAAACATCCACGCATGCTGTGTAATCATCCCTTGATAGCCATTTCTCTTATTCATCTCACCACAACGTTCAATAAACACTGCAAACAAATCACTCTTACTGTCAGGATAGTTCTTCTTCACATACTCAGAAAGCTTCACACCCATACCACTTGCACCCATATATGGTGGATTAGTAATGACTATCTCATATTTCTGAGCCATCACATAAGCAATCTGTATCAATTCCATGAGTTTCTCTTGTGTTTCTTCAATCCCTACTGTCTCAAATGACATCTGTTCATGAGCATTATGTCCTTCTAAAAACTGCTCTAATAGCTCCTTATTAAATGGCTTCACATCAATAATAGATCCATACTCTCTCGCATCTTTCATCGTATCTAATATCTCTGTGATTTCTCTAATAGCTTTTTCTCTTTCTATAGGACTAAGATTACTTCCAAAGTACTGCAAATGTGCTCTATTAATACTATTACTTTCTTTAATCGCATAGAGATTACATTTCACACCACTACTTAAAATTCTACGGTTATACGCTCTTGCCTTCATCATAACTGCAAAATAAGCTAGTTGATATGCTCTATTATCAATATCCAAACCATAAATATTGTGCTCTATAATACTTTTAGCTGCATCTCTTTGGCTATAACCATAGCTTTCATAAATCTGCATGAGTACATCAAAGGCATATACTAAAATATGACCACTCCCCATACACGGATCAATCACTTTAATGTCTTCTGGTTTTAGCTCACTATACTCCGCTCTTATGGCTTCTAGTTGCTTTTTAACTTCTTCTTCTTGCTCTGCTTCTTCTAAGTAGTATTGCCAGTTCTTTTTTAGCTCTTCATTAGGATGTCCTTCTACCCACATACGTCCTAATGAGTTTTCCACCATATAACGTACAATCCAGTCTGGTGTAAAGAGCTGAGTAGCTGCTGGTATTCTTTCTTTTGTGATTTTAACGTTCTTCTTTAAAAGGGCAAAAGTCTCGTCTTTTGGTACCGTATTATAATACTGATATAACCAACCTATAATCTCAACTTGCCCTTCTTTTTCTACATTAAAATCATCTTCATTAATATCATTAACTAAATGATAAACAATACCTTCTTTATCCGTAAAAGCTATATTTAATAGTAACTCTGTATAGTCACTTGTTTTCTCAAAAAGCTGAGGTAAAACTTCATTTAAGGCATTGCACTGTTTAATGAAGAGCATACGAAATAGCTCATCTAAATGATTTTCCCCTTTAAGCGCTACAATTTTTTGCTTCTCTGTATCTGTATAGTCTAGATCCGCTTCAAAAGGTGTGGTTACAATATCTGGTTCACTCTTACCTGCTGCTTCTGAAGAGAGTACGCGTATTTTAGAAGGTAAATAGTCATTTACCTCCATAAAACGTACAGCGATTAAACGGTTAAACCAAGTATATGCTACTTCTTCTATAACGCTTTTATAGGCTGTGCTGTAATCTGAGTCTATTTCTTTACTCTTAATCTCTTGAACTAACTTTTCACGTTGTCTAATCTCATTTCCTGAGATACTAAAAGGTTCTTTTGCCCCAATGTTAAAAAACTGAATATCTCTTGTGGATTGTGGGAGCGGTACATTAATTCCCTTTTCTGTAATCCCCATAAGCCCTGCTTTGTAGCTTATATCCTCTATTAATTTTTGTCTTGCCCATATGGCAAAGTTTTTAATGGCTGCTTTATTCATTTGTACCTCCTCATGTAATACCCCATTATCTTATATCTTCTTATATGGTATAACTTTTAAAGAAATCAAGATGGTCTAGTGCTTTAATGGTATGAAAACTAATTTGATGTGTAGGATACTTAAACTTCATTAACTCAAAAAACTTCTGTTTATTCATCTGGCCTTCTATATAAGCCTCTATATAATCATAAATGGTGTCATCAGCCATTGGTCCAATCACTACATCATATTCATGGGTTTTGCCACTACGGCAATTCACCACAAATTCAAGCCATTCATCTGTATAGTCCTCAAATTGTTTCACATTTAAATGTTCTATATCTTTTAGTTTATAGACATTAATGATTGACGTATTAAATTTACTCGCCCATTTCTCTGCTTGTTTTTGTATTTCCGTACAATAAAACCCCCATGAGAAATCCTTTGTAAATCGATGTTTTCGAATCTCAGGATATTCTATTCTCATATGGTGACCATGATATATTACCTTCTCTTGGCTATCCATGCCGCTTCCTGCCTTTTTCATCTTTTAAAACTCAATATTAACCACTGTGTCCTCTGCTAATTCTTTTAAGATTCTTGCTTTAAGCTGTGCTAAGTATTTATCTACATCTTGCTCCGTTTCGATTTCCCATGAAATAGTAGGGCTCACCGTACGAATGCTAATATTTTTCTTCGTTTTTACCTTAGGCATTGGTACCACTGGTTCTGCTACTATTCCTCCACCATCTATACCTTTTTCTTGTTGCATCCTTTTTTGCTCTTCTGCTGCCTTCCTAGCTGCTTCTTTGGCAAGGACTTCATCTTTTGTAGCCATTTCATTGAGTATACGTATTTTAAGCGCTTCTGCTTCTGCCTTAATACTTTGAAGCTTGGCTACGTTATTACATTTTTCCACTTTATCATAAAGCTCTTCAAAACGTACTCTAAAGCCTGCACTTACCTGATCTTTATAAGGTTTGTTTTCTAATTCCTCAAAGATACGTGCTTTGGCTAGATTAATGGTTTCTATAATAGGTTCTTCCAGGCTAGTGAGTAGGGCATTGTAAAGTGTTCTAAACTTTTCAACATACTCAGGGAGCTTTGGAATCTCTTTATAAGGTTGTTCTTTGGTTAAAATTCCTTTAATATCCGCTACTACAGCTTCTATTTCTGGGCTAGCAATAAAGGTTTTACTTTCTTCGTAAATAGCCATTAAATCTAATGTTGTTTCAAAGATTTCTTTTTGACTACCTGCAAAGAAGCTTTGTACAGGCTCTAGGTCTTCTGCTAAATCCAGATAGTCATCTAGCTGTTTACTAAGGGTATCGAAGAATTCACCAGCTGCTTGTACTTGGTAGATGCTTCTTAGTGAATTTTTAGCTTTAGCCACTACCTTTTTACCTGGGAAAGCTTTGTTTTGATACATCATCTCATACTTTTCTAGGTCACTCATGAGATTGGTAGCGTACTTTTTAAAACTGCTCATAATGGCATCGTCATCATCTGCTACTGATGTGGTATTAAATAACTCTTTCATAATAGTTTTTACATTTTTCTTTTGTTTATCATTGGCTTTTTGACGGCGCTCTGTAAGGAGTTTATCTACAAACTCTTTCTTTGTGATATAACGAACTAGTTCGTCTTCTGATTTATTGAGCAAGGTCACTGCTGAGCCATTGACAGTAAGAGCAATCTCCCCTTCTTTAAAGAGCTTTGCTACTAGCCACTCTACATCATCTTCTACAAAACCATAAGGTGCTTTCATAAAACGTTCCATTAAGGTCTTCATAGAGGTTTTCATATGAAGTGCTGAATTATCTGCAATATAGCTCAGCATATCGTTAAGGGCATGTACGTTGGCATCTTTCACTTCTTCTAAGCCTAATACCTGTTGATTAGAACTTTTTAGTAAACCACGAATACTAGCTTCATTCATAGGTCTTGTAATGTATTCTAGCTTATGATATACACTGGCAATGAGTTTACTTAACGCTTCATTAATACGAGCAGATACGTCTTTGGCACCAATAGCCGCTTTATCCCCATTTACATAAATATCTGCATTTTTAAGGGCTTCTATTAAAAAGAGTTTAGCCCTTTCTTTGCATTCTCTCATCTCTGCACTTTTAGCATCTTTAATTTGTTCAAACTTCGGAAGGCTTGTTGCTGTGTTAAGCTTTAGGAATTTCTCTATTTTAAGCGCTACTCTCGTTTCTTCTAAGAAAGTATTGTCATTAGGGAGAACCACTAATACTTCTCTACTTTGACCTGACATCATCTTCAGTGTAGCATCCTCTCCACTGTACTCAGATTGAGGGGTTAATATTCTCACACCTATATCATGACTTTGATTAGCTCTGTAAGGTCTATCATCTACCCATTGGCCAAAAGCAAAGGTATAGCGGCCATTAAAGGCTGGATAACGGTATTTTTTATCTGGGAAAATGTCATCAAAGATTACTTCTGATGCCTTTAATATCACATCTCCCATTTCCACTACTTGATTTTCGATTTCACGATTAATCTCTTGCTCTTCATTGGTTAAGAACACATAGATTTCGCCATGTTTTTGAATGAGGCTTTGACTTACTAATACTTTAAGGGCAGCATCTACTTTCTCTTTCATGCTCATACGATCTGCATGAATATTATCCACCATTAAGCTAGTTATGTTTTCTGCTGTTGCCTTAATTTCTTTTACGTATTTGATCATAAAGAGAGTTTTGAGTACATTGACATTAAAGCAGTTCTCCTCATGATCAGGGTTAATGATACTATTATCTGCTGCCCTAATAATCACGCTACTATGGCTATGATCTATAAACTGATGCAATGCATCATAAAACACATTAAATGGAATAAGTGTCCCTACTTCTTTATTAATCAGCTTAGCTGCAGACTCTTTGAAAAGGGCAAGCATAGAACGTTCCCCTTCTGATAGATGTTTACCAGATGCTCCGTGTGTTCTAATAGAAGTTAGTACACTTGCTAATAAGTTAAACTGATAAGGTACAAAAGGATAAATGCTTGCAAAGTTAGCTTTATCTGAGTACAGCTTCTTCTCTACTTCATCATTAAAGACAATAAGGTTTTTAATAATGGTTTGTTCCTGTTCATAAGTCAGTTCTAAGGTTTGATGAGCTGTTGGTGTCTTTTCTAGAATTCTCTTCTTGATGACTTCATCTACATTGGCTGAAGATAGAGAAAGTCTTGTATCAAAGCGCCCTTGAATCTTAGAGAAGTCATTCCCTTTCGTCTTGGTAACAGAGTCAATGTCTTGCTGACTTGTTACGATAATCCATACTTTACCCTTACAAGCTGTCCCTAAATCCTCTGCCACTGTTTGAAGATTGAGCATGAGTTTAGAGTCATCTCCAATATACTGACCAATCTCATCTACTAGGAAGGCAATGTGATGATTGTTGCCTTTTCTATCTAGATAGTCTTTCACTAATTTTGCAAAGCTTTCAATACTAATATTATAAGGTTCTCCTACTTTTTCACACCAGTTACGTGCTGCAGGCTCACTCATAAAGCCCATCTCTACAAGGACATCTACTACTGTGTCTTGAATAAAGTCAAATTTATGTCTTGAAGCTTCCCAAGTTTTCCCGAATTCTTCTTCAAATAACGTTTTAAACTCTTCGTAGCGTTCTACTTCCTCTAGGCTACGCTCTAAATCGGCCAGAATAGGAATAGAACCGCAAAAACCTTGCATTTCATTAAATACCTTTAAGAAAACAGCAACAATAGCATGCTCAGATTGTTTACTTGACATCTCACTTTTAGAGTCAATATTAAAAAGCACTACATCTGTTGGCACGGTTGAAGCTAGTCTCATATCTGCGAGTACCATTGGATCTTTTATTTTTTGATCCTCTATAAAGTAATCTAAAGCTTTCTTGCCATTAACTTCTTTGTTAGCTAATAAGTAAGAGAGGATTTTTAAGAAGTGAGATTTACCACTTCCAAAGAAACCTGAAATCCATACCCCCATCTTATCTGTATTGCCATTGATCCCTTTTTTGTAGCTAGCAAAGAACTCTGCAAAGTGTTTTTGAAGCTCTCTCGTCACTACATACTCTTCTAGCTCTTGACTAATGTTTTCTTCATCTCTTTGTCCTACTTTAATAACACCTTTAATATCTCTATCAATAGGTTTTGCAAACATTTCTTTTAATAACATGATTTTCCCCCTTATTCTACGAGCTTGAAAGCTCTATAATAATTATCATCTTTTATTTCCGAAAAGAGCATTAATGCCTGACCATCATATTTACCAGGATAAAACATGACTACTGGTACATAGTCGATGGCTTGATGTAAATTATTAAGTACTTTATGAGATCTAAGAATGGGGTAGCATTTCCCTATCCCTACGAGAAATACTACGGCATCCTTTGGTGTACGTTCTTTAATACGTTCCACAATAAGACTAGTGTCATCATTTACTTGTAGTAAATTACCAACTGCCTTTATAATACGCTCTAAGCCTTTTTTCTCCTCAAAGCGATAACATTGTTCTAAAAATCCTTCTTCCTCTAAAATATCAATAATCATATCATAGAGGTCACATATCACTAGTTCATAGCCTTCGTTGCCTTTGGCATTTCTAGCTTTCATATAGTCTATATGCTCTCTTACCAGTAGCTCATGCTCTGCTGGATAATCAAATATATAGTAGCCTACTTCATTACCTAGGCCTTTGTTTTGACGAAAGCTTTCTCTTTTAATGAGGTTTTCTGCTAAATCCAGTCTCTCTTGTAAACTTGCCATTTATCTCACTCCTGTTACTGCATCATAATAAAATTTCATGTCACTTGCTAATAAATGGTCTGCTAGTACCTTGTCCATGATAGGTCTGATTAGTTTTCTTGTCGTGCTTGTACTATTTTCTATCATACCTGCTTCCATTAAAACAGTTTTATAATAAGCCCCTAAACGCTTTAAGGTATAATCCTGCCAAGAAGCTACTTTCTCACTTTGTACTTGTTTATCCCTAAAGAAAATACGAATATCACTATCTGCTAACTCATCTATACCAATAAGAAGCTTCTCACGATAAACTTCATATACAAAATCTGCAAACAGCTGATCTGACTTCATAATAGCAATCACATTGATAAGCTTTTGATTAGATACATCACTAGTTTTAAAAAGCTGATAAAATCCTTTATCTAAAGTTTTTATACGATTTGAAACGGTTGTATAAATTTGCTTTGCTCTTGCCTGGGTAGGTGTCAAAAATAGATTCTCATTGATTGCTTTTTCTTTGATTTCGTCAAAGGTGTATCCTTCATTAAGTAGCTCTATCATCTTACGAAATTCTGCAAACCAAAAAGAAAACTTAACGCCACCTGCACTATACTTTTTATCTTCCATTGATTATTCTCCATCTCTTATTATTAACTGGTGTACTCATGTAGATTAGTCTTGCTCTTTTGCCTTACTAGGTACTATTTCCACAATATCGCCAAAGTCACACTCTAATACCCTGCAAATCTTTACTAAGACTTCCATCGATACATATTCGTGATTACTTAGCTTTGTTAATGTATTAGGGCTTATCCCTGTGCTTCTTCTTAAGTCCGCTTTTTTCATCCCTTTGTCTATTAATAATTTAAATAATTTGTTATAACATACGTCCATTTATTCCCTCCGAAAAAGAGTATCTCTCTATAAGAACTAGTATAACATAACACTTATATAAATATGATTAAAAAGTATAGTTTTATAAGAGTTTTATTGGTATTTAAATTCATTTTTATGCTAACAATATACTTATGTTCATGTAACTCGTACTATCTTAACTTCCTTCACTAACTTTGCCATTACTTTATTAAATTCATGATAGATTTATTATTGTAAGACATATATAAATTTAGAGCTAAATAGTAGTTTCCCCGAGCATAGTTACCTCAGCATCAACTTAAGGAACTAACCGGGTTATCCAAGTCTCAATCTATTCTTATAGATACCCCTGGATCCAAGGGAAATGTTGACAATCCAACTTTCATAGTCATCCTTCGTAGACCTTTTCCTGTCATTAGAGTGCTAACGAGTTCCTTTATATCTTGATTAAGATTTACTTAAGATACTATGAAAGTTTGAGTGTAGTGTCTAAGGTAAAAGAAAAAGGCGACCACCTTGTATGCTGAACCGACCCCCAAAAGTTAGACCTGAAAATCTAACAATTGGAGGTCGTTTTTTTTATGGCAAAATATGATTATGAATTCAAGAAAAAAATTGTAAATGCATACATGAATGGCGAAGGAGGAAAACGGTTTTTAGCAAATAAGTATGG
>NZ_PEDL01000022.1 GCF_002735925.1 Sporanaerobium hydrogeniformans | reverse complement strand
CAGTTCGGTCCCTATCCGTCGTGGGCGCAGGAAGTTTGAGAGGAGTTGTCCTTAGTACGAGAGGACCGGGATGAACGGACCACTGGTGCATCTGTTGTCTTGCCAAAGGCATAGCAGAGAAGCCAAGTCTGGAAGGGATAAACGCTGAAGGCATCTAAGCGTGAAGCCCCCCTCAAGATAAGACTTCCCATCCAGAAATGGAGTAAGACCCCTTAGAGACTATGAGGTAGATAGGCTTAGGCTGTAAGTGCAGTAATGCATGTAGGTACTAAGTACTAACGGTTCGAGGGTTTGACCTAACAATAAAAGGTTAAAGTTGTAGTATTTGTTTTTGAGAGTATAAGGAGAAGGACACCCGAAAGGGTGTTTTTTTGTATGGGATCATTCCTGCGTATTCTATAGAGTTACAGGGTGATGAGCTAGTATGAGTTATTGTTTTTTTGAAATGCAAGAGAAAGAACCTAAAAAAGACACAAATTTGCCACAAAGATTTCTTACACTATCCTCAAGAAGTCATTCATAATAAGGAGCTTCCTTATATCTTTGAAAAGTTTTATAAGTCACATATAGAAAGTAATAAAACAGGAACAGGGTTAGGTCTAGCCATTGCTTATCAAATTGCTATAAGACATGATATAGAATTAAAGGTAGAAAGTAAAGAGGGACAAGGTACAAGTTTTAGAATGATTTTTTCTAAAAGAATGGCTATGTGACTTAATTACAGATAATAAGTAAAAAATAGTCTATACTTATTAAATAAAAATCAAAGGAGAAGGAGTGGGGGTTATGAAAAAAATGATAATAGTTCTTGGCTTAAGCCTGGTAATGCTTATAGGCTGTAGCAATAAGCAATCAGAAGAGCTTCAAGTATTAACAGCTCAAGAGGCTAAAGCCATAATAGATGATGAAGAATATGATGTTATTTTGGATGTACGTACAATTGAAGAATACAATGAAGGGCATATAGAGCATGCCATCCTTCTACCAGATTATGAGATCGAATCCAAGATAGAAGAGGTCATCTCAGACAAAGATGCACGTATCTTAATCTATTGTCGTAGTGGGCGAAGAAGTAATAATGCGGCAAATAAGCTAGTAGATTTGGGCTATACCCATGTTTATGATTTTGGGGGAATTATTGATTGGCCTTATGCTACTGTAAAAGAATAAAGAAATAGATTTATTAAACGATTAAAAGGGTTATGGAATGAGAGGCATTCCATAACCCTTTTGTCTTCAATGTAATAAGTTTTGAGGAACTATTTAATCTTCTCAAAGGGCGAGAATCATGTCTATTTTACGAACTAGATAAGCAAAATAAATTTAGCAAAAAATGAAAAAATAGTATCATTTATATAAAATTGTCATATATTGTTAATGTGTTAAGCAGTAGAAAAATGAAATCTATCATTTTTTAGCAAGTAGGAAAGGAGAATAAAGATGATTAATAGAAGACAATCTTATTATAATCGCCCAACTCCTAATGAGAATATGGGTATGAATATAATGCCTTCATCATATAGTAACAACTATGCTAACGAAGAAATACAAGAACTTCCTATCGCTATGGCTTATGTACCTTGGCAACAATGGAAAGACCTTTATGAACCCAAAGAGGCTTTTAAGAGGGGGACACTATTTAAACAATTGGATCTTCCTTTCTATGGTGGAAAGGGGACGAAAGCATGTCAATAAGAAATCAGCAAAGTGAACTATTAGATTTAATTAGTAGTATTAATTTTGCGTTATTTGATACCGTTCTTTTTTTAGATACACATCCAACGGATCAAAACGCATTAGCCTTTTATAATCAATACTTAAAATTGAGCAAGCAGGCTGTAAATGAATATGTACGTTATTTTGGACCACTTACTTCAGATGACGTTCAAGAAAGTAATGAATGGACCTGGGTTAATTCACCTTGGCCATGGGAAATGGAGGATTAAGTTATGTGGCATTATGAAAAAAGATTACAGTTTCCAGTAAATATCGCCAATCCTGATGCAAAAATGGCTCAGCTTATTATTAGTCAATTTGGAGGACCAGATGGGGAATTAGGTGCATCCATGCGCTATTTATCTCAACGCTATTCCATGAGTAATAAAAATGTCATTGGCGTATTAACCGATATAGGAACTGAAGAGCTTGCTCATATGGAAATGGTTTGTGCTATTGTTTATCAATTAACTAGAAATTTATCTATGGATGAAATTGAAAAATCTGGATTTGCTCCTTATTATATTGACCATACTACCGGTTTATACCCTGTTGCAGCAAGTGGCGTACCTTATAGTGTAATGACTTTCCAATCTAAAGGAGATCCCATTACAGATATGCATGAAGACATGGCTGCAGAGCAAAAAGCCCGTACAACGTATGATAATCTTTTGCGCGTTATAAAAGATCCTGATGTATGTGCTCCTATTAAGTTCCTAAGGGCAAGGGAAGTTACACACTATCAACGTTTTGGAGAAAGTTTACGTATGCTCCAAGATGATTTAAATAAAAAGAATTTCTATGCTTTTAATCCTTCCTTTGACAAATAGATCCATAGTTCATTCTATTAAGAAAGCTATATCAAAACTAAAGAGAAAATATACCTCAAAAGGTAGAGATTAAATAAAAAAAGTCTCTACCTTTTTTGTTTATGTTACAATAGATTTAATCATTAGAAGAGGCATATTAGCCTAGGATAGCCTAACTTTATTGAAGGGGTAACAAGTTATATAAAAAGGCTACTTGCAGGGAGTAGGAAATTAAAAGGGAGGAGAATGACTTAAAGTCTGTAAATTTTAAAAATAAAGTAGTATAATGATGCATAATCAGTAGTTTTTGCGATGGATACAATAGATTAAAAGGAGTATAGATATGGCTACAGTTAAAGATATAGCTAAAATTGTGGGGGTATCAACAGCTACAGTGTCAAATGTGCTTAATGGTAGGATAGGGGCTGCAGGTCCAGCTAAGACACGAGAGATATTTGAGGTAGCAGAGAGCTTACACTATCGTCCTAATAGCTTGGCAAAAAGTTTAAAGCAACAAAAGACTAATAGTATAGGTGTTATAACAGAAGATTTAACAGTTTTCAACACACCAGAGATTGTTGATGGGATTGATGAATACTGTGAGGAAAATAACTATGAGATTATATTGGCGAATATGCGTCTTTTTAAAAGGTATAATAATGACTTTACAGATACGCCTAAACATCAACAATTGTTTAATATGATGATTAGTAATATGGCAGCAAAGCAGGTAGAAGGCATTATTTATGTAGGATATCATTCTCGAGAGGTTACTTATTTACCCTCTCGCATTAATGTGCCGTTCGTATATGCTTATTGTTATCCTAAAGAACAAATCTACTCTTCAGTATTATTTAACGATGAGGTAGCCGCCTATAAAGTAACTAAATTGCTATTGAAAAAAAAACATAAAAAGATAGGGGTTATTTCTGGTCCACGACTTAATATAACAGCACAATGGCGATTAAGAGGATATCAACGTGCACTTCATGAACAGAATATCCCTTATAATGAGATGATCGTTTGCTATGGAGAATGGGATAGGGAGAATGGTTATAGGCATACAGATGAATTAATTGATGCAGGAGTGACAGCTATATTTGCATTTAGTGATAGGATAGCTGGTGGAGTGTATAAACGCTGTTTAGAAAAAGGTATCACTATTGGAAAAGATGTTTCATTATTCGGATATGATAACATTGATTGGTGTGAAGGTTATACACCTCCACTTTCTAGTGTGGCTCCTCCTCTTAATGAAATGGGACGCAAAAGTGCAGAATTAGTTTTTACACAAATTAAACAGCAAAAAATGCCTAGCATGGCAGAGTGTAAACCCATTCTGTTAAATTGTGAAATTTATGAACGTGCCTCTATTACAAGTCTATTATAGGTAAATAAAAGTAACCTAATCGATTCAGTTAATTTTCAAAAAAATAATAAATTTTAAAATATAACTTGAATTAATTAGTATAAATGTGCTAAGATACAAATATAAATAAACTGAATATATAAAAAATGTAGGTAAAAATTATACGAAGCGAGAGTTTGCTTCGTATAAAAAATACAGTTTACCTAATCGATTAGGTAACTATGAATGAAGTGGTGGGGGATGGTAATGAATAAAGTTCGCGCAAAGATAGTACTAGATAAGGATTTTCAAATAGGAACTGTAGATGGACGTTTATTTGGTTCTTTTATTGAACAGGTGGGAAGGGTGGTATATGACGGCCTTTATCAACCGGGTAATGTTTTATCTAATGAAGGGGGCTTTCGTAAGGATGTTATTGAAGCTGTAAAGATGCTAAGGATCCCTATTATTCGTTATCCAGGTGGCAATTTTGTGTCTGGGTATAGATGGGAAGATGGGGTAGGTCCTATTGAGGGACGTCCTAGGCGTTTAGAGCGTGCTTGGAGATCTATAGAAACTAATGAGGTAGGCCTTAATGAGTTTGCAAAATGGACAAAAGAAGTCCATGCAGATATTATGATGGCTGTTAATCTAGGGACACGGGGAATAGATGCTGCTTGTGATTTGTTAGAGTACTGTAATATGCCAAGTGGAACCTTGTATAGTGACAAGCGTGTTAAGCATGGGGTAAAGGAACCCTATGGGATTAAAACATGGTGCCTTGGCAATGAAATGGATGGTACATGGCAAATAGGACACAAAACAGCAACGGAATATGGGCGAGTAGCCTGTGAGACAGCACGTGCTATGAAATGATAGACCCTTCTATTGAACTAGTTTCCTGTGGGAGCTCGTATCCAGAGATGCCTAGCTTCCCTTGTTGGGAAGAAGAAACACTTACACATACATATGATGAAGTAGACTATATTTCTCTTCATCAATACTTAGGTAGTCGCGCAGAGGATGTGGAGGACCGATTGGCACAGTCTCTAGGTATGGAGCAGTTTATAAAAACAGTTGTAGCTGTATGTGACTATGTGAAAGCAAAAAAACGTTCAAGAAAAACACTTATGCTGAGCTTTGATGAATGGAATGTTTGGTACCATTCCATAGAAGCTGATAATAAAAAGATGCGACAGGAACCATGGAAAAAGGCACCCCAACTTTTGGAAGATATTTATACTATGGAGGATGCACTTTTATTTGGGACGATGGTTATTACCTTACTCAATCATGCGGATAGGATTAAGATAGCGTGTCTAGCTCAATTAATTAATGCAATAGCTCCTATTATGACAGAGCCTAATGGGGGAAAGCTATGGAAACAAACTATTTTTTGGCCTTTTCTTCATGCTTCACTTTATGGTAGGGGAATAGTTATGAAATCCAGTGTAGATAGTTCAAAGTATGATAGTAAAAATTTCTGTGATGTTCCTTATTTAGAAACGGCTAGCGTTTTTGATGAAGAAAAGAATGAGTTGACTCTGTTTGCAGTTAATAGAAGCATTCAAGAAACATTACAACTAACGTGTGACTTAAAAGGCTTTGGAAAGTGCCAACTTATCGAACATATTCAATTAACCTCTAATGATTTAGGAATGGTAAACACAGTAAAGAAGGAAAATATCTTTCCTACTCAATCTGCTCAGACAAAGGTGGAAGATACTTATTTAACTTCTTTACTTTCTAAAAGTTCCTGGAATGTAATTCGAATGAAGGTTCATTTGATGGATTAGATAAGAAATAGGAGAAGAAGCTTGAGTTAGTAGTATGAATACAAGATTACATGTAGCAAGAGCTACTGTAGAATAAAAAGAAAAGGGGTAATTAATAATGAAAAAGAAACTGCTTACACTTTTAATGGTTATCACATTGCCTTTTGGCGTTGTAGCTTGTGGGTCATCAAAGACTGAACCAGCCGAATCAGCTACACCGGCGACGCAGAAATCAGCTACTGCAGAAACTAAGGACTCTACAGCAGGAGAAAAAGTTCATCTTACTTATGCATTATGGGGAGGGGAAGATGAGGCTAAAAATACACAAAAAACAATTGATAAGTTTAATGCGTCACAAGATCGCATAGAAGTGGAATGTATGCCTATCCCATGGGAAACTTATATGGAAAAACTTAATACTATGGCAGCGGCTGGTCAGTTACCAGATTGTGCTATTATGAGCGAAGCCGGTGTTATTCAATGGGCAGAACAAGGAATGCTATATGATATTAGTAAAATGTATGATGGAAGTGAAGCTAGGCCACTTGATAGTTTAGCATTTACGTATCAAGGGAAACCCGTAGCTTATTCTACTGCTTTTGAATCTCTCTTACTTTATTACAATAAAGATATGTTTGATAAAGCAGGTATCCCTTATCCATCAGCTAATGCAGATGAAGCATGGACGTGGGATGAGTTTGTAGAGGTTGCTAAAAAGTTAACGTTAGATAAAAATGGTAAGACACCTAATGATCCAGGGTTTGATAAGGATAACATCGTTCAATATGGATGTATGATTGAAAATTTAACTTGGCAGCTTGAGGTATGGTGTTTATCAAATGGAAGTGGTTTTTATAGTGAAGATGGAAGCAAAGTTATCATTAATGACCCAGCAGCTATTGAAGCTCTTCAAAAAATTGCTGACTTATATTTAGTTGAACATGTTGCACCCTTATCTTCTGGTTTAACAGATGATGGTGTACAACGTTCACTTATTGCAGGAACATGTGCGATGACAACGAATGGTGCTTGGAATATAGGAACTTGCTTAGCAGCAGCGAGAGAAGAAGGCTTAAATTATGGTGTAGGTGTACTTCCTTACATGAAAGAAAAAGTAACGATTAATACAGGTGGTCCTAATGTTGTATTTTCACAGACAAAACACCCAGAAGAAGCTATGGAATTTTTAAAATGGTATGCATTAGAAGAAAACAACTGGGATGCTTTAATTGCAACAGGTATTTGGATGCCAACCTTAGATTCCTATTATAAAGATGAAACCTTAACGCGTAAGTGGCTTGAAAATCCAGCATATCCTGAATATGAAGAAGCTAAAGGGGTATTGGTAGACTATGCAATGGAATATGCGAAACCTGCATCTTGGTATTATGTAAACAACACCACAGATTTCAATAGTTTATTATCTTCTGTACTTGGAGATGTTTGGACAGGTAAGATTACAGCAGAGAAAGCAATTAATGATTGCTTTGTAGCACTAGAAGAAGCACACGCAGGAAATAACTAATCATTACTTATAAGTAGGCGCCTACTACATATTTAGGAGATGGGCGTCTACTTATATAACTGGAGGTATGAGTAATGCAAAAAAAAGAGTGTATGAAAAAAAGGGGAACTCCGGTAATGAGGCAGGAAGAAAGAACAGCATACTTATGTCTTATTCCAGCTTTTGTGGGGCTAATATTCCTTACGTATGTACCATTATTCGCTGTTCTTGTTCTTAGCTTATTTAAGTGGAAGGGGATAAGTGCACCTGTATTTAATGGGATCAATAACTATATTCGTTTGTTTGCAGTAGATCCTTATTTCAAGGACTCTATTAAAGTTACAGTTATATTTTCTATTATTGCAGTTATAGGAAGCATGATTTATTCATTAGTTATAGCAATGCTTTTGAATCGAAAGATCCCTGCAAGGGGCATGTTTAGAGTTCTTTTTTACCTTCCCTATATCTTACCAGCTGCTGCAGTTTATATCGGGTGGTCATGGCTCTATGAAACTAACTTTGGTTTATTTAATTATATTTTAAAAGCAATAGGAATAAAGAATATTATGTTTTTAAATGATTCTGTGGCAGTCATTCCATCATTAGCCTTGATTGCTGTATGGCTTTCAGGAAACCTAATCGTTATATTTTTAGCAGGATTACAAAATGTTCCTCGTGTTTATCATGAAGCTGCACAAATTGATGGAGCTAACAGTTGGCAAAGGTTTTGTAACATTACAATTCCTTGTATGTCTCCTATTATATTCTATAATTTGTTAATGAGTTTGATAACCAATATGCAAGTTGTTACGCCAGCTTTGGCACTAACAAACGGTGGACCGGGTAATTCTTCTATGTTTATGACATATTTGATGTACAAATATGCATTTAAAAGTAACCAAATGGGTTATGCATGTGCTATTTCATTTGTCTTTTTTATTATTATTGCTATTTTTACAGGAATTTTATTTAAGACAAGTAAAAGTTGGATTTTTTATGAAGGAGAGTGATAAGAGATGCAAAATGCTACCGTATCATCCACAACCCAAATGATAGTTCGTAAAAATAGTAATAAAATAGAGAAGATAGGGAATTTAATATGTTTTGCTTTTTTGATAATGATTGCAGCACTAGTGATGTTACCTATTTGGTGGATTTTTCGTTCTAGTCTCATGACCAATGCAGAGTTATATGCTTGGCCACCTGCTTTCCTTCCTAATAAATGGCTTTTTTCAAATTACAAAGAAACATTAGAGACCTTTAAGTTTTGGTTATATTTTTCAAATACAATGAAAATTATTGTACCGTCTGTGGTTGCAGGAACTTTCACAGCTACTTTATGTGGATATGCTTTTGCAAGACTTAGATTTAGAGGTAAAAAATTGCTTTTCTCTTTATGTGTAGGCTCGATGCTATTACCTAATATGGTTACATTGATCCCACTTTATATGATGTGGACACAAGGTTTTGGTTTAGGAAATACATATTGGCCACTGGTATTACCGTACTTTTGTGGAGGAGGAGCTTTTAATATTTTTTTGATTCGCCAGTTCATTAGCTCTATTCCTCGTGAATTAGATGAGGCAGCTACTATTGATGGTGCAGGGAGGATGCAGATTTTATTTCAAATTATTATACCAGCTATTAAGCCCGCAATGATTGTTGTAGCTCTCTTTTTATTTATTACTCTTTGGAATGACTTATTGCAGCAAACTGTCTATATTAATTCTCCAGATAAATTTACTATTGCCATTGGTCTATCAATGTTCAAGAGTGGATTAAAAGCAGATTGGGCAAAAATTATGTGCGCGACTTGTCTTTCATTCTTGCCTGGTGTTGTCATTTATTTATTTGGGCAAAAGTACTTTGTTGAAGGTATTGTTATGACAGGGATGAAAAATTAGGAGCTAAAAAGTTACAAGAAATAAACACATTTGTGATAGATAGCGAGGATGGATAGATGAAAAAAATAAAATTAAAGAGTATTGCATTAAGTGAGATTTCAATAAAGGATTCCTTTTGGAATAGGTATATTGATTTAGTAGATGAAATAATTATTCCTTTTTTGTGGGAGTTAATTAATGATAATGTAGAGGGAGCAAAAAAGAGTCATTGTATCCAAAATTTTAAAATAGCTAGTGGGAAGGAGCAAGGAGAGCATCAAGGATCTATTTTTCAAGATACAGATGTATCTAAATGGTTAGAAGCAGTGGCTTACTCTCTTGCAAAAAAAAGAAATCCAAAGATTGAAAAAATGGCGGATGAAGCAATAGAGTTAATAGCTCATGCACAATGTGAAGATGGTTATTTAAACACATACTATACCATTAAGGGAAAAGAGAGATGGAAAAATTTATTTGAAGGGCATGAACTGTATACTGCAGGCCATCTAATAGAAGCAGCTGTAGCCTATTATGAAGCAACGGGTAAAGCAAAAATTATGGAAGTAGCGTGCCGCTTTGCAGATTACTTATGTGAAGTATTTGGAAAGGAAGAAAATAAGATACATGGATATCCAGGGCACCCAGAAATTGAACTTGCTTTGGTTAAGTTATATCGCAGGACTGGTAAAAAGGAATATCTCGAATTAGCCAATTATTTTATCCGTACGAGAGGAGAGAAACCTTGTTATTTTTTAAGTGAAGACTGCATTAAAAACAAAAACTATCATTTTGCAGAATTTGAAGATTTTGATTTAGATTATTGTCAGGCACATATGCCTTTAATGGAGCAAACAACTGCCGAAGGACATGCCGTTAGAGCAGTTTATTTATATAGTGCAATGGCTGATTTAGCCTATGAGTATCAGGATCAAGATTTATTCCTTCAGTGCGAGAAAATTTGGAATAATATTGTGGGAAAGAAGCTTTATGTAACGGGGAGCATTGGTTCTGCTTCTTATGGGGAGCGTTTTACTACGGATTATGATCTTCCTAATAATACGAATTATTCAGAGTCGTGTGCGAGTATCGGGTTAGCTATGTTTTCCAGCAGAATGTTTCAAATAACAAGAGATGGAAAGTACATGGATGTTGTAGAGAATGCATTGTATAATACGATTCTTGCAGGAATTTCTATGGATGGAAGGCATTTTTTCTATGTAAATCCCTTAGAGGTTGTCCCAGAGATAGCCGAGAAGAATCCTACTATGCGTCATATAATAACCACTAGGCAATTGTGGTTTGGTGTAGCATGCTGTCCACCTAATATTGCAAGAACATTGGCTTCATTAGGAAATTATATTTATTCACTAGATGAAAATATAATTTACGTCAATCTATTTGTGGCCAGTAAAGTAACGGCACAATTAGGGGGGGATTGTGTAGAGTTAGAGATGCAAGCTAATTATCCGGTTGATGGGGAAATAAAGGTAGCCATTTCTTTAGAAAAAAGTAAAAATAAATTTACAGTAGCTATTAGAAAACCCGGCTTTTCTAATAAAGTGTTAGTCAAAGTCAATGGGCAAGTAGCTTCATTTATTTGTGACAAAGGTTATATTTATATAGAAAGAGAATGGGAAGATAAGGATGAGATAACTATCTCGTTAGATGTAGCTTTTAGATATGTGCATTGTAATCCAAAGGTGAGAGATAATATTGGAAAAGTATGTGTGATGAGAGGACCTTGGGTCTATTGTTTAGAGGAAGTAGACAATGGAGAGTACCTTTCTTCAATAGTAGTAGATACATCAAAGGAAATAGAAGAAGAATATGACCCCTCTCTATTAAATGGGTTATTATGTGCAAAGCTTAAAGGGAAAAAAATAGATTATTCAGAAGTAAAGCCTGTGCTATATGATGAAGGAAAACCCCAATATATTGAACAGACTTTTAAAGCTATTCCTTACTGTAGTTGGAATAATAGGGGAAAAGGTGAAATGCTCGTTTGGATGAAAGAGATGGAATAAGCTAGAGCATATAAGAGATAAAGAAAAGCCGCTAGACATTAAATAGAAAAATATTTAATGTCTAGTGGCTTTTTTGAATGTATTAGCAGCTTTCACGGATAATAAGTTCATGGGGGACGATGACTTTAAAGTTTTCCTTTAGGGTTCCTTTAATTTGCTCAAGTAAAAATTTAACTCCGTATTGCCCCATATCTTCTGTATGAATCTTAACAGTAGAAAGAGGAGGTGAAGTATACTGTGAAGTTGGAATATCATTACAACTGATAATAGCGATATCATCAGGAACAGAAAGACCTAGTTCGTTGAGTGCACGCATGGCTCCGATAGCTAAAGTATCACTAGCAATAAAAACCGCAGAGGGGATTTGAGTTTTATTTTCTTTAATTAAACTATGCATAAGCTCATAGCCATCCTTAAAGTCATAATTTCCTACTCTTACATAGCTTTCTTTATAAAGGTTTAACTTAGAGAGATAATTAATAAACTCTTCCTCCCTAGGATCTATAGGAAGTTGAGTGCTTCCTACGATATGTTCTCGTCCTCCGATATAAGCAATATGTTGATGTCCTTTGTTAATGAGATAATCTAAAACATTACGAGTAAGTAAAACAAAGTCTACTTGTATAGTGATAAAATCGAAACCAGGTGTAGCTGTATGAATAAGTACGATATTCTCAGATTGGTTTTTAAAGTATTCTATTTGATTTTTATCAAACTGTCCAAGCAAAATAAACCCATCCACTTTTTGTTCCCCTAGCTGCCAGGTTGTATCTTCCTCTCGATATATTTTTAGGAGGTTTATATTATTTAGTTTACATTCCATTTCAATCCCCATACGAATGGAAAGAAAATAAGGGTCATTAATTTCCTGAAGTTCACTATACCAATGGATAAGACCTATAGTAGTTGTGTCAGAAGGGACTTTAGGGTGACGAGGTGTTTTTTGATAAGATAAGTTTTCGGCTACTTCAAATATTCTTTTTCGTGTTTCTAGGGAAACATTAATCGTTTCATCGTGATTTAATACTCTAGATACTGTTGAGGGAGACACCTCAGCTAATTTTGCAATATCTCTTATGGTTGCCATGTGACTTTCACCTTTAATTTTTTTATTAGTATACCATATATTATAGCAGAGAATAGAGTAGTAAACAAATACAAAATATTTACTAAACACTATTGAATGTTAAGTAAACAAAATGTATAATAATAGTAAATAGCTGAATAGTTTTATTTATTTAAATAATATAAATAGGGGGTAAACGATATGAAAAAATGTGTATTTTGGTTTGTAACAGGAAGTCAACATCTTTATGGAGAAGAAACCCTTAAGGAAGTAGCGGAGCACTCAAAAGAAATGGTGAACTACTTCAATAAGAAGGAAGAAATTCAATATGAAATTATTTGGAAACCTATAGTAAAGACACAAGGTGAGATTACAGATTTATTTAAAGCTGCAAGCGGAGATGCCACTTGTGCAGGTGTCATTACTTGGATGCATACCTTTTCACCTTCTAAAATGTGGATTAATGGGCTAAAAAATTTTAAAAAGCCTATTTTACATTTACACACCCAGTTTAATGAAGAAATTCCTTGGGATACCATGGATATGGATTTTATGAATACCAATCAATCTGCTCACGGTGACAGGGAGCATGGTTTCATCTTTACACGTATGGGAATTGCTAGAAAAGTAATCGCTGGGCACTACAAAAATGAAACAGTGATTAAACGCATGGCAAGGTGGTTAAGAGTTGCTGCTGTAGCTTACTTAGGTGACGAAATTAAGGTAATGCGTCTTGGTGATAACATGAGGGATGTAGCTGTAACAGAAGGAGATAAGGTAGAAGCAGAGATTAAACTAGGCTGGTCTGTTGATTACTATGGTGTAGGTGACCTTGTGGAACGTATGGAGCAAGTAACAGATGTAGCTATTGACGAGATGATGGCAGCCTATAAAGAAAAATATGAGTTTGCAGAAGAGGTGCTCAAAGATGAAGCCAAGTATGCAGCAGTGAGATATCAGGCACAGCTTGAGGTGGCTTTAAGAGCTATGTTAGAAGAAGGTGGATACAATGCTATAGTGGATACCTTCCAAGACCTTCATGGTTTAAAGCAACTCCCAGGTTTAGCTATTCAAAATTTAATGGCAGATGGTTATGGCTTTGGTCCAGAAGGAGACTGGAAAATCGCAGCCATGACAAAGGTGATGAATAGGATTGCTGATAATAAAGGAACTTCTCTCATGGAGGATTATACGTATAATCTTGTACCTGGTCAGGAAGGGATTTTGGGAGCACATATGCTAGAGGTGTCTCCTGCTATAGCAGCTTCTAAGCCTCGGATAGAAGTACACCCATTAGGCATAGGTGGCAAAGAAGCACCTGCTAGACTTGTATTTGATAGTAAACCCGGTAAAGCAGTATGTGTTTCACTTATAGATATGGGAGGCAGGATGCGTCTTATTATTGCAGATGTAGAGGCAACCCCATTACCTCATCATTTACCTCAATTACCAGTGGCAAGAGCCTACTGGATTCCACAACCTTCTATGACAGAAGGTGCAGAAGCTTGGATTTACGCAGGAGGTGCACATCATACTGTCTTTTCTTACGAAGTAACCCCTGAAGACTTAATAGATTGGGCAGAAATGATGGATATAGAGTATGTACACATTAATAAAGATACTAAAATTGCCCAATTTAAAAAAGAGCTTCAATTAAGTGAAATACTTTGGAAATTAAGGTAGAATACCACTTAAAATTAAAGTAGAATAGAGGAAAGGCTGTAGAAGCTTAAATAAATTAGAGTAGCCAGGAGGAGTCAAAATGACACTAGTAAATCAAATACTAAAAGAAGCTATTACACAAGGGAAAACGAGCCTGGGCATTGAACTTGGTTCAACTCGTATCAAGGCTGTTTTGGTGGATGAAGAGCATCAGCCTATTGCTTCAGGAAGTCATGAATGGGAGAATAAGTTAGAGAACAATATCTGGACTTATAGTTTAGAAGCTATTTGGAAGGGGTTGCAAGGTAGCTATGCCGCACTTGCTGAGGAAGTTAAGGAAAAATATGATGTCACACTTGAAACAATAGGAAGTATCGGTTTTAGTGGAATGATGCATGGTTATATGCCATTTGATGATAAAGGCCAGTTACTTGTTCCTTTTAGAACTTGGCGAAATACCATTACACAAAGAGCATCTGATGAGCTTTCTGCATTATTTAACTTCCATATTCCACAAAGATGGAGTATTGCCCATCTCTATGAAGCAATATTAAAGGGTGAAGAGCATGTAAAAGATATTGCTTATATGACAACCTTGTCTGGCTACATTCATTGGCAGTTAACAGGGCAAAGGGTACTTGGTATTGGGGAAGCTTCAGGGATGTTTCCTATTGATTCTACTGTTAATGATTATGATTCTAAAATGATTAAACAATTTAATGAAAAAGTAGCTCCTAAAAACTTTAAATGGAAAATAGAAGATATTTTACCTAAAGTGTTAGTAGCAGGAGAAGAAGCAGGTATACTAACTGAAGAGGGGGCAAAGCTCCTAGATGTGACAGGACACTTAAAAGCAGGAAGTCTATTATGTCCACCAGAAGGTGATGCAGGAACAGGTATGGTAGCAACCAACAGTATTGCTGAGAGAACAGGTAATGTATCAGCAGGAACTTCTGTGTTTGCTATGCTTGTATTAGAAAAGCAGCTCTCTAAAGCTTATGAAGAAATTGACTTAGTGACCACACCTACAGGACATCCTGTAGCGATGGTACATTGTAACAACTGTACTTCAGATTTAAATGCATGGATTGATTTATTTAAAGAATTTACGGATAGTCTAGGAATGGCTATCGATAAAAATAAACTTTTTTCTGTCCTTTACAATAAGGCTTTAGAAGGTGATGCAGATTGTGGTGGGTTATTAGCTTATAACTATTTCTCAGGTGAACATATCACACATTTACAAGAAGGAAGACCTCTTTTTGTAAGAACACCTAATAGTCAGTTTAATTTAGCTAACTTTATGCGTGTACATTTGTTTACAGCATTAGGAGCACTTAAGGTAGGCTTAGATATTCTAATGAAACAAGAAAATGTAAAGGTGGATGAGGTTCTAGGCCATGGTGGTTTATTTAAAACCAAAGGTGTAGGTCAAAAAATACTAGCAGCAGCTATGAATGCACCTATTTCAGTTATGGAAACAGCAAGTGAAGGTGGTGCATGGGGCATTGCTATTTTAGCAGCTTATATGAAAAATAAAGCACAGGGTGAAACATTAGATAAGTATTTAAATGATAAGATATTCTGTAAAGAGCAAAGTACAAAAATAGAGCCAGACCCAAGGGATGTAGCTGGATTTGCAACGTTTATAGAACGTTATACTGAGGGCTTAGCTATTGAAAAGATGGCAGTAGAAGCACTGAAATAAGGAGGAAACCACGTGTTAGAAGCGCTAAAGAAACAAGTTTTTGAAGCAAATATGGAGTTACCTAAGAGAGGCTTGGTTGTTTATACTTGGGGAAATGTAAGTGGTATTGATAGAGAAAAAGGACTTATTGTGATTAAACCAAGCGGTGTAGAATATGAAGAGATGACAATAGAGGATATGGTTGTTATTGATTTACAAGGAAATGTAGTAGAGGGGAAATATAAACCTTCTTCTGATACACCGACTCATGTGTATCTCTATAATACTTTTAAAGAAATAGGGGGCATTGTGCATACGCATTCGAATATGGCAACAAGCTTTGCTCAAGCAGGTAGAGGCGTAAGCGCATTAGGTACAACCCATGCAGACTATTTTTATGGAACTGTTCCTTGTACGAGAGCCTTGAGAAAAGAAGAAATAGAAGGGGAATATGAAAAAGAAACAGGTAAGGTTATTGCAGAGAGCTTTAAAGAAATAGACCCTATGTCTATACCTGCAGTACTTGTAAAAGAGCATGGTCCTTTTACCTGGGGAAAAGATGCAGCCGATGCAGTTTATCATGCAGTTGTCCTTGAAGAAGTATGTAAGATGGCATTTAACACGAACTTACTGATGCAAACAGGCACCGCTGCAATGCAAAAGGCATTATTAGATAAACATTATTTAAGAAAACATGGTGCAAATGCTTATTATGGGCAAAACTAATTAGATATGTAGCTTTGACTAAAAGAGAACTACACGCTATAAGTAGCAAGTAGTTCTCTTTTTTAAACAAACAAAAATGGGAAGTTGCTTTTACTATCTATTGAAGATATTAAAGAGTATATAATTTTACATAAAAGTAGTTTAAAATATAATATAAGTAAGTAATAAATTTTAATAATTATATAATTTTTTAATTATTAAACCTTAAGGAGTGAAGTATGAAAAAAGAAGTTAGGTTTCTTACCTTTCGTGCCAAACTTGCATTATGTTTTATCTGTGGAACATTATTTGCTTTAGGTTTGCAAACTTTCTTGTTTTATTTGTCATCTTCTCAAGTTATCTATACACAAGCAGAAGAATACAGCTACAATACATTAACTAATATGCAGGGAGATATTTATAATTTCATAAGAAATATTGAGAACAATATTTTGAAAATCTATGATAGGAAGGAGTTCATGGAGGATTTAGGGACTGGAGAAAATCTCATGTTAATGAAATCTAAATATGCTAACTTAGCTTATAATATAGCCCTTGATTCTTTTGCATCCCAGCAAAATATTAATGCGATATATATATATGATAGTAACCATCAACTTATCAGTTTTTATCGTCATGCCATGACACCCAAATATTCTTACCCAGAGGATATTTATGTGGATAAGGAATATACTAATGCAGATATTGTTTTGGAGTATACAAATGGAACTAATAAAAATCTTTTGATATCTAGTTATTATAATGAGAATAGGCAAGCAAATATGATTCGTTTTGCTGTTAAAATCTATGCAGATAAAGGGCAACGTAAAATAGGATACATTGTATGTGATGCTGATCAGAAAAGTCTTCTTAAAATTATTAAGAAATATAATGATTCACAGGAGCAAATTATATGGTTGCAACCTATAGGTGATAGACCGGTTGTACAGACAGGTAGGCTAGAGGGACAAGATGCAGTCTATTATAAACAAGTTACAGAAAAGGTAGAGCATAATGATTTAGCTGAGAGTGATGATTTAAAGAAAAATAGAAGTGTTTTCTTTGAAATACCTCAGCAGAGATATAATCTAAGAGCATTTTCTTTAACGCCTCAATCCTTATTAGAACAGAATTATAAGGCTTTAACTGAAACGTTATGTATTACAGCGATAGCTATTGTTTTTATTTTTGGGATAGTTTCTACACTTATCTCAAAGAATCTTACGACTTCCCTTACTAATATGGTTAATACCATGAGCCAAATCAGAAAGGGAAATACATCCTTGCGTGTGAGTCATTTAAAATCAGATGAATTTGGGAAGTTAGGAGAAAGTTTTAATGAGATGTTAGATAGGATAGAACAGCTTATTAGAGATGAATATGAAGCTAAATTACTACTTAATGATGCTCAATATAAAGCGTTACAAGCTCAAGTTAATCCCCATTTTTTGTATAATACATTGAATACAATGAGTAGTATTGCAGCCGTTCAAAACTGTCAGCAGGTTAGTGAGCTAAGTAGTGCTTTATCACATATATTTAGATATAGTTTAGGAATGAAAGAACCTACAGCAAGTATTCGGGAAGAATTACTTCATTTAGAAAACTATATGTACATTATTAATGTACGTACACAAAATAGTATTGAAATTATTATGGATGTAGACAATAGTTTATTAGATGAGAGAATACCTAGATTATCTATACAGCCTTTGGTAGAAAATTCAGTTTCTCATGGACTTAAGAATAAAAGAGGAGATAAAAAGATTTGGATAGAAGTAAAACGATTAGAAAAGGATATGAGTATCGCTGTAAGAGATAATGGTATAGGAATGCAAGCAGATACTATCAATAAGCAATTAAATACAGCAAAATTAGCTTCACTAGAAAGAGATGCTTCTATTGGCATTGCAAATATTGATGCTAGAATCAAATTGTTATTCGGTGATGATTACGGAATAACAATTGAAAGTAAAGAGGGTGAGGGTTGTACAGCATTTTTGTATATACCCTCTATATATGAGGAGGAATGTAAAAATGAGAACTCAATATAAGGTGCTTATTGCAGATGATGAATATTGGATACGTGAAAATCTAAGGACTATTTTAGATTGGGAAAAGTATTCGTTTATATTTATGGAACCAGCTATTGATGGAGAGGATGCATTAAGAAAGATTGAAGAAGACTGTCCAGATATTTTAATTACAGATATTAATATGCCGTTCTTAGATGGGATAGAATTACTAACTATAATCAAAAAGAGGTTTCCTAAGATTATCACTATTATATTGAGTGGGTACAATGATTTTGAGTTTGTGAGACAAGCAATGCTTTTAGAAACAATGGATTATCTATTAAAACCTGTAGAACAACTAGAACTTATCAACGTATTAACAAATGCATTAAATAGATTGGATAAGAACGAGCGGCTGGCTAAAGAACAAGTAGTGATTAGGGATAAACTTAAAATAGCAGCATCTCTTATGCAAGATAGAGAATTTAGTATGTACATTGCAGGAGAGGATTTAGAGCTCGATCAAATAGTGAGTCAAGGACCCAATAAATTTATGGAATTTAAGAAATTCTATGTAATGGTTATTAGAGTGAATTATAAACATAGTACAGCACGATTACAAAATCAAGAGCAGGGTGGAAGTTATAAAGTTAAACAAAAGATTATCGATTTGATAAGTAGTGAAGAAACGATACTCTTTAATAATATATTTTCTATAAATGAATACATACTCATTTTAAATAGAAACAAAGAAGATATAAAGTCTCTTAGTGAGTTATTGATAATCTATTTAGAGGAGGTCTTATCTGCAAAGCTCCATATAGGCATAAGTCAAGAACAGTGGAACTTTAAAGAGATAAAGAATGCCTATCAAGAGGCAGTAGGGACTTTTGGATTTATACCTTATTATGAGCAGAGTATTACTCTATGGGCACAAGATGTGAAAAAAATCCCTCTCAGAAAGAGAATGGTTCAAGAACAAGAAAAGCAACTTATTGTAGCTTTACAGAATAAAAATAAGAAAATTATTAAACAACTACTTTTAGGAAATAAGGGGATAATTACTGAGCAGTGTAAACAATGGTTATTTATAGAGCTTAAGCAAACTCTTTATAGGATTATTTGGATTATAGAGAATAATATAGATGCTAATACAAAAGAAAAACAATTATTGTTAGAAAGTTTTAGTGAATGGGGAGAAGAAGCTCTAAACACTTTTGAGATAAAAGAAGTTATAGAGGTATTAGATCAAATATTAGATGAGGCTCTACCTACTAAGGAACAGGGAGATCATAATAAAACTATAAGAGATACCATTTGTTTAGTGAAAAAATATATTGATGAAAAATATTTCGAGAACCTTTCTTTGACAATCCTTTCCGAAGTTTTTTTTGTAGAAAAATCATATCTCTCCAAGGCATTTAAACAAGAGACAGGGGAAAATTTGATGTTGTATATTGCTAGAAGACGTATAGAAAAAGCTACAGAATTAATTAGAGACAACAATTTAAGCCTTACAGAGATTTCATTTTTAGTAGGATATGAGGATTATGCTTATTTTAATAGAGTATTTCGCAAAGTTATAGGTAAGAGTCCTAGAGAATATAAGTCTCAATATGAGATGCTAAAGGTTTAGTATAGTAAAAAGACAACGCTTTTTTATGAAAATAAGAGCGTTGTTTTTTGTATGTAGATAAAATATAAAAATTTTAAAATATATTTAGATAATATAAAAATAAAATTGGATATTTTTAATAAAAAATAATCTAATTTCAATATTTTATAAGTAAATTATACTATTTAATCCTAATTATATTCAGAAATTAAATGTTATATTGAAGAAGATATAAAATATATGTTTTAAGAGGGAGGCTTTTATGAATAATTGGAGAAAACGAACGATAGCATTTATATTAAGTATGGCTATGACCATGGTTTGTTTCCCAGCGAATGGTATAGTAGCAAATAGTTTGCAAAATGAAGTACCAAGTCTTGCTTATCGGTATTCTTTTGAAGATGTAGTAGGGCAAGAAGTCAAAAACGATATTTCAGGAGGTTCAAGCGCTCAACTTGGAGATTCAGCAACTGTAGTAAGAGATGATGAAAAAGGCTCTTTGGTACTTAATCTTCCAGGAGGGCCAGCAACAACAGGGAGCTGGCTTACTTTACCTAATGATTTATTTTCTCAGGTGAGCGGTGAAGATGGCTTTGCTATTTCTATGGAAGTTAAACCATCTGCAGTAAACGGACATTCATTCTCGCGTATTTTTAGTGCAAGTCCTAATGTTCTTGGAGGAACGGAACGTGGTCAAAATGGAGGATGGGATTGGCTAGACCCCGAATTTGCTATTTTGCGTGGAGGTAGTGGAGGTGGAAGCGGTTGGGACTATAACTTAAGAATGTTTAGTGGAACTCAATCGGATGGTAAAGCACAATATGGTGTAGATACTTATTTTACAAAGGGGCTTGAAACTGATACATGGCAGCGCCTTATTGTTACTATGAAAGAGGATGATTATGCTGTATATTTAAATGGAAGGAAAGTAGGTGATTTAGATTCAAGTATCAAAAAACGCTTTAATGAAACAGATATCACCGAAGCTTTAAAAAGGTTTTTTGAACCTTCTTATATAGATAAACTTATTCATTGTGCTATTGGGCAGTCTCTTTATACCTCAGATGAGAATTTTGCAGGTCAAGTGGATGAGTTTAGGTTTTATAATTCTTTTTTAGGAGAAGTAGATATTGCTAAGATAGAAGGACCTGGCAATCCAACAGAGCTGATTCAGCTTATAAATACTGCAAAAGCTATAGAAAAAGGTAATTATACTACAAGTTCTTATAACTATTTACAGGTCAGTATCGTTAAAATGGAGGACTTCTTAACTATTAAACCTTGTGAGGGACAGTTAGAAGAAGCTGTAGAGAAACTACAAGTAGCTATTGATGGTTTAAAAGAAAAGACATTAACTAATAATGGTATAGCCTTTGAGTATAACTTTGAAGCAATAGAGGATAATAAGGTAGTTAATAGTATTACCAATATAGCTGATGCTACATTAGGGGTTACTGCACAAATTGTGGATGATGAAGAAAAGGGAAGTAAAGTACTAAATCTAATGGGTGGTGATGCTAATTCTGGAAGTTGGTTAACTCTACCTGATACTTTATTTAGTAATATTGAAGCTGAAGAAGGTTTAACTATTGCAATGGAGGTTAATCCAGCGGAAATCAATAACACTCAATATACTCGTTTATTCTGTACAAGTTCCTATCCACTAGGGGGCAATTATAATGGGCATAATGGAAACTGGGTAGATCCGGAATTTGCTATTACACGTGGTGGTGGTGATTATAATATAAGATTGTTAAGTGGCAGAAATGGTGCAGGTATAGCTAAGGATGGTTTGGATATTAAATTTGAGAAAGAAATGGTAGCAAATGAATGGCAAACCATCATCATTACAATGAAAGGAGATACTTTTGCAGCATACATAGATGGTAGTGAAATAGCGGGACTAGATAGCCCTGTTGTAAAACGTTTATCAGCTACAACTGTATCAGAGGGCCTTAGTGAATTCTTTAAACAAGAAAACTTAAATTCTTTAGTGTACAATTCATTAGGACAAGGTTTATATACTTCTGATAAAAACTTTACAGGAAAAATTGATAATTTTAGGTTTTTTAATAAGTTCTTAACGAGGGAAGAGGTTATGGATTTGGTTGGTGAGGAATATAATACATCTTTAATAAGTTTTACTATTGATGGAGAAATAATTACCATGCCAGAAGGAACAACCCATTATAAGCATCCTGTGAGCAGTCTAGAAGAGGTAGAAACACCTAAAGATATTATTCTAGGAAATAGCAATGCCATATATGAAATAGAAAAGGTAGATAGTTTTACCTATTGCATCAAGGTAACATCACCAAATGGTAAATCAACTACAAATTATTATATTGATTTCGCAGATAGCACTATGGGACCTTTAGCTATTTTTGATATGAGTAAGCCGACAGGGCCTATTCAATATGGTGCAACAGGTTTCCTCTATGGGATGAGTGAACCCAATATTCCAACTGTTGATCTTTTAGGTCAACTTAAACCACAAGTTATGGTTCAAAAGGCGCCAGACGGTCTGCAACATCCATCAGGGGATGGCACACGAACAGCAGATACTATACTTGAAGCAAATCCTAATATCGACCACATAGAGATTTATGTGCAAGACACTTATTATCAATGGCCTTATGAATATAAAGGATTAGAGGACTACAAAAGTGTAGTAAGAAGTGTTCTTGAAAAGGCTAAGCAGGATAAAAATAAAGATAAGTATGTTTATGTACTATTCAATGAGCCTGACAAATTTGGTTTGGGGGTAAAATGGGAACAGGAAATGGTGAATTTTGCCAAGCTTGGAAAGAAGTCTATGACTTAGTAAAGGATATTGACCCTAGTGCTCGAGTAGCAGGACCAAATCTAGCGGACTATAATTATTGGGAAATGGATACCTTTATGAAATTTGTTTCTGAGAACAATTGTGTGCCTGATATTATGACATGGCATGAACTTTATCAAAGTGATGGAGACTTCATGTATACATGGGAAAAGCATTTGGCAGATTATAAACGCCTAGAAGAAAAGTATAATATAGGCCCACTTAAGATTGTTATTAATGAATATGCTAAATTTCATGATAATGGAACGCCAGGGCATCTTATACAATGGATTGCACGCTTTGAAAATAGTAAAGTATATGCATGCCTTCCTTATTGGTATTTAGCTAACTCATTAAATGAACTAGCGGCAGATGCAAATAAACCTAATGGAGCATGGTGGCTTTATAAATGGTATGCTGATATGTCAGGGAATACAGTTCCTACAGAGATTTATAATACAGAGGGTGATAATCTATATGGTTTAGCCTCAATAGATGATGATAAGGAAAGAGCCTATGTATTATTTGGGGGTGAAGAAGGTGCATCTTCCATAGTCTTAACAGGATTAAATGAAACAAGGACTTTTGGTGGGGAGAGTACAGCTCATTTAAAATTATATAGTACTAAATTTACAGGTTTCTATGGCCATTTTGATAAACCGTATGTAGAGTTTGATGGAGATGTTCCAATTACAAATGGGACTCTTAACTTAACAATACCTGATGCAGATAAATTAGATGCTTATTATGCAATTATTTCTCCAGCCACAGGTAAAGCTTCTAGCTATGAAAAGATATGGACGAAAACATATGAAGCAGAAGCAGCTAATTTAGTAGGCTGTACAACGCAGCAGATACAAGGAGAAAATACGTCAAATGGCTATTATGTAAAAGGTTTATCTTCACCTTCAAGTAAGGTAACCTTTAATGTGAATGTACCACAAGATGGTAAGTATAAATTAGAAATTTACTATGGTAATGAAGCACCTCTTACTCAAGTTGTGGAAGGAAAAGCACCACAAAATAGAGCGCAAGGTAAACTTGCAAAACAACTCCTTAAAGTAGATGGAGAAACACATAGTATTCGCACATATGCATCCACTATTAAATCTCATTATTTCGGCTGCGATACAGTTTATATAGATTTAACAGCAGGCAATCATAATCTGGAACTAAGTAAACACAGTGGTGTAGATGCAACACTTGATAAAATTCAATTAACCTATGAAGGTCAAATAGGAGAAGAGGAAACCTATAATTATCGATTTGAAGCAGAAGAAGCACAATATAGTAGTAGCTTCACACTTCATAATACAAAGTCAGGTTATCATTCAGCAGGTTATTTGCATGGAACGGGAGAAATAATTTTCCCAGTTGTAGTGAAGGAAAATGGTTATTATGATGTAATTCTAGAATATGCAGCTCAAACAAGTGCCACACCTACTCTCTCTAAAAAAGTAGTAACCTATGCACCTGATGCAAAAAAAGAATCTGCTATAAATACAAAGTGGAATGTACTAGACAACTATTCACTCACAGCTTCTAGTAGCTTAGTAGAAAGCAAACCTCTTAAAGTTTATTTGACAGCAGGTATCAATCTTCTTAAGTTAAATAGCATACAAAATATTGATTTAGATGGTATACAAGTTAACTATGCTAAAACAGCTAACAAAACACAAATTATAGTTATTGAAGCAGAGGACGGTAACTTATTTGGGACAGCAAAAATTATGGCTAATGAAAATGTTTCAAATGGTCAATTAGTAGGAGAAATTGGTGCTAATAGGGAAAATGGCATGAGCATTAATGTGAATGTAAAAGAAGCAGGTGATTATAAGCTATCTATTGACTACATCAACAATGAGCCAGCTCCACCGATTGTAACGTCAGAGCACCCTAATGGCTACATCCACCCGTATAATACTGACTTAGTAGAGCGTTATGCACAGATTAGTGTAAATGGAGATACGCCTCAAACAGTATATTTCATCAATACATTATCATGGGACTCTACACGTAATATAGTAGTAGATATTGTATTAGAGGAAGGAGATAACATTATCACTTTCTATAACGACAATTCATATAAGTTTAGTAATGTTACTCAATATGCACCTAACTTTGATAAGTTTGAAATTGCCAAAGCAAAGATAGATAATCCTGTAGACAAAACACTACTCCTAGAACTTATAGAACAAGTTAGAATGTTGGAGCAAGAGAAATATACAGAAAAATCTTGGATAAGTATGCAGGAGGTTTTACAAGAAGCTCAGTTAGTATTAGATAGAGAAAAAGCTTCACAAAATGAAATAGATATAACTCATCAAAAACTATTACAAGCTAAAAACAGCTTAGTCTTAAAGGTAAATGATTCTTCAGGTGGCTCATCAAGTAACTCTTCTGGTAGTTCATCAATACCACAAAAATCTACTTCGCCTATAACTTTAGAACAATTTATCGCGCAGGTTCAAAACAGAAGTGAAAAAGAAAAAAAGCAGTTTAAAACGGTTGTATTAGATAATGTGCCTTATACTCTTCCAGAAGGAATGAAGATAACAACTATCCAGTCTGAAAAATTAGGTAAAGAAGAATTAGCCCTTATTAATAAAGATATTTCTGTACTTGATAAACTAAACATAAGACTACAAGCTAATGTAGCTACTATAGCCATAAAACAGCAAGGAGTAAGAGGTTTTACAGATTTGAAACCAACACATTGGGCAAAAGGGTCTATAGATAGACTGATGAAAAAGGGGATAGTTTATGGCTATGAAGATGGTAGTTTTAAGCCGGAATCACCACTATCTTTAACAGAAGCTTTTGTATTTCTTGATAGGGTATTGGTTAGCAATAATAGTATAGACATGAAACTTCCAAGGAGCACTGTAGAGAAGTATATTACAAATAAAGATTCTTGGTCTTTCTATAGCACAGCTTCTATTAGTTCTAAGTTAGAAGAAAAATTATTAAAACAAATTAGCTCTACTATGGAAAGCAACATTACACGTGAACTTCTCGCACAAGTTTTATTTGAGATTACAAATGGTAAGTTAGAAAAAGTAAAACCTAGTATGACATTTAAAGATAATGAGTCTATTTTGTATAAAGAAGCAGTAGACTATTGCCAACAAACAGGATTAATAGCGGGTTTACCAGATGGAACTATGGAACCTAAGAGAGGACTTACCAGGGCAGAACTTATGTCAGTTTTGGAAAGATTAGATAATTTATTAGTAGTTAAAGAAAAAGATAAGTAATAACTAAAGAAATAGATTAGGTTAAGAAAAACCGTTCAAGTCTAGTTGCTTAATAAAGCAAAGGCTTGAACGGTTCTTTTAGTTAGCAAAAGCACATTTTTAAATAGAAATTAGCTAAAAACCTTAATAACACTATTTAGTGCATTAATTGAATCTATACTACTGTTCATATCCTGGTGAATTATATTCATATCAGTAACGATATTAGAGGTTTTTTGAGAGATACTTTCTATATTAGTAGCATTGTCGTTAATAATAGTTGTAATTTGCTTAATAGCTTCGATGGTAGAAGTAAGATGTGTATCCATCACTGAAGTAATCTGATTAAAATGAAGCATAAGGTCTCCTACTTTCGTAGCATCTATATTATATTGTTCACTTGTATTAACTAAAAAAATATAATCGGATAGGACAGTTTCATTAATAAAAGTAGTAATAGACTGAGAAGTATCGGACAAAGTATTTACTGCTCTAATAACTGTAGTAGCAATGTTTTGAATTTCTGATACAGTTTTTTTAGAATGTTCAGCCAAGTTACGGATTTCTTCTGCTACCACAGAAAAGCCTCGTCCGGCTTCACCAGCTCTAGCTGCTTCTATACTTGCATTAAGAGCTAAAAGGTTAGTCTGAGATGTAATATCCAAGATAGCATCAGCCAGTTGCTGAATTTTATTAACCGAAGTACTCTCTTCTATAGCAACTACGAGTTGTTTTTCTACCTTAGAAATAACACTTAAGGCCTTATTTTGAGAAATTAGAGCTTTGTTTTTTAAGGACAGGGCTCTTTCAGAGATTTCATTAGCTGTGAAGGAACCTTCTTGAGCATGTGTGATAATACTGTTCATCATATTATCGATTTCATCGGTAGAGGCATTAAGCTCTTGAATGGTAGAGGCACTTTCTTGTAGACCAGCGGATAAGGCTTCTAAGGAAAAGGATGTTTTTTCTATATTTTGATTGGTATGAGCGATATTAGTAAGACTACTTTGGGCAAAATCTTTAATTTGTGTATTTGTTGTTACGATAGATGCGATAATATTTTCTAAATGATTTATAAAAAGATTAAATGCATAAAGAAGTTTTCCTACTTCATCTTCATATGAAATATTCATTTTTTGTTTTAAATTAACGTTACCTTTTTGTATTCCTTCTATAAGCAAATTAACATTTTGTGCTGCTTTTTGGATAGGGAAAACGGTAGTACGATGAAGAAGATAAAGACTACTTAGCATGATAAGTAGAATTATAAAAAGGCTAAGATAGGCTTGACTGATAGCTTGTGTATAAGTAGCTTGAGTATTTTGCTGTTCTTTTTGAGAGCCTATAATTTCAGTCTGGATTATTTGAGTAATAAGGAGATTAAGCTCTTCGGCTAAATTACTCATATCTCCCCAAGCTGTACGTCTTGCTGCAAAAGCTTTTCCTTCACTAGATTGCTCAATACTTTTATCAAATAATATAATGTAAGATTGATAAAGGTTATCAAAGCTGGAAATTATCTCTTCTTCATAATGTGAGTTGCTTTGTAAGGAGTTTAAATGATTTTGGATAGAGGCTTTAGTAAGTGTAATTTTTTCTGTTACGGCATTTTTGGTAGCTTGATCAGGAGCAATAAAATGCTGATGACTATAATATTGTAAATCCTTAAAATCACTTTGCATTTGTTGCATTTGCACAATGCTAGGTAAATAGATAGAGGTAATAGTCGTAGAAGAATCGGTTACTCTTTTTAAGGAAAAAATATTATTTAAACATATGATTAGAATACTTATTAGAATAAAAGAGAAGCTTAATAATATTTTTGTACCTATTTTAAATTTTTTAATAGATGTTATGAATTTAAAACGAGAGCTTTTAAGTTTTTTAGACTTTCTATTGGAGAAATTTGGGGTATACATAGTCCACACCTCTATTTTAGTTAAAACTTATTTCAAATATACGTGCACTATAAGGTGGTAAGCTTACATGTAAAATATGACATGAATTATCAAAATTAAAAGTAGTAGAAAGTTGTGTTGGAAAACTACATTCAATATTTATTAAGGCATGTTTAAGTTTTTGGAGAGGGATATCTACGCTAGCGGTAGTATCTTTAGTATGCCATACTGCTAAAAAGGCTTTAGTCCCACAGTCTATACCTACGGCTAAGAACTCATCAGAAAAAGAAGCTAAACCTAAAGGCCAGAAAGGCAAACCATCCTTTAGTAAGTTATTAATTTCTTTATGATAACGAATACCTTCTTTGACGATAGCTAGACGATCTGGCGTAATTTCACCTAAGTGACCACTTTGATGAATTCTAAACAACATGCTATTAACCATATTAAAGACAACCTCTTCTAAAGTACCTTCTCTTAATGGGTAGGACCAGATTGCAGCTTGTTCTGGTGTGACAGCTGTCATGCAGTTTGCAGCTATAGCAGCCATTTTAATGTAGTTAGTTTGATCTGTAACAGATTGGATACTATGACGACAAAGCATAGAGTAGTCCATACGCATCCCACCACTACTACAGTTTTCTATAATAAGATTAGGATATTTCTCAAAAATAGCATCTAACCAAGAAAGGTAGGCGCGTGTATGTGCTAGCAATCCTTCTCCTGCGCTATCAGCATCCTTATCTGTACCTGGACCGATATCAATATTATAATCCATTTTAATATAGCCAACATTATAGTCTTCTACTAAACGCTTAATAACTGAGTCGGCATAAGCACGAACTTCTTTGTTGCGATAGTCTAATTGATAACGACCTTCATCAATAAGTGGAATGCCATTTCTTTGGAAGAACCAGTCTTTAGGAACCCTATCTACCATAGGACAGTTAATACCCATTACTTCAAGTTCTAACCATAGACCAGGAATCATACCTTTAGAACGAATATAATTAAGTGGTTCTTCAATACCATTAGGGAAGCGTTCTAAAGAAGGGAGCCATTCTCCTACACCATCCCACCAATAACCAGGGGCATACCAACCACAGTCGATACAAAAATAATCACAACCTGCAAGATGGGCAGCATCAATAAGAGGAATAAGTTTTTCAGTAGTAGGATCGCCCATTAAACAGTTCATATAATCATTAAAGATAACAGCAGGATTTTCATTATCTTTATTAGGGCGTCTAATCGCACGGCGATATTTAGTAAGTTCTTGAATAGAGCACTCAAAGTCACCAGCTACAAAGCTAAGAGCACAAGCTACGCTTATAAAGCTTTCGTTAGGTCTTAGATTTTTTATAAAATGATTATCTGTATAAGTAGGGCCAGATAGCTGTAGATAAAGTTCATTTCCACTATCACTGATTTCCCAATGCCAAGAAGAACTTGTTTCAATTTGCCAAGTAATGGTCTGATTGAGTTCACTATGTTCAAAGCTACCCATGGGTAAATATTCGCAAGATGCCCATGATCCTGTATTAGAAAGGGCAATAGGTTTAACGGAAAAACATTCACGATCATTTACAATATCATAACCTAACTCGTTGAGTGTATAAGACTTCCACTGAGCTTCTCCATACCAAGTGCTATGAGGAATATATACTTTACTACCTTTATCGCGAGGCAAGGAACTTGCTCTGGAAAGTCCGGTTAATGCAAAAGAAGAGATATATTCAATAGGTCTTATCACATTTGAATTATTTTGAAGCGAAGTCCAACACTTGATGACAGATATATGATGATAAAACTGTATATGACTAGTGACTGTTAAATCGTTATAAGATTGAACAATTTCTAATTTCCTTCCATATTCATTGAAATAATCTATATGGTTTTGATAACGCAATAAATAACCAGGACAAGTTCCAGTATGTTTGCTTCCATGATGAATATTTTGATTCATACCAGTTTCATGAACTTCTACTAGACGGTAAAACTTTTTAAAGTTTTCATCTATTTCTTGAGAAGGTTGAGGATGAGATCCTATATGTAAAAGATACACATCTCCATCTTCTGTAATGTGTATATTAATATAAATTCCATTTTCAAAAATATTGATATTCATAATAACCTCCAATAGTTTAACCTTTAACAGCACCTACTGTCATACCTTTGATAAAGTATTTTTGTAAACACATAAATAAAATAGCAATAGGTAAAACGGAAATAACGATGGCAGCAAAAGCTGTAGAATAGTCACTAGCTTGTTGAGAAAAAAGTGATTGCATGGCTACGGTAAGTGTTTTTAGTTTTTTACTGCTTACGAATAGGCTTGCCATTAAATAATCATTCCAGATTTGGAAGGATAGCATAATAGTAAGAGTAGCCATAGCAGGTTTGAGTAGAGGTAGCACAATAGAAAAGTAAGTTCTATAAATAGAACAACCATCGATTTTGGCAGCCTCCTCTAGTTCTATAGGTACGGTAGACATAAAGCTTGTCATAATAAAGACACCGAATGATATGCCTGTTGCAATATACATGAGGATAATACCTAGTCGTGTATTGGTTAAAGAAAGCTTATAACCAATAATATATATAGGTAAGAATAAAGCTTGATAAGGAATAAGAATACCTATAACGAAATACACATAGGCAAATTTGAAAAAATTACCTTTAGCTCTAGCAATAGCCCATGCAGCGGCTCCACACAATATAACGAGGATGGCAACGGAAATGGCAGTATACAATAAAGTGTTAGTAAAACTGACAACTAAATTTAATTTATTAAAAGCTGCTTCGAAATTACTTAGATTGAAAGTTTCAGGTAATGCAAGAGGGTTACCTATATAGAGTTCTTTTTTTGTTTTCATAGAATAGTTAAAGATAATTAAGATAGGAGTTAAGAAAAATAAAGCAGCTAAGGTCATGAATACTTGGAGTAAGAATGTACTTGATGTATATTTTTCTTCTTTGATTGTTTCCTTTTCTTCTTGCTTTTTTGATTTAGAGTAGATTCTTTGGGATTTAATAAATTCTGTGATCTTTTGCATTATGCTTGAACCTCCTTTTTGCGGAGAACTTTAACTTGGATTAAAGCCACAATAAGTAAAATAGCTACAAGTGAGATAGAAAGAGCACAACCGTAGCCATATTGACGACCACTAATGGCTGTCGTATAAATGAGCTGAATAATAGAAGTAGAAGCACGTCCAGGGCCACCGCCTGTAGCAGACACAAGAAGATCATAAACCTTTAAAGAGCCTGTTGTAATACCTACGATACAAATTGTAAAAGCAGGAGCTAACATGGGAATAGTGATATGAATGAATTGCCTAATTTTAGAGGCACCATCTACTTTGGCAGCTTCATAAAGATCACTTGGAATAGACTGCAAGGCAGCGAGATAAATAAGCATCCAATACCCAACCCATTGCCAATTATTAGCAATTAATAAACCGGATAAGACAGTATCCTTATTTCCTAATAATAAAAAGTTAATATTTGTGCCTAATAAGTCATTTAAAGCAGGTAAAACATTAGAAAACATTTTGAGCCATAAAAAACCTGTGACAAGTGCACTAATTAAACAAGGAAGAAAAAGGATAGTCCTATAGATTTTTTTGCCTTTGATGGAACTATCTAGGGCAACAGCAAATAATAGTGCAAATATATTTTGAAGTATTGTATTCCAAAGTGTAAATTTAATTGTGAATAGCCAAGCATCTTTGACATACACATCAGAAAAAAGTTTAATATAATTCTGAATGCCAATAAAAGGTTTATCAATAGTCATACCATCCCAATTTGTAAAAGAATAACGAAAAGCTAAAAAGAGAGGAATAATGAGCCCTATTGTAAAAATAAGCATACCGGGAAGTATGAGTGTCATATGTTGTAAAGTTTCTTTACGTTCAAGTGAATTTTTTTGCACGATATCAACTCCTTTAATAAAAGTGATAAAAGCTGAGAAATAAGCACATTACTTACTTCTCAGCTCTAAAAATTTGTGTGTTATTTAGAGGCTAATATCAAGGTTTGCTATTAGCTTTTCTAGCATCAGCAGCTTTAAGAGCATCATCTAGAGAGGCATTACCTTGAAGCCATTCAGCGATATCTTTTGCATTTTCTTCTTGGAAGCCACCCCATTGTAGTTGGTTATTTCCTGTATTAGCATCTACAATTTGACCAGAAGCAGCATATTTGTCGATATCTACCTGACTTGGATTTGGGAAGGTAGGGCTTACGTCTTTTAACATAGAGGCAGTCTTTGTATAGTTATAAATTTCAAGGGCAAGTTCTTTATCAGTGGTCATTACTTCAAATACTTTGTCAATAGCCTCTTGATATGGAGATTCCGCACTCTTCATAAGCGTAATGTTTGGTTCGAAGATGAGTTTTGCATCACCTGTTTGATTAGGAAATGGGAAGATTCCAAATTCAAAATTTTCATCGATATCAAGGAAGTTTTGAATAGACCAAGAACCAGAAACTTTCATAGCAGCTTTGCCTTGTACAAGTCTTGCATCACATTCTGTTTGTTCAAGAGAAAAGGTTTCATCTTTCCAAGTGTTATCAAAGATGAGTTTATTGTATTCGTAAGCTGAACGATATTCAGGAGAATCAATAAAGCTTACTTTATCAGCTCTTAAATCATCACCCCAAGTAGGGAATTTATTAAAAACATCATTAATAGCAAATTGCATAGTAATATTACCAATACTCCAGGTGTCTGCATGGTGTGTTGCAAAAGGAGTAATACCTAAACTATTAAGCTTATCAATTACAGCTTTTAATTCTTCTTGAGTGGTTGGAATAGCAATATTATTATCTGTAAAAATTTTTTTATTGTAGTAAACACCTTGATACAGGGCATTATAAACTAAACCATACACTTTACCATCAATTGTTACACCAGGAAGAGCCTCGCCAAGGACGTTATCCATATAAGATTTACCAGTTAAATCACCAAGCAAGCCTTGAGCTCCATATGTAGCAATATCTTGAGCCTTACCAATCATAATATCAGGAAGACCAGATTGCATATATTGTTGCATTTTAGGTTGAAAATCTTTTCCCCAGTCAATACATTCCCATTCTAAAGTGATTTCGGGATATTTTTTTGCAAGGGCTTCATCAATCATATCTTCTATTCCTGCATCTGTGGTAGACTGACCAGCTAAGACACGTAATGTAACTTTTTCGTTACTAGAAGCTGGGGCAGCTTCATCTTTTTTCTCTACGGAAGCTGGAGTTGTAATAGCACCTTCCGAACTTGTTTTTCCACCACACCCAACAAGTGTAGTAGCCCCCATGATACCAACCATCGTGAATGAACATATTTTTTTGAAATTCATATAAATCCTCCCTTAATAGTATTAAAAATAATGACTTATATAAGTATAAAGTAACTATAACAAATTAATAAAAAAACAAGTAGGATAAAATAGAAAAAACTACTTATAAAAAATAGAAAAACAAATATTTTTAGTACAATTAATACAAATGGTGGTGGTTATAATAAACAAATATTTGTAATTTATTTCAAATACAAACGACTTAAATAAGTTTTAAAATCCATTTAAGACATTTGTATTTAGAGTTATTTTAAAAAATCATATAAAATTTACACAACATATATAAAACAATCTGTCTTTTATGAATAATATTTTATAATTTTAAAATAAATAAAAAAATTAAATATCATTTACTAAAGGATAAAAAGTGGATGATAAATAATGTAAGGATAAAAAAGAAAGGGGAAAAAGATAAAAAAATGTCATATAATGCAAAAAAAGATAAAAAATAATTGAAATAGTTGAAATTTTGTTGGTTTAAATATAGTATACTTATATAGTCAAATTTATTATTATTAAAGTATAAATGGTTATAGTGCTGATTAAGGTGTTGGTAAAATTTCAGTGAGTTGAGGGTGAGAGGGCATATGATCAAGGTATTTTTGGTGGAAGATGAATTTGCAGTACGGGATAGAATGAAAAAGAATATTAATTGGGAGGATAATGGATTTCTTTTAGTAGGGGAAGCCGGAGATGGTGAGATGGCTTATCCGATGATTCAGGAAACGCAGCCAGATATTATTATTACAGATATTAAGATGCCTTTTATGGATGGTTTAGAACTGAGTAGATTGATTAGGGAGACCATGCCTCAAACGAAGATTATTATACTCAGTGGTTATGATGAGTTTGAATATGCTAAGGAAGCCATTAGTATAGGGGTTATTGAATACCTACTCAAGCCTATACCCGCCAAAAAGCTTTTAGAATCTATGAAGCATGTAGCGACGATTATTAATAAACAAAAAGAGCAACAAAGATTTTATGATAAGTATAAATTAGATACATATGAAAATGAAAAACAGGAAAAAAAACAGTTTTTTAATGACTTAATGATTTTAAAGCTTTCAGTATCTGAACTTATTAAAAGAGGGAAAGAGCTTTCTATTGAGCTTAATTCACCTAAGTATAATATATTACTTATAAAAACTTTTATTAAAGATAAAGAGGTAAATGGCTACTGGGAAAGTAGTTTAGGTATAGGCAGACAATTAGAAGACAAATTGCAGCAGTCACAAGAATACATATTATTTGATCGAGAAGAAGAAGGCTGGGTTGTTCTTATAAAAGGTGGAAGTGGTAGCATAAAGCTTTTAGAAAAGAAAGGTATTACCCTTGTAGAAGATATCTTAAAAAAAGAAGAGAATTTATCTTATTGTATAGGTGTTGGACAAGAGGTGAATAGGCTAAGTGAACTTATTAGAAGCTTTGAGGCAGCTAGTAAGGCGATAGCCTGTAGCTATATTATGCCAGATAAAAAGGTTATTTATCATGAGCAGTTAGGGGAGTATAGGCCCATGAGGGAAGATGAGTCTATTAGCATAAAAAATATAGATGTCACTAAGTTTGATAAAAAGCCTATAGAAAGTTTTTTAAGAAACGGATTAAGAAGTGAAGTTCCTCTTTTTAGTCAAAGCTATTTTAAAGAAATGGGGACCGGAGTAGATTCTTTAATGTTTCGACAGTATATTATGATGAATATCTACTTTAGTGTTATTACTTTTATTAAGCAACTTGGTTATAGTGAAGAATATATTGTGGAAGTGTGTGGTGATTTTAAAGAGGTAACGACAGTCATTCAAAATAAGGAAGATACAAAGGAGGCATTAGAGAACATCTTAAATCAAGCCTTACAATTTAGAGATAGGGTATCTACCAATAAATATAATTTACTTTTAGATGAAGCAAAGGAATATATTCGTGAAAAATATAGTGAGGAGACGATTTCCCTTAATTCAGTAGCAGAATATGTAAATGTTAGCCCTAGTCATTTTAGTACCATTTTTAGCCAAGAAACGGGACAAACCTTTATTTCTTATTTGACAGAAATCAGGATGGAAAAGGCGAAAGAACTATTAAGATGTTCCAATATGAAAACACTTGAGATAGGTTATGCTGTAGGGTATAAGGATCCCCACTATTTTAGCTACCTTTTTAAAAAAACGCAGCAATGTACGCCTAAGGAATATCGCAAGGTAAATAGAAAAGAGTAGAAAAATAAAGGGGGACATTATGAAGGAGAAGTTTACTAACATATCCTTACGAACTAAGTTAAAACTGTTTATGTTTTTTATGCTGATACCTATGATGTGTATGGTCATTTATCTTATTATCAAGCTAAGCACTTATACGGATAAATATACGCCCATTGTTAATGATGTCATGATTGCTAGTGAGTTTGATATGCGGTTTAAAGAGCAAATTGATTATACGATGTATCGTATTGCTATTGGTTCAGATGAATACGAAAACTCTAACATAGAGCAAATTTTACAGGAAATGGATGACTATCTGGAACAGCTCAAGGAAGGTACTGCCTTAGAAAGTAATAAAAAGCAAGTAAGGATGGCTCAACGTAATCTAGTAATTCTTGAAAAGAGTATTTACAAATTGATCAATAATTGTAAAGAAACAGGGCACTATGATGAAAATATGTCTATCTTAGATAATGATATTTATGTTTTAACCAAATTAATTACAGAAGAAATTCGGGAATATATGTATTATGAAGCCTTAGAACTTGAAAAGGTAAGAAAAGCTGTTGAGACAGATATTCATACGACGCTCAAGGTGGTTTTCTGTATTTTGATGGTGGTATTAGGGGTAACATGGGCGTTAGTTATTGTGATCTCTGATAGTATTTCAAAACCAATTAGGCATTTATGTGAAATTACAAAGCAAGTAGGAACTGGAGATTTTACCATGCAGAAAATTAAGGGGGGAGGGGATGAAATTGCTACCTTAGAAAGTAGTTTTAATAATATGCTTGTTAAGATTAATAAGTTAGTAGACAACATTAAAAGTAAACAAAATACTCTAAGGCTAGCAGAATTAAAGCTTTTACAAGCTCAGATTAACCCTCATTTCCTCTACAATACCTTAGATGCCATTAGTTGGATGGCAGAAGATGGGCAAAGTGAAGAAGTTGTTGATTTGGTTTCTGCATTATCAGAGTTTTTTAGAGTAAGTTTAAGTAAGGGACGGGATTACATTACCTTAAAAGAAGAGGAAAGTCATATAAGAAGCTATTTACAAATTCAGCAGTTTAGATATGCAGATATTTTAGAATATGAAATCAATATTCCACAAGAGTTAAGTGAATTTCCAATACTTAAGCTTACTTTGCAACCTATTGTAGAAAATGCTCTTTATCATGGCATTAAACAAAAAAGAGGAAAAGGTAAAATTAGTGTAGAAGGCGAATATAGCAATCAAGCCATTTTACTGACGGTAAAAGATAATGGCATTGGTATGACGCAGGAAACCTTAGATAAAATTAGAAAAAGTATAAAAAAGGAAGGACCTGTAACGTTAGATACAGGTTTTGGATTAGCTAATGTCAATGAAAGGATACGTCTAAATTATGGTAAAGAGTATGGACTTAGGATTGAAAGCGAGTACAATGTGGGGACGACGGTTGTTGTCCATCTTCCTATGAAACCTTTAGAAAAGGATTTGGAAGAAAAAAAGATAAGCTCTAAAATAATATAACTTTTATAATAAAAAAACAAACTTTTTGGACAATATAACCACAATAAATAGATAACTCAATAAATAATTCAAAATTATTCAAAATATAGTCTGTATTAAGTTAAGATAAACTTTTCTATAATAACAGTATAAACAATACTTACTCAGCTATTAAAAATCATTAAGGGGGTAAAAAAATGAAAAAGTTATTTAGTATTTTATTAGGGGCAGCAATGTTAGGCACCATGTTAGTAGGGTGTGGTGGAGGAGCTAGTGCTCCTAAAGAATCAGCAGCACCTGCACAAACTGAAGCAGCAAAACCAGCAGAGACACCAGCACAGGAAGAAGCAAAAGAAGAAGCACCAGCGAATGATTTAATTACAGTTGGTTTCTCTCAAGTAGGTGCAGAATCTGACTGGCGTGTAGCCAATACGAACTCTATGAAGGAAACACTTTCAGAAGCAAATGGCTTTAAACTTATCTTTGCAGATGCACAACAAAAACAAGAAAATCAAATTAAAGCAGTACGTGACTTCATCTCTCAAGAAGTAGATGTGATTGTTATCGCTCCTGTTACAGAAACAGGTTGGGAAACAGTGCTTGGTGAAGCAAAAGATGCAGGTATCCCAGTTATTATCGTAGACCGTATGATTAATGTAACAGACCAATCTCTTTATACTTGCTGGGTAGGATCTGACTTCTATCAAGAAGGTGTAGATGCTGTAAAATGGTTAACAGAATACATGAATGGTCTTGGAAGAGGTAGTGAAAATCTTAATGTAGCAGTACTTCAAGGAACTATCGGTTCTTCAGCTGAAATTGGTCGTACAAAAGGTGTAAGAGACGAATTATCTAAATATAGCAATTACAAAATTGTTCTTGAACAAACTGGTGAATTTACACAAGCTAAAGGTCAAGAGGTTATGGAATCTTTCCTTAAATCAGGAGAAAAAATTGATATCTTAATCGCTCAAAATGATAACATGGCTTTTGGTGCAATCGATGCTCTTAAAGCGGTAGGTAAAGTTCCAGCTAAAGATGTTATTATCGTATCTTTTGATGCAGTTAAAGCAGCTTTTGAATCAATGATTGCTGGCGATATGAACGTATCTGTAGAGTGTAACCCACTTCATGGTCCACGCGTTGCAGAGCTTGCAAAAGCTATTATGGAAGGCAAAACAGTAGAAAAAATTCAATATGTAGAAGAAGGCGTATATCCAGCAGAAACAGCAGCAGAAATTATGCCACAACGTCAATATTAAAAATAATATATAAATAGGTTTAGAACATAAAAAGTGCGAACCACGGAACCATCCATAAGGTTTCACGGTTCGCATTTTCCTTATGTTAATAATTTTAAAAAAGTGAGAGCAATATAAAAACTAGTTTATAAGGAGGTAAAGATGAAAAATATAAGGAAGAAATCACTTTCGCTTTTATTATCTTTAACTGTACTAATGAGTACATTTTTAGGATTGACGCCAGTTAATGTATGGGCAAGTTCGTCTATCTTACTCTTTGAAGATACATTCCAAAATCCTCAAACCACTAGCCAAGCATGGTCTATTAATGCAGGAACTTGGGATGCAGAATGGAGTTTAAAGAAAAATCCTACAGAAACGGAGAAAGATGCACTTTTTTATGAACGTAAAGCGAGCGAGGGCTATTTAACGGTAGGAGATACAGCCTGGTCAGATTATACAATTGAAACAAAAGTATACATGCCTACAGGTGATTCATGGATTAACCTAAGAGGGCGTGTGCAAGCAGATAGTAGTAAATATTATCAAATGACTTATAATCCTGGTACAAAAACTATCGGGTTAGAAGTAGTAACAGCAAGTGGAACAACAACATTGAAATCTTATTCAAAACAATTAAACGCCAATCAATGGTATACATTTAAAATAGCTTTTAATGGCAGTACAATTAATTGCTATCTAGACGGTGAGAAGATTATTAATGTAGTCAATAGTACTTATACTTCTGGGAAAGTAGGTTTAAGAAGTAACTGGGGAAGTATGTATGTTAGTGAATATAGGGCAAAGAGTATTCCAGTAAATACTGAAGCTTTGAGTTGTACAGCAAAAACAGCGTCTTCTGTTACTTTAGACTGGTCAGATATAACAGGTGCTACAAGCTATACATTATATCGAGCCGAAAATAATGATAGCGATTATAAAGAGGTTTATAACGGAGCAGCATCTAACTATGAAGATACAAATGTAACACAAGGAACGCCTTATTACTATAAGATGACGTATACAAACGAAGAGGAATCTCAATATAGTTCATCATTAAGAGTCATTCCTTCAGAGACAAGCTATGCGATTAGATTAGATGAGACAGCCTATACACTAAACACAGGAAAAACACATGCTACTAAAGTAACTAGAGAAAATGAAGATACATCTACGATAGATGTAACAAGTGAAGCAACCTATTCTTCATTAGATGAAAGTGTAGCTACAGTTAATGCTGAAGGTGTAGTCACTGCAGTTGCATTAGGTAGTACTAAGATTAAGGTGACTTATGATGGCAAAGACTATGAAGTGAATGTTACAGTAGCCAACGATAGGGTTGTACATTATACCTTTGATGAAGGAACTGGAACAGAGGCAAGTAGTTCAGCAGGTAGTCTTGGAAATGCTATTCTTAAAAATGGAGCACAATGGTTACCAGGAGGTGGTGTTGTCCTAGATGGGAAAGATGACTACATAGAGTTACCACAAAATATTTTAAACGGTTTAAATAATGTAACTATAACAGCACATGTCTATATAAGTCCAGAGAGTAAAAATCCATTTTGGATTTTTAACTTTGGTTCTTCTACAGACCCTAACAGCGATGGCAACGCCAATTACTTAGGCTTCCTTCAAGATGGAAGCGGTAATTATAGAGTAGCCGTTACAAAAACACGTTGGAGTGGTGAAAAAAACACCACTGCAAGTTCTCCTCTTCCAAGGGGTATCTGGAAAACAATTGCTTACTCTCAAGAAGGCAAAGTGGGCAGAATATATATTGATGGTGTTAAACTAGGAGAAACTGCAGACGTAGGTTATTTAGCAAGCGACATTATTAATACAAAGAACTTTATTGGTAGAGCTCCTTATGTATCAGATAATTACGTTAAAGGGAAAGTAAGTGACTTTACCGTTTATAATCGTACATTAACAGATGCAGAGCTTCAGAAAATCAGTGCAGCTAATAAAGCACTTGGTTTCCAAAAGGATGTAGATAGCTTATCTTTAGGAGATATAAGTGCTGTTAAAGCAGACCTTAAACTTCCTACTCAAGGAGAATATGGCACTACAATTACTTGGGCATCTAGTAATATAGCTGTTATTGGAAACGATGGTAAAGTAATGAGACCTGCTAGTAATGCAGCAGACGCAGAAGTAGTTTTAACAGCAACGATTACGGATGGTGAAAAAACAGCGACAAAGCAATTTATAGTAAAGGTTATAAAGGCACCTAGCAGTACACAAATAGTTGCTTTAGATAAAGAAGCTATTACTTTATACAATTTAGATGACTTAAGAGGAAATATGACATTACCTACAATAGGTGAAAATGGTTCAACCATTACTTGGGAATCTTCACCCAGTCTTATTACACCTACAGGAGAGGTAACAAGACCGAACCATGGAGATGGGGACAAAACGGTTACATTAACAGCCACCATTAAACATGAAGCAATTACGGATACCCGTGAATTTTCAGTGATTGTAAGGGAACTTCCAAAACAAGAAGATTTAGAAGGCTATTTATTTACTTATTTCATTGGAGATGGAAAAGGGCAGGAGCAAATGTTTTTTGCTTTAAGTGAAGGGAATACACCTTTGAAATGGCAAGCAATGAATGATGCGAAGCCTGTTTTGACAGCAAAGTTAGGAGAAGAAGGATTACGTGACCCAGTTATTGTACGTTCTCCAGAGGGTGATAAATTCTATCTTATTGCTACGGACTTACAAATTGCAGCAGGAAAAGGATGGGGAGCAGCTCAAACAAATGGTAGTAGAAGTATCTTTGTCTGGGAATCTAGTGATTTAGTGAACTGGTCTAAACAAAGATTAATGGAAGTTTCTCCAGAGCTTGCAGGTTGTACCTGGGCACCTGAAATCATCTATGATGATGATAAAGGGGAGTATGTGGTGTATTGGGCATCCAAAATCTATGCAGATGAAAGTAAGTCAGGTAGCCCTCATCACCGCATTATGTATACAACAACAAGAGATTTTTATACCTTTTCACCTGCGAAAGAATACTTTAATCCAGGGTATTCTGTTATTGATACGGTTATGATTAAAAATAATGGTAAGGTATATCGCTTTACAAAAGATGAGAGAGATAATGGGACAAATCCAGGCCAATCTAAAGAAGGAAAAATGATTTTCCAAGAGGTAGGAAGTTCTATCTTTGCAAATGACTTTACACGAACTCCAAATGACTTTGTCAAAAAAGGTGTGAAATGGGTTGAAGGACCTTTGACCTTTAAAGATAATTTAGAAGATAAGTGGTATTTGTTTGTAGATGAGTTTGGTGGTAGAGGGTATATACCTTTCTATACAACGGATTTAGGTACAGGTGAATGGATCGAAGTACCAAGTACGGATAAAAAGATGCCTTCACCCGCACCACGACATGGTACGATCTTACCACTAACAGCTTCTGAATATGCAAGATTACAAGCTCATATTCCAGTAGAATCACCTGAGAGGGTTGAGTTAGTAACAGGTGTTAACTTGCCGGCATCTTTAAGTGTACAAGTAGGGCAGGTTACAGAATTAGAAGCTACAGTTATGCCAGAAACAGCGGATAATCAAGAAGTTAATTGGGAATCAAGTGATGCTACAATAGTAACAGTAGAAAATGGTAAGTTATCTTGTCTAAAAGAAGGACAAGCAACTATTACAGTAAAAACAAAAGATGGGGGCTATATGGCTACCTGTAAGGTTACCGTAAATCCAGCAACCAACGTATCTGTACCGGTTACCAATGTTACGCTTAATACAACACAACTAGAATTAAAAGTAGGGAAAGAAAGGACATTAGTAGCTACAGTAGAACCTACTAATGCAACTTTAAAAGCAGTTAAATGGGAATCATTAGATCCTAATGTGGCTAAAGTAGATGAGAATGGAATAGTACATGGGGTAGGTATAGGAACTACACAAATTGTTGTAACGACTTTAAATGAAGGAAAAACAGCAGTTTGTAATGTAGAAGTTGTTTTAGCAGGTAATGAAGCACTTTATAAATTAGATGAGACACATGGAATAACTGCACAAGATACCTTAGAAAATAAAGCAGATGCACAGTTAAAAGGCGGAGTAACTTGGACACAGGGTATCAAGGAAGGTGCAGCTTACTTAAATGGAAGTGATGGTTATATTGTATTACCTGATAATATTATTCAAGATATGACGAATATGACTATTCAAATGTGGGTAAAACCAGATGCAGATAATAGGTGGGCAAGAATCTTTGATTTTGGCACAGGTGCTGGAGATAATATGTTTTTCACTTCCTATGGTTCACCTGGTGGTAAAAAGAATTCTATAGGGCTTCACCTTGTAGTGGGAAGTGTAGAAGATACTGTTTATGCAGTAGATAACTTTAGACTACCATTAGGTGATTGGGCACACCTTGCTATTACCTTTGAAGGAACAACTTGTATTATTTATATGAATGGTGAGGAAATAGCAAGAAATGAGAATATGCGTGTAACACCTAGTCAATTAAGTCATTCTATGAATTATATTGGAAAGTCAAAATATCCCGATCCTTATTTTAAAGGAGCAGTTGATGAATTTAGTATTCAAGAAAGAGCCTTAACACAAAAAGAAATCAAAGACGGTATTAAGACATATTTACATGAGCCAGAAGCAGTAACGATTCAAAGCTTACAAGATAAAGTAAGTATTAGTACTCAAGTAGGGCAAGCACCTATTTTACCTAACAAAGTAGATGTGACTTATAGCATGGGCATGAAAGATAAGATGAATGTGAAATGGGAGCAAGTAGATGCTTCAAAATATGCTAAAGAAGGAACTTTTGAGGTAAAAGGTACAGTGAATACCCATGAGTATCAAAATGTGAAGATTCCAGATCGTGCAGATCCTTGGGTATACAAACATACAGATGGCTATTATTATTTCACAGCCTCTTATACAGATTCTATCCATAATAACGATGGTAAGTATCAATATATTAAGCTGGTTTTAAGAAGAGCTAAGACAATAGAAGGATTAAATACAGCTGAAGAAAAAGTAGTTTATAGTATGGAGCCATTACAAGGAACAAGGAGTCCACATATTTGGGCACCAGAAATTCACTATATTAATGGAAAATGGTATATCTATTATACTCAAACAATTTCTTCAACAGATCAGTGGGCAATACGTCCTCATGTTATAGAGTGTGAAGGACAAGATCCTATGACAGATGGATGGAAAAACCCTGAACGTGTTAAAGCAGCAGCTGGAGATACATTAGCTTTTAGTGGTTTTTCATTAGATCATACTTATTTTGAACATAATGGTAGAAGTTATTTAATTTGGGCACAAAACAATCCTAACTCTAATCTATATATTGCAGAGATGGAAAATCCTTATACACTTAAAACTTCAGCAGTATGTATTGCAGTGCCTACATATAGTTGGGAGATTAAAGGCTATCGTGTTAATGAAGGGCCATCTGTTATCAAGCGAAATGGCAATATATATGTTTCTTATTCAGCAAGTGCTACAGATGCTAACTATGCAGTAGGATTTTTGACAGCATCAGAAGACAGTAATTTATTGGATGCTAATTCATGGGAAAAGACACGTTATCCAGTATTAATAAGTAATCCAGATACGGGAATTTACGGACCAGGACACAGTAGCTTTACTGTATCAGAAGATGGTACAGAAGATATCTTAATCTATCATGGACGTCCAGAGAAGAAATTAGTTAGTGGTAGTTATGAACCCCTTTATGATTCAGGTAGACATGCCTATGCACAAAAAATCTATTGGGATACAAATGGTAGACCCTATCTAGGCATTCCAAAGGGAAATACACAAGGAGAGGTAAGAACGGTAACAGCTACCATTACTGTAAGTGCAGGATCTGTTATAACGCCTACAATTACAGAACTAAAAAATGTGCAAGTAACTACAGTAGTGGGTACAAAACCTCAATTACCGCTGCAAGTTGAAGCAACCTATAGCGATACCACAAAAGCCATGGTAAATGTAGTATGGGATACTATTTTAGCAGAAAAATATGCACAAGCAGGTACATTCATTGTAGAAGGAACAGTAGAAGGGACAACACTTCGTGCTAGGACGGAAGTAACAGTTAAAGCTACTTCTTCAGGCGGAGGTGGTTCAGGCTCAAGCGGTAGCTCATCATCCGGTGGAGGAACACTCCCT
>NZ_PEDL01000021.1 GCF_002735925.1 Sporanaerobium hydrogeniformans | reverse complement strand
CAGTTCGGTCCCTATCCGTCGTGGGCGCAGGAAGTTTGAGAGGAGTTGTCCTTAGTACGAGAGGACCGGGATGAACGGACCACTGGTGCATCTGTTGTCATACCAATGGCATAGCAGAGAAGCCAAGTCTGGAAGGGATAAACGCTGAAGGCATCTAAGCGTGAAGCCCCCCTCAAGATAAGACTTCCCATTCCGAAAGGAAGTAAGACCCCTTAGAGACTATGAGGTAGATAGGCTTAGGCTGTAAGTGCAGTAATGCATGTAGGTACTAAGTACTAACGGTTCGAGGGTTTGACCTAAAATAAGATGGTATGACCATCACAACGGTTAAAACAGAATATGTCGTAGTATTTGTTTTTGAGAGTATAAGAAAACATAACACCCTTGAGGGTGTTTTTTTGTTAGTATATTTTTCTTAAAGTAAAAAGAGCTGTGCTTAAGTCATAAAGTCTTGAGCACAGCTTTTTTGTATAAAAATGATCAGGTTTAACGATATTGTTTGGGAGTAAGACCAGTATATTTTTTGAAGACTTTAGAAAAATAACTTTGATCTTCAAAACCTACTGCTATAGCAATATCAATAATTGTATAGTCCGTATTGGAAAGGAGTCGTTTACTTTCCTCTATACGTACCATATTGAGGTATTCCCTAAAGGAAGAACCACTATACTGCTTAAAAATACTTGAAAAATAAGTAGGATTAAGATTTACATGTTCTGCTACTTCTTCTAAAGAAATAGCATGAGAAAAATTTTTAGAGATATAGGCAACGGCTTTTTTAACACGATCATTACTTTTAGTAGGAGTATAGTTAAAACTACTTTCAACAAAAACCTCTACTGCTTCTTGGAGTTTAGAACATAAGATTTCAAAATCTGTAATTTCTTGAAGGGATTTTAAAAATTGATTACTAATTTTTAAGATGGTATCAGTAGCCCCCCCACCTTCTATAGCAGCACGTGAAAGAAGAGAGCAGAGCTCCACAGCTCTTGTCTTTAAAATATCAAGACTATTACCTTCAGAGAACAGAACATAACCTAATAAATCATTGAGAATACTTTTGGCTTCTTGAATATTCCCTACCTTGACTTTACTAATAAGTTCTTTTTCTTTTTCGTAAGGATAAGAAGTTTTATTAGTAATATCAAAGGTTTTGTACATTTGAATGGATTCATTGATTTTAGATTGCTGATGGAATTTATCTTGATTATCCATAAATTGCTTTTGACTGTCTGAAATAAGATTATAAAATAAGAAATAAAGTAGTTTACTGATATGTGTAACTAAAGCTGGAGCAATGACACGAATGGAATAAGACGTATCATATAGTTCTAGAAGGTCATCGGTTCCTATTGCATATCTATGTGCAACATCGGCTATAAGAAGTGAGTCGGGTTTGTCCATAAGAAAAGGTCCAACTAAAATAGAGGCAAAAAATACTCCTTTATTAAGTAGAGGAAAAACAATATGATTAAGATTGGCATGGCAGGAAAAAATATAAGTTTCACCTAGTTCAATAGCCTTTTTACTAGCTGCGATATGTATTTTTTCACAGGAGTCATTTTTAGGTAAAAAGCCTTTTACAATACTACAAAAAGGAGTAGTATTACCACAGGCCTCTAAAATATCACCATGCTCATCAATAACCTGAATAGGTAAGTTTAAACAGGCTTCAAAAGCTTCTAGCATTTCTCTTAGTTTTTTCTTTTCTACAATTGTATAAAGATAGGGTTTCATTGCAAGCAGCTCCTTTGTGTAATAAAAAGTTATTTATAAAATTATACCATGGAAAATATAAAAAAAGTAACATATTTCTAAAAAAAATACAAAAAATCATTTTATTTATTCTGTATAATTAGTATAAAAGTAATAATTTATAAATGATTCTATAGGAGGTACATAATATGGAGATTTTAGGAGAAATATCTGAATTACTACAAAAAGGAAGAGCAAAGAATGTAAAGGTTTTAGTACAACAGGCTTTAGATGAAGGTATAGATCCTAAAAAGATTCTAAACGAGGGTCTATTATCTGGTATGATGATTATCGGTGAAAAGTTTAAAAATAATGATGTTTTCGTACCAGAGGTTTTAGTAGCAGCACGAGCAATGAATGCAGGTGTAGCTATCTTAGAGCCTAAGCTTATAGAAGTTGGTAATAAACCTATTGGAAAAGCGATCGTTGGTACAGTAAAAGGTGACCTTCATGATATCGGTAAAAACTTAGTTGTTATGATGTTAAAAGGTGCTGGTCTTGAGATCCATGATATCGGTGTTGATGTAGAAGCAGAAGACTTTATTAGCAAAGCAGAAGAAGTGGAAGCAGACATTATTTGTATGTCAGCACTACTTACAACAACAATGCCAAGTATGAAAACAGTTATTGAGGCATTAAATGAAAAAGGTTTAAGGGATAAATATATTGTCATGGTAGGTGGTGCACCAGTAAGTGAAAGTTTTGCTGAGCAAATTGGTGCAGATTATTATACACCTGATGCAACGACTTGTGCAGAAGTGGCTAAAAAAGCTGTAATAGAAAAAGTAGGATAAGAAATAGTGAAAGTAAATGGGTACTACAGATTCTGTAGTGCCCATTTGTGGCTTATTGATTTTAGCTTAGGAGGTAATAGATATGAGTGATATAACTATTGTAAAGCAGTTTGAGAATGTTATTAAACAAGAAGAAGTTTTTAAACTGATTGATTGTTATAAAGAAAGTGATATTTATGAAGAAGTTGTAGAAGAATACGAGGAAGTAAAACAAAACGTTTTATCACTCCTTGAGCCTTATGGGGTTTTTGGAGTAGAGAAAACATGTGAGGAAAGAGATATTGAAGCATTACAAGGGAAAAAAGAATGTATTTATGTAGCACTTACTATAGGAAATAAGGTTACACAGTACAGCAATGCTCTATTTAAAGAAGGGGATTATCTAAAAGGGATGTTAGTAGATGCCATAGCAGATGCTTATCTTTTTTCTATGGAAAAAGGGATGGAAGAATCTATCAGGCAAGTGTGTGCAAAACATAAGAGAGGCATAGAAAAACGTTTAGAAGCACCTCATGATATCCCTATGACATTTCAAAAGAAAATATGGGAAAGCTTGCAACTTAAAGAAAGATTAAACATTGACTTATCTGATGGTTATATGTTTAATCCTGTAAAGACCATTGGCTATGTATTGGTTTTAAGCGAGGATGAAAAATTATTTGAAATACAGCATGATTGTAGTAAATGTCCAAGCATAAATTGCAAGAACAGGAGGATTCCAACTGTTCAGATAGAAGTGCTGAATGAAGAGGGGTCTCATAAAATAAGCTGTAAAAAAGGTGAAAATTTATTAGAAGTATTACGTAGAAATAAGATATTTCCTAATGCCATTTGCTCAGGTAAAGGAGTGTGTGGGAAATGTAAAGTAAGGGTAGTTTCTGGTGAGCTTCCTTTAACAGAAGCAGATTCTAAAAAGTTAATGGAATCGGAAATAAATCAAGGCTATCGGTTAGCATGTATGGCACAAGTTCAACAGCCTTTAACAGTAGAAGTATTACGTGCAGATGCCCATTTTGAAGTGTTAACACACTATGAAGAAGAGAATAAGGTAGCTCTAGAACAAAGTGAAGTAGATAATAGAATAGAAAAAGACTATATAATTGCTATAGATATAGGAACCACTACCCTAGCAGTAGGAATAGTAGAGGAAGCTACTGGTAAAATGACGGACATTACAAGTGCAGTAAATAGGCAAAGAGCGTATGGTGCAGATGTTATTTCACGTATCCAAGCATCAAATGAGGGAAAAGGAAAAGTCCTTCAAGAGCTTATCAGGCAGGATCTATGGCAAGGCATAGAAGTAGTTATTAAAAAAGGAAATATTTCAAAAGAGCGCATTAAGCGAGTTGTGATAGGATGCAATACTACCATGGGACATTTACTCATGGGATATTCCTGTGAAACATTAGGTGTTTTTCCTTTTACACCTGTTAATATTGGTACTATTAGAGGATCTTTTAAGGAAATTTTAGGGAGAGAAGATCTAGAGTGTGAAGTAATCCTGCTACCAGGTATTTCTACCTATGTAGGAGGTGATATTGTAGCGGGACTTTTAGCATGTCATTTTGAAACACGTCAAGAGGTAGCATTATTTGTAGATCTTGGTACAAATGGTGAAATGGCACTTGGGAACAAGGATAAAATTATTTGTGCAGCGACAGCGGCAGGACCTGCTTTTGAAGGTGGTAATATTTTATGGGGCACAGGAAGTATAGAAGGGGCTATTTCCCGTGTTCATTTTAAAGAAGGTACTATGCAGTATGAAACAATCGGTCAGAAACCACCTGCTGGTTTATGTGGAACAGGTGTTATTGAACTAGTAGCAGAGTTAGTTAAACAGGAGCTTATTGATGAAACCGGTTTATTAGAAGAGGACTACTTTGAGGAAGGATACCCTATTGCTACTACCTTAGATGGAGAGTCGATTGTTTTAACACAAAAGGATATAAGAGAAATTCAACTGGCTAAATCAGCTATTCGTACAGGGATAGAAATCCTTTTAGAAAGCTATGGTGTGACCTATGACCAAGTTGAAACAGTCTACTTAGCAGGGGGATTTGGATTTAATTTAGACAAAGATAAAGCCATTACGATAGGTTTATTCCCAGAAGCTTTTAAAAATAAAATAAAGATTGTTGGTAATAGTTCCTTAGGTGGTGCGATTTATTATGGCACTCATAAAGAGGCTGAAGAGAATGTAGAGCATATTGGTAAAGTAGCGGAGGAAGTAAATCTTTCTACAAATAAGAACTTTAATGAGTTTTATATGGAACATATGATTTTTTAGGGGGAAAGGTATGTATACACTACTTATTGTAGATGATGAGGCACTTGTTAGACAGTCCATTGCCACTATTATTGATTGGGGGTCATTAGGTTTTACACGTATCTATCAAGCAGAAGATGGTATCGAAGCACTTGAAATTTGTAAAAATTGCAAGGTAGATTTAATACTGACAGATATTGTGATGCCTTTTATGGATGGATTAGAGCTTTCACGTATTGTAACAAGAGATTATCCTAAGACCCATATTGTTGTACTAACAGGGCATGAGGATTTTGAATATGCTAAGGAGTCAGTGGACTTAGGTGTTAAAAACTATATTCTAAAGCCAGTAGGAGCATCAACCCTGTATACTAAAATGAAGGAAATCTGTAAGAAACTTCGTATAGAAGAAACTCAGAAAAAATACATAGCTAAAATGCGTGAACAAGTCCTTCAAAGTATGCCTGCTTTAAGAGAGAAATTTTTATATTCTTTAGTGTGTACACCCTATGGAAAAGGCAAAAACATTGAAGAAGGTATACGGAACCTTGAGCTACCTTTAAAGGGAGATAACTATGTAGTAGGGATTATAGAAGCAGATTTAACTCAAGTTTCCTATGGGGACAGGGAGCTCTTTGAATTTACTATGAAAAATGTTACCCAAGATAGTGTGGGCAATCAGCACTGCATTTTTGGAGATTATAACCATCATATTATTGTAGTTTTTAATGTAGATGATATTCAAGATGATGCCCGGGATATTATATATAGGACACTTCAGGTGATTCAAAAAGCTGTTTATAGTATTCTTAAGGTAGATATAACATGTGCTATTGGTACAATTGTTTCGGATATAAAGGATATCTACCAGTCCTATAAAGAGGCAGATATAGCACTTGACTGTAAATACTCTTTAGGCAGTAATCGTGTTTATGATATTAGTGATTTAAATTACATTGAAAAATCTTTCTTTTATCCATTTGATGAAATAAAAACACTTATTTATAGTATTAAATTTTTACAAACTAAAGATATTGAAGAATCCCTACAGGGTATTTTTGATATACTTATTCATTCAAAGAATCTATCAAGTTCTAATATTAAGATGATTTTTATTGAAGTAATCACTTGTTTACTTAAGGAGCTATCCAGTATAAAGGAATTACCACTTGAAGTATGGAATGAGGGAATTAGGCTTTATAATAGCTTAGAGCATGTAAGCTCATTAGAAAAACTACAAGAAGGGATATTGGTTTTTTCGCTGAAGATTGCCAAGGAGCTACATCGTTTGCAATCTCATAGTGGCCAAATACTCATTGAAACGGTTAAGGATTTTATCGAAGAAAATTATACGGATACGCAGCTTTGTTTAGCAACGGTAGCAGGACATGTAGGCGTAAGTACAGGTTATTTAAGTGCTTTGTTCAAAAAAGAAACGAGCATTAATTTTACGGATTATTTAACAGATGTACGTATGAAAAAAGCTATGCAGCTTCTAAAAACAACAGATAAACGTACTTATGAAATCGCATATGAAATTGGTTTTTCTAACCCACATTATTTTAGTATTTCTTTCAAAAAGTATTCAGGGATGTCACCATCTGATTTTAGACTGATACGCTAAGGAAAAGAAGTAAAGAGAGGTGATTCCATGCAGACTAAAGTGTTGCTAGAAAAATGGAGGGAAAAACAGCAGCATATAGGTATCAAAAATAGGATTTTGTTAATGGTTTCAGGACTTATTGTTCTTTGTCTTTTAGTAGCGAGTGGGATTTTTATTGGGGTGTTTGGTAAAAATATTAGAAAAGAGCATATTATCTATACTCAAAAACTACTTAATCATACCAATAGCCAATTAAATAATTATTTTGATGAGCTAGGAGCCATCGCTAATGAGGCTAATTATAATTACTATTTACAAAATTATCTTATTGCTGAAAAACAGAATGAACAAGCTGGTGATTACCGTTATCAACTTTCAAAAGAGTATATGAAAAATTTCGAAATGAGTTTAAAACTATTTAGTTATCCCTTAAATAGTCGTTCAGATGTTTCAACAGTTATGATTTTTGGTAAAGAAAGATTATTATTAAAGAAGAGTATTTACTCTTCTTTAAACTTGATTAAGGACTATAGCCAGTATGAATGGTATCAAAAAGCTGTAGCTAACCCTCAACAACTCGTTATTTTAGGGCCTTCTGAGCATGATTTCTTAGTAGGAAATACAGAACCCAATATTTCACTAAGCAAAGTGATTAGCAGCTATGAGGATGGGACTTTTTTAGGTGTTATCTTGATAGATATTAATCTTAATCGTATTACAGAAATATGTAATGCTGTTTATAATAGCAATGGAGGAGACTTATGGATTTTAAATGAAAAGGGTGAAGTTGTTTATACACAAGGAGAGTTGTATAGAGGTATGAATGACCTAAGAGAACCTAAACTCATTACAGCCATCAACAGTGCTTTAGAAAAGACTAAAAGAGATGATTTTACCATTTGGAGAAATGGTGTCAAGTATCAAGCGGTTTATCGGCCTATACTAGGAACAGAGTGGAAGCTTGTGCACATGACATCTATTCCAGCCTTGACAAATTCCATGTATAAGACTACTTTCTTTATTGTATTATTGGTAATGCTACTACTTATTATTATTATACTAGTACTTAATAGCCTCCTTATAGAAATTGTAAAGCCTATTATCCATCTAAAGGAACATATGGATTTAGCAGATGAAGGAAATTTAGATGTAACAGTAGAAATTTTTAGAAATGATGAAACAGGCATGTTAGCAAAGAGTTTTAATGGCATGTTAAAGCGTATTAAAAATTTGATGGCAGAAGTAGTAAATGAGCAAGAAGATAAACGTAAATATGAATTGCAAGCATTACAAGCCCAAATCAATCCTCACTTTTTGTATAACACACTGGATTCAATTATATGGATGGCAGAGGCACAAAATAAAAACATTGTTCCTATGACAGAGGCATTAGCTAAGCTTTTTCGTATTTCGCTTAATCGAGGAAGTGAGTTTATTGGTATACAAGATGAGTTAGAGCATGTAAGAAATTATTTAATTATTCAAAGCATGCGCTATGTGGACAAATTTGAATATACCATTACATTAAGTGATGAAGTGAGATACTGCAAAACCATTAAATTGATTTTACAACCTATTGTAGAAAACTGTATTTATCATGGTATTAAGAAAAAAAGAGGGAAGGGACATGTGAGTATTATAGCTTATAAAAAGGCAGATTATCTTAAGGTTAAGATTACAGATGACGGTAATGGTATGAACGAAAACATGTGTAAAGACATTTTGGTGAAAGCTTCTAGATTTGATAATAGCAGTGGGTCAGGCATTGGAGTTAAAAATGTAAATGAGCGTATTAAGTTATACTTTGGTGAGGAATATGGTATTACATATACAAGTGAATTAGGTGTAGGTACAACCGCAATACTTACACTTCCTATTATAGAACAAAGTCTGGGATAGGAGATAAAGGTGATGAGACACAGGAGAATAGTAATCTATTTAATAATAGCCATATGCTTTACCTTAGGAGTGTGGAGTTATGAAACAAAAGACAAAGAAATAGCAATTACGCAACAAGAAAAAAAAGAAAACAAAAGAATTGTTATAGGAGCAACACTTGCATCTGAAGATTCAGAATACCTTAAAAGTGTTACACATTATATGAAAGAAGCAGCAACAGAAAAAGATATAGAGCTTATTTTGAAGTATGCAGATTGGGATGTACAGGTACAAACTAAGCAGCTCGATGAATTTATTGCACAAAAGGTAGATGCTATTATCTTATGTCCAACCAATGCAAAGTCATTATTAACACCCCTTAAACGCGTTAGAGAAGCAGATATACCAGTTATTAATTTGAATATGCAAGTTGATGCGATTTCTTTGCAATATATTACGACTTATGTAGGTGCCAGTAGCTCAGAGGAAGCAGCTTTAGCAGCAGAGCTTTTTATTGAAGCGCTAGGTGAAAAAGGAGGAGAGATTGCTATTATAGAAGGTGCACCAGGGAGTGATGCACAAATTTTTAGAACACAAACCTTTGTTGAGAAGCTAGCAGCTTATCCTCAAATTGAGATTGTAGGTATTGGAAATGGCAATTGGGAGAGAAGGAAAGCTAAATTAGTTGCCAAAGACCTCATTCATAAAAATCCTCAGCTAAAGGGTATTTTTGCTCATGACAGTAATATGGCTATGGGGATACTTGAGGCTATAGAGGAATTAGAAATAAAAGAAGAGATTTATGTAGTAGGTGTCAGTGAAAGTGAAGAGTATTTAGAGGCATTACATAAGGGGAAACTGTATGGAATCATTACACAACCACCTGACTATGAAGGAAAATACAGTGTTTACTGTGCGATAATGGCAGCTCAAGGTATTCGCCTACGTCCTTGGTATAAGGATCCTATTCAGATCTTAAAAAAAGAAGATGTAACTTCCTTTAAGCGAACCATGGAATAAAAAGCAAACTAAAAAATGAAAAAAAAAGACCAATCCCATGAAAATATTGAATGTATATTTTCATGGGATTCTTTTATGATAGAGTTATCAACACACCTAGTTAAAAAGAGGAGGATTTAAAAAATGAAAAGAAAAATGTGGGGCCTTGTGTTAAGTGCAATGTTAGTAGCGAGCTTAGGAGTAGGCTGTCAAAGTAAAGAAACAGCAAGCCAAGGGGCAGCTGAAGGTGCACCAGCACAAGAAGATAGTCAAAAAACAGATATTACCATTGGTTCTGTTATCATGAATACTTCAGGCGAATGGTTTGCAGAGGTTATTAAAGGACAACAAGATGCAGCTAAAGATTTAGGAGTTAAGTTTAGTATTGTAAGTTCTGAAAATGAGGTATCTAAAGAATCAGATAATGTTGCTACATATGTTGCACAGCAAGTAGATGCACTTTGTATCTCTCCACTTTCAACAGATGCTTCTGTAGCAGCAGTTGAGGCAGCTAAGGGAGCTAACATTCCTGTTGTTAACTGGAATACAACAGTTAATACAGAAACAGCTGGTTTCGTAGGTGTATCAAACTATGATTTAGGTGGAAGTACTGGTAAATATGTAGTAGAGTACGTAAAAGAAAACTTCCCAAATGGTTGTAAATTAGCTATTTTAGGAAATAGTAGCTATGAAGTAGGTGTAGAAAGATGTAATGGTTTTAAAGATGCTATTAAAGATGCACCAGGTATTGAGATTGTAGCAGAACAAGATGCTGAATTACAAGAACAAGGTTTAGACGTAACCGAACAAATTTTAACAGCTAATCCTGATATAGATATGATTTGGGCATGGAATCAAACTTCATTATTAGGTTGTGTAGCAGCTCTTCAAAATGCTAATAACAACAAAATTATAGTAATGGGAACAGATATGAGTGTTGACCTTGCAAAAGATATGCAAAGTGATGCAGTAAAACTTCAAGCAATTACAACTCAAATGCCATATGATATCGGTTATAAAGCTGTAGAAAATGCAGTGAAGGCTGCTAAAGGTGAAAGTATTGAAAAGAAAGTATTAGTTCCACTTAAAACATACATAAAAGATGATGCAGCAGAAATAGAGCAATATATAGAAGATCACAAAGATTTAGTAAAATAAGTTAAATTCAAAAACAAAAGAAAGAGGCGGATGACTAGTTTCTAAAGTCTCTTTCTTTATGAAACAAATGGAGAAAGGAAGGTGGTTTAAGTGAGTGACACTGTATTAAAAGCAGAAGGAATTACGAAAAAGTTTTGTGGTATTACAGCTTTAGATAATGCCAGCCTAGAAGTAAAAAAAGGTGAAGTTCATGCCCTTGTAGGTGCCAATGGTGCGGGAAAGAGTACATTAATTAAAATTATTACTGGTGCCTATGGAAATGATGAGGGGAAAATCTACTTAGATGGTAAAGAAATTCACATTAAATCAACATTTGAGGCAAGAAAACTAGGGATTAGTGCTGTATATCAAGAATTTAGTTTAATTAATACAGTATCTGTAGCAGAAAATATTTATATGGGTAAATTTCCTTGTAAGAAAATGGCAGGAGTTCCTAAAATTGATTGGAAGGATATTAATAGTAAGGCACAGGAGATTTTAGATCTCTTAGAATCAGATATCAAGCCAGAGACTATTGTAGGTGACCTAAGTGTAGCACAAAAGCAACTTGTAGAAATTGCCAAGGCTTTATCCAATGAGATTAAAGTACTTATCATGGACGAACCAACAGCTTCTCTATCAGATAATGATATTGAGAAGATGTTTAATATTGTAAGAGGGCTTAAGGAAAAAGGTATTAGTGTTATTTATGTCTCTCACCGTTTAGAAGAATTACCTATTATTTGTGATAGAATCTCTGTTTATAGAGATGGCAAGTATATTAAGACATTACCCATTGAAGAAGCACCTAAAAATGTCATTATTGAAAATATGGTAGGAAAAAATATGACATTAACTAAAAGAGTAAACTATACTCAACCAGAGGCTCTCCTAGAAGTAAAAAACTTTTCTTCAGGTAAGAAGTTTGAAAATATAAATATGAAACTCCATAAAGGAGAAATCTTAGGAATTGCAGGTTTAGCAGGTGCAGGAAGAACAGAATTTGTAAGAGCACTCTTTGGAGCAGATCCAAAGGACAAGGGAGAAATATTAGTTGAAGGAAAACAAGTAAAAATAGATTCCCCCTTAGATGCTAAACGGGCAGGAATTGGTTTTATTACTGAGGATAGAAAAGAAGAAGGTCTTATTCTCAATATGAGTTTACATAACAATGTGGGAATGACCATTTTGAATAAATTAGTTAAAAAGTTTGGCTTAGATTTACATAAAGAAGAAGAACTAATGGATGGCTATATTAAATCTCTTAGTATTAAGTGTAAAGATGGTAATCAAGCAGCTAAAGATCTAAGTGGTGGTAACCAACAAAAAGTGGTTATTGCAAAATGGTTAGCTACAACACCTAAAATTTTAATTATGGATGAGCCTACAAGAGGTATTGACATAGGGTCTAAAAATCAAATTTATAAGCTCATTAATGAACTGGCTGAGCAAGGTATAGGAATTATTATGATTTCTTCAGAATTACCAGAGGTTCTGCAAGTGGCTAACCGTATTGTTGTATTTGCAGCAGGAAAGGTAACAGCTGAGCTTGAAAATAAAGATTTGACTCAAGAAATATTACTTGATTATGCAACAAGTCAAAAAGCTATTTAACCTAAGGGGGAGAAAAAATGAGTGTAAATAAACAAACTTTAAAAGCATTTTTAATGAAGTATATTATGTATTTTGTATTAGTAATTATGTGTATTGCTATTGCCTTATTAAATGATAAATTTTTAACACCAAGTAATTTAATGACTATTGTAAAACAGATTTCTATTCAATCTATTGTAGCCATTGGTATGACTATGATTATTATTACAGGAAATATTGATTTAAGTGTAGGTTCTATCGTAGCCTTTTCATCTGTTGTAGCAGCTATGATGCTTAAGTCTTTGCCCATGCCCATTGCTTTAATTTTAACAGTACTTATAAGTGGAGTACTTGGACTTATTTCAGGTGGGGTAACTGCTAAACTTAAACTTCACTCTTTCTTAGTAACTTTAGCACTTATGCAAGCTTTTAGAGGACTTGCTCAAACCCTCACCGGAGGTTATCCAATTGCGGGACTTCCAGATGCATTTGGTAAAATTTCATCAGGATCTATTGTTGGTATTCCTTACTTAGTTATTTATATGATTATTTTTTATGCAATCTTTATTTATATTATGAAATATACTGTTTTTGGCCGTTCTATCTATGCTATTGGAGGGAATGAAGAGTCTGCTAGATTATCAGGTATTAATGTAGAAAAAGTAAAAACAACTGTATTTGTTATATCTTCTATGCTTTGTGGTGTAGCAGGTATCTTACTTGCATCAAAAGTTCGTTCAGGTGACCCCACTTGTGCAAATGCTTGGGAAATGGATACCATTGCTGGTGCAATTATTGGTGGAACCAATATGGCTGGTGGTGAAGGTAATTTAGGTGGAACGATCGTCGGTTTACTTTTTGTAGGGATTTTAAGTAATGGTATGGTACTTCTTAACGTCAATCCTTATATGCAAAGCGTTGTAAAAGGACTTGTTATCTTTGGAGCCGTTATTATTAATAGTATTCAAAAACGTAGTAAAGCTACTGCTTAAACAGATATGAGGAGGGAATAAATATGAATAGTATTGAACGTTTTTATGCAACTGTAGAAAGAAAGCCTGTTGACCGTCCTGCTGCGTGGTTAGGTATGCCGGATATGTATGCACAACCAGCTCTCTTTGAATATTATGGAGTTAAAAATTTACATGAACTTAAACTGGCAGTTGGAGATGATTTTTATGCAGTAGAAGTACCCTACAAATCACCTACAGCAGAAGCAATCTATGCAGCCTTTGATTGGTATGGTGATGGAGATGTAGATGCGGAAGAAAGAACTCTTACAACAAATGGTTGTTTTAACGAGGCCGAAGAATTAGAGGACTTAGAGTTCTTTGAATGGCCAGACCCAGCAAAATATATTGATGTAGAAGAATGTAAAAGACGTGTAGAAGCAGCACCAAAGGATAAGGTCGTATTAGGTATGCTGTGGTCAGCCCATTTTCAAGATACATGTGCTGCTTTCGGAATGGAAACAGCTCTTATGAACATGATTGCTAACCCAGAGATTTATGAAGCAGTTAATGAAAAAGTTATGGATTTTTACCTAAAAGCTAATGAAATTTTCTATGAAGCAACTAAAGGTAAAATTCATGCTGTGCTTATCGGAAATGATATGGGTAGCCAAAGGGGACTTATGCTTTCACCTGAAATGGTAAGACGCTTTATTATCCCAGGATGCAAAAAATTAGTGGAGCAAGCACATAGTTATGGTCTTAAAGTAATTTATCACTCTTGTGGTTCCATTGTAGATATTATTCCAGATTTAATTGAAGCAGGTGTAGATATCGTGCATCCTATTCAAGCCCTTGCAGCAGGTATGGACCCTACAAGCTTAAAAAATAAATTTGGAGAAAAGGTATCTTTTTGTGGAGGGGTAGATACACAAGATTTATTAGTAAATGGTACAACTACTCAGGTACAAGCAAAGGTAAAAGAATTACGTGAAATTTTCCCTACAGGGCTTATTATTTCTCCAAGTCACGAAGCAATACTTAAAGATATACCACCTGCCAATATTAAAGCCTTATTTGATGAAGCAACTAAACTAAATGATTAAGGAAGAATAAAGAGTAGAAAGGAGTTTAAGGGATTATGAAACGTATAGGGGAAATGATAAAGGTAAGACCCGAAAAATTAGAAGAGTACAAGTATCATCATGCTCATGCTTGGCCAGAAATCAATGCGATGATTAAGGAATGCAACATTCAAAACTATACGATCTTTCATAGAGGTGATTACCTATTTGCCTATTATGAATATGTAGGAAATGATTTTGAAAAAGATATGGCGAAAATGGCTGCTGACCCTAAAACAAAAGAATGGTGGGATGTGGTTAAGCCTTGCCAACAACCTTTAGAAGACCGTAAAGAAGGTGAATGGTGGTCTAGTATGGAAGAAGTCTATCGACTAGATTAACAAAGGCAACAAATAAAAAAATTACTCTAAAGTGAGAACTATTCATTTTAGAGTATTTTTTTATTTGTGTAATAATAAATAGAATAAATTATTAAAATTAAATATAAAATTAAAATATTTTATGATATAAAATAATCATATACAATACAAAAGTGAACATAAAAAAAGCTTGAAAATTTCATATAAATATATTATAATGACCATAAAACAATTAAGAATTAAAAATAAATGGAGGATAAGTTTATGTTAATAAAAGAATTAATAGATTTAAAACGTGTGAAATTATGTGAAGGTTTTGATAACTGGGAAGATGCCATTGAAGCTTCTTGTGAACCTTTGTTGGAAGATGGTTCTATTGAGAAGTCATATGTTGAAGCAGTCATTAACTGTGTGAAAAAATATGGTCCTTATATTGTTTTTGCACCTAATATTGCAATGCCACATTCTCAAGAAGGAGCTGTAGGTGTGAATGATACAGCTATAAGCTTTATGAAGGTAGAAAAAGCGGTTAGTTTTGAAGAAGGTAATCCAGAAAAAGATGCAAAGTTATTTTTTGTCTTAGCATCAAAAGATCATGAAGTACATATGAAAAACATGGAAAAGCTAGCTCAAATGCTTTTAACGAATGGAATTATGGATGAATTATTAGAAGCAAAGAATATAGAGGATTTGTTAGCTATTGATGCAAAATATAGTAAATAATTTAAAAGGAGGATGGGACTGTTGTGAAGAGAAAGCGATAGTCCCTTATTTTAATATGGAAAAGAAATTATTAGTCATGGATTTAGATGGTACCTTATTAAGGGATGATAAAACGATTAGTGACTATACACTAAATATATTTAGTCATTTAGATAGGAGCAAAGTAAAAATTTGTTTAGCGTCAGGTCGTTGCGAACAAATGATGAAAATTTACGCTGATCTTTTGAAAAGCGATTATGTTATTTCTTCTAATGGTGCTGTGGTAAAAAAGTGGGATAGTCAGCAGCTTACTAGGCATATAACATTAGAGCCTAAAACTTTATATGACATAGTAAAGTTTTTAAAGTATAACAAGATAAACTATATGATGTATTCAGCCGAGAAGATGTATTGTTCTTCTTATACAGAGGAGTTTAAAAAGCGTTTTAGAGCATATGAAAACATATGTCACCTCATGGGAAAAGAAGAAAAGTTGGAGTGTATTAATTTAGAAGAATACAAGGAAGAATTACCTGAAAATATTGTAAAGCTTGTAGCTTATGAAAAAGATAAAGATAAAATGACATTATTTCAGTCTATGTTAGAGAGTGAATTTGCAGAGAAGGTAGCATGTGAAAGTACAGGTTATGGTTTACTAAATGTAGCAGCCTATAATGTGAGTAAAGAAATAGCAGTAGAATCCGTTAGAGAATTTTATAAGATTGAAAAGAAAAACACTTATATATTTGGTGATTATAGTAATGATTTAAGTATGTTTAGTTGTGGAGATAATAAAATAGCTGTTGCCAATGCGCAAGAAGAAGTGAAACTTAAAGCGACAGAAATTATTTTGTCGAACAATGAAGATGGAATAGCTCACTACATAAAACAAAAAAACATATAAACACAAACAAAACAATCATAAAACGGTAAAAATATTAGAACTAATAACTATAACTCTACAAAAGTTCATATAAATTATGAATAAATCATATAAATTCGTTGACAAACGTTAAAAAAATTCGTAAAATGTAAGAGAGTTAATAAAACGTTAATAAAGCCGGTTAATAACGTTAAAATCAAGTATTTTAAAAATGTTTACGGAGGGAGAAGGTAAATGTTAAATTATTTTTTAGATTTATTCTTAAAACAGATTTTTGGACAACCTTTTATTCTAATGGCAGTTATAGTATTTGTAGGTTATATTGCCATGAAGCAGAAGTTTTCAAAAGCATTAGGTGGGGCAGTTAAAGCGAGTATTGGTATTCTTATTATGGGATTTGGCTCAGGTGGATTAATTACTAACTTCAATAAGTTGTTAGTATCTGTACAAACTGTAACAGGTATGCAAGGTGCAGGATTAAATACTTATCCAACCATGACTGCAGGATATGAAAAAATGGATGCTATCCTAGGAGCAGGAACAGGTGCCTCATGGGGGATTTACACACTGTTAGTTGCTTTTATACTAAACCTAGTATTAGTTGCTTTGAAAAAATACACTAAAATTCGTGCTGTATTTTTAACAGGTAATGTAATGATTGTTCAAGCTGGGGTGAGTACATATATTGTTTGGAGATTCCTAGGCTTAGGAATGATTCCTACAGTAATTATAGCAGCTGTAATTACAGCTTTGTACTGGGGAATTAGCTCAACCTTACTCATTAAACCGACAAAAGAAGTGACGAATGCAGATTTTACAGTAGCACATCAACAAATGTTAGGAAGCTACATTGCTTATAAAATTGCACCTAAGTTAGGTAATGCTGAAAAAGATGATATTGAAAAGAAAAAGTTACCAGATTCATTAAATATTTTACAAGACAACATTATTGCAACAGCATTAGTTATGTTTATATCTGTAGTAGCTATTTTCTTCCTTATAGGTGGAGAGCAGATTGATTGGTTAAGGAGTGCAGAAGGATTTAACCAAGGAGGTCTAAAAAATACAGTTATCTTCTTACTTTGGATTACTTTAACCCTTACAGCTAATATTGTTGTATTGCTTTCAGGTGTTAGAATGTTCGTTGGAGAATTAATGGTATCCTTTAAAGGTATCTCTGATAAGTTATTACCTGGAGCAGTAGCAGGTGTGGATTGTGCGGCAATCTTTGCTTTTGCACCTAAATCAGTTGTACTAGGATTACTTTTTGGTATGTTAGGTCAAGTATTAGCTTTATCAGGACTTATTATTTTCAAATCTCCTATTTTTATTGTACCTGGCTTTATTCCATTATTCTTTGATAATGCTACAATGGCAGTATATGCTAATAAACGTGGTGGCTGGAAAGCAGCAGCAGTTATTTGTACACTAAGTGGTATTATCCAAATTTTTGGAGCTGTTTTAGCAGTAAAAATGATGGAGCTTACATGGTGGCAAGGAAGTTTTGACTATTCAACATTATGGGTAGTAATTATTGCAATCCTTAAAGCAATAGGGGCAGCATTAGGAATTCCAATTGCAGGTTAAATGATGAAATGACAAATAAAAAGTAGGGTATACTAGATAATTATCCTACTCAACTAGAAAGGAAGAGATAAAATGTTAAATATATTATGTGTATGTGGAAATGGAATGGGAACAAGTACAATCTTAAAAATTAATGTAAAAAATATTTGCCAACAAAATAAGATTGAAGCAAATGTAGAGTCATGTTCTTTCGGAGAAGCAATGGCATATATTAACAACACAGACATTGTTTTAACAAGTCCTGAATGGGCAGGGATGCTTCCTCCAAGTAATGCGGTTATTGCAGAAACAAAAAATTTAATTGACACAAAACAAGTTACAGACACATTAGTTAATGCAATAAAAGAACATTTCCCTAATGAAATAGGAGCATAGTTATGACAGGATATGAGATAATTAAGAAGAATATTCGCTTTGAAAATCCAGAGCGTATAGGCCTTAGATTTGATAGAATTGGAGGAAAAGGTGACGTATGTAGAATCTTTGTATTACCTCCAAGAGATAAAAGAGATAACAGTGTACCATGTACTGTTTCTAAAAAAATACGTCCTGTTTCCGGTGAACATGACGAATGGGGATGCTTGTGGGAAAGTGATGATGCTACAGGCTCTGATATGGGACAGGTTGTTAATATTCCTATTGAAGAATGGGAAGATTTAGAGACCTATGAATTTCCAGATGCGAAGGCAGAAGGACGTTTTGATGGATTAAAAGAAGCATTAGATGCTGCAGAAGAAAAGGGGCTCTATGTCCAGCTTAATAGTCCTCAATGTATTTTTGAAAGAATGCATTTTCTTCGTGGATTTGAAAATACATTAATGGATTGTATCACAGATCCAGAAGAAATAGAAGCATTGGCTATTAAACTTGCAGATTATCAGATTGGAATTATTGAAGAAGCTTATCGTCTAGGTGAAGGAAGAATTCATTGTTATGATACCACAGACGATTGGGGAACTCAGCAAAGTCTGATGATTTCCCCAACAATCTTTAGGGAAATTTTTAAACCACAGTACAAAAGAGTTTTTGATAAAGCGCATGCATGTAAAATGGATGTTCGTTTACACACTGATGGAAAGATAAATGATATTTTAGAAGACTTTATTGAGATGGGTGTGGATATATTAAATATTCATCAACCTAGATTAGTTGATATCGATGAAGTATCTAAAATTGCCCGAGGAAGGATTTGTTTTGAAGCTGCAGTAGATATCCAAGCAACATTGCCAACAGGTGATAAAAAGTTAATAGAAGAGGAAGTAAAAGAACTGGTTGAAAAATGGGCTACTCCTTCAGGCGGATTAATTGGCGTGGAATATGGTTATTTGAAATCAATTGGGACAACTGAAGAATCTATGCTTTTTGCATTGGAATGCTTTGAAAAATACGGAACCTTTCATAAATAATAGAAGTAACGACTATTAGCGGACATGATATTTCATGATCCGCTAATAGTCGTATATTGACAAATAATCAAATGGTTCATATAATATATCAAATAAGTGAGGTGAAAAAGAGTATGAAAAGAAATAAGAGTGTAGTTGATGGACGAAGAAACAAAGTATTAGAAGCACTAAAGAATGATGGCACAGTGAAGGTAAATGATTTAGCAAAAAAGTTTGATGTTTCACCACTCACAATAAGAAGAGACTTACAGTACTTAGAAGACAATCATTTTTTAGAACGTTTTTATGGCGGAGCAGCTGTTGTGAGAGAAAGTAGTAAAGAGCGAGTTCAAGAAGATAAGATACAGGGTTATCGGGAAAAAATTGCAAAATATGCAGCAAGTCTTGTAGAACATGGGGACACTATTTTTATAAACACAAGTGCAACAGCACTCCAACTTATTAAATATTTAGGTGATAAGCGTGTGACGGTTATCACGAATAATGGACAAGCTATTGGGATGGAACACTCTCCTAATGTGACAATCATTGTGACAGGAGGAGAGGTTGGCGCTGTTAAGCATGCTCTAGTAGGTGAATTTGCTAAGAGTAATTTAAATATGGTAACGGCTAAAAAAAGCTTCATTGGATGCAGTGGGCTTAGTCTAGAAAGTGGGATGACCACAGAAATACTCAGTGAGGTAAATATTAATGAATTGATGTTTACAAGGGTAACCCAAGAAAGTTATATTTTAGCAGATCATACTAAACTGGGGGTAAATAGTAGTTTTACCAGTTGCCCCCTTAATAAAATACAAAATGTAATTACAGATGAAAAAGCACCAGAAGAGATAGTAAGAGGATTACATTCAGCAGGGATAAATGTTATGTGTGTATCCTAAAGGAGAGTTAAAGTCCAAGTGAAAATAGAGAAAAAAGATGAAAAAAGATAAGTTCTTTTTTCATCTTTTTTTATTTTTACTTAAAATAAAGTTCATATAATGTGCAAAATGAACATAAAATAAAGGAAAATACGATTGACAACGAACAAAAACAGTGATAAAATTTTCATAAAAGGAAGGAGGGACAACAAATATGAATGTTTTAAATGGAGCTTTATGTTTATTGTTGGTTGGGATGATAATTCTAGAAATACTATTTATCGTAAGGCGCAACCGTACGATTCATGTTAGAGGTAAAGATGATTTTTTTACATATGCATTAATTGTATTTGGTGTCTTTTTGTTTTGTCCTGTAAGAGAGGATGCATCACTCTTAGAAAGCTTACGAAATGTACTCCTTTATGTAGTACTCTTTGGAAGTGTAGGAGTTAAACGTGGTATTTCATCAAAAGGAATTGAGAAGTTTGGTTTTACAATCACTTGGGAGCAGATTATAAAAATAGAAATAGAAGAACATTTAAGTTCACAGATGACCGTTATTATTTACACGCATAAAGGAAAGCTAAAATTGCTTTTTAATAAATATTTGATTGGAGAGGTTTTAAGAGCATTACAAAACCATGTTGAAGCCATTTATATTCAGGAAAGTTTAGATAAAGTATTGAAATTAAAAAAAAAGAACTTAAAAAGGAGAAGAGAGAAATGGTAAAAGAAAAAGTAAAAGTTATTAACAAATCAGGGTTACATTTAAGACCAGCTGGGGTATTAACAGAGGTAGCACGTGGTTGTAAATCAGAAGTTTTTTTGATTAAAGAAGATGGAACAAGAGTCAATCCAAAAAGTGTTCTCTTTTTAATGGGAGCGAATATTACATGTGGTATGGAGATTACAGTAGAGTGTAGCGGAATGACAGAAGAAGAAGACTTAAAAGCAATTATTGAAGCCATTAAAAGTGGTTTAAACGAGGAGTAAACTATGAAGACAATTGAAGTAGCTAAAACGACTTCTAGCGGCATTGCTATTGCTAAAGTATATAAGGTAGAGACAGTAGAATTAGTGCCTTCAACTTATAGGATTTCTAATGTAGAAGATGAAATTCAAAAATATAAAGAAGCTGTACAATTTGTTTCTGCAAAGATAGAAACACTCGCAAAGGACAATGAGATATTTGCAGCACATCTTGAGTTAGTAAATGATGTAGGACTTATGGAGGGTGTTATTAATAAAATCACAATGAATGAGGATAATGCTGAACTAGCATTAGACAAAACTGCCCAAGAGTTCATTATGATTTTTGAAAGTATGGATAATGAGTACATGCGTGAAAGAGTGGCAGATATTAATGATATTCGTAATCGTTTAATGACCCATTTAAAGGGACTTAAAGAGCGTGATTTTGGAGATCTAAATGAAGAAGCTATTTTAGTAACAAAGGATTTAGCACCATCAGATACTGCAAAATTAGACTTAAAATACATAAAGGGCTTTATTACCGAATTAGGTGGTGTAACAAGTCATGTATCCATTATGGCTAAAAATATGGGTTTACCTGCATTAGTAGGGGTTCAAGGGATTATGGAAATCATTGATGATGAAGATCAGATTATAATGGATGCCCAAAAAGGTATAATTATAATCAATCCAGATGAAGAAACGCGTAAGCATTATCAGGAATTAGAACATAAAGAGCAGCAAGAAAAAGAGCTTTTAGAAAAGATAGCTAACCTTCCAGCAGAAACAAAGGATGGAAGAAAAGTAAAAGTTTGTGCCAATGTAGGATGTATTGAGGATGTAAAAAATGCAGTAACAAAATATATTGATGGCATTGGTTTATTTCGAAGTGAATTTTTATATATGGAAAACACACAATTTCCTACAGAAGAGGAACAGTTTGAAGCTTATAAAGAAGCTGCTAGATTATGTGAAGGAGAAGTTATTATCAGGACACTTGATATAGGTGGAGATAAAGCACTTCCCTACTATCCATTTGAACAAGAAGAAAATCCCTTTTTAGGATGGCGAGCGATTCGTATTTCTTTAGAAAAGCAGGATTTATTTAAAACGCAATTACGCGCCTTATTAAGAGCGAGTGCTTTTGGTGAAATATGGATTATGTATCCAATGATTGTATCTCTTGAGGAATTACACAGTGCTAAAGCTCTCTTAGAAACATGTAAAAAAGAACTTTTGCAAGAGGGAAAAGCTTACGATGAGCATGTAAAAGTAGGAATGATGATTGAAACGCCTGCTTCTGTTATGTGTGTAGAAGCGTTTGCTGAAGAAGTAGATTTTTTTAGTATTGGTACGAATGATTTAACTCAATATCTTTTAGCAGTAGATAGAGGGAACCAACACATTAGTAGTATGTATAATTCTTTCCATCCAGCAGTTATGAGAGCTATTGCAAAAGTAATCAAAGCAGGGCATAAAGCTGGAATTCCAGTAGGAATGTGTGGTGAATTTGCAAGTGATATAAAGGCAGTTCCAGTTCTTTTGGGCATGGGACTTGATGAGTATAGTGTGTGCGCTGGTGAAGTAGCAAAGATTAAAGCAGCTATTCGTCAGTGGGATTACAAAGCCTGTGAAGAATTGGCAGAAAAAGTAATAAGAGCAAAAGGTTTAAATGAAGTAATGGCATTAATAGAAGATGTAAAATAAATAAATTTAAAGAAGAAAAGAGGAGAAAGAATGAGTAAAATTAATCAAATAACAAGAGAGAGTTGGATTATGAGTACTTTCCCAGAATGGGGAACTTGGTTAAATGAAGAAATTGAAGATGAAGTAGTAGAACCTGGCACAGTAGCTATGTGGTGGTTAGGTTGTACAGGTATTTGGGTTAAAACGCCTGCAGGCTGTAACATCAGTATAGATCTTTGGTGTGGCAATGGAAAACGTACACATGGAGATGGAAAGATGGCAGTAGGACACCAAATGGCAAATATGTGTGGTGGAAGAAAAATGCAGCCAAATCTAAGAGCAGTACCATTTGTTATTGATCCTTTTGCTATTAAAACAGTAGATGCGGTATTAGCTACCCATTATCATCAAGATCATATGAGTGCTGAATATGCGGCACATGTTATTAATAGTGGTATTACAACAGTGGACGAAAATGGAAAAGAAATTCCTGTTCCATTTATTGGACCTAAAAAATCAGTAGAAACATGGATTAAATGGGGAGTGCCAGCAGAACGCTGTGTAACTGTTAAACCAGGAGATGTTATTAAAATAAAAGATATTGAGATTGTAGCTTTAGACTCTTTTGATAGAACATGTTTAGTAACAACAGATTCTACGGGTCCAGATAGAGAAGAACTAACAGGAGTTTGTCCAACAGATATGGATGATAAAGCGGTTAACTTCTTAATTAAAACACCAGGTGGAAACATTTATCATAGTGGAGATTCTCATTATTCTATCTATTTTGCTAAACACGGTAAAGATTATGATATTGATGTTGCTTTTGGTTCTTATGGAGAAAATCCTGTAGGTATGGCTGATAAAATGACATCTTGTGATATTTTAAGAATGGCTGAAGCACTTCGTTGTGAGGTTGTTATTCCAATTCACTATGATGTATGGACAAACTTTATGGCAGATGTCAATGAAATTAAAGTATTATATGATATGAAAAAAGATAGATTGGATTATAAATTCCATCCATTCTTTTGGGAAGTTGGAGGCAAATACGTTTACCCACGTGATAAAGAGCGTAAAGCTTATCACCACCCAAGAGGATTTGAAGATTGCTTTGAAGCACCACAAAACATACCATTCCGTTCATGTTTATAAGAAAATCCCAAGAGATTATAACAGCTTAGTAGAAGACGGGAGAAAAGAAAATGAAGATAACTAAAAAGGTAATTGGCTCATTGGAAAAGTGTTATTCACTTTCTGAGCTTTATTATAACGATAAGCAACATTTTTTAGTTGCAGCTGAAAAAGTAAATAAATGCTTGCTTTTTGATAAGGATGGAAACTTAGAAGAAACAGTGTGGGAAGGACCAGGTGGTACCATGTCTATTGTCCCACTAGAAGATAGAAATGGTGAATTTTTAGCGACTCATGAATTTTATTCCCCTAACGATTCTAAAGAAGCAAAAATTATTAGAGCCATCCCAAAAGGTAAGGACAATTGGGAAATCAAAACATTGGTAGAAGTTCCTTTTGTGCATCGTTTTGATATTTTACAAAAGAATGGAGTGAAATACCTCTTTGTATGTGCATTAAAATCAGGGCATAATTGCAAAGATGACTGGTCAATGCCAGGAAAAGTATTTTTTGCAGTACTTCCAGAGAACTTAGATGATTATGATGAAAAGAAGCAACTTCCTTTAAAAGAATTAAAATCAGGAATGCTAAAAAATCATGGTTATTATAAGCATCAAGATGAAGTAGGAGAAAGTGCCATTGTGTCTTGTGAGCAGGGAGTTTATCAATTTATTCCTCCTATGGAATCAGATGGAGAGTGGGAAATAAAACAGTTAATAGATACGCCAGCAAGCGATGCTGTTATGTTGGATTTAGATAATGATGGAGAAGAAGAATTATTTGTATTTGCACCATTCCATGGTGATACCTGCAGTATATACAAAAAACATAAGGATAGTTATCAGTTAGACTATGAGTACCCTGAAAAACTAGACTTTCTCCATGCACTTTATGGTGGAAAACTTTGGGGAAAATCAAGAGTGATAGTAGGTAATCGACAAGGCGAAAAAAAATTACTTTCTTTTAGTGTAGATGAGAAGGGAAAGTATGAAGTAGAAGAATTAGATAGCGGATATGGTGCAGCAAATGTAATGGTATACAGAAAAAATCAAGAGGATATTTTAGTAGCAGCAAATCGTGAAACCGATGAAATAGCCATGTATACCTTGGATTAGCATGGAGGAATATATGAAAGCTTATACAATTGGATTATATGAAAAGGCAATGCCGGCAGATTTAACTTGGAAAGAAAAGCTACAAGCAGCGAAGGAAGCAGGCTATGATTTTGTGGAAATCAGTATTGATGAAACAGAGGAAAAAATTCAAAGAATTTATATGCCTAAAGAAGAAAGATTAAAAATGATTGAGCATATGTTTGAAGTAGGTATCCCTATTCGTTCTATGTGTGTAAGTGCTTTAACACGCTATTCTCTTGGTAATAGTGACGAAAAGCTTTGTAACAGGGGAATGGAGATTTTAGAAAAGGCACTAGAACTGGCAGATGACTTAGGCATTAGAATTGTTATGATTCCAGGATATGATGTTTATTATGAGGAGTCTACTGCAGAAACCACACAAAGGTTTATAAAAAATCTTAAAAAAGCAACAAAGATTGCAGCTAAATATGGGATTTTGATTGAATTAGAAACTATGGAAAATAGCTTTATGAATACAGTATGGAAGGCTATGTTCTATGTTAAACAAATTGACTCAGCCTATTTAGGGATCTATCCAGATAGTGGTAATATGAAGAATGCAGCTGTGTTATTAGGCGTAGATGAAGCGCAAGATTTAATGGCAGGTAAAGGACATATTACCTCACTTCATTTAAAGGAAAGTGTACCAGGAAAATATAGGGAAATACCTTATGGCGAGGGGCATGTTGATTTCGAGAAAATTATTCATGCAGCATGGGCTATTGGGATTAGAAAATATGTGACAGAATTTTGGTATAAAGGAAGTCCTGATTGGAAAGAAGATTTAATAAATGCCAATAGGAAAATGCGAGCAATTTTAGATAAAGCAGATAAAGTATGTGTGGAGGCCTAAGATGTTAGAAGAATTAAAGAAAAAGGTATATAAAGCAAATATGGAATTACCTAAATATGGTTTAGTAACCTTTACTTGGGGAAATGTAAGTGAAATAGATCCAGAAACCAAGTTAGTAGTTATTAAGCCAAGTGGTGTAGATTATGATAAGTTGACAGCTGAGGATATGGTGGTAGTAGATTTAGATGGCAAAAAGATAGAAGGTAAGTATAACCCTTCCTCAGATACATCCACTCATATCGAACTCTATAAAAGCTTTCCTGACATTAGAGGTATTGTACATACACATTCACCATGGGCAACAAGTTGGGCACAAGCTGGCAGAGGCATTCCTTGCTATGGAACAACACATGCAGACTATATGTATGGAGAAATCCCATGTGTAAGAAATTTAACTCAAGAAGAGATTGAAGAAGCTTATGAAAAAAATACAGGTTTACTAATTGCAGACTATTTTAAGGATAAAGATTATATGGCAATGCCAGCAGTGCTATGTAAAAATCATGGTCCGTTTACTTGGGGTAAAGATGGATTAGAGGCGGTTCATCATGCAGTTGTTTTAGAAGAAGTTGCAAAAATGGCAGCAAGATGCGAAATGCTTAATCCTCAAAATATTCCAGCTCCTCAAGAATTACAAGATAAGCACTATTATAGAAAACATGGTGAAAATGCTTATTATGGACAAAAATAGGTGATTTTACAGAATGGTAGTGTAGATTGACAAGGAGTAAGGCATGTGTTAAACTCATTTAGAAAATAGAATACGTTACTGACTTATCCTTTACCGCCGGGTAAAGGGGTTAAGCGTCAGACTTCATATCGTTAGGCCACGGAAGATATGAAGTTCTGACGCTTTTTATTTTTGTATAAAGGAGTGTTTTTATGAAAAATACAGCTTGTCTTAGTCATTTTATAAAATACGTATCATTAAATGTTCTTGGTATGATAGGGCTATCTTGCTATATCTTAGCAGACACTTATTTTGTTTCAAAAGGGCTAGGAGCCAATGGGCTCACTGCACTTAATCTTGCAATTCCCATCTATAGTTTTATTCACGGAAGTGGTTTAATGCTTGGTATGGGAGGTGCCACTAGGTATTCTATTGCTAAAAGTCAAAGTGAAAGGGATAAGATGAATCAAATATTTACAAATACCATTTTATTGGCACTTAGCTTTGCGGGAGGATTTTTTGTGATAGGTTTCTTTTTTTCTGAAATCCTTGTACGATTATTAGGGGCTGATGTGGCCGTTTTTCAAATGAGTAAAACTTATTTACAAGTAGTGCTATTATTTGCTCCTATTTTTATAATAAATAATGTTCTTTTGTGTTTTGTACGAAATGACGGAGCCCCCGAACTTTCTATGATTGCCATGTTAGGGGGGAGTTTTTCAAACATTATCCTAGATTATATTTTTATGTTTCCACTTAAGATGGGGATTTTTGGAGCTGTTCTTGCTACGGGTCTTGCACCAGCAATAAGTCTATTGATTCTTTGTCCCTTTTTCCTTCAAAAGAGAAATGGCTTTCATCTAATTAACTTTAGGCTTTTTAGGCAACTTAGTAGTGACATTTTTTCAAGCGGTATGCCATCACTTATTACGGAGGTATCTTCTGGTATTGTAATAATTGTTTTTAATACAATTCTGCTAAAACTGCAGGGGAATATGGGAGTTGCGGCCTATGGTATTATTGCTAACCTTTCACTAGTAATGGTCTCCATATATACAGGTATTGCCCAGGGGATTCAGCCACTCATTAGTAGTAACTATGGAATAGGGAATCACTCCAATGTTCAAACTATTTTACGATATGCTCTCCTCTTGGTGGTAGCTGTTTCAGGAATGATTTATATGGTTGTATTTATAGGGGGTTCACAAATTATCAGTCTTTTTAACAGTGAGCAAAATGAGGCTTTGCAAAGTATTGCAATGATAGGATTAAAAATTTATTTTACAAGCTGCCTTTTTGTTGGCTTTAATATTATTATATCTGTTTATTTTACCTCAATCGAATATGCACGTCCTGCACATATCATTTCTGTTTTGCGTGGATTTTTAATTATTATTCCCTTAGCCTTTTTGTTAGCTTCTTTTGGTGGCATATTAGGTGTTTGGTGTGTGTTTCCAACAACAGAGCTTCTTGTAGCAGGAATAGGAGGTGTTTTATATCTTTTGATTCCTAAAGAAATTACCAATAGTATGTAATTATTTAGATAGAAAATCCAAAATAAAACGTATAATAATACGGTGAAATTTTGTGTAACCAAAAAGAATGCTTTTAAAAAGCTTAGTATAGAACGAGGGAGAAAATGATGGAAAGGAGGGCTATATATGTATGAAAGACAGCAGGTACTAAAGCCAAAACAGGATCAAGAAATAGAAGAAATGCTCTCTTTAATGAATTGTCACGTAGCAAGTCTTATTAAGGTGGATAGTGAAAAATATTTTAAATGCTCAGACTATATCGTGCAGGGAGCAATAAAGGTAAGTAGTCTTTACTGCTCTCACAGAATGCCTATTTTATATGACCTTCAGCTTGAGGCAGAAGCACTGGGATGTAAGTTAACTTATACAAAAGATAAGCCTCCACGGATATCTAATCATATTTTAGAAGAGGGAACCAAACTAGAAGATTTAAGAGTCCCAACAGAAAAGGAAGGGCGTTTTCCTATAGTTTTAGAAGCTACTAAGGAAATTGTAAAAGCTTTTGGTAAAGAAAAAGCGATTTATGGACTTGTGACGGGTCCCTTTACCTTAGCGCTTCACCTGCGAGGAGTAGCTGTTTTTTATGATTTATTGGATGAGCCTGAAGAAGTAGAATGCTTAATGACATTTTGTCAAAAAGTTGTCCTTCATACTGCCCAAATGTATATAAATTTAGGTGTAGATAATATTGCTCTTGTGGATCCTATGGCTTTTCATATTTCTAAAGCTCATTTCGAAAACTTTGTAGAGCCATATATTACTCCTATTTTTGAGTGTATTAAAGAGCAAGGAAAACGAGTCAATCTTATTAAAGGGGATAAAACATCAGAAGGTGAAATACCCTACAAGTTTGGAATGACTACTCATAAAGGATATGAAAATAGAAGGAATATCTTAAAAGGAGAACTAACAACAGTAAATGTGGACTGTATCACCTTTGATTCAGAGAGTTGTGTAGTGAGTCAGTATACAATGGAAGCTGTTTATACAGCAGCAGCTCTTGTAGGCAAGCAAGTAAAAGTCATTGAACATAAAATGAAGGATAGTACTCCTATTCCAATCATTTATGTGGAGGGTGAGGTAAAATATAGTCATTATCTACCGGATATAGGAGAATTAGTTGATTGTTTTCGAGCAGCTCTTAGAGTTAAGCAAGAAGAAAAAAGTATTTTAAAGGCTCTCTAAAAATTTAATATTATAATAGAAAAACAAGAGGGGTATGGGCTAGAGCGGGGAAAATAAGTACAAAATTAAAAAGGAATAGGCTATAGACAGTTCTGCATTTAAAATGCTAATATGCAGCTATAAGAAAGGGGGAAGATACAAGATGCATATTAAGAATTATAAATGTGATGGACAAAAGGTTCTATTTAACTTAGAACAAGGTAAGCTGTGTATCGAAATAAAACGGGAAGATATAGTAAGGTGTATGTATACTACAGGTGAGAGCTTTAAGGATACATCACTTATTATAGAGAAGAAGGCGCCTCTAGAGGTGCATTATACAGTGGATGAAACAGATGAGACTATTTGTATTGAAACACAAAGACTTTGCTTAAGTATTTGCAAAGAAAATGGTCGCTTTACTTGGAAGAAACAAGGAAGCGGAGAAGTTTATTTAGAAGAAGGTGGGAAAAGTCTTGTTCCTACAGATATTATTCGCTATACAACCGGTGGTGAAGCACCTGTTATTGAACGTGTAAAAACAGTAGATGGTGAGAGGAATTTCATTCGTAATCTAAAAGAGGTAATAGACAGACAAGCTTATCGTGGTAAATTATTTTTTAACTGGCAGGATGATGAGGGGATTTATGGTTTAGGGCAAGGTGAAGAAGGTATTTATAATTACCGTGGATATAATCAATATTTATATCAGCATAATATGCGTATCCCTATTCCGTTCTTTGTTTCTTCTTATTGCTATGGTATCCTTTTCAACTGTTCTTCTCTTATGACCTTTAATGATGATCCTAATGGTTCCTATATTTTTATGGATGCTATTGAAGAAATGGATTATTATTTTATGGGGGGCGAAAAATTAGATGAAGTGATTGAAGCTTATCGTTATTTAACAGGAAGAGCTAGCTTACTTCCTAAATGGGCTTTTGGTTATATACAATCTAAGGAGGCTTATAAAACCGGTGACGAGCTTGTAGATGTTGTTAAGAGATATCGAAAAAGAGGTATACCTCTTGATTGTATTGTACAAGATTGGAATACATGGAAACCTGGCTATTGGGGAGAGAAAAAGGTAGATAAAACACGCTACCCTAATTTGAAAGAAACAATGAACAAAATTCACGATTATCATGTACATACAATGGTTTCTGTATGGCCTAATATGAATGCAGGTGGGGATAATCATAGCGAATTTTTACAAGCAGGTTATTTACTAAATGACTATTCTACTTATGATGCCTTTAACGAGAAGGCAAGGCAGATGTATTGGAAGCAGGCCAATGAAGAACTTTTTTCAAGTGGTTTTGATGCATGGTGGTGTGATTCCACAGAGCCCTTTAGTGGACCTGATTGGGGCGGACCTGTTAAAAGAGAACCATGGGAACGTTATAGCTTAGTAGGTGGGGAACATAAACATTATTTGGATGCAACACAGGCCAATGCCTTTGCTTTAATGCATGCTAAAGGGATATATGAAAACCAACGGGCAACTACAGAAGAAAAAAGAGTGGTTAATTTAACACGTTCAGGCTATGCTTCTAGCCAACAATATGGAACTATTTTATGGTCAGGTGACATTTGTGCGACATGGGAAACTTTGAAAAAGCAAATTCGAGAAGGGCTTAACTTTGCTTTAAGTGGAATGCCTTACTGGACCCTTGATATTGGTGCCTTTTTTACGGTAGGTTCAGCTTGGCAAAATAGAGGATGTGGTTGCAATAATAATCCGAATCCTCTTTGGTTTTGGCAAGGTGAATACAATGAGGGTGTGAAGGATGCAGGGTATAGAGAACTTTATGTAAGATGGCTGCAATACGGCACTTTCCTTCCCATGTTCCGTTCTCATGGTACAGATACTCCTCGTGAAATCTGGAACTTTGGTGAAAAGGGAGATGTTTTTTATGATACCATTGAAAAGTTTATTAAGCTTCGTTATCAGTTAATGCCCTACATTTACTCACTTGCAGGTAAAGTCTATCTTGAACACTCAACACTTTTAAGAAGCTTATTATTCGATTTCTTAGAAGATGAGACAGCACGTCAAATCGAAGATGAATTTATGTTTGGACCTTCTCTTTTAGTTTGTCCTGTGACTGAACCCATGTATTATGAATCAGATAACAAAGCGATTATTAAAGAAAAGACGAGGGGTTGTTATTTACCACAAGGAACAATTTGGTATGATTACTGGACAGGAGAAGTGTTTGAGGGTGGCAATTGGTATGACATCGAAGCACCTTTAGAGAAAATGCCACTCTTTGTTAAAGGTGGGGCTATTATCCCAACAATAGAAGGACTTCAATATGCTAGCCAAAAGGTAGCTGTGCCCATGACTTTAAATGTTTATTCAGGACAAGATGGTGAGTTTACCTTGTATGAGGATGAAGGTGATAATTACAACTTTGAGCAAGGGAGCTATACACTGATTCCAATAAAATGGTCAGAAGAGAATAAGTGCTTAATAATAGGTGACAGACAAGGTGAATATGAAGGAATGGAAAAGGTAAGACAATTTAAAATAAAACTTAAAGAGCAAGAAAAGCTTGTTATATATGAAGGAAAACGTATAATCATTAGTTGGGATTAAATACTGTATGAGTAAATTGAAGGACTGCTATGCAATGGATTGTTGTATGGCAGTCCTTTAATTTACCGTTTATAAAGTGTTCGTGTAGAAATAGTAGTAAGCGTTAAATAGATCCTTTTCATAGTGAGTTGATTTTAGGTTTTAACTTCATTATAATAACGGAATGTATTAATTAATTCTTAATTAACAGAGAAAAGATTGTTCCAATATGCCTTTTATATCTGTTTGTCCAATTTCTTAAGTTTTAGGGAAAAGATATTACATAATTAGAGTTTATTCTACTTGTAAATTTAGCGAATATAACTCATTATAATATATATACTTAAAAAATTATAAATTTTCATTAGTGTACTATTTAGGAAGGAGAGAGAATGGATATGAAATTTAAGACAATTGGAACGAAGCTATTGGTATTTATATTACCAGTAATCATTTTAGCTATGTTAATTTTAACTGTTATTAGTGCAAATTTTAGTACAAATATTATTGAAAAGAAGATTGAAGAACAGATGACAGCAGAATTATCTGCCCAAAAGAATAAAATTGAACAATCTCTGCATATTGTTGCTTCAACGGCAACAAATATCTCTAGAACTGTGGGAACAACATATAAGAATTTAAAATTATCAGATTATGAAAAGATGTTGCAGCAGATTATACTAGATAATGACATTGTATTAGGAAGTGGCCTTTGGTTTGAACCCTATGCTTATGATTCTACAGAGCAATATGTTGGACCCTATATTTATAAAGATGGCGATAATGTTGTTGTTACATATGACTACAGTAATGAAAGCTATGATTATTTTTCAAAAGATTACTACACAAAGGCAAAAAATTCATATACGGCTATTATTACAGATCCTTATTATGATGAAACTTCGAAGCTCATTATGGCAAGCTGTTCAACACCAATTATGGATGATTCTAATACATTTATTGGGTGTGTTACTGTAGATATTGAACTTTCATCTATTCAAAATCTTGTAAAAAATATAAAGGTAGGACAGAATGGGAGCGCTATTCTTATAAGCGGAACTGGTGTTTACCTGGGAAGTCAGGATAATACAAAAGTTACATCTTCTTTAAATATTAAAGAAGATAATAATAAATCATTAGCCCAGGCAGGAGCATATATTTTAAATTCGGAGAGCGGAACAACAACCTATGAAGCGGTAGATGGAACTTACAATCTATATTATGATACTATTAATGGAGTAGGGTGGAAATTAATTATACAGATGCCCCAGTCTGAATTGAATCAGCCGGTAAAACACTTGATAGCCATCCTTTCGGTTATCTGTATAATTGCTGTTATTTTATCTATATTAAGTGTAGTCATTCAGGTTAAATCAATTTCTAAAAGTATTAAAATAGTTCAAGCTTTTGCAGAAAATTTAGCTGAAGGAGATTTTACCATAGAATCTTTACCAATAAAAACAAAAGACGAGCTTGGTCACATGGGGAATTCTTTAAATAAAATGTTTGGAAGTAATAAGAATGTAATTAAAAATATTTTATCTCATGCAAGAAATATAAGTGTTTCTAGTAATAAATTATCTCATTCAGCTACAAAATTATTAAGTCAGTTTAGAAACATTGAAAATTATATGGGAATTGTCAATGAAGCCACGATGTCTGCAAGTGCTGCTACTGAAGAAGTAAATGCATCCACGCAGGAAGTAAATGCATCTGTATCCATTTTAGTTAATGAAACAGACAGAGGTAAAGAAATGTCTGATGAGATACGGATTAGAGCAAATAAAATTGGTGAATCAAGCCAAAAAGCTTATGAGTATGCAATACAGCTTTCTATACAGTATGAGCAGGAACTGCAGAAGAGTATACAAAATGCAAATATTGTCAAGAACATTCAAATAATGGCTGATGCCATTGCTGGAATTGCGGAACAGATTAACTTACTTTCTTTAAATGCTTCTATCGAGGCAGCTCGTGCAGGTGAGAATGGAAAAGGATTTGCTGTTGTTGCGACTGAAATTGGAAAATTAGCTCATGAAACATCAAAATCGGTGACAGAAATCCAAAATACTATCACCGATGTGCAAGATGCATTTGGCAGTTTAACGGAAGAATCCAAGACTTTATTAAACTTTGTTCAAGAGACAGTTACCCCAGATTATAATAACTTTGTGGAAATTGCAAGACAATATGGAAAGGATGCAGAATCCATAGAAGAAAATTCTAAGAAAATTTCCGACATGTCTATTAATATTAAAACCATTATGCATGAAGTAAGTGATGCAATTCAAAGCATATGTGAATCTGCTCAAAGCACAGCTGATAATAGTAGTAAAATTATGTTATCAGTAAATGAAGTGTCTCAGGTTGTGAAAGAAGTTTCAAATATGTCCAAAGACCATGAAGAGATTGCGAATGATCTAAATCAGGTAGTTGAAAAATTCAAAACTAATTAAAAGTATTTTACTAATGAGTATATAAATATTTTTGTGTTCAAGCCACCAATCAGTCTTATTGGTGGCTTTATCTTGAAGAACTGTAAATAAAAAAAAGTGGCAAGGGGCTGTTGCGCAATTAATCAATTAGATTAGTTGGGTGTCAGCCCTAATTTTACATAGCCTTAAAAAATCTGTCTAGTTTATTGTAGCCTATCCAATCTGAGGTAAGATGGTACAAGTAAAATTAATTATTTTAATAATAAAATATATAGTATAATTATGAGGTTTTTTTAAACTATTCATAGATTTTTGTATAATACTATAATAATAGTTATAAGATAATTTTTAAATATGTTATAATATGATAATTGCTTTTTAGAACAGGAGAAATAATATATGTGGATAAAACATAAACCATTTTTGCGATTTAATTCTTTAAGATTTAGATTAGTAACAATGACTTCTTCAATTCTACTCTTATTAATTGTTATTCTGTTTGTTAATAATGTATATGCTATTCAGATAGTACGTAATCAAGTGTTAGATTCAAATTTAAGAACGTTAAAGCTTCATATAAATCAAATGGAAGCGTCATTTAATGCTGTTGATTCTTTTTTGATATCACAAAGTTTAAGTTGGTATGAGTATAATAATATTGAAAATCCTACAACAGAATTTGATAGATATTTAGCGGAATATAATATAAAGAACACATTTAATAAAAATTTAGTGGGTTATGAAATGGTTGATGGGATATTTATGTATTATCCTAAAGAAGATATTTACATACAGAGTGAAAAAAGTCATATATCATTTTCAGAGTTAAAAAATATTGAAACAAATATAAAGCTTAAAACAATAAAGTTCTACGAAGAAACTAATAGCAAGGTTGATAAGTGGTTTCCTATTGATTTAGATGGGAAGTTTTATTTAGCACGTATTATTAAAATAAAAAATATTTATATGGGTAGCTGGGTTAATATAGAAAATATTTTATCACCTTTACAGGAAGAATCATCTAAAGTCATTCAAAATATTATGCTTTGTGATCTAAATGGTGTTCCTCTAGACAATAAACTTAATCACTTAATCATTCCAATAAATGAGAAAGGCATTTCGGAAAATAGTCATCTTATATATAAAGGAGAAAGATATTTTACTACTGGGGTTGAGAGTCATAAAGGTCTATTTTACTTAGTGGCAATGATTCGTGATGATAGTATTTTAGAAGGCTTAGATGCTTTTCAAAAGATACTTATTATCGTAGCCTTTAGTGTACTTATTAGTATTATTTTATTTTCTATATTAATAAAGAAACTTTTATATAATCCATTACATATTATTGTAGATGCTATGAATGGATTAAAAGATGGTAATCTGGACGTTAAATTAGAAAACATAAACGTATGTGAAGAATTTGAGCTGGTTAATCATACCTTTGATAATATGACAAGACAAATAAAAAAATTGAAAATCGATATTTATGAAGAACAAATTACTAAGCAAAAGGCGCAATTACAATACTTACAATTACAGCTTAGTCCTCATTTTTTAGTTAATTGCCTTAATTTAATAAGAAGTTTAGCAATTATTGGTAAGGAAGATTTGATTCAAGAAGTCACAATAACCCTTAGTCATTATATTCGCTATACATTGAATGATTCCACAAGAGTAACTTTAAGACAAGAATTGGAGCATGTTAATAATTATATTAAACTTCAAAAACTTAGGTACCAAGATGGATTGATATATAATGTATCAATAGATTTAAAACTAGAAAATGCATTAATACCAACTATGCTCATTCAAACATTTGTTGAAAATGCAGTAAAATATCAAATGGTACAAGGTGAAAAACTCACTATAGATGTAGCTGTTAATTTAATAAATGAGGTAGCTGTTCCTAAAATAAAAATAGTCATTCAAGATAGCGGGGATGGTTTTGATTTGGATATTATTGAAAAAATTCGATGTAATAAAAGAATAATAGATCAAAATGGAGAGCATATAGGAATTTATAATATTAGACAACGCTTAAATATATTATACAATGATTTAGCAAAAATAGAGTTTTCAAATGCTAAGTGTGGGGGTGCTGAAATAAAAATAAGTATTCCAATAGAGTACGTATTAACATAGTATGAAAAATAAATTAAGACTAAAACTTTATGCTATAGACTACATTAAAGAACAAATGCATGTAGTATATGATAGTGATAACATTATTAAAGCTAAAAGTAGAATGGTGGTAATAATAAATTTTGTGCTTTAAGCACAGTGAAAGGGATGGTAATTAGAATGAATATCCTAATGGTTGATGATGATGTACTTGCAGTAGAAGGCTTAAAAAGTATACTTAATTGGAAAAGTATGAATATTAGTCAAATATATACTGCCTATAATATGAAACAAGCCCAAAAAATATTTAAAACAAATCATGTGGATATTATGATTTGTGATATTGAAATGCCAAAAGGAAGTGGGCTTGATTTGGTTGAATGGATTATTAATGAAGCATATAGTGTTGTTATTATACTTTTGACCAGCTATGCAAATTTTGAATATGCTAGTAAGGCAATCAAAATGCAAGTTAAAGATTATTTACTAAAACCAGCCCCTAAAAATGAGCTTGAAGCAGTTATTATGAAAGCTGTTGTTCAAGTAAAAGAGGTAGAAAAAATCAAGGATAATCAGAAATTTGCTGACTATTGGAGTTCAAATGCTGTTAAAGTGTATCAGGATCTTTGGAAGGATATTATTTTTAAACACAAATGCAATGAATTGAAGGCTATTGAAAAAATGGCAAATACAATAGGCTATTCCATTAATGAAACAAATTATTGTCCTATTATTGTCAAATGGAAGCGACTAAAAATTTGCAATGAGACAAAAGGAAATAGCATCATTGAATTTGTGCTAAAAAATATTGTTGCTGAAATTTTCTTCGGTGTGACTGAGTCAAAAGATGTTTTTTCCATAGATCAAAATACTTTACTCGTTTTAAAAACAGCAAATTTAAAAAATATAAATGTTTATCAAGAAAAATGTCAGATGCTTATTAATGTATTTGTAAGTTATTATCCGGAGTATAAAGCAACTTGTTATATAAAAGATATTGTTGAGGTTAATGATTTATCCAAAACTGTACATGAACTTTTATTAGCAGAAAAAAACGATGTTTTAAAAACTAATAGAGTTATAGCTTTACTCAGTCAGGATATTAAAAACACAAGTTATGAAAAACCTAATATGGAAAAATGGATGAATGAAATATTGAATGATAATTATGCTTTTGCTATTGAACAGGTAAAAGCATTTTTATCAAGCATTGATTGTATAGGTTTTATTGGTTTGAGTCAATTTAAAAATGACTTTTTGCAAGAACTCTATATTTTGTTAAGGAAAAAAGGGATTCAGGCACATTCTATATTAAAAGATGAACAAATGGTTGAACTATTTGATAAAGCAACCAACTCATTTGATGATATGTATATGTGGATCGATACACTGTTACAAAATATTACAAGTTATAGTTATGAATTAGAAAAAACACCATCTGTAGTAGATGAAATAAAAAGGTATATAGAAGAGAATATGGCTAAAGAACTTAATAGAACTGAAATGGCAAATAAAGTTTTTTTGCATCCTGATTATTTATCACATATCTTTAAACAGCAAATGGGCATTTCAATATCAGATTATATTATAAATACTAGAATTCAAGCAGCAAAAAGATTATTAAAAAGTACAAATGAGAGTATCACCAATATAGCTATTGATGTGGGTTATGGAAATATTGCGTATTTCTCTAGAATATTTAAAAGGGTAACAGGCAACACACCGAAGGAATTTCGTAATTTATAAAATTCTTTATAGGGTAGGTGATAGGATTGAGAAAAACATTTAGTAAAAGTGTAATGATGCTACTTGTGATAATTATAATATACATAATACATACAATATACTTTGAAAAAAAACAAGTAGATGAAAAAAGAGTAAATAAAGATTATATGAAATTTGTGATTGCTTTTCCTACAATGACCAATATTCCAGAAGATTTATTGTTAGTTCAAGAGGAAATTAATAAGATTACTCGATCACAAATAGAGGTGGAAGTAGAATTAAAAGTTTTTAAGTTTGAAGAATATAAACAAGCAGTACAAACAATGTTAGTTGATCATAAACAACTTGACCTTATGCTTGCTCTTAATCATATTCATACAGAGGTTAATATTAAAGATCAATTAGTTGTTCTTAATGATATTATTAAACAAAATGGAAAAGGGATAATAGATGCTGTTGGAAAGGATGCCATAGAGGCTTGCAAACTAAATGGGAACATTTATGGTGTTCCTAACGTTAGGGGGTATGCTACTGGATATGATGGTTATGTACTAAGAAAAGATCTAGTAGATAAGTATAAAATTGATGTTAAGTCTATTAAGACGATTAAAGATTTGGAAGCTGTTTTTGAAATTATTAAAAACAATGAACCTGATTTAATAGTTTTAGTACCTGGTACAAGAACACTTCTTTATCATCATGGGGAATATGATAAGTTAGGTGGAAATGTCTTTGGGGTATTACCTAATTATGGACAAGATGATCAGATTGTCGACTTGTTTGCAACTCAAAAATATATGGAAAACTTAGAATTGGTACGTAGATGGTATTTAAAAGGGTATCTTCAGCCCGATATTTTTATGGACAATCTGACACTTGAACAGAAAATTTCAGAAAATAAAATCTTTGCCTATACCCAATTTGGCAAACCAGGAATTGAACAACAAGAACAATCTTATTATGATGTAGAAATGGAGTTTATACAAATTGGAGAAACTGCCATAGGATCAGAAGCTATTTCAAAGTGCCTTTGGACTATAACACGAAATACCATTTCACAAGAAAAATCAATGCAACTTTTAAATCTCCTATATACAAATGCAGATATAATGAACTTATTATGTTATGGTATGGAAGGAAGACATTATATTTTTAGTGAGGATGGACATATTAAAAGTGCTGATAATTTAGGTCAGAAGTATACAATGGGTAATAGTTGGAGTATGCCCAATCAATTTATTACACATATATGGGAAGGTAACTCGTTAACATTGTGGGATGATTTACATGCCTTTCAAGAGGGAGCAATTAAGTCAAAAGGTATAGGATTTAGATTTGATATATCTCCTGTTTATAAGGAGTATATAGCTGTTGAAAAAATTTATACTCAATATAGTATCATTTTAGAGAATGGTCTAGTAGACCCAAAAATTTATTTGCCAAAAATGCGAGAAGAATTAGATGCAGCTGGTTTAAAGCGTGTTATTATTGAGAAACAGCATCAATTTGAAAAGTGGAAGCTTAAAAACAAGCAATAAAATAGCAATAAGATTAAGAGGCTAAGAGAAATTATAATATTTCGTTAGTCTCTTTTTGTTAATTAAAAAAGTTATAGCATAATAGTGATAGAACATCTAGGATTTGTTGTTTTAATAAAATTCTAATAATGATAACGTTATAGGTGTAATTTATCGTAAGATGACATCACACTAAAATCAACATTATTCATGAGGAGAGGATTTAGAGATGTCGATTAAGTAAACTGCAAAACATCACATTTATGTAATCAATTGCAGTATTTTTACTTGGAAAGATAATAATAGGGGGTGATTTGTAAGTTATAAGTGATTTGTGAAGCAATATACGTGCCTACTAGTAAAGAAAGGTTACAAAAATTTTAAAAAGGGGTGTAAACAGTGAGAATCAATTCTAAAAAATTATTAGCTAGAGTACTCTGCACAGTAATTACGATATCTCAAATGCTCAATGGCACAACAATGGTGCTTAAAGCGGCAGAGCATATAACTCCTGAACGTGTAGAGAGAACAGATACGATTATTAATAGCGACTGGACCTTTACATATGGAAAAGATGGGAGTACATCCACAGTAGACTTACCACACACATGGAATACAGTGGATGGAAGTAATGGTCCTGATGATAAAGATGGGTCAGGAAACTCATATTATCGTGGTACGAGTACCTACGAGAAAACAGTGGATGTTTCGGATTATCAAAATGGAAAAGTATTTTTAAAGTTCGATGGTGCAAATAAAGAAACAGTTGTCTATATTGATGAGGTAGAGGTAGGCCAACATCAAGGAGGATATGCAGCTTTTACTTTCGATATTACTAATTATATTGCAGGTAAAGATACGGTTGAACTAAAGGTTGATGTAAACAATGCAAATACGACAACAATAATTCCTTTAGGTAGCCCCGATTACACACAATGGGGTGGAATTTATCGCGATGTACATATCATCAACACCAGTGATGCCTATTTTTCTTTGGAATCCAGTGTCACGAATGCATCATCAGGTGTTTATTTCAACCAGAGTGTAAATAATATTGAAAATGGTGGTGTAACAGGAAAAATAGGTGATGCGATCTTAAATATTACTACAAACGTAACTGTTCCTGTGGCAAGTGATTATGCGATTACTGCAAGGGTATTTGATATGCAGGGCAATTTTGTTCAAGAATCTGCCACAGCATTTACTGCCATAGAGGGGAATAATGCAGTTGAAATGGATACCATTAGCATTAATGATGCAAATCTATGGAATGGTATTCAAAATGGTGAGAATGCAGCTTATCTATACAGAGTTTATTTAACATTAACCGATGCTCAAGGGTACACTATGGATACCATGATGGATCGTGTAGGTTTCCGTACCTTTGAAATTTTGAGCTACAATGAGGCAAAAGCTAACGAAGCAAATGGTGGCATTGGAGCAGGCTTTAAATTAAATGGTGAAGAATATTTACTGCGTGGTGTAAATACACACCAAGATTTTGCTGGTAAAGGTAATGCCATTGACAATACTGATTGGGATACAAACTTTGCATTGATGGAACAGATGGGTGTTAATTTCATCAGGGCGGCACATTATCAGTATGATGATTACTTCTATACACAAGCTGATATGCGAGGTATAGTGACATGGGCTGAGCTTCCTTGTACAAATAGTGTACCTACAGATTATCAAGATGGAGCTAATAAAATTTGGGGACCAGGCCAAGAGAATACTATTCAGCAATTGACTGAAATGATTACTCAACTATATAATCATGCATCTATTGCAGTATGGTGTGTGGAGAACCAGACAAGTACAAAAAATGGAACGGATACGAAAGTAGTTTCTTTCATTCGAGATATGCAAAATGTAGCACACGAACTGGATCCTTCTCGTGAGGTAACACTTACAACTTTGGCAACACAGGGGTTTGATAGTGGTATTACAGTTGATGATATGGGTGGAGCTACTGGTCTTGTAGATGCACCTACAGGAACATATTATTTTGGATGGTATCAGGCTAATCCTGCTTCTCTTGGAGATAAGATTGATGCGGTTAGTACTGACTATCCAAACATGCCATACGGCATCAGTGAATATGGTGCAGGTGGTGTTCCCAAAAATCATCAGATTATTATAGATTATGAAGTTACCACTGGAAGTGTGATTGACATTGAAGATGAGGTTACCACTGAAAGTGTGCTTACGCTGGGAAATGCGGTTATCACTGGACGTATGTTTACATTCCCAACTCATCCTCAAGAATGGCAAAATATTGTGCACGAACAGAACTATCGTACTGCTATTGAGCCAAATAACTGGTTGTGGAGTACAGCGATATGGAATATGTTTGATTTTGGATCAGACTCTAAAAAAGAAGGAGATCCAATTGTTTATGGACAAAATAATAAAGGACTTGTAACATACGATAGAGAGACGAAGAAAGATACTTTCTTTTACTACAAAGCAAAGTGGAACAAAACAGAAGACTTTGTCCATATTACTTCTGGAGATTACTTGATGACTTTAGATCCTTCTACATTGGAGAATGGAATTGATATTAAGGTTTATACCAATGTACAATTCTGTGAACCATATTATTGGGAAGAGCTAAAGAACCAACTAGACAAATGTTTAGAACTGAGAATTGATGGTGAACTTACAGATGTTAAACCCATTATGACTCAACCAGGGGTTTTTCTTTGGAAGAATATTCAATTGACATCTAATATAGATGAGATCACAGTAGGTGTATTTGAGTATATAGGGTTTGAGGATAGACAGGGAGATCGTTTAGCCTTTACTTCTGCAAACAGTGATTATGAGGTAACTGCAGCAGAATTAACTGCATATGATAACAGCGAATATATAGAAGCTGCTCCTAAGACTCCAGTTGGTCCAGGTGGCCCAGTTGATCCTGTTGATCCTACTACTGGTGATGTACGTAAAATTGTAAATATTAATCGAGATTGGAAGTACAATGAAAGTAGTATTGAAGCCAACGAAGCGTCAAGCATCAGCTTGAATGATAGTGATTGGGAAGCAATAAATCTTCCTCACACATGGAACGCTGAAGATGGTGCTGATGGAGGTTCGTACAGAAGAGGTGTCAGCTGGTATAGAAAAACGTTACCTTGGAACGAAGCATATGCAAATAAGCGTATTTATATTGAATTTTTAGGTTCTTGTCTAAAGACAGAGGTTTATGTCAATGGAAATTATATAGGAGTACATGAGGGTGGATATACAGCTTTTAGATTTGATATTACAGATTATCTAAATGAGAATACTAGTAATATTATTGCTGTAAAAGTAGATAATAGTTCAAATCCAAACATAGCACCACGTGGTGGAGACTTTACAATTTTTGGTGGTATCTATAGAAATGTTAATTTGATTCTTACTGATGATGTACATATTGATATTTTGGATAATGCATCTTCAGGACTTTATCTAACACCAACAGATGTAAGTTCTGAAAGTGCTAACTTAGATATTAAATCAACGATTGTAAACGATTCGGATGTTGAAAAAGAAGTAAAAATAATTGCAACATTAAGAACACCAGATGCTTTTGAAGAGGTTGATTCAGTATCCAATCCACTATTTGATGTTGAAAATATGGCAACAAATGAGATAGTTGAAGTCAAGGAAACAACTCTCACTGTTCAGGCTATGGGTAATGTAGAATATACTGAAAAAATGGTTGTAGAGAATCCTCGTCTTTGGAATGGTACAGCAGATCCATTTAGATATATTGTGGATTTGGAAGTGTATGTTGATAATGTACCAGTAGACGAAGTTAGCCAGTATGTGGGCTTCCGTTACTTTGAAGTAGACTATGATAAAGGATTCCTGCTTAATGGGCAGCCTTATGCTTTGCGTGGCGTTAGTCGTCACCAAGACAGTTATAGTGCTGTTAATCCTGATGTCTATTTAGGGAATGCGTTAACACAAGCAGAGCACAATCAAGATTTAGGATTAATGTATGAAATGGGTGTAAACTATGTTCGTTTAGCACATTATCCTCATGACCCTTATTTCTACGAATTATGTGATCGCTATGGTATTGCTGTATGGGCAGAAATTCCAATGGTCGGTGGAGTTACACAAAGTGATGAGTTTGTTGATAATGCAAAGCAACAGCTAACTGAGATGATCAGACAACAATACAATAGGCCATCAGTTTTTTTCTGGGGATTATCCAATGAGATTAATAGCAATAGTTTTGTAGTCGAAATGGTTAAAAAGTTAAATGATTTAGCTCATGAAGAGGATAGTACTCGACTTACTACTTATGCAACGAACTCTGATGCTGCAGAAATGTGGAATGCGGACTTAATTGGTTGGAATATTTATCCTAATTGGTATTATGAAGGTACTGTTAAAGGTATGATGGATACACATTATAATTCTGAGGATAGAAAACCAGTAGGTATATCAGAATATGGTGCTGGTGCTAGCCTAGTTCAACATGAAGATCCACCACAATTTTCTATTGGGCAATCTAGAGGACAGTGGCACCCCGAGGAATATCAAAGTGTATGGCATGAAGATGCATTACGAGACATAAAAGATTTAGAATATTTATGGTCAACTGCAGTTTGGAATATGTTTGACTTCGGTTCTGATGGAAGAGATGAGGGTGGACAAAAAGGTGTGAATGACAAGGGATTGATATCTCATGATAGGCAGACGAAAAAAGATGCTTTCTATCTATACAAAGCTAACTGGAATTCAGTAGATCACTTTGTACACATCAACAGTAGCCGATTTAACCCAAGAGAAGATGAATTTGTTTCTGTGAAAATTTATTCTAATTGTGATGAGGTAACACTTAAAGTAAATGGAAAAACAATGGAAACAAAACAAAATGATGGACTAGGTGTTTTTGTATGGGATAATGTTCAGCTAATACTCGGTGAGAACAATATAGTTGCTACGGGTACATTTGATAATCAAGAGTACACTGACACAATTAGGTGGACACGAGTAAAAGGTACCAAAACATTATTAGGATCTAGCTCTGAAAATGTTTTAGTTGATAACGCTAACTTGTCTATTGCGCTTTTAGGTAGTATTAAAGTGCAAGAACTTCAAAGTATAATTAATGGGATTAATGGAACAACATGGAAGCTGTATCAGTCTGATGAAACTACTCCTATTATAGATGCTACTGCGGAAGTTAGTTTAGATATGGTTGTTAAGGCAACATCTCAAGATAAGAACACAGTTAATGTATATCGTTTTACTAGCCCTAATCTTGCATTTGGTAAAAATGTTACTGCATCTACAGCATTGCAAGATTATCCTACAAGTAATGCCGTAGATATGAATGGTGCGACCTACTGGTCTGCAGACCGTGCTACAACTGGTTGGATACAAGTTGATTTAGGACAGATATACAATCTGAACAATATTCAAATAGAGTGGTATAATAACAATCCTGCACCTAGAACTTACAAATATAATGTACAGGTAAGCACAGATGGAGAACAGTATACTGTTGCAGCTGATTTAAGTGGAAATACAGTTTCAGTTGATACAGAAATACGTCGTGCAAAAATAAAAAGTGATTTAGGTCAAGTTTCTGGAAGATATGTGAAAATTAATGTAACAGGTGGAATAGGTTGGGGACAATGTATTGAAATTAGTGAAATCGTAATTAATGGATGGAAACTAAGTTCTGAGGTTTATACTATCGATCAACAGCAACGAAAAATCTATGTGCCAGAACCTAAACCAGGAAATGAACTTGATTGGAGTGAATTTGAAGGCAATATTGAAGTTATAGGTACCTATAGGAATAGCAGAAATATTGGACAGTCTTACTTTGTACTTGATGGAGACCAATGGGTTATTACTGACTCTGATGGTGTGGATATTTCTTACACAATTGTGTTTGGTGATCCAGTAGATCCAGTAGATCCAGTAGAACAAGCAATAGCACCTTCTGCATCACCTGCAGCAGGTACATACGCTAGTACAAGAACTGTGACATTAACTACTGCTACAAATGGTGCAAAGATTTATTACACTGTAGATGGCAGTACACCAACGACTTTTAGCACATTATATACTGGATCAATTACAGTTAGTAGCACAACAACTATTAAAGCTATCGCTGTAAAAGAGGGTATGACAAATAGTAATGTTGCAACATTTACTTATGTTATTCAAACAAGCAGTTCAGGAGGCAGTTCAGGAGGCAGTTCAGGTGGTGGCAGTAAGCCATCAACACCAGTGACACCAGTGACACCAGTGACACCAGTAGCACCAGTGGTCCCACAGTCAGTAATAATCTCTTTAAATACTGGTTTAGCATCAAATGACGGAGTGAATATTCCGTTAATTGTAAAACCATATATTCAAAATAACCGTACTATGGTAGGTGTTAGGGATATGGCAACACTATTTAATATAGAGAGTAAAAATATAATGTGGGATGCACGTAGTAAAACAGTCACTATTAAAACAGCAGATAAAGAAATAAAACTGATAATTGGTCAATATTATGCCCTTGTAAATGGCGAGAAAGTAGTTATGGATGTAGCTCCACAACTCAAAGAGAGCAGAACTGTTCTTCCAATTGCACATATTGCAAAGATTTTAGGTATAAAGGTAGACTTTAATCCAGTTACAAAAGAAGCAACATTTACAATAATTAAGTAAAGCTATCGAAAATTGATTTTAAAATTAATTCCTTACCACAAATACTCAATAAATAAAGGATATAACAGTTAATATAAGCCCTAAAAGGTTAAGAATCTCACTTAATCTTTTAGGGCTTATCTCATTGGTGTGTCTGAAATTTCAGTTTGTTGAGGTGCCCTTAGGAATTTAAAAGTCAAGAAAAAGAAGGGGTGCCTACGCGGCCGCAAGAAAGAAGGCTTTTCTCCGGTTTCTGGGTCCTCGCCTTGGCAAACTCTAGGTTCAGTCCTGTAGACTAACGGTCCTACCTATCGCAAGAAGAACGCTTGCGATAACGTCCCTAAAGACAGCCTACAGGCCTTCACCAAGACTTTGCGAAAGTCTGTGGAGGAAACCTGCGAAAAGCCTTCTTTCTTGCTCTCCACTGTAACACGAAAGTTTAAATTTTTTATATTCCTTCTTAAAGACATGAG
>NZ_PEDL01000020.1 GCF_002735925.1 Sporanaerobium hydrogeniformans | reverse complement strand
CACAGTGCAGAGCAAGAAAGAAGGCTTTTCGCAGGTTTCCTCCACAGACTTTCGCAAAGTCTTGGTGAAGGCCTGTAGGCTGTCTTTAGGGACGTTATCGCAAGCGTTCTTCTTGCGATAGGTAGGACCGTTAGTCTACAGGACTGAGCCTAGAGTTTGCCAAGGCGAGGACCCAGAAACCGGAGAAAAGCCTTCTTTCTTGCGGCCGCGCAGGCACCCCTTCTTTTTCTTGACTTTTAGGATGTTAAGAGTACCTCGATAAACTGAAATTTATATACAAATAATTCATTTTTCAAGAAATATTAAAAAGAGAAATTCATTTTCAACGTACTCAATTATCCTACTATAAAGACAGATAGGAATAGGTAAGGGTCATTTACATCTACTTTCTTTACTTTAATCCCCGATGAATACATTACAAAAAAGAGATTCCCATTATATTTATCAAACAAAATATCATATGCCCCAATTGTAAATTGATAATATCTTGAAACTTCACCTAAATACATCATGCGTTCAATTTCTTTTTCAATTCCTTTAAATTCTTCATCAAAACGATTAGACTCTTCTCCAGAACTTTCTAGATTTGCTCTCATTTTTTCTGCAAAATGAATAAGCCCTGTATAACATACTTCTTTTGTTTTTTTCAGAGCCTCTTCTTTAGAGATGGTTTCATCAGACATTTTTGTATCGACCAGAATATTAGGAAATGCCCTAATGAGTGTATTTGTGGGTGTTATCGGCATCTGAGTATTATAATAATAGGTAAACGGCTCTTTTAGTGGTTTTCCATAGGTTATATGAGCATCAAAATTCTCTCCAATAAAACGTATTGGTACATAAGTCCTCTCTTTATAAAGGATAGGCATCTGATCTAACTGAGTTACCTGATTATTAATCATTGCTTCTTTTTGATTAATGGTGAGTATTATTTGCTTATCTCCTTGTGAAATATGAACTGTTTGAGTCGGTTGATCCCAACTCACATCATATCCCAACACCTCACTTATCACACGTAATGGTACTAGCGCTCTACCATTTCTAATAATGACCTCATCTTCTGCCACACAAGTTCCATTGATAAATAGTACAGGTTGCCCCTCTACTACATTTCTTGTTGTTCCATCTTCAAGGCGAATAGATTCCCTATCATAGCTCCCTACTGGATTTCCTGGTTCAATTGTCTTAGCTACAGTGCCTTGTGAAATGAACAAACAACTACTAATCAATACTATCCTACATAATATATTTTGATAAATTTTTCTACCCATACTCATTTCCTCCTTAGGTGAATACCTCAACTAAAATAAGTATACTATATCCCCAAGCCTTTATTAAGTATATTTATAATATTCTTATTAGTTTCTCCCTAACACTGTGTTACGATACTGATTAGCAGAAATACCTTCTACCTTCTTGAACACCCGAGAAAAGTGTGCCACATCTAAAAAACCTACTTCATCTGCAATATCCCCAATACGTAGTTCCGGATTCTCTAGTAGCTTTTTAGCTTCTTTTATTCTCACATGATTTAGGATTTCAGAAAAGTTTTGTCCTGTGTGCTTATTAAGCAACTTACTTAGATACCACTGACTGATGTAAACCTTATTCGCTACGTCAGAAAGCTTTAGCTTGCTCATATAATTTCCTTGTATGTACTCTAAAGCATTTTTTACAATAAAACTGTTTGCCGAATGGTCATCTTGTAAAATCTCTTCCTGAGACTCTTTAGTTATTGTTTCTTTCTCTTCTCTTACCTTCTTACTTTTATAATAACTATCTAGATTACTTACCATTAACCCTATTGTTTCTTCCATTTCCTCCATCTTCGATGGCTTCAAAAGATATCTTCTGACACCTAACTCAATGGCTTGCTGTGCATAATCAAAATTTCTATAGCCTGTTAATATGGCAATTTCCATATTAGGAAATTGCGCAATTATACTGGCTATCATCGTTAAACCATCTATAGGTGCCATGCATATATCTGAAAAAAGAATATCTGGCTTTTCTCGCTGAATAACCTCTATCCCCTCTCTCCCACTTCCGGCTGTTTCTACGACTTTACATCCCCATTTACTCCAGTTAATACTTCTTTTTAATCCTTCAACAATAATTGGTTCATCATCAATTATAACTACCTTGTACATTTGAGACCCCCCACCTAGTTGTATTTTGTACATATTTAACAAAACACTTACTCTTATAATATAGCATATTATAAAAGTAAGTGAAATAACCTTCCCTATTTCATATACAACCTAATTGACAGGATAGCTTTTCTTTTTATCATCCTTTTACAGCACCTGCGGTCATACCTTTAATAATGTATTTTTGTAAGCAAATATACACAATCATAACTGGAATAACTACCAGCGTAACAGCTGCTGCCATAAGTCCATAATTAGTTCCTTCCATAGAAGTTAACTCGTTGAGTAAGCGGGTAATAGCCCATTGATCCTTAAGTCGTAAAGTAAACATTTGTGTGAATAAATCGTTATAGCTCCATAAAAAAGAGAAAGTCCCTACAGTTGCAAATGCAGGTTTAGTAAGGGGCATAATGACCTTAAAGAAAATCTGATAAATATTACACCCTTCCATATAAGCTGCCTCTTCTAATTCAATGGGTAACCCCCTTATAAAGCCTGTTAAGACCACAATCGAGAAGGACATGTTCCCTGCTATTTGAGGAAGTGCTGTTGCCAGTAAGGATAGCCATACATTGTTGGTATTTACAATCCCCCAGCTATTCATTAAGCGAAATACTGGAATAATCGTTGAGAATGCCGGAAACATCATCCCTGCTAATACTAGAGACTGAAGAAGTTTTTTACCTGGAAATTCATAGCGTACCAAAATATAAGCTGCAAGTCCTGCAAATAAAATAACTACAGCTGCTACTGTACAAGAAATCACCAAACTATTCCGATAAGCCCCAAATATATTTACACGTTCAAAAGCTAGTTGATAGTTCCCTAGTGTAAACAATTCTCCTACTGGCAATTCAAAGGAACGAGATATAATAAATCTTCTATCTTTAAAGGAATTAAGAACCACCCATATAATCGGGTAAATAGTCGTTAAGGCCCATATAGAAAGAGCAATATAAATAAAGCATATAGATAGTTTAAATTTCGATTTTCTAGTTAGTGTCCCTTTATTCATATTTCTCCCTCCTAATAATCCTTTGCTTTAAAAATCATATTAACTGTTTGAGATAGAATAATCCCTAATCCAACAATTAGTACTGCAATAGCTGAACTATAATCAACATTTGAAGCGTTAAAGGTTTGATAATACATATAGGTTCCCGTTAGCCATGTATTTCCATAAGGTATGCCTTTGGGGAACATTACCCATGGCAAATCAAATACTTTAAGTGCACCTGTCACTGCTAATATCGCGCAGGTACAAAGGGTATTATGGATAAGTGGAATGGAAATAAAACGTATTTTTTGCCACTTAGAGGCTCCATCAATAGCTGCTGCTTCATAAAGCTCTTCATCTATCCCATTTAACCCTGTCACAAGAATAATGAAATAAAAGCCTACATATTGCCATGTAACAGGAATAAGCATCGTCATTAAAGCATGCCCTTCATCCTTCCAGTCAATGAGTTTAGCTATCCCAAATAATTCTAAAATTTGATTTACCATTCCTTTGTCATAAAGGAAAATCAGGTTAAAAAGCAATCCCAAAGCTGTTGCTGAAACAACAATAGGGAAGAAAAAAACAATCCTAAAAAATACCGTACCGTATTTAATATTATTAATAAGTAAAGCTAAAACAAGTGCTATGCCTACCTGTCCAACCACTGTAGCAATCGTCATAATAAGTGTGTTTTTAAAAGCAGTCCACATATTGGGATCTTTAAACATGTCTACATAATTTCCATACCATGGAGTATTCCAACCTGTTGCTGCTGCTCCTAGTCCTGTTATGTTCTGAAAGCTATTAATGATATTTTGAACAAAGGGATAATAAAGAAACACGAACATGAACCCAAAGGCAGGTAGCAAGAAAAAGATAATTGGCTTTTTGTTTTTATATATGTTTGCTCCCATTAATCCACCCTCTTTATTAAGAAAACCGGAGAAGCTTTATTCATCTCCGGTTCCTATTATTCTTCAAATCTATCTTATTTACCTATGGCATCAAGTACTTGTGTCACTGCAGCTGGAATCTCTACTTTACCTGTTACCAAGTTGGGCATACCATCAAAAACAGGGACTCTTGCTTCTGTTGGGATTTGATCTTGTACAGCACCTGCCATACCTGTTGCTCCCTTTACAAGTTCAAGACCTGACAGCGCAAGTGAAGAAAGTGCACTTTCATCTACCTTTACACCATTCTTTAATGCTGTTGCAGATACACCTGCAAACTTTGATACCATTTCATCAGAAGTCATATATTTTACAAAATCTACAGCTGCTGCACGTTTTTCTGGGTCCTCCCAAGCTTTTGTCGTAATATAATAACCAGAAGAAAGCCCACCAATAATATCTGTTGATTTACGATTGTTTTTACCTGGTACATAAGTTACAGTAAAATTATCAATGGAGTCTGTCATACCTTCAATTCCTCCAACCTTCCAAGAACCATCGATAAGGAAAGCTGCTTTTCCATCTACAAACATCTGAACCGTTTCATCATCTGTACCTGTGAGAGTATTATCTGGGAAAAAGCCCTTTTCATATAAAGCTTTAATATCATTTAAGCCAGAAACCCAAGCTTTACCATGCTTATCCTCTACACTTGTTGGAAGAATATTGTGTGTAGCTGGATCTAGGTAATTGTAAATAGAAAACTCAAACCAGTAATGTGGTACAGTCGCCAAAGAGGCTGCAATAGGAGCATAACCTGCATCTTTAATTTTTTGACAAATAGCAAGAAACTCATCCCAAGTTGTTGTGGCATCTGGAATTTTCACTCCAGCAGCTTCACATACTGATTTGTTAACGAACATTCCTTCCCAATAACCATTTACTGGTACGGAGTAATTTTTTCCATCTACTGGTGAAGCACCCATCATCCCTTCTTTCATGTTAGAAGCATAATCTGGATATTCACTTCGAATAGTATCAATCGAAACAACTTTACCTGCTTTTACAAAAGCATTCGAGTCAACTCCATTAAAAAAGAAGAGTACATCCGGTTCTGAACCTGTTTCAAAATCTGATAAAATACGTGCCTTAAAGGTTTCATCCGAAGTAGCTGATGCATCATTTACTTTATTACCTGTTTTCTCAGTCCAGCTCGCCACTGCTTCTTTGAAGTTGCCCGCGTTACCATCATTTCCTGCATAAGTAGTTGTTACATTCAAAGTAACAGGTCCAACAGCTTTTGGCGTTTCTGGCGCAGTTGACGTTGCTGGTGCTTTGCTCTCGCTTGATGGTGCTCCTTCACTTGCGGTCTTGCCACCACATGCTACTAATGAAAGTGCTATAGTTGATGCTACTATTAAACTTACTATTTTTTTAATTTTCATCATTATACCCCCCTATGAATTATTTAGATATTTAAATCACTTATCTTAAGATTATGATAACCTAATTTTAATTTCAGGTTAATGATTGGTATTGCTATTTATTGTATTTTGTTGTGATAAGCTTTCACATTTCAGTAATATTGTACTACAAGTGTGGTTATCTTCTCCTTTTTTTATAGTTAAACCGCTTTCTTCTCCATAGATAATCTTCAAACGTTTATTCACATTGTATATTCCTAGATTAAGTGAACCTTTCTCTGCTTTATCTTGTTGATCATTAAGTAAAGCCTCTATTTTTGCAATATCTTGCTTGTTTAAGGTTCCACTATCTTTTATTTCAATTACCAAATATTCATCCCTTTGATAGATATTTAAAAATACTTCTCGCCTTCCATATTCGTCCATACCATACTCCACAGCATTTTCCATAATTGGCTGTATAATAAGTCGCGGTATTTGAACATCTAATAAATGTGGCTCCACTTCCTTATAGAATTTAAACTTATCCCCAAAACGCTCTCCTATAATATATAAATAGGCATCAATATACGTTAGTTCTTCCTCTAAGGAGATAAGGGATTCTTTCTTACGATTCATTGTTGCTTCTAACATAACAGACAAGGCTTCAATCATTAAGCTTACTTTACTATTTCCAGCAATACGTGACTCCCAATTAATGATTTCTAAAGTGTTGTTTAAAAAGTGTGGGTTAATTTGAGACTGAAGTGCCATAATATTAGCATCCCTAAGTGCTAGTTCTTCCAAATATATTTTTTGAAAAAGATTTTGTAGTTTATCTGTCATGCGATTAAAGGTTTCTCCTAAATAGCGAAACTCTGTATTTTCTTTGATAATAGGTAAGCGTATGTCAAAGTTTCCTTTCTCAATTTCATGAGAGGCCTTAACCAAATAACCCATAGGTAAAGTAATGTTCTTATGAAAAAAGTAAAAAATCATTACCATAAGAGGCAACATAAAGAGCACAAAAATAAAGAACAAATAGGTAATAGCTTCACTTTCATTTATAACCCCTGCCTTATCCAGTTTAATAAAATACTTAAACTGTTGTCCCTCTACCTTAACAGCCATCATAGTCAGCATTTCCTTGTCATCGTAAATATACGGTTCTGAGCTTAAGGGGTGATTTAAATAAATCTTATAACTCTCTAATTGTACCGACGAAGCAGGCATAAGAGAGTGTTCTTCTATATACACCATACTCTCTGTATACCAAGCAATACTTGAAAGATTTTCAAACAATGCTTTTGTGTTAATCTCCATAGTTAGTACAGCAAAAGGTGTGTAGTTAGGTGTTACCATATTTCGTATCAAATAAAGCTTACCATTAATAGTAATAAATTTAATTCGTGTACCTAACTCTTTTGCTTCTTTATGAACAATTTTTTGAGCACTATTTTTAAAATCCCCTACACTTCCATAGGTAGCTCCTGCTACATTGCTATAGGTATAGTAAACAATATCAGGATTATCCACAAAATAAAGCATAGCACTTCGGATAACATCATTGTATCTATATTGCTGATTTAAAAACTGAGTAATCTCGTTATAGAATTGTTGGTAATTAGTATTCTCCTTGTACTCATAATAACTCTCTCTGATGGTATTACTATAAGAAGCATTTTTAGAAGCAATAATGGCATTATTGATCTTGTTAGTACAGCTATCTACTGCTCGTTTGGTCGAAACCAAAATGGTTTGTTTAATTTGTTTATTATTTTTATTAGCTACAAGAATTAACATACTAATAGATAAAAGCATTAGTGGAAATAACCAACCTGAAATAAGCATATGTATCATACGCCACTTTAGTTTCCCCCTTTTTACCTCTTTTTCCATTCTACCCACCTCTTCTTATCCCTTTATTTCATACAAAAACACGCCTTAAGAGCACTAATATTTACTCTCTTAAGGCGTGTTTTTAAGTAGAAACATATTTACTTACTATAAGTTTAAAAATGTCTCATATATTTCACAAATCTTTGCTGCTTCCTCTAAGGTAGGCATTTCACAAAAGATACGTAGGAGGGGTTCTGTTCCTGAAAAACGACAAATCACCCAGCCACCATTTTTAAAATACACTTTACTACCATCTTTATAGGAAATCTTCTCAATAGGATAAGGAAGTTCAGGCAACTTTTGCTCAGCCATTAAGGTAGTATAGATAGCCTCTTTCTTCTCTAAAGTAAATTTATAATCTCTCTCCTCCATATATATACTACCACATTCCTCTTCAATATCTTCAATTATTTCTGAAAGTTTTTTATTTGTCACTGCAATCATTTCCACCAAGAGAGTTGCTGCATAAATGCCGTCTTTACCATTGATGTGTCCTCTCACTGTAAGTCCTCCTGAAGACTCACCACCAATAATGGCATCTGTTTCATTCATCTTCGCTGAGATGTGTTTAAAACCTACCGGTACTTCATAGCACTGTTCTCCAAATCGCTGTGCTACCTTATCAAGCATATGGGTTGTTGCAAGATTTCTTACAACGGGTCCTCTCCAGCCTTTGTACTTAACAAGATAATAATACAGAAGTACTAATATTTCATTGGGATGTAAAAACCTTCCTTTGTCATCTATAATACCGATCCGGTCTGCATCGCCATCTGTAGCAATGCCCAAATCATAGCCCCTCTCCACAACGCGGTTTCTAAGCGCCTTCAAAGTAGCTGCTGAAGGTGAGGGAAGCTTCCCCCCAAATAAAGTATCATGCCGTTCATGAATGGTATCTACCTCACATCTGGCTGTTAGTAAAATCGTTTTTAAAGACGTTTCACTTACACCATACATAGGGTCTAAAGCAATTTTAAGCCCCCTTTGGCGAATTGCCCGCATATCTACTGCATCTATAATATTATCTAAATACTCATTAAGAGGATAAATCTCCCTAATCTGTCCAGTTCTCACTGCTTCCTCGTACTCTAATTCTTTAATCTCTTCTTGCTTAACTGCTTTTGCATAATTTTCGATAGCATTGGTTTGCTTTTCGTCTGCATCACGACCGCCTGCTGTAAACACTTTAACCCCATTATAAATGGCTGGATTATGGCTAGCTGTTATCATCATTCCGTAAGGATAATCATACTTCATTACATAAAACATAATGAGCGGTGTAGGTGAGGATTTATTAATTAAGTAAGCTGTAATCCCTTCTGCTGCAAAAACTTGTGCTGCCCATCTCATAGCCTCTTTGGATAAAAAGCGTCTATCATAGCCTAGGACAATTCCTTTAGTCTCTATTTTTTCTTCCTTCATCTTATTACTAAGTGCTTTAGCTAGTAATTGAATATTAGCCTTTGTAAATTCATCTCCTATGACTGCCCGCCAGCCACCTGTTCCAAATGTAATCACCTACTCACATCCTCTCTTTATTTATCCCATTTTAACGCTCACTTGATATTTACTCCCTAGCTCACTTTGCTCAATACGCTCTACCCTATGACCATCTAAGTAAATTTCTTTTACTCCTTTCATAACACCTTTAGGATTTTCTACTGCAATCTCATAAGTTGCTCCGCGCCACTGCCTAGTGATATAAAAAGACTTCCAATCTGCTGGTATACAAGGATCTATTTCTAAATAGTCCCATTGTGGCCTGATGCCTAAAATATATCTTGTTGCTGAAAAGTAAGCCCAGCCACCTGTTCCTGTCATAAAAGGATGCCTTGCACGCCCAAAACCTGTATGGTCTTTTCCTATAATAAATTGACAATAAGAATAAGGTTCTGCTTCACGTATTTCAATCTTATCATTCTGGTAATACGGACATAAAGCATTATAGTAAGCCATTGCCTTATCTCCCCTGCCTAATAGACATTCTGCTGCCCATGCCCATGGATTAGGATGGGAGAAGATGGCCCCATTTTCCTTAAGTCCTGGATAAACTCTTGTTACAAAACCAATAGTATCATCTGGTATGGTATATGAAGGTGCATTGAGCATAATACCATAGGGAGTAGAAAGATACTTTTCAACATTGTCCATAGCCTGCTTACCTTTTTCTCTATCTGCAGCACCTGATAACACTGCCCAAACATTGGATTCAAGATGAATCTTCCCTTCTTTATCTTCGGTTGTCCCAATTTTCTTACCGTTTTTAGTAATACCACGTATAAACCATTCTTTATCCCATAAGTGGGTATTGCAAACCGTTTTTACTTTGTGTGCAAGTGCACTATAACTTTCTACATCTTCTTTTTTACCTAGATGCTTGGCAAGTTCTAAGAAGCTATTAAGTGCCCAATAGTGTAAAAAAGACACCATAGCACTTTCCCCACCACCTAAATTGAGACAATCATTCCAATCCGCTCGAAGTCCCTTACAAATCCCCGTTTGACCAACCTCTCTTGCCGAAAAATCTAGAATCTTCTTCATATGCTCATAAACGCTTCCTTTACCTCCATCTGCATAAGAAAATTCTGCCTGTGAAAAAGAAAAATCCCCTGTTTCCTTTATATATTCCACAATAGCTGCAACAAGCCAAAGTGCATCATCTGAACAAGCATCTTCTAACCCATGGATCCTATCCTTTTTATTAAACTCTGGAATAACAGTAGGTGACTTAAAAGGCTTTGCTCCTTTGTTTTCTTCAAACCATTCCGGCTCAAATAAATGAAGTCCATACCCTTCTGATACCAGTCCTTTTAAGAGCTGTTCAATTCGCTCTTTACACTTATCAGGATTCGAATGTGGGATTGTCATGGCATCTTGTGCTGTATCTCTATAGCCTAACCCTGTCCGACCTCCTACTTCAATAAAAGATGCAAAACGCGAAAACATAATATTGATTTCTGCTTGATAAAGTGTCCATGTATTAATAAGAGTGTTCATCCCCTCATTAGGGGTATGTATTTGAAGTTTATTGCATTTGTTTTCCCAGTAAGCCTTTAAATCCCTATATACCCTATCTACTTCCTCTAAATCGCTATACTTTTCTCTTATTCTCCTCCCCTGCTCACGATTCCCTTCTCCTAACATAAAAAGAAGTCTGATTTCTTCCCCAGGCTGTAAAGTAATATTTTTTTGAAGTGCACCACAGTGATTATTTCCTAACTCGTAAGAACCGCTACACTGACCATTTATAACAGCAACTGGATTATCTTCTGTGTGATAGAGCCCTAAAAATTTATCACGCAAGCAGTCAAAACCATCTGGTTCAAAATTTGAAGTAAAGTACTGATAGCCAAATTCTTCATAGAATAAGTCATGCTCAATAATTCCCTCCTCATAAGAAGATCCTGCACAATACATACTCATTTGAAAATTTTGATTATCTATCATAATATGATGAAAAGAAAATTCACAATAGGAAAATAAACTTAAGTTCCGAGCTACTATATCTTCATTTTTAAGCTTAACATCCCAAAGCTCCACATCGTCATGGATAGGGACAACTAACGTTTGAGAAGCTTTTATTTTACTATAATCGCATTCATATGTTGTATAAGACATCCCATGACGGCAAGTATACCTAGCTTCATCTAAGGCTTTTGCTACTGGTTGCCAAGAAATCGTCCAGTAATCCTTTGAATCATTATCTCTTACATACACATAATGTCCTGGTCTATCCATAGGAATGCTATTTCCACGAAATCTTGTCACTCGATGATATTCGGGTGTTTTATAAAACATATAGCCACCTGCTGTATGATTAATAACAACACACGTATTTTTAACACCTAAATAATTTGTCCAAGAGGTAGGTAAATCTACCCTATCAATAACATATTCTCTTCTCTCATTATCAAAATGTCCGTACTTCATGTATTAGCCCCCTTTATTTTACTTTACCTTTTTATGGCTATCTTAAGGTCATTATAAAATGCAAGGCATTCTACTGTATATAGATAAGAATGTGAATATTTGTCTTTTATTGTTAACTAAAAAATACTGGAAAATAAATCTAAAAAAGTGGAACTTTATTCATTAACCTACGTCTAATTATTATATCTAGTAAATTTTTAACACTTTATTAAGGAGGATTTTTATGTCATTTAAATCTAAAAAATTATCTATTTTATTAGTAGGAACTTCTCTTTTCCTTTGTACTTCTCTTGTGGCTGCACCTGTATTTCAAAACATCAAAGGTTATTTGAATACTGCAATTAGCTACACTTTAGATGGTAAAAGCATTTTAAAAGATACTACTACTATCAATTATGAAGGACGTAACTATGTAGCTGTAGCAGATCTTGCTAAGGCACTTGGTCTTGAAGTGAGCTATCAAAATAATACAGTAACTTTTACTACTCCCAAAGAAGAAGTAGCCCCTTTACCACAAGCTCCTGAATCAGTTACCATTGCTAAAGCAACTATTCAAGAGGTAAATCTTGAATCAAGTCAAGTAACTATCTTGCCTGAGGGGCGTGAAAACACATTTACTAACTATATTGTTTTAAATGTTAGTGAAGAAACTGTTATTCAAGCAGAAAAAAATAGACGCTTCTATCAAATCAATGATCTCGAAACTGGAATGCATGTTGCTGTGACACACAGCTCTATGATGACACGTTCTATGCCACCTCAGACACCAGCACTTTCTATTACTTTATTGGAAAGTGAAACGTCTACTGAAGTAGTTCCAGATGCAGAGCTTCAAAATGTCATTTTGGAAAATAGGGTGGTTACAGAAGTTCATCCTTCTAAAAATTACTTTGTAGTTGTTCCTAAGGGGAAAGATGCAACAGATATCAATCATCAAGAAATCATTCGTTATAGCAATACTACAAAACTTAACTACCTAAATAGCAATAAAAAACCTAATGTAAACTCTCTTAAAGTTGGCCAAGAGCTCACTCTTACAGTAGGTCCTGCTGCTACTCTTTCGCTACCACCTCAAATGATCGCTTTAGAAATCACTGTTCTTAACTAATTGTTCTACTCTTTATCTAATCCCCCAAAAGGGCATATCACTTTAAGTTTTTCTTAAGGGATATGCCTTTTTCTTTTTTCGAATTTTATTTGTTTAATTATTATGACTTGAATTATTGAGGATAGGGACTTAAAATAGATAAGTCGCTTTATTATTCTAAATACATCAGAGGTCTACTTATGGAAAATGCAATTATCCTAAAAAAATCAGTTTTAAAAAGTTACTTAAAATATCTACTTCCCACAGTCATAGGTATGGTAACATACAGTCTCTATTGCCTAGCCGATGTTCTATTTGTTTCTTTAGGAGTAGGTAAAGACGGATTAGCAGCTCTTAATATTTCTCTTCCTATCTTTACCCTCTATTCTTCACTGGCTATTCTTATTGGTGTCGGTGCTTCTATTACTATGGGAATTTGTAAAGGAGAAGGTCTCCATCAATTAGCAAATAAAGTTTTTACTATGGCTCTTGTGACAAGCGGTATCCTTGGTATCCTTTTTATGATTTTTAGTATTCTATTTACAGAAAAACTGGCACTTCTTCTAGGTGCTAATGATCTCATCATGGCTGATGTTCTAGCTTATTTGCTACCTGTAACTTGGGGAATTTTTTTCTACATGCTCTATGGTACATTGACTGTTGTGGTAAGAGGGGATGGAAACCCAACTCTGGTTATGATAGCTGGTATAGTAGGCAATAGTATCAATATTCTTTTAGACTATGTATTTATCATTCCTTTAAATATGGGCACCTTTGGAGCAGGACTTGCTACAGCTATTGGCTTTAGTATCAGCATGTTTATACTTTGCTTTCATTTTATTCTAAAGAAAAACACTGTCCATTTTACTCGAAACTTTTTTGATAAATCCCTATTTATTCGTTTAGTAAAAAACGGAACAGGTGCCAGCTTACTTGAGGTTTCTACAGGTTTTACGATCTTTCTTTTAAACCTTGCACTTATGCAAGTAAGTGGTTCTACAGCTGTTGCCATTTTTAGTATTATCTCTAACATCGCCTTTATTGCAAAAGGCTTATTTGGAGGAATGGCACAAGCTAGTCAACCTATTATTAGTCTTAATTATGGACAAAAGAATTTTGAAATTGTTAAGCTAGCTTATCGCTATGCAATGATTATTGCAGGTTCTACTGGACTTATTGTCTTTATCTTATTAGGTATCTTTTCTAAGTTCCTTATCAGTAGCCTTGTTTCTAGTGAGGCTAGTATAATCCTTCAAGGTACTACAGCTATTTGGCTTTATTTTATTGCCTTTAGTTTTACGGGCTTTAATACAGTGCTAATGTATTATTTTCAGTCTATTGAACATTCACTCTACTCTACTTTGATGTCCCTTACTAGGGGAATCGTTCTTATTTTTATCTTACTTCTTGTCCTTCCCCTTTTTTTAGGAGAAAAAGGGATTTGGCTTGTTTCACCTGTGACAGAAGTCCTTACTTTTTCATTTTTTATGATGCTTAAAAGAAAAAAAACGCTTTAGTAGCTCCTCCTCTATGGGCTTAGTTACCCATCACTTTTATTTGTATTTCTTAGATTAAAAGACTCTTTGCAAATGTTGTTTGCGAAGAGTCTTTTAATCTTTTTATTCTATTATTAAGCTTGTTCTAACGCTCCTGTATAAAGCTGATAATAGGTTCCTTTTTTAGCAATAAGTGCTTCATGATTACCTCGTTCAATAATACAGCCTTGATCAAGCACCATGATAACATCCGCATTTTTAATAGTAGATAAACGGTGAGCAATGACAAATACCGTTCGTCCTTCCATCAGTCTATCCATACCTTCTTGAACGATTTTTTCTGTACGCGTATCAATACTAGAAGTTGCTTCGTCTAAGATGAGTACCGGTGGATTGGCTACAGCTGCCCTCGCAATGGCAAGAAGCTGTCTTTGCCCTTGTGATAGGTTAGCTCCATCCCCTGTAAGCATGGTATTATACCCCTCTGGTAAATGTTTGATAAAGTGCTCTGCATTAGCTAGTCTTGCTGCCTCTTTCACTTCTTCATCGGTTGCATCAAGTTTACCATAGCGTATATTCTCCATCACTGTTCCCGTAAAGAGATGGGTATCTTGAAGTACAATCCCAAGTGATCTTCTGAGGTCTGACTTTTTAATCTTGTTAATATTAATGCCATCATAACGGATTTTACCATCTTGAATGGCATAAAAACGATTAATCAAGTTTGTAATAGTTGTTTTCCCTGCACCTGTCGCACCTACAAAAGCTATTTTTTCACCAGGCTTTGCATACAGCTCAATATCATGAAGGATCATCTTCTCATCATTATATCCAAAGTCTACATGCTCAAAAACTACATCTCCTTCAACCTTTTGATAGGTAGTTGTACCATCCTCCTTATGATAATGCTTCCACGCCCAATTACCTGTTCTCATGGTACTTTCTTCCCACTCACCATTCGAACCTATTTTAACATTTACCAGCTCTACGTAGCCCTCATCTTCCTCTGGCTGTTCATCTAAAAGCTTAAAAATACGATCTGCACCAGCAAGGGCCATCACTATTGCATTGAATTGCTGTGAAATCTGAGCAATGGGTTGGCTAAAGCTTTTATTAAGTTGTAAGAAAGAAGCAAGCCCTCCAAGTGTAAAGCCTCCTAGCCCTCCAATAGCTAATAACGCTCCTAAGATAGCTGTTACTACATAGTTAAGGTTACCCATGTTATTCATAATAGGCATAAGTATGTTAGCAAACTTATGGGCGTTATTTGCACTCTTGAAGAGCTCTTCATTTAGTGCGTTGAAACGCTCCATACTTTCTTCTTCATGACAAAAAACCTTTATAACCTTTTGACCTTCCATCATCTCTTCAATATAGCCATTTAATGTACCTAAGCTTTGTTGCTGCTCCATAAAGTAACTTCCACTTTGCCCAGCTAGCTTTTTTGTCACCTGCATCATTAAAAAGACCATCAGCAGTGTAATAAAAGTAAGTGGAATATTTAAAATAAGCATTGAAATAAATACACTTATAATCGTAAAAATAGAAGCGAAAAACTGAGGCATCGCTTGACTAATCATCTGTCTTAATGTATCGATATCATTTGTATAAATACTCATGATATCACCATGCGCATGTGTATCAAAATATTTAATAGGTAATTTTTCCATATGAGTAAACAAGTCATCTCTCATATTTTTCATGGTTCCCTGACATACATAAATCATGATTCGATTATAAGCAAAGGTAGCTATTACTCCCACTAAATACACACCTGCCATCATCACTAGGACATGTAAAAGAGAAGTAAAATCAGGGTTTGCATTCCCTAAGAAAGGAGCAATGTAATCATCAATTAAGTTCTTCATAAACAGCATTCCCACTACACTGGCAAGAGAACTTATCACAATGGAAATTATAACAATAATAGAATGCCACTTATAATTTTTAAAAACATAACTTAATAATCTTTTAAAAGTTTTTCCTGGATTTTCAAGCTTAGGCCTTTTTCCTTGTCCCATTGGCATCTTATTTGGTTTCATGCTCATCCACTCCTTTCATCTGAGATGCATACACATCACGATAAATGTGGCTCTTTGCCATAAGTTCTTCATGACTTCCGATGCCTTCGATTTTCCCTTCGTTTAAGACAATAATCTTATCTGCCTCCTGAATAGAAGAAATACGCTGCGCGATAATGATTTGAGTAGTATTGGGGATTTCCTCTTTGAAAGCTCTTCGAATCAGTGTATCTGTTTTTGTATCTACTGCACTCGTGGAATCATCTAAAATGAGAATTTTAGGCTTTTTAAGAAGGGCTCTAGCAATACAAAGCCGTTGCTTTTGTCCACCAGATACATTGCTCCCACCTTGCTCAATATACGTATCATACCCCTTTGGCATTTTCTCAATAAACTCAGAAGCTTGAGCAAGCTGACATGCTCTTATGATTTCTTCATCTGTCGCTTCCTTGTTTCCCCAACGTAAGTTCTCTTTAATGGTTCCTGAGAATAATACATTTTTCTGAAGCACCATAGCTACTTCATTTCTGAGGGTTTCAATATCGTAATCTCTTACATCTATACCGCCTACTTTAACCTGTCCAGCAGTTACATCATAAAGTCTTGGAATAAGTTGAACAAGAGAAGACTTGGCACTTCCTGTTCCTCCGATAATCCCTACTGTTTCACCCGCTCTAATTGTAACGTTAATCTTTTCTAATACACAATTATTAGGATCTTTATGATAGGAAAAATCTACATTTTCAAAAGTAATGCTTCCATCTTTCACTTCATAAATAGGATTTAAACTATTCATAAGATCTGTTTTTTCATTGATGACCTCTGCTATACGTTCAGCTGAAGCGCGTGCCATCGTTACCATAACAAAAACCATGGCAATAAACATAAGTGCCATTAAAATATTAATTACATAAGCAAATAAGCTCATTAATTCTCCAGTTTTCAAATCACCGACTACAATCATTTTAGCTCCCAGCCAAGATAAAAGTAAGATACAGCTATACATAGCAAATTGCATAATCGGCATATTTAAAGAAATAAGCTTTTCTGCCTTCACAAACATATGATACACATTTTCACAGGCTCTTTTAAACTTGCTGACCTCATAGTCTTCTCTTACATAAGCTTTAACTACACGTATAGCACCTATGTTTTCCTGCACACTTGCATTTAAATGATCATACTTCTTAAATACCATAGTAAAAACAGGATAGGCCTTTAGTATAATAATAGCTAAAGCAATTCCTAAAAAAATGATTGCTCCCACAAATATAAGAGAAATACGCGCATTGATATTAAACGCCATAATCATGGCACAAATAAGCATAAAAGGTGCACGCATAAACATTCTAAGGATCATTTGATAAGCATTTTGTACATTAGTAACATCGGTTGTTAATCGGGTAATAAGCCCTGCTGTTGAATACTTATCAATGTTAGAGAAGGAAAAATCTTGTATATTTTTATACATACTCCCTCTTAAATTTTTGGCTACACCACTACTTGCATAGGCAGCATATTTACCTGCTAATACCCCAAATAGTAAAGCAAGTAGTGCCGCACCAATCATGCATCCTCCCATAAATACAACATGCTTCATATCTCCTTTTTCCACTCCATCATCTATAATAGATGCCATCATTAGTGGAATAAAAACTTCCATAATAACCTCTAGTACAATAAAAATAGGGGCTAAAATAGAAGTTGTCTTATATTCTTTCACTTGAGCTAATAAGGTTTTTATCATCATTTTCCCTCCTTATTCATTCTTTTTCTAATTCATCCATCTTATGTAATTAGCTTGCTAATCATTTTAACAAAAAAATTTCTCTATGTCTATAGAGAAATATTTTTTAACATTTTATTCAACAAATGGGCTAGAAGCTGCTTTTCTTCTTCACTTATACCCTTATAAAGCCGATTTTCCATTTCAGCTAAACCTGCTAGCATCTCTTGTTGATGCGTCTGGGCTTTATCTGTTAAAACAATTTGTTTATAACGATTATCCTTACTGCTTGGCATTAATTGAATAAAACCTTTTGCCTCCAACCTTTTTAAAAGACCCGTTACAGTTGGACGCTTAAGCTTAAACTGCCTTTCAATATCAATAGGGTTAATTTCTTTGTCTTCATTCGCATGCAAAAAACCTAAGATATCACATTGTGCTGCTGTTAAATTTATCTTTGCTATTTGAGTATTAAAACTTCTCTCAAAAACATTGTTTACCATCTTTAAAAGAATGCCTAACCTCATCTCCTCTTGCATAACTCCACCCCTATTTCTACCTTATCCAGCAAATTGACTGTTATAAAGTTTAGAATAAAAACCTTGCTTAGCTAAAAGCTCCTCATGATTGCCCTTTTCAATAATTTTACCTTCCTTCATCACTAAAATGATATCTGCATTTTGAATAGTGGATAAACGATGTGCTACGATAAAGCAGGTTCTACCTTCCATCAAGCGATTAAAGGCACTTTGAATCTTCATTTCTGTACGCGTATCAATAGAGGATGTAGCTTCATCTAAAATAAGCATTGGCGGCTTCATAAGCATTACCCTTGTAATACATAAAAGCTGCTTTTGCCCTGCTGAAAGTACTCCACCATCTTCTGTAATAATCGTCTCATAACCTTTTGGCAAACGCTTAATAAAGGAGTGGGCATGAGCAGCTTTTGCTGCTGCTAAAATTTCTTCATCCGTGGCATCTGGTTTTCCCATTTGGATATTTTCTTTAATAGTTCCTTTTTTTAGCCACGTTTCTTGTAACACCATACCATAGTTGAGTCGAAGACTTTTCCTCGTTAACGCTTTAATATCCAAGCTATCTACTTGGATACTTCCCTTATCTACATCATAAAAACGCATAAGCAAATTAATAAGTGTCGTTTTTCCACAACCCGTAGGACCAACAATGGCTACTTTTTGTCCTTGCCCCACAGAAAGATTAAAGCCTTCAATTAATTTTTTATCTGGTACATAGGAAAAGCTTACTTCTTTACATGTAATAACTCCTTTTGCCTTTTCTAACACAAGTGCATCTTGGCTATCTGGTACTTCTCCCTCTTCTTCAATAAGTTCAAAAATACGAGCAGCACAAGCTAATGCATTTTGAAGCTCTGTAACCACTCCTGATATTTCATTAAAAGGCTTTGTATACTGGTTAGCATAGCTTAAAAAGCAAGACCAAATCCCAACAGTCATCCTACCACTTAGTACAGTAAAGGCCCCTGCAATAGCTACACCTGCATATACTACACTATTTACAAAACGTGTACAAGGATTAGTTAATGATGAAAAGAATGTAGCTCTTAAAGAACACTTAGCTAACTTTTCATTGAGTGCATCAAAATGTTCAAGAGCTTCTTTTTCATGTCCATAGGCTTTAACAACCTTCTCATTTCCTATGATCTCATCAATAAAAGCTGTTTGTTCACCTCGTGTTTCAGACTGTAACTTAAACATTCTATAGGTTTTCTTAGCAATGTAACTAGCCACAAAAAGAGAAAGAGGCGTTACCACTACAACCACCAAGGTAATTGCTACATCGAGAGTTAACATCACTATCAAGGTTCCTATTAAAGTAATGACTCCTGTAAAAAGTTGAGTAAAACCCATAAGTAAACCATCTGCAAACTGATCTACATCTGCTATAACTCGACTAACAATATCTCCTTGTGAATGTGTATCTATATATTTAAGGGGTAATACTTCTAGTTTTCTAAAGGCTTCCTTGCGTATATCATGAACCACTTGATAAGCCACCTTATTATTAATAACATTCATAAACCATTGAGTAACAGCAGTAACGCCTACCATACTACCGGCTAATATTAAGTTGCTAGAAATAGCTTCAAACTGTACATCCTCATAGACAATACAATCGATGGCCTTTCCAATAAGGATAGGTACATATAAGGTAAGTATCACACTCACGATAGCTAATAAAATGGAAAGTACTAAAAGCCCCCTATATTTTTTGATGTAGCGCAATACCTTTTTAAGAGTCTGCTTTTGAATATTTCTATCACTGGTCTTTTTCATCTTGCTTCCTCCTTTTTAAACTGAGAGTAGTAGATTTCTTGATAAACCTCACAGTTTGCCAGAAGCTCTTTATGATTTCCTTTACCAACTAATTTCCCATCTTCTAAAACAAGGATTTGATCTGCATACTGGATAGAAGCTGCCCTTTGTGACACAATAAGAACTGTAGGTTTGTAATCTAATGCCTTAATCGCCTGACGAAGTCTTGCTTCTGTGGCAAAATCAAGGGCAGAGGTACTGTCATCAAAAATAAGAATATCTGGTTTTTTTACCAAAGCTCTTGCAATAGCCAGTCGTTGTCTTTGTCCTCCTGAAAGATTGCTTCCACCTTGCTCAATATAAGCCTCTAGTCCGCCTTTTGCTTCTACTACATCTATAGCCTGTGCAGCCTCAAGTGCCTGTCTCATTTCTTCCTCTGTAGCATCCTTTTTACCCCAACGTAAATTATCCGCTAAAGTCCCTCTAAAGAGGACTGCCTTCTGCATCACAATTCCTATTCTTTCTCGTAGTTTCTCTAAAGGATACTCTTTAACATTCACTCCTTTTACAAAAACTTCCCCCAAAGTTGCATCATAAAACCGTGGAATTAAGTGCACTAGTGAGCTTTTACCTGAACCTGTCCCTCCAATAATCCCTACCGTTTCACCTTTTTTAACAGTAAAGTCTATATTAACCAAAGATGCCTCTCCAGCTTGAGCATAGGTAAGACTTACCTGTTTAAAACAAATGACTTCTTCTTGATCTTGAATTCTGGTACTTTTTCGTTGTTTATCTATTTGTATTGCATCTGATAATGAAGTCATTGTTGGTTTTATATAAAACACATCTGCAATACGATTTCCACAAGCAATAGACTTATTAATGGTAATGATTAATGCTGCTAGCTTAACTAATTCTACTAAAATCTGTGACATGTAGTTATAAAGAGCTACTACTTGGCCTTGAGATAAAATTCCTTTTTCCACTTGGAGTGCCCCTACCCAAATAAGTAAAATAATTCCAACATTAATAAGAGTATATGTTAAAGGATTCATTAAGGCAGAGAGCCTTCCTGCTTTTTTCTGTTGTTGGAGTAGCACTTTATTGCGCTGATTGAATGTCTTAATTTCTTCTTCTTCCTTACAAAAAGCACGTATCACTCTCACACCTAGGAGATTTTCACGTGTTATTTCTAATATATGATCTAACCTTTGCTGTACATTCTTTAGCATAGGAATATTAAGCAGCATCATTCCAAATATCACAAAAGATAAAAGAATAATGGTTATTACAAATAATAGAGCTGCCTTTATATCAATCGTAAAAGCCATAATCATGGCTCCAAATACCACAAAAGGCGACCTTAAAAAAAGTCTAAGTACCATATTCACACCGTTTTGAGCTTGATTTACATCACTTGTCATGCGTGTCATCATAGTAGATGTGCCCAATGTATCTATTTCAGTAAACGAAAAGCTTAGCAAATGCTTAAATAAAGCATGACGTACCTCTGTCCCAAAACCGATGGCTGCCTTAGCAGCAAAAAATTGAGCTGTTACAGAGCATATAAGTCCAATCACACCTAAGCCCACAAGTAAACTACACATCTGTATGATATAAGGTACATTTCTGCCGCCAATCCCCTTATCAATAATAGCTGCAATCACTAAAGGAACAACTAATTCAAATGAAGCTTCTAACATTTTAAATAGGGGTGCTAAAATACATTCCTTCTCATACCCCTTTAAATAAATAAGTAATTGTTTCATCCTATTTTCCTCACCTTAGTCCTTATATGCATCCGACACCTTAGTGGATATTCTTCTTTTTATGCAGCTCTTGTTACCTTTTCATTATTTCTAATAACGTTTACAATAGCTAGAACAACCATACATACCACGTTAATGGTTAAAATAGCAATGGCACCTGCCATTCCTATCTGGTCTGCTACCACACCAATGATTTGAGGAGCTATAATTCCACCTAAAGCTGCAATAGCTAATAACATCGACATTCCTGTTGTAGAACCTTTAATATACATTCCTCCATTAGATACACAGGTTGGATAAATACCTGCAAAGAAAAATCCCATTCCTATTACAGCTAAAGTGATAAGTAGCAAATTTGTTGTTGATATAAGTAGTACAAAGAAGACTGTCGTTCCTAGACAGTTAATCAAAATAAGTTTTTGCTTACTTACTTTTGAAGATAGATAAGCTGTTGTTAAACGTCCCACCATAATAACTAGCCAGGTAATAGATACTAGATTCGTTGCATAGCTATCTGTCATAATTCCTGTACTCTTAAAGTAAGTTACAAACCAACCATTTACACAGTTTTCGGCACCTAAATAAAAGAAGAGAATAAATCCTATAATATAAAAGTCAATATTCTTTAAAAAGTTTTTAGATGAAGCCTGTGCTTCTTGATTTTTAGAAGCTTTGACTTTACCTTTTCCATCTTCCTCTTTATCAAGAGGCATATATCCATAACCTAGGCTTGAAAGCACACTTAGTATAATGATGGTATAGATAATAGCTCGCCAGTTAAAACCATTTTGGATAAATAATCCTGTTAAGAAAGGTGCCAAAAATGCACCAATAGCAAAAATAGTATGCAGTAAACTAAGAGCTGCTGGTGTGCCATCATAATCATTTACTACCATATTATTGGTGATACTTACAGTCCCCCTTCCTATTCCTAGAAGAATACATGCCACATATAAAATAGGAATAGGTCCTAAAAATGTAATAACCAATAAACTTAGCGGAATAAGTGCGGATAAAAGTACACTTGTTAATTTTCTTCCTAACAACCTCACAATAGGAGGATTAACAAAACTAGCTAAAAAATTTCCTATTGCAAAGGCCGATAGCAATCCTCCTGCCACACTATAGTTGATCCCTGCCTCCTCTATAAGATAAGGCATTACTGCTCCTAGTACTAAAGCCATCATTCCATTTGCGAAGAAGGAATAATAGCAAGGTACAAATAGCTTTGCTTTTTTACTCATGATAGACTCCTTTTAATGTAAATAATTGAAATAAAAATTTTTTTTATTTTCTCTTCTTATCATATACAATTTTTTAATGTTTTTAAAGTATTAATACGAGTTATTTACTTATTTATTAAAATAACCAACTAAAAACAAAGCCACGAAGTAATATATCTTCTTTTTAAAAGCGATATATTATTCCGTGGCTTTTTCTCACCACTTACCTAAATTTTTTCTATACTTTTTACATCATAGCCTGCTTCATCAAGTGCCTCTATCAAATCTTTATCCTCACTCTGTGTATCAAGCAGTGCATATTTGCCTTCTAAGCTGACTTCTACGCTCTCTTTTGCCATTGGTTCTAAGGCTTCTTTTACATGTGCCACGCAGTGTTCACAACTCATACCTTCAATCATTATTTTCTTTTTCATTTTTATTCCTCCTTAAAATTTTTTATTTGAAATTCCTAAGTCTTAAAGCATTTAATAATACTGAGACAGAGCTAAGGCTCATAGCTGCTGCTGCAATCATAGGATTAAGTAGAGGACCACCAAAAATATGCAGAAGTCCCATAGCAACAGGTATCCCTAATACATTATAACCAAAAGCCCAAAAAAGATTTTGTTTAATATTCTTAATAGTAGCCTTACTAAGGCGAATAGCTGTTGGTACATCCTTAAGGTCACTTCGCATAAGTACAATATCTGCTGATTCAATGGCTACATCCGTTCCCGAACCAATAGCTATACCAATATCTGCACAAGCTAATGCAGGAGCATCATTAATTCCATCACCTACCATAGCTACCTTTCTACCTTCCTGTTGAAGCTTTTGCACCTCACTTGCCTTATCTTCTGGTAAAACTTCTGCAAGAACAATATCAATCCCCACTTCTTTACCAATGGCCAAAGCCGTTTTTTTATTATCCCCTGTAAGCATAGCTACCTTAATACCCATGCTATGAAGCGTAGAAATTGCTTCCTTACTACTTGCCTTTAAAGTATCTGCTACAGCTATAATTCCTGAAAGCTTTCCTTCTATAGCTATATACATAGGCGTTTTACCTTCTTCTGCTAAAGTATCTGATTGATTACTTAAAACATCCAAGTCAACACTTTTTTCTACCATAAGCTTTTTGTTACCAAGAAGCATATTTTTATCTGCAAGTTTTACTTCAATGCCATGACCCGGTAGTGCTTTAAATTTTTGTATCTCTTTAAGATTTAACCCTTTTTCTTCTGCTGCCTTTACAATGGCTTCTCCTAATGGATGTTCAGAACCTTTTTCAGCACTAGCTGCTAATATCAAAAGTTCTTCTTCTTTCATATCAACTGTTAAAACGTCCGTCACCTTTGGTTTGCCTTCTGTTAGAGTTCCTGTTTTGTCAAATACAATGGTATCTATTTTATAAGTAGCTTCTAAGGCTTCTCCACCTTTTATAAGTACACCATGTTCGGCACCTTTTCCGGTTCCTACCATAATAGCCGTTGGTGTCGCTAGGCCTAAAGCACAAGGGCATGCAATCACAAGTACAGCAATAAAAATAGTTAAAGCAAAAACAGTGGTTTCTCCTGCTAGTATCCACCCTACTGCTGCCAATAGAGCAAGCCCAATAACTGTAGGTACAAAGTAAGAGGAAATGATATCTGCCATCTTTGCAATAGGGGCTTTTGTGCCTTGAGCATCCTCTACAAGCTTAATAATCTGCGCTAATGCGGTATCCTTCCCTACTTTAGTGGCTTGATATTTAATATAACCTGTCTTATTGATACTCGCTCCTATAACCTTACTTCCTATTGTTTTTTCTACTGGGATACTTTCTCCTGTTAGCATAGACTCATCAATTGCTGTGCTTCCTTCAACAACTTCTCCATCTACAGGCAATTTTTCACCTGGTTTAACAAGGATGAAATCTCCCACTACTACTTCTTCAAGAGGGATTATCACTTCTTTCTCATGGCGTACTACAGTAGCCGTCTTAGGTGCTAAACCCATGAGTTTTTTAATAGCTTCAGAAGTTTTCCCTTTAGAACGTGCTTCTAAATACTTCCCTAGTGTAATAAGCGCAAGTATAGTAGCAGCTGACTCATAGTAAAGATGCATCGCATAATGCATAGCTTCATGTCCACCCATAGCCACCTTATAAGTACCATATAAACTGTAGATAATAGCTGCTAATGTTCCTACTGCAATAAGTGAATCCATATTAGGACTAAGCTTTATCAAATTTTTAAGTCCTACTTTGTAAAATTTAAAACCAATTCCCATAACAGGTAAGGTTAATATAAGTTGTATAAGAGCAAAATAAAGGGGATTTTCCATAGGATCTAGGATGATAGGTAGTGGCATTCCAACCATATGCCCCATCGTAATAATAAGAAGAGGTATTGTAAAGATTAAGGACGCAATAAGGCGTACTAATAAAATTTGCTCCTCTGTATACTGCTTTTTGCTACGCCCCTTTTCTTCTTCTGTCACCAAAAGATAGCCTGCCTTCTCTACAGCTACTTTGATTTGAGGTACTTTAACCTTCTCCTCATCTATTCTTACTATTAGTTTTTCACTAGCAAAATTAACTGTACTACTTTTGACTCCTTCTAACTTTTTAACTACACGTTCTATACGGTTTGCACAAGCTGAGCAAGTCATACCTTCTATTTTAAAGGTATAAGTTACTTCTTCCTTACGAACCTTATATCCTGCTTTTTCTATAGCAGCTTCTATATTCTCTTGTGTTAATTGTTTTTCATCATACTGAAGACTTAGTATTTCTGTAGCAAGGTTAACATTTGCTACAGAAACACCTTCTAACTTCCTCATAATACGTTCTATTCGACTTGCACAAGCTGAACAAGTCATCCCATCTATTTTAAGAAACTTTTTTATCATCATCTTCCTCCTTACTCCCCCCCTATAGGGGGTGTGTTTTTATCGTATAATTCTTTTTTTATTTTGTCAAGTCCTATCTCTTATTATTATAAATCAATAAGACCTTTACTTACTTAAATACCTACCTCTACTTAACATTTAAAATAAAGTGAAATAAAGCCTGCCCTTCATGTAAGAAGAGCAGGCTTCATTTCACTTTTAGATTTATCATGACGTTTCACCCAATTACTTTGAGTGAAAGTTATTCTTTTCCATTCCAACAATAAGTACACATTTTACAAGATGCTATACCTACAGCTCCTAGCATATCATCTAATCGATGAAATCTAAGAGATGTAAACTTAAGTTGCTTACAAATCTCTTTAACCATCTCTTTATAATTCGTACTTTCTGGTTCTATATAATTTACCAATCTTTCTTCCGCTTTGTCCCCTTCACGTTCTATTATAATGCGTCTTGTAATAAGGTCTAATTCTGAATTCGAACGCGAAAAATTTAAATACTTGCAACCATATAATAGAGGTGGGCAAGCTGGACGTATATGTACTTCCTTTGCTCCACTTTCATATAAAAACTCTGTAGTCTCACGCATTTGTGTACCACGTACAATAGAATCATCAATGAGTAAAAGGCTTTTATCTTGAATAAGCGCATCTACTGGAATAAGCTTCATCCTTGCCGTTAAATTACGTTGACTTTGATTAGTTGGCATAAAAGATCTTGCCCAAGTAGGAGTATACTTAATAAAGGGTCTTGCAAAAGGAATGCCTGATTCATTAGCATAACCTATAGCGTGTGCTGTTCCTGAATCAGGTACACCTGCTATGAGATCCGGCTTAATCGTATCTCTTTTAGCTAACATTTGACCACACTTATAACGCATCTGTTCAACATTAACACCTTCATAGGTTGAGGTAGGATACCCGTAGTAAATCCATAAAAAGGTGCAAATTTTCATTTCTTTTTTAGCTTCTGAAACAGTTTCAAAATGCTCTGGAGTTATATATACAATCTCTGCTGGTCCTAACTCATAAATACCTTTATAACCTAAATTAATATAGGCAAAGCTTTCAAAAGCTACACAATAGCCTTCTTCTTTTTGACCTATAGATAAAGGTGTACGTCCATAATAATCCCTAGCTGCATAAAGCCCATTGGGTGTCATGACAATTAAAGTCAGTGAACCTTGTACCACTTCTTGTACATATTGAATTCCTTCTACTAACGAATCTTTTTGATTAATAAGAGCCGCTACTAATTCAGTTGCATTAATATTTCCGCCACTCATTTCCAAGAAATGAGTGGTACCACTTTCAAAAGTCAACTTAACCAATTCCTCTGTATTATTAATCTTACCTACTGTGGTAATGGCAAAGCTTCCCAAATGAGATTTAACAAGCAAAGGCTGTGGCTCTGTATCTGAGATACAACCTATTCCTAGATTACCCTTTAATTCTTCTACATCTTTTTCAAATTTAGTCCGAAAAGGTGAATTTTGAATATTGTGAATCGAACGTTGAAAACCTTCCTTCCCATGAACAGCCATCCCACCTCGTCTCGTCCCTAAGTGTGAATGATAATCTGTCCCAAAAAATAAATCTAGTGCACATTCCTTTTTTAACGCTACTCCAAACACTCCACCCATATTTTGTTCTCCTAATTACTCTATGATTTAAAACTTTAACTCCTTAAATCATAACATTTTACACTTGTAAAGTAAATTCAAACATCAAATGTTTTTTTGTTTTTTTATTTAAATGTTCGATTTTTAGCTTTGTTCGCTTAAATATTGACTTATTTATTACTATATAGTAATATGCTATATAAATATATTTTCAAAAGAGGTTATTTCTATGTCAAAATTACCTGTAGGTATTGTAATGGCTCAAATTAAACAACTACAAGGAAGAATCATTGAAAAGATTCTTAAAGAAGAAAAGTGTCTTGAAAAGGTTAATGGTGCACAGCTGAATATTCTTTATCAACTATGGAACCAAGATAATATTACAATTAGTGAACTTAGCAAGGAAACACTACTTGCAAATACTACTCTTACAACGATGCTTGATCGTTTAGAAGCACAAGGCTTAATTCTGCGTTGCCGCAACACTGAAAACCGTAGAGAAATTCGCATTAAGCTTACAGATACTTCAAAAAGCATGAAGCTACACACAGCAGATATCCTAAAAACCATGCATTCTATTAACTTTAACGACTTTACTCCTGAAGAAGAAGAGCAAATGTATATTTATTTAGAGCGTATGAAAAAAAACCTTGAAGCTTACTCTTATCACCACAAATAAGTAACTCCACTCAAAATCTAATTAGAAAGAGGTAATCATTATGAACCAAACGCTGGATAACAAATTAGGAACTGCTCCCTTAGGTAAGTTGATTTTCAGTATGGCACTTCCTGCTGTTATTGCCCAAATCGTCAACGTCTTATATAACATTGTAGATCGCATATACATTGGTCATATCCCTGAGGTCGGTGCTAAAGCCCTAACTGGACTTGGCGTCTGTTTCCCTATTCTCATGCTTATTTCTGCCTTTAGTGCCTTTACAGGTTCTGGTGGTGCTCCTTTAGCAGCTATCCAGCTAGGTAAAGGAAATCGAGATGAGGCAGAAAAGATACTAGGTAATGGTGTAAGCATGCTCCTTACATTTTCAATCATTTTAACATTCTTCTTTATGTTAACTAAAGAGCCTATTCTCTACGCTTTTGGTGCAAGTGATGAAACAATTATCTATGCACTTGACTATTTATCGGTTTACTTGCTAGGCACTCTTTTTGTACAACTTGCTATCGGTCTTAACACTTTTATAACCTGCCAAGGACATGCTATGACCGCCATGTTCTCTGTCCTCATTGGTGCGGGTATTAATATTATTTTAGATCCCATCTTGATTTTTGGTTTTAACATGGGAGTAAAAGGTGCTGCTCTTGCAACTATTATTTCTCAATGCTGTAGTGCTATTTGGGTGGTCTATTTCTTAATCTCTAAAAAATCAAGTATTCGTATTAAAGCATGTTATCTAAGACCTAACTGGAAAATTATCGGCGGGATTGCAGCTCTTGGCATTTCCCCTTTTGTTATGCAAGCTACTGAAAGCCTCATTAATATTGTATTTAATAGTGGCCTTCAAAAATACGGTGGAGACCTCTACGTAGGTTCTATGACTATCTTGCAGAGTGTTATGCAGCTTTTTGTTCTTCCTGTCCAAGGCATCACTATCGGCACGCAGCCTATTATTAGTTACAATTATGGTGCTAAAAACTTTGAGCGCATCAAGAAAGCTTTTAAACTTACTCTCATTGTCACTTTTACAGTAACTTGCTTAGCTACTCTTGTAACTTGGCTTTTCCCCGGTGCCTTTGCCAGCTTATTTACTAGCGATACGGACCTTATTAACCTTGTCAAAAAGGTTATGCCTGTCTTTATGGCTGGCATCTGGATATTCGGTATACAAATGGCTTGTCAATCTGCCTTTATGGGCATGGGTCAGGCAAAAATTTCTCTTTTCTTAGCACTGCTTCGTAAAGTTATTCTTTTAATACCACTTGCACTCATTTTGCCTACTTTTTCTGGTGTAATGGGCATCTACTATGCAGAACCTATTGCAGATATTATAGCCGCTTTAACAACAGGCGTACTTTTTATATTAAGTTTTAAAAAAATATTAGCTAAGGCATAACCTTAAAAATAACTTAAAAAAGAAAATACCTTAAAGCACTTTTGAGGTCGCTCTAAGGTGTTTTCTTATTTATAGACTTTAAGAATTTGTAGACTTTTATTAAATGATTTTAAAAAAAGTTATATAGATTATAAATCAAGGAGTAGGTAGCTATTTTATCTTGAACAGATTTTAATCTGAATTTCAGTGAGATAATCATTATAACTTTCTACTATGAGCTGGTCTATTATGCACACTTCGTAGCATTCTTCTTCTAATACAATCTGATGCTTTTTAGCATAAGCTAAAAGACGTTCATAACTTGTGTTAATTACTGCCCAATCCCCTAAATGATAGCCTATTAAATATTCCCCTGCTGCTCTTATTTCAGTGTGAAGTCCTACAGGTTGTTGAGGTAATAGGAGGTTAACTATTCTGTACTGACCTATGTTTCCTTTTTGTACTTCTTTTAAAGATTGCACGTATTCTACACTATAGTTCCCCAGGCTCTCTGCTTTACTATATAGTTCGATTAATTCTCCTACCTTTTTTGAAAGGACTAAATCATCACTACTCTCCACCTGTCCCTTTAAATAATATCTTTTAGGCAACCATTTGATGGCAATAACATTAGGTTCAATTCCTTGAGCATAGGCAAGTTGCTCTTTTTTTTGATTTATCCATCTTTCTGTCCTTTTTAGCCGTTCTAGCTTGTTAGTTATTTCTTTTTCTTGTTTCTCAAAAATTTCCAACAGTGTATTTACATTCTTATGGTCAAGATACTTCTTAATTTCTTTAAGTGGCATCTTCAGTTCTTTAAGCAAGAGAATAACCTCTAAAACTTCAAACTGTTGAATGGAATAATATCTATAATTGTTTTCCAATACGATTTCAGGTGAAAATAAACCAATTTGGTCATAATGAAATAAAGTATGCTTAGTTACCCCTGCTATTTGAGCAAATTCTCCTGTTGTTAAATAAAACCTTTTATCCATCTTTCTCTCACCTCTTGACTATAGGGTTACACGATAGTTTATTATAGCACATGATGTTGAAAAAAGGAGGTACCTTATGTCACATAACATTTCACAACATTTTAAAACATCTACATTATTGAAGTTCGCCCTACCTTCTATCATTATGATGCTCTTTATGTCTCTTTATTCTATTATAGATGGTGTATTTGTTTCACGTTTTGTAGGAAGTCAGGCCTTATCTGCTCTTAATATTGTCTATCCTGTTATTAGTCTTCTAATTGGTTTAGGTGTTATGCTTGCTACTGGTGGAAGTGCTCTTATTGGTAAAACCTTAGGTGAAGGGCATGCTCAAAAAGCTAGGGAATATTTTTCACTCTTCCTTGTCACTGGATTTGTCATTGGCATTCTCCTTGCCTTTTTAGGAAATTTATTGAGTGAAGATTTAGCTCGTCTATTAGGAGCAAATGATGCTCTCATCCCCTATAGCATTGACTACTTGCGTACTTCTTTACTTTTTGCACCTGCATCTATTTTACAACTTCTTTTCCAAAGTTATTTCATTACAGCTAGCCGCCCGAAACTTGGGCTTCTAGTCACTATTGGTGCAGGTATTCTAAATATCATCTTAGACTATGTCTTTCTTGTCCCTCTCAATTTAGGTGTTCAAGGTGCTGCATTAGCAACTGGCTTTGGCCAACTCTTTGCTGCTATCTTTGGTATGGTTTATTTCTTAGTAGTGAGGAAAAGCCTTTATATTGTTGTCCCTCACTTTGAGCCTAAGATACTCCTTAAGGCTGCTACCAATGGCTCATCTGAAATGGTGAGTAACCTTTCTTCTGCCATTGTCACCTTACTTTTCAACCTAATTATGATGCATCTTATCGGAGAAGATGGTGTAGCCGCTATTACGATTATTTTATATGGTCAATTTTTATTCAATGCCCTTTATTTAGGTTTTTCTTTAGGTGTAGCACCTATTATTAGTTATAACTATGGCAGTCAGAATCACTTAGAACTACAAAATATTTGGTATATTTGCAAACGTTTTTTATGGCTTTCAAGTAGTATCATTGTTATTCTTGCACTTTTTTTCAGTGAAACTATCGTTAGTATTTTTGTATCTAAAACTTCTTCTATCTATACGTTAGCTAATGAAGGCTTTTTTATTTTTTCCATTAACTATTTATTTGCTGGCTTTAATATTTTTGCTTCTTCACTTTTCACTGCTCTCTCTAACGGTATACTTTCAGCTCTCATTTCTTTTATGCGTACCTTTATTTGTCTTGTAATAGCCTTACTTGTCCTACCATACTTCTTAGGAGTATTGGGTGTATGGATTGCAGTACCTATAGCTGAATTTATTACTTTTTTTATAGCCATCTATATTGTAAAAAATCAAAGTAGTACCTACCATTTATCTTCTCATCACTCAATGATAAAAACAACTAAAAAGCCTATGAATGGATAAAATATCTTCCATTCATAGGCCTTCTTATTATCTGTTTATCTAAAAAACGTAGAAGTTACTTCTAAAATAAAAGCTAATTTTGTTTACGAACAAGCGCATATTCATCTCCTATTTTATAATAAGGACATCGCTTTATGGCTTGATACGCCATTCTAGCTAAATCATCTTCATCCATTATATTTGCTATACTACATATATATTGCTCAGTAAGTTCATCGTATTCCAGGTGCATACAATTCTCGCACATTTTACTTGCCTCCTCTAAAGTATACCTTCTTTAAAAAGATATTTACTCTTTAATAGTATCCTCTAGAAATCATGTAGGCAAGTCCTTATGATTTATAAATATCTATGCATGTTACACGAACCTCTCCATGCACTTTTTCATATTCTTCAATAAGAGGTAACATTCCACGTACTTGTGCATCTACTGCATTATAAATAAATAATTCCTTAATAATCATCTTACTATTCTTTTATGTTCTACTAAGCTACTTTTGCAGAAGCTCTCTTCGATAAAGTCGAATCTGTTAATTCTGATTTAAATACAAGCTTTAAGAAGATAGGTGTTAAAATAGTTGTAGCAACTACCATAATAACAATTGGTGCAAATAATTCTGTACTTAATAGTCCAACTGCAGCGCCTTTAGTGGCTACTATTAATGCCACCTCGCCCCTAGAAATCATACCTGTTCCAATCTGTAAGGCTTCTTTATTGGCATATCCACATAATTTAGCACCTAGTCCACATCCAATAATCTTTGTAATGACTGCTATAAGCAAAAGCGCAATTGAAAACAGGATTAAATGTAAGGACATAGACTCAAGCTCTACTGCTAAACCTATACTTGCAAAGAAAATAGGTGAAAGAAGCAAATAAGACATTGTTTCAAAACGACGTTCTATATAATCTCTCTTAATGGTATTAGAAATAATTAATCCACCAATAAATGCTCCTGTAATATCTGCAACACCAAAGAATTCTTCTGCAATATAAGCTAAAAGAAGGCAAAATACAAATGCTACAATTACATAACGACGACGATCTTCATCATCACGCATAGTCCATGATTTAAAGAATTTATAAAAAAGAATACCTACTAAGCCTGCAAATACAAAGAATAAAACTATTTTAGTTAATACCCAGGTAATATTAACAGATGTATCTGCTAAGCTCGTGATAATCGTTAATGCAATAATTCCTAAAATATCATCAATAATGGCTGCCCCTAAAATAGCATTCCCTACTTTACCACTTAATTTCCCTAGTTCCTTAAGAGTTTCTACCGTAATACTAACTGAAGTGGCTGTCAGGATAACACCAATAAATATATTTTGTAGTACAACAGGAGTTGCTAATTCTCCATCCTTATTAAAGACTGTAGCGATTAGAAAACCACCAATAAGTGGTACTAAAACACCTAGTATAGCAATAATAGTAGCTGCTTTACCAGATTTTTTCATCTCAACCATATCTGTCTCAAGCCCTGCTGTAAACATAAGTGCAATGACACCAAGTTCAGACATCTGCTTAATAAACTCTGTTTCCTTTAATATATTAAGTACTGCGGGACCTAATAGTAATCCTGCAAAAAGTGCCCCTACTACCTGAGGCATATGAAACCTTTTTGTAATAATCCCTAATAACTTGGTACTCATTAAAATAATTGCTAAATCCAATAAAAAATGATATGACATCTCTCTCATCCTCTGCTTTTATTCTGCTCTTTCTTACTAAACTAGTAAGAAGATTTATGAATGCTTCATATCTTCTTCATCCACAGAGTTCAGTATATCACTCCAAATTTATAAGTAAATATAAGTTTTATATGATAATTTTAAATATTATACATATTTTTTTGTTTATTTATACTATAAATAAAGTTGAATTATATATATTGTTTGTTTTTTATAATAATTTTTGTACTTTTTTGTATGTTTATATTTTTTATCTATTTATCCCACTTATACACCTTATAATTTTTCTATATACTCTTCTAAATAACTTTTTACTTCTAATAGGGAATCAAATTTTTTATGTACTAACTCTAAAATCTCTCCTGTTGGTTCAACTAAATCAGGTACCATAATTACCTTAAGCCCTGCACTACTCCCCGCACGTACTCCATTTAGGGAATCCTCTATACAAAACGCCTCGCTAGGAATAACTCCTAACTCCTTACATGCAAGCTGATAAATTTCTGGATTAGGCTTACTATGCTTCACTCTATCTCCACTAACAATAACTTGAAAATATTCTGCAATGCCAGCTTCTTTTAAATGAGAAAGAATATCTACTTTCTTACTTGAAGAAGCAAGTCCTATTTTATAGCCATTGCCTTTGAGATAAGCTAGTAGCTCTCTTACACCCTTTTTAATTGGTATACCTCTTTCTTTTATAGAATTAAAAAATAGCTCACGTGCTTGTTTTCTAAAACATTCAAATCCAAAAGACTTGCCATAATAATACTGAAAAACAACTCGTGTATCTTCATAGCTTCTCCCAATGCAATCCATAAGTACTTTTTCTATATCTTTAAGTTCTTGCTCTATTGCAATTTGTTTCCATACCTCACCTACTAAACGTTCTGTATCAAAAAGTATACCATCCATATCAAAAACTACAGTTTTTATCATTTATATTTTTCCTTTCCCTTTTCTTTTACTTATAACTTCCCCTAATAGTTCTATTTCCACTTTTACCTACCAAATAATACGTCTTATTTTCTTCTTGCTAGCCAAAAGATAACTTTCTTATAACGCTCTTCTAAATTGTAATGATGCCCTCCTTCATCAAAGGCTATTTCTAATTGATCTGTATTTTCCATTTGCCTCTTCAGATATTTAATTACCTGTTCTGTACACTCTACTGCATGTCGCTGTATTGTTTGACTACTCTTTCCTTCTTTTTTCCCATAATATATAAGTACTTGTAACTTCTCATTTAATGGTTTATGCTGCTGAACCCACTCTCTCATGCTTTGATACCAAAATGACCCACAAATACAGCCTATCTTCCCAAGGCATGTTGTCTCATAAATAGCATAAATAGAAATTAACCCCCCTAAAGAATAACCCATCATCCATGTATCTGCTGCTTCAGGTTTAGTAAAATAGTTTTTATCTATATATCCTTTTAATTCCTTTGTTACAAAATGAATGTAGTCTTTACCTAGTCCCTTAAAGTCTTCAAACCTAGAAACTAAAGCAGGCATTGGCCAAGGTGTATATTCATGTTGCCTTTGTTCTGAATAGATTCCTACCCAAATAAATTCCTCTAGTTCTCTTTTATCAAAACTTAGTTCTATCTCAGGCAAGAGTCCTTCTAATAAACTCTCTACTTCTTTTCCATCATGGCTATATAATACAGGAAAAGTTTTACCTTTTTTCCCATAAGAAGGTGGCATATAAATAAATAATTTTCTTCCCTTAAAGTATTCTTCTTTAATTATCCCTTTCACTACTTATTCTCCTTTTTATTTGCATACTACAAAGGCTTTGTCTTCATTCCTTTATAAATCCCTTTTCTCGAAGATTACTAAACCTCATATCCTTGTTAGCTATCCTCTTGTATTCTAGCAGTTCTCTTGAGGGCTATAAAGGCTTTTTAGAGACAAATAGCCATTTTAATTGTACATTTAAATTAAATATTGTATATTAAATAAGAGTCTAAGATCATCATGTTAAGAAAGGTTGTTCCTTATGTCTTTTATAAAAAAATATCTTTTTATTTTTTTAGGTAGCTTATCATTAGGAATGGGTATCCTTGGTATCTTTTTACCCATCCTCCCTACTACTCCTTTTATCTTATTGAGTTGTTATCTTTATAGTAGGAGTTCAGAAAAGTTTCATTCTTGGCTTATTCATACTCAAATCTACGAACGACATGCTAAAGATTTTGTAGAAAACAGGCAACTTACATGGATAAAAAAAATAAGTATATTAGCTTTTGCTTCAACAATGCTACTTTTCCCCTTATTTATTTTAGATGGTTGGCTTAAGGTACTTATTATAGGTATTTATATCTATCTTTATTATTATTTTATCTTTAAAATAAAAACTGTTTATCCTACAAGATCCTCAAATAGTAAAAACTAAAAGAGCTAAAAACTTTTCCCTTCAAGTTTTTAGCTCTTTTAGTTTTTACTGTGACTTCTAAGTTGCCTATTTATTTTTTACATGAATTCTAAATTATATTCACTGTACGCTGTGTTTTTAGTTAAGATAGGTTCCATATTATCTATGCTCGTGATAGGTAATGAGAAGGTAATCTTACAGCCTTCTTTATATGATTTATCAATCCAAATATTTCCCTTGTGTAATCCTACAAGTGATTTTACAAGTTCTAGTCCAATGCCACTGCTATTATATTTTTGATGAAGCTCTCCCCAGTTTTGCGTAAAACGATTAAAGATAACTTCATGCAATGCCTCTGGTATGCCCTCTCCTGTATCTTGTACTGTAATATATAAATAATCCATATCGTAGCTAATGTAAACCAAAATTTCTCCACCATTAGGAGTATATTTAATTGCATTCGAAAGCAAATTAAAAATAATCTTTTCTATCTTATCCATATCACAAGCTATAATAAGCTCCTCTATTTCTGTATCAAAGAGTATATTGATTTGCTTCTGCATTGCAAAAGCATTAATGGACATAACCATATCTTCTACAAAGGGAATAATGTTATAATTTTTAGCTTCTACTGTCATATAGCCGGATTCAATTTTATTTACATCTATAATATTATTAACAAGTTTAATCAGTCGATAGCAATTTTTTTGCATACTTTTTAAATATTTATCTGCTTCCATTACTCCATTGGAATCTTGTAATATGCATTTTTCAAATAGTTGAATATTACTATAAATTACATTGATAGGTGTCTTTAATTCATGAGATAAATCTGTAAAAAAAGTACTCTTAAGTTGATTTTTTTCATAGCTTTCTTTTAATTGCTTTTGACCTAAGACAATTTCATCTTGTAATTCTCCTACCTTTTGAGTGTAATATGCTCTTGATTCTTGAATAGCTATACATACAAGAATCATAGAAATGATGAAATTTTGAATAATATAAACTATATTGTCCCAAAAAAAATGAACAGGCTCTTTAAAATAAAACAACCACGCAAATACCCATTGTATAACTGCAAAAATTATATTATTAATAAGCAATAATGAGGCTAATAAGCTTCTTTTTTTAAAATAAAAGAACTTAAACGTTACAAATACACATAACAGCATAAAAAGTATTTTATGCATAAAAACACTAACAGGCAAATAAAAATCAAACCCCCAAAAATCTAGTATTAAAAGACTTAATATTCCCCAAAGGATATAAACTTTTAGTTTAATCTTCATAATTAATATTAGAGAACTAAAGCATAAAAATATACCTAAATCAAAAATAATCGCTGTTAAACCTTTTAACAACCAATTCTCATTGGTAGCCTTATAAAGTAAAAGAAACAAAATACTCAAAACAACACACATATTGCTTCCACATATACAGCTTAGATAACGTTCATTGTAATAGAGATTAAAAATGACAAAGAATAGACAGATGAGACAAGAAAATACTAATATAATTAAGAAATAGACTGAATTAAACATATCCTATTATCAAACCCCTTTTTCTTTCTCTATTACCATTTTCTTCATTATATCACATTTTAATTGTAAAAATTATTTTATTCTAAATTTTAATTATTTTCTTTTAATAGTATAGAAACCTCTTGAAGACTACTCTTTTTATAATGCTTATCTTCTATATAATTAGACACTTTTTGTTCATCTTTCTTCGCTATATTATAGCTAGTAATTGGAAACACTTTACTTAAAGAAAGATAATTTAACAATGGCTTTAATGAGGCTTCAACTTTGGCAATTATTTGATTTAGCCTTCCCTTTCATCATTATGTTAATAGCTCAAGTCCTTTTAGTAGGATTGTTTGCTTATAGTGTAACCTATAGAGTGATGGGAAAAAACTATGAGGCAGCTGTATTCTCTTCTGCTATCATCACCTTGTTTATAAACTTAATCCTATAAAATTGCGCTCGCAAATTCATTGTTGCGCTCGCAATCTTTTAGGTGTATAATTTAACACCGAGGTGAGTTTATGGAATTTTTAAAATGGCTTTCTATTACTGATCGCTATACCAAAATGCATTTAGATCGGCAACTGGCTCCTCTTGGACTTAATAGTAGCCAGCATATGTATATCATGAAAATATGCAAGGAGCCCGGTATAACACAAGACCGTTTTGTAACACTTTTTTATATTCATCCAAGTAATATTACACGTTCTCTCATTGCCTTGGAAAAAGCAGGCTTTATCAAAAAGGAACCTCTTAAAAAGGATAAACGTACCTGCTGTTTATATCCTACCGATAAAGCCCTGAAAGCAAATAAACAAATCCTTTATATTCAAAAATCTTGGTATGAAAAGCTTCTTCAAGATTTTTCTCTTGAAGAGAGAGAACTCTTTTTTTCTTTTCTTAACAAAGCTGGTCAAAAAGCAATTTATGAGATAACCCAGGAAATAGAACTAGAAAATGAATAACACATGAAAGGAACTCATTATGAATGAAATAAAACGTGAAAATCCTCTTGGCTATGAAAAACTTCCTAAGCTTTTAAAAAGCTATGCCATCCCTAGTATCATAGCCATGTTAGTAAGCTCTTTATATAATATTGTTGACCAAATTTTCATTGGACAAGGTGTGGGATATCTTGGAAATGCAGCAACCAATGTTGCTTATCCACTCACCACCATCTGTCTTTCTATTGCTTTATTAATTGGTATTGGGAGTGCTGCGCGTTTTTCCTTAGCCCTAGGTGCTAAAAAAAAGGAACAAGCTGCACTAGCGGTGGGGAACGCTATTAGTATGATGTTTTTATTTGGTGGCATTTACTTTATTCTTATTGAAATTTTTTTACAGCCATTACTTACCATTTTTGGTAGCACACCCGATATTATGCCTTATGCTAAGGTCTATACGCAAATTACGGCTATTGGTATGCCACTACTTATTGTTACGAATGGTATGAGTAATTTAGCCAGGGCAGATGGAAGTCCTAAATTTTCTATGATTTGTATGTTAGTAGGGGCTATTCTTAATACCGTTCTTGATCCTATTTTTATTTTTACCTTTGATATGGGTATAGCCGGTGCTGCACTTGCTACTATCATAGGACAACTTGTTTCTTTTCTTATGGCTATTAGTTATATTCGTCGTTTCAAACATATTGAGTTAAAAAAACATCATTTTAAACTTCAAATACCAGAGTGTCTTAAAATTGCTTCTCTAGGAATGAGCAACAGTCTTAACCAATTAGCTATTACTTTTGTACAAATTGTATTAAATAACTCACTTATCCATTATGGCTCTCAATCCATCTATGGTAGCGAGATACCTCTTGCTTGCAGCGGTATTGTGATGAAAACAAATGCTATTTTAATATCTGTTCTTGTCGGTATCTCTCAAGGGGCCCAGCCTATTATTAGCTTTAACTATGGTGCTAAAAATTATGATAGAGTACGAGGTATCTATAAGCTTGCAGTCAGTTCTGGTCTAATAGTTTCCACCTTAGGCTTTATTGCTTTTCAATTTTTTCCCAAACAAGTTATTTCCTTGTTTGGAACAGGAGATCAGCTCTACTTTGAGTTTGCAGTTAAATTCATGAGAATCTTTTTATTTATGATGTTTATTAACGGGGTACAAATCATCTCTTCTAACTTTTTTGCTGCCATTGGCAAAGCCATTAAAGGGGTATTCTTATCTTTGTCAAGGCAGGTTCTCTTTTTAATCCCCCTTATTCTTGTATTACCACTCTTCTACGGAATTAATGGGATATTATTTGCAGCGCCTATAGCTGATACATTAGCTTTTTGTGTGACACTGCTACTCATTAGTAAAGAACTTGCCCATATTAAAACCTTAAGTCCTACTAAACAACTTAATCCTTCTTCCCAGTCATAGCTTCATCAAAAAAATCCGCTTAGAGTTAATTTCCAAACTCTAAGCGGATTTTTTATCGTGCCTTCTCTATTATTTCTCTCATGGTTTCTTTATCCATGGCTCCTGGTGCATAAAGCTGGATATAACCTTCCTTATCTATAATAAAGGTATTAGGGAAAGAATTAATACCATACTGATAAAGGGTGCTTCCATCATTATCATAGACTACTGGGAAGGTATGGCCTGCATCTGCTAAAAATTGAGTAATACGTTCTTCACTTACTTCCCTTCCCAAATTAGGAGCAGCTACGCCTAAAATAACAACATCCTCTTTGTTTTCCCCATATTCTTTATATAATTCCTCAATATAAGGCATTTCTTTAATACAATAAGTACACCAAGTTGCCCAAAAGTTTAAAAAAACCGTTTTTCCTTCATACTCACTAAGTTGATGCTTATTTCCATATTGATCATACAAGGTAAAGTCAATAGCTTTCACTTTTACTTCTTCTGTATTCTCTTCATTATTCACTATTTCTTCTTGTTGACTTGGTGGATTATCAATTATCTTGCTTCTATTAATGTCCCTAAGACCGCTAAAGGCCATTAGTACCCCAGCTATAATAAGTATAATCCCTCCTAGCTTTTTAATAAGTCCCATATGCTTCTTTATTTGCTCTAACTGTTTAAAAAGCTTATCATAAAACAAGGCTAATACAATAAAAGGAATAATGAAGCCTAAAGTATAGATAGCAATTAGCCAAGTTGCCATAAGCCTACTTGTTGCCGTAGAAGACATGATTAATACAGAAGCTAGCATAGGCCCAATGCAAGGTGTCCATCCAAAACTAAAGGTAAAACCAAGTATAAAGGAAGTAATGCCCTTCATTTCTGAGACTTGCATATGAAATCTTTTTTCTCTGTTCATCCATTTCACCTGAATAAAATCTACATAAAATAAACCCATAAAAATAATAATAATGCCTCCTACTAGAGTAATGACTTCTTTATAGGCTGAAAAGAATGTACTTAATACATTAATAGATGAACCTAATAAAAAGAAAGTAGCAGAAATCCCTAACACAAAACCTAAGGTATTTTTAAATAGGGCACTATTAGTAAATTTGGTTTCACCACTCTCTAGCTTTGCTATACTACTATTCGATAAAATACTTAAGTAAATGGGTAGAACAGGTAATATGCAGGGTGAAAAGAAAGAAAAAAGTCCTTCAATAAACACAATCACTAAATTAAATTCTTTCATTATCTGACTCCTTTATCCTTAAATTTTAAAATCTATCCCAATGACATAACTTCTACTTCTAGCGTACCAAGAAAAGCTTATCTTCTCAATTAGGCACTTTTTTGTAACCTCTATTTTTCACAAATTAAGTTTTGATTGCTCCAGTAAATCATTTTCTCCATAATAGGAATGAGTGCAAGACCTGCACCACTTAAATAATAAATAGAAGTAACCATATTATTTTCACTTGTTTTCTCATTAATAATAATGCCATGATGTACTAACAAATCTAGCTGCTGTGTTAGCATTTTCTTAGTACACCCTTCTACTTCACGCTGAAGCTCCCCAAATCGCAATTGACGCTCTTGGAGTGTCCATATAATCACTGCAACCCATTTCTTACCTAATATATTAGATAATGCCTCTACTGGACAACCAAAAATTAGCTCTTCTACACTATACATTATTTCACCCCTTTATGTAGATTTATAAATATGATTAAATAAAAAATCTCTTAAAGTTTAACGTTTTGTCATGCTCTAAGAGATGCTATATAATTGCTCAACTAATTAGTTAAAATTTCCCATCTTTTTTCTTCTGCTAACTTCCTAAGCAGCTCATCTGGATTAACTGCAATAGGATTGCCTACTATTTCTAAAATATAACGATCATATTCACTATCACCATAAGCCCTACTAGAGTTCCAATCTATCTCTTTATCTTTCATGCTTTCCAGTAATCTTTCTACTTTTTTAGGCCCTGTAGAGATATCTAAATCTTTTATCACTCGTTTCCCATTCGAAATATTTTCCCACTCAATATCTGTACCAATAACATAATCTATCCCTAATACCTCTGCTATTCCTTTTAATATATCCGTATAGCATCCTGATAGTAGTACGCATTTTTCTCCCCTTGCTTTAGCTTGTCTCACTTCTTCCACCACCATGGGATTTAAATCCTTAATCATCTGCGGAATCACTTGGTGAAAAAACTCTACTACTACCGTAGGCTTTTGTTTATTAAATAATTGAATAAAATACACGGTAGCTTCTCTACGAAACTGCTCTTTACCATACTTTTTATCAAAGGGTAATTTATACTTTGCAATAGCTCTAAGTGTTTTGCATAAAAAGATAGCATACCTTGCCTTGCTATAACCTAACTTTATATAACTCTTCATTAAATAAGGAATCGTTTGTTTAGGAAATAGAGTCCCATCAAAGTCAAAGATGGCTAATTTCATATATTGCCTCCCCTCAAAATAAAACCTCTCTAAGTTAAGCATGTTGTCTTACTTCAAGAGGTCTCGTATAAAGTATATTGTTTTATAGTTTTATTATAGCATAATACATAATGCTGTTGGGGTATTTTTTGATTTTTATCTGCCTACTTTAATCTGTATTCTATATATTTGAAGTTTAGGCTAGCATCATTCATTTATCATTAATAACTCGATAAAAGATCTTTCAAAAGATTAATGGCATCAATAGCAGACAGCCTAGCTTGAAAGTATCGATCCAGTAGTTGAATTTTTTCTACTGTAGAAGTTGTATCGTTCAAAAGACTAAGAGTATATAAGCCATCTTTAGAAAAATTAAATGCATTAAAAAGTAGTAAAACTTCTCTATTTTCTTCACTAAACGTGGGAACTGTTTTATAATAACTATCAATCTTTTTATTTAAGTTGGAAAGATCTTCATTAATGGATTGTATAGTAGCGGTATAATTACTTGATGTAATAGGCTCATTTCCTCCAAAAAATTGAGTAAGATTATATATTCGATTCTGTAGTGTATTTAATTCACCGATAAAGCCCTGAATTATCTGTTTATGTTGAGCCGAGGGAACATTAGGCAAGCTACTGATAGAACTGGCATTTGTCATAATAGGATTAAAGATCGTAACCAAAGATAATGTAATAGATAAGAGTAATTTAATAAAAAAATTCTTCATTTCCAACCTCCCAAATATTTATAAGGTTAGATTGTACAGTTTATTAAATTATTATGTGAGTTTAAGGCATATATGTTGTTTTATCACAAGCCTTAATCATTTTTCATGTCACAACAATAATGCTCTATGAATTGTTAATTATATAGTATTATTATCTAATTCATATCTTAGCTTTCTAGCATTTTTATCCACCTATCACTTATATAGTAGATTACCATAAATATAGGCAGGGCTGTCCAAAATGCTTGTGGCATAATAGCCGTCATCCCTAATGCATAACCTACCATAATAGCTATAAAACTTGAAACTATAGCGATAAGTGTTTTCCAAAATAACTCACTACTATCTCGTATAGTAATCTTTCTTAATCCCCAGATTGTTATACCACTACTTATAAGCCAAAAGCTTATAACACATTTTATAGTTGCTCCCCTCCATATATCGGGAAGGTATTTCGGTAAACTTTCTATCTCTATATAATTACTCTTTAAATCATTCCAAAGCGTTGACCAAAATTCAAAATCAGACCATTGATTTGGTAGCAAGTAAGATGGGATATTCAGTGGAATAGCCATAAATCTTAGAATCACCCAATCTATAACACTTATGATTACCATTAAGATGATCGCAGCTACCCAGTAACGATAGGTTTTATTGAATACCCTTAAAAGCTTTATAATCCCCCATATGCCTAGAATCCATATAGGCATATAAATGATTTGATTCCATAAAATACTCATTAAAGATAGATTCATTACTATAGCATCTTCTAATTCATAACGTAGTAGAAAACTTCTTAGTTCACCGGGAATATTTTCTGTCTCTATAAACTTAACTCTCAGCCCACTCATCTGAACCTCTTCTGCTACATCTTCGCTAAGCTGCCTAAGAATAGCTGGCTCATTATCTTCTATAATCCCTCTCACTTTATAGCTATTACCATTGTAGTCAAAGGTTTTATTGATTACATCTAAGTTTCCCCATAAATCATAGGCCACTTTACTAGTAATTAGAGCGCCTTCCTCATCTCCTTGATAAGGAAAATCTCCTGCTATTTGATTTTTACCAATAAGCTCTTTGATATCACCAAATACATAGAGCATGGTAGCCCCTATACTTTTATTCAGTTCTTCATTTTTTATCTGTACCTCATCTACTTGTTCCCAAGCTATGAGCTGATTGATTAGTGGCTGATTATGGTTACTTTCACTCTCTTGTATTTTTGTAAGCTTCTCTAAAGTAAGTGTTGGCTTCGTATAACGTAACTCTATACTATCTTTTAAATGTTCTATTTTTTGCGCGTTTGCTATACCTATACTCCATATAAATAAGGCTAAAAATACTATAACACCAAAAATAGCTACGCGCTTTTTCTCGCCTCTCATTGTTCTAGCAGACGAACCCTATCGCCTGCTTTAATAGGTTTGTTAGTTTTGGTAATGATCTGGTCTTTTCCACTAAAAGTACCTTGTATACCTGCTACTTCACCATTCTTATCAAGCACTGTCACACCTACTCGTTCAACCACCATCTGTTCACCAAGAGTTGTTACCTGTGATTTGGCTACTAACACATATTTTCCTTGACCATCTTCATAGATGGCTGATTCTGGAACAATATAATCATAGCGCTCAGATTCTTTTTCAATAACCATTCTTCCATTTGTTCCTGCAATACCTTCTTTAATGTTAACCATTATTTTGCTACTTCCCAGTTTCTCTCCTCGTAAATGAATTATACGATTAATAACGGTCTCACCTTCAATGGCATCGCTTTCACCATCTAATATAATCTCAACTTGATCCTCTACTTTTACTGTCTTGATATCCTCATTCTTTACTTCTGCTTCGAAGATATATTGAGTAGCATCTGAAAGTAGAGTCATCAATATATCACTAGATGTTTTTTCACCTTTTTTAACATTAATGATATTTACTGTTCCAGATACCGGTGCTACTAGTATACTGTTAGACTCTTTTATCTCTTTAAGCTTCGTAAGCTCATCTTCTTTAGCACGAATATCTACTTCTAGTGATTGCTGATCTAGGCTATTATTTAACTCTTCTTTTGATTGTTGTTCACTATTTTTTGCACTTTCTTCCTGTGCTTCAATCACTTTTTGCTCTGCATCTGCTATATTTCTATCATATCGCACGATACTTTGTTCTTTATTATAACGTGCATCTTCTAATTCTTTTTGTTTAGATTTTACTGTCTCTTTGGCTACACTTATTTTGCTTTGCTCTGCGTCTAATATGGACTGGTCCACTTCTCCATTTTCAAGCTTCTTAAGCTTTTCTTCTGCCTTAGCAAGCTCCTCCTCAGCTTCTTGAACATTGCGCTTCCAGTCTTCCTTAGTAATTTCATATTCCATCTGAGCACGTTTTAACTGTTCCCATAGCATAGTTGTGTCCCCTTCTGCAACCCATAATTGCTTTCTAACTTCTTCTATAGCTTGTTCTGCACGTCTCAAAGCTTTCTGTTGTTCATATTGCTGTTTCTCAACATTCTTTTTAGCAGCTTCTACTTCTTCTTTTGTCTCGGCAATCTGTTTTTCTAAATTACTTGCCATGAAACTTTCAAAGTTTGCCTCTGCCTCCTCCAATGCTTTTTTAGCTTCTACAATTTCATCTTCCATACGTTTCATTTTTTCATCTATTTGTTGTATTTCAAACGCCTTATCTTCTTTAAGGCGTTCTACTTCCGCTTTTGCTTCTGCTACTAAGTCACTATTTCCACTAGTTGGATCTTTGAGTGCCAACTGTTGCTTTTGAATCTTCATTTTCGCAAGGTCTACTTCAATTGATTTAATCTGACTCTCTAATTCTTCCACATCAAGCTTAATGAGCTGTTCACCTTGATTAACTTGTTGACCTTCCTCTACAAAGATTTCCTCAATAGTTAGTCCTTCTTTAGCTTCAATTTCTACATCCTCTTTAGTGACTATTGTTCCTGCAAATTCAGACGTATGCTTTACACGACCACTTTTTGCATTGGTTACGGTTACTTTAGGTATGATGATAGAATCTGCAAATCTAGACAAAGCAGTTAAAGCTATCATAATCACTAAAAAACCTACTAATGCTTTTAAAGCAACCTGCTGACGTTTACTGGTTTCATCTTTTTTCTCAGGAAGTTTTTTCTTTAGTATCTCTTTTACACTTATTTGCATGATGCTCTCCTTTCTCCCATTATTCCTTAAGTCCTCCTACACTAATTCCGCTCTCAAGATAAGTTTGACCCCATAGGAATATAAGAATGGCTGGAATCAACATAATCACTGATGCCACAATAGCTATTCCTAAATTATCTGTAGTAATATTAGGTAAATATAACGATAATGGCCATAATGACTGGTCTTTAATAAAGGTAAGTGGCTGTTCTATCATATTCCAATACTCTAGGAAGCCTAGTACAAGAGCTGAAATAATACCAGGTGCCCCCAGTGGCAAGCCTATATATATATAAGTTCTAAAAGGTCCGGCACCATCTATAGCAATCGCCTCTATCATTTCCTTTGGAATTGCTTTAAAAAAGCGATACATAATAAAAATAGGAAATGTAGAACAAGCTGCTGGTAAGATGATTGACCACCTTGTATTTAATAATTGCATCTTATCTAACACTAAATAGTTAGGTACCATTGTTACTTGGAATGGCATTAACATAAGCGCTATATAAATAGTAAATAAAATCTTTTTGCCTGAAAACTTAAATCTTGCAAATGCCCAAGCTGCTGGCATCCCTAATAAAAGTTGTCCTATTAAAATAGGAATAACCATCCCTAGAGAATTCCAAAACATCTTGAAAAACTCTGGTGAGTCTAGTAAAAGTTGTACATAAGGCCTCACATCTAGATACTGCGGAAATAGTGGCCATCTTGCAAAACCTTCTGTCTCATTTAATACCGGTCCTAGCGTACTATTAATCTCATCTACGGGCATAAATGACCCACTAATCAGTAACCATAAGGGAAGCCAGGCTACTACACTTAGAATTGCTAGAATTATTAATGTTACTTTTCTCTTCATTCCTAGTCCTCACTTTCCCATGTTTTCTGTAAGAACAAGATAAGCACCAAAATCACACTAGCTACTACTGTTGCTGCTGCTGAAAGTTTATCGATATCTAAGGACATGAACCAGTTATTAAATAAATGCTGTAACATGTACATACTATCATGTGGATATTGACCTGCAATTAAATAAGCTTCTCTGAAAACCTTAAATGAATTTAATAATGAAAGTACAGTGATGGTAAATAAGTTAGGAATAAGCTGAGGCAGTGTTATCCTGGTGAGTCTCTGCCATCCATTTGCCCCATCCACCATAGCTGCTTCATCTACGGATTCAGATAAAGTAGTTAGTCCTGCCAGCCAAAATACCATATTATAGCCCACATTACGCCACAAATAACTTGCTACTAAAATCCAAAATGCCCAATCAGAATTCATCCAATCGATAGGTGCCATACCTAATTTTTCAATTCCAGCGCTTAAAAGTCCATTTTTATTAAATATAACCTGCCATAAAAGTACGACCGATGCCACAGGAATTGCCATAGGTAGTAAAAACATACTTTTAAAAATTTCATTCTTTTTCTTTAAACTATTAACTAATAACGCTAGTGCCAACGAAATCACAATAAGTAGAGGAATACATACCACTATAAATTTAATCGTATTTTTACTAGCTAATTTAAAAGCTTCATTATTAAAAACGGTAATATAATTGTTGGCCCCTACAAACTGGCCATTCATGGCGCCACAAAAAGATCTTCTAATAACATCCAGAAAAGGAATAAGGATAAAAATCCCTACTCCTATTAAACTGGGTAATATAAAACATAATGCAATCTTTAAATCACTCTTTGGTTTATTCTGAGAGATATGCTTTGGTTCTTTGTGCAACTGCTTGCGTTGCTTCTTCTGCAGTCTTAGTTCCATCGAAGTACCCCTTTGTCTCTTCTATTATCATTTCAAGCAATATTTCATCTTCGTAAGCTGGTTGTGTGACACTTTGCAGTACTTGAGCCATTTTTTCATATTCCTCTTTTCCTGCTTGTAGGTATTTAATTGGTCTTTCCTCTGGTGTTGTTTGCCCCGCAATTACTGTTCCTTTAATTCCTTCATTTTTTTGATTTTCAAAGGCCTTTGTATTGACTACGAAGCCATTCTCAAATAACTCGGTTTTTTGTACTTCTTCTCCCAATGCTATTTTTACAATTTCTTTAGCTACTTCTAAGTTTTTACTATTCTTATTAATACCAATTACTCCTTTTCCACGGAAAACACCTTGCCTGTTAACCTGTAATGGCTTGTAGTCTCCATTTGTTCTTTGAGTAATTGCAGAATAATAGTTATTTAACCAACTAAATCCTTGCATATCTTGAGTAGCTAACATGGTGTCTCCATAGGCCATATACTCTCTAGCATAATAATTCATATCTGATTCTTCCATTGGCGTTAAATTACTTTTTGCCTCTTGATCTGCTAAGGTATTAATGGCTTCTAAGAATGTCTTAAACTCTTCAGGTTTGATTTGTCCATTTTCATCCAACCAATTCATAGCACTCACGCCATAAAACTCCTCTATTAATCTTTGTGGTGATGTGCTATATAGTACTTCCTTATCTGGGTTTGCTTCTGCCCACTGTGCTAATTCTTCTACAGAACTCGCTTCTTTTAATAATGCTTCATCTCCCCACATGAGTGGTACTGTAAACCTTGTTGGCACCCCATAAATCTTATCCTCTTCATAATAAGGTTTTACAACATTAGTAAGTAATTCTTTACTATCTAACATTGGTGCTATGATATCATTCATATCTAATAGAACACCTTTCTCTATATAAGATTCTATTGGCAGTCCATCTAAGAGAATAATATCCGGTCCTTTACCTGCTAGTAATTCTGTATTTAAGGTACGAATGGCATCTTCTTTAACAACACCTGTCTCATCATTACCTAGTCCTAGTTGAATATTGATGGCAACTTCTGGATTTTGACGTTGATATTCTACGATAGCCTTTCTCACTAGCTCATCATCCTCTAGCATATATAAAGTGAGTTCTGTTGTTGCACGGTTTGGCATATTAGGGTCATAAGTATATTTAAATACTTGTGCTTTACCTGACATATCTTGAAATGTGATATTAAATCCTTCTTGATCAATACTAGCTGCAGTTATCATTAAAACTGGGTCTCCAAATGCATTATTACTTGCTTCTACAATCGTTTCCCAAGTTTCGCTCTCCTTAACCCATTTATTAATACCTGAATGATTAACAAGATAAACATTACCTTCTTCATCTGAAATAATCTTATTACCCATATCTAACCCTTGATATGCTAATACTTCCTCTTCTTTTCCAGTTTCAAGGTTACAGAATACAACGCTACTGCCAGTACCATCTAATACTGCTATCTTATCTCCTATTACTGTAAAACCATATTGACCACCATATTCTACAAGTCTTTTACCATCTACACCACTATACCTTGTAACACTTTCATAAGTTGCTACTACAATGTCCCCATTTGGTAAAGCCTCCATCTGTAAAATAATCTCTAGGTTATCTTGAATCTTGATATCTTCTACTGTACCATCTGCTTTTGCCTTTTTAATACGCGTTTCTCCTTGGCCATCGTTTCCACCTACGAAAGATAGATACACTGTACCATCTTGATCTTCTATAATATCTTGAATAAGTTGATTTCCTACTTTGTCAGCCCATGCTGTTTTACTTTCAGTCCATGTTTCCCCATTTTGAGAAGTGTAAACTGAAAACTTATTTGACTTATTATAACCATAAACTGTCATCGCTCCATCTGCATTGTTTATACACTTAACCATAGATACCATATCTTTTGGAAGCTCTATGGCTTTTTCTACATATTTACCCATTACCACTTCCTGATTATTAGGTGCGCTTATACCTCCTACGTTACTTTCACTTTTGCTTCCTCTACAAGCTGTCATGGATACTGCACTTACGCCTATCATAACTCCTGCTAAAACTCTATATAAATGTCTATTCATTTTATCTCTCCTAACTTATTTTTATTTTAACGAAACATCATTTTCTAGATTCTAAATCTATTACCTTACAACGCTCTATTTCTTACACTTTATACGCTTATACTACTTTTTTTTATCCATTATGCACGGAATAGCCATCCTATTTTAAACATGTTTACAAACAAAGTATGACTATCATTTATGACAGGCTTAATCATACCTGTGCTATGTGACATTAATGTTACATTTTTAAATTCTCTTAAAAAATGGTACACAAAAAAGCATGGGTATCATTTAATAACTCATCAAATGATACCCATGCTCCGTGACATTAATATTACATTTTTATATAATCTCTGCATCAAAGTAGAAGACAACACCATTATCTACATTCATCACGCCATAATGATATCCATGTAATTCTAAAATTCTTTTACATATGGATAATCCTAATCCTGTTCCTCCCGTTTCCCTACTTCTTGCTTTATCTATTCGGTAGAATTTATTCCAAATTTTATCTAATTCCACCGCTTCAATGGGCTGACCCTCATTAAACACAGCAATTCTAACATACCCGTTATGATGCTTAGCTGAAAGAATAACTTTCTTTTGTGGTTGTGTATGTGTCATTGCATTTGAAATAAAATTACGTATGACTTGTTCTATGCTATATTGATCGGCCATCATATTGCCTATTTGTGAATCATATTCCTGTAAAAATACAATGCCTTTATTTTGCATGAGCACCTTATACCCACTTGCCACATTCTCTAACATCTCAGTACAATCAATGCTTTTCTTGCACATTAAAGCTCCTTGGGATTCAAGTTTTGATAACTTCAACAAATCATACACTAATTTATCCATGCGATCTACTTCATTGGTTATGGTATTTAGCATGTCCTCTTGTACTGCTTTATCTACCTTCTTATCTAATAGGATTTCTATAAATCCTCTAATAATGGTTAAAGGTGTCTTAAATTCATGGGATACATCGGCAACAAATGCTTTTTGCAAGTTTATATCTTCCTCTAATCTTTCATTGGCCTTCTCTAATTGTGTAATAGTCGTATCTAGTATATCCGACATATCATTTAAGTTCTGTGCCAGTACACCTAACTCATCACTTTTCTTATACTCACACTTCTTTGAAAAGTCTAGCTTGGCTATACGAGAAGCACTATCCATAATCTCAAGTACTGGTTTTGTAATATAGTACGAAAACACATAGGCGGCAATAACACCTAATACTAAAACCAAAAGTAAAAGATATAAACTAAACTTCGTCAATAATAAGTAATTCTCACTTGTGTAGACTTCCTTAATAATAGAAACAAGATATATAGGTTTCAAAGGATAGAACTCTCTCCCATATACAACTGCGATATAACGTGTTGGTAAGCCATACCTCGTGTTAATTCGAAAGCTTTTTGAAATATCATCTTCAAACACAAGCCCTCTAATTTGTTTTTGAATATCCTCAATATACCCTGGTTTTAACTCATCTATAGTACTTCCCCTACAAATAACTTCTCCATCGTTTCCTACTAACATACTGTATACACTGTTTTTACTTGAATATTTATTTAATGCATCTAACATGTTGTTTTGATTACTATTGACCAAGTCTATTCCATGATCAATAAAAAAATCCCTACCTTGATCACTTAGTTTCTTTTCTTTTTGTTTTGTATACTCTGTAGTCAAATACACCCTATTAAAGTACAAGAACTGTGCTGCTATAATAATTCCTAATAAAATCACAAACATGGTAGAAATTAATAGAGATAATTTGAGTGTAATTTTGCCATGAAATAGTTTTTTTCTTTCTCTACTCATGATTTTCTAGTGGCCACTTATTTTCTAAACTGTAGCCTCTTCCTCTAAATGTTTTTATTAGTCCTTGATACTCTTTTAATTTGTCTCTTAATCTTCTTATATGTGTATCTACTGTTCTAGGATCTCCTTCATACTCATATCCCCAAACCTTATCTAAAATCTGTTGTTTTGATAGGACAATGCCTTCATTTTCAATTAATAGTATCAGCAAATCATATTCTTTTTTCGTTAGATAAATAGGCTCATTTCCAATTTGCACCTGGCTAGTTTCTTTATTGACTTTTAACTCGCCCATCTCAAAAATACTGCTACTCTTACTTACATTGCCCCTAACACGTTTCATCATTGCCTCTGCCCTTGCAGCTAATACTTTTAAACTAAATGGCTTGGTCACATATTCATCTATTCCATATTCAAATCCTCTTAATTTATCTTCTTCTTGAGACTTTGCAGTAATCATAATAATGGGTACATCTGAGGTTTCACGGATTATTCGGCATACTTGCAAACCATCTAGCTCTGGCATCATAATATCTAGGAATACAAGATCAATATTTTCGGTCTGAAATAGCATTATCCCCATTCTTCCGTTCTCTGCTTCAAAACAATTATAGTTTTCATCTTCAAAATACATTTTTATCATTCTTCTAATTTGTATATCGTCTTCTATAATCAACAGATTCCTTTTCATGCTATAAATCCTCCTCTTATTATCCCTATTTATGATTACTCATTTAGTGTTTTCTATCCTAAGCTTTCTTTATTATATTTTCACCTTACTATCTTCTATTTTTTACACCCTTTACACTTTTTACATTCGTCATTATTCCCTATTTATGTACTAGCAGAATGACGCCTCTTTACAGTTTTTCTTATTGGTTTAAGTTTAACCAACAACTATATTGTACAAGTACTATGTGACAATAACGTTACATGATCATATTATCATTCTGCTAATTTAGTTATTCTACTGCTATTTATAGACTTAAAAGGCAATATCAAAAGTGACTATTTCAGGGATATTACCTAGACGAAATGGCACCTTTGTATTACCTATACCAGAACTTACGTAGAAAGTTGTGTTTCTTGCATTTTCTAAAGTATATTTCCCTTTAAAATAATCTTCACAGTAATTAGTCGTTATGATAGGTCCTACGAATGGCACTAAGACCTGTCCCCCATGACTATGCCCTGCAAACGCTAAGTCGATAGGATATGAGATGCACGCATTCATTAAATCTGGTTCATGCATGAGCAATAAATTAATATGGTCTTCATTTATTTCTCCAACTGTTTTATTAGCTTTGGAATAATCCATCATAAGTCCACTTAATCCAAAAATAGAAATCGTTTCACCTTCATAAGATAACTGAACAGACTCATCTTCTAAAATGGTAAATCCACCCATTGCCATCTTTTCTTTAAAAAAATCTACTCCTCTTTGGTAATCTCTATTCCCCATAACAGCAAATTTTCCCATAGTGGCTTCTATTTTACTTAATTCCATCATCACTTCATCAAGCTTCTCATGCCTCATCATGACACCATCTATTTTCTCGTATTCCTCCATAATATCAAATAAATCCCCTGTGAAAAATACAAGGTCTGGTGACTGTTTATTAATTTTATCAACTACCTTTTTTAGTTGCTCTACCTCAAAAAAATCTCCTATATGAGTATCTGAAAACTGGACAATACGAAGCTTATGGTTTCCATCACCCTTAACTGAAACAGAAATGTTCTTATTGATTAACAAGGATCTCTCAATCCAAGTCATATAGCTAAAAAATAGTAGGGTGATAGCCACTAAAATAAGACCTATTCTTTTTCCTCTACTACGTGTTTTCATATTATTATTCTTTCCCTTTTTATTTAAACTGTACTAATGGTGTTTCTTCTGTCATTGCCTTAAAGATAAAACCTTGCTTTTCATTTCACTTATCTCATTAAATAATGTAGCTACATGCTTCTGATTTCGGTGAATACTACCTTTGATATACAGATAACTTACTACTGCTACTAGTTGCATGTTTTTCATTAACTATTACCTTACTTTCTACTCAAAATATAATCCTTAACCTTTTACTTATGTCTTTTCATGTACTATACTAAAAAATACTTCTCGATTCCTTTTACAATACCTTCTGCAATGGCATCCTGATACGTATCATCTTGTAGTAGACTTCTCTCAGCATCGCTGCTAATGAAACCACATTCTACTAAAACAGCCGGTGCCTTTGTATTTTGAAGCACATATAAGGAATGTCTAGATTTTGTTCCTCTATCTTTTCCATTTGTTGATTCTGAAACGCTTGATTGCACTACTTCAGCTAATTTCTTACTTTCTGGACTAGTCTTTTCAAACCATGTTTCAATACCATAGGTTACATGATCCTCTAGTGCATTTTGATGGATTGATACAAATAAATCTGCTTTGCTATCATTACTCATCTGTACTCTTGTTTCCAACGATACCTTTGTATCATTTACTCTTGTCATCACCACGTTAACACCTTTTTCCTGTAGTAGCTGCTGAACTTTTAATGCAATTGATAGATTAATATCCTTTTCAGTAATCCCTTCACGTGCTGCTCCTGCATCACTTCCTCCATGTCCTGGGTCAATTACAATTGTTTTTCCGTCTAATAGACTACTAACGCTGTTATTGGATGCATTGTTTATACTTTTGTTTATATTTTCATTTGACTTTCCGTGTATCTTAATAGAACCTACCATCAAGGTAATACCTAATAGCGTTACTATCAGGCATATTTCTTTTTTATTTAATTTTTGTAATCGCATATTAAATTCCCACCCTATTTATATATTTTTATTTTAAAGTTGTGCTAAAATCATTTTTCTTTGTTTGATCATTTAATGACAACTGAAATAATAATGGGGTTATGTGACATAAACGTTACAATTCTTTATTACTACTTACCATCCACAAATTACCTTGTATGGTCTTTTCATAAAACAAACTCCACATAGCAAGTTGCTATGTGGAGTTTGTTTTCCCTTATATTACAATTTTCTATTTCTTAGACCCTATCCCCTTAGTTTATCTGCCATCTTGAATATTTACTATTTTAATAACCTCAATCACCTACTACACTTTTAATACAATAAATAAAGAGAGTTTTCATACTCTCTTTAAATCTTCTTATGTATGTAATTATTGGCTTAATACCTGCTTCATAAGTAATGTGTATCCACATCATGCAAAATGAAATAGGTATCAAAGATCTTAAATTTCAGTTTATCGAGGTGTTTTACACATTATATTACTAAAAGGAAAGGGATAGGGGGTATTCTCAGGGGCCGCAAGTAAGGGAGCTCTTCACCAGCTTCTCGGTCCTCGGATGGGTAAAATCTAAGTTCAGTCCAATAGGCTAACGGTCCTACCTATCACAAGAAAGGCACTTGTGATAACGTCCCTAAAAACAGCCTATAGGACTTCTCTAAGATTTTACATCCATCCTGTGGAGGAAGCTTGCGAAGAGCTCCCTTACTTGCTAGCC
>NZ_PEDL01000001.1 GCF_002735925.1 Sporanaerobium hydrogeniformans | reverse complement strand
TTTACTTAATGTTGATTTATATCAATTTTATGCAGTAAAGAAAGGGACATTACATAGCTATAGCAAACTCAGTGACATACTTTTAAGAATAGGTAATTTAGCTTTGCATGAGAAACGTATGAAACAAACTGCTTATTCTCGTATAGAAAGCTATTTAGAGGAACTTATTCAATTTGGAAAAACTTAGGCTTAAATTAACGCCTATGATTATAAAAAATAAAGGCACAGCTTTCAGAAAATGGATCTAATTTAAATTGCATGGTTACAAGAGCTACTAAACTATCGATTTGCTTACGAAAGTCAGTTGCCTGACAGGCAATATAAATGTGCTGTATATTTTGAATAAAGCTGTTTAACATGTTTTTTGCAGTTCATGAATAACAGCTACTGCAAACTCAATATCAGCTCTATTAAGAAGAGAAATCCTTATGTTTGCCGAAATATATCCAACGTTATTTGGATATTTTTTTATTTATCATATGGTACCAGGTACCATACACTACCACGATGGCGGTAGTACTTTGGCGGTTTTGTCACCCAAATAATCTTGTATGATCACTTTAGCTTTATAGTTGTCGATATTTTTGAATGCAGTTTTTCCTATTCTATCGTTTGTTGGTGATATATATGCAATTACGCCGTTATTGTTTTGCGCATAAACATTACCACTAAATACCGGTCTATTTTTGCCGATTGCGCCAAATTGCACTAGTGAATATTTGGCTTTGTATAGCACATTATTACTGACTGTTCCACCATTATTCCACAAAGGTCCCTCCCACCAGGTAATTGCATTTCCATCATACATTTTATCTATCCAGGTGTTGTAATGCTTGCTGCTACTCCAGCCATAACCACTGTACATAATGTAGTTGTCCGTAATGTTTATCCCACTAAACTTAATTTTACCTGCGTTACCCGCTTCTGTATCCTCATAATGTTCACCTACAAGTACACCTGACACACAACGTTCAATCAGGTTGCCGTCAATTGTCATACCATTACAGTTCCATGCCGTGTCAAAATAGTCGAATTCAACGGTAATGCCTCCATCGAAACAATCGTGTACATAGTTATTTATCGCTTTATTATTGTTTCCTTCCAGTCTTATTCCTTCACCTGAAGTCGGGACAAAAGGCTCACTGTATGCCGACAGCCAGGGTTCGTCAGATGCAGCACCCGCTCCGATTATATGAGAGCCACCACCGATCCAGGCCACTTCACAATTTTGGTATGTTATGTTATTTCCGCCTGAACGATCAAGCCCCATTGTACTGCGGTACATAACGCAGATATTATCAATTACGATGTTATTTCCTCCAAAGATAATACCTGTATAACCAGCCGCAGGCTGAACGGAGGACTGAAACTCAATCGATTTATAGAGCACTCCAGGATTTCCTTTGTCACATCGTAAATAGATTGAACCATTTGAGTCTACATTGTGTACTCCGAAGGGAATTTGATACCTGCTCATATCGAATGTTGAATAAAACTGTAAGTCATTCGCTAGCTCGCTGGCAATATTAAATTTTGTTTTATAATCTTTACAGGATAATGCCTCTTTACCGTTCCAATAGGAAAATACGCGTGTAGCATAACTTTGACCATCATTAAATACAATACCACCACAATCTGAAATATCTTTATAAAATTTCCATATTTTAACTCCTTTTTTATCGTACCACAAAAACCATTTCTCTTCGCCGGCACCATTTTCAGGGGAGCCGTAGATTCTAGGCTTTTTACCTTCTCCGTAAGCCGAATAAGTCACTCCGTCAACACCCCAGCACATGATACTTCCACGCCATAGACCACCGCGTTCAAGAAAAACTCCGTCACCTTTTTTGATGATCTGGTTGTCCAGCGCCCAACGGATTTTTTCAAGTGTTGCCCACGGTTTATTAGGTGATAGTCCGTCATTATTATCGTTGCCGCTATTGGAAACATAATATTTAGTGCCAGTTACAGTTACAGTTGTTGGACTACCTAGTATCGCTTGTTTTCGTTCCTCGGCTTTGTTGAGTATGATAATGTCGTCTGCATTTTGAACCCGCTCGGTAACAGGGAACACACTTTCAGAGGAATCATACAATCTCAACGCCGCGAGCAATGCTTCCGTATATAAAAGTTTATTATCGGGACGCATTGAGTTCTTTGCAGTGTCATAGTCAAAAAGAGTTTTGCCACTATAAAGTGACACTCTACCAAATGCATAGCGATATGCAACGCCACAATCGTCCCATTCATAGATATACTTGTCATTCTCAAATCCAACTCCACCATAAGGATAGTGGTTAGGAATATATTTATAAGGATTGTCTATTTTATCTATCTCGTCCCATACTTTTTCGCCAATCTTATCATTAATATTACTCCAATTAGTATAAAATTCAGCATAATCTCCACCAAGTGTATTGGCTGCGTTAAGGACAATCATCATTCCCTCAAACCGAGTCATAACCTTTTTTGACTTACGTGCGTTCGTGAACTTCGCTTTCCACCCAGCAAGTTTACTCTTGTTAGCCAATTTAACTGTCCTGTCAATCATACCCATAAATTGTTCATAGGTTACAGCTGGGTTGTCCGAACGGTATGTTCCGAGTCCGAGCGTCACAGCTCGAGCAAGTTCCGGATCAGAGTAAGATTTTGCTGCATACACCTGAGAGGGGGATAGAATGAGTACTATAACGAGAACTAATGAAACTATGCGTTTACGGAAGGACATATTTTTTACCAAGGTATGATTACACTTTTTCAAATAGACAACCTCCTATTGTGTAGTATATTTTGAAAAATTTTAACATTTCTTACCAATAGTGTCAATATGTACATCTACTACAGAAATAATAATCTCAAACTTTCATATACATAATATTTCAAGCCCAGTGTTGCTTTTTATTCTTTACAAGCCTTGGACCCCAGTATTCTCAAGGTTTCAGAGTCTCATTTTTTCGACATCAATACCAAGGTTTCGACATGTAATTTTTAGGCTATTTCCCACGCTTTGATTTTTACTGTGAAAATGCAGTATCTATGCAGGTTTAACATTCTTTTTGTCTTATCGAAACAATCAATCTCGATTAGGCTATTTTACTTTTTAGAACTGAATTTTTTGTTTTTCCTTTGCTTTCCATCCTGAGCTTGCGTCACATTACTTCGGCGAGCCTTTTCGATCTGCACTGCTTGATAGGTTTCCTTTGATATAATTGCAGGATTATTATTTTCCGAAACATACTATATTTCATGATTTCCAGAATCTAAGAGTCGAACGGTTCCAGTATATTTCTCAAGACTCAGCATTACATCAATGGAACGCTTACACCATTTATCTTTTCCTGATGGGGACTTAATTCCTCGTTGCTCCAATTCTTTAACAACACCTATAATACTTTTACCATGAAGGTAAAGATCGAAAATCAGCCTTACATTTTTAGCTTCTGTATCATCAATAATTAGACAACCACCAGCATCATGTGAGTAACCGTAACACTTTCTATCATACAGCTTTGAACTGCCATCAGCCACTTGCTGTTTGATACCCAATTTGATGTTTTCACTTCTTGATTCATTCTCTGCTTGTGCTATTGCTTCTGTGACAGATATTATTACGTCAGTATTTGTATTGGCAGTATCCAAATGCTCTCCATCAAATATTACACGAACACCAAGAACCTTTAGCTGATTCAAAGCCTCCAATATCTCAACAGTGTCTCTACCAAAACGGCTGATATTCTTGGTCAAAATAATTTCTATTTTATGTGCCTTGCAGTCTTCAAGCATACGAGCAAATTCTTTTCTTGCTGTGCCAGCTTTTCCGGATGCAACATCCATATAAACATCTACCAAAAGCCATTATGGAATAGAGGCTACCAATCGTGTAAATGCAGATACTTGTACAGCAAGGCTTTTTAATTGCTCAGCATCGTTTGTACATACCCTAGCATAAATAGCGATCCTTTTTTCTCGCTTCGGTACAGCAGATATGAAATGTATTTTAGGACTTCTCAACATACTGCACCTCTTTGGTATAAAATAATCTTCATGCTTCTGTTTGAAAAAACGGATTATTCGTGCTTGAAATTATGCTCTTTTTGATTATTTGCCTTTTGAAGGCTTTTTATTTAACTTTAGGATAATACCTTTCTTTAATGCTACATCTTCAAATTGCTTCGCAGCAATTATTGCTTTATCTTTGATTGTCATGTTCGGTGAAACTTTACTATCAATTTCTTGAATGACTACTTTGATGTCGGTAAGCTCTAAAAGATTAATAGCTAGACCAAATAAGGTTTTGCGTCTACCATCATTATAATTTTCGAGTAAGTACAGTAGAATTTTAGCTTTCTCAGATAATTCAGTATGATATGAACCAATACCAATATTCTTTACTTTTTCCATATCTTTGAGTTGATGACGGTGAGTTATAAAAGAATCAAACTCTTCAATTCCGTTATACTTGTCACACGGGTATTCACTACACTTAAAACAATAATCTAACCCGCCATATTCTAAACTACAACGAGCAATGGAACAGCCTTGATTTCCTGCTCCTCCACCGCAACCGGGACAATAATTATCTATCTTCATTGTACAAAGAGCACAGTTTAATCCACAAAGTGAAAACATCAAATCTTCTCGCTGAAAACCTTTCATCGATATCACTCCCCCACAAAAATACTGCTGAAATGTTGCAACTTTCTGTCTTGCTCATTTTTCTACACAATGTTTTCACCTAAAATAATTTTAGGCATTGTTGTCAAGCATCTGTTCCATCTTTTATAAAAATGTTCCAATCCTAGTTTTGACACTCTTGCATGAGTTTCTTCATCTCTAACAGTCCAATGTAAAACATATGTTACTTTACCCATAAACCTTGTCAAAGCAATTGGTAGCTCCCCTTGCTTTACTGCATTGAAATCGGCTTGACGATGTGTACGCTTGATATATTTCACATCAACGACACCCTCCTGTGTCATATAGAATTCTGCAACTTCTTTCATGAGTGCTTCGATTTCATCTTGCTTCTCGATCTTTGCTTCATAAATACAGATTTCATTAAACATTTAATCACCGCCTTACTTAACTAATATAAATAATTTTCACTTGTAAATTCAACTTCATCTACTTTTCTATACTAGTAGCCTAACTAACATTTTATTAATTAAGTTATATGATATTTAGGCTATTAAAGTGTTTTATTATAACATGTCTATCTCCACAACCTACCGAAAAGCAATCCTATCTACACAACCTTATGCTTTTTGAGAAGTGGATTTATTCCCGTAAACAAGCCATTAGACGCAATTCTGAAACTACCCTAAAATGGCAAATGCCCTTGTTTTCTACACTTTCAAGCCCTTTACTTTTCCGCCCTTGACATCATTACTACTGTCTCAACGTGGCTTGAGAGGATAGAATGAATGTCATTTGATTATGTCCGTTCTCGGAAACATATCTACTGCGTTTTTTACACTATCGGTAGACGGAAACATATCCATAGGCTTCGCTGTTTTTTGAAAAACTGAGGTATGCTGTTAATTTTCAGTACCCAATACTGTAAATAACGTTACTCTCCTATTCACTAATGTAATTCAACAATCTTTCTAAAATGTCATGTGTAACTTTTAAGTTGTATTGTTCAATAAGGTGACTTTGCAAATCCATAACTAATAGCAAAGAATTTTTATAGGCTTCAAATAATTCTACCTTATCTAATCGAGCAGTGGTCTTTGCAAATTTTTTATAATTTTCAAGGCTAATTTCTTTTTCAAGGTTTTTACTCATGTTTAGCCAATTATCAGCATTTTTTTCTGCCATACGTATAAGTTGTAGTGTATTTTTTTGAAGTTGTGATAAGAGTTCTAATGAACGAGCATATTCTCCTCTTTTTAGAACGTTGATTCCCATCAACCATAGATTAGAGAAATTACACAACAAAAAATTAGCATTTTCTTCAGTAAGTCTATTTGGTCTTGCACCACTTATCTCTGATAAATAATTTTCTAATTGCCCTGTTTCATCGTAAATAAGCATAGCCTTCGTATCAGGAATATAACCTGAATCTTTAAACGAGGGGATTATGTTCATATCTTTTTCAGAAAGGAAATGAAATTCCCCACGTATAAGATTATCAAAAATAACTACCTCTGTTCCGTACTCATTTTTATAAAGCATCAAGTACGGAGCTACGTCAAACAACCAGTTGGATGAATCAAAGTTCGAGGTTATACTATCTTTCAAAAATATATAGAACTCTATATCAGAGTATTGGTCACCTTCTCCTTTGGTAAACGATCCATACATCATACAAGCTGTAATTCGTTCATCTGACTCAGTAAGATTCTTAACGTTTGCAATTAATTCTTTTTGTTTTAACATTTCTTCACCCTTTCATGTAAATATCTTTTAGTTATTGTGGCAACTCAAAATCTCTACAAACCTAAATTAATATTTTTCGTACAAATATTATTGCAAAAAGCATCATCATGCTCCACAAACAATAGTGTAGGACAATATTCCAAAATCATTTTTTCAATTTGGATACGTGAAAAAATATCAATATAGTTCAATGGCTCATCCCATATATACAAATGTGCACTTTCACAAAGGCTTTTAGCAATTAGTACTTTCTTTTTCTGACCAGCACTAAAATCCACCATGTTCTTATCAAACTGCTCTCTATTAAAATCCAGTTTACGAAGAATCGTTTTAAATAGAGTTTCATCGATCTTATTATTATAGACAAATTCAGATAGATTACCTTTTAAATATGAAGTATCTTGCGAAATATAAGAAATTTTTAGTCCACTTGCTAGCATAAAATTTCCGGTAAATTTAATATCATCTCCATTAATCAATTTTAGGATACTAGACTTACCACTCCCATTTTTTCCGATAATGGCAACTCTATCACCAATATTGACTCTGAAATTAAGATTACTGCATACTTCTTTATCTCCATAAGACAATGATAAATCATTCGCTTCTATTAAGCACTCTTTGTGAAATTCAAGTGGTGAAATTTTTAAGTCATCATATTGTTCAATGTTGTGGAGCAGTTCTGATTTTTGTAAAACGGCTTCCTGATGTCTTGACTCAATATTTTTGGCACGTTTCATCGCTTTTGCAGCCTTATGTCCAACATAACCCTTATCCAGTTTTGAACCAGAATTTGTTGTTCCATATTTACTTTTTTCTACTTTATTTGACCAGTTTGAACTACGTTTTGCTGCATAAGACAACCTTCCTATTTCTTTAAGGAGTTTCTTGTTTTCTGCCAGTTCAAAATTATCTTGTAACGTTTTGTTCTCCCACCAAGAAGTAAAATTTCCCTTTTGGATTTCGATATTCGTTTTATTGATAGATAGTATATGGTCAACACATTGATCAAGTAAGCTTCTATCATGAGATACCAAAATAAACCCCTTCTTGCGTTTCAAATAGTTTTGCACTACATTACGTGCATCGATGTCAAGATGGTTTGTAGGTTCATCAATAAGCAGGAAACAACTCGCTGTAAGGAATAAAGCTGCAAGAAGGACCTTTGTTTGCTCACCATTTGACAATGTATTAAACGGACGATATAAAGCATCTTCTTGAACATCAAGCAATGATATTTCACGAAAAATCTCCCAATCCATACATTCCGTACAAATACTCTTCATTACTTCAATTGTATATAGACTCTTATCTTCCACATCATAAGGAAAATACTCAAACTTAACTGTAGAACTTATATTGCCGGAATACGCATATTTGCCAAGCAGTAAATTTAAGAAAGTAGTTTTACCGCGTCCGTTTCTTCCAATAAAACCGAGTTTCCAATCTGTATCTATCTGAAAACTTACATTTTCAAAAATATTGTCATAACTTCCTTCATATGAAAAAGTTAGATTTGAAACATTTATTAAGGACATATATTTCTTCCTCCTTTACATTATAAAAATTTTATAAGCAAAGTCGGTTTTCGGCATTAATTACTCTATAATGTTATCCAACTCTGCAAGGATTTTGTCATGAATGACATAGTATCATTGTCTATCACGTTTATCTTCCTTTCTTTTACAAATATTAAAAGCCACAAGAAAGTAAATTCTTACGGCTCAAAAACAAATACTATTATTACCTTTTGTTATACATAACATAAGGTTACTGTAATGTATTATTGAGTGTAGAATACTTAACTTTCTTGCAATTTGCATAACAAAACAAACGGTTCTATAGCCGTTTCTTTAAATATCTTATTATGCATCATATAATTAGCAAGAAAAGTTATACATTCTTCCACCTCCAAGTCGTTTTATTATATCATATTATCTTTAAAAATCCAATATAATTCTTCTGTTCTCTTTCTAAAGATTACCCTTCTACATCAATCTCGACTCCTGATTTGAATTCAACGGCGAACTTATCATGAAATACCGTAACTTTTTCTATAAGCCGCCTTACTAATTGCTCATCATACTCCTCTAACTCGCAGGATTGCTCATTCAAGAAATCACTCATTTCAGCGATTCGTTGCCTTTTCCCTTCTCGATCTGCATTCTCAACCAGTGCATTTTGCTTCTGCTCCCGCAAACGGTATATCTCTTCCGCCACTTCCTCATAATCTGTTTTGGAATTGGCAAGCCGCAAAAGTTCGTTTTGCAGTTCTTCCAGCTTGACGTCAATATCATTGGTAATTTTGTCGTGTTCTTCATTTAAAACTGTCTCGATATTGGCCTGTAAAGTGGAGAGAAAGGTATCCTTACTGGCCAGCAACTCATTGATGGCTTTTACAACTGCTGCCTGTAGCACTTCCTCATTAACTGTAGGGGATGTGCAATCAGACCCTTTTTCCTCTAGGCGGCTGACGCATCGCCAGACAATAGACCTGCAGCCTCGATTGTTCCAGTGGACTCTTCTATATATTTCACCACATTCTGAGCAGTAGACAATACTGGACAGAGCGTACTTGCTGCTATAAACTCGCTTCTTACCATTCTTTCCAGTATAAAGGTTAGCCCGCCTTACCAGTTCTTCCTGCACCTGCATGAAAATTCCACGCGGGATGATAGGTTCATGACTGTTCTCAACATAGTACTGAGGTACGATTCCATTATTGACTACTCGCTTTTTGGAAAGAAAATCAACGGTGTAAGTCTTTTGAAGCAAGGCATCTCCTATATACTTTTCATTCTGCAGTATTTTCTTAAGCGTCTCGGGTCTCCACTTAGGCTTTTTAGCTGCAGTGAGAATACCATCCGCTTCTAGGCCTCTTGCTATTTGTAGGAGACTTGCTCCTTCAAGGTATTCTCGATAGATTCGCTTTACCACTTCGGCTTCTTCAGGAACAATAACAAGCCTTTTATTTTCGTCTTTGGTGTATCCTAAAAACCGGTTGTGGTTGACTTGAATTTCACCTTGTTGGAAGCGGTACTGAATGCCTAGCTTTACGTTTTGGCTTAAGGACTGGCTTTCTTGTTGGGCCAGTGAAGCCATGATTGTCAGCATGATTTCACCCTTGGAATCCATAGTATTGATGTTCTCTTTCTCAAAGAAAACAGGGATATTTTTATCCTTTAGCTGCCGGATGTATTTCAAACAATCCAGCGTGTTTCTGGCAAAACGGCTAATGGACTTGGTAATGATCATGTCAATTTTACCTTCCATGCATGCTTCAATCATCCGGTTAAACTCTTCGCGCTTTTTAGTATTGGTTCCTGAAATCCCGTCGTCCGCATAAATTCCTGCCAGCTCCCATTCAGGGTTCCCTTTAATGTAGGAAGTGTAATGTTCAATCTGAACCTCATAACTGGAGGCTTGTTCTTCACTATCAGTTGAAACTCTACAGTAAGCCGCCACTCGAAGTTTGGTTTTACTTTCAGTTTCTTGGTTATTACCCACACGAGCTCGTGCTGGTATAACTGTTACATTCCTACTCATCGTCATTATCAATCGCCTCGCTTTCTATAAGGCTATAAACATATTCTGCTTGTTTAAATGGGTCATCATAAAGCTCATCCGGTGTTGGCATGGCGAACTGGTATTTCTTAATACTATTTTCCTTTGGTTTATGCTCCCAAATTCTGCCGAGCATTTGTGCCCGTCTTAACTTTTCAGCCTCTACCTTTTCAAAAGTATCCTCATCAATAATCTTGGGATAATAGTCATCCCCAAGGTATCGCTTATTTGTGAGCATATTCGCAATAGTGGCATGATATCTAACAATCCCAGCTTTCTTAGCCGCATCCTTCAAGGAAAGACCTGAAAGATATGCTTTGAATAGCTTCTTTAGCTGCTCTGCTTGTAGCTGGTCAATCACCGCTTTTCCATCTTGAATCGTATATCCATATGGTACATGAGGCATCTATCTCTCCATCCTTTCCTTAAGTAATAAGCCGCACTTTAGGCTAAAGCCTATTTCTGTTGGCGAAAAAGCAACTATCTTTTCAACAAACTGCTCGAATACTTCCTTGTTAAAACTTTCAATATTCTTTGACTTTGAAACATATTTGATAAGTCTTTCTAATTCTGTTATTTTAGCCATTCCACCATTGATGAAACGGTAGAGTGCTTCTTTTTGATCTTTCAGCTTCTCTGCTTCAGAGCGAAGCTCATTGTTTTGCTTATTAAAAAGAGCAGGCTCCAAGTATCCCTTTGTCATGAGGTTAATCAATACCTGAAGTTGCTCTGTATTTTTCTCCATCTTCGATTCAATTTCCTGAACCCGAATCAGATTATCTGAATAATTCATGAGTTTCAGTTTCTGAAGCAAAGGCCTCAAAACAACTTTGTGACTAAAGATGAGCTTATTTATCATCGTCACAAAGCCTTGATGGATGCTATCCTCCCGAATGTAAATCATGGAGCATTCCTCTATATTAGTGATATGTTTGGAGCAACACCAGGCAATATATTTATTGTTCTTAGTTCCATGGATTCTTCGCTTGAAAGTACTCCCGCATTCAGAACATTGAATCTTTCCAGAAAGGGGATAGCGATTTAAATACTTGCTATTGCCACTCTTGATGCCTTTTTCTTTTCCTCGCTGTTCGATTGCAAGATTCACTGCCTTAAACTCTTCATGACTAATAATTGCCTCATGATTATTTTCGATAAGAAACTGATCCTTCTCTCCCTTATTGGTTCGTCTAGTGAAATTATCGTCAGTGTATGTTTTTTGAAGGATTACATCTCCAGTATATTTTTCATTCCGTAAAATACCTCGGATAGTACTTCCTCTCCATTGACCGCCTTTTTTAGTACGTACACCCTCATCGTTTAATTCTTGTGCAATTTTCTGCGTTCCTTTACCTGCTAAGGCATCTGTAAAAATCCGTTTAACAACCTCGGCCTGTTTTTTATTCACTACAATCTGCCCATCTATATAATCATAACCGTAGGGAGGATAAGAAAGCTTGTAGGTTCCATTTCTAAACCGTTTTTGAATGGACCATTTATTATTCTCAGAAATTGAGATAGATTCATTCTCTGCTAGGCTACTTAGAATGGTCAGCATAAGCTCACTTTCCATAGACTGTGTGTTGATGTTCTCTTTTTCAAAATAAATGAACACTCCAAGATCAGTTAGCTTCCTTACAATCTCTAAACAGTCTATTGTATTTCTGGCAAATCGACTGATAGATTTTGTAATTACAAAATCTATCTTCTTGTTCTCACAGTCAGAAATAAGCCTAAGTAGTTCTGTTCTATTCTCTTTCTTCGTGCCTGAAATACCCTCATCAAAATAAATGCCAACAAATTCCCAGTCTGGGTTCGCTTTAATATAAGCTTCATAATGGACCTTCTGTGCTTCCAGGCTGATTAGCTGTTCCGTATTATCTGTTGATACCCTAGCATAAGCAGCCACCCGCAGTTTTAGCTTTTTTTGAAGCCGATTGTTCGTTTCTTTTATTTTTGTTACCTTTTTCACCACATTCACCTCCTCAAGGTATGTGACATATTACCTCTGAGTGCCCAGTATATCAAGGAATATCGGGCATTATCTGTGCTAATAACGGTGAGAAAGTTTCGCGATTCAAACGCATAATTTTGTTAAACTCTACCTCTGTAACAAGACCCTTTTCAAGCATTTGACGCAGCAGTTTTTCCGCTCTATAATAATCAAACTCTCTTTGAAGCTTCTTAGTACTTAAAGGTGTCTTTTTAGGAATAGCTAGTGGATCTTGTTTATCTGTAATTTTAGTTATCTGCATATAGGCAACCTCCATTTCTACAGGGAGAACCCTGCACCTATATGCAAAAAAATTCGGTGATTCGAACCCCTAAAAAAGCAAAAGACCCGAAGAGCTGTTACACTCCTCGGGTCATTAAAATTAGCTGTTCGTTAATCATACTTAATAAAAGCATCGGTAAAGCCAGCTTTCTTAGCTTTGGCAAGTTGCGCTTCCGCATTGGCTTTTACAGAATAGGCACCGATTTGAACACGATAATATTTCTTTCTCTCCTGTTCTGCAGGCTTCTCTCCTTCACTTAATAGCTTTTTCACATCCGCTCTGAAGGTATCCATGCTTTTTCCATGCTTTGGAAACCAGTTTCTCGGATCTCCATGATTACTTGCGATTCCTTTTTGATATCCTTCATAGTGGCCAATAACATCTTTTTCGGTCAAGTTATAGAGCTTGCAAAGATACACACACAGTTCTACCGCTTCCTTATAAACTGCATTAAAATACGAGGCATCGGTCAAACCGTCCTCGCAGATTTCAAAACCAATATGAGTATCATTTGCCTTTCCACCTGCATGCCATCCACGATGGTTCCATGGCAGGGTTTGATAAGTGGCAATTGAACCATCCTTAAGCTTTCCAATGAATGCATGGACACAAACTTGCCTTCCACCTGGTCTATCCTGATTCCAGTGATTGTTGTACTCGTTTACACCCAACTGGCCATCGTCCGGTCCAACGTATCTACGAAGATACGGATTATTTGCACCAGTACTATGAACCATTATGCCCTTCGGTGTAATCTTTCTGCCTGCCTTATAACACGCATTTTCAGTTAGAATAAGTTTTCTCAAATTCATTGTTCCTTACCTCCTTTGTTATGCAACTGTGCAAGAATATCTTTTAGCTTTTCTGGTATTGGCAGTCCTAGTCGACCAACATTTTCTAGCATGGATACTCCCTCATTGGAGCAGTAGAAAAAGATAATGGCTGTCCGGAGCACGCTTCCATCTCCAATAAGGTTTATGTCAATCATATGTCCAATTCCGACCAAAACAAAAATAAGCACCTTCTTAAAGATGCCCCTAAATCCGATCTCACTAGATAGCTTCTTATCAACAATGGCACACATAACACCAGTGATATAATCAGCTATCATCAATGCTACTAATGCATATAAAAAACCATCAAAACCACCTAAAAACCAGCCCAAGAATCCACCAAGTGCTGTAAGGGCAGCTTGTACCCAATTCCATATTTCCTTCATGATTTTTACCTCCTTCGTGATTGGTGAAGATACAAAAAGAGTGCCTGCAATTTTTCGCAAACACTCCTGAATCGTTAATTATATTTGTTTAGGCAGTGCCTCCCATAGCCTCATATCCTCCTGTCCTAAAGACCATATGGCAATTCCTCTAAGTTTCCACCGATATGCCGCTTCGTTTGCCCAATAGACAAGGCTGTCTACATCCTGATAATAAAGAATAGAAAAACCGTCAGCATCTCCAAGAAACAAACGTGAAATCCAGACATTGATGTCCTTGGACACGATTTTTACTGAATAATCATTTCCACAGACCAATGGCAAAAGGCCTGAATGGAAGAAATCATAATCCATAGAGATGTCCTGGTTTCGTGTAGAAGCTTCCTCCACATCATTGTTAACTGTGAAAACCTGAAACTCACTATCCCATGTTACACCGGTTCTTGCCAGCCGCCCATACTCAGTTGTGGTTCCATCCGGGAAGGTTACATCAAACCTTTCATAAGGTTCATAAGTCCAGGCATCTCCCAGTCTAAGTAATTCGCATAGAATACGTCCATCAGACCGAACCCCGGCATACCCTCCTGAAAAACCACTAAGCGTCGCTGTAAAGCGCAAAACATTGCTTGCTCCGGAATAAACCCTCACAGAGTTTCCTCGTATCCTCATTTCAATGGTGTACATTCTTGGATTTGAGCGAAGATCTGCTGATGCCGTTTTAACGATTTCAGTTGCATAACTGCCGATTAGAGAAGAACCATTATATAGTTCAATACGCTGTGTATTAAAGTTTAAACAGCAAAAGACATTACCACAAAAAATGCCTGCACGACCACTTCCCTCTGGAGTAAAAGCCAACCTTGCCCGCAAATGAACATCTGAAAACCCGCTATACTTCCACGCCAATTGGCCATACCCGTCAAGCTGCGAATAGGGACGATTGGCGAGATCATTTTGATTTTGCCATATCTGCCACTCGCCGCTTAGTGCTATCCAGTAGCTGGAGGGAAGTGGATTGTCATCTCTGAAGTCTTCATACCAAATTAGTGCTGAATCAGGCTTTCTGCGTAGCACCTCAGTGGTCAATTTAAAACCTTTATCGGGTTCAGCCATTAAACCGTTCACATCTTTAAATTTGCGAGGAGATAGCATAAACTCTGCCTCTCCAGCAGAAAGTTCTTCAGAAAAACTCGAACATACTCGAAATCCATAGAACTGCACACCTGGTACTGAGGCACTAACGCTGACAGTATGGGTACCAGCTGAAAGAAATACACCAGAAACCAAAGAAAGCCAACAAGTTGTTCGCCAGTATGGCCACCACAGCCTATTCTCGCTAAATACCTTACTTGTCCCGTCAAGTGAAACATGAATACTATTCTTATCCCAGAAGGGAAATGAGATGCGAATGGCTACATCATAAATACCAGCAGATGCAATTTCAAATTCGTATTCGGCTTCACCTTCTTCACCAAGTGTTATCATTTGAGAAGAAACCGATACATTACCAGTATAGCTATCAGGAGTTCCGCCACTACGATCTACATATATCGTGCCAAATTCAGTTTTTTGCTGCTTGCTATAGGCAGTCAAATACCTGCGTCGGTTATAAGTTTCAACCAGTAAAGGATAGGTTCTTGAAACTGCATCCCAGCCTTCCATGTAGTCATACACATGTGGCAAGGCCCAAGGCACCTTATCATAATCATCCCAATACGCTATGATAGGAATCATGGGCTGTGGTGGTCCATCATCTGTAAAGTTATATCCCCCTGTCATCCAAAGCTGTGCGGCATAATATGTGTTTGAAATCCCACGATAAGTGATGCCCAGATTTTCTGGTGTATCGTGGATTCTCCAGTTCCAACCATATGCAGGCAGTCCTAAAAATATTTTTTCAGGAGTCATAACCCGGACTGCATAATCATAAATGCCTTCCAACCAATCCCTGGGAGATACCGGGCCCGGTGCAGAGCCTGCCCATGCCATGCCATAACTCATAATCGCTACTGTATCACAATAGGGATTCAAGTCTTCATAAACACACCAGTTTTCGCCACCAACCGATCCTTGTACTCCAGTCATGCCTGGTAGACAAATATTTACGAGTTTCGAAGAATCATAGGCTTTGACAGTGTTATATATGTCTCGAAATAGAGCATTAGCAGCATCCTTGTTTTCATAGCCACCTCCACGTTCCAAGTCTATATCCACTCCAGCACACCAAGGATACTTATTCATGATGCGAATAATCTCAGTAAGAAATTTATCCTTTGCACCATTGGTATTATTTCTAAGGGCTGTAAAAATAGAAGCCGTACCATGATTCATGATTGTAAGCAGCCATTTGATATGAGGCCAGCGGTTAATGTAAGTAAGCATACTGGATATGCTTGTTCCTGTTTCTGTTATGGTCCCGGTGATATCCACTTCAAAAGTGAAAATACCCACCGTATCAATTCGATCACCATAGTCTCGTAGTGCCTGATACATGCGGGCATTTCCCATGAAGCTCCAAACCATGCACCGCTTACCTTTTAGGTAATCAATCAAGGGCGCTCACTTCCTTCCTGCATTTCTTGAAATTCGAACAATAGCCGAGCTGATTTTCTGTCCTCTAGCTTCACCACATGTTTGCTATCACCCGATGCTGTATATTGAAAAAATCCTTCCTTATCAGTTGGGTTTCCATTCTTTAAACACTGTCTGGTTGATGCTAGTAGTGAAAAGGTATCGTCTGGGCTAGCAGCCTCTTTCAATTTTACCCTATGCGCCCCTGCCCCTTGAGACAATTGGATACTGCCTGCTTCCATATTCTGTATAGGATAGATATGACAGTCAAGACCAGCGGAAGTTGAACCCAGATTGAAGAGGATAACCGTCTCTCCGCTACGAACCACTCCGTTATAAAAACGAGCAGGAACAATAACACCGCCCTCTCGGTATTTTTGAAGCATCGTTTCTGTATTAATTGTATAACCAGTTAGACGATCACCTTCCTGAGCCTGAATATCAGTGAAATAAACAGTACCTGTGCAATCTTCAAGAAGTAGTTTCACTGTTACGCTTACTACTCGTTTATCCTCTTTACAATGAATCGTCTCAGCAAACCTGGTAAATGTAACTGACATCTGCACCACCTACCCATCCAACGTCCACTTAATTTCTGACACATGACCAATCCAGCCCGTAGCAATGGAGCCACCTTGCAAAAGCATATCTGTAAAGAACACCTCACCAGAACAATCAGTAATGAAAAGACGGATGGTAAGCGACTTTATCTTTCCAATACCTCTCGGTGTAATAGCATGTGCTGTCTGTGAAAAATAAGCCATAGCACTGCCTCCTTCCTAAAAGAGATCAATAAACCTGGTTTCTGTCGACCCATCCTCATATTCAATGACAACTTCAATCCCAACTTGCCCGTTTGGCCCTTTCTGAAGATTTTCCGATGCAATCTGCGCTGAGAAAGTGTAACTCTTCCTACTGGCAGGATAAACGGTCTGGGATAGACTTTTCGTCATCCCTAAAACGCCCTCAGCTTTAAAAGAAGCTGTTCCTGATACACCATTATTAGGGTCAACTGTAAAACCTGAACTTAACCAATAGGTTAGACCATCATCAGCTCGTGAATTTCGTAGATGATTAAAAGGCACCAAGTCTTTTAATTCCTGACGGTCAAGAACATCAGTGGAAGATAAAATATCGGCTGCTTTATCCCATCCAGCAGAGGAATCTCCTAGTTCTCTTAAAGTTGTTGATAGCTCCAGTACTGTTTTCCACGGCTCTTGTAGATTGTATTGTCTGCGAACCACACGAGTTTTGACAGATAAATTCAAATCTTTATCATCTACGGTTACTATATCACCAAGCTTCCATGCTTCATGCTCATAGCCTGTCAACACCGATAAATCCATAGCTGAAAGAACATACGAGACTCGTGGCTTTGCATACTGAGCCAGGCGCATATTGGCAAACTCAAGCAACTGATAGGGATTACTAAACGAGGAAGCATCCAGCGTTCCTACTCTAACTTCTGATGAATAGCTATAATCCTCGACATACTCCTTATTACCATTGATGGAGGCAAACGTCATGCCACCTTTACCATAAGCATAAAGCCTGGTAATTAGACTTCTTGTATCCACCACGCGCTGTATGCTTTTCATGTTTTTTCTATAGCAGAATAAGGCCCCACTATCCGTACCGCTAAATGTCAAAAGGTGTACCAGCCGATTGGCACTATCGAAAATCAAGTCACCGCCATGAATATTCTGTATGGCTCGAAGGATAGATAAAGCATTCTTCTCTGTTGATTGCCATGTTCGTTTTGTACTGACAGTGACATTTCCTAATGACCAGCCAGTACCAAGTAAGGCATAGCGCATTGGAACTTCCGGTGTCTCTGCGACAAACTCCATGGGCTCTTTCTCAGCGCTAAAGGAAAGATCATAAAAGGCAGCTTCCGCATACACCTGAGTTACAACTCTACCATCTGAACTTTTCTCATCTGTTATGGTTCGAATACGATAAACATCATTGACAATCTGTACCTGCTTTTCATTGTCTAAAGCCTCTCGCTTGGAATCATGAAATGGCAGTTTAAACTCCAAAATATCGGCGCCATTCACCTCACTTGTCACTATGATATCAAAGGCATTCTCTAGCACTGCTTCCCAAGCACCGTTAGTATCCAACACAACTGGTCTGGCAAATCCAAGTCTCTCATAAGGTGGTTTTGGTATATCATGAAGCTGTATTTCGAGAAGCTTAGGAGTTTTGCTAGTATCTTGAGTAGATAGTGTAATTCGATAACGGATATATTCTCTGTTAGGCGACTGCAGTTCCCCGCTTGCTCCAACGGCCTGCCATTCAGTCCAGCTAGACAGATCGTCTGATGTAGAAGTTTCCACTATTCTTATGGCTGTTATACCTGCGGTGTATTCACTTGTAACTGATACCCTGCCCGTTCCTGCAAGACTACAGGCAGCTGCTATCGTAAAAAGCTGACCACTTTGTGCATAGACTCCGCTTGTTGCTTTCAACATGACAGAGCCAGGGTCCGCAAGAGCATCTACATCAGCAGCACTGTCACCACCGTTTGCCAAAATTGAAGATTTGAAATAGGAAATAAGATCCTCCATGGTAAGTAAAGAATCTTTTTCATAAAACCAGTCATCAAATCCTCCTGCGTAATAATAGGTATTTGCATGCATCCCCATCACAATATCCGCAACACAAGATTGATTTAAGTCTCCAGTGAATGTTCGAACTGGAGATTGCCAAACAGCGCCATCACTTCGGTCACAAAGTAAGTTCTGCACCCTTTTGTTGTTTACCTCGATAATAGAAGCGATAAAGTACCACCCGTTATTCTTTAGGGTAATAGTAGGCGTTTCGGTCTGATCATATATCAAGGAGCCTGAGGCATTATACAGCATTAATCGCAACCTTCCCTGAAATAAAGAAAGATAAAAAATTGGCTGACCAGGTCCTTGTCTAGTATTAAAAATCGGGATATACGTCTGCCCTACAGAATAAGTAGTTGGATTTATCCATCCGCCAACAACAATCTTTTCACCTAAATCACTAAAAAAGCTACCGTCATTGGTAGTCACTAAATGAGTCTTTTCACTTGTTGGATTAATGATATTCTGCCTGAAAAATCTTCCTAATCTACCGGATAACAAGTTGGCGGATGTACCTGACCATCCGGATACAAAGAAGTTTCTGTTATGGCCGGAATCATCTGTAAGCATGTTGTTGCTATCTGGTGAAGCTTCATTAAATCGCCATAGAGCAACTGTCTTCTCGCTTACAGGAAACTCACCCGTAAAATCTGTCTGTGATGTTAAGATTGATTTAATTGCCACCAGATCACCTCCATCTGCTTTTGGCCAGAATCTTCAGCTCCGAAAATGTTGCTCCCACCGCTGATACTGTTATTTCATTTTCACCTTTGTGAAGTATAGGGAAGTTTAGCTCATCCAGGACTGGAAGCCCATTTCGAAGTGTATTTCCGTTGGCATCGGTTATTTTTGCTGTCACTAATCCGCTATCAATTACAAGCGCTTCATCTGCCGTCAAAGCTCCAACCACTCGAAGCTCCTCTCCATTCGTGGTAATGGAAATATATGTGGATGTAGATCCACTTATTGTGCCCTTAAGTTGATATATCGGTTCTGAATCTGCATTCCCGGTTATTCTTTGGATCTCATGAGTTCCAACACTTGAAATCGTGAATTGTTCATCTGTCAACGCATAGGCGTGAGGATCAGGACAGATAAACTTCAACTCAAAGGCACCTGCAGTTCTAAGTAATCTCTCGCAGTCCACTTGTTCAGTGAGGCGAGCATAAAAGTATCGATTCGGAATATCCTCTAATACAAGCTGTTTAAGACCGTTCATAGGGTTGAGCCACTCTGCAAGATCATCTAACACGCCTACTAAATCCTCAAAGCTCTTTTGAGGATATATGCTGCAGCTAATCGTAATGATCCGCTCTGAGATATCACAACCAAAATCAGCAACCCCTGCCTTTCCCGGAACAACCTCATACGTGTTTCTTAAAGCGGGCGATGCTTGCCAACTTGTGAGCCTTGCTTTTATTTTCATATTCTTTGAGTTAATACCGTTATAAATAAAGCCCATACATCGCCCTCCTTTACGCAGTTATAAATCTTCCCTGAGCTCGAGATCCTGTCTGCATCAAATTGTATAACTCCTGTGAAATCTTTCTAATATCGTCTTCACTTCGAACAATCATCTGTTGTATCGTAATTAATGACCCTCCAAATGTTCCATATCCGCTACTAATACCGGCTCCATTCATATTCAGATTAGGGTTAATGTCAAAATCAGTAGGGATAGCGTTTTTCATATCCTGGCTAACACTATTCATGGCTTTTTCAAAACCGACACCAATACCCTCTCCCATGTTTTCGCCAATTCCAGCAAACAATGTAGATGGCGATCGAATTCCAAAGAAATTTTTTATTTTATCTACAACACCACCAAAAAAGCCTGAGATTTTATCCCAAAGCCAGGCTCCGGCATCTGAAATACCCTGCCACAAACCTTTGATTAAATTGGTCCCAACCTGGGCAATTTGCCAAATAGATCCTGTAAAACCTTTAACCAGTGCTGTAATAATTTGTGGCACTGCTTTAACAACCTCTACTATAATTGTTGGAAGGTTCTTAATCAGCGAAACCAACAGCATGATTCCTGCTTGAATGATCTGTGGTATGCTGCCAATAATAGCATTCACAAGGGAGGATACAATCTTTGGTATAGCAGTAATAACTGTTGTAATAATTAGTGGTAGATTTTGAATCAGTGCCACTAGCAGTTGAACCCCAGCATCAATGAGCTGTGGGATTGAGCCCAAAATCGCTGTGATTAACCCGTCAACAATCTGAGGAATTGCTTCTACAATGGCGGTAATGATTTCTGGCAAAGCACCAATTAAAGATGTCAGAAGCTGAATACCAGCCTCGATTATTTGAGGTATTGCGCCTATAACAAAATCTACTATTCCAGTAATAATGGCTGGCAAAGCCGCAATCAGCACTGGAAGGGCATCTAAAATACCTTGAGTTAATCCAAGTACAAGTTGCAGAGCTGCTTCTAAAACCATAGGAAGATTATCCAAAATCCCTTGTACGATTTGTACCACCGCTGATACTGCAGCAGGAATTAGTTGTGGCAGTGCTTCTGCAATTCCACTTATTATGGTGCCAATCATTTGAATACCTGCTGTAATAAGCGCTGGAAGTGTTTCAATGATTCCATTGACTAATGTCATCAGTAGCATGACTGCAGCTTCTGTTATTTGCGGTAATGCAGAGGTAAGCCCTTGAACCAGAGAAATAATAATCTGCGAAGCAATATCTACTACAATTGGCAACTGCTCAGATATAAACTGAACTGCTTCCTCTAAGATTCCTCCAAAAGCATCAATTAAGCCTTGAACACCGTCTTTTTCAAATGCTCCAGACAATTCATCGACCCAACCATTAACCATGGGAAGAACGGTACCGGAAAGCATAGTTGTTAAGCCTTCAGCAAGTTGGCCCTTCAATGAAGCAACACCATCTTCGAGAGTTGCCATCTGCCCAGAAAAGGTTTTTGACTGAGCTTCCATTGACCCATAGAAACGCCCACCTTCCGATGTAGCTGAGGCAAACGCTTCTGCGACCATATCTGCAGATATTGCCCCTTTGGACATTTCATCCTTAAGTTCACCAATGGATTTTCCTGTCTTACGCGAGATTTCCTCTAGTGGGTTAAATCCTGCATTAATCATTTGCATCAAGTCCTGTCCGGTTAACTTACCAGTAGAGGACATTTGTGCAAATGCCAGTGTCAGGCTTTTGAACTTCTCGGCATCTCCCTGAGATATATCACCCAGCTGCTTCATGCGTTTTTGAGCTTCTTCTGCAGACATACCAAAGCTCATAAGGGTTTGAGCTGATTGGGCAAGATCCTGCATTCCAAATGGTGTAGCTGCTGCTTCTTTTTTCAGATCATTAACCAGCTTTTGAGCTTTAGCCTCATCACCAAGCATGGTGGTAAAGGAAGCTGTGTAGTTTTCCATTTGAGCGTTGTACTCAACGCCATCTTTCATAGCGCCTATAAAGGCCTTTCCAATTCCCGCAATGGCTGATCCTAAAGCTTTTACCCCACCAATTATGGCTTCTGATAGTAAATTTGCTTTAAGTACATCTCCAAAAATAGAGGTTTTTTTGCTAGCATCATCCATTTCATCGCCAACATCATCAACATTATCTGCAAGTTCATTGGCTGCATCAGCGGCATCTTCCATGTTATCAGCACTGTCATCTGTGGCGTCGGCATGGTCTCGTAGCGCTTTATGGTTATTTTCAAGTTCCCGCTCCATGCCATTAAGTTCAGCCAAAGCTTTATTTAGTTGAATCTGCCAGTTTTGAGTTCTACGATCGTTTTCTCCAAAAGAAGTAGAGGCGTTATCTAGGGCAGCTCGTAGTGTCTCTATTTTTTCTTTTTGTGCATCAATGGATTTTTCTAATACTTCATTTCGCGCAGTTAAGGCTTGGATGGATTTATCATTTTTATCAAACTGGGAACTGACTAGAGCCATCTCACTACCTAATACTTTAAATGCTTGGTTAATGTCACGAAGTGCATTTTTGAATTCCTTTTCGCCTTCCACTCCGATTTTTAAACCAAAATTATCTGCCAAGATTACCGCCTCCTTTCTTTGAAAGATCAAATACCATAAGGAATAATGTCATCGATGTAAATCTTCCGTTTTGGTTTGGACATTCCAAGAAACTGCTTATGGCACTCCCATAAATCCATAAGCAAGCCAATAGGTGTAAGCCATGTTTCCTCTTCGGTACGATTTAAATGAACTGTCCCGTAATATAAAAGCCGGGTAAAGAGTTCATTCTCGTTTACCCGGTTTGCACGTTTTTTGAGTCATCTTCAGATTCTACATTTCTCTTGGTTCCCTTAAACATTGCTTCTGTCAAAGCGTTCTTATAAGTAGCTAGTTCCAAAGGAGAGGTTAGAAGTTCAACTTCTTCTTGAGTAAGCAGCGGCTTTTTATTATCTGGATTTCGAAGGTTGTGAATGAGTAGGCTCTGATTGGCCATTAAAGTTATCAACCAGACTATTTCATCCAGTGCCATTTCGAAGTTCTCAGACTTCATTAATTTCTCACCCAAATTTTCAAGACCGCCATATCTCCCAGCAATTTCTTTTGTAGCTTTAGTGGTAAGAATAAGCTCATACTCCTGCCCGCCAATATTGATCTTTGCACTTCTTTCGTTATCCATTCCAATCCCCCTTATTCTCCACTTCCGCCAGAAGCAGCAAATGTAGGCTCATACACTTCGCTATACCAACCATTAATAATTGCCTGGGTTACGCCCTCATCACCCTCGTTTACTTCTGCTTTCCATGGATGCTTACCCTGACCATCCAGCTTATTTCTACGAAGTACTGTTCCTTCAATGGTCGGAGTTGAGAAAGTAATACTATCACCTTTGGTCGCCAAGTTTGTTGCAGGAATTCCAAACTTCACACGATACAGCCAAAAGTATCGGTATTTACCGTTTGCTTTTTGTGCTCTAAAGCCAATTGCAACAGGAGCCCCTCCATCCTCACTGGTTGAAATGAGTACATGGTTGTCATCAATGGTTGCTCCTGTTAAATCTCCTGCAGCTGCTACCCCTATATCATCAATACCGAGAGTTAGGGTACCACTTTTAAATTCTTTGACAATTTCAGCGGCACCATCATCGGCATAAAGAGTGGCCTCAGCAAGCTCAACGGAAAGTTCTGCACTGATTGCTTTTGCCAGCGGCATCGGTGTATCATAGGTTTCATCACCGTTGTCATCTTCGGTGATTTTTGCATAATAAAGTCTATCAAGACCGATTGTAGCCATGTTTTATTCCTCCTTTTCCAATTGAAATTCATATGGTTTAGCCACATCTATGGCATAATGATGATAATCGGTATCATCCTCATGTCCGATGTATCGACGATCCGTTATCGTAAAATCCGCACCTAGAAGAGTGCGGACAATTGCATTTTTTATAGCTGTATAACTACCTTTAACAAATAAGGAAAGTCTGGCTTCCTGTACTTCATATCCCGGTGTGTTATCCGCATGAACCTCAAACAAATCAATAAGAGGTGTAATCACAAGATAAGTATCAGGAGGAACACCAGAAAATCTTCCTGTTTCTACTGGGATACCGCACAAATCTGCTATGAGATTAAGCTCATTTAATATACTCATAAGTTTTCGACCTCCTGCTCAAACCTCTTCTTCATAGCGTCAATACATGCTTTTCTTGAAGCCCTTCTTGCAGGCTTTAAAAATGGTTTTGGTGGCTGACCCGATTTTCCGTATTCGATGATATTGGCAATCTTAGCGTTACTTTCGCCGCTTCTTCGTGGCTCCTTAAAACCTATCTTCACGTTGAAATTGCCATTTCGGTCCACTTTAGCAGGAGAGAGACCCAACGAACTAATAAGCTCACCTGTAGACCGACTTTTTTCTTTTGTTCCACTACCAACTACAGCTTGCAAATTAGATCTAACCTTTTCCAAAACGATTTCCCCGCCTGACTCAAGTACCTTTGGAATGATTTCATCCGTCTTATCGCCAAGCTTTGAAAGCTTTAAAAGAAAATCCTCAGGCATTTTCACTTGTACCTTAGCCACTTGACCCCACCACCTTTTTTGCCAAGGCTTCAATATACATGCCTCGACCTTTTACATCTTCAACATTTGTAATCTCATAGCGGCCATCATTACACACAATCACCATATTGGTAGATACCTCAACATCAGGTATCTTACGAAAACGAAACAGCGCAGTTGCTTCAGAAAATGTCGCTCGGTTAGCCCACTTTTCATTTCCATGACGATCTTCCTTATAAGCACGAACGGAAGCGAGGATGGTGTCCTTAGATTTACCGAAGCCTTCACTGTCTTTCGTTCTTTCAACAGAAATGAGATCGATAAAGGTATTCATTTTTCCAAAACTCATACTCTACACCTTCCAATCCCGGTCAAGCCTGAGCAGTAAATTTACAGTGTTCCAAACCTGCTGGCCTGCCTGCACGTTATCAGCAAAAAAGCCGCCAGTGCTACCATCCCTACTTTCATAGAAGTGAGATGACAGCATAATGACGGCCTGCTCGGTAGTTGGCGGCATTGTGTTCTCATTATAATGACCTTCCGGTACATGCTGGTAACTCTCGGCATATGCGATAGCGGTGGTGATGTACATTTGAAGAAGTTCATCATCGCGATCGTGCTCAAGAATTAGATTTGCTTTAACTTTTTCTAAAAGTGTCATCACCATCACTATCCTTTCTAAGGTGTATCTCCATTCATGATTCCTGCAGTTTTCAGCTTACTGAGCAAGGCATTAAAGTCCGTCACTAGAGCTTCTACAGTATCCGCAGTGCTTGCCGGTTGATTTTCAAGAACAGGGAGCCCAGTTACTTTGGCTCCCTCTTCAATGACAAGTTCTCCACCAATAACGGTTTTTTCTCCACCTTGTTCGGTGTAGTTCTTTGCGTTATAGCTCATAATTTGCACCTCCCATTAAGCTTTCTGCTGAAGAACTTTGATGGCTTCAGGTAAAATGAGCTTTCCATCTACACGCTGGCTCGCAAGGAAACCAACCTGCCCAGTAGTTGCAAAAAGCTCGTTTAAACGTTTGAAAGAACGCCCCTGTCTGTCAGCAATCCAATAGTATCCGAAATCACCGAAGGCAATCGTCTTTGCTCCGGCTTCAATAATAGGAGCATAAGCAGAAGTGTAAACCGGACGATTCAGCAACGTATCTGGAGTACCTGCTGTTAAAGAAGGCTGCCACAGATATTGACCTTGACCGTCTTTCAGTTTACGGATTGCTTTTACTGTTGCATCATTCATCAAGAATACTGCGTTCTTTCTGTAAGGAGCCTTTAGGGAATAAACAAGATCGATAATCTCATCTGCCGTAATGGCAGTTGCAGACCCGGCTGTCACTCCAAGCTGTGCACCACCAGTAGCGTTGAAAATTCCTGTAGGTTTCCCATCTGCATCTCCAACTAAAAAAGCTTCTTCTTCCTTAGCACCGATTCTACGGGCAAATTCAGTGGAGATATAATTCTCCAGATCAAATACACTGTCATTGAGAAGTTCATCAGAAACTTTAATCATTGTACCCAGCTTATAGGCACCGATAGATGTCTGGCCAAATACAGAATCGCTCTCATCAAACTCCTCACCTTCATCAAGCCAAGCCGCTGTACCCTTAGTCACAACAACAGGGATTTTGCGGTCACCGCTTGAAGTCTGAATAATTTTTGCCAGTTTACGGAATACATTCTCTTCCTCAAGGGTTTGAACTAAAGTACGCTCAAATTCATCAGGAACAAGATATCCTCCCTCTGAATCAGTGCCTACAGACAAAGCATTTAGCACATCATGACGAGGAGTTTTGCTACGCATTACGTTCCAGAATGCCTTTCTGTACTCATCACTGGCTCTTCCGGTCTTTGTATCCATCCCCGGAATAGCTGGTTTTTCGGTAAGAGGTGTGTTTACAGGCTTATTAAGCTCTGCTTCAAGAGCTTCTTGGCGCTCCAGTCTTGCAATTTCCTTACCCAGATTAATAATGTCTGCTTCCATTTTGTCGTAGGTTGCGGCATCCTCTGCGGACACAAGTCCATCACTACCACGCTTTGAATCAAGAAATGCCTTTGCTGCTTCCCATGCTTTTGCGCGCTTTTCACGCAGTTCAAGAATTTTACTCATTTTCATTTCCTCCTAATATTTCAATAAATTAAGCCGCTCATAAAGCGACTCGGCTGACTGTTTTACAACTGGTTTTTGAAGCTTATTCATTAGTGAATTAGTCACTGCTCTTCTGCTGAAGACAAAGCTATCTTGTAGTGCACTCTCTCCTGGTTTGAACATAATGTCATCTGCAAAGCCAAGCTCGACTGCCTTATTGGCATTTAGCCAAGTTTCAGCATCCATCAGTTGAGATAACCTTGTTCTAGACAAATCGGTTTTAAGTTCATAAGCGTTGATGATACTTTCCTTAACTTCATCCAGCATCTGCATTGCCTTTTGCATCTCCTCGCTATCGCCAATGGCTATGGTGAAAGGATTATGGATCATCATCAGTGATGTTGGAGACATTAAAACTTCCGTACCTGCCATGGCAATGACTGAGGCGGCTGATGCTGCAATGCCATCAATCTTTATGGTGACATTGCCTTTATAATCCATCAGCATGTTGTAAATCTGTGATGCCGCGATACAATCACCACCAGGTGAATTAATCCAAACTACTATGTCACCCTCGCCACTCATTAGCTCTGCTTTAAAAGCAGCAGGGGTAATATCATCATCAAACCAACTCTCCTCAGCAATTGCACCGTTTAGATAGAGGGTCCGTGTCTGTATATCTTCATCACGCACCCAATTCCAAAATTTCTTCATTCATTTTTTCCCTCCAATCCTTCTCTATTTGCGAATATGCCCGCATCCGCAAGCTTGGTCATATTGCCATTGATCAGATATAAGTCCCCGCCAAGCTCAGGTGGGATTCGGTCAAGGTTTTCTAGCTCTCGGATATCATTGGCACTCATCCAACCATTTTGTCTCGCGGTTGCATAACCGTTCATCCGAGAGACATAATCACCTCGAAGCAGTCCATCCACATTAAACTTGGCAAAATAAAGCTTCTTTTCATCTGGTCTTAAAAGTGCTCGGCTGATGGCCTGCTCCCAACGTATCACCCAAGGGTCCAAAGTGTATTTCACAAACTCCAGTGACTGTTGCTCAATATTAGAAAAGCTCGATTTTTCCAAGTCCCCAACCATATGTGGAGGTACGCGGAAAATCCGAGCGATTTCATTAATCTGAAACTTTCTTGTCTCTAAAAACTGAGCTTGTTCTGGTGAGATACCAATAGGCTGATACTTCATCCCTTCCTCAAGCACTGCCACACGATGGGAGTTGCTGCTTCCTTGATAGGCCGCATTCCAGCTATCTCGCACTTTTTGTGGGTCTTTAATCGTTCCAGGATGCTCAAGTACACCTCCCGGAGCTGCTCCATTTGCAAAAAACTTAGCTCCATATTCCTCACAGGCTATGGCCATACCAATGGCATTCTTGGCCATTGCAATCGGAGAATACCCTACTAGTCCATCAAATCCTAAGCCAGGAATATGAAGCACATCGCTTGGCCTTAGTGTGACCGTCATTCCATTCATCGTAGGTGCTTCATCGGAATATCTGGTATAGGTATAATAAAGAGCACCACTGGAATCGCGGTCCACCGACATTCGATTTGGCATTAACGGATACAGTGCTATGACTTCACCTTTTCCATTTCGAATAATCTGTGCATAGGCATTGCCCCATAATAAAAGATGAGTCATCAACGTCTCCCGAAAAACGAAGGAACTCATCTCTGGGTTAGGTTCATCATGTAATACAAAATACAGCGGATGAGAAAGAGCCTTTTCCTTACCGCCGCTTGCATTGTATTTATATAGGTGGAGGGGTAACCCTGCCACAGCCTCTGCAAGTATTCTTACGCATGAATAGACCGCTGTCATTTGCATTGCTGTATGTTCGTTTACAGGCTTACCGCTGGTTGTTCCACCAAAAAAGAAGCTATAATTGCTTCCTGTGGTTCGATCCTTCGGTTTATCACGCGCCTTAAATAGCTTTGAAAAGAGGCCCATATACATCACTCTCCTTAAAATTGGGCATGAAAAAAGCACCTCGCGTTTGAGATGCCTTTCCTAAAATCATTATTATAACTTTAGATATTCTTCTGCATCTGATCCATTGTTTCCGAGATGCTTAACACCTTTAATGGTTCCATTTGCAACATTGTCATATAACCATCTTCCAAGTAGTGTTGGAGGAGTATCTATTAAATCTCTTAGAAAGAACTTCTGTCCAGAAGGTAAAGAATCTATTTTCTTTACCATTCTTTTATAAAGATCTGCGTAAGTACTTTTTCCCCGCAATGCTCTAACTTTACATAACTCAGCGATATTGGGATAACCTTCAGATGCTGCCTCAGCAATTAATTGTTCTTTTTCAGTATCACTTATCGTAAATTGTACCCTGTAACTCATTTTCAACCTCCTTTTACGGACTTGTGTTCAGACTTCTGTTCATAAATCTATAATATCGGAGATTGTTTTGTTTTACAAGTAAAAACGTTATAATAATAAATTTGCAGATTAAAGAATCAATAAACCTCTTCCATCATAAACAGAGTTACCTGTTCCACCTTTGCGGATCGCTCGGTCAAGAGCCATAATGGTAGCGACAGCTCCATCTATTCTCTCAGTTGACTTTTCTTTATCTGGTTTAATATTACCGGCAGGATCTGTTCGGATAAAGATGTTATCCATCATCCATCGGAGCACCGGATGACCACCATGCGCCAGTTTCTCTTCCAAGGTAAGCTTCATAAGCTCCTTCGTTGGCGGACTCATATCTTTAAAACCTTGACCGAAAGGAACTACTGTAAACCCAAGGTTCTCTAAGTTTTGTGTCATCTGCACAGCTCCCCACCGGTCAAAGGCAATTTCTCGAATGTTGTACTTTAAGCCCAGCTCTTCGATAAAGTTTTCGATGTATCCATAATGCACCACGTTTCCTTCAGTGGTGTGTAAGAACCCCTGCTTCTCCCAAACATCATAAGGAACATGATCACGCTTTACCCTTTGGTCCAGATTATCTTCCGGTATCCAGAAGTAGGGAAGAACGATGTATTTATCTCCTTCATACTCAGGCGGGAAGATAAGTACGAACGCTGTAATATCTGTAGTAGATGATAAGTCCAAACCACCGAAGCATTCTCTTCCTACAAGGTTTTCTGGATTTACAGCAAATGAACATTTATCCCACTTCTCCATAGGCATCCAGCGCACCGACTGTTTTACCCATTGATTCAAACGAAGCTGCCTGAATAGGTTCTCTTCGGCAGGGTTTTGCTTTGCGCTTTCACAAGCAATCTGTATCTTTTCAATGTCCACTGTAATACACAGAGAGGGGTTGGCTTTCGCCCATACCTTTGGATCTGTCCAGTCATCATCTTCGTCAGCACCGTAAATGACAGGATAGAATGTAGGGTCAACCTTTCGCCCTTCCAGGATATCTTTGGCCTTTTGATGCACCTCGTAGCAAATGGAATGGGTATCATTCCCAGCAGTTGTGATTAAGAAATACAGTGGTTGTTTTCTGGCATCACCGGAACCATGAGTCATGACATCGAATAGTTGGCGGTTAGGCTGAGCATGAAGTTCATCGAAAACTACGCCATGAACATTTAGGCCATGCTTAGTATAAGCTTCTGCAGACAAAACCTGATAAAAGCTACCAAGGGGTTTATAAACAAGTCGTCTTTGCGATAGTACCGGTTTAATCCTCGCTTTCAGAGCTGGACATTGTTCTACCATATCCACTGCTACATCAAAAACAATGGAAGCTTGCTGTCTGTCAGATGCACATCCGTATACTTCACCGCCATGCTCAAAATCACCACAGGTAAGCAGTAACGCAACCGCTGCTGCAAGTTCAGATTTCCCTTGCTTTTTAGCGATTTCGATATATGCCGTATTAAATTGACGGTAACCATTAGGCTTTATAATCCCAAACACATCGCGGATAATCTGTTCCTGCCAGTCTATAAGTTCAAATGGTTGCCCATACCATTCTCCCTTCGTATGTTTTAAGCAATTAATAAAAGACACCGCAATGTCTGCAGCGTCCTTATCATATACCGAACCATCTGCCTTAAAGATGGTCGGCTTATATTTTTTTAGTTTACGTATGGCCGCCACCTCCTTATGGCTACGAAAAAAGGAACCCCGCAGAGTTCCTTCAAAATTTGTTTAGGTTATTCTGTTTTCGCTTCCCCTGTCAAAATGAAATGGACATATTCTCCTTTGTTCTTTTCAAGGTAATCTACTAGCTCCGTATAACCTGCTCTTAAAGCAATACTTGTCACAACCGGAAGATCAAACATATTCGTTTCACCTGTTTCTCGAATGGCAAGTATTTGTTGCATAATTATCTCATTCATTGGCTACCTCCTCCGATTCTACTGAATCGGTTGTCGCTTTGCGCAGGATTTCCACATCGAAGCCTGCACTCTTATAGCCTTCTAAAATTGTACTGTAATAATAACAGCTCGGCTGTCCAAGCGGCCTCCCATCATTCATGATGTATACCATCGCCTTAACGGTTTTACCCCCCAACTTCACTTTTATTGTTTCCTTGCGATAAAGGAACGGCCATCCCTCGTAACGGTCAAGTGCCGCTTCATCGACAGGTGTGATTTCCCACACTAAAACGGGTACGTTGCCACCCTTAAAAGGCTCGATAGTCGCCACAGCGCCTGCGTGTGCCCCTCTAAATAATAAACGGTGGTCATTGATTTGACTTGCTCCTACCACCTTCGCTGTGGGGCATCTGTTGGCCATTTGTTTCAGGTTAAGGTTGGAGCCATAGGCAAGATATAATTTTTTATTCATTGTAATCCTCCTTCTTAGCTTTGTGGGTTAGGGGCAGCTCAGGCCGCCCGAAACCGCCATGCAGCTGAACCCGAAAGTGCTGCGGTCAAATGCTCTCTGCAGTTTGCAAATTCATCACCAATGAAACCAATCCGGTTTAGGTAGGTTCTCATGGCAAATTTCTCGTTCTCCACCTGTGGCTTCTTTGCTGATGCACACTTTTGTGTTAAGGCTTGATGGTTGATGGCAAGCGCTAGAACAATGTAGCTTCTCATCTTTCCAGCATGAAGCTCGCTGTTAAAACCTCTAAGTTCAACTGTATGGTTTCCGGTAAAAAAGCTGTGAAGGTTGAGGAAATGGTAGCGGCTGTTGTGGTAATGAGTGCTTCTACTCTCGCTGTAACCCTCGTACCAAATGTCCTCAATTTGTCTCATGGTTTTAGGCTTTTTGTGGTTCATCTTCTCAACCAAAATGCTGTCCATCTTTTTGCAGTAGCGCATTCGCTCCGGTGCAATCTGTAGTGCTTTATAAAATAAGTCATTTTTACTTGCAATGATATTTATAAAGTTTCGAATACTTCTTGGGGTATGTTCAGCACCGTCTAGATGAATGTGAATGCCGCAAGATGTATTTGTAAAGGCTCCAGCTTTGCGAAGCTTTCTTACTATCTCCTGCAAAGTTTCAATGTCCTCCCGGTAAGTTAGGATTGGGCTAACTAGCTCAACGCTATAATCTCTACCTGCAGCTACTTTTCTTCTACCTTCTTTTCTTTGACAGTGAATGCTCCCATCATACATAAATCTCCAAACTCTACCATCTGGAGTTTTTACCTTCTTAGTGTCGTAGTAAGTCCCGCCTTCACTATAAGTGCCTTGCAAAAACTCTGCAGCAACTCTGGCTGCCCTTTCCCTTGTAATCCCTGTAAATTCAATCTCGATTCCGAATTTTGCACTTAACATCGTACCTCACTCCTTTTAAAGTGTGTTTATCCTTTTGGCATGTACATATATCACTCTAAAAGGGTTAAATAGCAAGACAATTATTCGATATAAGGAGCATAATTTACACAGTTTTTCTTTACTTTTTCAGGATAAAACGTGTGCTTTATTCTTCAATCCTTCTGCAGGAATCCTCGCCATATACAATACCTAATGAGCTTCCAGAGTCCCAATTCACATGGATGGTTCCAATATCATCTACACTAATGACAGTTCCTCTCGTCCCAGGTTCCAGTTTGGTATAGGGATCATTCATCTTTACTAAAACCACTCGTGTTCCAGGCCTATAGATACTTCTGAGTTGTTCTAAGACATTAGGGTTAATGGTTTTCAAATTCCATCTACCTCCTCCTGCTTAGCAACTACACTTTTAAATGCAGAACTTCCGTTCAGTTTGGAAAGGAGTATCTTTCTTGCGGCCTTGTATTCTTCACCGATAAATCCTAACCTTAACAGAAAACAACGAAAGGCATACTTTTCATTATCCACTTCCTTAGCTGTGGCAGTGATTCTCTTCTGTTTTTTTGCCATATCACAAAGGGCTGTAATGAAATGCGTGTAAGCTTTAACTTTCTCAGCATCTTCATCAAAGGAAAACCAAGGGAATCGTAGAGTTTCCTCTGTTTGCTCAATAGGTAATTCCTCTACTCCAAGTGCTTTTTTAATGAGATCTCCTTTACTTTCCAGAATCTTTTCCAAGTTACTTAAGGCAATGTCGGTGAAGTTTTCCTTAGGTATTTCAATTACCAACAAATCTGTATTATCTGTAAGCCCCTGTTCCAGGCCTTCTGGTTTCACATAAGTAAATCCTCGACTATTGAGTTCATCAAGCAGTTTGACCGCTTTTTCGCCCACAACACCCTCATCAAAAATAAGAGCACCTTCCTTATCCACTTCAAATCTGCCTATTTGATAAATAAATGTTGGTGCGCCTTTGTATTCAGGCTTTTCACCTAGTACTTCTCCAATCGCAGTAACGAGGGCCTTTCTCTCACCACCAGTACGATTAAATTCAATTTTCATCCTACATACCACCTTTCTTATTTGGTAGTACCATATATCACTCTAACGCTACACAATAGCAAGTTATTTCTGTGCAAAAATGAATTTAAAACTTGCTCTATCAATCTAATTCATCAGAAGATGTGGCTGCCACATTAAATGGAATCTTCTCTTTTTCTCGAATGACATATACCTCTTTATCTGTTCCAACCTGCTCGATGTAACGCTTCACAATAACATCGCAGTACTTTTCATCCAGCTCGATGGTATAGCAAATTCTATCGGTCTGTTCACAGGCAATCAGCGTCGAGCCAGAACCTCCAAAAGGATCAAGTACGATACTATTAGTAAGGCTAGAATTCATAATGGGGTAGGCAATTAAAGCAATGGGCTTCATAGTCGGATGATCTGCATTCTTTTTCGGCTTATCAAATTCCCAAATGGTTGATTGCTTACGGTCTGAATACCAGAGATGCTTCCCCTTCTTTTTCCAACCGAATAGCACCGGTTCATGCTGCCACTGATAAGGGGATCTTCCAAGAACCAATGACTGTTTCTTCCAAATACAAGTACCGGAAAGATAAAAGCCTGCGTCAACAAAGGCTTTTCTAAAATTAAGTCCTTCTGTATCAGCATGGAAAACATATATACTTCCATCTGATGCCAATACCGATTCGATATTCTTAAAGGCATCTAATAAAAATTGATAAAATGCGTCATTGGCCATATTATCATTTTTGATTTTCCCAGCGGTTCCTTCATAGTTGACATTGTATGGGGGATCAGTTACCACCAGATTGGCGACCTTTCCTTCCATTAAAATGTTATATGTTTCTTTTTTTGTGCTGTCTCCACATACCAGTCTGTGCTTACCAAGTATCCATACATCTCCTAAACGCGAAACAGCGGGCTTACTCAGCTCGCTGTCCACATCGAAATCATCTTCTCTTATTTTGTCTTTCAACGTATCCTTGAAAAGATCATCTAGTTCTCCGGGGTCAAAGCCTGTCAGCGATACATCAAAGTCTGCAGCATTTAAGTCTGTAATGAGAAGTGCTAGTTTCTCCCTATCCCAATCTCCATTTATTTTGTTCAATGCAATATTGAGGGCTTTTTCCTTTTCCTCATTCATCTCAACAACTACGCAATCCACTTCTTCCATACCCATGTTCAGTAGGATTTTCAACCGCTGATGGCCACCAACTACTCTGCCTGTGGTCTTATTCCAAATAACCGGTTCGACATATCCAAACTCCTCAAGAGAGCGTTTAAGTTTCTCATATTCTGGATCTCCTGGCTTTAAGTCCTTTCTAGGATTATAATCAGCAGGGATTAGTAGCTCCGTTTTAATCTTCTCTATTAGCATACTTTTCCACCACCTCCCTTAACTTGCTGTATCTATTAACATCCTCCCAAGGAAACAGGTAGCTGTTAAAATGCCCGTAAACCGCTGTATCCGAGTAGAGGATATTTCTTAGATGCAGCTTTTCAATAATTGCTGCTGGTCTAAGGTTAAAAACCTCCTGAGCTGCAAGGGCTAAAATCTCATCAGGAACTGTTCCGGTTCCAAAAGTATTTATAGAAAAAGCTACAGGATTTGCCTTGCCAATGGCATAGGAAATAGCCACTTCACATTTCTCTGCCAAATCACACCACACAATATGTTTAGCAATATACCTAGCCATGTAAGCTCCGCTTCGGTCAACTTTGGTCGGATCTTTCCCACAAAGTGCTCCGCCACCATGTGATGCAAGTCCACCATAAGTATCCACCATGATCTTTCTTCCAGTTAAACCTGTATCTGCAGCAGGTCCTCCTAATACAAACTGTCCAGATGGATTAATAAGAATTTCTGTTTCATCATCAAAAGGGAAATCCTCAAAACACTGCCATAACACATTATTTAGAATATCTGATTTTAACTCTTCCTGAGTTTTATTCTTTTCATGCTGAACTGACACTACAATGGTCTTAACTCTCACTGGAACATCATCATGATACTCAACGGTCACCTGTGCTTTTCCATCGGGAAGGATACCTTTAATAATTTTACCTTTCCTTGCCTCATCTAGTCTCTTTACAATTCGATGAGATAAGACAAGGGGAAGGGGAAGCATTTCTCTGGTTTCTTTTGTGGCATAACCATACATAGTACCTTGATCACCAGCGCCGATGGAACCATATTGTTCGTTTATACCATTTCGTGCTTCTAGTGCAGTATTCACACCAGCTGCAATATCAGAACTCTGATTGTGTACATATACATAAATTAAAAATTTCAAAGGGTTATAACCTAGTTCTTTTAGCACATTCTTAACAATGCTTCTGATATCAATTTTCTCGCTGCAGGAGATCTCACCCGCCACGATAATTTTCCCTTTAGTAGCCATAACCTCACACGCTACGCGTGTCGCTTTATCTCTTCTAAGGCATTCATCCAAAATATTATCAGCAATAATATCGCACAGTTTATCAGGATGTCCTGCACATACACTTTCTGCTGTTAAATATCTCTTACTCATCTCACATCTCCTTATTATTTACCTCTACGGGCAGTCAACAGTCGTTCCATCACATCATCCTGTGGATTTGTACCGGAATACTCTGTCGCACAGTTTTCACGAACAATCTGATATATTTCCATCCAGAGTCTGTTGGTTTGACTCATAAAATTATGGCTCATGGAAACGTATGGACTTTGGATAGCGTTGCCAGTAGTTGGATGCTTAGCAAGAAAACCAAACTCACTTATTGCTTCCTCACACTGTATCCACCTAGCAGCACTCATGGCATATCTTTCTAATAGCTGTGGTAGAACTAGATGTGCACACCCTCGCTCCTCAAGCCATTTCCACGTAAGCTCATAAATTTCGCTGGCTACTAAGGTTTTACCATCCTTTTGTACTGCTGAAAGCATAGCCCTTGGCTGTGGCATCTCCTGCCCTTGAAGTTCTGCGGTATTTTTAAATTCAATAACTTCCAATTTTCTTTTTCCGGGATTTCCCTCAGCAATTTTATCTATAAGTGCTTTCTTTTTCTGGCCAGATCCAATACGGGCACCACCTCGATTTGTACCATCTTTGGCCATTAACTCACCTCTTTTCTTATTAAGGGGGTATTACCCCGTTTGAAACTGCGACTTTTTGCACGAAGCCCCACGCCCGTTGACCGTTTAAAAGCTGTAGAGATTTGACTCCCCCTACCGGGATGGCCAACGGTCTCCATCTCTTGCTGTGATAGCTGAGTGACAAGGAGTACAAAGAGCCATTAGGTTGCTTTCATCGTGTGTCCCACCTCGTGCCAAGGGAAGGATATGGTGCACTTCAGTTGCTGGTGTCAGCTTTCCTTGTCTTTTACACTCTTCACATAGTGGATGGGCTGTAATGTAACGGTCACGTATTCTTTTCCATGCACGACCGTAACGCTTCCTCGTTTCAGGATCTCTCTGATATTTTTCATAACGAGAAGCTTCTTTTTTTGTATGCTCCGGACAAAAGCGTCCATCTGTCAGTTCCGGACAACCAGGATAAGAACATGGTCTTTTTGGTTTCTTTGGCATTTCGCACCTCCTTTGGACATACAAAAAGCCCTCGTGGTATTTCCACGAAGGCTCTCTACAATTTTTCACAATACCATTGTATTATGGATTTCTAATAAAATCGTCCAAGATATTACTCATTACTTTCCATAGAGTAGTAGTGCTAAATGTTGAAGCGCTCGATTCTTTTTGTTGTATGCTGAAGAACGTTCTATATTGAAATGATCACAGATGTTATACACAGCATCAATCTGCTTTTGTTCATCATCCAAATAAAACTCCTTTAACACATACTGCTCGTCTTCTGTTAAAGCATCCCATGCGGGTTGAAACCAATCCATGTATTCCAGTGCTTGACGATAACGTTCTTTCAATACATCAATTTCATTGATGCAGGCAATGAGCCTTTTCTCTCCTGCTTTTGGATCATGGGTCGATGGCATGCCATTGATAACTGGAGAAGCTGGGGAGCTCATTTCTTCGTTGAGGGTTGCAATGTCCTCATCGGTATGTTCTATGATGTACTTCATGCTGCTGTAATCTTTTAAGGCATTAATTGCCGCTGCTCTTTTATCTAAATACTGCCAGACAATGTTCATCGTATCAGACCTCCTTTAGTGTTGCTTTTACCGCATCTATCAGTGCGGATTGAGTATTGTTTTTATCATTTAGGGCTTTCATTACACGCTCATCAATGGTGCCTTTGGCAATCAGGTGATGGATCACTACCGTTTCATTTTGTCCTTGACGCCAAAGACGGGCATTGGTTTGCTGGTAAAGCTCCAAGCTCCAAGTCAGGCCAAACCATACAAGAGTTGAACCTCCAGCTTGCAAGTTCAGTCCATGGCCTGCTGATGCTGGATGGATGACTGCAATGGGGATTTCTCCATCATTCCACCTTTTAATAGAATCGCTAGTGGATAATACCTCAACTTCAAAGCGCTTTTGTATTCGTGATAAATCATGTTTAAACCAATAAGCAATTAGAACTGGCTTGCCATTAGCAGCTTCGATTAAGTCTTCCAGTGCATCCAGCTTACGGTCATGTATATGAATAACTACACCTTGATCATCATAGACTGCTCCGTTTGCCATCTGCAGGAGCTTTCCTGAAAGAGCTGCTGCATTGGCTGCAGTAATTTCCTCACCTTTAACAGTTGTAATTAAATCACGCTTCATAATGTCAAGGATTTCCATTTCTTTTTCAGAAAGCTTTACATCTACTTCGTTTATAACCAACTCCGGCAACTTCAGGTAGTCTGTCCCTTTCATGCTAATAGTGATGTCAGATATGAGCCTATAAATAGCTTCTTCTGCTCCCGGTTTTGGTTTGTAGGAGAAGATCACTTGCTGATTGCGTTTATCTGGTACGAAAAAGTCCTCTCGATATCTGCCAATAAACCTGCCCAATCGCTGTCCCATATCCAGCAGGCGATACTCAGCCCATAAATCCATCAGTCCATTGGATGATGGCGTTCCGGTAAGCCCTACGATCCTTTTAATCTTTGGCCTAACTTTCATTAAACTTTTAAATCTCTTGGCTTGATGGGATTTGAAGGATGACAGCTCATCGATTACTACCATGTCAAAATCAAAGGGTATGGCACTTCTAGAAATTAGCCATTCGACATTTTCTCGATTGATGATGTATACCTGAGCTCTTTTCATAAGGGCTGTTTTCCTCTGTACCTCAGAGCCAACTGCTACGGTGTATTTAAGACCTTTTAGGTGATCCCACTTTTCAAGCTCTGCAGGCCATGTATCTCTGGCTACTCGAAGAGGTGCAATGACCAGAACCTTACGAACAAGAAAACTATCCAGTGTTAAATCAAAGATGGCAGTTAAGGTAATGACACTCTTACCTAATCCCATATCTAAAAGCACTGCTGCTATGGGATGGGTGAGGATATACTCAGTGGCATAAACCTGATATTCATGAGGCTTGTATTTCATGAAGTATCCCTCCAATCTGTTCTATGTGATCCAGGCAGAATACCAAAAATCCAAGTGATTCTAACTGTCTTTTTCGCTTTTCCTGTAGAGGCCTTAAGGTTTTACCTGGAGCTTTTACCTCCACAAAAGCTATTTTTTTATCCGGCAAAAGAATCAATCTGTCTGGCATTCCATCAAAACCTGGTGATGCAATCTTCAGTGCAATGCCGCCTATATCTTTTACTGCTTTTACCAGTTGTTGTTCAATCCATTTTTCTCTCATATAGCCTCCATGTTCCCTAAATCCAAAAAGTCTCTATACGCGCGTATATACGCGTCTGCAGGTAATTTCTTCTTTTTGTCTTTAGGATTATTTTTAATAATTATTTTTGGAACAATGGAACATAAGTTATAAAGTAGCCTACTTTACAAGGGGCTGCCGCCTGTTCCGATGAGGTGTACCAAAAGACCGTTTTTGTTTCACCGGAACAGGTGAAATCTGTTCCCGAGAAAAAATTGTTCCATGTGTTCCAAACTAAATTATGTTTTGGGAACATAAACCCATTGTGGTCCATAAAGCGGGATACGTTCTTTTTTCACGAGTCCAGTCCAGCCTCCGATACTTGCCATAATTGCAGATATCTCATTGCCATCCATTCTTCGGAGATTGGCTCGATCTTTGCCAAAGCACTCACACCAGATTTCCATATTAGAAACCGATTTTCGTTTCCAAACACCAACCCTTTGGCTTTCACCAAACTCAGTCCCGTTGATATAGGCTCGACGTTCATATAGATCCATGGTGTCCCAATCCTCAGGTAAAAGCATATCAAGGTACTCTCTAACCAAACCTTCTCGCTCATCGGACTCCATAGCTTCTCGCTGTTCTTCTTTTGCAAGCTTTTCAAGGCTAGCATCAAGGTACAATTTCTCTCCAGCCTTTACATAGGTAAGAGCCTCAGCCCATATCTGCAGAATTTCATCCTGCTCTAACTGCCATGACTTTTTTGTACCATTTCCCGGGGTCTTTACCGGCCAAAAACGACGGTTTCCTGTGGTATCCCGTAAATAGCCTTTTTCAGCATTAGTGGTGCCAAAAAAGACACATTGTCTTAAGTGAGGAGTAGCTCTCTTGCCAAAGCTAGCTCGATAAATATCATTCTGGCGAGATAAGAAGCTTCTAAGTGTTTCTACTTCTGCTTTTTTTAGTCCAGCCAGCTCTCCAATTTCTAAAATCCAGTAACCTTGTAACTTTTCTGCGGCGGTCTTATCCTTGGTATCTGACAAGCTCAAACTATCTGAAAACCAGTCTCCACCCAACTTGGCTATGAGAGTGCTTTTTCCAACTCCCTGCGGGCCATTAAGAACCAACATGGAATCGAATTTGATACCAGGAGTTAGCACACGAGAGATAGCTGCACATAAAGTTTTTCTTGTTACAGCCCGAACATAAGAGTTATCTGATGCACCTAGATAATCGATGAGCAGGGTATCTACTCGCGGTACCTTATCCCATTCAGGGAGTGCATCAATAAACTCACGAATAGGATGATAAGATCGGTCGTCAGCTACCTTTGCTACCGCCACATCATAGTTTCTTGCAGAAAAGGTTCCGTAATGGGTGTCGATGTAACTAATCAACTGAGCATCGTCTGCATCTCTCCAGAACTTTGATGGATGCGGCCAAGGAACATCACCTTTTATTTCGAGACTATCTGATAGCTGATTAAACACAATGCTTTTCAGGTTTGGATCATTTTCGAGTATTAAAATCAAGTTTCTAAGGGTATTTTTAACTGATCCTGTCTTGTCAAGCTCCAGTTGCTTTTCCCAATCTTCATCAACAAACTCTTTTTCTGCCTGAGCCTTTCTTTCTTCAGCAAACTGCTCTTTTACCCGTTCATCCTCTAATGCCAAATCTGTCATGGCTCTAAATGAAGGTAGTTTACTTGGCGGTGTATTTTCTGTCACCTTTTCATCTAGTTCCCGAAACTTATGCACTCGGACCAAATCAAATGCGTTTAGCAACATTCCACATGCTGGATCAGTAGCATGATGGCTATAAGCAAATTTACCATCATAGATTACCAAGCCCGCTGAAGAATCTGCTGGAATATAATCAAACCTGCCATTCATAGCACTTGGCTCATATACATCCGCCAAAAATGTATTGATAGCTTCTTCAATGGTATAAGCTCTACAAAATGCCCCGACAGCACCCTCTTTACTTAAAGGATCTGCTTGCTTTGTGATTTTCCTTTGTACAACCTCTGATTGTCTTGTGGATACAGGCCACATGGATGTATCCCGCCAATCTGCATATTTGGAAAGATAAACATCAGGATCTAAAAGCTCTCCATCCTTTTCTTTAAAGACAAATTCTCCATCAGACGGTGTGGATGGCCAATACATTAACCTAGATGGCTCATAAGTGGTATCATCGAATAAATCAATCCCAATCTCCTTTGCAACCATCCGGCCAAGAGCTGGGTATTCATCCTCTGTTACTTCTCTTTTAATTGGAATGATAAGTCTTAATCGCGGTGCATCTGGTGTATGTTTATGGGTTGAATAGATGCAGCATTTGAAATCATGTAATGCTTCAATTTGATCCCAAATCCTCGGTTTGGCATAATCCATATCTAATGTCAGAAGGGAGCGGGAGAGGACATAACCATTTCTGCGCTTTCCTTCACGAAGAGCTCCTCCCACAAATCCACCGACGTCTTTTATTGAGTCCTGCTGAGCGCGACTCATTTTTCGGAATTCAGATACTGTTTCTGTTGTTCGTATAGTAGATTTAACTCGGGAGATGAAGTCCTCCCATGTGATGTCTTTGTTCTTCCACTTTTTATCCATTCGGCTGTTACCAACCGCTATCTTCATATCTTCTGCACCTCCCTGCAGTTTTCGGTAAAATACCGAATAGGAATACGATGCTTCGATGCTTTATCTATTTCTGCTTGCATTCCTTTTGAGATGTTGCGACCAAATACCCACAGTTCCTCGCACTTTCTAAGCCAAACCATTCCAAAGAATAGTCCTAGTTTTCTTTGTTCTGGATCGCTATCATCTAGAACTTGAGGGTATAGCAGATGAGGAGCAAAAGGAATAGTTCCTTGCTCAACTGCAAACTTCAGATATTTTCTGGCCTTCTTCAGATTTTTTTCTGTATCCCCAGCAAAAGGTGAACAAATAAAGACACAAGGTTTGTAGCATTTTACTTTTTCTTCACGCATGACATTTTCCAAGGCTTCTGCTGCAGTTGGATCTGGATAGCTATCGGCGTTATATCTATCCATAACTACATCCCCTCGAATTCAGACTCTTGTTCAATCAGTGGTAAAATGCCATGATCCTTTAGAAGCTCATAAATAAACAAGCGTCCTTTCTGAGTCCAATAGGTATGAACCTTTGAATGTATCGTTCCATCCTTTCCAGGGTACGTATGGGTTTTTGTTGTTGTATATCCATGTTGGGCATACTTTTGATATAAGAGCCAGATTTTCCCTTGACGGAACTGAACGCCAAGATCATGTAGATATTCATTGAACCAGCGACCAGACTTTCCATAATCCTTGGCGATTGTTGTGATAGACACCGCATCCTTGCAATTAAGCACCACATCGTAATAACTGGCTTTTGGTTTCATTTCTGCAATCTGCTGTTCCTGAATACTAATCGTAGTTGTTAGCTCGGCATTTTTGGCTCTTGCAGCTTTAAGTTCCTGCAATGCTTTAATTAAAAAGTCTGGATTAGCAAGCAACTCATCTGTAGCATAAAGTCCATGCCTTCTGATTGAAGGAAGAACCTCATGAGTTACCCAGCGCTTGAACTTTTTAGCTTCTGGCTTTCGAGAAACCAATATCACGCTATAAAGGCCACTTTCATTGATAATAGATACTTCCTGTTTTCCTCCAGGGGTGTCGATAATATCGACTCCCTTTTCATCACTGTCCAATCGAGATGTAACATCACGACTGTTTCCAATTTCTAGCACAGAACAGACATCCTTAAGTACCCACCAAGGATTACCATCCTTTAAAATTGTTCTGACATTGTTGCCCTCGTAGTTGAAAATCGTTAATTTGTTCATATCGAACCTCCAGCATATAGTTGTAGAGCGATAAAACATGCCCTCAGCTATAAGCAAAAAAAGAGGAGGCTTCGAACCCCCTCAAATTAATCTTTTTTATAAAAATCACATTCAAATCCATCAGCACGAAGTAGAAGCCCATGCGCCCAAGGCGGTACCTGACCCATAAGAACACAGACGTCTTGTACGCATATTTCTAAAGGAACCTCTAAAACTGCCTCATCATGGACATGCATGACAATATTTAGTCCTGCTTCATCCAGATTTCGCATGGAATGGCAAAGAAGATCTCTTGAAATGGCCTGCACGATGTTCTCAACAAACTTCGGACCATAGCTTTCAATACGCTCCCACTTCTTTGTGGCACCAACGCCTTCATACGTCACTGCTTCACTGCCGAATCTGTTAATCCCCATCCTTGGTTTGACATAGGTAAGCTGTCTCCCGGATGGCAGCCATATCAACAGCATTCCACTACGATATTCAAATCGGATACGATGAGTTTCTGTTCTGGATCTTTCTTTTACAGCTTTTTTAACTGCTCTATCGACATCCCACCAAAGCCTAACAATGTTTGGATTCGCATTTCTCCACGCATATACCAGTGGCTTTAACTCTTCTTCGGTAAGACCCATATCAAGTGCTCCCATTGCTTTTAACGCACCAACCGATCCACCATAACCCAAGGCCAACTCCGCAATTTTTCCTTTTTGTCTGAGTGGACTACCTTTTGTGACTTCTTCCAAGGGGACCCTAAACATCTGGGAAGCGGATGCTTCGTAAATCTTGCCATGGGTAGCGAATACCTCATTTCTCCATGTCTCGCCTGCGAGCCAGGCAATCACTCTAGCTTCAATTGCACTAAAATCAGCAACAATAAACTTATATCCTTTCTTTGGAACAAAGGCAGTACGGATTAACTCGGACAAAACTCCTGGAACAGAATCGTACAATAATTCCAAGGCCTCAAAATGACCACCTCTAACTAACCTTCGCGCCTGCTCCAAATCCGGCAAATGGTTCTGCGGAAGATTTTGAACTTGTATAAGCCTCCCTGCAAATCTGCCGGTTCGATTGGCACCATAAAACTGCAATAGACCACGTGCTCTTTCATCTGCACATACTGCATTTTCCATAGCGGTGTATTTCTTTACACTGGACTTGGCTAGTAGTTGCCTCAATTCCAGCACTTCACTCAGGTGATCTGGAGCTTCCTTTAATAGTGCCTTAACTGACGCCTTATCAAGACTATCCGTTTCCAGACCACTTTCCGATAGCCAGGTTTTCATCTGGGTCACTGAGTTTGGATTTTCAAGTTTAGTAAGCTCTTTTAGTCGGCTTGTGAATTCCTCTCGGGTTTGTTCATCACACTGGATAGCCTGCCTTACCAATTCTAAATCCAATTGAATACCTCGATCATTAATCTGCTGGTCTAGAATATAGTTCTGCCACTCCTCTTCTGGCATAGGGAACTTATGAAGCTTTGCCTGTATGGAAAGTTCAGCTTCAACATCTCGAAGGTTATATGCTTTGAAACTCTCCCACTTTTCTAAAGCATGCTCCGGTAGATTGCGAGTTCGGCCTCCATTAGACTGAGTCGCTTTGCAGGGAACTGAGAAATATCTTATGAGTTCCTTACCCTCAGTCAGCTTTTTCTTATCAGCTCCTGTTACAAGAGCCGCTCCTTCTAGCGATAGAGGAAGTCCTAGGTAGGCAGACCACACCATCGTACAACGCCATGAAGCAGGCTCAAGCCAGACACCAAAATGACGAGACAAGCAGATTCGTTCAAATTGAGCATTAAATGCCCACTTTATAATCTGGCTATCTAGAACTGCATTCTGGATTTCTTGTGGGATCTTTTCGCCACATGCCAAATCAACTACCTGTACAGGACCACCATCCACACTGTAGCCCAAAAGTAGGATTTGAAAATCCGGTGCTTCAGCGTAACGATAGACCCCGCTTTTGGCGATGTCTACGCTACTATATGTTTCTATATCTATGCTGAGGGTTCTCATGATAAAAAGTCGTCATCCACGTCAGTGGCAAAGTCATCAGCTGCATTGGTTCTACCGCCTAAAGGCTCACCATCGCGGATTTTTTGAATGTTTCCAAGGCCACACGCTATACCCTTATTTCCATTGGAGTTAAAGGCGTAGAAGTTGATACTCACTCTTGCATAGACACCGGAGTACACTTCTGAACGATCAAGGATTGGATTGACGTTTCTGTCTACAATTTGTGGAGCAGTATTGCTGTTGGCATTGATAAAATAGCTGTTGGCATAAGCCTCATCATCCGGACGATCAATGTCGCCATCACGCAGAGGGAGCTTGAGAACTGCTTTATTGGGAATCTTCCCACCGAATTTACCTTTACCTTCCTCTATGGCGGCATTCACTGCTTCGTTGATAGCGCTTAAGGTTTTAGTATCACTCTTAGGGATAATCAGGCTCACACTGTATTTTTCAGTACCGCCATTGATAGATTTAGGTTCCCAGACATTGGCATAAGAGAGTCGTACAACTCCTGTGATTACTTTCGTTGGGTTCGTTCTTTTTACTGTTTTTGACATAGTATTATACCTCCATAAAATCATTTTTTGCTGATGATGTGTTCATTTCAGGACGCTTGTCTGAAACTGGTACTAGCGTCGGTTTGCCTGGTGGCTTCATAATTAGTCCACCAATGACTTCATTAAATTTTGTCTTGCCCATCAATTTCTCCATTTCAGTAATAGTGATGAGACTTTGCTTGTATATGTCGCGATAACCTGCATTCTTTGCCGCTTCTGCGACCGCTTCTTCATCTTTGTATTTACGGTTGGAACGGCCTTCGACTACTTTAAAGCCGGGCCACTTCTTTCCATGATTAACTGCTGCATCTGTCGCATAGGCTATAATCTCATTTGTCCATCTGGTGAGATCACCGATAGAAGATAGAATCTCAGCAATTTCTTCATCTGATAAAAGTGGCGGTAGCGCAAACTCAAATGTAGCCAGTTTCATTTTCGCTTCTGCTCTTGCTCGACATTTCACTGCAGCCCGACAAAATTGACACCACTCTCCGGGGCAATAGTTTCCGTCACCAGCGAAGGCCAGTTCAGCTTTAGGTTTCAAAACTTCTTCAGCCCATCGATACAAGCTTTCTTTTGAGACTGTGGACGTGCTGATATTTTCACGACGAGGTTGATAAATTGTCATTAAAACCATCTCGATGTCATAAATACCATCAAAGAGACCTAGTGCACCAAGGGCATATAGTTTCATTTGAGGATTGTCCTCTGCGCTGACTAAGACACCCTGACCATACTTAAAATCAATAATGTGAAGAGTTCCGTCAGCGATAATTACACAATCCCCGGTCCCAAAGCCATCAGGAACATACTTTGAAAAATCAAGCCGCTGTTCTATCAAGATTAAGGGGTCACTACATGTCTGCTTGGCTTGCTCAATCACTTCAAGCACATACTCTACATATCCATCGGTGTAATTATCCATCTCATCTGAGTCATATGGAGAAACCGGCTTTTTTGATCTCATCTTAAGCGCCTTGCGGAGTTTATGTTCACTTAACGCATGGGCAGCTGTGCCTTCAGCTGCAGCTTCACCGCTGTTGTCATCAAACTCCAGCTCCAACCTTGCCGATGGTGTACAGTTCATCCAGCGATGAGCTCCAGATGCAGAGAGAATTGCATGTTTACTCATTTCAATCCCTCCGCATCTGCAAGCAGTGCAGCATACTTGCTTGGATCAATCTGGCTGAGTTTTGATGCACCATACTTTTCTAGAAGTGCTCTTACTTCAGCTGTAAATCCGTCATGGCTTTTTTCCGCAAGTACTGCCCTTACTTCTTCTAAAGTGATCTGCTTTTCTTCAGGCTGTTTTTCAGGCTTTGGTTGCTCTGGCTTTGTACCCTCATTAGGACCATTACTTGCTATTGCATCAGCTACAGCCTGAACACTATCTGCCAACGATCTAAGATCTGACACCACATCGAGAAGAAGCTTAACCTTACTCATGGCCTACACCTCCTTCCTTGATTTCCTTAATTTCTACCGTCTCAACTGAGTCGCCGGGAGTAATTACTAGCAGACTAACTTTCTTTCCAAATAGGAAATCAAGCATTCTCGTTCGGATTGTCTTCCGACTGCTTTGAATTACTGAACTTCTTTCGCCACCGGGCCTTGCCACATTGATAGTAACTTTGTGTTTAAGGCTCATATTCCATCTCCTTTCCGGGGGCGATTCATCTGCCCCTCACCGATAAGCGAAAAAGAGAGTTCTTTCGAACCCCCTTTTGAGAAAAGATTTTTTATAACGGGTCCTTGCGAACCCTATTAGGATAGAATTTTTCTAAGTCGTTCTTGAAGCTTCTTAAGGCGACCGCGAATAGCCGCTTCTGTGACACCTTCTTCTGCTGCTATATCAGTGTTGGATCTTTTCTCAAGGTACACTTTTTTGAAGAGTTCTTTTTGCTGAGGTAAAAGACACTCCATTGCCTTGGTTAACTTGTCCAACATATTTTGATGCTGAGCTTCATCTTCTGCTTGGGTAATTAGATGTTCAGGATTCGTAGTATCATCTGCAAGATACTTATTGCGGTCATTTGCCGCTTCCTCTTCACCATCATGATAAGCATCCAGATGTGTTGTCACTCGATAATCGTACCGGCGCTGCTCGTCCACTTCGTCATCATCCATAGTATGTAAAAGCTCGATGTCCGCTTCGGTGACTCCATCTTCGCCTAGAGTTATAACAATCTTTGTTCCTTCAGCAGTGTAATAGATGTAGTTAGTTCTCTTCTTTTTACTTGTTTTGTACGCTCTTTTCATAATTTGACTCCTTTGGTTTTCAAAATTTGGCTTTGAAAAATCCGCAGAAGCCGAAAAGATCCGTAGAACAAAAAAGGACGCCAAGATAGTTCTCTAGTGTGAGAACTTATCCTGGCCGTCGTGCAGCTCTGCGGATTTTTTATTTAGTTAGCTATCTTTCTATGCTACATTAGCATGACTTTCTACATGAAAAGCAGAATCGCTTAATCGAGTGACTATCGTCACAACACCATCACGTTCAATTCTTAAAGTTCCTCCAATAGGTATTTGTGTACTGGTTTTACAGCGTTTATATAACACTTCTATGAGACCTGTTGTTGCATTGCCCTTGCAAGCTATGCGACCATTACAATCACGAATTTCTTCCATGACTTTACCCCCTTTTCAAAAAGTTCAGCTTGTCTTACCGTCTAACTAAATTTTATAAAGTCATACACTTTAAATCCTCAGCTACAACTCCGCTGACACTCCGCTAGGACTCCACAAATAACAATTCGTTTTTATGATGTCAAACGAACTAAGCGTTCGTAAAGATTGAATAAGCATATTTAAATAATTGATTGTATTTCGCTTAGTAAATTGCTATAATAATAAAGACACGTCTTTGGATACCATCCAATTGTGCTTGGAGGCGATTATAATGGCTTTTAGTTATAACAAATTGTGGAAACTTTTAATAGATAAAAAAATGATGAAAAAGGATTTAATGGCAATAACGAACTTAACGTCGACAACGATAGCAAAAATGAGTAAAGATCTGCCGGTAAGCATGGATGTGTTAGGAAGAATCTGTAAAGCCCTTGATGTCAACATTGGAGATATTGTTGACTACGTCGATGACGATACTTCAACAGATTAAATTCAATGAAAGGAGGCGCAATATATGAAAAAGCTATGTTTTGGTACTTTTGCAACAATTTTAAAGATTTGTAGCGCAAAAAGAATTTCACAAAAACTTCTATGTGGTACCATGCTACTTTCTATTGCGCCTACTTATGATATTCGTGGTGAGGACGGTACTGTTTCAGATTTAATTCTGGGTAAAAAGAATCTATCGCCTAATATAACTGATAAAGCTCCAACAGTAGACCCACGCGCTGTTTCTAATTACTTTAAACAGCACATTCTTAACATGTTGGATAGCAATAAAAGGAGCCTCATCATTCTTGCTCTGAAAGACATTATTGCGTCTGATAATACAATTGAGCCTGACACAATAGTCGAAATAGTGAATGGCATGACCAAGAAATCTATAGTAAGACGTGATGCTTTTGTTTTTGAAGACTTTATCGCCGGAGTTTTTCTTTACACAGTATTAAATGTCGAGAACCGAAATTGCGAAGATAGCGTGAAAGAGACAACTGCCGAGTACATACAGTCCTTTGAAGATCAAAAAATGGATATTAGTTTCATTACAACGTATAGCAATTTGTCTATGGAAACTGCTTACGAAATTGCGATTGATGCCCGCTCTTTAGTGTTGCTTGCAGAAACAGGTGGCAAATGCCAAAAGTGCGGAAGAGTTTTAGGTATAAAAAAAGAAGGCAACGACGTTAACTATGCTAAAGTCGTTCACCTTTCAGAAACTGATGAAGTGGTTTTATGTGTTGAATGTGAGCGCGAAATTCAAAATGCTTCTGAGGAAGTAAAATTAGCTTTACTATCAGAAAAGCATGACTTGGAAGTTCTTATGGCTGCAAGAGATGCAACCTCGAGATATACAATAGAAAAGCAAATCGAACAAGTACTTCGGGAAGTTGACTTAATGGATGTTACTGATGATACACAACTCAAAATTGAACCTGTAAAAGTTGAGAATAAAATCACTGAAAAACGTTTGAAAGAAAGAGTGCTTTTTGATGTTCGGCGGTTGTATCAGGGAGTCAATGATGCATTAGATCGGTTGGCCGGAGAAAACAAGCTGAACGTCGATAAATTTGCAAAAAGCGTCAAACGGATGTATGAAGATGCAAGTGAATCACATATATCTCAAAGCGCAATATACAACCTACTTGTTGAAACTTTGTTTGAAAAAACCGGCCGCAAATATAGAGAAGCTTGCGAGATAATAATCTCCTACTTCGTTCAAAGGTGTGAGGTGTTCGATGAGATTACCAAATAAAGTAACTTCCTATACAAACAGCGTTATTTCTCTTTTCCCAGATATTTTAGAGGCATTAGCACAACAGGATATGTCACCTAAAGAGTTATTTGAACTAACTAGATATCGTGAAAAGGACATGGCTGATTTCCTGAGTGCTTTAGACTGCTTGTTTGCATTAGGTAAAATTGGACTAATTGAAGAAGGGAGGGTGCTACGATATGTTGATAGAGATTCAATGTGATAAATTTGCTCCAGAGCATCAAATTATCCGGTTTAACTCAGGCTTAAATACAGTTCTAGGTAGCGCAGGCGGTAGCAATGCAATCGGAAAATCAACATTCCTATGGATTATAGATTATGTATTCGGCGGTGAAAGCTACTACTCCCTGACAGATGATATAAAAAAGGAAATAGGCCCACATACCATCTATTTCACTTTCGAATTTGAGGGACAGCCATATTATTTCTATAGAAGCACTGACGATCCTAAAAGTGTATATCGAATCGATAAAGAGCGCCATTTCATAACAAAATTGACGCTTGACGAATTTCGAAGATTTCTGTTTCAGGAATATAAAATTGGGCTACCAGCCCTTACGTTTTCAGAAATAACCGAACGTTTTTTCCGTATCTATGGACGTGAAAATACACTAGAAAAGTATCCATTGTTAGTGAAACCTCGTGAGCAAGATGAAAAGGCTGTGGATTTTCTATTGAAGCTATTTGGTCATTACAAAATCCTTGCTTCTATCAAATTTATGGAGGAAGAACTCGGAATTAAAGCTTCACAGCTTAAATCTCGTCAGCGTCAAAAGGTGGACATAGATAAAATCGAAAGTAACCAAAAGACTATCGAGTCATTGAGAAAGAGACTCCAAAAGCTAATGAAAAACAGCGAAGAGGCTCAATTAGCAATGTTTGGGTTTGATACACAAACATTCGAACGAATAACAGCTGTTCAAAAAGAATTGAATAGCATAATACGTAAGCGCAATCGTCTGCAATCACAGCTAAATGCTATAAAAAGCAATATAACAGACAGCAAGGCTGAAACCGCAAGTGAATTTGAATCCTTGCTACGCTTCTTTCCAAATGCAAATTTAAAAGCATTTGAAGAAATTGAACATTTTCATATAAAAATCAGAGAGATTTTAGGCGAAGAAATGGATCAGGAAATCTATCGATTACAACCACTAATCGAAGAATATGATAAGGAAATCAGACGCCTAAATCGAAAAATCGAAGAGTCCGGTATAGCAAAAGAGATGTCTGAGAGAGTACTCTCTCAGTGTGTTAATGTATCAAAAAGCATTGATAGACTTGAAGAAGAAACAGCCGAGTTGATTCATCAAAAAGAGTTGCAGGATGCTCGAGCTGAAGCAGAGCAAAAACTTGAAAAACTATTGTTGCAACAAACTGAAAAACTAGGCGAGATACAAGATGACATCAATCTTCGTATGGAAACAATTAACGGCGTAGTAACTGATAAACAGGAAACTGCTCCTCTTTTGTATATCACTCCCCAGAAGGACATCATCTTCGAAACTCCTGGCAACACAAGTGAAGGAACAGCATTCAAGAGCCTTGTTGTGTACGATTTGAGTGTACTTGAATTACGCCCAATTCCTGCGATCATCCATGACTCCAATATTCTTAAACGTATTGAGGATGTTCATCTGGAGCATATATTGGAACGTTATCAATCTACCAAGCACCAGGTTTTTATTGCATTTGATAAAGCTGATTCTACAACCGAGAAAGCACATAGAATTTTAGAAGAAACAGCAATCTTGCGCTTATCAGACGGAAATGAACTTTTTGGTCGTTCGTGGAGTAAGTACGAAACGAATGATTAAATATAGGAGGATTTAAAAAATGGCTGCAATCAATGATTTACTGCGTCAAATCCCTGACACTTCTTTGCGTAATCGCTTGGAACAGGAATTTGCCCGCATATCAAAAAACAAAAAATTTGGTCTTGTATTTGAGGAGCACATCCCTGAATGCACTCCACTTTATGAAGTTCCTATCAAACGTGGCTCGACTGTTGCACAAAAAACAGGCCACATTAATGATGTATATACGGTACTGAAGTTAGATGGAGATGTTGCCCTTTGCCGCAACAAAGCAACTGGTAATACCGAGAACATACCAATCACGGAGCTAGTTTCAGTTGCTCAATTTGGCGAGCCAATTTTTCCCACTCTTCAACCGATTGATTCTGTAGAAAATGCGCCTGATAGTAACTTATGGCATGCAGTCATTGAAGCAGACAATTATCATGCCCTTCAGTTACTGGAATATCTCTACCCTAAGAAGGTTGATTGTATTTATATCGACCCCCCATACAACACAGGTGCGCGGGATTGGAAATACAATAATGACTATGTTGATTCTAGTGATAACTGGCGCCACAGTAAGTGGCTCTCAATGATGCAAAAACGATTAAAGATTGCAAAAAGAATACTTGCTGATGATGGCGTTTTGATTACTACAATAGATGATAATGAATATGCACATCTATGGGTTCTACTTCATGAACTTTTTCCAAACCTAACTCATACTTGTGTAACCATTCAGCATAATCCCGGTGGAACTCAGGGCAAAAAATTCTCTGTGACTCACGAATATGCGATATTTTCATATTCAGCAGAAAGTACTATTTACCGCAAGCAACATACTGGTGGAGATGTATATAATCTAAGACGTTGGGGGAGCACATCAGGCCGATATGAAGGTGCGACATGTTTTTATCCAGTAATTTTAGACTCTAATTATAATATCATCGGTTTCGGTGATTTACTTGATAAAGAATTACACCCTACAGCTCAAGTAGAGCATAATGAAGATGGTACAATTTATGTTTGGCCCATTGATAAGAATGGCATTGAAAAGAAATGGAGATATGGGCGCGATACTGTAGAATCAGTAAAAGATAGAATGTTTATTGAAAAAAAAGGAGATCGAATAGAAGTTATCCTTCGTAGAGAAAGCGAACCTCCAAAAACGGTTTGGACTGATCCTTTATGTAATGCAGAAGCCCACGGTACAGATATGATTAAATCCATACTTGGTGGTGGCTTCTCATACCCAAAATCGCTTTATGCTGTCCATGAAGCATTAACATTCGCTGTATCCGGAAAGAAAAATGCTCTAATTGTTGACTTTTTTGCAGGTAGCGGCACCACATTACATGCAGTAAATTTACTTAATTCTGAGGATGACGGAAACCGCCGCTGTATATTAGTAACAAATAATGAGGTATCCGATGATGAAGCAAAGGCCTTGAAAAAAAATGGCTATCAGCCTGGCGACATTGAATGGGAAAAACATGGAATTTGTCGTGCGGTAACTTGGCCAAGGACAAAGTATAGCATTCTTGGCAAGCGAGATGATGGTTCAACCCTAACAGGTGAATACTTCACGACTCAGACTGCATCTAATGAGATTGAGCGCTCATTCTATCAGTTGGGTTTTGTAGATAATCCTTCTGAATTAACCGCTACTGCAAAAAAGCAAATCGTCTCTTTACTCAAAAACAAGGAAGGAAAGGCACAACTACCGCAATCACTAGTAAGCAAAGACAGTAAATTCATCGTTTCGGATAAACATACAGCTTCAATTCTCTTTGATGTAGATTCCGCTGATGAGTGGTTGACTGCTCTTGAGGAACAGGATCATATCACAGACTTTTATATTGCATCAAAATCAGCTGCCATATTCAAGTCTATCAAAACACGTGTTTCTCACTTACTTGGGTCAATCATCGTAACATCACAAGTTAAGCGTCCTATGAGTGAAGGCTTTCCTGCAAACGCTGAATACTTCAAGCTAGAATTCTTGGATAAAAACAGTGTTTCATTAGGTCAACAGTTCCGCGAAATATTACCGTTACTATGGCTTAAATCTGGTGCCATTGGAAAACGACCAGAAGTAAACAGCAATGATGAACCTGAAATGCTAATTTTACCTCAAAATGGCTTTGCTATCCTGGTTGATGAAACAAAGTTTGCTGAGTTTACCGAAAAGCTTTCTGAAGAGGATAATATCCAAGTAGTCTACTTCGTTACTAACTCCGAGGAAGCTTTCCGTGAAATGACGGCTGGAGTAAAAGCAAATAACACATACCAACTTTATCGCGATTATATCGATAACTTTGTGTTGGGAAGCAGGAGGGATTCATAAATGAGAGATATATTATTTCCTTTTCAGGAAACGGCCCTTGCCGAACTACATGATAAAATTAATAAAGCGCATTTGATGTGGAGCGAACGCGATCCACAGATAATATCCTTTTCCGCCCCTACGGGTTCAGGAAAAACTATCATTATGACAACACTTTTTGAGGATATATTATATGGCAGTGCTGACAGCATTGGAGAGCCAGATTCTGTTTTCATTTGGCTATCCGATTCACCGGAGCTTAACGAACAAACAAGGCTGAAGATTGAAAGTAAATCTGACAAAATTCGTGTTCGTGATCTGGTAACAATAGAATCAACCTTTAACATTGAATATTTCGAGGGTGGTTGCATTTACTTTTTAAATACTCAAAAACTCGGTTCTGATAAACTGCTAACAGGGACTTCAGATACACGCCAATATTCCATCTGGGAAACACTTACTAATACTGCTAAGCGCAGTCCTAAACAATTTTATGTGGTGATTGATGAAGCGCATAGGGGTACCTATACCTCCGTTCAAGCAGAAAACAAGGCACAGTCAATAATGCAAAAATTTATTAAAGGCAGTAAAGAAGACGGACTTTGTGTCATGCCTTTAGTGATCGGTGTGACAGCGACACCCCAGAGATTTGATAATTTAATTGCCGGAACGACATCAACCGTCCAGAAAGTCATCGTTCCACCTGAGCAGGTACGTGAGTCCGGTTTGTTGAAAGACAGAATCATCATACACTATCCAGATATTCAATTAACTGCCGATATGACAATGTTTAAAGGTGCAGTAGATAATTGGCGCAAAAAATGTGCTCATTGGAAATCCTACTGTGAGCGCGAAGACGAGAAAATGGTGAACCCTATTCTTGTTATACAGGTTGAAGATGGCAATGAGCGTGAAGCAACTCATACTGATTTAGGAACTTGTATTGATTTACTAGAAGAAACAATAGGACGCAAATTACAGCCAGGTGAAGTCGTGCATACATTCAATGACCGTGGCACACTTAAAGTACGTGATGTTGAAATACAACAAATAGAAGCGTCTAGAATAAATGACGAAGAAAATGTGATGGTTGTATTCTTCAAAATGAATCTCTCTACAGGATGGGATTGTCCACGTGCCGAAACAATGATGTCATTCCGTAGTGCGCAGGATTATACTTATATTGCTCAATTGTTAGGGCGAGTTATTCGTACACCTTTGGCCAGAAGGATATCTTCTGATGCTGAACTTAACAGCGTCAGCTTATTCCTTCCATACTTTGATGAAGAAACGGTAAAAAATGTTGTTAATGCTTTACGTGACAGTGAAGCAATTATGCCAACAGAAACAGGAACTAACAAAGAGCTTGTAACATTAGGGCGAAACTTGGCATATACAGACGTGTTTGATGCAATGGATAACCTCATCACTTACCGGATAGATTCAGTTCGTAAGCAAGCACCATTAAAATTATTAATTCAGATTTCTCGTGCTCTTACCATGGATGGTATCGACTTAGAAGCTCAAAAGACTATCAAAAACGCAGTGTTGTTAAAAATGCATGAGGAAATCACGCGGATCAAAGAAAGTGGTGATTTTGAAAACCGAGTAGCTGCAATCACTGGCTTTGAGCTTGGCACGTTGACATTTGATTATGGAGACAATGCCTATTCTTTTGATGAGTCCTCACAGACTATGACAGTATCAGAGTTTGATATTTCTCGTCATTTTGAACAATCAGGAAAATTGTTAGGGGAAGGCTTGCACAAAGAATATTGGATTCGGAATAGTACCAGGGATCATATTGATGTAAAAGTTGAAATAATCGTTCTTACAAATGATACTAATGCAATGGAAAGAATAAATGATTTCGCAGAGGAAGAATTTATTACACTGTATGAAAATAACAAACGCGCCATTGCAAAGCTAAATGAGGCACGAAAGAATGTTTATGAAAGATTAATCAACGCTTCAGCACAACCAATTGCAGTGCCATGGGTATTGCCGGATTCAATCGATTTTTATCTGCCAGACGATAGAATAAAGTTTGAACAACATCTCTACTGTGCTGAGGATGGCACATTCCAAACATCACTAAATAAATGGGAAAGCGGAGTTATTGATGAAGAACTAAAAAATGGCGCTATTTGCTGGTTGCGTAATCTTGATCGTAAAAAATGGTCACTCGAAATTCCGTATGAAGTTAACGGCGTTACCACTTCCATGTTCCCAGATTTGGTAGTTGTGAGAGCTGATACAGAAGGTTATGTTTTCGACATTCTTGAACCTCATGACCCTAGTCGTAAAGACAATTACCCCAAAGCTGTAGGATTAGCAAAATTTGCTGAGAAACACTGGGATAAATTTGGTAGGATTCAACTTATTCGACTAAAAAAAGGTGTGGATGGTCGTGACCATTTCTATCGTCTTGATATGGGAAAAACAACGGTTAGAAACAAAGTACGTGGCATTATATCAAATGAGGAGCTTGACAGAATTTTCGATACAGATGCGGAGAGAGAAGATTAAATTCTACATCTATCCTGTCAACTCAACCCCTACAAAAATAGGCGTTATCTAACCTGTCAACTCAACCCTATCACTTTCAGGGCAGTTGATTATGTTACCTCAAACAATAAAAATAAGGGTTTCCTGATATGAGAACCTCCGGCAAAGTAGCCTATAGAAAAGCTCAATGTCTGGAAACCCTTTATTTATATAGGCATTTGCAATCCTTCTACTTCTCCACCCTTGACATCAAGACAACACACTCAACGTGCCTTGTAGCAGTGAATAAATCAACTGGTTTTTTAGTGATTTTTACCAATAAATCCATATAAATCATGCATATTTTGCGCTGACTTTGTGCAACCTTACCATCTTTTTATGTCATCTGTTTTATCGCTTCAAGGGGTGTTTGAGTAGTTTGCTCTTAACATTTTCTAATTTTGCTACATAATACACTACAAAAGCATTACTTTCAAAGTAATTATTCGATAAGTTTTGAAAGACACAGACACCATATATAGTAGTCCATAATATGTTTCCTATTGTCTTAAAACTATTCATTAGCAATTTCTTGTTCTATATAGAAAAGTTAAGTTTCCGTCGCCATCTGGATCTATAACATAAAAATACTTTTTCTTAATGCCTTTACTTGGAATTCCATAAAACTTATAGCTGTCATCCTCAAATGATATTAAAACCTCGAATACAATAGCCTGGTTTTTTACTTTTAATTTTTCCACCAAACATTCCTTTTTTATACTTACCAGATTTCCATAAGTGCTATGTTTTTCATATCCACTTTCATTTTCAGGTTCGCTCCAATGATACATCTGAACAGGAATGTTCTTATCATTACATACTCTTGTATATAAAATTTGCTTATCTCTTGATAACTTGAAACACTTTTCAAAATCCTGTGACAATCCCATCAAATAATTGGATGCAGTAAGATAATCCTTTAATAATAAATCCTTTTTATCTAGTGCATAGTCTGGGAAAGTGGTAATAGTATCACATGTTGGATAAAGAAAAAATGCAGGGTTTTTGCCGTATCTATATCCATCAGCATTATGATAAAAGTCAAAAAATTCTGTGTTGGGTTTATGAAATTCATTGACTAGCTTATGAATATTTTCTTTATCCACAAAACCACTTTGTACTCGAATATATCGGTTGCTTTGTTGAAAATGAGCTGAATACCTTAAATCCAATGAAATTCCTAATGAATGCTCGATCATTGACTTTGGCAAATTCTTTGGAATAACATAGTGTGGATTTGGTTTGCTTTCTACTGCTTTTGTAAAATCCCAAAGAAATGGGAGTAGCGGAACATGACTGCGGAATTCAAAACACCACAATCCATCTTTTCCCGGTAAATATCCTTTTAGCCACGAATCATAGGTTTTATAATCATTTTCAACTGTTTCTCTAGTCTGACGGTACTTATCCGCTACATAAAACATTGCGTGCCATTCTGCATATTTTTCAAGCGTTTCAACCGTCGGAATAGTACCATGATTATTATATGTCTTACTATAATCCTGTTGAATTAAAAATCCTTTATTCCATTTTCTGCATTTTTCGTTTGTAATCCCGAATTGTGCAATAAAATAATCACAATCATTAGCCACTTCATTTTGTGCGCATCCAAATATTTTAGCGACATCATCATACCAGTATCGCAATGTGTCCATTGTATCAAAATTGAATTTCCATTTTTCTGAGTCACCTGCGTTTTCTCGTTGATATTTTCTTGTGTTATCAATATTTTTACTGGATATACATTTATCACATACATCAAGTTGTGCCATTCCATCTGTGTCACAATGTGGTGAAAGCAATAAACAAATTTCTCTTGCCAATCTTCTTTGCAAGGCATGCACTACTTCGCCACTACATGCAATAGATTTAAAAAACGGATATATGGAAAGCAGCGATATAGGATTTTCTTTTGCAATACGTAAACAGGTCGCCAGATACCAAACTCGTGCTGATTCTAAGAAAAAGTAGTTGTCTTCATCCATGTAGGATTTTGGTATTTGTGTATGGTACAATTGTGAGATATTTGTTACCAACTCCAAATTCCCAAGCTTACTAGCATGCAACAAGGCATGTGCTGCTTTACAGCGAATCCCTGTATCTTTATGACCTAACAATCGCCAAATAAAGCATTCAACCGGATAACTAATATTTTCATTGGCTATTATCTCGCTACCATACTCCACCCCGTCTCCTGACGCAAGATGAAGATATAGCATTTCATTGTCTGTTGACCAATTTAATAACTTTATTGCTCCCTCCAAAGAAAGAACATCAGACATTCGACAAATTACCTTTACCAGTTGCTCGTCATACAATCCAGTATGATTTGCCACGTAACTTAAGAAAGCTTCATATTGCACTTGAGCATTGGCTGGAAAAATTGTTAATAACGACTTGTAAGTCTCCTCATAGCCACCATATAGATGTAGCAATTCTTTTCCAAATAATTCTATATAGTATTTTTGCATAGAAGTGTCGCTACGCCATTTTTCTATTGAGGGCCATTCTTTTCTACTGTCTACAAAACCAGCAATGTTTATTAGCATTTTATTGCTTCCATATCGATAAAAATCACTTGCCACAATTTCTAATAGCCATTGTAGCGAAGTTACATATTGATTAGGCAAGAGATTTTCCAACCACTCTGCTACAAATAATTCTTTATCTGCTGTTGATAGTAAGTGGAGTCTGTCCCGAAGTATTTCCTGAGATGAAACATGAACTTCAGATAAAAATTGCTTTATATCAATACGATTTGTCTGCTCAGTTTTTGAAGTAAACTCAACATGATTTCTATCTTGGATTTGCTGCAAAAAGCTATGCATAGCTTTGATTTTATCTGTACCTAATTCGGGAGACAATAGATTTGAGTCTAAATACTCCACTATCCTCTTACTTCTATATTCCTTTTCATCCATAGGAATATTATATAAAATATCATGTGTCAAAATTTCCAGTATTGGTTTTTGTCGAGATGGTTTTTCCTTAGATATTCTTTCTAAAAGTATATCCACCAAATCGTTGTATTGAGATGATAAATCAGGGAGTAATATACCCATTAAAGATACAGTTTCTTCAATAGAAATTTTATCTGCGCTTAATAGTGTAGTTAGCGCAATAGAAGCAGTATCTTGTAGCGAAAATCCATTATGATCGTCTCTATCATCTAAACGACAAAGTGACCCCCAAATACTTTTAGGAGATATGATAGCTACTGACCCTATAGACTCTTTATATGGGAAATTCTTTTCATCTCCCATTTTTCGGCAAAAATCCTCGCACAACCTTATGATTTTATATGCAAGTTTAGGATTGTCTATATCCGCCATTCCTATTTTATCTGCCAACGACTTATAAAGATAAAGCTTTCTATAGGCCTCGTAATCTAATCCTTTTGTACATTCTATTGCTTTTTTGAAATATTTAACTCCTAAATCACTTTGAATTTGTCTTCCTATTTGAGCACAAGTTAAATAAACCTCAGACATTTCTCTTGCTGAAGCGGGATATTTTTCATAATTACTATTAATATCGCTCAATATTACCAATGCAGCCATAGAGGCATTTTCATTGCATACGAGCTTATCTAATAGCTTTGTTTTAAATTGAGGTGCAGTATTGCACATACTTAATACCTTGCTTATTAAATCTTTAAATTCTTTTTGAGTAAAATCAGCATACGATATTGATTCAACAAATACAAGCAATCCTGCTTCTAACAATTGTTGCTTCTCGTATGTATGAAAATTCCATGCTGATCGTTCCAATTCAGATAGCGTTTTGTTGCATACATTTAATAGTCCATTACTATTTTGAATACAATTTAGCCGCAACAAATAAAGCGGAAATAGGAAATCAACCATTTGCTTAAATGATTTCTTGTTTTCTGTATCCTGTTTTGATGCCGCTTTTTCTTTACTTTCCCATAAATCACTTAATGCTATTTGTTCTTCTTTGCATATATGCCTTAGGGCATGATAGCGTAGCACATATAAAAATTCTTGTTTTTCTTCTTCCATATATACAGATGGGACTCTAGAAAATTTATTGTTTACAGAGAACTTGTCTAATAATTTTCCTGCAAAATCCGCACTTTCGGTATGGAAAATGTATTCTGTAAATAAGAGTACCTGCCTATAGCTGAAACGAGTCGCTGGAATGAGATTAATTTTCCCAAATAGTTTTACAAGATACTCCACAAATATTTGGGGCGGCTCTTTACCCAATGAGATATACGCACATACAATTGCCAGTTTGTTAGGACTTGACCATTTTTGTGTAAGCAATAAATTACAGATGCTAACATCTTCATTCTTCAAGAGTTTAAGAAAAATTCTAAAAATATGTTTTGTGGTAACTTTTTTGGGATTCCAACCGCAGAGCAAATTTACAGCTTTTTGTGTTTCACCTAATCTTAACATCGCTTCAGCTGTATCAACTATATTATCTGTACTTGGTCGTGAGTGATATCCATGCTCATTTTCATCTTTATTGAAATAAAACTCGGCATTTGCCAAATAACTTTTTATGTATTGGCGAACATCTGTATGGTAGAACGGTAAATATGAAAATACAAGTGCAGATCTCGCTAAACTGTCGAAATCATGTGCCTCCGTATGAAAAACATTATAAACAGACATCTCATCACAATACAAAACTGCCTCATTAGGTGCATTCCTTAAAAATTCATTAAGTGCATCTTCTTTAGCATTATAATCAATTAATTGATAAACCAATTTGCATGCCAACAGTTGGTTTGGAGCGATTTTCATTTCTGATCTCTTGAGGGCAAATTGTATGCGATGTTTCATTGCTTGATTAACTTGCACCAACCCGATATCGGAATCATCGATTTTTTCATCTAAAGCAATTTGGACTAGTCGTTCAAAATCATTTGCCTTATCAATAAAAATGTGTACATATCTAGCGCAGTATGGATTTGTTGCTCTATTGGCGTACATATAATCCGCAATACTTTGAAATGCCATTGTATTGTCATTATGGTGAGTTCTTAAGTATGTTTCAAAATCTTCATCTTTAAGTAAGATGTTTGTTTTATCCATATAAAAGCCTTGATGGCATTCCACGCTAATACTTAGGAGCGCATCTTGGCTTAAGGAAAGCAACTCGCAAAACACTCCGATTGGAATAGGTCTTGGTAGATTAATTAATGCCGCAAACAGCATATCTACGTCTATCAGCTTATCATATTGCACTTTGACTGCGCTAACAAATCCTTTAAATAATGATTCCATAGTTTTGCCATTTGGTTTTATCTGCAACAGTATGTCAGCTATCGACAAAGCTCCTGATAATAGATATGACTGCATACGAGGATTTTCATTGCTAAGCAAATGAAAATCTTTGCATTCTGCATCAGTTGCATCATTGAACACAGAACGAATATGCTGTGAACTTTCATTAAGATTAAATGCCGGTAGATCTATAGTCACCGGTTTGTCATTGAATGGAATTAAATGAGCTCTTTCTGTTCTTGTAGTAACAATCAAAAACACCCCTTCGGGGAGAACCTGTCGCAACAGTCCTTTTAAAAAGCATTCTTCGTTAAATAAATCTGAGGCAATCATAGCATTATCAGCTGCATCAACAATAATTGCTACTACGGCATCAGGATTTTGTTGTTTTGCATAAAACAAGGCAGATTCTAATCGTTGGTTTAACTGTCTCCAATATTCATAAACATGCGTCGGGTTACCAATAAGCCATTCTGTTCCACATTCCGTTGCTAAGGTATTGCAGATTTGTGGGATAGCTACCCCTGTTAAATGCCTACGCTCACTCTCTTGTAAAAAAGCACCGCCTCCATAGCAATCGTATAAAATAGACACAGAATTCTCTGGCAATAGTTCCTTAATATGGCTTACAAATGTTGTCTTGCCAATACCTGCAGTTGCTTGAATGCAAATAATATTTTTCTGGCTATCTTGAACGCTATCAAGAATCATATTACTTAAATTACGTTCGATATATCCATTTTTTAAATCTTCTATTTTTGATGGAGCAGGAAACAGTTCGTTGCTACTTGTATCCAATGCGGCTAATACATAGTTTCTATCCATGGGAAATCCGATAGAGCTTTCAGGCATCATCATTTCCCTAATATGCTTAATCAAAGAATCATATTTGCTACGCAAATTACCTGTACTCCATTTACCTAACTGCTGGATAATTTCAGCCCTATGAATACTCCGAATGTTGGTACCGCAATCGTCAAAATCTAAGATTAGTAAGAATTTAATAAAGGAAGCCGATGTAAGACCGGAAGCCTTCTGCAATTTTTCAATATCCTTTTTACATTCAGGTGATACATTTTTCAGTAAGTCCCCAGTTCGTTTATATCCTTTTTCTTTAAGAAGAGTTATGCATTCACCGATATGTGCCGAAAACTCTTGATGTAATTTTCGGTTACTAACCAATTTTAGCGTTAGCTTTTCTGAAACATCTCCAAACTGAGTATTGAACCCATTATACGTATCGGCCAAGCGATGGATAATGGAATTATCCTTTGTTTTACTTGTCTTCGCACACAATCCAGATGCTGTCCACGGTTTATCCGTTTGATAAGCACTATACTTTAACTGCGAGAAAATAACACTATTAGCTTGTTCAAAATCTATCCCTCCATAATACTCGGCCAAGTCAATAGAATATAGTTTTTGTTCGTCCTCAATTTCTATTGAGTCTGCCCATGTAGGACCTTCAACTGATATTGCTGTTAGCTTACTATTAGGTTTCAATATATCTAATAATTTTTTACCCGCCCAAATCAGATGAAAGTCATCGCCAGCATTGGAAGCTATTGCACCAGCATTATTCTGTTTCTCCACTATAAACACCACCTTCTTTTAATTGTTACGCATTTCCTTACCTTTCACGTACTCATGTGGACGCTCCACATAATCTTTAACCTTATATTCTCCAATGCTTTCATAGTTTCCAGTTACAGTAGCAGAAACATCATCCTCATTAAGGCTATCGCCTAATATTGCATCGGCAAAAATTCGTTCAAGATATTCGTGTTTCGAGTAAATTCCTTGAGATGCCCATACCAAGGCATTTCTCACATAAGCCGAATGGACTTTAAAGAGCTCATGATTGACTTCAAAGCCAAGGTGTTTTGCTAGTAGTACAGCAAATACAATACAAGTTCTAGTGTTGCCCTCTCTAAAGGGGTGTATCTGCCAGATTGTTGCTATAATTCTCTCTAAACGAAACACGATATCCTTATCATTGCTGTCTGTTCTTTTCAGTTTCTTTACTTCCTTCATTACAGCATTAAGCTCTTTCTTGATCTGTTTAGGGAAAGTATATCTAACCGTATCTCCTCCCAGTACATCCTCATATTTAGCAATTTGAATTGTACGAAACTCACCAGCCCAATCGTATATTTGTCCAAAAATATTTGAGTGAATATCTTGCAATGTTTTTGTATCAAACACTTTATAAGTCTGGTTATAGACAGCAAGCATAGATAAGTTCGTTATATCTGCCTCGGCTCTACTTAATAAATCATGATCTTTGATATTGGCGAGATTTTTTAATATATCTACATCATCATATAAATAAGGATCCCTCATCTTACACCTCCGCCGTAAAGCCGTACATATTTAATGTGGATTGAAATATAGAAATAAAAGATTCATCTCCGACCTTCCACTTATCAATATTCTGCTCTGTAGTTTTGCTTGCATATATACCCTCAATGGCATTTAGTGCGTTGGCAAAAGATGCACTACGTTCTTTTTGCACACTACTTAGCGAATCCATGCCACAAGATAATTTAAGCAGGGTAAGGTGTCTAGCAATACTTTTATCTATCAGTTTGGCTGCCTGTTCCAGCTCTTTTAGGCGTGCTTCAATTTTAGGAAGTTCAGCTTTATATTTCTTGCAAAGCTCTACTTGTTCTTTTACAATATCAACTTCATTTTCTTTTAGATACTTGCTTGTTATTTTTCCATCTACTCTATTTTGTAGATAGTAATATTGTTTTTCTTTGATAGTTTTCGTAGAAATATACCCCTCAGGAAGGGAAGGAAGTGTTTGTTCTATTTCATTTTTCTTTAGTAAAAGCTCTTGGTATTCATTTATAATAATAGCTGACATTCCTTATCACCTCACTATTTAATATAATTATTATATCATATATTAACCTAATTATCAATATTGTATCCATTTGTAGGTTAACCAGTGCGTGATATTTTTTAAGCTACGACAGGGAAATAATGTTGCCATTTTTAATTAGAATACAATCTTTAACACAATAAGTAGGAATACCACTTTTTAAAATAGATTTTTCAATACTATCGATAGTATTTTCATATCTATCCAAATCGCTTTTAGATTTAAAGATAAGCAAATCAAGCTTACCTTTGTTATACAAATCAACGATTTTTCTTATTCTATGGCTTCCTCTTTGAAAACCTTTTTCACTTGTAAAGAAACCAACTAAATCGAAAAACTTCATTCGTCTCAGAACCATATCTGTGGAATGTATGTCGGGATTGCTGAAGTTGTTTGGGATAAAAAATGCTACTTTAAGGTTTCTTCCTCTTATCCCAAGACTACTTTCAAATTTAAACACTGGTGGAATAACAGTTATACTTTTGCAGCTCATGATAAACCTCCTTGCTATGCTTGTAAAATATTTTTATAAAAAGACTTGACATTTTAAAATCACAATTTTTAAAATATTTATAAAGAAAAAATAGTCAGCGGATTTTATAATGATCCACTGACTATCTAACTACTTCCTATTCAGTTTTATGGGTAAAATCTTGAAAATTACGTATGTCATCTATATTTTGGCCTATTTTTTGCCCTCATATAGATGACATTTTTGCCTGTTTTTTCGCTCCAAAATCTCTCCAAAACCACTATATATTGTGGTTTAACCCTCGTCTTTTGCCTTATCACCACAATACGTCATCAGAATTATCGCTTCAACGTGCCTTGAGTAGACAATAATGATGTCGTGGATACCCACTGGTTCCTTGGCGCACCCTTTTTCTTCAAAAACAATTATTGAGAACCAATTTTTTAATCCTATTTCGCTATAAGAAAAGAAACTATAGATACTGGTTTCGCACTTGTAAATCTGTAAATCATTCCATTTTGTTAATATCGAATATAATTTTCTCTATGCAAGCTGGAGTTAATTTAAGCAAATACTGATGAGATTATTGTAAAATGCATTTAGTTCCACATCCAAAAATTCCTCGCCTTCAAATACAGCCTTGCAAATATTGGAGATTTCAGTAAAGTGCTTATCTACAATTTTACTATTAATTTTTCCAAGAAGTTTTAGAATTTCATCTTTATACTTCTTTTCAATAATATTAAAATACTTTGCATCCTGATTATCGATTAACACTTGTCGAGATTTTGAGAGTGCCCACAAAAGTTCACCTATACGGTCAACATTTTCGTATCCAGTAACAGCGGGTTTTTCAACCTCATATTCATTTGTAAAACAGTTCACCATCTGTGATGTAACCTCTACAGGAAAAGGCGGGCTCAATTTATTTATCAAAGACTCATCATCATTTTCGACACATTGTTTTAGTGTCTCAAAAAATCTCTTTGGAATCTTAAACCCATTAGGAATTAAGATATTGGGTTTGTTGCAACATAAGAGAATCAAATAATCATATTCTAATTCGGCAAAAGGAGTGCATAGGAACAAGAGATGCATAATCTTATCACCATCTGTCATATCAAAATTGTTCACAACAATAGGATAATGACTTAGTATCCCATCAAAAAAATAATGTTTAGGGAACCTTATAGAATATGCAACTGATAAATCACATAAAGCATCTGAAGTTTTTACAAGTCTCTCTTGATAGTTCTTCTCATACCAGATACTTATTTGATATTTATTAAAGTATTTACTCGGTTTGTTTTCATTAAAATACTGGCATGAACTCATCAGGCGTTGATATGCTTCGTCTTCATTTTTGCACAGCTCTTGATATTTTTCCATTAGTATTGTTTGTTCTATACATATCTCGTTAAAGTATGTTTGCATTTTCTTTAGCGTCGACAATGCTTGCCGTAAATTTATCAATGCTAATCGAGATTTCTCATTATCTCTACTCAAAAATCCAACCACCTGGTTATAGAAATTTTGTATGCTTTGAAAAAAGTCGCTTTTGATTTTACTTAACCCTTCTGGAAGATTTGCTTTTTCGTCAAAAGGTCTATCCTCATAAGGATACCTATACTCTCTAATCAGTTTTTTATTTAATTCTTCTCTAAGTACATCTATTTCATCTGCAAGCTTGCCTAATTGTTTTTGCTCCAATAGTTTATGGATGCACATAACAATTTTATTAGACAAATTCACGATATTGGTTCTAATATGAAACCAATGCTCTAGCCATTCATAAATGCTATCACATTCATAATTGCTGAGAATTGTCTTGCTCCAAAGGGATGTAAATTCCTGATGAAACATAATTACAATATTTCTGATTGGCATAGTTTTATGTGCATCATTAGGAATTTCATATCCAGATAGTACATCTATCACTGGTTTAATAGCGTCAGCACAATAAGTATCAAAAATGGGAAGCATTTTGCATATGGTTTTTAATCTTGATACACTTTCGTCGTTACCCTTGTTGATCTCGCTTGCAAAGAGAATATAATTCACATGGATTTCATCTCTTTTCTCGTTAACATATACTTGTAGTGATTCAGTTTCATTCCTTAGATATGCTAAAATACCATCTAAATTTTCATTAACATGCATCATGTATCTTTCTCTGTTTCCACAAAAACAAGTGTACATAATAGTTGATATAGTATCCATCGAATAACTGTTGCAGCGCTCCCAAAGCAATTTTAGGGAAATGTTATTTGATAAATTAAAAGCAGGGTCAATATTGATGAGCCAATAAATAATTGTAGCATATGAAGTAATGTCCGATGTAATATTAAAGGCTTCATCATTTTTAAAACGTTCATGTAGAGCTTTACACAGAAAGTAGATGTCTGTTTTTGATAACTCTATTTTAGGTGTTGTATTTCTAAGGTTGCATAGATATTCTATATTTTTGTTAGCAGGCATTATTTTTTGTATATCATCTAAAGTGTTTAGGGAGGTGTCTATCTCCTCAAATTTAGTAAATGGGTTTAACTCCATATCTAAAAGTAATAAACCACCATGTTCGTTTGCATTATCATAAATACTCTGATGGGCAAGGTAATATTGCATAACACTACCAGAAAAAATGCCACGCAAAGCATCTACATAGGGGGTTAAATTGGTTTTATCCCATATCACTTCAACTAATTGTAAATAAAAATTTTCTTTATTACTTATTAGCTTAGGAAGATAAGAAAACAGCTTGGCATAATAAGTAGAATCTGCAATATTTATAACTTGCAATGCAGTAGTTTCTAACTCAATAAATTCATGCAGCTTATCAACAATGTGTTGTGAACGAACTGGATGTAATCCTTCTATATATTTTTCTGTACTATCAATACGAATTAAAAATTCATTTTCAATGCTCTTTAGCAGTTCACCATAATCTTGAGAGGTTGTTTCTGTTAAACTACCTATGAGTTTATTTGCTGAAAGTTTAATTCCGCATATGTCCGCAAAACAAATCTTGCGAAGAATTTCGCACTTAATTTTACCGGAATTAGTACCACTAATTTGAATAATTTGATTATTGATTCGCTCTGATAGCATTTCGCCATGAGTAAGTAAATAAATATATTCAATCAGTAATTTCTTTTTTTCAACAATCCTAAACGATTTTCGCCAATCTGTAATTGAGGGGTGCAATTTACCTGCTTGACCTAGCACTTTAAAAATATCCTGTGCTTCTTCTTCACCAAGAAACAATTTAACTACTTGTAAGGATTTAACGCTGCTTAAATCTCCGCTATAATTATACCAATCATCTTCTCTGGTCGTTATTACTAATCTGTAATGATATGCTACTTCATCTTGTAGAAGTTGGGCTAATCTATTCCACTCACTAAGTTGAGAATCAAGATTATCAATAATAATTAGTGGCTTTTCTCCCATTTTTACTCTCGTGGCAAAATAAGAAATTATATTACTCAACTCTTTATGATCATTACACCATAAAAGCTGATAAATTGTATATTGCTCTTGCAAGTCATATGCAACTTTAAGAGCCAAGGTTGTTTTGCCTTGACCGCTCGATGCTTTAATTACAGTTACTCTATTTTCTTTGACAGATATAGCAACTTCATTTTCCAACAAAGTTCTTTTAACTGGTAAGTGCCGTGCGATATCCTTATAAGAAGGTTTTTTTCCTTCATAATAGCTATAGTCTGTTTCGGTGTTACCTCCAGATTCAAAAACAACTTTTTTTATCCAACTGTGTGCGGGGTTATGTACACCCTTGCTAATGTCATCTTTAATATTAAAAATTAATGTATCAAGCTCATTTTTATTGATGCTATTTCTTTGTTCCATTTTTTCTAAACAACAAATTTTAAGACCATTTGCAAATATAGAAATATTGTCTGTTACAATATCGTAAGTGCCTATCAACAGCTTTTCAATTTTTTGAGATAAAGTGCTTTTTTCTATTTTTTCAAAAGAAAGTTTAGAGATAAAGCTATCGTATGAGAAGTCATTCCAATTCCAAAAAGGATTTTCTTCTTTAATTTGTTCGATTATTTTTTTCCAATAAGTATTGGATGTAGCATCTAAACTGCTATCGAAAAGTTTACTCAAATTTCCCTTAGCAACCTGAAAATCATAAATCAATTTAAACTTTCGATTTTTATCAATAAGATAGACTTCTAAATAGTTTTTTAGAACATCTTTTAAAAAACTGGCATCTTGTTTTTGAGTTGAATATTTTAATTGTATATGAGTATTACAATCATCCGGATCTACAAGTCTAATCTTATCAATATCTTCTATTCCCTCTAAATAAAAAACAGTATTCTCATCTATTTCAGATAATATTAAATAGCATGAATATAGAAATTGATAAGTAAATCCTGTAAGTGCAATTTGCCCTCCAGTTCTTGACACTTGCAATTCTTGAATAGTTGACTTAGATGTACAAGAATTTATCTTTTTTGCTTTACCTGCTTTCTTTTTCGCCATGTGCCCACCAACTTTCTATCTAAATTAATACATATATTTTAAGCTTTGTGGTAGCTCCTCTTTTTACATACAAATTATAACATATTTACACAGCAAATAACTCTTCTCACATCGTATCTTTTAATTAAAATATGTCCATCATACACTTCAATCCTATCCACCTTATTCTTCACTAGCCTTTCATTGTAAGTACCGTTACATATTAGCTCTGAGAGTTGTTCTATTAGCCATTTTTCATTTATCGTAGGGGATAGGGAACACTCATTTTTACCCTTTTCAATTCTAGTGGCACATCTCCATAAAACTTTGCCACGTTCTGTTCTTCTACGATAGGATGCGCCACAGTCCCCACATACTAATAGATTGCCTAGAATTTACTTGCTATTAAATTTAATCTTAGACGTTTCTATACTTCCATCATCATTATGAACAACTCTTTCACGACGCTTCATCTCTTCTTGCACTCTATCAAATACATCTTTTGATACAATAGCGGGGTGAGTATCTTCTACATAATATTTTGCCCTCTCGCCATGATTTACTTTTCTTTTTCCAGTAAGGTAATCCTCAGTAAAAGTTTTCTGAAACATGGTACAACCTTTGTACTTTTCATTTTTAAGCATCTTCTGGATAACATAGGTTGCCCAAACATCTTTACCTGTAGCAGTTTTGATTTACTGACTTTCTAACTGCTCTTTTATCTGCTGTAATGTCATACCATCTAAATATAACATAAATATTGTTTTCACTACTTCTGCTTGCTCAGGTACAATAAATAAGTTGCCATTTTCACATTTATAACCCATAAAGTTTTTATACTTCGTAAAAATATCTCCGTTTTCAAACTTCCTTTGATACCCCCATTGAATATTCTCACTTAGATTTCTGCTTTCCTCCTGAGCTAAAATACCACTAAGAGTGATTGCAAATTCTGCTTCATTTTCGATTGAGTTTAGGTTTTCATTTTCAAAATACATATTAATACCCCTTTCTTTTAATTTTCTTATGATGATTAATGTATCTAAAACATTCCTAGACAATCTACTGAGAGATTTCGTGAGAATGTAATCAAATTGACCAGAACAAGCCTTATTTATTATGTTCTCCAAATTAGAACGACCTTTTTGCCTTAGTCCACTACCATAATCGTAATAAACTTGCATATTCCCACTGAGGGTTACTTTGTATGACAGTTTCATAATTAGATATTTGTAAATCAATGCTGCTTTGTTGACTTTCAAATTTTGTGCTAACCCTACAATACGCAGCAACCTTCAACTTTTTATTTTCTGCTTTAGTAGGTACTATTCTTCTAGGTTTTTTCACATCAACCTCTTTTCTTAATTTATAGATACAAAAAAGCCGTGAGCTGATTTCAACTCACGACTTTCGCTAATTTTTATTCTATTTTATTTCTCAGAATGTTGCAACAGGGTTACAACCTCACAATGCACGGTCTGTGGGAACATGTCTACAGGTTGAACCTTATCCACTTGATAGCCTTGATTGGTGAGATATTTGAGATCCCTAGCTAAGGTAGCTGGGTCACAAGAAACGTAGACAATTTTGTTAGGTGACATATCTATTAGGGTGGCAAGTAGGTGGCTGTCACAACCTTTTCTAGGTGGGTCTACTACAATAGTATCCGCAACGATGCCTTGTTTGTAAGCATTGGGTATGATTTCTTCTGCTTTTCCAGTAAAAAAGGTTACATTAGTAAGCCCATTAAGCCGTGCATTTTCTTTAGCCATTTCAATGGCTTCTGGGACAATCTCCACGCCATAAACGTGTTTTGCCTTTTTGGCTAAGAAAAGTGAAATAGTACCTATCCCACAGTAAGCGTCCCAAATAGTTTCTTCTCCTGTTAAGTCTGCAAACTCTAAAACTTTCTGATAAAGCACCTCTGTTTGCATAGGATTAACTTGAAAAAAGGATAAGGGTGATATCTTAAACTGCAAGTCTCCAATTTTATCAATAATGGTGTCTGTCCCATAGAGTACTGTTGTATGTGCACCCAGAATCACATTACTTTTTTCTTTATGATGATTCAGTAAGATACTTGCTACACCTGGAATGGTACGAAGTTTCCCAACTAACTTTTCTGCCTGCTTTAAGTTTTCGCCATTAATGACTAAGCACACCATGATGTCTGGTGTATGATAGGCTGTTTTAATGAGTAAATGTCTTACTAACCCTTGGTGGGTTTCTTCATTATAGATTGGAACTTGTTCTTCTTCTAAATAGTCTCGTACTTTTTCTACAATATGCTGGGCACGTTTATCTTGAATATGACAGACTTCAGAAGCTACCACACGATGAGAACCTTTAGCAAAAAAACCGATTTTAAGCGTCTCACCTTCACGCCTAATAGGGTATTGTACTTTATTACGGTAGTGAAAAGGCTTTTCCATTCCTAAGGTATCTTCTACTTGACAATCAGCTAGCCCTCCTATGCGTCGTAGTACTTCTTTCACCTTTTGTGTTTTCCATTTAAGCTGCTCCTTATATTGAAGGTGCTGAAGCTGACAGCCTCCGCATTGATGAGCTACTTGGCAGAGTGGCTCACTTCGAAGGGGTGAAGGTGTTAGGATACGAAGGAGCTTCCCATAGCCATAGCTCTTTTTTGTCTTTAAAACGAGTACTTCTACCTCGTCACCTGCTACAGTATGGGGTACAAAAAGAGTAAAGTCCTGCACCTTACCAATTCCTTCTCCTTCACTTCCCATATCTTGAATCCTAAGTTGCACGCGGTCATTTTTTTTAACAGGTTGTTCCATAACTATCTCCTAATTTAAATGTTTAGATTGATTTTTGTCCTCATACAAGAGTGTTTTAATAGCCTCTGCAATCATTTGCTCATCTACTTGTTGCATTTTATCAGACAAGCTACGTTGTATGTAGCGTTCTAATAAGGGTGAACCCTTGGTCTCTAATTCTCTAGGTTGCTCTTTATGCATCTTTTTTTCTTCTTTTTTCATTCTGACTCTTCTCCCTCCCAATATTCACAGACCGTTAAGCGACATATACAATGCTTGCATTTTACAAAAGATGGGCTAACCTCCATCCTTCTTGGCTTTTGAAGCATTTGCCGCATTTGACCGACTATATTTAAAACTTCTTTGCGTATCTTTCGGGTATTTCGTAAGGTAAAGGTCTTATTGGCATATACCAGCTTGCCATAAGGAGGCCTTTTACCATACACTTCTTCTATTATAAGAAAATAGGCGGCTAATTGATACATATCACCTGGATGAGGAAAATCCTCCTTTAGCTGCCCACTTTTAATTTCTAGTGGGATATAGCGTCTCATTAGCCATGTCTTAAAAATGTAATCAGGCTTACCTTGAAGTTCTAATTGTTTTGCCACTAATAAATGGGTTCCTTTTTCATCTGAGTAAATAGGACTGGCTAAAGGAACCCCACATTCTCTTTTATTTTTCATCTTCCACCTTGGCCTTAGTCCCCAACAGAGTGCTACTACGCTACATACGAGAAGGCTACCTGCTAATAGATCCTTCATCGTCTTATCCATCCAATCCACAAAATAATGGCAATCAATACAATGAGAACCTGCAAGAAACGTTTTCGGCGATATGCCTTATAATAACGTTGATGGAACTGCTGTCCACGTACAAAGTTAGCTTCATGTGAGCTTGTAGGCTGTTCTAACGCCTTGTATTGCTGCCTTAGTGCCTTAGCGCCATAATAGCGATTGTAGTACCACTGATAGGGACAATAAATGAACCGGTTGATTTCATTAGCAGAGATTTTTGTATTTCCATTTTTCATAGATTAACCTTGCAAATATTGCGATTAAGAATCTTATTAAAGCCAATAAAGCCCTCTTTTTCAGGACTACTTGTAAGCATTTCTTCAAGGAGCTTAAGCTTTGCATCATTATTATCTGCTAAATGAACGATCATGGCTTCTATGCATTTAGGTCGTTTAGGGGAAGCATATTCATATTCCCCATGATGGGCTAAAACAATATGTTTTAAAAGTTGTTCAAGGTGAAGTGGAAAGTCTGGAATAGTTTTTGCTTTATCATGGATTAGTTCACTCCCTAATACCAAATGGCCGATTAACTGCCCCTCATCTGAATAATCATTTTGTGGAAAGGCTGTTAGCTCTTGCAATTTGCCAATATCATGTAATAAGCAACCTGCTAACACTAAATCACGCTGAACCCCTTCGTAGAGTTCACACATCTTAAGCCCAAGCTCCGTCACTGTTAAACTATGTTCAAGCAAACCACTAATATAGGCATGATGGACACTTTTGGCTGCACTGTGCACCAAAAACTCTTTATAAATAGCTTCATCATAAAATACTTCCTCTAGTAATTTTTTGATAAATGGGTTTTCTACTGAGTCAATATGTTTAAAAAGGCTTTCCTCCAGTATTTGAATATCTTTTGCTGAATGGGGAATATAATCTCTTAAGTCATAGCTATCTTCTGTCAAAGCTGTAATCTTATTAATATTAAATTGTAAATTTTCTTGATAAACAAGAATTTCACCTTCTACCTCTACAACATCATTTACTTCAAAAGCCCCAATACCTAAGTGAATGGACCAAATTTTTCCGTCTATACTACCTGATTGGTCTTGAAGACGTACACTTATATAATCTTTACCATTTTTATTCTTTAATAGTTGTTTATATTTACACAAGTAGTTACCTTTCACAGTATCTTGTGGTTTTAACTCACTAATTAAGCTCATCTTATCGCTCCTATTCTTTTTCTAAAGTAATACTACCAAAACCCCCGTTGTTTTTCAACGCTTAACCTTTAATCTCTTTGAAAAGATAAAGGAAGGGATTGCTACAAAGCTTCTTATCTACCTTGTAACAATCCCTTTTACTTTTTATTAATATGCAGAGGGTGCTTCTCTTAATTTTACATCAATGGTCTTTTTGCCGTTACCCCTTAATACTTTCACTTGTACCACATCGCCCACCTTCTTTTTATTTAACAATTCCTTGAGTTGAGTCATACCCGTTATTTTTACGCCATCAAACTCAAATAAAATATCATCTACTTTTATACCTGCTAGGTCCGCACTTCCACCTTCAACAACTTGCTCAATATAAATCCCCATAGGGAGTTCAAATAATTCTGAGCTTTTAGCACTAATATCTGTCCCTACAATACCTAAAACAGGACGTGAAATCCTACCACTTGTTAAAATCTCAGCAATAATAGGCTTCACATCATTGATGGGAATGGCAAAACCCATTCCTTCTACTTCACCAGCTAGTTTCACACTATTAATCCCTATTACTTCACCTGTAGCTCCTACCAATGCCCCACCACTATTCCCAGGGTTGATAGCTGCATCTGTTTGAATCAGATTAAGCGTTTTTTCGCCTTGTGAAATTTGCACTTCGCGATTAAGGGCACTAATATAACCACCTGTTACTGTATTATTATAGGCCTCTCCAATAGGTGTCCCTATAGCTACAGCCAGCTCACCTACTTGTAATTTATCACTATCACCAAGAGGGGCAATCCGAATCTGTGCTAAAGCTTCCTCAGGCACATTTTTTTTCGCCACCGCTACTACGGCAATGTCCGTCAATGTATCTCCACCAATTAATTCTGCTTCTACTTTCGTATTACCTAAAAAATTAACAACTAAACTATTGGCACCTTCTACCACATGCGCATTGGTTACAATATAAATTTTGCTATCATCTTCTTTAAAAATAACTCCTGAACCTAAACCTGATTGATTGAATTCTCCAAACCAGGTAGCTACTACTTTGTTATTTTTAATAGAAACAACACAAGGCCCGATGTTTTTTGCAATATCTACAACAGGCGTTGTAGTCGCCACAAGTTTAGGCGCAACTTCTTGTCCTTGCTGAATATCCGTACCATTGGGTGAAAGGGTACCTCCCTTATTATAACGTGTATTATAATAGTCAGTGGCATAAGGTGATAAAAAGGCAAAGCTTGTACCTATGGCTCCTCCACCTACTACACTGACAATCAAAAGACCTACTACAAAGCGTCCAAAACTACTTTTTTTCTTTTGGGATGCTTTGTGAACAGGCTCCGTCCATGTTGCTTGTGACTCCTCTTTAAAACTTGCATCCTCTCTTGAAGATTGCCATTCATAGGACTGTGTCTCTTCTTCCATTTCTTTATCTCCTGAATGCATCTCTTTATTTAAATCCTCATCAAACATGGCATCTGCCTCCTCATTCAATTTTTCAAGTGTGAGTATAAACGGTAATTATGAAGAAACTGTAAAAATCCACCCTTAAAAGCTTTATATCTTATGATTAGAAACATCTTTTGCAAGAGGCAATGAAAAACAAAAACTCACCATGCCATCTTTCTCTGATGAATTTACCTTTATATTTTCATCATGCTGCTTTAAAATCTCTTTAACAATGACAAGTCCAAGTCCAAGTCCTTTCTTATCTTTTCCTCGTGAACCATCTCCCTTATAAAAGCGGTCCCATATTTCTTTTTGCTCTTCTTCTGGAATATAAGACCCTGTATTACTCACGACTGTCCAAAGCTTACCGTATTTAAGCTTTGTAGTAATCTCTATTCTACCACCTTCATTTACAAACTTAAAGGCATTATCCATGAGATTTTGAAGTACACGACTCATCATATCTATATCTCCCCATACATAAGGTTCATCTTTTTCAAAATGGGTAAAAACGCCTATCTTACGCTCATGCATAATCGGTTCAAAACTAGCTAAAGAAGATTTCACTAAACACCCCATATGAAAAGACACTCTACGAAGAGGCGTTACCCCTTCCTCTACTCGGCTGAGCTCTAAAATGGTATTCGTCATCGTAATCATCCGTCGTGATTCATTAAGAACAATCTTTAAATATTTTTCTGCGCTTTCTGGTGGGATAGTCCCATCTAAAATAGCCGTTACAAACCCTTGTATAGATGTAAGAGGCGAACGTAAGTCATGGGATACATTTGCTAAAAACTTTTTGCGCTTATCCTCAATTTTATTGAGTTCATAAGCCATATTGTTAAGTGAAAGCCCGAGCTGTGCAATCTCATCTCTTCCACTTACCTCTATACGTTTACTAAACTGTCCACTGGCAATTTGTTTAGCCACTGCATTCATTTGCTTAAGAGGCTTAGACATTTGTTTAGAAATCATATAAATCCATAAAAAAACAATGGTTCCTGTAATAGCTACTACTTTTAAGATAATATTTCTGACTTCATCAATGGTGCGTAAAATAAGAGGCATAGGTGTATGAATAAAAAGAGCATACTGTACCTCGTTTCGCATTTGTATAGGATAGCCAATGGTCAAAACAGGTGTAGAAAAATATTCCTTAAAACCATTCTCAATGCGTACAATATTGCCTTCTAAAACCTGCTGCACATCTTTTTGGTTTGGAACAATAATTTGACTTTTGTTTTGACTAGCATGTTCAGAGACCACTACTACACCATAATTACGGTCAATAAGCCACGTTGTGGATTCTAAATAACTATCCATTACCTTAATGCGATACATCATTTTAGCTAATATATCTTCTCTTGATGTACTATAAGTTCCTATCTGATAATACTCTTCTGCTAAACCAGTAGCTTGTTTAATCATGATATTTTGCGTGTATTCTACAAAATAAGATTGAAAAGCATTGGTAAAGGCCACAAATAGTACAATAAGTGTTACTACTAATATGCTAATATAAACTGTTACTAATCGACTAAAAAGGGTGGGGAAAACTATCTTCTTTTTTATCTCTCGAATTTGTACCCAACTCCCCATACGGTTTTTATACTCCATGTGTGATCACCTTCAAATTTATCCCGTAGCCTTTTAATGTGTACATCTACTGTACGGGTATCTCCAACAAAATCGTAACCCCAAATCTTATCTAAGAGCTGTTCTCTTGTGAAAACTTGTTTAGGATGACTTGCTAAAAAATAAAGAACTTCTAACTCTTTAGGAGGCAGCTCCACAAGTTGACCTTGATAAGTTACTGAATAATTGTCCTTATCTATAATCAGATTATCAAGAACAATACGTTTTCTGTTCGTCTGAGGTTCTACTTGCTGAATAGTACGCCTTAAAACAGCTTTTACCCTAGCAATTAACTCTTTCGGATCAAAAGGTTTTATAATATAGTCATCTGCACCTAACTCGAGCCCAAGTACTCGGTCAAAAACCTCTCCCTTAGCAGTTAGCATAATGATAGGAGTCTTACTATGTTTACGAATTTCTTTACATACGTCATACCCATCTATTTCTGGTAGCATAATATCGAGTATAACAAGGTCTGGTGCATAGTCTTCAAAAACCTCTAATGCCTTACGCCCACTAAATACTTCTTGGGTTTGATAACCTTCTTTTTTTAGATAAAGTGAAATGAGCTCGGCAATGTTCGTATCATCATCTACTATGAGTATTTTTATCATATTTTTCTCCTTTTACTTGATTGTGACAACTGTTACTCCCATTTCTCCCTCTCCATATTTACCAGGGCGGTATCCTTCTACATGAGGATGCCTTCTTAACATGGTATTAACAGCCGCTCGAAGAGCCCCTGTTCCTTTCCCATGAATAATAGTTACTTGTTTAAGCCCTGATAAATAGGCATCGTCTAAATATTTATCGACAATGGGAAGTGCCTCATCCACCATCATACCTCGTACATCCACTTGTGTGGAAATGGTACTGGTTTTAGAAAGATTATAGCTTACTCCACCTGCTGATTTTGGCATTTTATTCTTACTTTTACTCTTTGTTACCTCTTCTTTGGGCTCACTTATACGCTCCAACTGGGAAATATGGATTTTCATTGGCATAATGCCAAGCCTTACAACTACATTACCATTACTATCTGGTGCTTCAATCACTGTGCCTTGCTGCATTAAGGAAGCAACAAGCACTTCCTCTCCTACTGCTACGGTCTTAAGTTTAGGTGTATTTTTTTGATTACGCCCTGTTATCTTATTAATCTTCTTATTCTGCCCTTCAATGGTCTCACTCATACCTTGTTTGGCAGCTTGCAAGTCCTTTTCATCGATTAATACCTGTGCTTTACGCGCTGCTGCACGCACCTCTTTAAGAGCTTTATCGGTTTCTAATTCTGCTGCCTTTAACATTTCTTTTGCTTTTATTTCGGCTTTTTCTAATATTTTCTTCCTTGCATGATCAATCTTTTTACGTTCTTTGGCAATTTCCTCTTTTAGACGTTCTGCTTCAGCACGGTACTCTTTCGCACGCTCACTTTCAAGTTCAGCCAGCTTTTTACTCTCTTCTAAATCCACTAAAATACTTTCCATATTGACATTTTCTTTTTCTAAGTATGTCTTTGCACGTTCAATAATATAAGAAGGCAAACCTAACCTCATGGAAATAGCAAAAGCATTGCTCTTGCCTGGAATACCAGTGAGTAGGCGGTAGGTTGGACGTAAGGATTCTACATCAAATTCACAGCTAGCATTTTCTACCCCTTCTGTTGAAAGAGCATATAACTTTAACTCACTATAATGAGTTGTAGCTACTGTGCGGATTTTACCTTTTCGCAAGTTTTCTAAGATGGACATGGCTAAGGCGGCTCCTTCAATAGGATCTGTTCCTGAACCTACTTCATCAAGAAGTACGAGTGACTGAGGGGTTACATTTTGTAAGATACTTACAATATTTGTCATATGAGCCGAAAAAGTACTCAGACTTTGTTCAATACTTTGTTCATCCCCTAAATCTGCATAGATTTCATCAAAAATAGCCATTTCACTCCCTTCTCCTGCTGGTATTTGAAGACCACAAGCAGTCATCACAGCAAATAAGCCTACTGTTTTAAGGGTAACTGTTTTACCACCTGTATTGGGACCTGTAATGAGTAGCGTGGAAAAGGTATCTCCCACTTCTACGTCAATGGGTACCACTTGCTCGACTTGTAAAAGAGGATGACGCGCTTTTTTTAACTTAACCCGCCCCTCCGTATTAAGCCGAGGTTGTCTGCAATTATATTTTAAAGAAAATTCTGCTCTAGCAAAGATGGCATCTAACTTCACTAACTGTGTATAGTTAGTAAGAACATAGGGTGCTATTCCCTGTATTTGAGTTGTTAAATCAATAAGTATTTTTTCGATTTCTTCTTGTTCTTTAGCTTCTAAGCTTTTAAGTTCATTATTAAGTTCTACTACCGTCATAGGCTCCATAAAAACAGTTGCCCCTGTTGCAGATTGGTCATGCACAATCCCTTTGAACTGGGTCTTATACTCTACCTTAATAGGTATACAGTAACGTTCCCGACGTATAGTAATAACAGGGTCTTGTAGCATATCTTGATAACGGGTTGAATAGATAATTCCTTGTAAGGCTTCTTTAATTTTATTTTGGAGTTGTTTCATTTGACGCCTAATTTGGTAAAGCTCTGGTGTTGCCTCATCACTAAATTGATCAGGTCCTACTATGCAACGTTCAATTTCTTTTTCTACTTGGGCGTGTGTGGTAATAGCCTCAAAATAATCATCAATAGCAGGATAAGGTATTTCTTTTTGGTCACCTTCCCGTTGATAATTTTTTACTGTACGTGAAGCTTTCAAAACAGACCCTACATTTAAAACTTCTGTACTACTTAAAATGGCTCCAATTTCTACCCGTTTGATAATAGCTGCTACTTGTTTTAAACTTCCTAAGGGCAAACGCCCCTTTTTCACACTCATTGCTAAGGCATCTGCAGTCTCTCTTTGAAGCCTATCCACAACCTCAAAATGCACTTGAGGCTCCATTTTTTCACAAATCTCTTTGCCACCTTCAGTCAGTGCAAAATGAGTAACAAGTGCTTTTACTTTTGGAAATTCTAATTTATATAGACTTTTTACGTTCATTTTCTACCTCTTATCCCTTATTTTACCTTATCCTTATTATGGCACAAGTTGGGCTTTTTGAAAATATGTAAATCCTCGGCAGGTTAACCTTCCGAGGATAAAATGTGTCTTATGAATGGAGAACTCGAGTACTTGCCACATAGTTCCTCTTATAATAAGCACTGTTTAGGTTACTAATCATAACACCTTTGGTACCATCCGCATGTACAAACTTATCATTCCCAGCATAAATCCCTACGTGTGAAATATTACCTCTATTTTTCCCTGAGGTATCAAAAAACACTAAATCACCAGGCATGAGTTCTGATTTGGCAATTTGTTTGCCATCCTTAGCCTGCATATAAGATACACGACTAATATCAATATCAAAGGTTTTATAAACTTCCTGCGTAAGTCCTGAACAGTCTACACCACGCTTTAGATCATTGCCACCCCATACATAAGGTGTGCCAATAAACTGCTTACAGTAGTCTACAATCTCATCTCCTAAAACTTTACTATAAGGAATAGCCTGACTGGAGTCTAGCTCTACATATTGTTTATAAACCCAGCCTTCTTCTCCATTTAATTTAATCTTATACCACTCGCTATTTTGACCAAGCACATATACTTTTTTGCTACTTGTTCGTATAATCACTTTGGCATATAAATTAGGGTAGCTTCTTATATTAATGTTCGTCCCACGAATTTGCCCAATAATCCCTATAGCCTCGGGGAAGAGTTTTTGACTTTTGGTTTCACTAGCGTAGACCTGCACCACTGTCAGACAAATAAAACTTACAAGTAATACACATCTCCTTAGTCCTTTCATTGTTGCCTCCTTCATGACTTTCAAAAATGAATTAGTTATTTAAAAATTCACATTTGATAGTATGAAGACTTTTTTATATTTTTATACACATTAGGCCTTAGTATTTTTACCAATGATAACGGTGAAGCTCACCTTCTGCCTTTAATCCTAAAAATTGATTTTGGCGTAATGCCTCATAAAGTACAATATTAACAGAGTTAGACAGATTTAAAGACCTTGCTTCTTCACGCATGGGAATACGAATACAGTTTTCTTTATTTTGAAGGAGGATTTCTTCTGGAATACCTGCTGTTTCCTTACCAAACATGATATAGGCATCTTCTTCATATTGAACATCTACATAGGTTTGTTTAGATTTTGTTGTGGCCATATAAATTTTAGGGTCATTGTTTTTTTCAAGAAACTCTTCATAGTTTTTATAAGTAAAAATCTCTACAAGATGCCAGTAGTCTAATCCTGCACGTTTAATTTGTTTCTCCTCTAAAGAAAAGCCTAAAGGTTCAATAAGATGAAGCTTGGCCCCTGTTGCTGCACAGGTTCTTGCAATATTACCTGTATTTTGTGGAATTTCAGGCTCGTGAAGTACAATATTCATTTTCATTCCCTCTTTTTCTTTTGTTTCATTTTATTTTTATTTTAGCATGGGGTTCTTTTAAATACAACTTGCCTTCTTATCTAAAATATTTTTTAAGGAAATATAAAACCCGTCTTTGGTACTCCTTTTTTTGCAACTTATGCCCTAGGATATGCCCTTTAATATTGGGAATCCAAAGCTCTACTTTTCCTTTATGAGGAATGGCTTCATAAATAGCCTTTGTCTCCTCAGAAGGTATAATTTCATCTTCTTTGGCATGAATCAAAAGAAGAGGCTTGTCTTTTAAAGAACGTATCGCTTCGATAGGGCGTAATTCCTTCATATCAATTTTTAAAAGCCGGCTGACTATTCGAAGAGTTACTACTGTAAAAGGGAAACGGGGTAATTTTGTATAAACAGGCATCGTCACATTTAAACATTCCTCTAAATCTGAAAAAGGACTATCTGCAATAATCACCTCTACGTCTTCTGACAAAATCCCTGCAAAAAGAGAAATTGCCGCTCCCATAGACCATCCCATAAGAGCAATGTGTGAGCTTTGCTTATTTTTTTTGACATACTCAATCGCCCCAAGTAAATCGTATTTTTCAAGATAGCCACCTGTTATAACCGTCTTTTGTGAATACCCACAGTTACGTAAATCATACATCATTACATTGTATCTACTTCGTACAAGAACGCGTACCAAATCTAGAAGCTGAATACCTTCTAGACTTCGTGCGTTATGATAGCCATGGGATAAAATAATGGTGTGATTAGAAGAAATGAACCTGCTTTTACTTTGAGCAGGAATCCACCAACCAGATAAATGAATTTTATCCTTCATTCCCTCAAAAGTAATGTCCTCATAGTATAAACCATAATCTGTAGGTGTTTGTGTAATGGCTTCTGACTGTGCATGAATCATGCAATAAGCTAAATATCCACACCCACCTAAAACCCCTAAAACACTTAAAAGAATCACAAAAATACTGATTATTATAATCATAAAATCCCTCATTAAAATACATGCTTTTTATTAGTTTGACTCAAACAAGTCGTTCTTATCACACAAAAAAACAGAATGCTCTTAGTAGTATATTCCTACTCTTCACATTCTGTTAGTACAGTGCTTTTTCTATTTTTTACTTTTTAAATTTGGCAAAAGCTTCTGCAAAGGCAAAGTTACCTTCCTCTTCTTTTTGCTGCTTTTTCAAATAATTTTGCACAGTTTTTTTATCTACCTTTCCAGGTGTACTACGATACTTTTTATTAAAAGAAGCAGCTTTTTCACGGAAAGTACAGGTAGGGCACACATAAATTTGCCCTTCTCCCTCTCCTCTTAATTCTAAACGCTTATGGCAGTTTGGACACCTTGTATTCGTAAAGCGACTCACTGTTTCTTTATAGCCACAACTTCGGTCTTGACATACATACATCATACCGTGCTTTCCTTTAACTTCTAAAAGGAATTTACCACATTCGGGGCAGCGCTTACCTGTCATATTATCATGTACATAACGCTCTTTGCTATTTTTCACTTGTTGTACAAGACTGGCACTGTAAGCTGTAATCTCCTTCATAAAGCTTTGGTCACTTGCTTTTCCTTTACTAATTTTCTCTAAATCCATTTCCCATTTGGCTGTTAAAAGGGGGGACTTGAGTTCTTCTGGTACTAATTCAATCAGCTGTTTCCCTTTAGATGTAGGGACAATCTCCTTGCCACTTTTTTCAATATAAAACATAGCATAGAGCTTTTCGATAATGTCAGCGCGTGTGGCTACTGTACCAATTCCACCTGTTTCACCTAATGTTTTTGCTGCTTGTTTATCCACCTGTACATAGTTATGTGGCTTTTCCATCGCTGATAATAAAGTAGCTTCCGTAAAGCGTGCAGGGGCTTTCGTAAGCTTTTTATTTTTTTGAAGACTTAGTATGTGAAGCTGCTCTCCCTTACTTAAAAGTGGAAGCTTTTGCTCTTTATCTTCTCTGTCTTCATCATCTTCTACTGTTTCATCTTGCTCATAAACCATTTTCCAGCCTTTGTCTATAATGTTTCTACCGTGAGCTGTAAAAATTTCTTCTCCTATCTTAACTTCTACTTGAAGGGCGTTATAGAGGATAGGAGGAAGTAGGACACTTAAAAAGCGTTTTACTACTAAATCATAAATTTTCCTTTCCTCTTGACTGAGTTTAGCGAGAAGGACTGTTTCTTCTGTTGGAATAATGGCATGATGGTCAGATACTTTGCTATTATCCACAAAACTTTTATTGACTTTAAAACCTTTGTTTAAGAGGGTAGAAGCAGCTCCGCGATAAGGTCCAATTGCAACACTTTTCAAACGTTCCTTAAGGGTAGGGACAATATCCTCTGAAAGATACCGAGAGTCTGTACGGGGATACGTAAGAATTTTATGGCTTTCATAAAGGCGCTGCATAATAGATAAGGTTTCCTTTGGGCTAAAGCCAAAGAGGCGATTGGCATCACGTTGAAGCTCTGTTAAATCATAAAGTCCTGGTGCATATTGCTTCTTTACCGACTCCATCACTTTTATTACTTCTGCTTTCTGCCCTTTACACTTTTGAAGTAGTGTATCGATTTCTTTTTCTTCCCAAACACGCTTCTGCTGTGAAGCTTGATGAGTAAGCTCAAATCCAGGTGCTTTGGCTGTTAATGTATAGTAAGGCTTTGCCACAAAATTTTTAATAGCTTCCTCTCTAGCTACAATCATAGCTAAAGCAGCAGACTGTACGCGGCCTGCTGAGAGCTGGGCATTGTAACGGCAGGTTAAAGCCCGTGTCACATTAAGCCCCACTAACCAGTCACCCTTTGCACGACAAACTGCTGCCTTATAAAGGTTATCATAACGACTTCCAGGCTCTAGCTTATTAAAGCCTTCCCGAATTGCCTTATCGGTTACTGAAGAAATCCAAAGACGTTTAATAGGTTTTTTACAATGTGCTTTTTCTAAAATCCACCTCGCAACTAACTCGCCTTCACGTCCTGCATCTGTGGCAATGATAATATCTATTACTTCCTTACGTCCAAGTAGCTCTTTCACAATGCCATATTGCTTGCCTGTTCCTTTTAAGGTGACTAGCTTCATTTCCTTTGGAAGCATTGGAAGGGTTTCCATGCTCCATGTCTTATAGTGATCACCATAGGCTTCTGGGTCTGCAAGGCCTACTAAATGGCCAAGTGCCCATGTCACCACATACTTATCTCCCTCTAAGTAGCCATTTCCACTCTTTGTACATCGAAGTACACGAGCAATATCCTTTCCTACGCTAGGCTTTTCAGCTAGTACCAAAGTTTTTCCCATTTTTAATCTCCTTATTTCTCTATAAATTATAATTCTCTTCTTTGAAGAGTGCTCGAATCTTTTCTCTATCACGGGTTTTACCAAGAGCAAGCATTAGCTTTAAGCGTGCTTTGGGACCACGCATATCACCGCCCATAATGACACCTAAATCTGAGAGCTCTTTACCACCACCTGCATAACCATAGCTTTCAAATACCCTACCTGAATGACAACGTGATACCACCACCACAATACACCCCTTACTTAAAGCATACTTGATGCCTTCTACCATAGCAAGTGGCAAATTCCCACGTCCCATGGCTTCAATAACAAGGCCTACTGCACCTGAATCCACCGCATAGTTAATAAAGCGTCCATCCATATCTAGCACCGCTTTAATTAAATCCACTCTTCGTTCCACTCTATCCGTATCAATATACTGCCTATAAGCAATATCACGGTATAAAATGAGGTCATTGGCATCCACTGCACCTAATGGTCCATAAGGTGATTGGAAGGTATTAAGGGCAATGGTACTCGTTTTAGTTACCTCTGATGCTAAGTTCACTTCATTATTAAGTACCACCAATACACCACGGTTCTTAGCTTTTTCAGAAATGGCTGTACAAACAGCAGCTGCTAGATTGCTAGAACCATCATAGCCTAGCTCTGAGCTACTTCGCATAGCCCCAACAATAACAACAGGCTTCATATGCTGAATCGTTAAATCTAAAAAGTAAGCTGTCTCCTCTAAGGAATCCGTCCCATGTGTTACAATCACTCCGGTGATACCTGGCTCATTAAGCTTTTTTTGAATCAGCTTTTTAAGCTCTATCAATTTATCAATAGTCATATGAGGTCCTGGAATCTCAGAAAAGTTGATAACTTCGCTATCAGCTAATTTATCAATATTAGAGACCATAGATAAAATTTGTTCTCCAGATAAAGTTGGAATAGCTGCACCCATTTGTTCATCCACTGTCATGGAAATGGTGCCTCCTGTAAAAACAATACATACTTTAGGTTTATTCATTGAAGTCACTTCCTTTACTTTTTAGATTATACTTCCTTTTAGCCTTTCCATACACCTTTTCTTTTATTATTTTTTACCTTTTTACTTTTCCACCCTCTAAAAATAGCACTGCCACCTTCATTTATAAGGCTGCACTGCTATTTTTGATTCCATTATTCTATCTTTTATGATAAAATAATCTATATTCTTACTAAAAGGAGATTGGTTATGACCCTTTCTATTCGCTCTGTTACAGCCCAAGATATTGATACTATAACACAAATTGAAGCCCTTTGTTTTCCTATTGCTGAAGCAGCATCCTTTGCAACTTTTAAAGAACGTATAGAAACTTTCCCTGACTGCTTCTTTGTAGCCGAATATCAAGGTAAAATGATAGGCTTTATTAATGGTTGCTGTACGCAAGATAAAACAATTTCTGATAAACTTTTCGAGTCTGCTAGCTCTCATGATCCAAAAGGTATTTATCAAGCTATTTTTGGACTAGATGTTCTGCCCGAATACAGAAGGCAAGGTGTTGCTGCCTTACTTATGCAGCATATGATTGCAGCTGCTAAGACGAGAGGTTGTAAAGGTGTTATTCTTACTTGTAAAAAACAGCTTATTCCTTACTATTCAAAGTTTGGCTACACGAATCAAGGTCTTTCTCATTCTGTTCACGGTGGAGCTACTTGGTATGATATGATTTTAGAGTTCTAAAAATCCATTTATTCTTTAATCTATTTCTTTCTTACTCTTTTATATTCCCTGCTTTTTCATATTTTCTGCCAGTATAATAAAATGCAAGTCCCCTATCCATCACCTCAACAACTTGCCATTCTAGTTGCTGCTTTTGGTAAAACTGTTTTGCTTTCTGATAGGCTTCTTATATAATAGTTTACTTATCTTCAATTTTAACCCAATATCACATCTATAAATACATAAAACTCTCCTCATTTATGGATTATATTTTATCCAATCAATCAAGAGAGTTTTTACATTTAATTATATGATTTTTAACCCCTTATCCCCTAAAACTTTAACCCACTTGCATTTCAAGACGTAATCTGTCAGCAATGAGTGCGATGAATTCTGAATTAGTAGGTTTGCCTTTGCCGTTGTTTACGGTATAACCAAAGAGTTTATCAATGGTATCCATCTTGCCACGACTCCATGCTACTTCGATCGCATGACGAATAGCACGCTCTACACGACTTGGAGTAGTATTGTATTGTTTAGCGATAGATGGATACAGTTGTTTGGTAATGGAATTAAGAACATCCATGTCATTAATAACCATAATAATAGCATCACGAAGATATTGATAGCCTTTAATGTGAGCAGGAACGCCAATTTCATGTATAACGCTAGTTACTTCTGTTTCTAAACTATGTTGTGTAGGCATACCCTTTGCTTTTGGTAAAAATGGCTTAGAGGAAGCTACGCCTGTTAAATTCATTCCATTTGATTTAATAGAGCTTGTCATAGACTTTAATTGGCGAATACGATTAATTAATGTTTCCATGTCAAAGGGTTTTACAATATAGTATTCTGCGCCTAATGCCATAGCTCTTTCCGTAATTTTATCTTGTCCTACTGCTGAAAGCATAATAAAGAGTGGTCTTTTATTCAGTTCTGTTACACTTATTTTCTCTAGAACACCAATCCCATCTAAATAGGGCATAATCACATCTAATATAACGATGTCTGGCCCAAGCTCTTGGATGAGTGTAAAAGCTTCTTCACCATTACCTGCTACTTCCACTACTTCCATATCTTCCTGTCTGTCAATAAACTCTCTTAAAATGTCAGCAAAGTCCTTGTTGTCGTCTGCTATCAATATTTTCATTTTTTGCTCAAACAAAAATATCCCCCCCCGGATTATTTATTTATATTTTGAAAAATCTAAATTAATTATAACTAAACTCTATTCATATTACAATACCAAATTTTGTAATTTTTATTTTTTTTTTACATTTCATCCTACTTTTTTTCATTATTAATCATATTTTCAATGAAAATACCGTAACCTCGGGTAGGGTCCTGCACAAAAACATGCGTAACTGCACCAATAAGTTTACCGTCTTGTAAAATAGGACTTCCACTCATCCCCTGTACGATTCCATTCGTAAGCCTTAATAATTCTTCATCTGTAATTTTAATAACCATCCCTTTAGCAGGTTCATTACTATAACGTGAAACTTTTTGTATAGTTACCCCATATTCTTTAATAATCCCATCTCTTAAATCTACTAAAATACTTGCTTTTCCTTCATGAACCTCATCTTGAAAGGCAATAGGTACTTTCTGAGCATCTAAATGGTGAAGTGCCTCTGCACTTAAAACGCCATAGATGCCGATTGCTGTATTATTCTCTACTTCTCCAATAATACTCCCCCCATCGTAGTGAATAGTCCCACTAATTTCGCCTGGTGTCCCTTTTTGCCCTTTTTTAATATTAGTAACTGTTGCACTAATAATAGTCCCTTCACGTATGGGCATCAGTTTCTTTGTATCTACATCAGTAATCCCATGCCCTAGCGCACCAAAAACTCCTGTTTCAGGATCTACATAAGTAAGGGTTCCTATACCTTGTGTACTATCTCGAATCCAAACACCTAGCTTATAGACTCCTTCACTGTCACAATAGATAGGCTGAACCTGTACTTCATGCATTTTTCCCTCTCGCATGACTTTAAGCTTCATAGGCTGATTTTGGGATGCTTCTATAGCGTCTTTTAAATCTTCTTTGATTTCTAAAGGAGTGCCATTACATGTTAAAATCATATCACCTACCTCTAGGATTCCTTTAGCAGGAGAAACCATACGTCCTGCCTTCTCAAACTGACCTATTCCTAAAACAAGAAGTCCCTGTGTATCTACTTTAATCCCTACAATTTTTCCACAAGGAATGACTTGTCGGTCTTTAATAGCTTGTACAGAAACGGTCTTTACTGGAATGCCTAAAAGTGAAAGCTTGATATCTGTTTCGCCTTCTTCTTCCATGCTTACATAAAGGGGACGATTTAAAGGAATACTGCTCTTTTTGAAGTGGTCATCATCCATACCTTTAATAGTAAGCGTTTCACTTTTAAGTATACTGGCATAAAGAGGAATATCAAAATTAAACACATGCTCTCTGCCTGCAATAAGCTTCACTTCTCCTGGTAAATAGTAGTAAGAAATAATAAAAGGACTACTTATTAAAAGTCCTAGTATAAACACCATAGAGCTTTTCAAAAAAAAACCTTTTTTCTTATTTTTCATTCTGTTCACCTACTCTGTCTTTTGCTGTCATGTTTTTAAAATATCCTTTTTTAAAAGCATTTATACAGCCAGAAAAAGGTTTTCATACAAAAAGAGCTTATGGGTTCTTAACCACATAAGCTCTTTTTGTAATTTTCAGCCATATGACGTATTTCTTTAGCACCTTGCAATGTATTTTCTGTCACAAAACCACCCATCATCCGGCAAAGCTCTTCCTGAATGCCCTGCTCTTCTAATACCCGAAGCACTGTCGTTGTCATTTTCTCATCCACTCTCTTCTCAATGAGAAAATGACTATCTGCCATGGCTGCAATTTGCGGTAAATGGGTAATACATAGTACTTGGCGTCCTCTTGCAATAAGCGCCAGCTTTTCCCCTACCTTTTGTGCTGCAACGCCACTGATTCCAGTATCGATTTCATCAAAAATAACTGTATCAATCACATCCCCTAAAACAAGCACTGTTTTAATAGCTAACATCACACGTGAAATCTCTCCACCTGATGCGATTTTAGAAAGAGGATGCATATCTTCTCCTAAATTAGTACGAATAAGAAATTCTACATCATTTTTACCCATATTATTAAAAGTATCTAACTCATTAATAGCTACTTCAAACTTAGCATAAGGCATCTGCAAATCATGTAGATGGGTATCTATCTCCTTTTCAATACTACTAGCAATAACTTGACGTCCCTTGGAAAGTGCAGTAGCTAACACATCTAACTCTGCTTGAAGCTCTTTCTCTTCTTTTTGAAGCTTTTCTCTACTATTTTCTCCATCTACTAATTCTTCTAGCTCTTTTTCACACTGTGCTTTATAGTCCAATATATCTTCTATAGTGTTTCCATATTTTTGTTTAAGACGATAAATACTATCTAACCGACTTTGTGCCTCTTCTAGGGCCTCTGGTGAATAATCTACTTGATCGACAAAACGCCTAATCGCATAAGTAGCTTCTTGAAGTTCAGCCTCTAAGGCACTTAACTGTTCATAAAGACTACCTGTCTCTGGGCTAATATGACTAATATCTTGCAATGCTTGAAGCGCTTTTCCTAGTAGTAAGGAGGCACTCATCTCACTTTCACCATCTAAATACGTATACGCCTTTTGGCATTGACGCATGATTTTCTCAGCATGAGATAGGATTTGATAATGTGCTTTAAGCTCCTCTTCCTCCTCAGGTTTCAGCTGGCAACTTGCAATTTCATTAATCTGAAAGCTGAGCATGTCCTTCAGCTGTAAACGCCTTCTATCATTATCACCTATTTTAGAAAGCTGTGCCCTTACACCTTGTAGACGTTCATATAGCTTTTTATAAGTTGCTTTTTGCTTTTTAAACGCCTCACCTCCAAAGCAATCTAACATTTGAATATGTTTAGTAACATCTAAAAGAGATTGGGGTTCATGTTGACCATGGACATCTATAAGCAGGGCTGAAAGCTCCTTTACCATCTGCCTGGTTGCCATCATCCCATTAATCTTATAGGTCGTACGTCCCGATTGATAAAGTGCCCTAGCAATACAAATCTCTTTGTCCTCATAAGGAATACCATTGGTTTCTAAATACTCTAATCCCCAACCGCCTTCATCTTTAAAAAGAATTTCTACTGTCCCACAGTCTTGCCCTTTTCGAATAATTTGACGTGAAGTACGATTACCTATAGCAAACTGAATAGAGTCAATAAGCATGGATTTACCTGCTCCTGTCTCCCCACTAAAAATATTTAAATGCTTGTCTAATTCAAGATGTACTTTTTCAATAAGTGCTATGTTATTGGCCTTAATAGACTTGAGCATTTATGCATCACTCCTTACCTTATGAACCCAGTATCTCTTTAAACTTATTCATTATAGTATTCATCTCATCTACTGTTTTAATTACACAAAAAATAGTATCATCTCCAGCTAGTGTACCTACAATTTCTTCAAAGTTAAAAGCATCAATAGCTGCTGCTACTGCATTTCCCATACCTATTAATGTCCGAATAACCAGGATATTGCCTGCACATTCCATCCCTACAAAAGCATCCTTAAAAACACGAATAACCTTTTCTGATACTTGCTGCTCATAATTAGTAAGGGCAACATATTTTTGTCCCCCACTTTTACTAGCTACCTTGGTAAGCTTGAGCTCACGAATATCACGTGATACAGTAGCCTGTGTTACACGAAAGCCTTGATTCTCTAAAGAAGTTGCTAAGTCCTCCTGTGTCTCAATCTCATGTTTTTGAATCAAACTAAGGATTGCCGATTGTCTTTGTTCCTTCATTCCCATCTTATCTTCGCCTTTCTACTATTTTTTTTCTAAGAATATCAAAAAACTTCAACTCTGATAATTTAATCAGTCTCGTTACATAAGGGGACTTATCAATTTGTATAAAATGATTGGGCGTTAAATACATCTTTATATTTCCATCAATATTTAAAGCCATATTCATATTATCATGGTTACAGGTTTTGATTTGAACAACATCTTCTTCTGCTAGAATAATGGACTTAGAATAAATCGTATGTGGACAAATAGGTGTTAAAATATACGCCTTCGTATGAGGTAAAACAATAGGTCCTCCTGCTGACAGATTATAAGCGGTCGAACCTGTAGGTGTTGAAACAATAATACCATCCGCTGGATAAATATCACAGAGCTCATCATTTACTAAAATTTCAAACTCAGTCAGCCTTGACACATTCCCCCTTATAATATTGATATCATTAAGAGCATTGAAGATATACTCCTTCCCCCCAGGTGTAATGATTTTGGCTCGAAGCATCATACGCTCTTCAATACGGTAATTTTCCTGTAAAAGCTTATGCAAAGAGGCGGTAATATCTTGTGGCTCTATGTCTGCTAAAAAACCTAAGCGTCCTAAATTAATCCCTATAATAGGTACATCGGCTAAGCTCGCTTTTTCTGCTGCTGCTAAAATAGTGCCATCTCCGCCTATAGCAATGAGAATATCACTGTTTATATAAAGTTCTTCTTCACTTTCACAAGGAGATAAGCCCTTTACTTGATCTGCAATATGACTTGAACCATACGTCTTATAACCTTCACCTATGAGCCAATCTACCACATGCTTTGTAATCTCTAACTCTGTATCCTTTAATAAATTAGGAATAATCCCTATCGTCTTCATACCTGCCCCCTCTTATAAGCTTTGATGTGATGAAGTGACTACTTGGCTAATGCTTTCTTCTTGATTTGCTAACAGATCTTCCCCATCTTTTTTTAGGTGAATGAGGTATTCTATATTACCTTCTGGACCTTTAATAGGTGAAAAATCTAATCCTTGTATACCAAAGCCAATACTTTTTGCATAGTTCCAAACATCATAAATAACTTGCTCATGTACCTTTGGCTTACGCACAACACCATGCTTTTCAACTTGATCTCTGCCTGCTTCAAATTGTGGTTTAATAAGTGCTACTACGTCGGCTCCCTCACTTAAAAGATGAGAAAGTGGCTCTAATACTTTCGTTAGAGAAATAAAGGAGACATCAATGGAGCTAAAATCAATTGTTTCACCAATTGCTTCTGGTGTCACATAACGAATGTTGGTTTTCTCCATACACACCACTCGCTCATCTTGACGAAGCTTCCATGCAAGTTGTCCATATCCCACATCTACCGCATATACTTTTATAGCGCCATTTTGAAGCATACAGTCTGTAAAACCACCTGTTGAAGCACCTACATCCATACACGTTTTACCTTCTAATGGCACGCCAAAGCTTGTCATAGCTTTTTCTAATTTAAGCCCACCTCGGCTTACATATTTCATTCGCTCTCTTACCTCTAACTGAGCAGAGCGTTTCACCTTAAGACCTGGTTTATCTTCCTTTTGTCCTTCTACATAGACAACACCAGCCATAATATAGGCTTTTGCTTTTTCTCTTGACTCAGCAAGTCCTAGCTCTACTAAGAGCACATCTAGTCTTTCTTTTTCATCCATATATCTATTTGCTCTCTTTCCCACATAATCTTTGTATTTGCACACTGATCTTCTGAGGTGTAAGACCTTCTTTTTCTAATAAATGAGCAATATCTCCATGCTCAACAATGCCACTCTCATATCCGAACTGATGGCCTTTTATAGTATAGCCTTCTTGAATAAGTAGGCTAAAGACCTTCTCACCAAAGCCTCCTAATAGTATACCATCTTCTAGTGTAAAGAGGTAGTCATATCCTTGAGCAATCTTTAAAAGCCCTTCCTTATCAAGAGGATAACAACAAGGTGCTTCTATAACAGCCAAACTCTCTCCTTGTTCTTCAAGTAATTGACTTACCTCAAGCGCTAAGCCTACAAACTTCCCACAAGCTAATATAGCTCTAGTATGACCAGCTTTTAAGGTTTTCAAACTTACGTCTTTATAGTCATGATGATAAGCTACTTCTAGGGTAGCCGTTCCCCTTGGATAACGGATAGCAACAGGTGCATTAAGATGTAATGCATAACGGATAGCCCCCTCTACTTCTTCTGGTACCTTAGGAGCTAAAATATGCATATTAGGCATACTACTTAAGTAGGCTATATCATATAGACCTTGATGCGTTGCTCCATCTTCACCTACAAGCCCCGCTCTATCTATCCCCAAAATAACGGGCAAGTTTTGCAAACAAACATCATGTAAAATTTGATCATAGGCACGTTGTAAGAAAGAAGAATAAATAGCGGCTACAGGTCGTATACCTTGCGCAGCTAAGCCTGCTGCAAAAGTAATACTATGTTGTTCTGCTATCCCTACATCAAAAAAGCGACGAGGATATGCTTTTGAAAACTCTAAAAGCCCTGTTCCCTCTGGCATAGCTGCAGAAATAGCTACCACATCCTCTCTTTCAGAAGCCATTTGCAACATGGCTTCACCAAAAGCAGAAGAAAAGCTTTTTCCTTCACATTTTTTACTTATTTCTCCTGTTGCAATATTAAAGGAGGAAACTCCATGGAAGGCCGAAGGATTTTCTTCCGCTAGACGGTAACCTTTGCCCTTCTTAGTCTTTACATGAATAAGAACAGGCCCCTTCATCCCCTTTGCATTCTCCAAAATATCTAGAAGTTCTTCATAAGAATGTCCATCAATAGGTCCTAGATAGGTAACACCCAATTGTTCAAAAAGTGTATTTTCAATTAAAAAGCTTTTGAATTTACCTTTTGTACGTTTAATGGTGTGTACCATATGCTCGCCAATAACTGGCACTTGATTTAAAGCATCTTCTACACCTTCTTTAGCTCTTAAATAATCTCTGCTAGAACGAAGCTTCGTTAAATACTTTACCATGCCCCCTACATTTTTCGAAATAGACATTTCATTATCATTTAAAATAACAATAAGGTGAGTATGTCCACGCCCTGCATTATTAAGTGCTTCAAAAGCCATACCACCTGTTAAGGCACCATCCCCAATAATTGCAATCACTTGATGGTCTTCTCCCTTTAAATCTCTAGCCACTGCCATTCCAAGGGCTGCTGAGATAGATGTAGAGCTATGCCCTGTTTCAAAAACATCATGAGCACTCTCCTTTGTTTTAGGAAAACCACTCATTCCTCCAAATTGTCTGAGGGACTGAAAACCTTTACGCCTACCCGTAAGTAATTTATGCACATACGCTTGGTGACCTACATCCCATATCATCTTATCTTGCGGAGAATTAAACACATAATGTAGTGCAATGGTAAGTTCTACGACACCGAGATTAGAGGCTAAATGTCCTCCTGTTTGTGCAAGAGATTGAACAAGGAATTGCCTCACCTCTTTAGCAAGTTCTATTAGTTCCTCTTCTTTTAAGGCCTTTAAATTTTCTGGTCCTTTAATTTGTTTTAATAATTTTAGCATACGACGCCTCACTTTTACTGTAATCTGTCTTTCTTTTCCATCTATCACTTAAAAAAAATGACAACCCCATTGATTGTCATTCTAGTTCTTTTTTCTACTAAATAGCCGCTTCATATAGTAAAGGCATACACCTACATAATAAACAATGTAGCGTGAATACATAATGGCATAACTCTTACCTAATGCTTTACCACCGACTGTCATAGCAGCAATAAAGCCACTCATTGCAATGGATAAAAGGATGGATTTACGACCAAAGCCTTCTTCTAGAGCCAGGACAATGGCAGTCCCTGTACTCCCTGATATAATCCCTGCAATGTCACCTATGACATCATTAAAAATATTGGCTACCATAGGAGCATTTCGCACCAGTTTGATACTCTCCTTAGCACCCTTTACTTTTTGGGCTGCCATGGAATGAAAGGTTACTTCATCAACAGATACAACGGCATTACCAATACCGTCACAAATAATTCCTATAATAATAATACTAACAAGCATTAGAAAAGCCACCAAAAGGGGCACATCTGCCATAAGTACCTCAAAAATATAACTAAACGAAGTCGCTATGATAAAAGTAACACCTATAATAATCTCAAAGGTTTTTATAGATTGCTTTTTAAGCTTTACCTTTTTAAATTTGACTTTTGCTTTTTTGGGTTTTGGCATTTCTTTTTTGCTCCTTTTGTAAACGACTTATCACCCACTCTTCAAAAGATGAGACAGCCTAAAATGTAAATTTTGTGGCATATGGTCTAGCAGGTTTTCCCAAGCCTCTACTCTTTTGTCACCAAATGAGTGGTTTCCCTTTAAAGAAGCCCCAGCACCTAAGTGCCAAGCCAGATCGCCTTGAAACCACACTGTAATCCATTTAAGACCTTCCTTTGAAACAGTCTAGGAGTTTTCCTCGCGCAAGCTATCATGTTCCTATCCTCTTTTGCGAATTAGGTTTCTACCCACAATCCTCCTCCCTTCTTGGCCGAGAAAGAAAAAGGTAAATGAGTGTCCTCCCACCATCACTCAAGGCAGGCTACTCTACCCACAGCCTATACCGCATGGTAGGTTTCATCCTAAGTCATACATTATTCCCATAGGAATAAGCACAAACATAGGTCTCCACGGTAAAAGGGTCAACGCCCATATGCCCTTATGGATCGCCCTCAAACCTTAACCCCCAGCATCAGCCCATAACGGGGCGCTACAAGCCAACACCAGGAACTTCATCGATATGCCCTAAAACGGATTTTTAGGCCCGTCTTCAAAACATGCCAGCTTGACTAGAATACTGCATCTTATCTTTTGAAAAGCGTGTCATAAGTCGCTTTTAACACATTATAGCAGTCTCAATTTATTTTTTCAACTGTCTTTATACACCAAAGAAAATGAGAGCAATGACTACACCTAGTATGGCACCAGCCGCTACTTGCACAGGTGTATGACCTAATATTTCCTTTAAACGTTGTTCCGGATTTAAATTAGGATTACCTAATATTTCAATAATTTGATTAATCATAACGGCTTGTTTCCCAGCTTGCAAACGTACATGTGCCGCATCATACATAACAATAAAACTAAAAACAGCCGCTATTGCAAAAAATGGACTGTCATAGCCATAAAGTTGCCCTATACTAACAGCTAAGGCTGTAACAAAAGAACTATGTGAACTCGGCATCCCCCCTGATGCAAAAAAAAGTTTAAGGTCTAAACGATGTTCTTCAAAAAGTGTAATCACTATTTTCAAAACTTGAGCCGTAAACCAACTTAAAATAGACACCCATAGAACTGAATTTCTACTGATTTGTGCAATGTAGTTCATCGCTTCCTCCTAATTTTTTCTTTTTATAAGTGTCTCAGCAATTTCTGCTAACAAGCTGGTATCCCCTGGTATCTGTTCAAGAAGCTTAAGTGCTTTGTCTGTTAACGCCTTTGCAATAGCATAGCTCTCTTCAATGGAGTAAAAACTTAAGTAAGTATTTTTTTCATTTTTTTCATCACTATGCACAGGTTTACCTAGCTCTTCTGCTGTAGAAATAGCATCTAGGATATCATCTACGATTTGAAATACCTTCCCTATATACTTACCATAAGCTTCTAAAGCAGCTATTTCCTTGCTACCTCCACCACCTAAAACTGCCCCCATTTTAGTTGCTGCAGCAATAAGTGCACCTGTTTTATGAAGTTGAATACAATCTAAAGTGGCTAAATCAATGGTTTTATTTTCACTTGCCATATCTAAGATTTGTCCACCAATCATCCCTCCCATACCACTGGCTTCGCTTAAAATATGGGCAGCACGTATACGTTCTAGTCCCCCATGCCTCAGTGCATCACTGAGCATTATTTGAAAAGCTTCTGTTAAAAGAGCATCCCCTGCTAAAATGGCTGTTGCTTCACCAAAAACCATATGATTGGTAGGTTTCCCTCTTCTTAAGTCATCATCATCCATAGCAGGTAAATCATCGTGAATAAGTGAATAGGTATGAATCATCTCAATAGCCATTAAGAAGCTCTCAATTTCTTCTTTACCACCTACTGCCTCATAACAAAGCTGCATCAAAACAGGCCGAATACGCTTACCACCGGCATTAAGACTATAGCGCATGGCCTCGTGAAGCTCACTAAAAGGACCATGTGGGAGACAAATGGCTTTCCCCATCAATTGATTCATTTGCTCACTATAGGCATTTAGTGTCTTTTTCATTTAGTCACCCCCTCTAATTTCTTATACCCTTCCTGCTCATAAATAAAAATCTCCTGCTCCGCTTTTTTAAGCACAGTTAAACACTCTGTCGCTAGATCCATGCCCTCTTTATATCTCTTAATGCTTTCTTCTAACGTCATATTTCCAGCTTCTAGGTTCGTAATAATTTGTTCCAGTTCACCTAAAGCTTCTTCAAATTTTTTTTGTTTTTTAGCCATTTGTTTTCACCTCTTCCTGAACCTGCACACCTATGCTCCCATCCTTTAATGTGAGCTGCAAGTGTTCACCCTTTTCAAGCATTTTTATAGAAGTCACTACTTGCCCTCTCTCATTAGTCACTAAACTATACCCTCTTTTTAAAGTGGTAAGTGGAGAAAGCTTCTCAAGCTTCTCTAGTGCTAATTCATAGAGGCGCACTTTATCTTGCACTTGATGCTTATACTCTTTATGGAGTTGCTGCATCAAAAGATCCACTTCCTGCATCTTATCTTTATAGTATTTATCTTTTGACCGGTAAACAGGTCTATTTAAAAGGGCTTCTAGCTTACCTTGTGCTAACCCAAGCTGCTGTTTCATCATATAAGTTAAATGTGCTGCGTAGCGCTCTACTTGTTCTTTGACTTCAGCCTGTGAGTAAATCACAAGCTCTGCTGCTGCTGAAGGTGTTGCTGCTCTTAAATCACTTACAAAGTCTGCAATTGTAAAGTCAATTTCATGTCCTACTGCTGATACAATAGGGAGCCTTGAGTTAAAAATTGTACGCGCTACTTCTTCTTCATTAAAGGCCCAAAGATCCTCTATGGAACCACCACCACGTCCTACAATGAGAACATCTACTAAGTCATCTTCATTGGCTTTTCTAATAGCTGCTATGATTTCTGGAACAGCCAAATCACCTTGTACATGTACGGGATAAATATAAAGAGGAATGCTCGCATTACGTCTTTTTGAAATTTGACAAATATCTTCTATAGCAGCTCCTGTAGCTGAAGTGATGATTCCTACTCTTTTGGGGTATTTAGGAATCGGCTTTTTATATTGTGTATCAAATAAACCCTCTTGTTCTAAGCGCTTTTTAAGAGCCTCAAATTGCTCATACAAAAGTCCTTTACCTTGTTTTTCAACATCAAAAACATAGGCTTGATAAGCGCCTGTTTTTTCGTAAATCGCAAGTCTAGCTCTTGCAAAAATTTTCATCCCTTCTACAAGGTGAAAGGTAAGTTTTTGTGCATCTCTTTCAAAAAGTACTGCATTAATGCTTGCCCTTTCATCCTTAAGGGTAAAATACACATGGCCAGACTGATGATATTTACAGTTAGATATTTCACCCGAAACCCATACATCACTTAGCATATAATCTTGCTCTATAAGCCCACTTACATAATGATTAAGTTGCCAAACCGACAGGATTTTTCTTTTCATTTTTAACCCTCTATTAACTTGATAATATTTCCTAATACACCATTAATGAACTTAGGTGATTTATCGGTACTATAGCCTTTTGCAATCTCTACTGCTTCATTGACTACAACCTTAGGCGGGATATCTGTCCACTTCAGTTCATAAATAGCTAAGCGCAAAATCATATGATCCACCTTAGCAATACGCTCAATTGACCAGTTGGTTGCACTTTCTTTAATCAGTGTATCAATTTCTTCTAGGTGTTCTAAAATACCATGAAACTCCTTTTCAATAAAACTATACATCGCTTTATTGCTACCCTTTTCATGATTTTGCTTTTCTTCTTCTTTTAGGGCAGCACACTTTTCTTCTAAAAGGCGCTCTCTATCCTGCTCCTCATGAAAATCACAGGCATAAAGCATCTGCATAATGGCCTCTCTAGCTTGTCTTCTTGTCATTTTATCCTCCTTAGCAATTAAGCTAACCCAAGGCATAGGGTTAGCTTAAGGTACCTTCTTTTATTAAGCTTCTTTTTGTTCTTTATCAAAAGTTACACCTACAACGTGAATGTTCACAGAAGCTACATGTAACCCTGTCATTGTTTCTACTGAATTCTTTACTTTTTCTTGTGCTTCTAAACATACTTTATTAATCTTTACACCGTATTTTACAATAGCTGCTATGTCAATAAATACTTCACCTTGAGCCACTTCTACTTTTACACCTTTGGGTGCTTTCTTACGGCTAATAGCAGCTTGTACAAAATCTGTTTTACTTTGAGCTGTATCTACCATACCTTCTACTTCTAAAGTAGCAATTTCTGCAATCACTGCAATGACATCATCTGCAATTTGTACTTGATCCATTTCGTGTTCAGTATCTATTCCTATAATTTGTTGTTCACTCATATCATTCGCCTCCTATATAATATATCTTTTTCTTATTCTCTTATTATATACAAAAAAGAGAGGCGTTGCAATTTTATTTTACAACGCCTACTTTACTAAAAAGATGGCTATTACTTATTTTGGGCATCTTGACTTAAGCCTTTTAAAGGTGTGATTTTAATTTTACCTACACTATAACCTGTTTTACGATTAACAATCTCTTCTATTTGAGCAATATCAGAATCCGTTAAATCTGCTTTATTAATGACTACATCTACACTGTCTTCATCAATACGCACATAAACTTCTTTGAACCCTTTTGCTCTTAAAAGAGCTTCTGCACTGCTTTCTTTTTCAATACGTTCTTGAATAGCTAATAAACTTGCAGCAGCTTTTGACTTAGATTCTTTGTCTAAACTCTCATTAGCTACATACTGGCTAAGCTGTTCGATTTGCTCTGCACGAGATTGTTCTCTTAAGATTTTCTCTTCTACAAAATAGCTTACTTCAAGATTTTTATTACTGCTAGCTTCTGCTACTTCTTCACTATTTAACATTTCTTTTTTAGTAATGGTTGCTGTAAAGCTTTGAGGAGCAGTGTTTTTTGTTATTAATACTTGATTAGAGTCTACTACTTGACTGGCATCAATAGCTTGGCTAGAGTCTACTGCTTGATTCGCATCAACTACTTGCTTGGAGTCTACTGCTTGATTCGCATCAATAGCTTGATTAGGAGCTACTGTTTCATTGGTAACCGTCATTTGGTTAGGCTCTACCTGACTTAGGCTCACTTCTTCACCATCGGGTGGAAGCTCTTGAATCACAGAGTTGTAATTTTCAAAAAAGTCTTTTTCTTCCATTTCTTCTCCTGGCACTTCAACAAGCTGAGGTTTTACCCCTGCTACAGGTTCCTTTGTATTTAAATAAGCAGCTACAGCAATCATAAAAACAAGTACCGTAATAATAATTTGATTTCTTTTAAATGTAAACATTTGATTTCCTCCTATTTCCCTTTTTTATAAACAGCTACTTTATGTACTGGAACATCTAGAAGTGAAGTAACCGATTGAATAATATTACTTTTTACCTCACTGTTTTCTGCTCCTTCAGCTATAACAAGAACCCCTTTTATAATGGGCTTATTTTCTTTGATCACATAAGGGACGTTTCCCGTCTGAAGAATAATTTTATTTTGCATATCCTCCTTCTCTGTGATTCTCGTTCCTCCGCCTTGGTCGGTTTCCTGCTGCTTTTGATGACTCTGCGTCTTTTCTTCTGCCAATATTTTTTCCTTATCGGAAACGGTTGTAATCATCACATTTACCTGACCAACTCCCTCCATTTTTTGTAAAATGATAGTTAACCTCTTTTCTAAGGCTTCCTCATAAGTTAAAGGTTCTTTTGCTGCTTCACTACTTGGTGTAACAACTGCTTTGGTTGGTGTTTCTCTAGGACTTATAGGAAAGAAAGTAATTCCTAGTCCTAAAAGTAAGAGTAATAAAACACCCGTTAATCCTTTTTTGTTTTGTGGTCCTTTCACTTTATTAAACCATTTCTCTAGCATCTTTCTGCCCCCTAATCATTCTTTTGTACTGTAATATGTATATTACAGACTTGTACGTTATAGAAGTTTTTAAGACAAGTTTTTATTTTATTTTTTAAACTCGTCTCATCCCCATTTACCGTATGACTCTTCTCACCTATTTGGATACGAGGTATTTCAATCTTTCCCTTTTCTACTTTATCCCTCACTATTAAGTTTATTTCTTTTATAAGAGTTCCTTCGTTACTCTCCTCCCACTGCAGCTCTAAACTTGCTACTGTCACATCTACCTCTTTTTCAATAAGCTTTATCATATTTTCCTTCACTGTTTTTTTAAGAACCTCCTGTTGCTTTTCCTTTTCCTCTTGATAAGCTTCTGTGAAACCTTGTCCTGTTGTTAAGGTAAACTGATTTTGATAGTAACCTACGTAGCTATCATAGCTTCTTCCATCTAATGTAAGCCAATTTTTAAGTGGATTTAATAAGGTATATAAAATAATGCAGCCTAAAATAAGTTTTAAATATTTGCGATAAGCCGAATCAGGGAAAATCATTTCTACCACAAGCACAAAGAGCATGACCCATATCAGCATTTGTAAATACTCTTTCATCGCTAACCTCCAAACGCTGTGTACCTACACCCATACATATCACCAGGACAAAGAGACACAAAATAGCTACGACTCCAACGGTACTCATAATAAATTCGCAGCCCTTTGCTAAATGTGTGGCAAGACTCGCCATCCTTTTATCTCCTAGAGGTTCAATGACTGCGCCTGCTACATGGTAAATAAGACAATAGGCTAAAATTTTAATAAGTGGAATGCTCACTAGGCTAATGACTAGTAACATCACGCCAATACAAAAGCTATTTTTAACTAAAAAAGAACAATTCATCATAAAATCTACTGCTCCTCCTACTGCATCTCCTACAATAGGAATAAAGGTTTTAGAGACACTAATAGCTGCCTTTTTAACTGTCATATCCACATAAGGAAGTGTAGCCTTGTAAACACTAAGTACACCAATTGCTACAATAAGTACACCTCTTAGTACCCATTTCATTAGACGATAAAATAAGTCTATCAATTTATCTATTTTAAAAGAGTCACTCATGGTACTGATAAGTTGTAATAAAATAACAGAAATGATACTCGGCAAAACAAGCTTTTGTAAAAAATAAGTACTTAACGTCAGAGCAGAGCTAATAACAGGTGCCATGGCATAGCCCGAAGAACCATAACCTGATGTGGTCATAAAAGCTATAAGTGTTGGAATACATGCAGTCATCACCTGGTTCATTCCGCTGATTGTACGACTCGCCAAATCCACCATCACCAAGAGAGATTGCATCACGCTATAAATAATAACGAGATAGCATACAAAAAAGCTAATTTGTGTTGTCCCCTTAGACTCAAAGGAACTACTTAAGGTTTGCAATAAGTTGCACAATAGCACAATAAGAATAAACCTAGCACCTAACCGAATAAACACTCCTAATTCTTGGAAGAGACTACTCCCTATCTTTTTTATCAGATAATCTAGCGAGAAGCTTTTCTCCCCTTTTATTAAGCTTTGCACCTCTTGTTTTAAATCAAAGCTTTCTAAAGTAGGCATGGTTTCCTTAAGGCTCTTCTCCATCTCTTCGATACCTTGCCAGTTAAAAAAATTGAGTTGATATTCTAAAATTTGTTCTTCTTGCTCCTTTGTTTGTATGTCTTCGACTTCCGCTCCATATAAGGGACTTATCCCAAATAAGCAAAAGAGCAATAACCCTAATCCTAGGATTTTCTTTCGTTTCATCCTCAACCTCCTATCCACCTACAATAAGCCCGCTACCATCTCAACAACTGCAAAAATAACAGGGGCTGAGATGACAAAAATCATAACTTTACCAGCTAGCTGTATTTTTGAACCAATGGCTTCTTCACCTGCATCCTTACAAAGTTGATAGCCAAACTCTGCAATATAGGCAATACCTATAATCTTTAAAATAATATTTAAATAGCCACTCTCCATATTGACCTTACTTGCCAGCTCTTGAATGACGCGGAAAACATCACCTAGTTGTTGCACAATAAAGAGCATAAAAAGGACTACAGTAGCCAGCCGAATAATTAAGCTAAATGCCTTTGTACTATTATTGTATTTGCCAACCAACATAATAAGCATCACAGAGGTCATGGCAAAACCGATTAATTGCAGGATTTCCACTTTCATCCCCCCTTAAAAGGTAAACATGGTCTGTACTGCTTCAAAAAATTGGAGCACATATTGAAGGACAATAAGAAGCCCAAAAATAATCCCCATGGTTGTTGTATAAAATACCCATTCCCCTGCATCTGTTTTCTTTAAGAGTTGATTAATAAGTGTCGTCCCTAGCCCAATACCTGCTAGCTTAAAGATAACCATCAAATCTAGTCCACTCATATTAAACATATCCTTTACCCCCTATATTAAAAATAAACTTAGACAAGCTCCTACTAAAATGCCTAAGGAACGATTTAACTTACCTTGCTTCTCATACTGTACCTTAGCCTTTTCCAGTTCTTCTTTTAACCTTACAATAAGCATATCAATATTACGACTTTGCATGTTTTTATCTAAGTAGCCACAAGCTTTACCAAAGCTCTCTAGTATTTCGTAATCCTTATCTTTTAAATGAAAGTATATTTTACTTCCCATAAGTGCCTCTTCCCACATTTGAGTCACATTAACTGACTGCTTTCCTTTTAAGAGATTAGCGAAATCTTCCCATACTTTACCAATTGCAAAAGAAGCAAATTGAGTCATTACATAGCAAGCTTCTTCTAATGGTGTCAGTCGATACTCAATCTCAGCACGTAAAAGTTCAAAAATATACACAAACTGCTCGAGTTCTGTAAGTCTCTTTCTTTCATAGCTATCTAAAACAAACCCTGCTAGGGTGCAGCTTATAAAGACTATGCCAATCCCCACTAATCGCATCTTTCTTCCTCCTTTTAGCCTCCTGATAAATGAGTATAAGTCCTTCCTTCTAGAATGCCTTCTATTGTACAAGGTCCTTGCCTATTGGATAAAAGGATAATTCTCTCAAATAAACCTTCTCCTAATAATTCCTTTAATAATGGTCTATGCTTACAATCCTCTATATTCTTACCATGAACGGTGCTTATAATAGAAACCCCTGCACTTAGTACTTCTTGCAAGGCCAATAAATCACCTTCTTTTCCAATTTCATCTACCGCAATCACCTCGGGTGACATTGCCCTTAAAAGCATTTTCATGCCTTCTATTTTAGGGCAACCATCTAATACATCTGTTCGCATCCCTACATCATTTTGAGGAATACCTTGGTAACACCCTGCAATCTCAGATCGTTCATCTACAACACCTACACGATAAGGACCATAGCCACTATAGCCTTCGCTTAAGTATCTTACTATATCTCGCAGTAAAGTTGTTTTCCCACATTTAGGTGGTGATACAATTAATGTGTGATAAACCTTCTCACGGCTGACTAAATAGGGCATTACTCTTTTACTACAGCCAATAATTTGATGTGCTATACGAATATTTATACTATTTATATACTTCATTGTTTTGATTTGCATATTTTCTACTACCATTTTGCCACTCAGTCCGATGCGGTGCCCACCTCGAATCGTCACATAGCCTTGCCTGATTTCATCTTCCAATGCATAAAGTGAAAAGCCACTTAAATATTTTAGTAAACCTTCAATATCCTGTCCTATGACTTGGTAGCTGTATTTGACTTCACATTTCCCTTGAAGATTAATTCCCAGTTCTTGATTATTGACTCTAAGTAAAACGGGTTGTCCGACTCGCAACCTTATTTCTTGTAACCATTTATAATCCTCTTCCTCTAGCCTTAAAAACATCTCGCGTAGAGGAGAGGGCATAATACTTATGATTTCTTCCTTTAACATATATTTCCTCCTCTGTAAACATGAACTGCTTGTATCATTAATTCAATATATGCCAAAAAAGAAAAGGCTAGAACAGAAAAAATGGACAAAAAAAAAGACCACTAGTTCTCCTAGTAGTCTCTCTTCCTTATGGTGCTCCTCTTTGTAAATCTTGTATCTCATAGGTCACTTTTCCTTTGTTTATCCTACATTCTCCAATCAGCATATCATATGCAATCAAATCCAATTCTTTAAAATAATCTCCATCTTTTGCTAAGCTATTATGAGCTGCTTGCAAGGTTCCTCCTTGTATCCCCAGTAGGTTTAGTACTTCTGTATATAAACGATAAGAGGTCGTATCTTTTGGCATGTTACCTTGAAGCACATAATTACTCATAACAAAGTAAGGTACTTTGTTTTTTACATAAGTAGAATCCATGGTGAGTGCCTCCAAAGCAGGAATATGATCTCCATACACAACTAAAACGGTTGGCTCCACCGATGCCCTTAGATCATGCATCAATTTACCTAGCATCGCATCAGTCTCATGTAAACGGTCAATGTAGTCTTGTACTTGGCAAATAGCTTCAGTTGAAGCTGTTCCTCCTACTTTGATTACAGAAGAAGGGCTGTTGTACTGAGTATCATAACTTGAATGCGTTCCTACTGTTACTGTATAAATAAAGTCCCTTTCCCTTGTTCCTTTAAGTGTTTTTTGAATATAAGTTCTTAAGACTTCATCCTTGGGCCAATTTTTACTATAAGTAACACCTGTCATATCTTCTAAAGCAATAAAACGTTTAAAACCAAGTAAACCATATATTTTATCTCGGCTATAAAAGCTTCCTTCATTATTATGTATAGCTGTTGTGCTATACTCTTTTCTCTTTAAAAGATGAGCAATAGACTCAATTACTCTTCCATCTAACACATCACTGGTATAAGGTACCTGATATTCAAAGAAATCTTTTATACGAATGCCTGTTAATATTTCAAACTCAGTACGTGCTGTATTCACATCTGGTACTTCCATTAGACCACTCCACTGTGTTTCTAAATAAGGGCGCATATAAGGGATAGGGTCTTCACTATAAGTTATTCCTTTTAAACTATACGGGTCAATGAAGGACTCTACCTGAACAAATAAAATATTAGGATTCTTATTTCCCAAATCCTTTATGGGTTGATTACTTAATTTCTCTCGAATAGCATCTATAACTTGAGGGGTATAAGTCTCTGCAATTTCATCCTTATTTCCTTTATAAGAGGTTATAAATGCATAAAGTGTTCCTTCTTCACTACTTGTTACCTCTTGTTTTTCATCTACTATCTCACTTACTTTATTTTGCCTATGTGCCTCTGAAATAATAAGGATGTTGATACTTGTCATAATAAATAAAAACAACATTCCTCTTTTAGTATAATACTCAACCAATCGTATTTTATAGGAATAATAAAGTAGCAAAACCCCCAATATAAGTAAACCTATCATCATACCAATAAGTGAGGGAGATACATATTTGTCTGCAATGGATAACCCTTCTTTTGCAATAAAAAAATCTCCCCAAGTTAAAGGAAGTCCCCTTACTATTAATAAGATACGACTGGCATGGGCCACACCCATAAGGAAAACAGCTATTAAATTAAATACAAAGGGCATCTTATTAAAAAAGAGAGCGGGAGAGGTTAAGATAAGCAAAACAATGTAATTCATCAGGAATACATCACTATGCACAATAAGATAAATAAGACGTTCTATCCCATTTAATGTCCCAATCATCTCAACAGTTAAACATAAGAGCAAGTTAAAAATAAGCCATAACCCCACATTTTTTAAAAGGGGCAACTGTAATTCTCTTTCTTTTTGTTTCATATTCTTCTCCCCTCAGCTCAAAATGGAATGAAAAAGACTGCTACTTAATGTAACAGCCTTTCCTATTTATCCTTATGCTCTACCTGTATATTCTCCAGTACGTGTATCAATACGGATGACTTCACCTTGTTCAATGAATAAAGGTACCATTACTTTAGCCCCTGTCTCTACAATCGCTGGTTTTGTAGCACCTTGAGCGGTATCACCTTTAAAACCTGGTTCTGTTTCAACGATTTGAAGCTCTACACTAAGTGGTGCTTCAATATCAAATACAGTTCCTTCATGAGAGATAACTTTTACCATTTCATTCTCTTTAACAAATTTCAAATTATCTCCTACTGCATCTGCATTAACTGCAATTTGATCATAGGTATTAACATCCATAAAGTGGAAAAGTTCACCATCTGAATAAAGATATTGCATATCTTTACGGTCTATATGTGCTTTTGGCACTTTTTCAGTAGGACGGAAGGTTCTTTCTACCACGCCACCTGTTTTTATATTTTTAATTTTACAACGCACGAACGCTGCACCTTTACCTGGCTTTACATGTTGGAATTCAATAATTTGGTATAAGCTACCTTCAAATTCGATAGTAACACCATTTCTAAAATCGCCTGCTGAAATCATTCTATTTCCTCCTAATTATCTTTTCTTCATATAGTGTAAACTACATTTTTCAATTTTTCAACGATTTTTTTTGTTACTTAATGACAATTAGCTCTTTAGGTGAGTGGGTAAGATTTAAAATACCTGTCTCAGTCACTACTACAACATCTTCAATGCGCACACCTCCAAAGTCAGGAATATAGATTCCCGGTTCTACAGTCATACACATTCCCACTTCAATAGTTGCCTCCTCAAGTGGTGAAAATCGAGGATTTTCATGGATATCAAGACCTAAAGAATGACCTAAACCATGTCCAAAATAAGTATCATATCCCGCTTTTGCAATAATATCACGTGCAATTTGATCCACTTCTTTACCTTTCATACCTGGCTGAATAACTTCTAGAGCCTTATGTTGTGCCTCTAATACCGTGTTATAAATTGCTACTTGCTTTTGATTTGCTTCTCCTATCACAACGGTACGTGTCATATCAGAACAATAGCCTTCATAAATACAGCCAAAATCCATTACAACAAAATCCCCCTTTTTAAATGTACAGTTACTTGGCTGAGCATGTGGAAGAGAAGATTTTACACCTGTTGCTACAATGGAATCAAAAGAGGTACCCGTAGCACCATTTTTACGCATAACACGTTCGATTTCAAGAGCTACATCATTTTCTGTAATGCCTTGATGGTATCCCTCTTTAAGAAATTCTATAATATGAGAAAAAGCTAAATCACCAATGCTTTCTGCTTTAGCAATTTTTTTGATTTCCTCATTATCTTTAATTTTTCTAAAATCTTCAATGACTTTTTGAGTAGGAATAAAAGTAAATGACTTCTGCTCAGCAAAAGTTAAATAGGTCGCATAACTGACATGTTCACTTTCAAAGCCTAATACCTTTATGCCTTCTTCACTTGCATATTTTAAAGCTGTTTTAAGTAAACCGAGATTACCTTGACTAATAATTTCATAGTCTGGGCACTCTTTAGCAGCTTGTTCTAAATAGCGAAAATCAGTAATGAGTATTTGTCTCTTAGAGGTAATATAGAGCATGGCACTGGAACCTGAAAACCCACTCATATACCGTCTATTGGTACGACTATCAATAAGCATAGCCTCTATCTTTAGTTCTTCCATCTTGCAAAGTAATTTTTGAATTCTAGTTTTCATTTTCTGTCTCCTCACTTTTTTGCTTCTCTAAATAATACAGCATGGCATCTAAGGCAATGCGATAGCTTTCCATTCCAAAGCCTTCAATAACTCCGATACAAGAAGACGCCGTTACCGAATGCTTTCTAAACTCCTCTCGATTATGTATATGAGAAATATGCACCTCTATTGTTGGAATAGAAATACTTTTAATAGCATCACTAAGGGCATAACTATAATGGGTATAGGCACCTGGATTGATAATAATGCCCTCTACCTTCTCATAATAGCAACTCTGCAGATAATCAATGAGTGCTCCTTCTGAATTAGATTGAAAAAACTGCACATCTATTTGTCTTTCACAACTATAGTTTTTTATTTTTTTCTCTAAATCATTCAGAGAACTGTTTCCATATATGTGAGGTTCCCTGATACCTAAAAAATTCAAATTGGGTCCATTAATGACAACTATTTTCATTTGTTTCCTCCATTGCTTTTATAATTTCTTCAACAACCCTTTGGGGTGTTTTACCTTCACACCATACTTTATGAGCTGCAATATCCTCATAAAGAGGAAGTCGCAGCTCATAAAGAGTCTCTAGCTTCTCCCTATTGCTTGCCAAAGGTCTTGACGGATCTGCTAATACACGTTCATATAAAGTTTTTCCTTCCCACGCGAGATAAAATGTCTCCTCTTCTTTTAGTAAAAACCTATTTTCCTCCTGCATGACTATACCGCCACCTGTTGAAATAACTACCTTATTCCATTTTTTACTTTCTCTTAAAAGTAAAGTTTCTAATTTTCTAAAATAAGCTTCTCCATAGGTATCGAAGATCTGAGCAATTTCGCATCCTTGCCTTTTCACTAAAAGTGTATCCAAATCTACCCATGCATATCCTAATTTTGTAGCCAAATGCTGTCCAATAACAGACTTTCCGCACCCCATAAAGCCAACTAAATAAATACGTCTCATCCTATCTCCCCTTTAATATTTGTACGGCTCTTTGTAAAGCGTCAACTTTCCAGAAGCTACACGAATTGTAAAGGTTGCCTTTTCTTTAAGTCCACGGTGAACTAGTACAATACTCCCTGCACAAGAACGGCTACTCCCATTAAACGTACCTCTTTGTAACGTTGTTTCATCTGGTAGCATTTCCACCTTCCTACTCATAGGGAAGCGATAGAAACTCACTCCACCCTTAAGTATAAAGATGTCTCTACTTCCACAGTATAACGTATAACTTGTCCCTGTCAAAGTCGCCATTTGCTGTGCACTTAAAATGCCTGTTTGCACCTCTTTTAAATACGCCTCAAATCGTGCACGTTCAAGTTGCTTAACCCCTCCTAATAGAGCTCCTATTAAAAAACTACTTAAAAAGAGTACAAGTACTGTTTCTATAAGTGTAAATCCTGTATCATTTGTTTTTTGATTTGCTGGTTCCATTCTTCTTTGCAGGTTATGCCATGCATCCATTCAAAAGCCTTGACTGCCTGATAAAAAAGCATTCCAAATCCATTTTCACAAAGACAACCTTTGGCTTTAGCTACTTTTAAAAAGGCTGTTTCTTTAGGCGCATAAATAAGGTCTACCGCCACACCTGCATGTTTTAAGACTTGTTCCGTACAAGTGGGCATTTGCCCTTCATAAATTCCCATCCCAATACCGGTTGTTTGAATCACCATGTCAAAATGTGTTTCACAAGGTGTATCCATTTCATAAAGAAAGGTAGGCACTTCGTAATAAGCTTCCATATGGCTTTTTAACTTTTCAAGATTCGCTCGTGTCCGATTAAATAAATGGATAGAACTGGCCTCTTCGGCAACGGCCACGTAAGTGGCATAAGCTGCTCCTCCACTACCTATAATCGCCACATTTTTACCTTTCCATTCAATCCCCCGTTCTTTTAAGGCCATAAAAAGACCTACTGCATCGGTATTATAACCTATATACCCTCCTTCTTCATAAACAAGGGTATTAATAGCCCCTACCCGCTCAGCAGAAACATCTACTTTATGTACATATTTAAAAAGCTCTTGCTTATGGGGCATGGTGGCATTTAAACCCTTTATCCCTAAAGCATGAGCCCCTTTAATGGCCTCACCTAGTTTTTCTTTTTTCACAGGATAAGGTACATAAATACTTGGTAAATGATAAGCAAAAGCTAGAGCATTATGTATCCTTGGTGACAAAGTGTGGGTAATAGGATCACCTATTACCCCACATACTGCATATTTACCTGTTATGCTTTGCACGTTGTTTTTCATAATGTTTAATCACCCTTTTTTCTAATCCACGTTTGATTTTGGTTATCCACTCATCTTTATCACTGACTGGCACAACCAAAATAGTCTCTATACCAGCACTATTGCCACCATAGACATCTGTAAATATTTGATCTCCTACAATGAGAGCCTCTTCTTTACTGCAGTCCATAAGCTCTAATGCCTTTTTAAAGCTTTTAGTAAAAGGTTTTTGAGATTTATGGAGTGCAAATACTTTTAGGTTTTGGTTAAAACGTGTTACTCTGTCTTCTGTATTATTAGAAACCAGTGTAATCTTAATACCTGCTTGTCTTATCTTTTCAAAAAAAGCAATAATAGACTGTGGAGGTTCTGCTACGTCATACGGAACAAGGGTATTATCAATATCAAAGATAATACCCTTTTTCCCTCTCTTTTTTAATTCATCAATGTCTATCTCATAAATAGATGGTAAATATTCTGTTGGAAAAAATTTATTCATCACCAAACGCCTCGTTATTTAGTTTATTTAAAGTATATGTTGTAGTATACACTATTTTTTATACATTGGCTATATGAGGCTTTTCTATTCAAGGGTTATTTCTTCACCTTGTATGACTTTTCCGTAATCTTCTTCTGAAAGTTCACTTCTTTTCACATAATAAATGTATTCGATTTTTCCTTGTTCCATCCCTACATAGTACTCAAAAAGGTAGTACAATTGGTTATCATCTATGTCTACTCCTTTAGCAGGGATAAACACACGAAAGCGCGGTTGCTTTTTCGTTCCATAAATACTTGGCTTCACTACAAGTTGCTCCCTATCAACCGCTATGCTTTTTAAATTATCCTTATAAGGGTTAATCACTCCATTGAAAGCATCTTTACTTTGTTTTTTTGGAATTAATACCTCTTTACTTAAATCCAATTGATTCCACCATACATCCTTTAAAGCTACATCATGGGTTGAAAGAAGTTCACTATAGTACGTATAAAATTCTTTAGGCTGACTAAAGAGTTTCGTAAATACCTTTTTAATCATTTCTAACTCCTTACTAGAAGCTTGCTCATTATAGGCAATCCGTTTTACATGTTTAGTATTGGTAGCTAGTTGCCTTTTTTTCTCATTTACATTAATGGGTGACCCTTCTTTAATACTTTCTACCTTTAAACTCTCACCTTGTTCAACCTTCACCCAATAATATTCTATAAGTTTAATTGCATCCTCTGTATCTTCTGGCGTTTCTTGCAAATAATAAAATGATTCTTCTAAACCACCTCTATCCTCTTTATCTGAATGAAAGGTATTTTCACCCTGAGTAGGCTCCTTGTTTTGTACATAATAACCCTTGCTTTCATCCCAGCGATAGTTACTATTTGCTGCAGCTAAGTTTTCAACACTATGCTCCGTTGTTACAGCTACTTTATAAAGAATAGAGTCTTCTACGAAGCGTGTTGCTAAAATTTCTACCTGCTCTACCTTTGCAGGCCCATAAGTAACATATCCATTAATTGATAATTTTTTAGGTAAGTGAAAATCATAAGTACGATACGCCTCTTTCAACTTCTCCTTAGCAGATGAAGCGAGTTGTTCCCCTAATAAATTTTTAAGCTTCTCACGATACAGCCTAAAGTATTCTTCATAGTCCTCATCCCCTAATTGTGGCTGCACATTCATGAGTAACATTCCCTCCTCTGATAAGGATAAATAGTTACTAAAAAAAGTTTGAAGCTGTTTTTCGTTTATCAATTCATCTTTTTCTTTCTTTTCAACTTCTATAGGTGCTAAATTGCTAAATGTTGGAAAGGGTGTACGCTGTACTGAGGTGCAGCCTACTAAAGATCCTAGACTCAGCATCATCACTATCCCTAATCTTCTTTTCATTTTTTCAACCTCCCTTACCCATTAATCTTTTTCATATTTTTAATTCGTACCCTAATTTTTTGCGTTTCTATTTCTAGGATTGAATGAGCTGAAAGCTTCACCCGTCCTGTCGTATAAATAATGGGATCCAATATAGGTATTTGACTCCTATCATAGGGTCCTAATATTTCACTCATTATAGCTTTAGAGGTGCTACTTTGAAAGTCTTTAAACTGTGTAATCTTTAGGGCGTCTAAGACTTGATGATACCTCTTTTTATCCTTCGCCTTTACCTGTAATAAAATATCTGGATTATGCCTGATGTGTACTTTTGTATCCTGTCCGATTACAGAAAGTCCTACCGCTTTTCCTTCCATACGCTCTTGTGCATGATGCTGCTCTCCACCATCAACAATCAAACTGCCTTCAATATTTATATTGGGAGCAGCAGAGGTTCCCCTTATCTCAACACTGCCCTTACTAATAATAATGCCTCTAAAAGTTGATTTCATTTGGTCACTGGTGTATAAAGTTAAAGGATTACTGCTAGTTGTACTTGTATTGATAAGAATAGTAGGGCAAGGGGTTGCTATGCCACTTACCTCTCCTTCCTTTATCTCCTCTATGTAATACTTGCTAATATCAACAGCTCCTCCTTCTATATATTCAATAGGTGTATCATAACTCCAACTTCTTAACGTATTAAACCATGTGTTTCCAAATGCAAAGCCCCTTATTACATCATCAAAGTTTAATACAGGTATTTCTTCTTTAACTCCTAGTGTATTTGCTCCATAAAAAATACTTTTTTTGGAATTCATATATCCCCTTAATCCTAGATTGTTCGCTGTGGTTATATCTTTAAAATATTTGAAGTACATGTCCTGTTGATTGGAACTATAAAGTGAAGGGTCTCCTGTATAATACAGTATATCTTGATTAAAATAGGCTGCATTACTATAACCCTCCTTTTTAGTTGTTAAATTACTTAGTGTAAGTGCTCCTAGAGCACCTGCCGGACCATAGTCTCCTAAATAAAATACCCCTCTCGCCTGATCTTTGTTTGCTATTCTAACGTTGGGGGGCGTAATTGTTTCGGGTGTTCCATCACTCCATGTTGCTCCTCCAAACAAACCAGATATCTTGCCTGTATTGGGGGCATAAATCCTATTTTTATCTCCTATCCATATTTTATTTTGCTTAATTTCTGCTCCTAATAGCGAATCATTTAAATATATATTTTTTCCTTCAATCTTAAGTCCTGCAAGATCATAGAAAAAACGAACATCCTTAAAAGGCTCTCCAATACTCTCCCACAAGTGATAGTAGTTACCATCACCAAAGTCAATAAAGGGTTGTCCATTTACGTACATACCTGTTGCTTGTATCATTGTTGAACCGGTAGTATTGTCCCCACCTTCATTAAACACACCACTGGAGGCATTAGGATCCTTCATTTCAAGAGGTATTAACGTTTCAGTTGGTGGTGTACCTGATACAGCCATTACAGCATAAGTTGTTGTATCTCCATCTGAAATACCAAAGATAGCTCCATCTACCTTAATATTACTTTGGCTAGTTATATACCTCGTAATACGTACATCATTTTCTACAAAGATATTTCCTCCTACTTTGATTTCATGCCCTTTCCCTTTTCTCTCTTCCTGGTGAGGCATAGAATTATAACCACCTTGTGCATCATCACAAATAGCTACAGTATTGGCAATTATATCACCTACTACATCAAGTTTCCCTCTATAGGCTGTATTGTATCGACTCACATCTGCATCATTTGCTGCCCACCCTTGCGTCACAATCACATTGCCTTCGCAATAGATACTCCCCGAATTAGAAGTGTAATGGGAGCTAGTCGTGGGCTGGCTTATAGCACTGCTACTAGCTAAAAGCCTCTGGCTATTGGACATAACCACCCTGTTCTTATTTGACAAGTAAGATGTTTCTGGACGCGAAAAGATAGCTGCCCCATCTTTTTTAACCGTTAAACTCCCACCATTACTTACAACCAATCCTCCTGTAGAAGTAATAGGAGGTACAACCAAATCAATTGCATAGTCTGACCCTACTAATATCCCCTGACGCGTTGTCGTTTTACCTCCTTGAGTTCCTTTGACTCGTATATCACCCTCCACAACAAGTTCGGCACCACTGGTAACCACCATATCTCCAAAGCAAGTTATGGCACTATCTAGTATTTCTGGTGGATTATACAGCCAGTTATACGCTTCACTAAGAATATTATTCAGCTTGGAAGGAATATCTAATTCCATTCTTCCCTCCACCTTTTTGATATCTTTGACTTTGCTACCCTCCATCACCTTTGCAGTAGCTGTAATAAGAAAACGTGGCTTATCTGTATATTCCTTTTCAGTAGGATTATCTATCTTAGTAATATCGTAGGTTGCATCTGGATTAAAAGCTATTTCAATTTTTGTGTCTAAATTGTGTTGCCCATCTCCTTTAAGCTCATAGTTCATGGTTTTGCCACTATAATGTGTGGCTATAAAATGATAAAGCTCTTTCTTAATGAAGCGACTTAAAGCTTCTTGCTCAATATAAAAACCATCGCTTCCATAACGTAGCCCATTGGTATAATAGAGATTACTCTCTGCATCTACTAAATCTGCAGCTTTGCTACGTACCTGACTTAAACTTGTTACCTCTGTTAAATAGGTGTCTCTTACCCTTTCTGCTATCTCTGGTAGCTTAGCTTGTAAAGCCTTGTTAATAATGTCTGCTCCTTTTTCTACTCCTGACTGAGCTAAATAATACGTATTACTGGTATTACGTTGTAAATAAGCTAGATTCCACTGCATACCTGAAATATTAGCAAGACCTGCCATGATTACAACAAGTACAAGGAGTAAAATAGTGGTAATCAGCATAGCTTCACCCTTTTGATTGATTTTTAAGTTATTTAGGCTATTATGTGACTGCTGCATACTTTCCTCCTTACTCCCTTTCATTAGGTTCATAGGTTAATAAATCCATCATTGTTTTAACAATTTTTCCACTTTCCCCCATAACCGGCTTTTTATCTCTCACTACAATACCAATCAAGTAACTCCTATTTGTATGAGTGACTATTACTTTTTCTAAAGTAGTCTTTCCTATTAACTCTTTATCCTCTATAAGAATATGTAACATCTCATCTAATTTATCCCATTCATCCTTTCGCCCTATTAACTTAATCCATAAAGGTGCTTTACTAGCATTTTCTATTTCGAGGCAAGTTGCTTTAATCTGCATATCTTCATAGCTACTAATAAGACGTGTATCAATCAGCATCAGATTGGGTTCTACTCTACCAGGTATGCTCGTATTTAGTTTAATTTTATAACCGATTTGACCACTACTGGTTTTTAAGTTCATAGGTGTAATGATTAGATTCTGATACGTTAGGCCCATCTTTAAAATTTTAGGACTAGCACTTGTCTCCTTTTCTAAGCGAAGTGTCACCATTCCATTAATCTTTGATAATGGGTTTCCATCAAAGTCTGTAGCACTTAAGTAAAGCTTTTCTCCGAAAAGTTGTTGCCCACTTAAAAGAGGATCCAACTTAGGTAGCTTTTTTTTATCTTCCGTACTGTAATGAAAAGCTAGAGCCGCATCTGTTGTAGAAGTATGTAGTTTAAAGGCGGGTTCACTCCCTACCGATGCCATCTCAATAACTGCTCCTCCCGGATAATTCTCTAAAGGCCAGATAGCAACCTCATATTCATAACGATTGATGTCATAGGTTGTCTCTACATAGGTGGAAGGTTTACTTCTAAAAAAGTCACTTAACCAGTGAATCTCATACTTATTTCCTATGCCTGGATCAAGATAATAGGCATAGGTTGCACCAGTATTCCCTGTTGTTTCTAACAGGTAAGCATCCTTTAAATCCACTCTTAACTGTTCCTTAACCTCTTCCATAAGCCGTTCGGTAGTAAAGGTGATTTGTGTTAAATCAACTCCCTCTTCTCTCATCCGAGTTGAAGAAACAAAGGAAGCAGATAAAGGTAAAACCATCATGGACACAATGACAAGGCAAACAATTATTTCTAAATAAGACATTCCCTCTATCTTTTTTGTGTACTTTAGCATGCTTCACTCCCCTACTTCCTCTTAAATCCGTTTTACCTTTCCTTTTACTTCACCAGGCTTTACCATTTCATCATACTCATTATAAATGGTTATTAAATCCAAGTTAGAACCTTTACACTGTACTTCTATCATTTGATTGGTATAATTACGAATAAATATTTGAACCGTTGGCATTACTTCCTTAATACGTGCAATATTGGAATCCACAATTAATTTTAAGTCCTCTAGGCTATATTGCACACTATTTTGTTGAACTTTCCCCTCCTCATCTTCCAAGCTCACATCATACCCATCTTCTCTTAAGGTTAAAGTAACATAAACATTTGCTCCTGAACGTAAGCCTGTAAAACTGCGTTGCAAGGGGGCTGGTCCTGAAAAGGTAAAATTTTCACCCGCTACCAAGGTATCCCATAGATTCAAATAAAAATCATTCATTTGAGGCTGTGGTTTTGTTAAGTGAGGCTGTGCTACCGTATCGCTGTTAACCTCTATCTCCTCTTGTTGACTCATTCCTTTACTATTTTCTATACCTTTACTCACATGACTCGTTCCTATTATATAAGGTATATACGTTTCTTCTTGACCTTCGCCTTTTAAACAAAAAGTAGAAAGAACAATTTTAGCTTGAATAACTTCACCTATTTGACTGCCATACTCCTCCCCATTCTCTGCCTCTTCTTGTGGTGCAGTGGTCATCTCAAAAGATGAAATATTAATAAGCTGATTAGAGTGGCGTAAGTTAAGCAGGAACTCCTTTGTTGCAGTATAAGTTGAAATATAGGTGAGTTGGTATTGATTTTCAATGATATGTGCTTTTTCATCTTCATGAAGTATTTGACCTAATTGTTCTACTTGCAAATCTTTAAAGCCATTGGCTGCCATTAATCCGCGAAATTCAATAAGCTCTTGAATATCTGAAGAGACGGTTGGCAACATACTGGTTATCCCATTTGTTTGAGAATGAACTTGTCTAAGTTCCTCTTCAAATTCGCTTATTTCACTTAAGTTCTTCTCCTGTACCATGATTTCTGTTTGTTTTAAAAGACTTTCTTGCTGAATATTAAGTATTTGATTAATCGTTTGACTGCGTACATTCATCATATAATACATTTGAAGGGATAACACTAAAATAACCAACGCTAAAAACCCTATATTTTGAGGTGATTTTAAAGTTTGCATTACTCCTCACCTCCTGCTTCTGTTTGCATCGCTTCATTCATGGTTAGCATTCCCTCTTCATTTGTTTCAGTTGCTTCTGCTGCATTTGCTTCATCTGATAATGGCACTGGAAACTGTAATTCAATATGATACCTATACCGCTCCTCTTCTTCTGACAAAGAATACACTATACTCGCTTCTCCATAGGTGCTTTCAAGTAAAACAAGATAACTACTAAACGGTTCTTCACTTTCACTTTCCCCTTCTATTTTGACACTCTGTGTATCTAGAAGACTAAGGCTACTTATCTTCATACCTAAAGGAAGCCTTGCGCTTATCCCATCTAAAAGCTCTGTACTTACAAAACTCTTTTCTTTCAGCTGATTATATTTTTGAGACCAAAATTCCAAATCCTGCTTAGCTTCATTTAACTCTGCTATTTTTTTATTAACTACTACATATTTGGGGTCTGTTTTCATATATTCTAATTCATTTAATACAGCTTGCTCATATTTTTTATCTAGATAAGGGGAAACAACAGCTGTGCCCATAAAAACTATTGTCTCTATAATTAATAGCCCTAAAACAAGTCGTTTAAGCCGTTTAATTTGCTGTGCTTGTATGTATTCTTTAGGTATGAGATTAATCTCTTTCCTTTTTGCCCCCATGTCTTCTCCCCTTTCTATAAACTATTAAGTGCTCCTAATAAATTCACAAAAAATACTCTTGAACTTGCAAAATCAATATCTGGACTTTCAATAACTGTACTGAATTCCTTAACCACTTGAGTAGGAATATTAAGAGTTTCTTTAATATAACGCCTTAATCCTTTAATACGTGTTCCTCCACCAATTAAGTAAACCTTTTTAATCGGTCTATTTTCAAAACGTGAATAGTAAAACTGTAAAATACGTTCAAGTTCAGCAATAATACTGTATTCAATTTGAGGCTTAATAAGTTCTTCGATATATAAGTCATATTCTTTTTTACTTTCTTGATCCATAGTGGATGCATCTAAGCGAATAAATGAACTATTGATCGTTTCATTGATAACCTCCATTCCAAATTCAATCATACGTGTTAGTACAGCTTGCCCACTTGCAATAATAGTAGCTGTTGTAGACTTACCTCCTATATCTAAAATAAGAACATCTTCTTCCGTATCATGTACCATACGGTTACTCATGCCAAATACCTTTGCAAGTGCTTCAGAAGGAATTGTCATGGAAATAGGCTCAAGCTTTAGATTTTCTATCATATCCATCATCGGTAATATAACACTATTGGGTGCCGCTACTAAAAGAACCTCCATCTTTGTTTGTCCTTCTTCCTCCCATTCACGTACCACTTTAAAGTCAATTTGATAGTGTCCTTGCTCGATTGGCAAATATTCCTCTGGTTTGATAGCTAGAAGCTCTCTCACTAACTTTTCAGGTTTTTTATCCATCACTACATGACGAATAATTGTCCCATTATTTTGTATTACCACTACCACTTTTTTTGCTTTAAACCTCTGCAACGCTTTCTCTTCTCGAATCATTTGACAAATGGCTTCTCTATCTGTAATTATTCCATTCTCCATGGCTTCTTTAGGGATCTCTAGGAGTGCAAATTTTTCAACCTTTAAAGTTGCTGCTTTTTTTGTTACCTCTAATAATTTAATAGTGTGATTTCCTAATTCAATCCCCATTATTCTCTTTGCCATATGGTCACCCCCTATTCTTTTTTACTTTATATTTGCTACTCCTTATAATAGAGATTTTCAGTAAATGTACTCTCCATTCGTTGACTTTTATAATTTTGGTTCTTTTTATATATCTTACACTGGAAACTTATCAGCTGACTATCTGTAGCTTTTCGAACAATAATATCTTCTATCTGATTGGATACTAAAGCTGTTCTTCCCCCTGAATTGTAACTTAACTTATAGCGAGCTCCCTCTGTCGTTGCATTAGCTTCTAGCTTTAAAGTCCTAAGCCCCATTCCTGCGGAAGTAGTCATTATTTGTTTTAATGTGCTTCCCGTTACCCCTTCCATATTACCTCTTGTAATAACCGTTGTATCCATTAAATGAATCGCAACTTCATCTGCCTCTCGTATTTCTCTACGAATAAAGTCACTCACTACCCTTGCTTCATTTATATTGGTTGCCTTATGATCAAAGTAAACATAACCTGCATAGGTTTTAGCGAAAAAATCAAATAATCCCTCAAGGAGTAAAGTAAATAAAAGTAATGCTAAAACAGCTTCTAACAGAGAAAAACCCTTTTGATTTCTTGTCTTCACCTTTCTCCCCCCTCTCTTACTTGATTTCAAATTGACCTGTTAGACCATTCATCTTTAGTTCTGTCTGGGCCTTGTTATAACTAATATTTATTGTAAGCTCTAATACTTCAGTATCTAATGTGTCCCTTATCTTACCTTCTGGGTCAAATTTTACCATAAGAGTGGGTGCCACTAAGGAAGCTGTTGAAGTCTGCATAATAATTTTCATCTGAGAAGATCCCCCCTCATTTTGAGACACTTCTCTTCCTGTTATATCTATATTAGCTGGTGATAGCTGATAGCAGTCATAATTTCCACCTATTACTGATTGCGTTAATAAGACTTCTCCTGTTGTGGCAGATAAAATACATTGGGCACGCTGGGTAGTTAAATCAAGTGCCATCTCTTTAGCTAATTTATTGGTCTGTTGTTTATAAATCATTTGCATATTGGGAAGTGCTGCTATACCTAGGAGACCAATAAGGGCCAATATTACTGCTATTTCTAAAAGAGAAAAACCGTTTTCTTTCCACTTCATACACTCACTCCCTATACCTAAAACCCCCTTAATTGACCGTACCAATCTAAAATAGGATATCCATATAAAATAGCAATAAGTGCGGCTCCATTAATAAAGGGGGCAAAAGGATACGCCTCACTTTTCTTATTTTTAAAGAATAAAATAATTCCATAAAAAGCCGCTAACACGGAGGCTAAAAATAAAGTCAAAAAAAGGAGGTCAATGGATACGTAAAGCCCAATAAGTGCCATAAGGCGTACATCTCCAAAACCTAGGCATTCCTTTTTATAAAACCATTTCCCAACAAAAAAGAGAACAAAAAAAAAGTCCAAACCCTACTAAAGCGCCTAATAGAGGAGCCCATAAATACGCTGTATTTTGATACCGTGCTGCTTGTAAACCTCTAAAAATGCTCCCTAAAACGCATCCAAAAACAAGGATAGGTGTAGGTAAAAGCATATATTCCCAATCAATGAGCGTCAAAACAATAAGGATGCTTATAAAGAGCATATAAAGAGGCAACTCTAAGCTCCAACCAAAAGTATGGAAAAGTAAAGCATACAGTAAACCTGTTCCCCCTTCTACTAAGGCATAGTAAGGTGAAATTTTCTCCTTACAATACCTGCACTTGCCATTTAAACAGCAATAACTCACTATAGGGATAAGATCATATGTACTTAAGGCATGACCACAATGCGTGCAGTGAGAACCAGGATAAATAAGACTTTCTCCTTTAGGAAGGCGATAAATACATACATTCAAAAAACTCCCTATCACTAAACCTAGAATAAAAAATAAAATGCTATTTAACATAAACTAACTCCTTTTAAAGAAAGCAGATATTCCACAGAATATCTGCCTTACCATATTTATACCTACTATTTAAGCCAACCTTGATCTTTATTCTTTGCTGAATCATTATATTTATCTAATAACTTATTAGGTATTTCTAAGAATAAATGATTACCATCATATCCAATACCTGCATTACTTACTTGTAAGTTTTGTTGTGTTGTATCCATATAACCAGCATCATGCAAAGCCTTGATAATACCAGTACTATCTGTTAACAAATTAGATGAAGTAGCAGTTTTACTAGGTGTTGCTCCTAGTCCTTCACCTTTAGTAATAAGATTGCTACCTGTTCCAATTTTATCTGTATCTAAATCTATAAAGTATACATCCATTGCACGTTGAACTGTTTTAATTGTGGTAATATCCCCTGTTATTTTTGCATTGTTACGCATATTTATAAAGCTTGGTACCAGTACTGCTCCTAAAATACCCATAATCGCTAATACAATGATTAATTCGATCATGGTAAAACCTCCTTGATTATGTTTCCTATTCTCCACTATAATCACTCCTTTAATTTTAATAGATTTATGTAAATCCAATTAGGAATTTACTACATCATTGCTGTTGCCATAGTAAAGGTGGGTAAAATAACAGCTAGCATAATCCCTCCTACTACAAAGGCAATAAGCACGGTTAAGGCAGGTTCAATAAGTACCATGAGGCTATCTATGGTCGTTTGTACCTCTTCATTAAAATAATTGCCTATCTTAACCATCATTTCATCTAAAGCCCCTGTTTCTTCCCCTACATGAATCATACTAAACATAATAGCAGGATAAATCCTACTTCCCTTTAAGGCTCTATGAAGGGTACTTCCATGTTTTAACTCCTCAATTGCTTGATCTATTTCTTCCCAGGCTACTGCATGATTCATAACCTTTTTTACAATTTCCATAGCTTGAAGCATGGGTAGTCCTGATGCAACTAACATCGCTAGTGTTTTAGCAAAAGTAGCCGATAATGCCTTTTTATTTAAGTCACCAAAAAGTGGCAATTTAAGCGAGAGTTCATCTACAAACTTTCGTCCCGTTTCAATTTTTTTGATATTTATAATCCCTATGACAAGACCAACGGTCATAATACCTAAAATCCAGCCATTAGCTACCATAAAATGGCTTACCTTCATCATGATTTGGGTAGGTAAGGGTAGCTCCACACCTGTTGACTCAAACATTTCCACAAAGGCTGGAATAACCTTTACCATCATGATAATAACAACTGCAATAACAATCATCAAAGTCAGTGCTGGATAGGTAAGTGCTTTCTTTAATTTACGCGCTGTCCCTAACTGTGTATCAAAATGTTCTACCACTTGATGAAGTACCACATCTAAATTACCGGAAACTTCTCCACACTCTATCATACTAACTAATATATCAGGAAAAATACCTTCTTTTTTACAAGCTTCTGATAAAGTTATTCCCTTATTCACTTCTTCATGGATATTTATGAGATTCTTTTTAAAAGACCTATTGGTTGCTTGTTGGATGCAAATTTCAAGAGCACGACCAATACTAATCCCCGCTTGAATCATAGCGGCAAATTGCTTACAAAAGAAGGTAATATCACTCATTTTAACTCTTGTCTTAAAAATACCTATCTCACTTAGATCACTATTTAGGACGTTCTTCTTACGTATAGAAATAGGATAAAAATATTTATCTGACAAAAACTTTTTAACCAATTGCTCGTTTTCTAACTCTAATTCTCCTCTTATAATTTTATTATTGATAATATCTTTTGCTTTATATAAGTAAACAGCCAAAAAACGCCCTCCTTTCCTTCCTTGTTTATCGGCGTTCTAATAAACGCTTGAGTTCATCTTTGATTTGCGCATACTGATTTGCTGTTTCTAGCGAAATCCTACCTTCTTTATAGAGTTTAGCAATGGAGCTATCCATGGTTACCATACCACTTAAACCACCTGTTTGAATCTGAGAATAAATCTGATGGGTTTTACCCTCACGAATAAGATTAGTGATAGCTGGGTTATTAATCATAATTTCTAAGGCAACACAACGTCCCTTTACATCATAACGTGGTAGAAGTTGCTGAGATAGAACGCCTTTTAAAATATTAGCCAATTGCACTTTAATTTGTTGTTGCTGGTGAGGTGGAAATACATCAATGATGCGATCAATGGTCTGTGGCGCTCCAATGGTATGTAAAGTGCTGAGTACTAAATGTCCTGTTTCAGCTGCTGTAATAGCTGTTGAAATTGTCTCTTGATCACGCATTTCCCCTACTAATATCACATCTGGATCCTCTCGTAGTGCAGCTCTTAAAGCTTCTCCATAGCTTCTACTATCAATACCAATTTCTCTTTGATTAACAATACTATTTTTATGCTTATGCAGATATTCTATAGGATCTTCTAAAGTTAGCACATGACACTTCTTACTATCATTAATATAATTAATCATAGTTGCTAAAGTAGTCGACTTACCACTTCCTGTTGGCCCTGTTACTAAAATCAAACCACGTGCATTATCAGCAAGTGATTTTAAAATAGGAGTAGGAAGCCCTAATGCCTCCATAGTAGGAATATGAATCCCTACTGTTCTTAAAGCCGCTGCATAAGTACCACGTTGTTTAAAAACATTGACACGGTATCTGCCAAGCTGAGGCACTGCAAATGAAAAATCTACCTCACCTTTTTCTAAAAACCTCTCATAAATCGATTTATCCTTTTTTAAAAGTTGCTCTACAATTTCCTTTGAATCCTCAGGTCCTAAAGATGGCAAGCTTAGGGGTTGTAAATCCCCATTAATACGTACCATGGGTGGTATCCCTGTGGTAATGTGAAGGTCTGACGCTTTTTTTTCATTCGTTAATTCTAATAATTTATTAATATCCATTACCGACCCCTTATCTTATTGTTCATAAGCTATACGCAGCATTTCTTGTAACGTTGTATGACCTTCTAAAACATTATAATATGCATTATCCCATAAGGTACGCATCCCTCGTTTTATACACTCTATTTTAAGTTCTTCATTACTTAAATGATTAGCTGCAATGAATCCTTCTAATATACTGTCTACGAGCATAATCTCATGAATGGCAATTCGCCCCTTATAGCCTGTATAATGACACATACTACATCCTCTTGGGGCATAGACTACTGTCCCCTTTGGTACCTTATAAATGAGTTCATCTGCTGAAGTAACTGTATATTTTTGTTTACAATTCGGACAGACTTTGCGCACTAATCGCTGAGAAATAACTCCCTTTAAAGCAGCTCCTACCATAAAAGGTTCTGTTCCCATATCAATAAGCCGTGCTATGCTACTTGGTGCATCATTCGTATGTAAGGTACTGAGTACCAAATGTCCTGTTATAGCAGCGCGTATAGCAATACTACTGGTTTCACTATCACGCATTTCTCCTACCATAATAATATCTGGGTCTTGTCGTAGTATAGCTCTTAAAGAATTAGCAAAAGTTAACCCAATTTTACTATTAATAGAAACTTGATTAATTCCCTCTATCATATTTTCTACAGGATCTTCAACTGTAATGATATTCACATTGTTTTTGTTGAGTTCCTTAAGGGCGGCTACCAAGGTTGTAGACTTTCCACTTCCTGTGGGGCCTGTTGCTAAGATAATACCATGTGGGTTTTTTAGCATATTTTTCACTTTTTCTAAATCCTGTGGATGAAGGCCCAACTCTGTTAAACTAAAGGTACGACCTGTTCGATACATCAAACGAATAACTGTTTTCTCACCATAAATAGTTGGTAAAATACTTACTCTACAATCTACTTGCTGGCCTTCTACCACCCGTGACATACGTCCATCTTGCGGAAGGCGCCTCTCAGCAATATCTAAACCTGAAAGAATTTTTATACGCGCTGTAATCCCATTTAAGGTTTCTTTTTTAGTACGTGTCAGTTCTTGAAGTTGCCCATCAATACGGTATCTGACACGCACATAGCTTTCAAAAGGCTCAATATGAATATCAGAGGCTTCTTTTAAAATAGAACGCTGCAAAATGTTATTTACAAGCTGTACCATAGGTGCATTTTCTTCTGTTTCTTCTTCTACTTGCTTATTGACATCTTCTTGAATTTGCTTTTCTAGTTCAAATACAATGTTTTTTGTTTTATTAGATGCATAGATTTGATTAAGCAAATCATTTATTTCCTTCTCAGCAGCCAAAATAGGCACAATCTCCATCTTAGTTGAAATCTTAAGGTCATCCAATGCAAACATATCTAGTGGATCTTTCATGGCTACCTTCAGCTTATCTCCTTCATACCCCACAGCTACAACAACATATCTTCTTGCAATACTTTCAGGTACCTTTGATGCAATGGTATAATCAATGGTGTACTTTTCAAGATCCATATGAGGTATGCCTAGTTGAAACTCTAAAGCCCCCATTAGATCCTTTTCGGTAAGAAGCCCTGACTCAGTAATCACTTCTCCTATACGCTTTCCTGTACGTTTCTGTTCCTTTATAACCCAATCTAATTGTTCCTTAGAAATCATACCTGTTTCATAAAGTAAATCACCTAACTTTTTTCGCTCTACTTTTTTCATAAGTTCTCCTAAGTAAATAGTTTTGTTGGTTATTTTGTTTATATTAATTATACTACTTGTTTCTGATTATTTTCAATAATATTAAATTTATTATAAAATATATTATTATTTAAATTTTTACATAATAATATATAAATTTATTATTTTATTTTTTTAAAAATAGAAAATTTAGTTTTAATGTAATTTTATATTTTTAAAATTAATATATTAAAAATTATTTATATAGGAGAGCCATTCAATATATAATAAGTCACTTTATAAAAAAGAGTAGTAGAGAGAATGTTATTTAAAAACATCCTATCTACTACTCCTTCTTTATATGTTTTTTATTTTTTATTACTCATCTTGCCTTTCAATATTATACGTTTTATCTACAATGTACAAAGGCCTGCCTTTACTTTCGTCATACATCCTCCCAATATATTCTCCTAGTATCCCTATAGATACTAACTGTACTCCCCCTAAAAAGGTAATGACTACCATCAAAGAAGTCCATCCTCTAACTGTAGAAATACCTGTAGAAAGATACGCTACCAAAGAGTAAATTAGCACTCCCAGTGAAACAAGAACAGCTAGCAAGCCAATATTAATAATAAGCTTAAGAGGTTTAGCGGAAAAAGAAAAAATCCCATCCAATGCAAAATGAATCATCTTTTTCAGTGGGTATTTAGTTTCTCCTGCAAAACGAGCTTCTCTTTCATATACAAGAGGTATTTGACGAAAGCCTGTCCAAGCTACTAACCCTCTTAAAAAACGATTATGTTCCGGTAAAGCTTTAATAACTTCTGCTACTTTACGGTCAATTAACCTGAAATCACCTGTATCAACAGGAATCTCTACTTCCGTTAACCAACCTAATAAGCGATAAAAAATTTTAGCTGTTGTTAGTTTAAACCAAGTCTCACCTTTACGTCTTTTTCGCTTACCATATACCACTTCATTTCCTTGTTTCCATAGATTGAGCATTTGTGGAATAAGTTCAGGAGGGTCCTGTAAATCTGCATCGATAATAACAAGTGCTTCACCTTTAGCATATGCAATCCCACAAGATACTGCTGCTTGATGACCAAAATTTCTAGAAAAACTAATAACCTTTACATGTCTATCTTGCTTTGCTTTTTCTAAAAGAAGTGTTAGGGTAGCATCCTTACTTCCATCATTTATGAATAAAAGCTCATAGTCATAAGTAGTTTCTTTACTCATTACCTGTGTTAAGCGTGTATAACATATCTCTACTATTTTTTCTTCAAAATACATCGGTACAATTACCGAGATAAGCGGCTTCATAGCGATCTGTCCCCTTTTATTTTATTTAGGTAAATCTTACCCATTATTTAAATATTTCATTTTTTTCCTTATATTATACCATCAGTTCCCTATATTTTCATTGTGTCTATATATTTTCTTTTAAATTGCCTCATAATAAGCAGGAGGTGAATACTATGTTTTCAAAACTTAAAACTTATTTCTTTATATTACTTTCCTTTAGCTTTATAGCCTGCACATCTACTAAGGCAAGTTCCATGCCTAACCAAAGTGTAATCGAGGGTTATTTAAACGATTTAATAACTATCCAAAATCAAATTTTTACACTTGGTGAAAAAGTTGCTTTTCCAGATGATACGTTATCTTCTCAGAATCTTCAGCCTGAATTCAATTATATTAGTAATTCACTACAAAGTATTAGTGGTAAATTAATCAGTGAGCTTGCTTCTAATAAAAACAGCCTGGCTCAGTCTGAGCAAATTAGACTTCTTTTAACTGCTAGTAACTATGCTCAAAATTCATTAGATGAACTAAAGTCCTTCTCTGTCAAACAAAGTGCTCTAGAGAAATTTTCTACTTTAGAACGTTATTTTGGTTTTAGAGTATATGCTAACAATACACTTAACTTTGTTTCTAATTTCCTTTCTACCTTAGGTAAATAATCCTATTCTTTATTTAAGTGCTTAATGGCTTAACTTAATAAACTCAACCGTACTATACGTAGGATTACTTTTTAAAAACAAAATTTCTTTCTAAAAAAGAGCCGGATTTCTCCAGCTCTAAAAACTATCTTTGATTTAAGAACACTTGAAATACTTTAAACAAGACCTACCAAATAAATCATTTTACTATAATAGTACAGGGAACTGAAGACAATGGCTTACATACACACTGGTCTTCATAAATTAACCGAAGCCTTGGTTGCATTCCTTGTATTTTATATCTATTTGATGCATAAATAATAAGAGGGGCATTTTCATTTCCATACAATAATACCCCTTTATTTTCTATTTTCTCTTCAATCCAAGTTTTAACAATATGTGTAATGTCTATTTCTGTATAACTACAGCAATATTCATCTTGAAAGGTTACTATTTGATTAGAGTCGATGAATGTTGGAGAACAATTACAGCTATAAATACTAAAGAAATTTAATAAGGCGCCTACACTATATCTTACACATTGTTTTTTCAAGTTAATATCATTTTGTTTAACCTGTGGTAGTTTAAAAAGGATAATCCTAGCTTCTTTTAGACTTCTAATATAGGCATACGGTGGTAAATCAAAAAATAAATAAACCAAATAACGTCTGTGATAATCTTTACCTAACAATAGCCTTTCAGCATCATTATCATTATAGCAGCACTCTTCTGTTATATAAATTGATTCTTGACATTTCAAATCCATTAAACTCATCTTATCTCCCCTTTCCCTTATATCATATACATTCTTTCTACTTCTTGATTACCCTTTATTTATTGTTTTAAGATTTTTTGAACATCCTATCGTATACCGCATATATTGTATTAGAAAGTATCCTTTTTAAACCTTCAAAAATAAATCATTTGAAAGGAGGCTTATTTATGGCAATTAACGTTACTGTTACTGACGCACAAGCATTAGATGCAAATACTCCTAATACATTCTTTGATATTACTTTTACTAACACTAATGAATTTGACTATGCCGAGAATTCAAATATTTATTTTTATGCACTCCTTACTGACTCAACATCAGCTACCACAACTGTTACCTTCACACTTCCTAAAACTACTGCTGGTACCATAGCTGCAAACACCTCAACTTCTTTTACCTTCGAAAATACTGCAAATTTAGTTCCTACCGTTACAGCTTCTCAGGGAAGAATATTATATGTCGCATAGTAACTATCCATCTTAAAAAACTATATATGCTCAAAATTTTCAGAGGAATTATTTACTTTATATGATTTTTATTCCTTTATTCATTTTACAACATTGATTTTATAGACAGTTGCTTAAGCAACTGTTTTTTTTATATCTAGAATAAAACAACTCTAATTATCATTCCTATCACTGGAACTAATAATTAGTTAAATTGAAGCTACACTAAAATTCCTTTTATTTCAATTAAAATAACCTATCTTAAATAATATATGAATATTTCTTATATCTAAGCGAAAATACTATCTATATTACTCTAATGAAAAGGAGATTTTATTAATGAACAAAACACAAACTACCACATATGATAAATTGATGAGGGCTTGGGAAAATTCAAAAGAACTTGTTAGAGATTTCCAAACTTATTCAAATGAAATGGATGACCATGAACTTAAACAAGTTTTCAAACAATTTGCAGAAGACGAGGGAATGCATGCAACAAAATTAAGAGAGATTATTTCATCCTATCAAGATAAGTAATTTATAGGTAAAATTCTTTAATAAATTATACCTACTGCTTGTGAAGATATTTTCTTTTTATAGCCTTTTATTAATTAACATCTTCATATATAGGATACATTAGAAAAGGACTTTAAAGAAATAAAAGAACGAAAGTTTGGAAAATATAATTCTAAAGATATTTTTATACAAGTATCTCCTATTATGAAATTATTAGGTATATGCTTTAAGCCAATTTACAATTAAATATCAATATGTAAAATGGCTCCTAATACTAAGAGCTATTCGATTGAAGGCAAAAGACATACATCTATTTTAAATTTATGAATAAAATAGAATAAACCATTCTTAATAAGGAGATAAAAAATGAATCAAAATTTTAGAAGATATCGCAAAGATATACTTACAACTTATAAAACATTAGAGCAAGCACTTAAACTGATTTATAATGCTGTCCAAGGCGAGAAAGAAGATGAGCTTTTTTATAGCTACCTTATTTCTGTAGCTCCTACACAAGCTGAAAAAGACATTATTACTTCTATTCGTGATGATGAAAAAAAGCATAATCAGATGTTTAGAGAAATTTATAAATTTTTTACAGGTCAAGATATATCTGTCTCCCAAGATGTTAATTTTGAGAAACCCTCTTCTTATAAACAAGGATTAAAAGATGCTTTATTTGGAGAGCTATCAGCTGTAGAACGTTATCGTGATATTCGTGCTGGACTTCCTATAGAGTACTATAGGGATATGGTTTTTGAAATTTTAACAGATGAACTTAAACATGCTGATAAATATAATTATTTGTTAAATCTTAATGGATAATCTACCTATAACATGTTTTATCTGATATAATTAAAGATAAAATTGATAGATATCCTTTTACTTCTTAATTATAATTTGAATTAATATTAAATATATATTATTTAGAGGGAGTAGGTCAGTATACTTACTCTCTTATTTTCTTGTCTTAATAAAAATTATTTTGCTAATCGAATCTATTCTTTTTATTATGCTAAACTCTAATATGCAATATTTGAATTTAAGGATGTGTATATACTATGAAATATGTGAGAAAGTTGCCTGCAACAGATAGACAATTAAGTAATCAGCTAATCGAAAATGGATGGAAAAAAATAAAAGAACCTCGAAATTTTAGCTTAGCTGTATTATTTTCTCTGCCATTCTCTTATTTGCTAGGTAGTATTATTTTATGGCTTGCTTATTTACTTAAACCAACGCTATTTGAATTTTTGATATCTGATGTGCTGTCTATATCATTTAGTATTGATTTTAAAATGCTACTCTATATCCTATTCGTTTTTGTTTATATGCTCATTCATGAGTTGATACATGCAGTATTTATACCAAATTTTACAAAATCTAAAAAAATCTTTTTTGGTTTAAATGGATTATTTGGTTTTGTATTTACAACAGAGCCTATTAAGAAAGAGCGATTCCTTGTTATTTCTATCATGCCATTTTTTTTGTTATCACTAGTACCTGTATTTTTATTGAATTTACTTGGCTTTCTCAACTGGTATACATTAGGGCTCTGCCTCATTAATGCTGTAGGCTCATGTGTGGATTTTTTAAATATGTTTCTAATTGCTTTTCAAGTTAAAAGTGGACATACTATTATTAATAACGGTTTTGAAACATACTATTATCCCATGCAAAACATAACCTAAAAGTATAGACTCATAAAACATTCAAAGTTTCGTTGCATAGATTATTGCTTTGTATATCTCCTTCAAAACTATTATACTCTTAATAAAATACCTACCAAGAGTATAATGGTTTTTATTCCTTAATATATTGGGATACTCCAGTATACACCTCTTCTTAAAGATTCCATTGGAATTTAAAAAAAGTTAGCCACGTCATGAGTATTTTACTCCAAATGACGTGGCTAACCTCTTTTTGTACTTATTTATGAAATGATTGTCCATCCATTACTCAAATTGCAAAAGAATTATTCTCTACAATCCTTGATACATATGGAATGCACTCATTATTTATTCATTGCTTCCTCAATAGCTACTGCTACTGCTACTGTAGCACCTACCATTGGGTTGTTACCCATACCGATAAGTCCCATCATCTCTACGTGAGCAGGAACTGATGAAGAACCTGCAAACTGTGCATCAGAGTGCATTCTTCCCATTGTATCTGTCATACCATAGGAAGCAGGACCTGCTGCCATATTATCTGGGTGAAGTGTACGTCCTGTACCACCACCAGATGCTACTGAGAAGTATTTTTTACCTTGCTCCATACATTCTTTTTTGTATGTTCCAGCAACTGGATGTTGGAAACGTGTTGGATTTGTTGAATTACCTGTAATGGATACATCAACGCCTTCAAGATGCATGATAGCTACACCCTCACGCACATCATCAGCACCATAGCAACGTACCTTAGAACGTTCACCGTTTGAATAAGCAACTTCTTTTACAACTGTTACTTTACCTGTAGCGTAATCAAATTGAGTTTGAACATATGTAAACCCATTGATACGAGAGATAATTTGAGCAGCATCTTTTCCAAGACCATTTAAGATAACTCTTAAATCTTCTTTACGTACTTTGTTTGCACTACGAGCAATACCAATAGCACCTTCAGCAGCTGCAAAACTTTCATGACCTGCTAAGAAAGCGAAACATTTTGTTTCTTCTCTAAGAAGCATAGCTCCTAAATTTCCGTGACCTAAACCTACTTTACGGTCATCTGCTACAGAACCTGGAATACAGAATGCTTGAAGACCTTCCCCTATAGCTTCTGCCGCCTCTGCTGCCTTATGACAACCTTTTTTGATTGCAATTGCTGCACCTACAACATAAGCCCAACAGGCATTTTCAAAAGCAATGGGTTGAATTCCTTTTGTAATTTCATATGGATCAAAACCTTTTTCTTGACAGATAGCTCTTGCTTCTTCAATATCCTTGATTCCATATTTATTTAAAGCTTCATTAATTTGGTTAATTCTTCTATCATATGATTCAAATAATGGCATTGTTTGGCACCTCCCTATTCGTGTCTTGGATCAACAGTACGTACAGCATCATCAAATCTGCCATATTGACCTGTTGCTTTTTCTATTGCTTCGTTTGCATCCATTCCTTTTTTAATCATGTCCATCATTTTACCAAAGTGGATGAAACGGTATCCGATAATTTGATCTTCGCTGTCTAAAGCGATTTTAGTTACATAGCCTTCTGCCATTTCAAGGTATCTTGGGCCTTTTGCAACTGTAGAGTACATTGTACCCACTTGGCTACGAAGTCCTTTACCAAGATCTTCAAGACCTGCACCAATAGGAAGTCCGCCTTCAGAGAATGCAGTTTGAGTTCTTCCGTATACAATTTGTAAAAATAACTCACGCATTGCTGTATTAATTGCATCACATACTAAGTCTGTATTAAGGGCTTCAAGAATCGTTTTTCCTGTTAAAATTTCTGCTGCCATTGCTGCAGAGTGAGTCATACCAGAACATCCAATTGTTTCTACTAAAGCTTCTTGAATAACACCATCTTTAACGTTAAGTGTTAATTTGCAAGCACCTTGTTGTGGTGCACACCAGCCTACACCGTGTGTAAGACCACTAATATCTTTAATCTCTTTTGCTTGTACCCATTTACCCTCTTGTGGGATTGGCGCTGGACCGTGATTTGGACCTTTTGCGATTGGGCACATCTGTTCTACTTCATGTGAATACATCATTTTCATGACTCCTTTCCACTCTATATATTTAAAGATTACTCTTTAAATCAAAAATTTAACATACAACCTTATTGTATAGGTGGATAAGTAATATGTCAATATTTATCAATTATTAAAACTTAAAAATCATAGACTTTACAATCTTCTGTTAAACTCTCTACTGGCTTTCCTGTAGCTATCCCCTGAGCTGCTTTTTTAATGAGTCTCTTTAACTCGTCTGCTTGCTGTAATAGCTCTTTTTGTTGCATCGTTATAACCTCTTGTTGTAGCTGATTTATTTTCTCTGCTGTATAACCTGCTAAATAAAGCCTTTCCAAACTATCAGCTTGCTCCATACACCCTTGTAATAGTTGAAACTGGACATGTATACTGTTTAAAGCTTCTTGCTTACTTTGTTCAAAATCCTCTTGTGAACATTCTGCTTTGAGGAAGGCTGGTATACCTTCTAATATCTTTAAAGAAGCTTTATAGTCTGGATCACGATAGGTATAAAACGAAAGCGTATCTGGAAATTGTGCCTTACCACCTGCTCCGTAAGCTCCTTGTCCCATACGAATTTGCGGGTTGAGGTAATGTGCTGTTAAATACGCCATAGTCACATAATCCTTACCTGTTAACTGACGATTCTTTAATGTACATTCTTCATAAAGATAATCTACCTTGCTTTGTATGGGAACAATACTTTGCTTAGGATAAATGGTCTCTATACAGTCTGTCTGATTATTTTTTTGAGCTAGAGCTTCTTGTTTTTTAAATTGCTTTTCCCAGCTTTTGGCATAAGGATTCCTGTAAGCACAAGGGCCTGTTGTGGCTACTGTAACGCCCTCACTTCTATAAATAAGTTGATCCAAGTCTTTAACCTGCTTGATCCAAAGCTTGCTTTCTTGCTTCTCTAAGGCTTTCATCCATTCATAGAAAGGTACCCCCATTTCATAGTTATAATGTTTAGCACCTCCTTCATATCCCTTACACAAGCTTCCTAAAAGTCCAAGAGGGTTCTCTCTTATTTTAGTCCTATAATTTTTTAACCACTCTTGACGTTTTACTTCATACCAGCTTTTATCTTTCTCTAATAGTTCTTGCCGGATAATCTGATAAAGCTCACCATGCCTTGTCTCTTTAGCAGGTGTTAGTACCTTTATCTTAAATAAAGGTAAGATTTCTCCTTTTTTTTCTAAAGCAAGACATTGTGTTTCAATATCACCCTTAAAAGGTATATGCTCTTTAGCTATCTCATTTAATAAGTGGCTATAAAAAAAGAGAATGGGCAACTGGTCCTTTGTTAATTGATTGGTAGGATAATATAACTGTGTACGTGCTAGTTCTGAAGAGCACGTTAAATCTAGGTAGGTATTCCCTTTTTTTTCCTTAACTACCAGTTGTGGTTTAAAATCTCTCACAAAGTCTTGAAGCTTTAAAGAAGGTAACGAAAAATCTGTATTTATTTTTTGCCAAGTTATCATATCTTCTACTATTTGAGCCCAGTCATTTTTTTTACTTCTATCTGCCTTTTTTAAAATTTCCTCTAAGTTAGAAGTCGTTTGCGCTTTATAAGGCAGAAGAACTAAGGTTGCCTCATCAGCTTCTTTTAAAAGTATAGGTGCTTTTTTAAGCTGTCCTAATAAATCCCCCTCTAATGCTTGTAACTTTAGATAAAAGGTATCAAGAGATTTATCATGCGTCCATGCCTCATTAAGGGCTTCCATCACCTCTAAACCTCTTTCACTGCTTTCTTGGACAAGTAACCCTGAAAATTGAGTACGTTTTATGATTTCCTTTTCTAATAAGGAATTACTTTGAGGTTTATCTAGACTTTCATCTAGCAGTTGATTTAGGATGCACTGGCTCTCTTGCACTTCTTGATCGGTCAATTGGCTAAAAACTATGCCATACACTGGATAAGGTAGCTCTTCATCTTTAAAAAAATACCCCTTTGAAAGACCCGTTTGCTCGAGTGCCTTTTTAAAGGTACTTTGAGGGTGAAACCAATTGGCCTCTATCCATGTCTCTAAAGCTACCTCTTCCTCGGCAGTTAAAGGGCGTTTTAAACGCCAAACTTTTGCCAAACTACTTCCATTTTGTGCAGGGAGTACTTCAAGTGTAGCAAACTGTGGTACTTCTGGTAAATTTACCTTTAAATCAATCGCTTCCTCATAGGCATAAGGTCTTAAATAGCCTTCCAAAGTCATTAAAAGTTCTTGAATAGGTACCTGTCCATAAAAAAGGATTTGCATATTCCCAGGGTAATAATATTTTTTATAGGTTGCTACGAAATCTTCATACCGCAAAGTGGGGATTTCTTCTGGATTGCCTCCACTATCATGGGTATAAGGGGTGTCTCTATAAAAAAAACTCCGAATCGCACGATAAATAGCACGGTTATCACTCCCATAAGCCCCTTTCATCTCATTATAAACTACCCCTCCTAAGCTTTTGGTATTGGGATTATAATGAAAGCCTTCCTCATAAAAACTACTGGGCTCTTTTAAAAAATTTGGACGAAAGAGACTATCTAAATAAATTTTTACTAATGCTTTATAACAAGGCATATAGGGTGTAGAAAAAGGATAAAATGTACGGTCACTGCTCGTTAAAGCATTCATATAAAGACTCGGATAAGCTGCACTCGCTTCAAAAAATAGCTGTGGCGATGGATAAGCTTCTGAACCTGTAAAAATGGCATGTTCTATTATATGATTAACACCTGTACTGTTTATTGTAGGCGTCTTAACTCCCACAGCAAACCCATACTCTTTTGAATCATTTTCTATCCATAGAATTTGAGCTCCAGTTCCCAGATGTTGATAGGTATGCACCGTATCTTGTCCATATTGAACCTTTTTGACTTCCTTATAAGCTTTTTCTTTTCCATAACAACATGGGCTTATTAAAAAAGTTAGTATAAAAAAAACCTCTATAAAAAAGAGAGTCCTTTTTTTCATCTCCTCACTCCTTTTTTTAAATAGGATGTGTCAGGAAGTTCTATCTCATACTTTTATTTCATATATTATAGATAACTTATTATCTGATGAAAGCAAAGAAAGGAAGACTTTATGACTTATGGCGCTTATCCTCCCCTACTTTCTCGACAAAACACAGGCTCTCTTGTTGTAGAATTAGCCACAAATCGTTTAATAGGACCACAAAGCCCTATTCCCAATGTACTGGTAACCATTAAAGAAATCTCTCCTAATGGAGATGAAAAAATCTTTGCTGAATTAATGACCAATGAGGTAGGGCAAACTGAACCTTTAGAACTTATTACGCCTCCTCTTGACTACAGCTTAGACCCTTTTAACACAAATCAACCCTATTCCACTTATCGCATTGAAACCAAATCACCCGAATATGTAGATGCGATTATTGAAGGGACCCAGGTTTTTCCTGATACACGCTCTATTCAGCCCATTACCCTAGAATCCACACGTCATCTTGCAAGACAGTTTTTCCAAGAAATTATAATTGGCCCAGCTACCCTCTTTGGGAATTTCCCACCTAAAATTCCAGAACTCGAGATCAAGCCTATTTTACCTGGTACAGGTTTTATTACACTAGATAGTGTTATTGTCCCTGAGTTTGTTATTGTTCATGCAGGTTTACCTACTGATAATACCGCACCAAACTATACCGTACCTTTTACAGAGTATATTGCTAACGTTGCTAGTTCTGAAATCTATCCTACTTGGCCAGAAGAAACGATCCGGGCCAATGTTATTGCCATTACCTCCTTTACACTTAATCGCGTTTTTACAGAATGGTATCGCAATCAAGGTAAGAATTTTACTATTACCAATTCTACAGCCTTTGACCATGCCTTTTTCTTTGGTCGTAATATCTTTGATACGATTATACCTATTGTGGCAGATGTCTTTACTACTTATGTTAAACGGCCTGGAGTTACACAACCTCTTCTTACACAATATTGTGATGGTGTTCAATCTCAATGCCCAAATTGGATGACACAATGGGGTAGCAAAGATTTAGGAGATGCTGGCTATACAGCTGAACAAATCCTTAGAAATTTCTATGGAGATATTGAGCTTCCTACAGCTCCTAAAGTAGAAGGCATCCCTGAATCTTATCCCGGTTCTCCTCTTCAACTAGGTAGTAGTGGTTCTAATGTACGCAAAATACAAGAACAGCTTAACCGTATCAGCCAAAACTATCCTCTTATCCCAAAGGTAGCTACTAATGGGGAGTTTGATCAAGCTACCTTAGAAGCCGTGAAAACTTTTCAAAAGATTTTTCACTTACCTCAAGATGGTATTGTAGGTAGAAATACCTGGTACAAAATTTCACAAATTTATGTAGCCGTTACTAAAATCGGAGAACTTCTCTAAAAAAAGGTGCTTACTGAACCACTTCTTAAAAAGAAAGGGTTTCAGTAAGCACCTCTTATTTGTTTTATTCTGTCTTTATAGCTGTTAAGGCAGACAATTTCATAGCTCTTCTTGCTGGTAAATAACCTGAAATAAGTCCAATTAATGTAGAAAATACAATAGCTCCTAAAGCAAGCCAAACAGGTATAACAGAAACTTGAGTGGCACCATACATACCCATCATGCCTGCAATCCCCCCACCTACTGTATTAATAAGGAGAGAAACTCCATAGGAAAAGAGTACACCAATACTTCCTCCAATAGCACCAATTAAAATAGCTTCAATTAAAAACATCTTTTTAATATCTATAATCTTGGCACCAATTACCTTCATAATTCCTATTTCTTTCGTGCGTTCATAAATACTCATCATCATGGTATTCGCAATTCCAATAGCCGCTACAAAAAGAGAGACCGCGCCAATACCACCTAGAGCCATTTGAATTCCACCGGATATTTTTTTCATCTGTGTTAACTGATCCATTGAGCTATAGGCATAGTAACCTAAATCTTTAATTTTCTCTTGCACTCCCAGTACTTCATTACGGTCATTGACCTTGACTTTTACTTCTTGATAAACTCCTTTTTGATTGTCTTGTCTTCCCCAACTATTTCCACCAACAGTAGTCTGTTTGCCATTTAGTTTTTCTTCGTATTTCTTTTTTTGCACAACTAAAGTATTAAAAATTTCTCTTGGAACATAAATGCTTCTAGAAACTTCCCAATTATTCTCTGATAGCATCCCTACTACCTTTAGTTCAGGCACTTTAGGTACTTTAATCTTATTCCCTTCTTGATCCTTTAGGAGGGGTTTCCCAGTTTGATAATCAAATTGTACAATTTCAAGAGTCATTTTATCTTCTTCTAACTGGATTGGAAGAGCCTGCTGCTCGACACGCCAATTAAAGCGTTTACCAATTTTAGTAAATTCATAGGTTAGTCCCCCACCAATGACTATCCCTGTTTTTTCTCCTTCACCTAATAATCTCCCCTCTACAGGTTGATAACCTAAAGCTGCCATATCTTCTGCATCCATGCCATAGACCTGCATAGGGTAATTACTACGATATTTTCCAAAGGTCACGTAAAATTGATCTTGTACAATAGGTACAACTCGTTCTACATAACCTAATTTTTTAAAACTTTCTAAAGCCTTATCGTCTAGCTTAGGTGCCTTAGGATCTCCATAGTTATTACTACTTACTGAAATAGTTGTTAAGCTTCCCATTTGCATAATTTGTTGTTCAAAATTACGATCCATAGCAATGCCTAAAGATAGCATCAAAATAATAGATGAAGCGCCTATAATAACACCTAATATTGTTAGTAAAGTTCGTACTTTACGTCGCCACAAATTCCTTATACTCATCTCAATTAAATCAATCGTCTTCATTGAGCATCATCTTTTCTTTTTTTGCTTTACGTTTTTTAAGTACCACAAGTGTAATAACAAATGCAACAAATACACCTGCTCCTACGCCTACAAGAAGTGGCCATTTGGCTTGAGGCTGTTGTGGCACCATATCCATGCCTGGCTCCATTCCCATATCTTCTGGCATCATCATCTCTGCTACATCAAAACTAAACTCTTTAATAATTTGCTTTTGTTCTCCTGTCGCTTCTTCATATTCAATGATGATATTCCCTGTAAGTGTACCCGCTATATCTGGAATAAGTGTAGGTGCATAATTTTCTGTCATTTGCTTTTCAAAACTTCCAATATACATCTTGTTTTCCTGAACAGTAAAACCTTCTCCTTCAATATGTACCATCACATTAGTAATATCTGTCTTACCTGTATTGTAAAGGGTGGCATTAAAATAAGAAGGCATACCGACTTGTCCTGGATCAACCTGGATATCTCCAATCTCTATTTCTGTCACCTGTTCAACAGGAATACCTATACTTTCTTTAGGTGTTAGTTCATTCCCCTTTTCATCTTCATATTCCATTTCTAGAGTCACCTCATAGGTTTTAGGTTTAGCCGTTGGAATGGTGTAGAGGGTAATATTTTTAGTAACTATTTCACCAGGTGCTAAATCAGCGATAAAAAATGTATTACTTGCACCTACTGGTGTAAATACATTCCCTGCATCATTTTCACCTTGCTCTATAACCTTTAAACTTGCTTTAAAGTTATGTACACCTTGTGTTTGATGTGTATTTAGGAACCCAATGGCAAGATTAAATTCTTGTCCAGCCTTTACAATAGTTGGTTCTACCTTATATTCCCCAATAATTACTTTAGGCCCACTCTTTTTAGTGTTTTCATCCTTATCATCTTCTTTATCTTTTTCTGGATTATGAATGGTGACACTGCCAAATTGATTAATTGTAAGGGGCTTATCACTTGTCCCATACTCTATAGCAACCTCGATAGCATGTGCACTACTTACTGCTGCTCTCGTAGCAGCTAATGTTACACTGTAGTGTTTCTTCTCTCCTGCCTTTAACTTAGGAACTGAAAAAACATTTTGAGATTTAGGGACGATCCCTTCATCTCCTTTTACAGTGATACGTAAATTTTGAGCCCCTTCTGGTGCAGAGATATCAAATTGAATATTAAAATTTTCATTTACACCAAACACACCAGAAGGTGAAATTATTTGACCAATTACCACATCTGAAGATAAGGAAGGTGCTGCATTGGTAGCTAAATAAATGGTTTGAGTATCTTTCGTTTCTTCGCCTAAAGAATTTAAAAAGGTCAAATTAACTTTAACAGGTACCGAAGAAGTCGTTACTTCACTATTTACATTAAACTTAAGTGTCCAGTTTTTACTTTCTTTGGCATTAAGCACTTGAAAATGCTTGACATTACTTCCTCCCACAATGGCTACCTTATCAGACTCCACTTCCACTCGAATGTTTTTGGCTGCACGTTCTCCTACATTTTTGAGCATAAGCGTCATATCTTGAGGTGTTCCTGGCTTAAATACCTTGTTTCCTTCTGTACTCACTTCAATTGTTGAAGGCATTACATTACTATCTACTTGTAGATTAACAGGAAAAGATACGCCATTTACAACTGCTGTTGCTTTATATACTTTAGCTTTTACTTCCTTATCTACTTCAATGGAAAAAGAGGCTGTTTTTATCTCTTTTGCTTGAATTTGTGAAATAGTAGCTTCCTCTGTTTTAATTTTAACACCCTCTACTTTTTCATCTAATTGTAATTTAACTTTTACATTTTTAAGTACTTGTTTTCCTTGATTCACTACTTTAACTTGTACATTTTGAGTTGCATCTGTTTTAACCAGTAAATTTACACTATCATCTACCTTTAAGTATTCACGCCCCTCATCAGAAGTTGTAGCATTTAGTGTCAGTTCTTTGAAGACTCCATCAATGCCCACCGTGACTTTTTTACCTTGCCCCGTATAAACTAAACCTCTAACAATGATTTCTTCTGGGCTATCTGGTTCATCTGGTATCTTGGTATCTGAATGTTCTTCTTTCCACCATTTAATATCATATGTCATATTACTGCTATCTACTGCACTACCAAATACCGAAATATTAGGTACATAGTCACTTTTTTTAACTTCATATGCACTTCCTTCACTTGCTAACTTTATTATAAGTGAAAAGTTATCATCCTTAAATAGCTCCCCACCTCCTTGTTTGACATCCGTAATAACTAGTGACCCCGCCATAGTAGGTATTGTTATTACTGGTAATAACAATGCTACACATATGAATAAAACCATACATTTATTTAGCCATTTCTTCTTTTTGTTCATAGATTATTTCCTTCCCCTTGTCTGTATTTTTTTCTATACGATAGATGTTCCCATCTTTTATGGTGATAATTTTGTGTGCATAGTTCGCTATTTCTGGATCATGGGACACAATAATGAGTGTTTGATCAAATTCCCTCGCAATAGAAGTAATAATTTCCATTACCTCTAGTGTAGTATGTGTGTCTAAATTTCCTGTTGGTTCATCTGCAAATAAAATTTTAGGGCGACTTACAAAGGCTCTTGCAATACTTACTCTTTGCTGTTGTCCCCCACTCATTTCCTTTGGTTTGTGTTTGATACGGCTTCCTAATCCCACTGCCTCTAACATTTCTGTAGCACGTTTATTACGTTCCTTTTTCGCTACACCTTGAAAAATAAGGGGTAATGCCACATTTTCTAGGGCGGTTAAGGAAGGGATAAGATTATAGGATTGAAAAACAAACCCTATGTTTTTTTGTCTAAACGTAGCTAATTGTTCTTCATTTAGCTTTTCTACAGGGATGTTTTTTATTTTAACCATTCCTTTTGTAGGTTTTTCAAGCCCAGCTAACATATTAAGTAGGGTAGATTTTCCTGACCCAGAGGTTCCAAAAAGACAGCAAATCTCTCCTTTTTCAATCTCTAAATCAATATGATCAAGTGCTATAATTTTTTCTTGTCCCATACGATAAACTTTTCTTAAACCTTTAATTTCTATAATATTATCCAAACTCCTTACCTCCTTTCATTTGTTATCATTTTTTTACCATAATTCAACATTTTGAGTATAGCATATTTTTCCTACCTTTTCCATAAACTCCCCCTTACAATTATGTTACTTTTGTATTGCTCATTATTGAGAAATTATTAATTTATAATAGCAACTGTCTTCTTAATAAATCTAAGGTTTCCCTTATACACAACTTACCATACCCCCAGTTTGGACTTGGAAAGGTTACATCAGCAATTTGACGATTTGCTCCTCTTAATAAATAGGTTTTTAAATTTTCTCCATAAAGGAATACATTATTTCTTTTTACAATTCCCCATTCCATAAGTAGTGCTACTCCTCCCGTTACATGAGGTGTAGCCATACTTGTGCCTGATAAAGTACGATAACCACTTCCTTGATTACTAGGAGCCATTATCTCTACACCTGGTGCTACCAAATCGGGTTTAATGACGCTGCCATTTCTCCCAAAACCCCTCCCCGAAAAAGGTGCTAGCTGATTAGTAACAGAATTATAAGCCCCTACACTAATAACGAGTCGTGAAGTAGATGGTGTCGTTAAAGTCGTCTCTACAATAGGCTCTAACATAAAACTATTTTGACCTCCTGTTTCTACCGTAGGTCCCCATGCATTATAGAGCCCATCTACTACCTCTATGCCATAAATAAGTACAGACCATGGCCCACTTACAATAGGCTTACCATCAGATGTCGTTAAAAACACTACAAATTCTTCATCACCATTTAAAGGCGAAGGACCTGCATAGGTTGCATAAACTTGTGTACTAGATAAGCTGTAGCGAACAGGACCTTGTGCATAGGGAATGCGTGGAGTACGTCTACCTGCTGGATCAATGATTTCAAACTCAAAAGTATCAATAAAGCTTTTCCATACAGATACATTGTATGACAAAGTATTAGGTCCTATTTGAAATTGAAAGGCCATGCTTTTTCCTTGTTGTACCCTCCCCATTGTATGACTCCTTGCATTGCCTTCATTTCCTGTTCCTACAACAATACTGGTCTTCCATAAAGTAGCTGCATCATCTAAATACTGTTCTATGAGTGACTGTCCATCATGAGGACCACTATTCATGCCAATACTAATATTAATAGCAACCGGTCTACCTAGTTCAATTGCCTTTTCAATTACATATTTAACTCCTAACATAATTTCTGAATTACGTACAAAATCTTCATTTCCTGGTTGACCTAATTTAACAATTATAAATTCTGAGGCTGGTGCAGCTCCTATTATCTGCCCATTAGAACCTCTCCCATTCCCTCCTGCAATACCTGCTACGTGTGTTCCATGCCCATTTGTATCTTCACTAGGTACAATTCTTAAACGGTCTTCACGTGTGGGTGCTCTTAATGCCTCATTAATTTGTTCCCGGGTATATTCTGTTCCTATCTTAAAACCCCTAGGTGGATTACCAGGTATATTTTGATCCCAAATAGAAGTGATACGTGTCGTACCATCTGCATTACGAAAATCAGGATGAGCATACTGGATTCCTGAATCAATAATACCCAAAAGAACTCCTTCTCCTTTTAAGTTATAAGGTGGGTTGTTTTGAACAGTGGTAATACAACTTTCTTGCATGTTTGTCGTCGTAGTAAACACCATACGCTTGGGCGTTTCCATATACTCTACCTGTGTATAACCTAATAAATTCTTTATATTTTCAGGTGGAAGTGTCATCAAAGCAAATTGACTATTGATAAGCTGAGCGGTTCCTCCTTGCTCCTGTGCGACCCTTTCAATATCCCCATTATATTTCACAATAATTTGCCAGTTATTAGGATTATCAAATCCTAATAATTGTATATATTGTCCACTGCTTATTAATTCCTCTCTAGGAACAATACTTAATATTTGTAGAGTAGCATCAGTTTTATTTTCCACCTTTCTTCCTCCTTAAAATGAACTTGTATTTATTTCATTAATTCGATTTAAAGCAGCCTCTACACATAATCTACCATACCCCCATTCTTTATTAGGATAAGGTCCGTAAGACTCAGGTCGTTGCGCTGTAGCTAACATATAGCTCTTAAGTGTCTCTCCATGTAAATAAGGTAATCCTAGCTGAATAATGCCGTATTCCATAAGAAGTGCATAGGCTCCTGCTACAAAAGCTGCACTGGCACTCGTTCCTGAAAAAGGCTCATATAAAATGTCTCTTTGAATAGATGCTGTAAGTACATTTACTCCTGGAGCACTTAAATCAGGTTTTACTCTTCCATTTGCTGTATAACCTCGCCCCGAAAAAGGAGCCAATTGAAAGCTATTGGCATTAAAGGCTGCTACACTTGTAATGCTTTCTGTCGTAGAAGGGATAGTCAGTGTAGTGGAAATATCTGCTATCAAAAAACGTGTACGGTCTGAGCTATCCTTGTTAATACTTCCCCACGCATTATAACTTCCATTTAAAACATTAAAGCCTCTCAGCCTAATATTCCATACTCCTATGTTAATTCCTTCTGGTGTTTGCGCTTCTAAAACGATATAAATAACTTGCTTTGTAATATTGTTACGTGGCTCTGAAATGTTTACTAACACCGTTGTATTTCCAAAAAAAAAGGCTCTATTCGGTGTAAGAATACTTAAAATTTCAGTTTGCTCACCTTGAGGAGACTCAATTATAATACCCATTTCATCAATAAATTCTTTCCATATCCCCATTTGATAAGAAGGCTTAGGCTTATCAATGAGAAGCTGAATAATCTTTTCCTCTCCCGTTTTAATGCTTCCACTAGCATGCCCACCCTTATCGCCTTGATTCCCTGTACCTACTACAAAGTTACAAGGCCACGTTAAAGACATTTCGGCAATATACTGCTCTATTAAAACTGCACCATCATGCCCACCTATATTTGTAGCAATCCCTAAAAGAATGACCAATGGTTGACTAAGCTCCTTAGCTTTTTCTATTACATATTTAATCCCTAACATTACCTCTCTTGTATTCGGCCTAGTTGATTCTCCCCCTTCTGGTCCTATTTTAACGATAAGAAGTTCACTCTCTATGGCCATCCCACGATTTCTGCCCCCTGACCCCCTTCCATTTCCTGCTGCGATACCCGCCATGGCTGTTCCATGACCAATAGTATCTTGTGAGGGGACGATGGCTAGCTGCTCTTCTTTTTCAGGTTGTGCTAAAGCCATATTTAATTCTTCATTAGTATATTCTGTTCCTTTCCTAAAGCCTAGAGGAGGACTCCCTACTATCGTTTGATCCCATAAGAAACGAATGCGACTTTTCCCATTAGGCATTATAAAATCAGGATGACTATAGTCAATTCCTGTGTCAATGATCCCTACTAAAACCCCTTTTCCAGTTACCTTATAACGTCCAATAGGCGCAATAACATTCGTCATGCATGTTTGATTAAAGGATTGATCAATATAAGCTAATTCTTGTGCAAAAGAAATGTAAATAATACTCCTTTCATCGGACAAAGCCGGTACATCTTGTTTTAATAAGGTTATAAGAGCAAAATTCTCATTTAAATAAAATACATCTAAATTTAAGCTCTGTTTTTCTTCTTCTAAATTCCCAATATATTCGGCTATGATACGCCATTTAGTAGGCTCCACAGGATCCTGAAATATAGCACGGCTTTCTGGAGTCAACAAATTTTCATAACGTAATGCTAATTGAACAGATGGGCTTAACTTATTGCTATACATCTTCTTTCCTCTCTTTCTTCTCTGTACTTATACACTAAAAAGGCGTGTTTAAAAGAGAAATGAATTGATTTTTCTCTAAAAAAGCTCCCTCATAGCCTAATTGTGGGTAAGTTTTTTCTTGCCACATACACTGCCACTCTAACAGCTGTTGTCGCATAGAAATACTATTCCATCTCTTATCCCTTCCACTATATAAACTTGCTACAACACCTGCTACCAATCCCATAGCGACCAAAGTCCCACTTACCTTTTCCCATCCTCCTAAGCAAGGTGCAATTTCATCTGTCCCTGGTGCAACTACATCTGGTTTTGCTTCTTTTTCTTTTGCTCTACCTGACTCTCCAAGTAAAGTCTTGCTTGATGTTACATAAGCCCCCACACTTAAAAGACTATCTGAAGCTGCCAAAGGATTTAAACTTTGGAAAGTAGTTGCTTTTTCAAATCGAACAAAGGGAGAAAAGGCTTGAGAACTTAGCCACATTTCAATGGGATAAGGAGTAGCTTCTATCCGTTTAACTTTTAATCGCCACCGTCCTACGGGAAGATTCTCAATACGAAAAAGTAATTGCCCCCCTCCTTTTTCATAATCTATTTGAAAGCCTTGACTAAAACAATTTATCCCTTCACCTAGTTTCTTTTCTCCAGCTTCTTCAAGTGCTGTAAACAGTATCTTCCTACCATCTTCTGAGCACAGTTGCACACTAAAAGGTTTTAGCCCTTGTTGTTTGATGAAACCTAAAAAACATTGTTCTACCTTTTTAACCTCTATTATTTCTTCATTTTCTACCTCACCTTCTCTTAGCAAACATTGGTGATGTCTTTTGTTCCCTTCTTCTCCTGCCGAAACGATAAGTGTACATCCCAGACGCCTCCCTAATCGTGACAAATACCTTTCAAGTTCACTTTCTCCCCCATGACCTGTTAAGGGACCTTCAAAAGGTAGACAAATTACTACCGGCTTTCCCTGTTTTTGAGCCCACTCTATGAGCTTAAGTGTCCCTATAAGAACATCTATAAGTTGAGTGGTCCCTGCTACAACCTGCCCTCCATAAAGTGTCTGTAGTGAGATAGGTGCTTCTTTAATTTGAGCTACTATAAACTTAGCTTTAGATGCTACCCCCTCATACTGACTCGAATCTCCTCCAGCTAAACCAAGTAAAAAGGTTGTATCTTCCTTACTTTTAGTCATCTGAAGGTTTGTAAGTTCATTTCCTTTCTCATCTTTTTCTTGCTGCCACCAATAAACAAGCCGGCTTTTTCCCGTTTCATCCTTCAAGGCTTCATGATACGCCTCCACCTGACCTGTTGTCACAAGACCAATATATACATTTTCTCCGCTATAGATTCCCTTTTTTTCTAATACCTTATATAGCTCTGATAGGGTAGCTGTTTGCCTTCTAGGTCTTAGTTCATTTACAAGAGAAATCTCAAAATGCATTGTAAGCATAGGCTGTAAGATACGTTTAAAATCCTCATAACGTGATTTTTCTCCCAATAAAGCTATAGGGTGTCCCTCAAAATGAACAACACCAAAACCCATCTCCTCATAATAAGAAGCTTCTTGTACCTTTTCACTACGTAGCTGTATGTATAAAGGTACTTCAAGGGGAAGCTGTTTATAAAAAAACTCTTCGTATAAAGCCTGACTCTTTCTTAGGTATTCTCTAGAATAGTTCTTTTTTACTTTCTGTGCACTTCTATATTGTAATAATAAATGCCCACTGCGTTCTATCGCTTGGTTAAAGCTATCTTCTACATAAAGTCTTTCTTCTTCATAAGGTTCAAAAAGCCTATTTGTAGGCGTATAGTAAGCATGCTGCTGTTTGTAAGGCGCATAGGCTATTCCCACTGCCCACGTCAGTTGAAGCAAATGATTGGTGATTTTGGCGGCTAAACTACGGTATTGATACGCTGGTAATATACTTTTAACAGCAGTATAGACTAGCAAAGGACGTCCAAGTTGTCTTGCAAGATGTACTAAGGTCTGAACACAACATAAGTAAGCAGTTGCATCGCTTATCCCTGTTTCACTATAACAACTAATAAAAAGAGGTTCTCTCAGGGAATGTAAAGTCCGAACAACTTGTAACTCACCTGTTTCCAAATCATAATATGCGTCTACTTTTGCCTTTTGCTTAGTACCTATATAGGCTATGATAAAGAGAGATTGTGCAAGTGTTATTGGTACTGCTTCTTGCCTGCCTATTAATTGTATAGAATAAGCAGGCTCTATATAAACAGCCTTTTCTTTTAACTGCATTAATTCTTCTTCACTTAATTGCGCTAACTTATAAGTGTGGCCTAAGGTATGAATATTCTTAACCTGACTTAACCATTCTTTTTCATAATAAGAAGCATGTTCAATGATTACTTTCATAAGTCCTCCTAATACACTTGAGCAATACTATTTTTTAAATCAAGCTTTCCATATCCTTCAATAGAATTGGGATAAATAACACCTTTTGTACGTGTAGCCCCACGAATCAAAATAGCACGCGCTATCCGTGTATTTATACCTACTAAATTTCCATTGATTACTGCCCATTGCATAAGAAGGGCACAAGCTGAGGCCGTAATAGCTGCTGCTGCACTTGTTCCTGTAAAAGTGGTATAGCCCCCTCCTGGTGTTGGTCCTAAAATATTAACGCAAGGTGCTACTAAATCAGGCTTAATAATATTATCTGTTGTAGGTCCTCTTCCTGAGCTAATATAAATACTTTGATCTACGTAATCATACCCTCCTGCTACAATAGGACTTCGACTCGTACAAGGAATCTGCACCGTAATTTGAGGATCGGGCTGTAAAAAACGTGTATCTGGTAAGATAAATCCATTCCGTTGTAGCCATATATTATAGACCCCATCTACCACATTTTCACCATATACCGTTAAGCTCCATAATCCTGGTGTAGGATCATCAAAAAACATACGAATTTGCTGTCCTCCTGTTTGAGGTTCAGGATAAATATAGGTTACTGATAAAACAGTTTTTTCTAAATTAAAGCGATATGTTTGTTGTAAATTAGGGATGGCTGGAATTTTTTCAACCACCTGCCCCAAAGGACTTTTAACGGAGATCGTTACTTTATTAGGAACAGCAGACCATAAAAAAAGTACAATTCCATTTTCACCTTCTGCCACATTAATCTCTAAAGTCTGACTTTCACCACTCTCCACTTTTCCTGAGTAATGATGTCCACTGTTAGCTTCATTACCTGCTGCTATAACAATGATACCCCCTTGAAAAAAAGAAAGCGTTTCCAAATATTGTTCCGTTATATTTCTCCCATTGTGAGCACCAAAATTCCCTCCTACTCCTATGCAAAAAACTATAGGGCGTCCCACCCGAATAGCCAAATTTTCTAGATAAGTAATGCCTGCTATTAAATCATCCTCCTGGTATGCAACTACTTCATCATCTATTAGATAATATCTCCTCAAATAGGCTCTTGCAGGTCTTAGTTTTACCATAACAATAATGGCATCAGGTGCACCTCCTGTATAATCCTCTTCCCCTGTAGAATCCTTCCCTGCTGCTACACCTGCCAAAAAGGTTCCATGCCCAATTTCATCCCGTGAAGGCACAACTGTATAAGGGTCAGGCGAAGCTAATGCCTCATTAATCTTTTCTCTTAAATATTCACTACCGTATTGAAAGCCTTCAGGTGGACTGCCTTCTATGGTTTGATCCCATATCGCTTCAATGCGTGTTGTGTTATTTGCTTCTTTAAAAAGTGGATTCGTATAGTCGATTCCCGTATCTACAAAACCAATAATTACTCCTCTTCCTCTTAATTCCCCATAAGGGTAATTATGAAGCACTGAAATATTAGATGCAGCTAATGCGCCATCTGCATTTAATCCTAATAAAAGGGGTATAGTCAAAAACCTAGCATTTACCTGTAATTCTTGAAATGATTCTTCTCCTCCTGGCAAAACTTCTATATTTACAATTTGAGGAGCGATTTCACTAATTAATAGATTCGGATAGCGTTCTTTTAAAATAGTAGGATCTACGAACGTTTGTAAAATATAATTTCTCGCTTGCGCTATCTCATAGGATTGTCTCATAATAGCCTCCTTCTGGTAAAATAAAATGCTCAAAACCTAGTATTAGATCTTGAGCATTTGTTTCTTCTTTATTATGTTTATGCACATTCTATAAAAATATTAATCTTTTATAACTTACCATACTGACAAATAATTTGGTCTATACGCCTGCTGCACTCCGATTTTGTTAATTGTTCAATATCTACATCTATTTCTAAGCCATGCTTGGCACATAAACTCATTAAATATTTTTTTTGCTTAGGTGTTAAAGGTATCTTTTTAGGTACTTCCCATTTCATAGGAACTTCTTTAAATAACTGTGGTTCTCTCTCATAAAAATCTTTTTTCAATTTTTCAAACAGTTCATAGGTTGCATAGGCATCATCATATGCCCGGTGTGCATTCTCTAATGCAATATCATAATAGGCACATAAGTCACCTAGTTTTCTGCTAGGAAGTTTAGAGAGCATCTTACGTGAGATGGTTAACGTATCAACTCCGTCTTTTTCAAAAGGAAGCTTTAACAAAGCAGCTTTTGCTTTTAACATTCGGTAATCAAACAAAATAATATTATGTCCCACGAGAAAAGCTCCTTCACAGAAATCTAAAAACTGTGGCATCACTTTTTCAATAGGTGGGGCCTCTTGAACCATTTCATTGGTAATCCCTGTAATGCCTGTAATATAAGCAGAAATCTCTTGATTGGGCTGAACTAACTGATTAAATTGCTTTATTACTTGTCCTTCTTCTACATAAACAGCTCCTATCTCAATAATATCACTATTAAGTGGATGGGTTCCTGTTGTCTCTATATCTACCACCACATATGGCTTCATGGTTGTTCTCCTTACTTTCTCTTTTTCTTCTTTTATCTTACACCACAATGAAGTGTTTGAAAATCTTTTTTTCCCTACATGTAGTGCCGTAAAACACCTTTTTAAAATTTATTTCGTCATTTTTAGCTATTGACAAATTTGCTTAAAAATACTTGCTTGCAATTTAAATATGCAACATATAGTATATTATTAGTTGAAAAAAGACTATATATAGTATGCTTATGCAATAGTTTTTATAAAATAACGGGGAGGTTTTTTAATCATGAAGTACTATGTTATCAAGCGTGACGGGCGTAAGGTAAGTTTTGATATTGCTAAAATTCAAAATGCCATTGAGCGTTCTGCCAAAAATTTAAATCTTTTAATGCCTTTAGAAAGCATTTGTAGCGAAGTAGAAAATCGTATTCGCCAGGAGTATACCTATGAAATTACAGTAGAGCAAATCCAAGATCTTATTGAAGATACTCTAGTAGACCTTCGACTCATTGATATCAAAAACTCTTATTCAAACTACCGTAAAGAAAGAACGCGTATCCGTGATTTAAAATCTGAGCTTATGGATACGGTTCATAATATAGGAGTAGAAACAGATAGAGATAATGCCAATGTAGGAAATAACTTTTCCTCCAAACTACTCCGCATTGCCAGTGAAACCAATAAATGGCACAACCTCTCTAAAATGCCTAAAAAATTAGCAAAGCTTCACGAGCTTGGAGATCTTTATTATCATGATTTAGATAGTTATAACTTGACTATTAACTGCTTACATATTGATACAGGTAAAGTTTTTGAAAATGGTTTTAACACAGGGTATGGAACAATCCGTCAACCTAAACGTATTGAATCTGCAGCAGAACTCAGCTGTATTTTACTCCAATCTTCTCAAAATGATATGTTTGGCGGCCAATCTCACGTTAATTTTGATAATGATATGGCACCTTATGTGGTCTTTACGCGTGAAGAAATTTTAGAAGAATATAGCGCATTAAAAGCTCTAAAAGGTGAAGAAGCCTTCAATACGTTTATAGAGAACAAGCTTATCCAACGTGTGCGTCAAGCCATGCAAGGTATTGTTTATAATTTAAATACCATGCATTCTCGGGCTGGTTCACAAGTTCCCTTTAGCAGCTTAAATATTGGAATCCCTCAAAGTAAAGAGGCTGCTTTAGTATGCCAAATTTTCCTTGAAGAATATGAAAAAGGTCTCGGGAAAAATGAACAACCTATTTTTCCTAACATTATTTTCCGTGTAAAAAGTGGGGTGAATCGTAATCCTAGCGACCCTTACTATGCTTTATTCCAGCTTGCCTGTAAAGTAGCTGCTATACGTATGAATCCTACTTTTATGAATTTAGATGCAGATTTCAACCTTGCTTACTACAATAAAGGCATTTTACCAGCTACTATGGGATGTCGAACTTATATTTGCTCGAATATCAATGGACCTGAAGGACCTAATCGCCGCGGAAACAATGCCCCTACCACCATTAATTTGCCACGTATTGGTATTGCTGCTAAAGGAAATATGGACCGTTTTTGGGAGCTTTTAGATCAAAAATTAAATGAAGCCAAAGAATCTTTACTTCATCGCTATGGAATTCTTAAAAATTTGAAAGTGAAGGATTTGCCTTTTGTTGTGGGTGAAGGGTTGATGCTAGGTTCAGAAGGTCTTGGACCTAATGACAGTATTGATCCCATCCTTAAAAATGGTTCATGGTCTATTGGTTTTATTGGTTTAGCTGAAACCTTAGTCGCTTTAACAGGTAAACATCATGGTGAATGTGAAAAAGCACGTGAGTTAGGCTATCAAATTGTACAATGTATGCGTGATTTTACAGATAAAACAACTGAGGATACCCATATGAATTGGAGTTGTTATGCCACACCCGCTGAAGGATTAAGTGGTAAGTTTGTTATTCAAGACCGCCAACATTTTGGCCTTATTCCTGGTGTTACAGATAAAGATTATTATACTAATAGTTATCATGTGCCTGTTGGCTTCCCTATCTCTATCCCTGATAAGATTCAAATTGAAGGACCCTTCCATAAAATGTGTAATGCGGGACATATCAGCTATATTGAGCTAGATGGCTATCCTACAGGTGAAACAATAGAAAAAATCGTTCGTTATGCCTATGAAAATTCTAATATTAGTTATATAGGTATCAACTTCCATTTAAGATATTGTAAGGATTGTGGCACTTATGTTACTGAACATGTAAAGAATTGTCCAACCTGCAGTAGTACACGTATTCAAGGTATTAGCCGTGTAACAGGTTATCTCAGTCTTGATGAGCGCTTTGGAAGTGGCAAATCCGCCGAAAGACAAGACCGATTAGCTCACGATGAAAACCATTCTAATACCTACATAAACGTATGAGCAGCTTGCAAATAGCAGGCTTTCTAGACCATTCCACAGTAAATGGTCTAGGTTTGCGTAGTGTTTTGTTTGTATCTGGTTGTCGCCACTATTGCCAGGGTTGCCAAAATAAAGTCATGCAATCTCCCTCTTATGGAGAAGTACATTCAATTACCGAACTTTATCAGCGGATTTTAAAAAACAAACCACTTATTGACGGTGTTACTTTTTCTGGTGGAGAGCCTTTTGACCAAGCTGAAGGACTTGTTGCCTTAGCCACCTTACTTCGCCAAGAAGGTCTATCTATCTGGGCCTATACAGGCTATATTTATGAAGAGTTATTAACGGATGATCTGAAATCCCATCTTCTTGAGCTTATTGATGTTTTGGTGGATGGCCCTTTTATAGAAAATCTCTATAATGCTTCTTTGCGTTATCGTGGTTCGTCTAATCAACGTTTTTTAAAGCTTAACCATGGGAAAATAATAGAGGAACTTTTTTTCTAACTTTGCTATCACTCCTTTTGATTTTATACCCATTCATAAAAGCCCTAAAAGTAGAGCATCTCACTCTTCCTTTTAGGGCTTTTACCTCATCCTATTTCATTTAACTACTTATCCGAGCGAATTTCTATCGTGCCATTTTTATAGTTTACTGTCCCACCTAACTCCTCCACTATAAACCTTAGCGGTACATAAATAACCTCATCAAAGATGATAATAGGAGCTTGCAAGTCCATCCATTTACCATTAATAGTAGCTGCCTTGCTTCCTATATTTACCATTATTACTGTTTGGTTTTTTGTAACCGTAATTGCTTGATTAATAAAATTCATTTCTATCTTTGCACCTAATTTTTCTGAAACAAGTTTAAGAGGAACATAGGTGGTTCCCTCTAAAATTTGGGGTGTAGCCTCTCCTAAATCTAGAGGAACACTATTAATGTATACTTTGCTAATATTATATTTTAATTCATTGAGTTTAACTTTTTTTGTGCCATCCTTTTTAGGAAGCTCTATTTCTTTTTTTGTAAATAGTAAGTTATCATTAGTAAGCTGAGTATTTATCTTTATGACAGGGCGAATAGAGGATTTCATTGTTCCAGATGTATAGCTTAATGAGACTTTATCTTTGTATTTTACATTGATGAGACGGCTCAGGGTATTATCTGAATTACGTAAGGCAAAATCTAACCCTTGCTCTTGGTCTTCTTTAAAAAGTGAAAAATCAACTTTTTGGAAAGCTGTTCCTTTATAGCTTACTTTATTCGTTTTTATAATATTTTTACCTGTGCTATCTATTTTTTTTACAAAGGTATCTTTATCAAGGCCTAATTCTGTTAAAGAAGGTATATAAACCAAGTCTTCATCATCAGCATTATATTTCACTAACAATGCGCGCTCATCTGCAGTAAAATTATTTTTATAAAAAGTTTCGTTAAGATATTTTTTCAGCTGAGACCCTTCCCATTTTGCAGCTTCTTTTCCGTCTTTATTACAAGCCATTTGAGTAATAGTTGAGAAACACATTAAAGTTGCTACATCTTTTTCCTTATGTACCACTACCCACCAAAGAGGCTCTTTATTTATTCTCCCAAGTGTAATGAATTCCCCTACTTCTACATTGATGCTACTAGCATAAACAGGGGCTCCTAAACTACATAGAAAACTCCAAATCAAAAAATATACTCCCAACCTATAACCCTTTTTTCTTTTTTTCACACTCATTTCCTCCCCTTATTTTAACACTATTAAAATAATTATAGTCTATTCTTTTCTTTCTTTCAACTTTACTCTCTTTTTACTCATAGAATAGGACAAAACAAAAGCACTAAATTCTGTACTTAGTGCTTTTATCCTTATCTCTTATTCAACTTTAATCTCCCCTACTTATTTAAGCTTCCTTTAAAAGCTTATTAACACCTGCTAATTTAACACAGACACAAAATAATTCCATAGCCAAGGTCAGTTCATCTACTGTTGGATAAGTGGGTGCTAAGCGGATATTAGTATCTTTTGGGTCTTTACCATAAGGATAGGTTGCACCTGCTCCTGTTAAAACGACTCCTGCCTTTTTAGCGAGTTCTACGGTTTCTTTTGCACACCCTTCTAATGTATCAAGTGCTACAAAATAACCACCCATAGGTTTTGTCCAAGTTGCTAAACCTGTATCCCCTAACTCTCTCTCTAACGTTTCTAATACAATATCAAATTTAGGACGTAACTCTGCTGCTAATTTCTCCATATGATGGTGTATACCAGCTGCATCTTTAAAATATCTTACTGTACGCAATTGATTTAACTTGTCATGACCAATTGTCTGTATGGTAAGGTGTTTTTTTATTTCTGCTATATTTTTAGTACTAGCAGCCATTAAAGAGACACCTGCACCTGGAAATGTAATTTTTGAGGTAGAAAAGAAATAATAAATACGATCTTCATTACCTGCTTTTTCAGCTGCTTCAAAGATATCAGCTAGTTTTTCTTCTTTATAGACAGGGTGTACACCATATGCATTATCCCAAAAAATACGGAAATCAGGTGCTGCTACTTCCATGTTTGCTAAGCGTTTCACTGTTTCTTCACTATAACAAATACCTTGTGGGTTGGAATAAAGCGGTACACACCAAATCCCTTTAATAGAAGCATCCTTTTTTACAAGCTCTTCTACGAAATCCATATCTGGTCCTTCTTCTGTCATTGGCACATTCAGCATTTCAATACCTAAGTCCTCACAAATTGCAAAATGTCTATCATAACCAGGACTTGGACAGAGGAACTTTACTGGCCCTTGTTTACACCAAGGCAGGTGACCTTGTGTCCCAAAAACATAAAGACGCATCATACTGTCATACATTAAGTTAAGACTTGAATTTCCACCAATAATGATTTGACTTGTAGGAATGCCTAATAAGTCTGAAAAAAGTTTCTTAGCTTCTGGCAACCCATCTAGTACACCATAATTCCGAGCATCTGTACCATCTTCTGTTATATAATTATCTAATGCGTCTAAAATCCCATTGGTTATATCTAGCTGGGTGCCAGCAGGCTTACCACGAGACATATCTAATTTAAGATTTTGTGAAATATAGCCTGCATAGGTCTTTTCTAATTGCTCTCTTAATTCTTCTAATTCATTTTTTGAAAGTGTTGTCCAATTGTGCAAAACGGCATCCTCCCTGCATTAACTTTATTTTTTTCATTCTTTATTTTGATTAGTCAGAAAATTTAGTTTATATTTAGACTCTTTTCTGTTTTCTCTTAAATCATAGTATAACACACAATTATCTGGAATGTTTCACAATTTATTTGTTATAAATTCTTTAATTTTTAGACATTTTGACTTTTTAGTTTAAATAATTTCAAAATCTGACATGAGTTTCATAACGCTTTCTGCACTCTTTTTTAAAGCTTCCTGTTCATTTAATGAAAGAGGAATTTCTAAAATGTCGTGGATTCCTTCTTTTCCAATAATACAAGGTACACTAATGGCTACATTTGTTATACCATATTCTCCCTCTAACGTAGTGGTGACAGGTAAAACACTTAATTCATTTAAACAAATGGCTGTTACAATACGTGCTACGCTTTCTGCTATACCATAATTGGTATAGCCTTTTGCAAGTAAAATTTCTAAGCCTGCATTTTTAACCTTTTTTAAAATTTCTTCTTTATCAATAGGAGGTAATTTGAATTTTGGGGCTACAGAATCAATAGGAATGCCACCAATATTACAGATGCTCCAAGTAATAAATGCTGTTTGCCCATGTTCACCCAGTACATAACCATGAACATTTTTAGTGTCCACTAAATAATGCTCGCCAATGATACGTCGCATACGTGCCGTATCTAGTAATGTACCTGTACCAAAAATTTTGTGACGCGGATAGCCAAACTCATTTTGCGCAATATATGTGACTACATCTACAGGATTTGAAACAAAAATAAGGATCGCTTCCTGAGTATAACGTGTAATTTCTTTCATAACCGCTCGTGTAACATTAGCATTGGTTTGTGTGAGAATCCTTCTATCCGGCTTCTCCCCTGGCTTAATGCTAGGTCCTGCTGACATAACAATAATCTGCGAGTCTTTACAATCCTCATAGCTTCCCTTACGGATCATGACATTGGGTACATAAGTAAAAGAGGTGGTATGGAAAACATCTAAGGCTTCTCCCTCTGCTTTTTTCTCATTTTGGTCAATAAGTACAATTTCAGCCACAAGATTTAAGTTTAAGATAGCCATCATGGTTGCTGAACCTACCATCCCTGCACCAATAATACACATCTTTCTTTTTACCATCTCTTTCACTCCCTTATTTATTTTTTCCATTGAAACAAAACAATCCCACCTATCATAATGCCTACTGCCATAAGCTTTGTCCACACAAACCCTACTTTAGGGGTTCCAAAAAGCCCAAAAAATTCAATACAGTAGCCTGTAATCATCTGGGCAATAAGAATAAGCATAATAGCATAAGAAGGACCCAGTTTACTCATTGCCATAATAACAGTATACGTGATACCTGCACCCATTACACCACCTAATAAATAAAATTTATTAACAGCTTTAAGGCCCTCCACATTTGCATCCTTTGCAAAAAGTAACACTAAAAGGCAGGTTACAAGTGCTACTCCTTGTACAATACTAGTTGTAAACCATACTCCCGCCTTTTCTGTTACACGTGTATTAAATACACCCTGTACACTCATAAGTAAGCCCGATATAATGGCCATTATACTGCTGATTAACATTTTTATTACCTCCAATAACATGTTTCTCAGCTATTTTTAGACATATCGGTTCTTTTTATACCCTGTTGATTATTTTAGCTTCTGTTAGAGTAGAATGATACCATTTTGTTCACATATTTTTAACATCTCATCTGGCCATAAAGAAGCTTGCACTTCACCAATATGAGCTTTTTGTAAGAAATACATACAAATACGAGATTGCCCAATTCCTCCACCAATGGTATATGGTAATTGTTTCTCTAAAACCTTCTTATGAAACTCTAGCTCTCTTCTTTCTAATGCATTTCTTTTCTCTAGTTGCTTTGCTAATGCTATTTCATCTACACGAATTCCCATAGAAGAAAGCTCAAAAGCACTTTCCAAAATAGGATTCCAGAATAAAATATCTCCATTAAGTTCCCAATCATCATAATCTGGTGCTCTTCCATCATGGGGTTCACCATTTGTAAGATCTTTGCCTATTTGCATAACAAAAACAGCTTTATGCTCTTTACAAAAGGCCGTTTCTCTTTCTTTCGAAGAAAGCCCAGGATATTTATCTAAAAGCTCTTGAGCAGTAATAAAGGTTATTTGCTCAGGTAATGTTTTCTCTAGCATAGGGTATTCTGCTGTAATATATTTTTCTGTCTTTAAAAAGGCATTATAAATTTGTCTAACTGTTTCCTTTAAAAATGTTTCATTACGCATTTCTTCTGTAATGACTTTTTCCCAGTCCCATTGATCCACATAAATAGAATGTAGATTATCTAATTCTTCATCCCGACGAATCGCATTCATATCCGTATAAAGTCCTTCATTCACCTCAAAACCATAGCGGCCTAATGCCATCCTTTTCCACTTTGCAAGAGAGTGTACGATTTCTACATAAGCATGATTATCATCTAAAACATCAAATCCAACAGGCCTTTCTGTCCCATTTAAGTTATCATTTAATCCTGTCTCAGGCTTTACAAAAAGTGGAGCTGATACTCTTGTTAAATCGAGCTCATAGGCTAGAGCATTTTCAAAATAATCCTTTAGTTTTTTTATAGCGACTTCTGTTTCACGTAAGTCAAGCTTTGACACATAATCCTTTGGTAATTGTAGTTTCATTGCTACTCCTCCTTAAATGTTGGTAAATAAAAAAACCCTCACCCCCTCTATGGAAAGGGACGAAGGTTAACTCGCGTTGCCACCCTAATTTGTCTAAGTATACTTAAACAATCTCAGAAACGTACAGACGTATCGATACGTTTTAGATATAACGGTCTAGCCCGTCTAAGCCTACTTAGCTCTCATGCCTTTTGGTTAGCAGCTCCAAGATGTTCTTCGATTCTTGCCCTGCTACCGACTTTCAGCTTCCTCGGCTCTCTGTAAGCATTCTACAAAAATGTACTCTTCTTTTCATCGCTTTTAATTTATCATTCAATTCTATTTTGAATTATAAATAATTAACTGTTATTTGTCAATTCTTTTGATTATAAAAGCTATAATCTTTCTTATTCTTTTTAGTTTTTAGTTTAAATATCTTCAATTTGAAAATCAATAGGCGTTTTTCCCATCTTTTGTAAATAATTATTGACCATTGCAAAATGGTTACAACCAAAAAAACCATTGTGAGCAGATAAAGGACTTGGGTGTGCTGCGGTTAATACAACATGTCGTGGATGGGTAATTAAAGCTTTCTTAGCTTTAGCAGGCGCTCCCCATAAAAGGAAAATAACAGGTTCTTCTCGCTCATTAAGAAGACTTATCACACGGTCAGTAAAAACTTCCCATCCTTTTCCTTTATGCGATTGAGGTTTACCTGCTCGTACCGTGAGTACTGTATTAAGTAAGAGAATACCTTGTTCTGCCCATTTTTGCAAATACCCATTATTAGGAATTTTACATCCTAGGGTCTCATGAAGCTCTTTATAAATATTTTTAAGGGAGGGAGGAACCGCGACGCCTGGTTGAACAGAAAAGGCCATACCATGTGCCTGATTAGGTCCATGATAAGGATCTTGCCCTAAAATAACTACTTTTACTTTTTCATAACTTGTAGTTTTTAAAGCATTAAAGATAGCATGCATAGGTGGATAAATAGTTTGATTTTTGTATTCCTCTTTTAAAAATTCTCGCAAGGCTTGGTAGTAAGGTTTTTCAAACTCACCTTTTAATATTTCATCCCATGTATTACAAAATTGTACCATCTTTTCATTCCTTCCTTTGCTAGTAGACATTCACGTTTTAAGTCTTTTTACCTATTTTACCACACTTTAGCCCCTTCATTCCTTCATTTTAAAATTTATGCTAGAAATCCTACTTCCTAAAATATCCTATTTCTTGTAAACCACGTCAATATGCAAAAAAAGTACAGCTAAATACCCCTCTTTCATTTATTTGTCTTAAATATTTAAGACAAACTCAGCTAAAATCTAAGAGTATTTACTGTACTTGTTTTACTTTTCTCTATTTATTGAAAAAGTGGAGTAGACAAATATCTTTCACCTGTATCTGGTAGTAAAACAACTATTTTCTTTCCTTTGTTTTCAGGACGCTTTGCTAGCTCCGTTGCTGCAGCTAATGCAGCTCCTGAAGAAATTCCTACTAGAACACCTTCTGTTTTAGCTAAAAGACGTGTGGTTTCAAACGCTTCTTCATTTTTTATAGGTATGATTTCATCTAAAATTTGCGTATTGAGTACCTTAGGTACAAAGCCTGCACCAATACCTTGAATCTTATGGGGGCCTGGCTTTTCACCAGAAAGTACTGCTGAATCTTTTGGTTCTACTGCTACAATCTTTATATCCGGCTTTTTACTTTTAAGCACTTCTCCCACACCAGTAATGGTACCACCTGTTCCTACACCAGCAACAAAAAGGTCTACTTCACCTTCTGTATCCTCCCAAATTTCCAAAGCAGTGGTTTCGCGGTGTGCAAGAGGGTTTGCTGCATTTTCAAACTGTTGTGGAATATAGGTATTAGGGATTTCATTTGCTAATTCTTCTGCTTTAGCTATAGCTCCTTTCATTCCCTTTGCCCCTTCTGTTAGTACGAGCTGTGCCCCTAAAGCCTTTAGTACGTTACGCCTTTCACTACTCATTGTATCTGGCATGGTTAAAATAAGTTTATAGCCTTTTGCTGCTGCGATATAGGCTAAAGCAATACCTGTATTCCCACTGGTTGGTTCAATAATGGTGGTATCCTTATTAATAAGACCTTGTTCTTCAGCCTTTTGAATCATATAAAAACCAATACGGTCCTTTGCACTGCTTCCTGGATTGAAGCTCTCTAGCTTAACAATGAGTTCAGCCTCTAATCCTTGTTCTTTACTATAATTAGAGATTCTTAGTAAAGGAGTGTGCCCGATTAATTCTGTTATATTATTTACGATTCTTGTCATTTTATTTGCCTCCTTAATTTTAACTTTACATTTTAGTTATTTAAATATAATACATCAAACTCTCATTCATCGTCAGTAATTCATAGTCTTTCATCAAGTCTTCTAAAGTCATATGATCAATGACATTACAAACACTTTCTGTCACCTTATCCCACACATTTTGCTGGATACATTGTTGCATATTTCTTTGGATAGGTGTAGCTGCATCTAAAAAATTTTCTTCTTCTACAATAGCCATCTCCCCTTCAATAGCTCTTAGGATATCACCTATTGTAATAGCACAAGGAGCCTTAGCTAATATATACCCTCCTTGAGCACCTTTTACACTTTTGACAACCCCTGTCTTTTTAAGAAGGGAAAAAACCTGTTCTAAATAATGAATAGATAACTCTTGTCTTTTGGCGATATGCTGTAAAGCTACTTGCTCACCTCCCGAATGAATTGCTAAATCAACTAGTGCTCTTAAACCATATCTCGCTTTTGTAGAAATTTTCATAGCTCCCTCCATCACCTAGTAAGTTGATATGTTTTATGGTATATCTTTTTTGTAATAAAGTCAATATTTTTTTGAAAATAAAAAACCAGTAAACTAAAAAATATTTCTTCTACTGGTTTAAAAGCTATTTTTATAAATTTTTAGTTTAAAATCCTTCCCCTACTACTTCATGTAGATTCTGAACTGTTACAAATGCTAAAGGATCTACTGCAATAACGTATTTCCTTAAATCAATAAATTCCTTACGATCTATAACCGTTGTGATCACTGCCTTTTGTTCTTGACTATACGCCCCTTCAGCTCGATAAATAGTGGCACCTCGGTTTAAGGTGTGTAAAATATAGTGATTAATATCTTCTGAAGCTTTTTCCGTTGAAGGAATAATCATTACATACTTTTGAATGGTAAATCCCGAAATAATATAGTCAATTAAAGTGCTCGTTACAATAACACCTAATGCAGCATAAAGACCCTTTTCAAATCCAAAGATACCTACTGCACAAATAACTACTGCTAAATCTGCTATAATCAAAGCTGCTCCTATGTTTAGATGCGTATAAGTAGAGATTATCTTAGCAATGATATCTGTGCCTCCTGATGAGGCTCCTAAATTAAATACCAACGCCTGCCCTATAGCAATAAATAATGCTCCAAACAAAAGAACAATGAGTGTATCCCTACTTAAAGGCTGTATATTAGGTAAAAAAGTTTCTAAAAGCGTCATACATAGTGATACCTCTATACTACACATAATGCTTTTAAACCCAAAACTTTTTCCTAATACCAAGAAACCAATCGTGAACATCACTATGTCCAAAAACAGTAAGATAAGCCCTATAGGGACAGCTGGTAACAAAGCCTTAACAACAATGGCTAATCCACTTACACCACCTGCTGCTAAATCCGTAGGCAACCAAAAGAAATAAAGTCCTGTTGATATAAATAGTGCTCCTAACAAAATTCCCATATATTCTATACCCTGCTTTTTCATTGTCTTCACCCTTTACTTGTCTTTTGTACCCTAATCAGTTTTTCTTTTTGTAGTTTTGTCAATTGTTTAATGGCATATTCTCTTTTCAAAGCTTGTCCTTTACTTTCAAAATGCTCTTCATATACAAGCTCCACAGGCAAGCGCCCTTTTGTGTATTTTGCACCTTTTTGGGCATTGTGCATTGCTACTCGCTTTTCTATATTGGTTGTATAGCCTGTATAATATGTACCATCTTTACATTTTACTATATAAACTATGTACATCCCTAGTATCTTCCTTTTTAAAACATTTTATCATACTTCTTTATGAAATTTCTTTAATAGAAAATAAAAAGAGTAGATAGGCTCTACCCTTTTCGTAATGTACTACTCTTTTTTCATCCATTCACCCAGTGTGCCAAAAAGCTCCATCACAGGCTGTTTACTGGCTGCAAACTCTACAATTCCATCTACGCGTAGGATATAAAAATTAATATCATAAGGTACTAACTCTATGCACTTAGAAGTACCATCTTTATAATCAAACTGTACAGTAACTTCTGCCTTACGATTTTCTTTTTGCTCAATTTGAGGATTTTTTAGAAGCATTTCAATACGAATACTTTTCCCAATAAAGCTTAAAACCTTTTCTAATTCCTCCTGAGTCAGAGGATGCTCTTGTAATTTACCTGTATACTCACTTTTTTTCTCCTCTAGATTTTCAGAGGTTGTAGTTTGTGGACTTTCCTGCTCTCGTACTTCTAAAATAAAGCTTTCTTCAGGATTTTTTAATATAACCTTCTCAAGTCCCTCTAATTGTGGCATATAAACCTCTTTACGAATCATAACAATAGGCTTTAAATTCATAAAAGGACGCATTTTATCTTCTAACATCGTATATACATAAGGCTCTTCACTGTAGGTGAAATAAATGGATCCATCTTTTGTTTTTCCAAATTGGATAGACCAATCACTATTTAGCGTAATCTTTAAAGTAGGCTCTAATAAATCCTTTTCTCTATACTCTGCTATGGCTCCTACAAACCCATCCTTTTGAAGCCCTTCTAATTGGTTAAATAAACTCTCTATAAGTTCTGTGCTTACTGCGTGAGAATCTACAAAAAAATCTTTGATTTGCCATTCTTCATACCCTACTACACCTTTGATAGAACCTTTTTGGAGTACAATAGGCTTTTCGTCCTTTTCTTCAATTACCATTTCATTTATATCTTCTCTTTTAGGAAGCTGAAGCTTTTTATCCATTAAATCTGCTCTTTTTAAGTAAAGAGCTTCTATCTGCTCATAGTGAACTACGTAAAGGGCTTGATGGGTTTCATTCCAAACATAATTCCCTTCTCTGTTAGGTGTCTGACCACCTATAATAAGGGTTTGAGCTTCATTTTCTGTGTTATATAAGGTAAGCATAGGTGCATTTTCTCTAATCCCATACTTTTCTAAATCTTGTACATGATGGATGATTTGCTCACTTGTAGCAACTTGCAGCTGAGTAATTAAAGCTTGTACAGCTTCTTGGTTATAGTTTAATGTAGGATAGGTTTCCTCTACCCATTTACCTTCATCCTTCCCAAGAACAATGCTCTCTTCCTCTTTTATTTCAAGTCGCTCAATGGCACCTGATAAGGTGCAAATCGCACCAAAACTCTCTTCAATGATTTCTCCTTCTTCTAGCTTTGGTTGTTCCTCCTTATTCATAAGAGGTAGTGCCAATAGAAGTAGTGCTATAAGCACCATGCCACCCACTGCTGCTAATATCCCAGTTTTCTTCTGCATAGAAGACCTCCTCTATTTCAAAAATCTCTTCTCTATTTTATAGTACCTCTATTAGTATATAGTATTTTTAAAAAAAGTAAACACTGGAGTCTATTCCTCCTTGAACACATTGTCAACTCTTTCTACTTTGTGTATAATGTCTTTTAACAGTTTAAATTTTTAGTAAAGGTTGTGTTTCGATGAATCATTCCTCACCAAAATTCAAACAGCAATTGCTACTTGTTACTTATATCGTTTTATTAGCTTATGTTCTTCTTAACTTGCGAGACGTTTTAAACTTTGCCAGTTACCTATTGGGTATTATCAGTCCGCTTTTAGTAGGTATCGCTATTGCTTTTGTCCTTAACATTCCTATGACGTTTGTAGAGAACAAAGCTTTGTGTTTTTTAGATAAGACTAAAAAAGGTTTTCGTCTTAAAAGATCACTTGCGATTACAATCACTCTTATTTTGGTTTTTGCTCTTTTTATTGGATTTATCTTTTTTGTAGTCCCTCAATTGGTACAAAGTGTCTCTTCTTTAGCCAATACTATTCCTAGTTACTTAAAAGCCTTTGAAGGATTTATTAACCACTATGTCTCTTCCTCTGATCTCCTTGCTCAAATGACCAATGAGCTTTTGGTTGCTTGGAAAGACCTTTTAAAAATTGGCACTCAAATTCTTGGTTCGTCTCTCTCTGGCTTACTCAATGTTACTCTTGGGATCACAAGTAGTATAGTTGATTTTGCACTTGCAATTGTTCTAGCTGTTTATATGCTCTCCAGCAAGGAAAAACTTCTTTTTCATATTAAAAAATTTATTATTGCCTTTTTAGATACAAAATGGGCTAATCGTTTTTTAGAAGTAGGTCAACTAGCTAATATCACCTTCCACCATTTTATCGCAGGTCAATTCACTGAAGCACTTATTATTAGCGTGCTTTGCTTTATAGGGATGACACTTCTTTCTATGCCTTACGCTCTTCTTATCAGTGTCATCATAGGGGTAACAAGCCTGATCCCTATCTTTGGTGCCTTTATTGGCACATTGCCAGGAGCCTTTATTATTTTCATTATCGACCCTTGGGAAGCACTTTGGTTTATTGTGTTTATTATCGTTCTTCAACAATTTGAAGGTAATATCATCTACCCCAGGATAGTGGGAACCTCCATCGGCTTATCTGCTATTTGGGTTATGGTAGCCATGCTCGTAGGTGGTAGTCTCTTTGGTATTTTAGGGATGCTACTAGGTATTCCACTTTGTAGCATCTTTTATCAGCTTTTAAGTCGTAGTGTTAACGCACGGCTTATACGTAAACATTTCAATGCTTAATAAAATCCCCTTTCCTACTCAGTAAGAAAGGGGATTTTATTTAAATTTTAAACTGTTGAATAAGTTGATAAAGAGCTGCTGCATTGCCTGCTAAACTTTTACTTGTTCCATAAATCTCATGAATTCCAGCCGTTTGCTCTTCAATACAAGCAGAACTTTCTTCTGTTGCAGCTGCATTCTCCTCTGCTACTGCTGAAAGAGACTGAATATTATCTCCTACTTCTGCTTTTTTAATTACCATACGTTCTCCTGAAATATTTAAGTAGTCAACAACTTTTTTAAAGCGGTTAATTGCTTCTATAATTTCTAAGTATTTTTCTTCTGTCATCCTTGCCTGTACATCTTCTTCATCCAAAAAGCCTGTTACTTTCTCTGTTGCCTTTACTGCTAAAAGAGCATCTGATTGTAGTGTCTTAACTAAAGCATCAATCACTTGTGTAGACTCTGCACATTGCTCTGCTAAATGACGAATTTCTCCTGCTACTACTGCAAAACCTCGCCCATGTTCACCTGCTCTTGCTGCTTCGATAGAGGCATTTAAAGCTAATAAGTTAGTCTGCTCTGCAATAGAAGCTATCACATTACTTGCCTCACTAATTTGATCTGAGCTTTTATGCGTTTTGAGCATATTTTCATAAGCTACTTCCGTACTACTATGGCTTACTTTAATCTTATCTAAAAGTTTTTTAATAACCTGTAGACCTGTTTGCGTTAAACCATGTACCTCCTCTGAAACCTTGTTGAGTTCACCCATATTTTTTTGATTTTCTCCAATTAGTGTTTCTAACTCACTTAGCTCATTTAAACACTGAGAAGTGTTGTGTGCTTGACTAGTAGCTCCTTCAGCAATTTCCTGTATCGTTTTAGCCATCTCTTCACTGGCCGTAGCAGATTCAGAAGCTGTGGCTGTTAATTCTTCAGACGCCTGTGTGACTTGAGATGAAATAGAAGTAATATCTTGAATAATTTGTATCAAACTTTCCTGAATGGTCTGGATGGCCCGCGTAAGCATTCCTACCTCATCTCTACGTTTACAATAACTTGTAGGTAGCTTTTGACACAAATCATATTTTGCCAAAAATTGTGCATGTTCTACAACCTTTAAGATAGGTTTGCGAATAGAACGCTCTATAAGTAAGTTTACTAAAACACCCAACACTATAACGCACACTAAAAAACCACTTGTACTCTTTATACGTAAATTCCTTGACTCCTGCATTACTAAATCAGATTGCTTTTTAGAAACACCTACAAATAAAGCACCAATCGTCTGCCCACTGCTATCCTTTAATGGTCTATAGGCTGTTACATAAGGTACTCCTAAAATAGCTGCTTCTCCTATGTAGTTTTCATCCTTTTGAAGAACACTATATACAGAGCCTGTTTGATCAAGCTTTGTTCCCTCTATACGTTTCCCTGTATTTTCATCTTGAATACTTGTGAGAAAACGTGTATATTCCTCACCCTCCTTGATAAAGAGCGTGCCTACTATATCTAAATCCTGTGAAAGTTTATCAATCATTTCATACTGCCCAGCAATACTTTTTCCTGCCTCATCTACTAAAGCATTACCCTCCTTAGAAATTTGGCCAAAATAATGCGCAAGATAAACTTCTAGAGCCTCTATATCTGCTTTTAGTTTTGCCTCTAAAATCGTTTTTTGCAACATGCTACTTCCAAGTTCTGCCCCATAATAATTAATGCCACTTACTCCTAAGATAGGGAGTAAACTAGTTAGTATAAAAAGAAGTGTAAGTTTTGTTTTAAGTTTTAAGTTTCTCATAGTCTTCATCTGTCCCCTTTTTTAAAATTTACTCATTTTCTGTACCCTCTAGTACACGTAGCTTCTCCTCTTTTCCTCCTTCCATTTGTTCTTACTTTCTCTTTTCTTTATACTTTTCCTCTTTTCACTATATCACTAAAAAATGTAAATAAAAACTAAAAATAACCATTTTTCTTATTATTTATTTTTTTGATAAAAAAAGCCATAGACAATAAAATTGTCTATAGCTTTCTGTTATTTACATTGTTTATGCATTGAAATATCTCTTAAGAAGTCCTTCAAAAGCTTTTCCATGTCTTGCTTCATCTTTTGCCATTTCATGTACAGTGTCATGAATAGCATCTAAACCTAATTTTTTTGCAAGTGTTGCTAACTCTTTTTTACCAGCTGTTGCACCATTTTCAGCTGCTACTCTTAATTCTAAGTTTTTCTTTGTTGAATCTGTTACTACTTCACCCAGTAATTCCGCAAATTTAGCAGCATGCTCTGCTTCTTCATAAGCAGCTTTTTCCCAGTAAAGACCGATTTCTGGATAACCTTCTCTGTGAGCTACACGTGCCATTGCAAGGTACATACCTACTTCTGTACATTCACCTTCAAAGTTTGCTCTAAGACCTTTAATCACTTCTTCATCTACCCCTTTTGCAACACCTACTACATGCTCATCAGCCCATACTAAGCCTTCACCTTGCTCTTTAAATTTTTCTCCACCTACTTTACAAATTGGACATTGTTCTGGAGCAGCATCACCTTCGTGAATATAACCACATACTGTACATACATATTTTTTCATTGTTAAATCCTCCTTCAATTCATCTTATATAATTTTTATTATTTGTTAATAATAATTATTTGTTATGAGTTAATTATAGCATAAATAAATCTCCTGTCAATAACTTTTATACTTTTTAATTGAAAATGTTTTATCATTTATCCTTTTTATCCGATATATATTATAAGAAAGAGTCTTTTTACTCTTATTAAAAGGAGGGAACGTCTATGCAAAAAATAATCATTCCTCTATCCAAATGTATTCCTGGTATGATTACTGCGCAACCTATCGTAGATTTACAAACAGGCACAACCATTTTAGCTCAAAACGTGGAACTTACCGCTGAACATATTAAAGATTTATCTCATTTTATTCATAGTGACATTTGGGTTTACCTGGATTCTTTTTCGCAAGTTTGGAACTTATCACCCGAAACTATTGAAAAATACAAGACTTATAGCAACGCCTTAAATAAAGTCATTAAAAGTGCTAATCAAGATAACAGCATTGATTTTGAAACCTTTGAAAAGCTCTGTGAACATCTCTCTATTGATTTTAAGGATAACCATAACCTACTAGGCTGCACACATCTTATTAAAGCACTCAGCTATGATACATATACTCATTCTCTTAATGTAGCACTTCTTTGTATGCTCATTAGCAAATGGCTACGGGTAGATAAAACTACGCTTAATCATACCATTAAAGCGGCTCTTCTTCACGATATAGGCAGTATCAATCTGTCCTTCGATAGTATGAAAGTGCTTAAAGGCCTTACCCCAGAAGAACAGGCTGAATATGAAAAGCACCCTATTTACAGCTATAATATTGTTAGCAAAATGCAGGATATTGAACCTGTTATCGCTAAAGCTATTTTAGCTCATCATGAGCACTGTGACGGCTCAGGTTTTCCTATTCATATTAGAGAAGCCTATCTAAGTACAGTAACACGTATCTTAAGTATTGCAGATACTTACGAAATTCTTATGAAGCAACATCATATCTTTGATACCTTAAAAATACTTCTTGAAGATTATATTACTAAATTAGATCCAGATAAACTTCTTACCTTCTGTAACTATATTGCTACTTATTATATCGGTGTATTTGTTACACTAAGTAATGGTCAAATTGGTCAGGTTGTGTTTATCAACCCCAAATGTATTTATCGTCCTATTATAAAAATAAATGACAAGTTTATTAATCTTTATGAAGATGCTTCTTTAAACATCCTTTCTATTGAATAAGTCAGTTTATTTCTAACTAAACAGGTTCTGCTTCTTTGAGTGAAAATAAAGAAGCAGAACCTGTTTAGTTTTTACACCCATTGACTCACCTGAATACCTATATAAATAAAGACTAAATACATGAGTTCTCCCATTTCACAAATGGCTCCTAATATATCTCCTGTTAAGCCATCTATTTTACGATACACACTATAAATGGCTCCTTTCAATCCCAAAAACAAGAAAAACATTACGCCCACTTGAATACCATAAAATTTTAATGGCAATTTCCAAATACTTAAAATCCCCCCACATACCAACAAAGTATAGGTGGTAGCTCCTACTAACATAAAAAGACTTGCCTTACCTATAAATAAATTTCCCATCCCTTTTTCACGAGGTGATTGCGTTTTATAACAGGCATTTACTAATAACCATCTCCCCATAATTGGCATTATCCAAAGACGCCATAAAGCACCTTGAACAATTGCTTCATAAATAAATCCTAGTTTAAAAAGTAATACAAAAAAAATGGCTAAAAGGGCATTAGTACCTAAACGTGAATCTTTCATGATCTCAAGAATGCGGGCCTTGTCACGATAACTATAAAGTCCATCAAAAGTGTCACCTACTCCATCTAGATGTAATCCCCCCGTTAGAAGTACCATACTCAAAAGTATAATGAGACTGCTAATGAAAGCAGGAAAAATCCTAATACTCACAAAGGCTATACCTCCGTAGCAAAGCCCTAATACTCCACCCACTAAAGGAAAATACAAAATACCTTTATGAAATTCCTCATCTACTTCACCTTTAAAAGGTAACGGAAGTCTCGTTAAAAATTGCAAAATACATATAAACCGTCTCATATCTATCTCCCTTTCTTCTGTAGTTCCCTGTTATAGACTATGCTTTTCTTAAATCCAGTTTCTTTTATATATGTTCTTTTTCATTTTCCTCAGTTTTCATATTTTTACGTACCATCTTCATAAACTCTTTGGCTGCAGGTGAGAGATATTTATTTTTATTATGAATTAAGTTATAAGGATAATACCAGCTTCTTCCTTTTATCTGTACTTCTTTAATGACACCAATACTTAATTCTAATGCAATAGCTGCATGAGGGATCAGTGAAAGCCCTAAATTAGCAATAACTGCCTGTTTAATAGCTTCAATATTTCCTAACGTCATCTCAATCTTTTTTGCTGAAAGTCCAAATTCTTCGATAAAGGTCTTAGCTACTTTATTAAGTTGTGAATTGTTTTCATGAAGGATAAATTTAATATATTGCAGTTCCTCAAGAGAAATATAACGATTGCGTGCATATAGATTAAGTGGTGAAATAGCAATAATCAATTCATCCTCCATTAATTTTTCCACTTCTACCGTAGCTGGATAGGTTACTCCTCCCCCATTTACTGCAAAGTCTACTATTCCTTCTTCCACACGTCTTGCCATTTCATCGGTACTTGCAATTTGTAAATTAATATCAACATAAGGATACTTTTTTTTAAACTCACCAATAATATGCGGCAAAATATAAGCACCTGGCGTGTTGCTTCCCCCTACTGTAATGCTGCCCCCAATATAATCCTTTTTGTTCACTAAGACATTTTCTGCCTCTCCTAAAATAGCAAATACTTTTTGTGTATAGCCATAAAGAAGCTTACCATTTTCATTTAAAATAATTTTGTTTCCTGCTTTATCAAAAAGTTTAAGCTCTAATTCTTCCTCTAGCTTTTTAATCTGAATAGAGAGGGCAGGTTGACTAATATGTAAAACCTCTGAAGCACGTGTAAAACTTTCATGCATAGCAACTGTGTTAAAAATTTTTAAGTAATGTAAATCCATTTGCATACTCCTTCTATTCTTTCATTTCCTCCCACTTATAAATTTCATATATAGTGAGATTAACTTCTATATATTTGAATTATACAACATTCTAAAATATAATTAAATAGAATAAATCATTACTTATCTATAGCATCACTTCCCTTATTATCTATTTGATTCTATTTTAAAAGCTGAGTACAATCCCTAGTACTCAGGCTTTTGAAATGTTATGAAATTTTATAAACACGTGCTTCATAGGGCTTTAATGCTATTGTATTTAAATCTGGCATTTGTTCTACTGGATAATTAGCAATGATCAACTGAGGCGAAGAAACCACTTCTATCTCTTCAGGCTTTTGGAACAGCGCTTCCTCCCCTGAGAAGTTCAATAATACTAACCATGTTTCACTCTCTAAGGTTTTAGTATAGGCATAAATTTGCTCATGTTCTGGAAGGATTAAATGATACTGTCCATAGGCCATTATAAGGTGTTTTTTACGTAAAGCTAATAATTGCTTGTAGTAATTTAAAATAGAGTTTGAGTCTTTAGATGCTTCCTCTACATTAATCGTTGTATAATTGGGATTTACTTCAAGCCAAGGTACACCTGTTGTAAAACCTGCATTTAGGGAAGCGTTCCATTGCATCGGGGTACGTGCATTGTCTCTGCCATTCACATGAACACCTGAAAGAAGCTCTTCTTCTGTAAGACTTTTTGTGCGTTTTATTTCTTCCCACTTATTAAGAATTTCTAAATCCTTATAGTGGCTAAGGTCTTCAAAATAGACATTTGTCATCCCTATTTCTTCTCCTTGATAAATATAAGGTGTTCCTTCTAAGGTATGCAAATAGGTGGCTAGCATTTTGGCTGATTCCTTACGATAGACCGTATCATTTCCAAACTTAGATACCTGGCGAGGTTGATCATGATTATTCAGGTAAAGGCTATTCCAGCCCTTGCCATGAAGTGCCGTTTGCCACTTATCCATAATACGTTTAAGCTCTGTAAGCTTCCATGGGATAGGTGTCCATTTCCCCTCTCGTCCTTGACCAATATTCACATGCTCAAACTGGAAAACCATATTTAATTCCTTACGATTTTCTCCAGTAAAGAGGATACCCTCTTCTACTGTCACATCACAAGTTTCCCCCACTGTCATCACATCATATTTACTTAGTACCTCACGATTCATTTCTTTAATATAGTCATGAACTTTGGGCCCTGTTACAAAATAGTTTCCTCCCCATGCATAACCATCTGGCCCTTCCTCTTCTTTTGGAGCACTAGGAAGCCCCTCCACCTTTGAAATCAAATTAATAACGTCCATTCGGAATCCATCAATCCCTTTTTCAAACCACCAATGCATCATCCTATAAATTTCTTCTCTTAGCTTTTTATTTTCCCAATTTAAATCAGGCTGTTTTTTAGAAAAGAGATGTAAATAATAGTCACCCGTTGTTTCATCTAGTTGCCAACTACTCCCACTAAAAAATGAGCGCCAGTTATTAGGTTCTTTTCCTTCTTCACTAGGTCCCCTCCAAATATAATAATCACGATAGGGGGAAGCCTTGCTCTTTTTAGACTCTACAAACCAAGGATGTTCATCCGAAGAATGATTGACAACAAGATCCATAACCAGTTTGATTCCTACTTCATGAAGCTTTTCTAAAAGCTCTTCAAAATCACTCATTGTACCAAATTCCTTAAGGATCTCCTGATAGTGACTAATATCATATCCATTATCGTCATTGGGAGAAGCATAGATAGGATTAAGCCAAATAATATCAATGCCTAATTCTTTTAAATAAGGAACCTTCTCGATAATTCCTCTTAAATCACCTATACCATCACCGTTGGTGTCGTAAAAACTCCTAGGGTAGATTTGATACACAACGCCTTCTTTCCACCATTTTCTCTCCATGCCCTTCTCCTTTTCTTCTATTTGGTATATAATCTACTTTATTAATATCTTTAGCTCAGCTCTTTCTCATAAGAGAGAGTTGTATCTTATTAATTATATTGTATCTAAGTCTTTTTACTACTAAAATGTACAATTTCTATTTTATTGGTAAAATTTCTACCTTTGGAGGTTTTATGTCATTCTATACGCTTTCACCACAATCTTTTATACACGTACGCTATATGGGACATGTCACCTATAGCAATCCTTGGATTCACTTCACTCGCACAGCAGATGAATTTATTTTTTATTTTATCCAATCTGGCTCTCTTTATTTAAAAGAAGGTGATTTACAGTATACTTTAAAAGAAGGCGATAGCTTTTTATTAAATCCCTCTATAGAACATACTGGAACAAAAGCAAGTCCCTGTGATTACTACTTTGTTCATTTTCGTTCTACTGGACTTACATCTCTTTCTACCTCAGCTCTTAACATCCTCCCACTTCTTAAAAAGCAAAGAGAAGAAGCTATTAAAAGCAGTCTCTATTTATCTAGTATTTATGAAAGCTGGGAGGTTTCCCCCGTTTATTTTCCTAAGCAATGGCACCCAAGCACCTCAGATGCTTTCTTTTCTCTCCTGGAACAAAGTAATTTTATGTTCTATCAACAACATGAAAACTATCGTCATCGCGTATCCCTTCTTTTTCAGCAATTCCTTCTTGCCCTTGGAAAAGACTTTGCTGACCACTTGCTCCAGCAAGAGCAAATAAAAGCACATAAGGGATTAGCCAGAGCTCAGGAGCTAAAAGATTATTTAGATACTCATTATACCCAAAAACTAACAAGTAAAAGTCTTGCAAATCACTTTGATGCTAATTACAATTACTTAAATCGTTTATTTAAGTCTTTTACAGGAATGACCATTATGAATTATTTAAATAAACTACGTATTCATCATGCGAAAGCACTTATGGCTTCCTCTACTCATCTACACTTTGCAGATATTGGTTATTTAGTAGGCATTGATGATCCCTATTATTTCAGTAAACTTTTTAAGAAATATACAGGTCTTACCGCCACAGCCTATATTCTCTCTATTGCTCCTAAGGAATACAAATAATATTTCTTTTTTCATTTCATAGCAAGGGAAGTCGTCACTACAAGTTCAATGTTATTAGTATTTAACTCTATATCAAGAATAAATACAGTAGGTTCTAATGATTTAAAGGCATATTGTACCTGCCCTAATCGAATGACTAAACTTTCTCCATAGCTTATGTTTTTCTTACTGCCTTGTAAGTTGCCACCACATACAATAAATGGTAAGCGAGTTTCTGCTGAACGCAAACACCACTCCTTTGCCATACCTTCTACACCAGGACTTACTACCCCTAATATAAGCTGAGCTCCCATCTCACGAAGTAGTATGGGGAGCTTAGCAAGGTATACATCTTCTCCCACCATAAGTCCTAGTTGGTTTTCTGTCCATGTAAAGGTTGCTAACTCATTTCCTGAAAGAATACTAAGATTTTCTTCTTTTTGGGTTGTATACATTTTACGGTAAGTGCCTTCTAAGTGTCCTTGGGAATTAATACAAGCTACTGCATTATAGAGGTTTCCTGTAGGTTCCTCTCTTTCTAATATCCCTACAATAAAATACATATTGTATTTATATGCTACTTCACCTAAATCACATAAATAACGACTGGGATACACAGGTACCTTTTCTCTTTCTCTATAGCAATCAAAAAGTTGCCCATATTCTATCATTTCAGGTGTAAGGGCAATTTGTGCCTCGTGTCCTGCCGCTACAGCTAAGGCTCGACGTAGTTGCTGACGATTATAACTACTATTCCCTATCTTAGGCATCATATGTAAAAGGGCTAGGCGCACTACCTGTTTTTTCATCTCTATTCCCTCTTTTCCTTTTAAAAACCTTCTTGTTTCATTTTATGCACCCATACAAAAAGCCATGCACCTAAACAGGTACATGGCTTTTTTGAAAAGCTATTGCCGAATTTTTTCAAGTTTTTGTTCAACAAGTGCAATGACTTCTTTAGCATCTTCTTGTGAACTCACAATATCATAGCAATCCATATCAATAATCAAAACTTCACTGGCATGATAATGCTTCATGACCCACTCATCATAACCTAACCATAATCTTTTATAGTAATCGACTAGGCTATTATCTAACTCATAGCTACGTCCTCTTGCCATAATACGGTCTAAGACGGTTTCAAAAGAGCCCTTTAGATAAAGCATCATATCGGGTGCTTTTTTAGGCAACTCCTTTAGCTCCTCCATCATATTATCAAGAAGTTCACCATAAATGCGAAATTCTAAATCAGAAATACGACCTAACTCGTTATTAACCTTTGCAAAATACCAATCTTCGTAGATACTTCTATCTAAGATATTATTATCGTCATAAAGTGCTCGCTTAATACTTCTAAAGCGAGAGTTTAAAAAATGAAGTTGCAACAAAAACGGATAACGATATTTTTGGATTTCTTCATCAGTGGCAGTATAAAAAAGAGGTAATATTGGATTATTATCTACATTCTCATAAAAAACCTCTGTGTTAAAATGTTTTCCTAAAAGTGCTGCCATACTTGATTTACCTAATCCAATCATCCCTCCGACAACTAGCAACATCCTTCACCTATCCTTTCGCCCTATCCCCTTCGATTCAGTATGTATTTCATCTTCTTATTGGTTCCATTCTTCTACTATGCCAATATTGCCTGTTGTCTGATAGACTAAAGAACGTTTAAAAGCTTTTGCTGTTTTATCATAAACACATTCATAAAGCTTAATACCTGCTCCCTCTGTACGATTGATAAGAACTCCAAAGGTTTCTTTTGTATAATCCTCATAAGCCGTATATTTAAGGGTTCCTAACTGTATATAGCCTGGCCCAAATAATGGATAGAACTCTTCTCCTATTTGAGCTACTAAAAGCCAATTTTGTCCATCATCAAGCATATAATTACCTTGTTGGTCTTGCTGTGCCTCACTATAGAGTAAAAGCTTTTCCTCTACTTTACCGTCCTTATCCATGTCATACATTGCCTCATTGATAAGATTTAATCCTTTAAAAAGCCCTGAATCTTTTGTCGCCTCAATAAGTTCACCTTCTTTTTCCTTTGAGTCAACTGCTTTTAAATATTCTAAGCTAGGCTCTCCTTCTTTTAAATGGGAGCTTATTATATAATCTGAGGTTTTTTCATTATAGCTTACTCGAATAAGTAATCTAGGAATACCCTCCGGACGATTCGTTTCTATTAACAAACCATATCCTTCAGGTGTTGCTTTTACTACATAAACAGGTTCTTTCATTACTAATGACTCATTTTCATATTCTAAACCCAAGATTTCTACCTTAGAGTCCTTATATTTAGGAACAAGTAATAATGTTTCATCGTTTATTTCATCTTTATAATACTCTAACTGACTAACATTTTTTAAAGTTTCCGTATCGGGATTATTAACTATAACGCCTAACTCTAAGCTTTGGGTATCTATACGTCTAAAAGCTTCATTATCCGGTAGACGAATTTCCTCTACTAAGCTAGGGGAAGGTGTCTGTATGTCTACAGGATTATTAATAGTAGGTTGGTTTTTGGGTTCACACCCCACTAAACTCAACCCTAAAAGCAATGCTATAAACGCCTGTCTTTTTTTCATCCTAATGAACCTCCTTTTATTTCCTATATTTTCCTTTTATTTTAATACATTAAGCTTTTTTATGCAATTCTTAATTACTTTTCACAATAGGCTCCTGCTGATGTTATAAGTAAATGATTAAAATAGTCATATTCACCTTGTGAAAGACAATTTTGATAACTCATTATCTTAAGCATATGTTTTCCTAAATCCTTACGGTAAGGTAAATTAAGATGGTTATAAGGATTCATTTGAAAGCCTAAACGCTCATAAAAACGAAGACGTTTAATAGCTATTTCATCTTCTGGTGGCTCAATCTCTAATACAATATCTTGTTCTTTTTGACAAAAATCTCTGATAACTTGGGAACCGTATCCTCTTCCTCTACAAGCCTTCTCAAAAGCTAAGTGTTCTAAATACGTGCAGTCTTTCCACTTCCAGTAAAAGAGAATGCCTACTAATTGTTCACCATCTAGAACAACTAAAGGTTTAAAAGCTTCATCTGCCATAGCACTTTGGTGATCTTCTTTCCTTCTCCTTTCAATACGAGGAAAGCTTTCTTCATAAATTCGCCAAGCAGCCTCTCCATAATCTCCATTCATATGTTCATACTTTAATATCATTTTTATCCACCTTCTTTTTTGCTATAAAAGGAGCGTCTTAAGCCCCTTTTATTTAGATAGAGAAGCTAAGACGCCTTTGTTATTGACTATACAATATTCATGACAAGCCCCATGATAGCTCCCAATAGAGCACCTAACCAAACAATGGCCTTTAACTCCTTTTCCATCACCTCTAAAATAATACGTTCTAATTCTAAAGTATCAAAAGCATTGATACGTTCTTCCACAATCTCTTCAATATTTAATGTGTACAAAGCTTTGGAAAGATGCTTCTTTATAAGTTGACTATAAACAGTAATAACTCCTAATTCTAAACTTTGTTGATACTCTTGTAAATAAAGAGCTATCTCCTTTATAGGTTTATTAAGAAACTTACTGATTTCTTGATGCACCATACTTTGAATAACTGGCCTTCCTTCATCTTGTACTAACTTATTAATAACTGGCTCGATTTTATGTGCTACACCTTCTAGCATACTGTCACTAACAAACATAGAAAGAGGTCCTAATAAAGACTGGCCTAAACCATTTCTAAGCTCTTCTAAAAGCTTTTTGGTAGCTAAATTACCTAAGTTAAGTTCCACTACTCTTTCGTAAATACTCTTGCTTAACTTTTCTTCTAAACTTACCCCTACTTGTTCAAGATTCTCATCTCCTATAAGCTGCTCACCTAAATCACCTAAAAGTTTTTCACTCTCTATTCCTTTATTTATCCCTTCACTCACCTTCATTTTAAGTTGGACATATATTTCCTCTTTTAGTAAGTGTTGACTAAGCACTTCTTCATTGATAAGTTCTCTTGCTACAACACGTCCTATACTTTTAGCAATACGTCCTTTTTCTCTTGGGATAACACCTGGGGTAAAAGGTAGTCTTAACCCTCCTATATAAAGTGGTTTAAGAGGTCTAAACAACATTTTTATAGCAATCCCATTTGTAATATAACCAATGATACTCCCTACTAATGGTCCTACTAAAAAGTCCCAATTCACGCCATTCATCTCCATTCTCCGCACTTTTCTCTTTTTCTACTTTTAACTACTAAATCTTATTTATTATAGCATTTTTAAAAAAATCTTAAAAGGGTCTACCTCTACCCTCATCCTAAAGTTTATTAAACATTTCTACAATGGCTTCATAAACAGCCCCTGCATAATTCGTGATAAAAGAGGTCGTATTAATGCGGCTCGCGTCTTCACTATTAGATAAGAAGCCCCCTTCAATGAGTATAGCAGGCATATTGCTGGTACGTAATACATAAAGGTCTGGGCGCTCTTTAATCCCCCTATTGGTCATATTACAGGCTGCTACAATTTTATTTTGTACCAATTGGGCAAACTGCTTGCCGCGTGTATCATTGGCATTAGGATAATAAAGCACTTCTGTCCCTTTAATTTTAGCAGTTGCTGAATTATTGTGGATACTCACAAAAAGATGTGCTCCTATGTCATTGGCTAGCTCCGTACGGTATTGCAACGTAGGGTATTCATCTGTTTCACGAGTCATATAAACCTTGATAGTAGGGTCAGCCTCTAACAGCTTATAAACAGCCAAAGTCTGATTGAGGTTAACCGTCTTTTCTTGTAATCCATTGCCTGAAGCTCCATTATCTTTTCCACCATGTCCTGCGTCTAATACAACAATCTGATTATACTTTTCATTCGGCTTTAAAAGTTCAATTTCTAAGGTATTTTCTGTTTCATGAATAGTTGTTGTATAAACACTCGCTGTGGAGATAGTTAGTTTAGTCGTCCCATTGGTTTCAATTTGTATAGCGCTTACTTTACCATCTCCTATGTTCATTTTTCCATAGCCAATGTGGTCGCTATAATCTTGACCTAAATCTACAATGAGCTTTTTCTCACGATATAAGTCATTGACACGGGTTAAATTTGTAATAGCAGAATAGTTTTTATCAATAATGAGTTTTGGCCTTGTCCCACTTACATATCGGATGTTCTGATAAGTTGGCTTAGTAAGATAAACAGTTGTTCCTGTTTCATCACTTGTAAGCGTATAAAGTACTTCTTTATTCGTATAAAGTACCCCCTGGATAGCTGTATCATTTTGTAAAACAGTCATACGTGTGATATGTTCACCTGGCAAGTCACTCCAATGAATCCCTTGTTCTAACTGAACATTATCAACATTAAAAATAAGAGTATTCTCTGATTGCCCTTTAATCACTTGAAGCTGAGAAGGATAAATGCCTTTTAAGTAAATACTATCTCCTTTATTACTGTCATAACCTGCTGTAATTTGTTCAATCGTTTGAGGCTTTAATTTAATTTTTATGCCTTTGCGATCTTCAGTCAATGAGCTTTCCACTTGAGCTCCTGATTGAAGGTCTAAGACAACACGCGTAGTATCTGCCGTAAACTGACTAGTACGTATTGCGGCAATATAAGGATTACTGGCCGGTACAGTACTGCTACTTAGCTTATTGGTACTATTAACAATATCAACAATCACCTTACCTTGTAAAACTTGTACATTTGCATGTGAGAAAGGTGTTTCTCCATAAATATAAAATACTACATTATTGCCTTCCTTAGTGAGGGAAGTACTTGTTACATTGGCCTTGGCATAACTTCCTGCTACAATCGTACTTGTATGTAAGGGTTTCGTACCATAATAAGTATTAGGCACCTGTGGCAAAGGTGTAGGGGGCAAGGTAGGCGTTGGCTCTGGACTGGGTTCGGGTGTCGGAGTTGGCACCGGGTCTGGGCTGGGTTCAGGTGTTGGAATAGGTGCTGGCTCTACTACTGGTTCATCAATATAAACCGAACGGCTTGCTTGCACCCAGCTTACTTCAAAGCCCATTGCCTCACTAATGAAGCGTACAGGTACCATTAGCTTATCGTTAATAATTTTAGCTGGTACATCCATTTCTAAAGGCTGGTCATTAACTGTTGCAACTTTTTGGTTTACTTCTAGTGCAAGTACATCTTCTTCGTACATAATCCATACTTTTTGAGCCTTACCATCCCATTCTACTTGTGCACCCATAGGTTCAAATACTTCACGCACAGGTACAAGCACTCTCTCTTCTATTTGAACAGGTGGCATAAGTGTTGTTTTTACCTCATTTTTATTTACATAAAGCTTTATAGGATCTAATTGATAGGTATGGGTCTTCCCATCATAAACTAACTGTAATGGTTTTGCATAAGTGGTCAGTGCACTGCTTATCAATAAGCTTACACTAAGAGCCACTAAGTGCCACTTTTTCTTCATCTTTCTTCCTCCTTGGTGTATGTCTTTTCCGTCTTAAAAAGCACTGGTGTCTATTCTTCTCCTATGATACCTAATAAATGGAGTATTATTCCACAATGTAACAAAAATTTAATAAAAATTAATATCAGATTAACATATTTTGTCTTCTAATCTTTCCATTCTACCTATTAGACGCCTTTTTTCTTGTGATGTTCCCTTATTTCTCAAATAAGGTTCTATTTCTCTTTCTTTGAAGATTAGCAAACTAAAAAGGATGACTCTAACACCTACATGTTTTAGTCATCCCTTTTTATTAGGCTATTTCATTCTAGTAATTACCTTTATAGAGGCTTAGAAAATAGTTACTTAAACGAAGCCTGTGCACGCATCCAATCACACTCTTCTTGAGTTAGAAGGATGTCTGCTCCACCTATATTGTCTTCTAATTGTTCTACTTTACGTGCACCACATAAAACATTCATAGATTGCCCTTGCGCTGTAATCCAAGCAATAGCTAAATGTGTTGGTGTACAGTTGTACTTTTCACAAAGTCCTCTCCAAGAAGCCACCATATCTACTGCTTGGGATAAATACTCTGGCTCATACCATTTCTTACCAAAACGTGCACTTCCTTCTTCTGGTACATAATCCTTCTGAATTTTACCTGTTAAAATACCTTGTTCAAGTGGCGAATATGCTTGGAAAGTAATTCCATAACTCTCAGCACATGGTAGGATTTCTGCTTCAATGCGGCGGTCTAATATACTGTACTTTTCTTGAATTATATCAAGCTGCCCACATGCTGTATAGGCTTTGATATGCTCTGGGGAAACGTTGGAAGCACCAATAGCTAAAATCTTTCCTTCTTGTTTTAATTCATTTAAAGCCTCCATTGTTTCTTCGACAGGTGTAAAAAAAGGCTCAACAGATTGCCAATGTGTAAAGAAAATATCTATATAATCTGTTCCAAGACGTCTTAAGCTATCTTCTAACCCTTGCTTTACAGCACGCTTAGAAAGATTTTTGTAGGTGTTATAGCCATCACGTGAGAAATAAAAACTTCCTTCATTATCATTCCACCAAATACCACATTTGGTAGAAATGTGTACCTTGTGGCGTCTATCCTTAATAGCTTTCCCTACTATTTCTTCACTATGACCAAAACCATAAACAGGAGCTGTATCAATCAAGTTAATTCCCTTATCCATAGCTCCATGAATAGTACGAATGGATTCTTGATCATCATTTTGTCCCCACCAGGAACCGCCACCAATTGCCCAAGTACCTAAAGCTATTTGGGATGCTTCAATACCAGACCTTCCTATTTGCATGTATTTCATACTGTCTCCTCCTATATGTTTTTATCCGTTTCGTAACCACCTATATCCTTTTTAGGGTACCTATTATTTTAAAAAAGTAACCACTTTATCTAAGATATGCTGTGCTAAAGCCGTTTTACTCATTTTTTCTAAGTGTTCTACCTCTCCTAAGCGATCAATAATTGTAGCAATATTGGTATCTCCTCCAAAGCCAGCCCCTTCCGTAATTAGGCTATTTGCTACAATGAAATCAAGATTTTTATTTTTTATTTTTTGCTTTGCATATTCTTCTATATTTTGTGTCTCTGCTGCAAAACCAACTAATATACGTCCTCCTTTATTTTGTCCTAATGCTTTTAAGATATCTGGATTACGTACAAGCGTAAGGGTTAGATCATCTCCTGTTTTCTTGATCTTATGCGTATTTAAAGTTGCAGGACGATAATCTGCTACTGCTGCTGCTTTAATCACTATATCACTCGTTTCAAAAGCTTCCAAAACAGCTTCATACATCTCCTTTGCACTTTGAATAGCAATACGTTTTACACCTATTGGACACGCTAGTTGGGTAGGCCCTGAAATAAGGGTAACCTTTGCCCCTCTTCTTGCTGCTACTTCAGCAATAGCATAACCCATTTTACCAGAAGAATGATTGGTTAAATAACGCATAGGATCTAAAGCTTCTACTGTGGGGCCTGCTGTTACTAAAATATGCTTGCCTACCAAATCTTGCTTTTGTTTCTGATTCATGAAAGCTTCTACATAAGCCACAATCACCTCAGGAGCGGGTAATTTCCCTTTTCCTGTGTCACCGCAAGCGAGATACCCTGTTGCTGGTTCAATAAATAAGTAGCCTCTTTTTTGTAGAGCTGCTATATTGTCCTGTACAATAGGATTCTCAAACATATTTGTATTCATAGCTGGTGAAAAAACCACAGGAGCTTTTGTTGCCATAATAGTCGTTGACAGCATATCATCTGCTATGCCGTGAGCAACTTTCCCTATAATATTTGCAGTGGCTGGTACCACTAAAAACAAATCAGCTTTTTTAGCTAATGCAATATGTTCAACATCCCAGCTCTTAGGATTTTCAAAGGTGTCTACTACCACATAGTTCTGAGAAATGGACTGAAATGTAAGTGGTCTTACAAATTCGCAGGCATTTTTAGTCATAATAACAATGACATTAAACCCCTTCTTCCTTAATCCACTAACAACATCAAGAGCTTTGTAGGCAGCTATACCACCTGTTATACCTACTACTATTGTCTTTTTCATTTGTCTCTCCTTTATCTCTCTTCATTCCACTTTAATTTCTCTGTATAGCTGCAATCTCTAATTTAGTTACTGCAATAAGAGGCTTTGCTACCAAAAGTGTTAAAAGAGCAGCTACAATAGCCTCCACTACTCCGTTAGTACCAATAATTCCTATAATGACGCCTAATAAAGTCTCATAGGGAATAGAGCGTGCCATGGCATAACTTTGACCGAAAAACAGATAAATCCCTCCCATTACCAATAAGGTATTGGTTAAGGAACCTAGTAAACCTGCTAAAATAAAGCTCATCATTTTATTATTATCCCATTTATTGGTACACTTATAAGTCCATTTAAAAACATAATAGGCTACGATACCAATTAAAATTCGAGGTAACAAGGCAATCGCTATACTCCAAAAATTACCTTGAAATTCTCCTAAGCTGTAAAAAGGTGAAAAAACAAAGGATGTCACTGTGGGATTAAAAGTATTGTTCAGTAAAGAGGTCAAACCAAAGACTCCCCCTAGCAAAGCGCCTACTATCGGGCCAAATAAAATAGCTCCAATGATGACTGGAATGTGAATAGTTGTTGCTCGAATAACACCTACCGGTATGTACCCTAGTGGCGTCACCGACAAAACCAGTTCCACCGCTATTAAGAGGGCGATGTAAACCATTTTTTTTGTACGACCTACTTGCTCATTCAATTTATTCATTTTTTTCCTCCTCGCTATCGCTCCGTTTTGGATGCAATGCAAATTTTTATTCTTTAAAATTATAAACTATACTTTAAAATTTTGCACTACCTTTTTTAATAGAATGCTATTCCTTTTTATAGTGTTTCCTAGCCTTTATTACTTCATGCTTTTTATTTTAAATAATCTATCTTTCAAAAATAAAAAAAGAACCCTCATTACCCTATAAGGGCCTTTGAAGGTTCTTTACAACTGTAATCGTTTTACTTACTTCTTATTAATAATTAATATAACTGCTACTTACATACCCTACAACACCAGTGGCTAACTGGATCTTACACCACTCCTTACCTGCTTCTAAAAGAATTACTTGTGTTCCTTTTTGAAGTTTGGTTAAAGAAGCAAATTGTGTACTTGCTCCCTTTCGTACATTTAAATGATTGCCTGTAATAGTAGCTATCTTTTGAGACACAGACGTGTCTATGCTCTGCTGACTATTGGAAGCTTCTAGCTTAATATATGTACTACTTGCAAAACCTGTGCTCCCATCGGGAAGCTTAACTTCATACCACCCATTATTTGTTTTTAAAATTACTACCTTTGTTCCTTTTGGCACTTTAGCCATTAAAGCATAGTGTGTACCTGGCCCCTTACGAATGTTAAGAGAGTTTGCAGTAACCACTCCTGTTTTGACTGCTGTACTGGTAGAAATATTACCTGAAGAACTTTCTACGCCTAGATTATTTAAAGGTTTTAATGCATGGTATGTAGCTACTTTATCTTTTACACCTTTGCGATTACCTAATAAATCTCTCACACTAAAATAGAAGCTCCCTTTTACTTCGTTGTACTTTTCATTCACTTGAAGCTGTTTGTCTATCTCTGTTGCCACTTCATCTTTATAAACACCTTGTCCGATGTAAAGTTTTACTTGGGTTCCCTTTACTTCATTACTCCACCATTTCACTAGCGTTTCATAATCGGCCAGCTTATGGCCTGTCTCCCAATAAATTTGAGGTACAATATAATCAATCCAGCCTTCTTTTATCCAAGTGCGAGAATCTGCACAAACAGAATAATAGGATTCATTTCCTCCTGTATTAGAACCTGTACTATCTGATTTTTGATTCTTCCAAATACCAATAGGACTGATTCCAAAGAGGATTTTTTTTCCTGTTGTGTAATTGATTTCTTTAATAGCAGTACTTACTCGAGATACCATATCATTAATATGGGCACGCCTTTGATTGGCCTCTTGCCCGTCTCTGCCCTCTCCCTCCGGAAGTGGATAACCCGATGGATAAAAATAATCATCAAAATGAATGGCATCTACTGCATAGTTAAGAGCTAATTCACTAACGCTATCCACAACATGCTGCTTTACTTCTGGTAAGGCTGGATTGTAGTAAAGAGCATTTTTATAAGTAAGCGTCCAGTTGGGGTGAAGTCTTGCAGGATGACTACTACTTAAAGTATTCACATCCGTACCTGTTGTTGTCACACGATAAGGATTCATCCATGCATGAAATTCCATTCCTCTTTTATGTGTTTCTTCAATCATAAAGGCTAAAGGATCATAACCTGGATACTTACCCTGTTCTCCTGTTAAAACATCTGACCAAGGGTTGATTGCCGACTCGTAAAGAGCATCCGCTTTAGGCCGAACCTGTACTACTACCGTATTCATTCCTAGTGCCTTTAAGGCATCGAGTTTATCAGTATATTCTTTTTTTTGTGCCGCTATATTGTTTTGACTGGCTTTAGCTGGATAATCTAAATTATTGACTGTAGAAATCCAAACTGCTCGCCTATCCTGAGTGGTGCTTTGTGCCCAGGTTGGTATGACAAAGCTTCCTAAGCTAACACTGGCTGCCACTAGCCATCCAATAAATTTTTTCACTTATTCTCCTCCTTCTCGCTATCCTTATTTGTTACCTTAAAAAGACTTATCTTGTTTGATTATATAAACACTTTATCATTAATGTAAATATCTGTCATTGTTTTGTTATCTTATTGAAACCTTCCACACATATTTTATCTTACTTTCAAATATTAATTTTTTCCAACAAAAAGAGTTATAAAACGTGTTTAAATTTCTCGTTTTATAACTCTTTTTATAATAAGGACTAATAGGATCATTTAGTTTATATATGTAGTCACTGTAATTAAAGCACTACATCTTTTCATAATCTATTTTTCTATTTTAATTGTATCATAAATGCCATGTATTGTATGAAAATCTCCATTTTTTCTAGTCAAAAGATACGCTATAGTTAATGCAAATACTTATTTAAAGGAAAGGAGATCCTCTATGGCACCCATCCAATCTGCTGCTTTTCTTACTCAATTTAACATCGAAGCCATCAAAGATTTTACTTTATTTGAACAACAACTTCAGAACCTCTTAACCCTGATGCCCCTTCATCATGTCTACGTAGAAAGTCATCGTAGCGGTATCTTTATCTCTGAAAAAATACTTATTCAACTAAGAAAACTCTTTGAAAAATATAACCTACATGTATCGGGGGCTATTACTTTCACCTGTGGCAGCACAAGCGACACCTTATTTGATACTTTTTGCTATGCTCATCCTGATACCGAAAAAAAAATTAGACAGATTGTTCATTTTACTGCTTCTTTATTTGATGAAATTATCCTAGATGATTTCTTTTTTACCCATTGTAAATGCCCTGCTTGCATTAAAGAAAAAGGAAATCAAACTTGGGAAACCTATCGTCTCGAAAAAATGAAGTTTGTTGCAACACAATGGGTTCTAGGAGAGGCTAAAAAGACCAATCCTAAAGTGAAGGTTATTATTAAATATCCCAATTGGTACGAAGCTTATCAAACCAATGGCTATAATCTTGAAGTCGCCTCTGCTTTTGATGGTATTTACACCGGTACAGAAACCCGTGATCCCCACTATACTCAGCAAAATCTCCAACGTTATAACAGCTATTTTCTCATGGATTACCTTAACGGACTTGCTCCTCATCAAAATGCCGGAGCATGGTTTGATCTTTTAGATTGCACTTATAATCTGAATAGTGCTGTGGAGCAGGCTCGCCTTTCCTTATTTGGCAAAGCCAAGGAAATAACTCTTTATAATCTAGGGGATCTTTTAGATGGGGATCTCTCTATTTTTACACCTCTTTTAGGTCATACGTATAGGCAATTTAATCACTTTATAAATTATTTAGGAAATCCTATAGGTATTGCCACTTATAAACCTTTACACTCATATGGCGAAAATTATTTAGAAGGCTATTTAGGCATGTTAGGGCTTCCACTCAAAGCTTATGCTTCTTATCCTCTTAACGAACCTACTCTGTTTTTAACTGCACATGCTGCTCATGACCCCTTACTCCTTGATGCCATAATAAAAAGTCTTTATCAGGGTCATACTGTTATTCTCACCCGTAGTCTTGCCCATGCTTTGCAAGGTAAAGGGTTAGAAGAACTCATTACCTTAGACTTTCCAACAGAGAAAAGCTTTTTACAAGAATTCGGTTATGAATGGGAAGTTTGTGCTTTTAAACATTACACACAAAGTAGTAAGCCCATTTTATTTACTCAATTAAACTTTGCAACCAATGATGCTATGAATAGTATAAGTGGTTTTACAGAAGCCGGAAGTATCCCACTTCTTATCTCTTCTCACTACGCTAAAGGACAACTCTATATTCTTAACCTACCAGATACCTTTGGAGATCTCTATCAGCTTCCTGCTCCACTTATCAATAAACTTCGTCAGCTTTTTATGGCTCATCTGCCACTGCAAATAAATGGTCCAACACCTTTTAGTCTCTTCCTCTACGACAATGACTATTTAGCCATACACTCCTTTGCAGACTATACAACTTTCTACACCCTTCTCTTACCCAAGGGCTACAGTGAACTTCTGGATATGGAAAGTGGTAAAGTCATTTTGGGTACTCCTACTGGTCAAGGAACTTCTTTTGAGCTTTCCTTACTTTCTCATTGTTATAAAGTCTTAAAAGCTGTAAAAAGTAATTACTAAATAAAAAGCGTGGGTACCTACTCCCACGTTGACAGCTTTCTAAGCTTACTCGTCCTGCTTATTTAATGTTTTAATACTTAATAAAGGGGCGATATGGAATCGCCCCCTACATTAAATTTTTATTTCGCTATATCTGTACGGTATTGTATACCATCAAAGCTAATTTTCTTTACTTCTTCATAAATAGCCACTCTTGCCTCTTCTAGCGAATCTGCAAGCCTTGTAATGGCAAGTACACGACCGCCATCTGTTTGGATGGTATCTTCTACCTTTTTAGTTCCTGCATGAAATAAATAAGTAGATTCTTCTAAGTTTTCAAGCCCATGAATGACGTCACCTTTATGAGAGGTTTCTGGATAACCTTTGCTAGCAAGTACTAAAGTTACACTTTGTTTTTTATCCCACTTCATTTCTACTTGATCAAGTCTACCTGCAATACAGGCTTCCATAATCTCTATAAGATCTGTTTGAAGTCTTGGTAGTACACTTTGCGTTTCAGGATCCCCAAAGCGTACATTAAACTCAAGCACTTTAGGTTGTCCTGCTTCAATCATAAGTCCAATGAATAGAACGCCTTTAAAGTCTAGCTTTTCAGCTTGGAAGCCAGCAATAATAGGAGTTAGGATTTGCTCATCAATAGCTTTTTTAACACTCTCTGTGATGATTGGATTGGGTGAGAAACCACCCATCCCCCCTGTATTTAATCCTTTGTCATAATCTAAAGCACGTTTGTAATCACGCGCTGTTTCCATCGGTACAATGGTTTTGCCATCTACAAAGCAAAGAAGAGAAGCTTCGCTACCTGTTAGAAACTCTTCTAGTACGATGGTTTCGCCTGCACCTTCAAATTTTCCGCTAAAAATCTCCCGAATACCTGTTTCCGCCTCTTCATAGCTTTCACAGATAAGAACCCCTTTACCTGCTGCTAAACCATCTGCTTTTACGACAACAGGTAATTTAAAATTTTTCATCTCTGCAATACATTCTTCTACCTCATAACGTTCAAAGCTAGCATAGCGTGCAGTAGGAATATTATGACGCATAAGAAACTCTTTTGTAAAACGTTTACTCCCTTCAAATTGGGAACATTCTTTATTGGGCCCAAACACTTTAAGGCCTAATTGATTAAAGTGGTCTACCACACCCATAACAAGTGGTACCTCTGGTCCTACAATGGTTAGATCAATACCCTCTTTTTTGGCAAAAGCACCTAATTCTTCTATGTTCTCTACACCAATAGGTACGTTACTAAAATCTCCTGCCGTGCCACCATTACCCGGTGCAACAAAAAGGGTTGCTTCTGGATGAAAGCGCTTCACTGTATGAGCAATAGCTGATTCTCTTCCACCGTTTCCGATAACAAGTACTTTCATAGATGCCTCTCTTTCTTCTAAAAGCCCGATAGCTTCTACTAAAATTTTATGTTCAATTTGATTTAAAATACGTTTTTGAAGATTTTCTGGTGTATCATTTTCCTCTATCTTAAGCTTTTTTTGAAGTAAAATAGAGCCTGTATCAATACCACCATCTACAAAATGGACAGTTGCACCACTTTCTATTTCCTTTGCTGTAAGAACAGCTTCATGCACATGAATCCCATAAAAGCCTTTTCCACCAAACTTAGGTAGTAGCGAAGGGTGAATGTTGATAATACGCCCTTTATACGCATCGATTAACGTATTATTTAAAATCTTAAGATAGCCTGCTAAAACTACAAGATCTACCTTATGTTTCTGCAGAAGGGCTAGGACTTTTTCGTCATAGCCTTCTTCTTTCGGATTCACAAAGTAATCTGGAATATGATGCTTTCTAGCACGTTCTAAGCCATAAGCTTCTTGTTTATTGGAGATAACGCAAACAATCTTTGAATGAAGGGTGCCATTTTGAGTGGCATCTATGATGCTTTGCAAATTACTTCCACTGCCCGATACTAAAACACCACATCTTAGTCCTCGCATAAAATAACTCCTTTGGAACCTTCTACGATTTCACCAATAATGCCTGCTTTTTCATCTACTGCAGTTAAAGCTGCAAGTACAGCTTCACTGTCTTCTTTTGCCACAACCAGCATCATGCCGATTCCCATGTTAAAGGTATTATAGAGCTCCCCACTATCTAAGTTTGAAGTTTTTTCTAAAAAGTCATAAATAGGAGGTTTTTCAATGCTCTTAATGTTGATTTTGGCATCTACACCCTCTGGTAAGATACGTGGTACATTTTCAATAAAACCACCACCTGTAATATGAGCAATTCCTTTAATGTTTGCCACTTCTTTCGCTGTTTTAACTGCTTTTACATAAAGCTTGGTAGGTTTCAAAAGAGCTTCACCATAAGTTTCACCAAGCTCTGGCCTATATTCCTTTAGATCAACTCCTGCAGTTTCTACTAATTTACGAACAAGAGAGTAACCATTACTATGTACGCCCGTAGAAGGAAGTCCAATGATGACGTCTCCTATCTTAATCGTACTTCCATCAATCATTTTTGCTCTATCCACAATACCTACCGCAAAACCAGCTACATCGTATTCACCATCTGGATAAAAGCCTGGCATCTCTGCTGTTTCACCACCAACAAGGGCACAAAAACTTTCCTTGCAGCCATCTGCAATACCTTTTACAATACTTGCAATATGCTCTGGTGCAATACGTCCTGTTGCAATATAGTCTAAGAAGAAAAGGGGTTCTGCTCCCCCACAGATAATGTCATTGACACACATAGCAACCGCATCAATCCCTATGGTATCATGTTTATTTAAGTCAAAAGCCAATTTGAGTTTTGTTCCTACACCATCTGTTCCTGATACTAAAACAGGCTCTTCCATTCCTTTAAAGGCTGCTAAAGAAAAAGCACCTCCAAAGCTTCCGATATCCATAAGTACCCCTTTAGTAAAAGTGGATTTAACGTGCTCTTTCATCTGCGCAACTGCTTCATACCCACGATGTACATCTACACCAGCATCTTTATAGGTGATTTTATTCGACATAATTTCCTCCTCTTATTCATAAAGAATTGCCATAGAGCTTTCATACCCTACAGCAATCTTCTTATTTAAAATGAATGATTTTTAGCATGGTACATTACTAATGGGAACTTCCATTGGGTATTTACCATTAAAGCACGCCTTACAATATTGGCTTTTGTAACCACAAGCTTCTCTTAATTCTTCTTCTCCCAAATAAGTAAGCGAATCTGCTCCTAAGTATTCACAAATCTCACCTACTGTTTTTTGTGCACCAATCAAAAACTCACGATAAGGTGTATCAATACCAAAATGGCAAGAGTATTGTACAGGTGGTGAAGTAATGCAAACATGAATTTCCTTCGCTCCAGCCTTACGAATTTGTTCCACAATGCGTTTACAAGTTGTTCCCCTTACGATGGAATCATCAATCATAATGACACGTTTTCCCTCTAAGTTTTGTTTAAGAGGAGAAAGCTTAATCTTTACAGCATTTTCCCTCATTTCTTGGGTTGGTTGAATAAAAGTACGACCGATATAGCGGTTTTTAACCAAACCTTCACCATAGGGAATACCTGATTCTTTTGCATAACCTATGGCAGATGGAATCCCTGAATCCGGAACAGGCATCACCATATCCGCTTCAATACGATGTTGTTTTGCAAGAAGGCGCCCTGCATTCACTCTAAAGTCATACACACTGTCTCCATCTAGAATACTATCTGGGCGTGCAAAATAAATGAGTTCAAATACACAAAGATGTTTCTGACACATGCTTGTAGGTTCAATACTTCTTAATCCCTTTTCATCAATGACAACAATTTCACCTGGCTCTACATCTCTTATAAATACAGCATCTAATACATCTAGGGCGCAGCTTTCTGATGCAAGTATATAACCATCTTTCATTTTCCCGATGCATAGAGGCCGTAAACCATGAGGGTCTCTAATCCCCATTAAGCTATTACCTGTTGTCAGTACAAGAGCATAGGCTCCTTTTACAAGGCTCATCGTATTTTTAATCCCTATCTCAATACCTTTATTACTAGAACGTGCAATAAGATTTAAAATAGATTCTGTATCTGTTGTACTATGAAAAATAACCCCGCTATCCTCAAGGATTTCACGAATATTTTCTGCATTAACAAGGTTACCATTATGGGCAAGCCCAATGTCTCCCTTTTTGTATTTAGCAACAAGAGGCTGTGCATTGCGTATATCTTTATCACCTGCTGTTGAATAGCGTACATGTCCTATGGCAATATTTCCCTGTAATTCATTCAAAGATTTTTCATTAAAGACATCACTAACAAGTCCCATCCCTTTGATAGCCTCAACATCTCCCCCATTATTTACAGCAATACCAGCACTTTCCTGCCCTCTGTGTTGCAGGGCAAAGAGTCCATAATAGGCATGTCTAGCAGCATTTTTTTCTTGCCTATAAATGCCAATGACACCACATTCCTCATGTAATGAATCCTCTTGTAAAAATTTCATGTAACCTCTCCTCTATTTTGTTACTCTAGCAAGCATTTCTTGATAAACTTCTTCTACACCACCTAAATCTCTTCTGAAACGGTCTTTATCTAATTTTTTATTCGTTTGAGCATCCCAAAATCTGCAAGTATCAGGTGAAATTTCATCTGCTAAAATAATTTTACCATCCATGCGACCTAATTCAATTTTAAAGTCTATCAGCTTTACGCCAATTTTTAAGAAGTATTCTTTTAGTAAAGCATTAATTTTAAAGGTCATTTCACTCATTACCTTGAGTTCTTCTTCTGTTGCAAGACCCAGAGCTAAAATCTGATACTCATTAATCATGGGGTCGCCAAGTGCATCATCTTTTAAACAATATTCTAAAGTAGGACTTTGAAGCTCTGTTCCTTCTTCTACTCCAAAACGTTTAGAGAAAGAACCAGCAGCCACATTACGGACAATTACTTCAAGTGGTACAATTTCAACTGCTTTTACGACTGTTTCTCGCTCATTTAACTCTTCTACAAAGTGTGTTTCAATTCCATGTTCTGCAAGCATTTGACACATAATATTGCTCATGCGGTTGTTAACAACCCCTTTACCTACGATGGTCCCTTTTTTCTCTCCATTAAAAGCTGTTGCATCATCTTTATAACTTACAATATAATATCTTTCATCCTCTGTTTTAAATACTTTTTTTGCTTTTCCTTCGTAAAGTTGCTCTCTTTTTTCCATAACCTTTGACTCCTCCATCTGCTTTTATTCTCTTTAAATAAATTTTTCACGTACTGCTTTGTCTTTTTCTTCCACTTTCTTAGCCATCTCTACCTTGTACATTTTAAGCTTTTCTTTTAGTTCATTATTAGCTGTTGCTAAAATTTGTACCGCTAAAATCCCTGCATTTTCAGCACCATCAATCGCTACTGTAGCTACTGGAATACCTGGAGGCATTTGTACAATGGATAAAAGAGAATCTAATCCATCTAGCGTACTCGACTTAATAGGAAGCCCAATAACAGGTAATGTAGTATAAGCAGCTAAAACGCCTCCTAAATGAGCTGCTTTACCAGCTGCAGCAATAATAACGCCTATCCCATTTTGTTCAGCTTGCTTTGCAAACGCTTCTGCTACTTGTGGCGTCCTATGAGCAGAAATAACACGCACTTCTACTTCTACCCCAAAATCCTTAACTGTTTTCACGCCTCTTTCTACTACTGGCAAATCGGAATCACTACCCATAACAAATGCTACTTTCATAACTTGCCTCCTTTAAATTCTATTTATTTTTATTTAAAGTAATTGACACCTGATAAGAAAAGACCTTGCTCTTTATTACCTGGAATATTTTTGTGTACATAATTACCTACACGCTCACTGTGCCCCATTTTCCCAATAATACGACCATCTTTTGAAAGGATTCCTTCTATGTTAAGCATACTTCCATTCACGTTCACAGTACCCTCTTTGCTAGGGAAACCAGCTTCATTAACATATTGGCTAAAGATTTGTCCATTAGCTGCTAAATCCTCTAAAACATCTTGGGGGGCTACGAAACGTCCTTCACCATGTGAAAGGGGAATCTCATGTAAATCACCTAAGTTTACATTGTTAAGCCAGGGAGATTGAATACTCGTAATCTTTGTTTTAGCCATTAAAGATATATGCTTACCAATGGTATTGTAAGTCAGTGTTGGGCAATTGGCATCCATATCACGAATTTCACCATAGGGTAAAAGACCTAGCTTTACCAATACTTGAAAACCATTACAAATACCTAGTATCAAGCCATCTCTTTGATAGAGATGCTCATGAATAGCTACCTTAAGCTTTTCACTTCTAAAAACAGAAGCGATAAACTTACCACTACCATCTGGTTCATCTCCAGCTGAGAAACCACCTGGAAAAGCTATAATTTGAGCACTTTTAATGGCCTTTTCTAAGCGACTCATAGAGTCTTCGATAGCTGTAGGTGTTTGATTTACAAAAAGAACTTCTTCTACCTTAGCTCCTGCTTTTTCAAATGCTCTTCGTGTATCCATTTCACAATTTGTACCAGGAAATACAGGAATCATAACTTGCGGCTGAGCGACTTTATTTTTAGCAATATAAATCTGACGGTCTTTGTTAAAGGTTACATCTTTTGCATCTTCTTCACTATCTACCTTTTGAACAAATACCTTTCTAATAGGTGAGAGCATCGCTTCTATTGCCCATGAAATAGCATAGCTTACATCATTAATGGTTATTTCTTGTTTTTCGGTAGTTTTTCCAATAACTTGAAAAAGAGAAGAGGGAAGCTCTGTTGCTACTTCTTTACTTACTTCTAATAAAATATCACCATAGTTACTTGCAAAAGGTTTCATTTCTTTTAGGTCTACCTCTACACCTATTTCATTACCAATAGCCATTTGTGTAAGTGCTGCTACAATCCCTCCCTTGCCTATAGCATAGGCGCTTTGCACTTTTCCTTTTTGAACAAGCTCATAAATAGCACCATATCCCCTGTGCATCACTTTAAAATCTGGGATAAATGCCACATCTTTCGGAATGCTCAGGAGCACTAACTGATTGTTAGGTGCTTTCAAGCTACCACTTACACATTCTTTAGCATCTCCAACATTACAAGTAAAAGAAATAAGTGTAGGGGGTACACTGATATTCTCAAAAGTACCTGACATACTATCTTTTCCACCAATTGCTCCAATACCTAATTCTTTTTGTGCACGTAGTGCACCTAAAAGAGCTGCTACTGGTTTACCCCATTTGCTAGAATCTTCTCCTAAGCGTTCAAAATATTCTTGAAAAGACAAGTAGGTTTTCTTGTAATTCGCACCAAGTGCTACAAGTTTTGCAACACTTTCTACAACGGCATAAAGTGCACCGTGGAAAGGTGAACTTTCAGAAAGCTTTGGATCAAAACCATGTGTCATATAGGTTGCTGCTGTTGTTTCTCCTTCTAATACTGGAATTTTGGCTACCATACCCATTTCTTTTGTCAATTGGTTTTTACCACCATAAGGCATCAGCACAGAATTTGCTCCAATACTCCCATCAAATTGCATACCTAAACCCTTTTGAAGTCCTACGTTAAGATCTGTTAAGGTTTTAAAAATACTTTCCTTTGTGAATGGTTGTTCTGTGATCACAAGAGTAGGTGCTGTGATTTTAACTTCTCTTTTTTGGGTGACTCCTGCACTATCTAAGAAGTGACGATTAATACGTACAACTTCTTTACCTCTCCAAGTCATAATAAGATTTTTCTCTTCTGTTACTTCTGCCACACATACTGCATTTAAGTTTTCTTTTGCTGCTTCTTCTATCATCCATTCTAAATCTTGTTTTTCAATCGCAATTGCCATACGTTCTTGTGATTCTGAGATAGCAAGTTCTGTAGCATCTAATCCTTTATATTTAACAGGCACTTTATCAAGATCAATGCGAAGACCTTCTGCAATTTCACCAATCGCTACACATACACCACCTGCACCAAAGTCATTGCAGCGTTTGATACGTTTAGAGAATTCAGGATTTCTAAACAAACGTTGAAGTTTTCTTTCTTCTACTGGATTTCCTTTTTGAACCTCTGAACCACATTCTTTTAATGAGTCCTCTGTATGTTCTTTAGAAGAACCTGTTGCACCACCACATCCATCACGTCCTGTAGCTCCTCCAATTAAAAGAATCACATCACCTGGGAGAGGCTCTTCACGTTTCACACTGGTCTTTTTTACGGTACCTACCACTGCACCTACTTCTAGACGTTTTGCCTTATAACCTGGGTGGTAATATTCTTTCACCTCACCTGTTGCAAGCCCAATTTGATTGCCATAAGAGCTATAACCGTTAGCAGCAGTTTTTGTAATAACACGTTGTGGAAGCTTACCTGGCAAAGTATCTTCTATCGCTTCATTAGGATCTCCACTTCCAGTTACTCGCATCGCTTGATATACATAAGCTCTTCCTGAAAGTGGATCACGGATTGCCCCACCTAGGCAAGTAGCTGCACCACCAAAAGGTTCAATTTCAGTAGGATGGTTATGGGTTTCGTTCTTAAAGAGAATAAGGTATTCTTCTTTTTTATCTCCTACTGTAATTTCTTCTTCTATCGTACATGCATTAATTTCAGCTGACTCTACTAATTCTTTCATTTTTCCGTTCTTTTTAAGGTATTTCACAATAAGGGTAGCCATGTCCATAAGAGAAACTTTCTTACTCTTCTCCTTGTAAAGCTCTTCTCGCATTGCATAGTACTCTTCTAATGCTGCTTCAATAGGTACTGCAAGCTCACCTTCTTCAATTTCAATTTTAGTAAGCTCTGTCATAAAAGTGGTATGGCGGCAATGGTCTGACCAATAGGTATCTACTACTTTAAGTTCTGTATAGCTAGGGTCTCTGTTTTCTTTCACAAAATAGTCTTGGAAATAGATTAAATCATCACTATTCATGGCTAAGCCTTCCTTCTTCCTAAAGGCTTCCAGTTCTTCTCTATTAAGTTTTGTAAACCCCTCTAAAATCTTCACATCACTAGGTGTAGGATAACTCATATCAAGGGTTGTTTCTTTATCTAAACTGACCTCTTCTGCTTCAATAGGATTAATCACACTTTTTTTCACTTTTTGAAGTTCTTCGTCTGTTAAATCACCTTGTATAATATACACTTTAGCCGTCTTTACAAGAGGTTTTAAAGAACTATCAATCGTACGAATACACTGTACACAAGAATCTGCACGTTGGTCATATTGTCCTCTTAAAAAGCTAACCGCAAAAGCATGACCCTTTATCTCGTCAAGCTCTTCCTCTAATACAATATCTGATTGAGGTTCTGAAAAAATAGTATGTAAAGCTTTTTTATAAGCTTCCTTTGTAATATGTTCAATATCATATCTATTCAGTATACGTATCTCTTTAATAGTATCTATATGTAAAAACTCTTTTAATTCCTGTTTCATACGTCTTACTTCTACATCAAAACCTTTTCTCTTTTCTACATAGACTCTGAAAACACTCATTGTGGTTCCCCTTTCGTAAGTATCTACCTTATTCCTATCTTCTAAAGGTTATCATACATCCTAAGTGTAGTCAATATTTTTACCGAACATTATTATAATATGTTTTATAAAGGTTCGGTTTTAATTATTGTATTTGACCTTTTTCCCTTGAAATGGTATTTTAAATTATCTTATACGTTTTATTTTCAGATAAATAGGTGTATTAGCCGAACATTTTCATTTCTCTCCTTCCTCTTTATCGTTCACTTTTTACTCACAGCATTTATTTCTTTTTTCAAAAAGGCGCAATAAAAAAGTAGCTTATAAAAAGCTACTCTTATTGCATCAAGTTTCTCATCTTTTTTAAAATACGTTTTTCAATACGTGATACTTGAACCTGTGAGATATTTAAAAGCTCCGCGATTTCCGTCTGTGTACGGTCTTCAAAATAACGTAAAGTAATAATCTGTTTTTCAACTGGCAGAAGTGTTTCAATCAGCTCCATAAGTACAATCTTATCTACTAATCCCCCTTGTTCTTTAGGGTCTTGGTCAATTTTATCCTCTAAAGTAATAGCCTTGCCATCTCCTTGATAAATGACTGCATTTAAAGATTCTACTTCTGCACTGGACTCCATAGCTTCTACAACTTCTTCAACAGCTATATCTAAACCTGCTGCTATCTCACTAATGGTAGGCTCTCGGTCTAATTCTTTGACTAATTGTTCTTTAAGTATCCTTGCACGATACGCTGTTTCTTTTAAAGAACGACTCACTTTAATCATCCCATCATCTCTTAAAAAACGCTTGATTTCCCCAACAATCATAGGCACTGCATACGTCGAAAACTTTACATTAAAACTTAAATCAAATTTCTCTATACTCTTTAGAAGACCAATACTCCCTATTTGAAAAAGATCTTCCATCTCATAACCACGATTCCCAAACCTTCTTACCAAACTCCAAACGAGTCCCATGTTCTCTTGTACTAAAAGGTTTCTGGCCTCATTGTCACCCGTTTGCGCCCTTCTTATAAGCTCTAGGGTATGATCCATTTTATCCCACCTTTCTCTAAGACAGCATATGCTACTCTCCAAGAGATTTTTTCATTTTTACTGTTGTCCCCTTATGGCATTCTGAATAGACCTCTAGTTCATCCATCATTGACTGCATTACTGTAAATCCTAACCCCGCTCGTTCTTCTTCTAAAGAGGTGGTATAAAGAGGCGCCATTGCTTGATCAATATTGGCAATGCCTAAACCATAATCCACTACTTCTATACTGATTACTCGTCCTTCATAAGAACAGTGCACTTCAACCACACCGTTTTCCTTTCCTCTATAGCCATGTATAATACTATTAGTTACAGCCTCTGAAACAGCCATCTTAATATCATTAATCTCTTCTACTGTGGGATCAAGTTGTGCTACAAAGGCACTTACAACCACACGTGCAAAGGCTTCATTAATAGATTGACTGACAAATTGTACTTTCATGCTATTTTTCTCTTGCATTTTTGGTCCCCCTTATAGTTCCATTAGGCTAATGCTTCTAGTGCCTGTTCCTTACTGGCATAAATCTTCATTAAACGATTAACACCAGAAATCTCAATAAGCTGCGCTGTTTCTGGTCGAACGTTGATAAGTGCAATACTCCCCCCACAGATAGCTACATTACGGTATCTTCCCATCAACATACCTATACCTGCACTATCCATGAATTTTACCTTTTCAAGATCAAACACTAAATTTCTAGCTCTTTTCTTTTGATACTCATGATCCACCTGCTGTCTAATTTGTACACAAGTGTGGTGATCTACTTCTCCCTGTAAAATAACAACTAACGTACGATCTGCTACTAAGAAATCTATCTTCACCGCATACCCTTCCTTTTCTTTATAAAATATTTCTGAACATCTTTAGAATATTATAATTGGTATTAATTGTCAATAAATTTCCAGGTATTTACATTTATATTTTAAAAAAGAACTAAATGCCCTAAGAATTGAGGGCATTTAGTTGATTACTTGACCAACTGGATTCATTTGTTTGAGGATACTCTTTTACTACTTTTTCAAAATAATATTTAGCTTTTTCTATGTTAGCATTTTCTTTTTCTATACACCCTAAATAATAGAGTGTCTTACGTAAAACTGCTTCAGTAGGCTCATAAACAAGTGCTTTCTCCAAGCTCACCCTACTATTCACAAAATCTTTTATGCGATATTGACTATAGCCTTCTTCATAAAGTTTACTTGCAGCACGTTCATATACTTCTTGTTTTAGATTAGCATAAATAAGAGCATCCTCTTCTTCTAATAGAGAGGCTGCTATATTATAAAGTGTATCTGCTGCTTTAATCCAATCTTTTTCAAGATAGTACTGATTAGCTTCTGTTAACTTTGTTTTTTGAGCTATTTTAGAAGCATTTAACTCTGCACTTGCCTTCTCTTTCATTATCTTTTCATTATCAGCTTTAAGCTGCGCAATCATCTCTTCATTCATAAGTTTTTCTTCTTGTAAAAGTTTTTCTAATTTCTCTTCTGCTTCCTTTGCTTTAAATAAATCGCTTTTGTAATTTTGAATTTCATTAGGTAAAATAAGTGCTGTTTGCACACAAAACATACAAAGAGCTCCTACTATAAAATTTGCCACATACTTTGCTAGGGTAGGTCCTCTATTAATAATTTTAGCAGGTTGTACTTGCTTTTTAGACTGTCTAGGAACATACTCTATTTCATAGGGCATAATCTTTTCAATGTCTTCCTTGCTCACTTCTTTATAATAAGTAAGTGCCTTAGGGTTCGTAGGATCAATACGTAGTACTTCTTTTATCTGCTCATTAGCCTTGAAAAACTGTTTTCCCTTTATGTAACATAATGCTAATAAATTTCTAGCCTCTACTAAATTAGGATTAAGACTTACTGCTTTTTTTAGCCGAATAATAGCTACATCTTCATTTCCCTGTTGCAAATAAAGAAGTGCTTTATTATATAAATGTATAGAGTCCTTGGCTGTAACAAGTAACTTAGGTTGTTCTTGAATTTGCTTAATATAGTGTGTTGCAAAATTATCCTCTTTTAAAATAGCCTCACTTATAATCCATTCCTTTAAAGCTAAACTTATTTTACCTGATTCATAATAAATAAGACCTAATAAATTTCTCGCTGCACTATTATATTTATTGTAATAAACTGCCTTTTTTAAATAAATTTCTGCACTCGTTAAATGATGATTTTCTGCTTCTTGATAACCTTTATAAAAATAAGCTTTACTTATAGTATATATCTTTTGAACCCATCTTACATCACGTTTACAATTTAAACAGTAGGGACGTTCATAAATGAGTTCTCCACAATAGGGGCATCTACCTTCCATTTTATTGCTCCTTCTCTCTTTATTCTGTTACTGACTTATTACTTTTGCAGACTTTCATCCTTTTATGAGCCTTATCCTTATTGGTCTTCCCCAAATTTATGCTTTTCCTCTGCTTTATTAAATTCTTTTAAAACATCGATGAGGTCTTTCATATCTTCACGATCTATTTTATCTTCGATGTGTTCTACATCTAATATAGATTTATATCTCTCAAGTTCTTTTTTAAAATCAATCACGTTTTCTCCCCCTTAAAAATAATAAGTTTTTATCTATAAATAATTTGTAAAATATTCTATTTTTATAGTACAACTAACCCTTCTCTTACGCAATATCGAAAATAAAATTTATATGTATTTTATGCCATGGACTTGACACCTTTAACAAAAAAAAGTAGTCTATAAGTTATAAATGCTTGGGGGTGAAAAAGTTGGCTAATAAATTAGAGACTTGTTCTTGTACGATTATTCATGAAGACATCGTAGAAAAGGTTATAAAACAAATGTTAGATACAGAACTCTCTCTTCAATTATCTGCACTCTTTAAAATGTTTTCAGATTCTACACGCATTCGCTTATTAAGTGCACTTCTCATTTCTGAAATGTGTGTATGTGATCTTGCTGCTTCTTTAAATATGTCACACTCCGCTGTTTCCCACCAGCTCAGATTGCTTAAAATGTATAATCTTGTCAAGGCACGTAAAGAAGGTAAGGTGGTTTATTATTCGTTAGCAGATGACCATATTACGCACATCCTTAATATTGGCCTGGAACATGTACAAGAATAGCCCAATAAGGCTATTTTTAATAGAGTATTCTTTTACAACCTTTTACCCTATACTATCTAAAGGAGATTTATTGCAATGAGTAGCCTGTTTTCAAATCGTATTTTAAACACTAAAAAGTCTTTTATTCGTGAAATCTTAAAAGTAACAAGCAATAAGGAGATTATCTCTTTTGCTGGTGGTTTACCTAATCCTATCTCATTTCCAATTGAAGCCTTAGAAGCCTCTATTCATCGCATTATTCAAACACAAGGCACCAGTATTTTTCAATATGCGACAACGGAAGGGTATTTACCTTTAAGAGAATATATCGCTAAACGCTACACTAAACGTTTTGGTTTAGACATCAAACCTGAACACCTGTTAATTACTAGTGGTTCTCAACAAGCTCTCGATCTTTTAGGTAAAATCCTTATTAATGAAGGAGATGAAGTTCTTCTTGAAAAACCTTCTTACTTAGGTGCTATTCAATCCTTATGCATGAGTGAACCAACCTTTTTAGAAGTTAATCTGACCCCATCAGGTCCTGATTTAAAAGCACTTGAAGAAATTTTCACTCACCATGCGCCAAAGCTATTTTATACTGTACCCAATTTTCAAAATCCTACAGGTCTTACTTATTCTTTAGAAACACGCAAGGCTCTTGGTAAGTTGCTTCATGACAAAGACACTGTACTTATTGAAGATGACCCTTATGGTGAGCTCCGTTTTATGGGAGAAGACTTGCCTTACAGCGGTTTCTTTGGTGCTAAACGTTCTGTACTCTTAGGTAGCTTTTCTAAAATTGTTACACCAGGAATGCGCATTGGTTGGATATGTACACAAGATGAAGAAATTATGGATAAACTCATTACAGCTAAACAAGCTGCTGATTTACACACAAATTATTTCTCTCAAGTAGCTATACATGATTATTTAATACATAATGATTTAGATGCTCATATTCAAACAATTAAAGCACTTTATTTAAAGCAGCGTAATACTATGCTAGACAGTATCAAAGAATACTTCCCTGCAAATGTAGAGGTAACTGAAGCTGAGGGTGGCATGTTCCTTTGGGTCACTCTTCCTGCTTATATGTCTGCCTTAGAGCTTTTTGATTTAGCTTCTAAAGCCAATGTAGCCTTTGTGCCAGGGGAACCCTTTTATGCAAATGACATGCAGCCCAATACCTTGCGCATTAATTATACCAATTCAGATCCTGCGACTATTCGCGAAGGTATTAAACGGTTAGCTACAGCTATTTACACTTTAGAAACCAAACATACACTTTAAAAAGAGTCTTCTTTCTTCATTTGCCTACGTATAAAAAAAACACCTTGGGACAGTTCTAATGACTTCCTAAGGTGTCTTTTTTATACCTTTCGGTTTATTTATAGGTGTGCTCTCTATTTCTTAACTTTGTCTTTTTGAATACGAACATCCACAATAATCTTGGCGGTATAAACCATAAGTCTCACTTAAGAGAGTTGAGCGTTTATACCCTTCTTTCTTTTTAAAATCCGAAAGGAGATAAGATACACCCCACTTCTCACCCAGTGCCTCTCCTATTGCATTAAGTCTTATAGCATCTTTTAAAGGGCTGATGCTTAAAGTCGTTGTAAAGTAGTCAAAATTTCCTTCTTTGGCATACTGAGCTGTTTTAGCAAGGCGCATGCCATAGCACATTGTGCAACGTGCTCCACCTTCTTGTTCTTCACGAAGTGGCTGAGCTTTTTTTGTAAAAGCCTCTACTTCATAAGGCCCTTCTATAAATTGAACAGGATAACGAGTAGGCATTACCTCGATTAAGTGTCTTTGTTCTTTACTCCTCTTGGCATATTCCTCCTTTTCATCAATATTGGGGTTGTAGTAAAATACTGTAACATAAAAATGTTGCGAAAGATATTCTATGACATAAGTGCTACACGGTGCACAACAAGAATGTAAAAGTAGTGTGGGTACTTTAGATTCCTTTTCTAACTGTACTAAGGTAGCTTCTAATTTTTTTTGATAGTTCACCTTTTGTCTAGAAGTTTTTTCTTGCTTTTCCATTTAACTCTCCTTATGTTTTAAACACCTGCTGCAAAGGCAATAAGTGCTCTAAACATTTCATTATCGCACTCTTTTTGATACACTCTTGCAAAGTACTCTTTAGCTTTTTCCTCTTCTCCTAGATGATAAGCAATAATTCCACGCTCTGCAAGAGCATTATTATCTCTTGGATTTTGGCTAATATAGTCATCTAATGCTTGTGCCGCTGCTTTATAGTTGCCTGTTAGGCCTTGAAGTAAGCCTAAAATATAGGCAGCTTCTTCATTGTCTTCTTCTAAGGCCACCACTTGTTTATAGACTTGTAAAGCCTCTTTATACATCTTTAGGCTTAAAAGTATACTTCCTTTAAATTCATAAGTAGCTGCTACCTCTGGCGCTAAAGAAATAGCCTTATTAAAACAACGCATAGCCTTACCATAAAGATCCTTTGCTAAAAATTCATCCGCCTTTGAAAAATACATTTCTAATTCCCCAAACTGCAACACAGATTCTGCCGTTAAATCTTTAGGGTCTAATAGAAAATTCATTTTATCTCCTGCATAATTATGCGTATACATTGCTACATCTTTTATAACCTGCTCCTCTTTCTCAAAATAAGGACCTTCTACAAAGTCTTTTATAGCAAGTAAACGTAATTCTGGTGGAAGCAATAAACCATTTTCAGACTTGGCTTTTATAGTATACGTCATTACTGGACGGTCACTGTCTAAAGTTAGTTCTCTTTGCTTATGACGATAAACAGTCGCTTTCTTATACCATCCAATAATTTTATTTTCACCTTCACGATTTTTAGCTGTCCATATGACAAGTACATCTTCTACCAACTGATCAGTAGCAGTGACTCCTTCTATTTCCTCAATGGCTAATTCTTCAAGTCCTTCACCATAACCATAGTAATAACCATCTACATTCTGAAAGTTATAACCGCATAAGGGAGGTAAGCTTTCTTCATCCCCTTCTCCTACATAATATTTCATCCAAGGAATATTCACAAATAAAATCTTCATTTTCCGTCTCCTTTTTCATCTTTCATACTCTTCTTTTTATACCTTATCATAAAACAGCCAATAAATAAAACAAAGAAACAAAAATAACTAGTCCTCCTGTATTGTAAACTTATAAAGCATTTTATATCTCAAAAATCTGAACACTTATCTCACCATGATCAAAGGTTTTTGAAAAAGCTTGAAATAAATAAACAATGGCTTCATCACCTACTAAGCTTTGCTCTAGCAAAAGACCTATTAGGTGAAGCTTAAGAATCTCATAGTAGCACTTTAGCAGTTTAAAGCTTTCAATAGGTGTTACTTGATCAAAGGGGACACAACGCTCATACGTGTAGTTTACAAAATAATTTTCAAGTATATAGGCTTTCTCCTTCAAAAAAATTTCCTGGTATCTTTCCTTCCCTTGCTCATAACGTTTTCTTAAGTATTCTTTATTTATCTCATCGGGTAATTTATAGCCATCTAACACCTGTTCTAAACAAGCTTTATAACGCTTAGACTTTAATTTTCTATTCGCTAATTGTTTAAATGTTTTCAGACCTCCTTGAATCTCCTTAGGTAATTCTTCTAAAGATAAATTCACCTTCTTTAAAGGTTTATTTAAATTTTTTTGGGTTTCTTCAAATAATACTTCCAACTTTTCATAGTATCCTTTTTGGGTTAACCTAGTCATTTCTTTCATAAAACTTTCTAAGCGTATAAGACGTATTTCAAAACCTTCCTCTTTATTTCTTAAAATTTTCCAAATTACTTCACGTATTTTTTCTAGATGATTTGCTAAACAAGGTTTCTTGTCGCGCTCTATTGTGGCACTAATCACCTTTCTGGAAGTTACTTCCTTTAGCTCTTCCCATACAATAGATTGCTGTTGTAATAAAATTTTACGTGCTGCCTCTGGGCAAGAGCATACTAATGAATACTCTAAAACCTCATGTACTTTATTTATCGTACGTGGATACAACGTGCATGTATCACTCAATTTCTGCTCTCCAAGCTGAGTATAAATATCACACCAACCTTCACTATTTAAAAAAGCACAACGATTGTTTTTAAGTTTTATCTTTGCTGCATAACTGGCTGTGGCTCCATGCCTTCTAGGCACTAATTCTTTATACAAACGCCTCTTAAAAGCTTCATCTTTTACTTTTTGATAGCGTTTATAGGTTTCTCCATCAATAAAAATGGACCATCCGATGCAACAACTGTCCTCACACTTCCCTCCAATACAAGCAAAATTTTTCATATAATTAGGGATTCTTTTTCTTTCTTCTTGCGTATTCACTGGGTTTTACTTCTCCTCTGTCTCTTTTATTCCTATTTTAATATATCCTTCTCTCTGTTGTCTATTTTCCTTTCTATAACTCTTTATCTTTTTTTCTATTTATATTATTTGCTATCCTTTTTACTTTTTTATCTTTAAACATTTTACCTTATAATGTCTTCTTTTGCTTTATTATCAATTTGCTGTTTATTTTTTGTCAAGATAACGGTATAATGGGACATGAGAGGTGTAAAATACATCTCATACGTTATTTCTTAAAATATATTTATCGGAGGTACAATATGTTAGTTTCAGCTCAAGAAATGCTAAACAAAGCAAGAGATGGGAAGTATGCTGTTGGTCAATTTAATATTAACAACCTTGAATGGACAAAAGCTGTCTTATTAACTGCACAAGAAAACAATTCACCTGTTATTTTAGGTGTATCTGAAGGTGCTGGTAAATACATGTGTGGCTACAAAACTATCGTAGGTATGGTAAATGGAATGCTTGAAGAATTAAATATCACTGTTCCTGTTGCCCTTCATTTAGACCACGGTAGTTATGAAGGTGCTCTTAAATGTATTGAAGCAGGTTTCTCTTCTGTTATGTTTGATGGTTCTCATTATCCTATTGCCGAAAACATTGAAAAAACTACAGAACTTGTAAATTTAACAAACTCTAAAGGAATCTCTTTAGAAGCAGAAGTAGGTTCTATTGGCGGAGAAGAAGATGGTGTAGTAGGTACTGGTGAAGTAGCTGATGCTGCAGAATGTAAACAAATTGCTGATTTAGGCATAACAATGCTTGCAGCTGGTATCGGTAACATTCATGGTAAGTATCCAGAAAACTGGAAAGGTTTAGCTTTTGATGCCCTTGCTGCTATCAAAGCTGCAACAGGTGATGTACCACTTGTTTTACATGGTGGTACAGGTATTCCAGAGGAAATGATTAAAAAAGCGATTTCTCTTGGTGTAGCTAAAATTAATGTTAATACAGAATGCCAACTTTCTTTTGCTGAAGCAACACGTCAATATATCGAAGCAGGTAAAGATCAACAAGGTAAAGGCTTTGATCCTCGTAAATTATTGGCTCCTGGTTTTGAAGCCATTAAAGCAACTGTTAAAGAAAAAATGGAACTTTTTGGTTCTATCGGAAAAGCTTAAACAACTTTCTACTTTTTTTCAATACTTGTGGTTAAAAATACCAGAATAATAAACTTCAATTTGCACATATTAATACCATAGTAATCACAAAACATTCCACCTCTTAAAAGAGCATAGAATATTTTATGATTACTAAAAAAACTATAACCTTATAGGGGGCAATTATTATGTCAAACAAACAAGCTTTTGAATCAATGAAATACGAAGTAGCTAAAGAAGTTGGCGTACCTTTAAAACAAGGTTACAACGGAGATCTTACAGCTAGAGAAGCTGGTAAAATCGGTGGTACAATCGTACAAAAAGTTTTTGAAAGCTACAAAGGCGCAAAATAATTTGAAGTAAAGTGAAAAGTAGCTACCTCGGTATGAGGTAGCTACTTTTTTAGTTTTTTAGAGCTTTTTTATTCTACAATTTCTACATCACCAAACCAGAACTTTCCTACTGCATTAAGTTCCCAGCCTTGTACACGATCGTTTACCATTACATTGGCTACATAATAGTATATAGGGATAATTGGCATATCCTCCATCAGGATTTCATGTGCTTTATAGAAATGTTCCATTCTTTCTTGCCCTGTTGAAGTACGAGAAAGTTGCATTTCTTTATCGTATTCTGGATTGTTGTAACGTCCGATATTTTGACCATTGTTGGATTCAAAAATATCTAACATTGTTTGTGGATCAAGGTAATCTCCAATCCAGCCACGACGCGCAAGATGCGAAAAAGCATTATTGTTTGTTGTATCTTGGAATACTGCCCACTCTTGATTGGTTAACTTTACATTGATTCCTAAGTTTTGTTTCCACATTTCTTGAATAGCTTCTGCAATAGCCTTATGACCATCATTTGTATTATAAAGAATTTCTATTTCTGGGAAGCCTTCTCCTCCTGGATAACCTGCTTCAGCTAAAAGAGCTTTTGCTTTTTCTACATCAGCTGTTTCACTCATCCCAAAATCACCGGCTTTTTCGTTAAAATCATTGCCTTGTGCATCTTGAATACCTTCTGGCATAAACCCTGTAGATGGAATTTGTCCACCTTTTGATACTTGTTCTACAATTTGTGTACGATCAATAGCTAAAGCTAAGGCTTTACGTACATTTACATCTTGCATCAGTTCATTATTCATATTAATAGCATAGTAGTATGTCCCAATCTTAGGAAGAACATAAAATTCATCATCTTCAGCCATTAAACGTGGAATTTCACCTACTGGAATGAATTCGTTTATATCCAACTCACCAGCTGTATATTTGGTATGAGCTGTTGAAAAGTCTGTAATCATTTCACAAATTACTTTTTCAAGCTTTACATTTTCTGCGTTCCAATAGTTTTCATTTTTAACAAGTACTAATTTGTCACCCATTTTGTATTCACTTAATTTAAATGGTCCATTTGAAAGTGCTTTCTCAGGTGTTTTAGCCCAAGCCTCATCTCCCACTACTTCTTCTCTAACTGGCATAAAAGTTGGAAAAGCTGTTAAGTTTAAGAAGAAAGGTGCAGGTTGTTCAAGTGTTACTTGTAAAGTTTTTTCATCAAGAGCTTTTACCCCTAGCTCACTTACATCCACTTCTCCCTTTGCAATTTTGGCTGCATTTAAGATGTTTGCAGAAGTAAAGATATCAATATACTCTGAAGCTGTTGCAGGATTGGCACCACGTTTCCAAGCAAATTCAAAGTCTCCAGCTTTAATAGCTTCACCATCTGACCATTTTGCATCTCTTAATTTAAAAGTATAAACAAGACCATCTTCAGATACTTCATAGCTTTCTGCCATACCTGGAATGAGTTCACCTCCTACCTCACGCATAAGGCCCTCAAAGGTATTGTTAATAATATGACTTCCATCTGTCGCAGAGTTAAGTTGAGGGTCAAGTGTTTTTGGATCTGCCCCTAAATTCATACGTAATACTTGCTCTACTGAAGAAGTATTTCCAGGTTTTATTTGTCCTTCTTGGTTAGTAGAGGGTTCTTGTTTTTTACTACCACATCCTGCAAGTGTCATACTCATTGCAGTAAGTAGCATGATAAAACTAACAAGTTTCTTTTTCATGTCATTTCCTCCTGTTTTCATGATGTCTATATAAGCTAAGGAACTAGCAACTCGTTCCATTAGATTATAACAAGCTTATTGATTATAAAGATGGCAGGCTACTTGATGTCCATTTCCTAAATCAGTCACTGGTGGTTCTATTTCCGCACATACTTTCATGCAATACCCACAGCGTGTACGAAATCTACAGCCTGAAGGAGGGTTTAAAGGACTTGGCACATCACCTTCTAATAAAATACGGCTTTGTGTCTTAGCCTTAATAGGATCTGGAATAGGGATGGCCGAAAGAAGTGCTTTCGTATAAGGATGAGCTGGATTTGCATAAAGCTCATCACTTTCACCTATTTCCACCATTTTCCCCAGATACATTACTCCAATACGGTTTGAAATATGCTTAACCATTGATAAGTCATGTGCTATAAAAAGATAAGTAAGCCCCATTTCTTCTTGTAAGTCTTCAAGCATATTAACTACTTGTGCTTGAATAGATACATCCAGAGCAGAAATAGGTTCATCACATATAACAAATTCTGGCTGTACTGCAAGTGCTCTTGCAATACCTATACGTTGACGTTGACCTCCACTGAATTCATGAGGATAACGACTAGCATGATCTTTCATTAGGCCTACGCGCTCTAATAAACCATGAATTATTTCATTTTTTTCAGTACCTTTAGCAATATGGTGGGTATCAATCGCTTCACCAATAATATCTGCAATAGTCATACGGCTATTTAAAGAAGCATAAGGATCTTGAAATACCATTTGCATGCGTTTACGATAAGGCATCATTTCTTTTTCTTTAAAAGGCGCAATATCCACACCATCAAAAAGTATTTGACCTGCTGTTGGCTCATAAAGCTTCATCAAGGTCCTTCCTGTTGTAGATTTACCACAACCAGATTCTCCTACTAGACCAAGTGTTTCTCCTCTTTTAATAGAAAAGGATACATCATCTACTGCTTTAACATGGCTTTCATTTTGCCCCCATAGACCACTTTTTTTAGTAAAATATTTTTTTAGATTCATCACTTCAATAAGATTATCTTGCTTTTTAACTGTCATTAATTTTTGCCTCCTTTTTGAAAGGCTGGATGTGCAGGTGCTTCTGGATGAAGCATATGACATCTAGATTTTTGAGTGGGCGATAAGGTATATACCGCTGGTAGCTCCTCTAGACATTTATTCATAGCATAAGGACAACGTTTACAGAACGGACACCCTTTAGGTGGATGCAGGAGATCAGGTGGTGAACCAGGTATAGGTTCTAAACGCTCCTTCGTTACACTATCAGGATTGGGAACGGAGTTGAGTAGTCCCATCGTATACGGATTTTGTGGTGAATGAAAAAGTTCTTCTACCGTTCCTTCTTCCATTATCATCCCACCATACATAACAATTACACGTGTACAAAGCTGTGCAATAACTCCTAGATCATGTGTAATAAAGATAATGGATGTATTTAATCTTTCTCTAATATCTTTCATTAAATCAAGGATTTGTGCTTGAATAGTCACATCTAGGGCTGTTGTAGGTTCATCTGCGATAAGAAGCTCAGGGTCACAAGAAAGCGCCATAGCAATCATCGCACGTTGCCTCATTCCTCCTGAAAATTCATGAGGATAGTTATGAATACGTTCCTCGGGTGAAGGAATTCCTACTAAACGAAGCATCTCAATGGCTAATTTCTCTGCTTCCTTATGATTTATTTTCTTATGGGTACGAATCACTTCCATCATTTGATTTCCAATGGTATAAACAGGGTTAAGCGCACTCATAGGATCTTGAAAAATCATAGAGATTTCATTTCCTTGAATACGTCTCATTTCTTTTTCTGATTTTTTTACAAGGTCATCTCCTTTAAAAAGTACAGTACCTTCTTTAATTTTTCCTGGTTCTGATAAAAGATGCATAACAGAGGAGCAGGTTACTGACTTCCCACTTCCTGATTCCCCTACTACACCTAATACTTCCCCTTTATATAAATCAAAACTAACATCTCTTACAGATTGTACCTCTCCGAGATGGGTAAAAAAGGACGTTTTTAGGTTTCTTACTTCTAGCAATTTCTCTTGACTCATCTTCTTTACACCTCTCTTTCTATTTACGTAATCTTGGGTCTAGAGCATCTCTTAACCCATCACCTAAAAAGTTAAAAGCAAACATTGTTATAGCAATTGCCACAGCTGGCGCTACTAATTGATAAGGATACGAGCGAATCACGCCTAATGCATCGTTTGCAAGTGTTCCCCAAGATGCTTCTGGTGCAGATACACCTAATCCGATAAAACTTAAGAAGGCTTCTGTGAAAATGGCACTTGGGATACTCATTGTTAAGGAAACGATAATCGGTCCCATTGCATTTGGAATAAGATGCTTGAGAATAATTTTTGTCTTAGAAACACCTAATGCCCGAGCTGCTAGTACAAATTCTTGTTCTTTTAAACTTAAAACTTGCCCTCTTACAAGACGGGCCATACTTACCCAATAAATAAGACCAATAGTCATAATAATCGTATTTAATCCTGGACCAATCACAACCATAAGTAAAATAACAATTAATAAAGAAGGAATAGAGTTAATAATATCTACAATACGCATCATAATATTATCCAAGCGTCCACCTTCATAACCAGCAATTCCTCCATAAATAATACCAATAAGGAGATTTACAAGTGAAGCCACAAGGCCTACAGTCAGAGAAATACGTGCTCCATAAAGCACTCGAATCCATATATCTCTTCCCATTCCATCTGTTCCTAGTAGATAGCTTTTGTTAAATACTTTTTTACTATTACTTAAATCAACCGCTTTACCTTCTACTAAAATTTTATATTTAGCTGTTTCCTCAGCAGGATTATCGTTCTTCTTTTTCTTTTTAACGCCAGAATAATCAAGAACAACTTCTTTACCACCTATTTCATAGGTCACTTTACGACCTACTTTATCTTCTTTTAATTTATTGGCTACTCCAAGGATTTCACCATTTTCTGTCACTTCAATGAGTTTATACTCTTTGTGTACATAAACATAATGACCATCACCTATATCCACACGTTCAAAACGTGGAGGAATATTTGCAAGCTCTAACACTTGGTCAGAATAGCTTACCTTTGAAACCATAGGCCCCAATATAGCCACTAATACAATAAGTATAATCGCTACAAAGCCAATCATCGCTAAACTATTTTTACGGAGCCTACGCCATGCATCTTGCCAATAAGTTAAGCTTGGGCGAGGCACTTCTTTTTCTTCTTTGATTTCATGGCTAATTAATTCCCACTCTCTATTACTATTCATGCTTTTACCTCCTAATCTTGTAATTTAATGCGTGGATCAATAAGGGCATATGAAATATCTACAATAAATACCATTACCACATAGATGGCCGCATAAAATAAAGTCATCCCCATAATAACGGTATAATCACGATTACTTACACTCTCAACAAAATATTTACCCATCCCTGGAATAGCAAATATTTTTTCAACAACGAAAGAACCTGTTAAAATACTCGCTACCATTGGTCCCACATAAGTCACAACCGGAATCAGTGCATTTTTCAAAGCATGCTTACCAATTACACTGACTTTACTTAAACCATTTGCCCGAGCTGTACGTATATAATCTTGTCTTAGTACTTCTAACATGCTCGAACGCATCAGCCTTGTTACAAAAGCTACTGAGAATCCTGCAAGAGCAATAATAGGTCCGATATAGCCTTTCCAGCTTTCTAAGCCTCCTGCCGGAATAACTCCTAACTTTTCACCAAACACATACATAATGAATGCTCCTATTACAAAGCTAGGAATAGTTACGCCAATCGTTGCAATAATCATAACCACATAATCAATAGCTGTATTTTGTTTAAGCGCTGAAATAATTCCAATAGGAATACCAATGATTAAAACAAAGAAGACTGCTAATAATCCAACCTTAGCAGACACTGGAAAGCCTTGTCCAATCATGTCGTTTACACGTACCCCTGTTTTTTGAAAAGAAGGACCAAGGTCTCCTTGTGCCACATCTCCTAAATAATCTATATATTGCTTCCAAAGAGGTGCATTTAAATTATATTTCTCATTGAGAGCTTTTTCTACTTCTGGTGGCAACACACGTTCTCTTGTAAAAGGGCCTCCTGGTATGGAATGCATAAGAAAAAATGTAATGGTTGCAATAATAAATAAAGTAATTAGCATCGAACAAATTCGCTTTAAGGTATATTTAAACATGTACTCTCCTCCTTCTTAAGTAAGATAATTTTAAAGTTAATTTTACATTTATGTCTACCTATTGTACTTTACATAATATAATATTTTGCTTTATTTTGCAAGTATTACTTAGAGCTTATTTATTTTTCATTCAACTAGTTGAAAAACATGAGTATTTTAGCCTAGTTGGTGATTTTTTATCTTTGTTTTTTGATACCAATTGATTTTTTCTTGCAATGTTCATTTGTATTCAAACTTTTTATTGTTTACATAATATAACTAATATTTTAAATTTTATTCTATATAACATTCAAAACTATTTTGTCCCACATCCATTTTTTTTAAACAAAAATAATCTCTGAGCTTTAAATACCCAGAGATTATTTTAACCTTAAAGCAAGTGTTTTATTATGAGCTTTGTATACAATTTATCTTATTTTTTAGATACTTGCTTATTTTTTTATTCGTGCTATAATTATATTAAACAAATGAATAAATAAAGAACCGTCTTTTACAAGAAGGGCTTTTGGTATTGCGCTTTATAGCGCTATATGAAAAGCCCTTCTTTTTTTACAGCTGAAGGAGGTGCGCAAATCCGTACAATAATATCCCACAGCGACTCATAACATTAAAAAATATCATTTTATTTTCAAGGAGGAATCATAATGAGTACATTAACATTAAAAAGTAGAGATCCAAAGGTTAAGGCAAGAGGCTTAAGAAGAGCAGGTTTTATTCCCTGCTGCATCTATGGCCCTCAACTTCCTGAATCACTTTCTGCACAGCTTGAAGAGTCTATTGCAGAAAGATTATTAAGAGAAAAAGGAATAGGTAGTAAAATGGAAGTGGAGTTAAACGGACAAAAAATATGGGTACTACTTAAAGAAGTTACTCATAATACACTAAAAAATACTATTGAACATATTGATCTTCAAGCTTTAGACGCTAATACTAGGGTAAATAGTACTGCTAAAGTAATTCTTACAAATAGAGACAAGGTTTTAGGAATGACTGAACAAGTATTGTTTAAAATCCCTTATATAGCCTTGCCAGCAGATATTTTTGAAAGTGTCACTATAGATTTATCAGGCCTAAAGATAGGTAATCGTATAACCCTAAAAGATGTTGATATTCCCCAAAATGTTGAGTTACTTATAGATGCGGATAGTTTAATTTTAACTGTCTCTGACAACAAAAGAGCTTAGCAACAACTTAAGGCAATGCACTTATAGTCATTATCTTGTTGCCTCCTGCATAAATTCTTCATTTACTCTTTTAAGAAAGGTTGGTGCCAACATGCAGTTGGAAGGAAATACAATCACTCACAAAACATTTGGAAGAGGTATTGTAACAGGAATGTCGGATAACATTATTACTATTTCCTTTTCCCATGGTGAGAAGAAATTTTTGTATCCAGATGCATTCTCTGAATTTTTAGTCTTACACAATAATAGGATGCAAAAACGTATTAAAGATATGTTATTTCAACACGAACAGGAAACAGCACATTGTAAACAGATCGAGCAAGAAAAACAGGACCGATTAAACAGACTACGCACACTTAGACTTTCCCCTAATTCACAGGCGGCATTTGGTTTCTTAGAAAACTCCAAACAAGATGTGTTTTCTTCTTGGACGGTATTTACTGGGCACTATCTAAGTGGCTACTCAAAAGGAAAGCCTCGAATCCCTAATAAATTAAAGCCCAATTCAGTTTGTCTGTTAACAGAGTGCCCCAACGGTACATCAGAGGAAAAGAGAAAGATTATCGGGGCTTTTATGATGAGGGACGATTTTGATGGTGCTTTGTGTACAGATGGAAAAATACACAGTCATGAAAACTATAAAATTAAACTTCAAGAAGACCAATCACTCCTGTTTTGGAATTATTTTGATGAATCAGATTGTCCTAAGCGATGGGGTAAAACTGAATTTAAATATTTTTCAACCGAAATAATGCATAAAATTCTATATGACATGTTAACATTATTAGCTGATTCTGAACACCACGAAACAATCACTCATTTTTATAACTATTTTTGTAATGTCAATCGACTTACAAGTTTATTAGAAGAATAAATTATTAATTACCATAGATTGTTCATTAAATTATATTTTCCAAGGGGATGCCGCTCAATTAATTAATTAGATTAGTTGAGCGGCATCTCTATTTATAACATTTAAACAATACGATTTCTTTGCTCTCCTTTAAAATAGGCTTCTATATTCCATGCAATCTCTGTAATAAGCCTTCTCCTAGCTTCTACACTGGCCCAGGCAATATGAGGTGTAATAAGAAGCTTTTGTGAATCCTTTACTGTCAATAAAGGATTTTGCTTGTCAATAGGTTCTTCTTCTAAAACATCTAATCCTGCAGCAGCTAATCGTCCTTCATTAAGGGCCTTGGCTAAATCTACCTCATTAATAATACCCCCTCTTCCTAAGTTAAGCAAAAAAGCTTCAGCTTTCATTTTAGAAATTTCTTTATAGGTAATAAGTCCTTTTGTTTTCTCATTAAGAGGTGCATGGATCGAGAGAATATCACTTGTTTCTAAAAGTGTATCCAGCTCTACTCTTTTATAGGTAGTATCTTGATGCTTTCCTGAGCTAGAGTAATAGATCACTTCGGCTCCAAAAGAAGTAGCAATCTTAGCTACTTCTTTACCAATAGCCCCTAATCCTATAATCCCCCATGTCTTTCCAGATAATTCAGCAAAAGGCCACGCAATATAGGTAAATGAACTATTATCCGCATAACGTTTACTTTTTACATATTCATCATATGCTCTTAAATGCTCCATTAAATAGAAGAGCATAGCAAAGGTATGTTGTGCAACACTCTGTGTGGAATAACCTGCTACATTTACTACACCAATCCCTCTTTTTTTAGCGTATGCGATATCAATATTATTGTAACCCGTAGCTGTTAAAGCAATTAAAGAGAGTTTACTCGCTTCTTTTAAATTGCTTTCATTTAAAATAACTTTATTGGTAATAATAATCTCTACGTCTTTTATGCGCTCTGCAATTTCCTCTGGAGTAGTTAAGTCATAGCTTACTAATTCCCCATATTTTCTAAGAGGTGTAATATCAATATCTTTGCCTAAAGTAGCCGCATCTAAAATACAAAGCTTCATCTGTTCTCTCCCTTCTTCCTACTATTCCTTCATTTGCTATTAAAAATTCACATTTGCTGCTTTATAAATGGCATAAATAGCTTTTTCATCTAGCTTCATAAAACTTCCAATAGTACGTTTTCCTTGAAAAGAACATTTATGTGCAAGCTCTTTAAGTGTCTCTTCTCCTTGACACTCGCCTAAAAGCTCTTGAAGCTGAACCGGCATCTCCAATTCCTTGAAATAGCTTTCTGTTGCTGTAATCCCTGCTAAAGCTAAAACCTCTTCATCTTGCCCTGTCAATCCCCACACCTTGGTAGCATACTGAGCAAATCGCGCTGGTTTTTGTTTATAGACATAGCGTGCCCAAGACCCCCACATAGCTGATAAACTAGCTCCATGCGCTACATCAAACATACCACTTAGTTCATGTCCTAGTTGATGCGTTGCAAAGTCCATTTCAGCTCCTAAACCAGTTAAACTGTTATGTGATAAACTCCCTGCCCACATAATTTCAGAAAGTGGTTTATAAGCCTGAGGTGTCTTAACAGCCTCTCTTCCATTTTTAATGACGTTACGAAGTAAACCTTCTGCTATCTCATCTGTCAGTTCATTACCTTCACTTGGTGAAAAATAGCGCTCCATCGTGTGCATCATAATATCTACAATCCCACAACATAGCTGATAAGAAGGAACTGAATAAGTGAGTTCTGGATTCATAATCGCAAATTTAGGACGTGTTAAATCAGATGGACGCCCTCTTTTTATATTCCCTTCTTCGTTAGTAATCACACTGGAATTACTGGTTTCACTACCTGCTGCTGAAAGAGTTAAAATAACCCCTACCGGATAACATCCTACTGGATCCTTCTTCCTCAAGTAATAATCCCAAATATCCATCTCTGGATTAGCAAGACCAAGGGCAATTGCCTTAGAAGAATCAATAACACTTCCTCCACCTACTGCCAGTATAAAATCAACCTTTTCTTTTTGACAAAGAGCAATGCCCTCTCTTACAAGACTAAGACGTGGGTTAGGCTTTACCCCTCCAAGACTTACATACTCCACACCTGCTTCTTTAAGTGCCACCTCTACACGGCTCATAAGCCCTGATTCTATTGCACTCTTCCCTCCATAATGTAAGAGCACTTTTTTAGCACCCCAATTTTTTATCTCTTGACCTACCTGCTTCTCTGTTTCTTTCCCAAAAATAACTTTAGTAGGTGAATAAAACTCAAAATTATTCATCTTTATAATCATTCCTTTCAAAGTTTTTAATAGCATTAAATTCTCTATAGCCTATTTAATTACTTATTCTATTATTTCTACTTTCATTTCATCTTTTATCATAGTATAAGAAAAAGATAATGTCTATATAAAGCTCTTCCTAAGTACTTTTAATGTTTTAATCATTTCTTATAAAAGAATACCTTCATGCTATTTCGTACATGAAGGTATTCTTAACTTTTATCTATTTTTTTACTCCTTTAAACCTGTTTGCATAAAGCCTTATTCATCATCTTTTACTCAATACAAAATGTTACTGCTTCACCTTTCTCTAATTCAAATTCAATCCCATTACTTAGACTGATTGTTTGAGACTTATTCAAACTCATTTTAATCTCTTTTCCTTCTAAAAAACTAGGAAAATAAATTAAAATTTTTGTTCTCCTATTTGCCTTCACCACTCCGTTCAACCAAGGTTTTTTTTGATTCCACTCTACTGCTATTACTCCATCACAAAAATGGAAATCCTTAAAGGTGCCTTGTTCCCATTCATTAGGTAATGCTGGTAATACTTTTAATATCTTTTGATCTGCATACAATAACATCTCCTGAATAGCTGCCACTATACCTAAATTAGCATCTAATTGTACTGGTGCGATATCTTCAAATTCTCGCGACATGTCTAATGTCATCCCCATCTTTCGCCAGTCATTGTGAAGAGTAAAAAGGCTATTCGTTAAACAGGAACGCGTAAGATGATTAAGGCATAAAAGTGCCTCATTACCTCGTCCTAACCTTGCGTTTATGCAAGCCATAAAAGCTAAAGACCAACCTGATTGCCCTCCTAGTATCCTTAAGTCTACTGCTTTTTCAAAAGCCTTGCCTAGAAGGGTATCTCTCTCGTTTACCATTTCTCTACCTGGAAAAATGGGATAACAATGTGAAAGATGGCGATGGTAATAAAAGTCTTCTAATTCTTTTGTCATCCATTCTTTGATAGCTCCCTCTTCATTAACTTGATAATCGGGAAAATGTTTTAGCATCTCTTTACATCGAATAACTCTTTCTTGGTAATCTGGTAAGTTTTCACATAAATCAATGAAATGGTTTAAAAACTCTTTAATAATAGCAAAATCCATTGTTGCATTTTTAGCAGTAGGATTAGCATGACTCATATGCTTGAATGATTTTTTATTTAAATTACCTGGTGTATTTTCAGGGGATACCGAAGGATAAATTGTATAATCTCCCTTTTCATCTAGCACCATAAAGGCCTCATAGAAAGCTAAGGCTTCTAGCATAAAAGGTAAGATGTACTTATGAAGTGCTTCTTTATCTAAAGTATACCTATAGTATTCATAAAAATGAGCTGCAATCCAACCTGCTCCACTAATCCAATTAGTAATTACAGGGACAACCTGATTAGCAAGACCATAACCTGGTGTAGAACCTGCCGACATATAAATTCCTGGAAGCCCAAATATCTTTTTTGCATTTTCTCTAAAATCTTCCATTAAATTTATATAATAAGTTATAAGTGCTTTCATTGTTTCACTATATCCACCCACGAGAGCTTGCCAATACATCATTTGAATATTAATATTGGCCATATGATGACTCCATAAAAGTTCATACCGTCCTCCCCAGAGTCCATACAAATTAAAAGGCTGTGTATCCTTGCGAGTACCTGATATAAAAAGGTAACGCCCATAATGCCATAGTTTTTCTATTAGTAGTAACGAGCTTCCCTCACTATAGGCTTCTAAAAGTAATTCTTCATTACTTCTTTGCATAGGCTTGTTTTCACAAAGTGTAAGAGAAGCAGAATGAAACAATGCTTTATGTAACTTAGCATGCTTACTTAAAAGTACATTATACACTTTATCCAGTTGCTTTAAATGCTCAACAGCCTCACAGTATGCCCTTTCTCTTTTTGTGCAAGCAAATACCTTAAGAGCTATAGTTATTTCCCTTGCTTTTGTAATCACAAGTTTATCTTGCATAACTACAACTTCTCCATCACAACTTAAAATATTCCCTACAATACCATAATCCTTACCATCCTCATTTGTTGCTGCATAATACAGTACTTGGTCTTTAACCTCACACTCTAAACTATCTTTTATTTGTTCTAATTTTTTAGTGTAGTCATCATATCCAGTCTCGTGCATCTGTAACCATAAATCAGCTCCTAAAATAGGCTTACTTGCTTTAATCTGATAAATAATTACCTCATCTGCTCGAGACACAAAAGCTCGACGTTCATAATTAATCTTATCACCTATCCAACTTACTACAATCTCTCCGGTCTCCATATTTAATTCACGTCTATAGTTTTTAAAAATACCCTCTTGATGCATACGTATCTTAAAATCACCTACTGGACAAGGTTTATATAGCTCTGCAACATAGCCTTGATTATGTAATGCTGCAGAAGAGATAGCGTTTGCTTCTAGATATTTGCCTTGATCAATAAGTTCTCTTGTCTGTTTTAAGCTTCCACTTACATCGGGTAAAGCACTTCTCTTTCCCCAATGCCATAACTCACAATGGTTAATGAGCACTGTTTCCTCTTTTACCCCTCCATATACAGAAATACCTATCTCTCCATTGCCTGCTGGAAAAGCATCTTTCCAACTGTCTTTGTACCAAGTAGCAGGCATTTTTCCTATCAAACTATATTTATAGGGATCAGCTTTTTTCATACTCACATAATCCTCCTATCTTGATAATGGCACCACCCTCAGTACTATTTTGAATTTCAAAAATAGTACGTTCTTTATAAATCATCTTTAACCTAGCGTATACATTCATTAAAGCTTTATCTTTTGTTTCCAATTTAACACCATATTGATTATTGGTTAAAACAGCATCAATGTTTTCTTTTACTATCCTGATCTCTTCAAGAGCCGATAGCTTAAATCCTCCACCATTATCTTTTATAATAATATACCATGTACTTTCTTCCCTATAGCATTGTATCGATATAAAAAATGGTGGTCTTACTGTATAAAAGGCATGTGTAAAACAATTTTCAATAAGAGGTTGTAAAATAAGCTTAGGAATAACTACGTCACTAACTACTTCATAATCTTCCATGTGATACTGCAATTCCTCTAAGTAACGCCATTTCATAAAATCCAAATAGTTCTTGATAGTAATCATTTCTGCACCTATAGTACTTTCTGCCCCATCACTTGAAGCATATCGGAACAAATCACTTAACTGACTACACATGCTCTGTACCTTATCGCTATTGGCTTCTTGCCCTGCTGCGCTAATCGCCATTAGTGAGTTATACAAAAAATGAGGATTAATTTGTGCTTGTAAGGCACTTAACTTCGCCCGATACTCAGCCGAATGAGCTAATGCTAAAGAATTAGCAGAAGCTTGAAGAGCCTCAAGAACATCTTCAAATCGATTTTTAAGAAGTTCTATTTCATTATTTGTATAGGTATTATCTTCTAATTGAATATTCTCTATAGTAATCCCACTTAATGCTTCTCTTAAATCTCTAATTGGTAAGGTTAGCTTACGTGTAGTAATAAAAATAGCTAATATTCCTATAATAGTAAAAACAATACCTAGAAGAGTAATCAAGGTAATCATGTTCCTCACTGGTTCTACATAAATCTTATAAGGTTGTATTGTTAAAATACTCCAATTACAACTTTGCAACTTCCTTCTACAAATAACCTCTTTTTTTCCTTCATATCCTATTAACTTAATTGGCTCTTCATCTAAATCTTCCATAATCTGTGCATAGTACTTTACCTTTAACTGCTCTACTTCGTTATAAGGATAAACTAACGTTTGATAATCCTCATCAATAATTAAAACTTGCATTTCTTTATTATTTTCATTACTTTCTTCAAAAATTTTTTCTAGTTTATTATAGTCATTACTTACTTCAATAGTAGCAATGTTTTCTTTTGTATAATATGTAGCAGTTAAGGGTCTTACTAATGAAAAAACCAGTTTTGATGTATTGGCTCCACTCCATTTATCTAAATGTGGCGGTAATACATTATAATAGGCATTAGTCTTTACTATCTCCTCTTCATTTTGAGTATTTAATGTCTCATAAATATAATCATTATTTAAAATATCTACATTATAACTAATAAACATATTGGGTTTACGATAAATATTAATTCGACTTACTCCGTTTTGCGCAATATTAATAGAGCAACACTCTACTTGTACCTTTCTACGTTCTTCTAAATGTCGGGAAAAATAATTAAATTTCTTATCTGTAGAAGCAATCGCTTCCATAAATACACTTTGAATAGTTGCATTTCCTACAATTTGTGTAGAAATAACATTCATATCTTTAATAAGCTGCTCTACTTTTGTTGTATAGGCTTCTGTGGTTTCTATGGCTAATGCCTTACTATTTGCCATCATATTTTGATAAATATATATACTTACTCCTACAAAAATCATAAAAATTGAAAAAAGAAAAAGCATTGCTATAATAAAAAACAACCTCCCTTGAAAGTGTAATTTTTTTAGCATCTGCTCTTTCTCCTCTTCTTTATTTATGTTTTAACCTTTAACTGCTCCTGCTGTCATACCAGAAACTATGTATTTTTGTCCAAATAAGTAAATGATTAGTAAGGGTGTTATGGTAATAATAATATCTGCAAATATTAAATTCCAAGATTTTAAGTAACCACCATAAAAATTATAAACAGTCAATGGAAGGGCCCACTTATTTCCATTAGCAAAGAACATCGGAATCATTACATCGTTCCATGCCCCAATAAAAGATAAAATAAAAACAGTCATAGTTACTGGCTTTAACAATGGAAAAATAATAGAAAAAAATAAACGGAGTGAGCCACATCCATCAATAATAGCTGCCTCGTCTAATTCACGTGGTATAGATTTAATAAAACCTGTATAAAGGAAAACAGACATGGGTAACCCATAAGTAGTAAAGATTAAAATAATTCCTGCATATGTATTTAATAAATTTAAAGCATTTAAAACCAGATAGGTTGGAATAAAAGCTACAGGTACAATTAATCCCATGATAAAACTATAAAAAATAATATCATAAAGTTTTCCTTTTTTTCTTGCTAGTATAAAGGCACAACAAGAAGCAGCTAAAATGATAATCACCACAGAACCTGTTGCTTCTATTATACCATTCATAAAGGCCCTAGCAATCCCTCCTTCTCGAATTACTTGAAAGTAATTCCCCAAATGAATTACACCCTTTTCCGGTAATCCAATACCCATCATATTTGCATTGGCTGAATCTTTTATTGAATTAATAAATACCATCCATATAGGTAGAATATAGATGAGGCTGAATAGAAACATAATAAATTTAGGCAATAAATTCATCATTCTTTTTATCATTAAAATTCAACCTCCTTTTTTCTCATCACTACTAAAATTATACCTGCTACTACCATAACCATTAGCATAAATACAAGTCCCACTGCTGCTGAATAGCCGTAATGCCCATTTGAAAAACTTTTAAACAAAAAGGTTCCCATAACTTGTGTTGCATTATTCGGTCCACCATTAGTCGTTCCATAAACTTGAGCAAATACTTTAAGACCAGAAATAATACTATAAATAAACGTAATAGTAAAAGATTGCATCATGAGTGGAATAGTAATAAAGCGCAACTCTTGCCACCTGCTAGCTCCATCTATTTTAGCCGCTTCATAATAATCTTGTGAAATAGACTGTATTCCTGCAACAAATACTACCATACTAAAGCCAGACCATTGCCATATTTCCATTGCTGCTATAGATGTCATCGCATATTTAGTATCTACTAACCATCCCTTAGCTAATACCTCTAATCCTACCGCATTTAAGAACTGATTGAGAATTCCTGTTGTAGGATTGTAAATAGAAACAAATATAATACTAACTACAATTCCACTAATTGTTACAGGTAGAAACATAACCGTTCTCAAATAAGTATTATACTTAGAAGCTTTTGTAACCATTAAAGCCATTCCAAAACCTATTAAATTTTTAAAAATCACAGTGATAATTGCAAAATAAAAAGTATTATTTACTGCATTCCAAAAAATTTTTTCATTAAAAAGCCTTACAAAGTTATCTATTCCATTAAAGTTAAAATCATCAAAAAAGTAGACATTCCAGTCAGTGAAGGCTAATATTAAACCACTTATATTAGGAATAATAAAAAATATGGTATAGATGAGGACGGCTGGTAACATTAACCATTTTGTATAAATTTCTGTACTTTTTTTCATATCCGCTCTCCTATTTCAAACTTATTTTAAAAACCTTCTACACGCTTTGCAGCAGCATCCTCTGAGTATTTATTATACCACTCAGTAAGAGCTCCCTTTGCTGTTTGTCCTGCAAACATAGATTGCACTCTCAAATCAAAATCTCCAAAAAACGGATTAAGTTTAGGTTTTCCATTATAAAGTGCATTACACCAGTCACCGTAAGAAGGTAAAGTTGTTGCCAACCCTTGCACTTCACTATTCCATGGACTCATATCAAGGTCAAATCCTAAATTCACATAAGGTGAAGCACCTGGTGAAAGCTCATAGTATGTAGATAGAACAGGCTCTGTAATGCAAATATCAACAAATTTCTTAGCAAGTTCTAAGTTTTTGCTGTTTTTGGATACTGCAATACATCTACTAGAACGATTTGCCATAACAAATGCATCCTCTGCATTATCCCACATTGGTGTAACAGTAAGACCTACATTATCAATTAGCTCAGGATATTCTGTTTTAATTTCACCATATGCTCCATCCGTTACAGCATAAAAAGCAGCTTCCCCATTGGCAATAGCTTTTTTGCCCATATCATGTGTAGCAGATAAATGATCTTCATTGATATATCCTAACTCTTTTAAAGAAAGTACATTACTCCAGATTTTTTCAATTTCAGGTACATCTTGTGGCTTAATCTGATTCGTAATAAGTTGATCTACCAGATCCCCTTTCATCAAAGTCGTCGTAAATGATGATAAAAGTAAAATTTGCGCTGTCCAGTTTTCTTGAGCCGAAACATACACAGGAGTTACACCTATAGCTTTAATCTTTTCACAAGCTGCTATAAATTCTTCATAATTAGCAATAGGGACTTGTATACCTGCCTTTTTTAATACTTCCTTATTATAGGCTAAACCAAAATTGCTTTCAGCACCAAATGGGGCAAAAACAGTTTTTCCATCTGCTGGGCTAATTGTAAATTGTTTGGTCGCATCCGAAATTTTTTCTACCCAACTACCATTTAGCTCTGCAAATTCTGTATAAGGTAAATCAGATAAGGAGTAAGAACAAAAAATAATATCATCTAGATTGCCTGTAGCTCCCTTAGTATTTAAAACATTTAAAAATTGATCTGCTGGAAAAATGCTGTATTCAAGGTTGACATCTAATAGCTCTGCCGCTTTATCTAATGCTGTTTTAGTTGCTACTCCTCCTCCATCATCTGAACCAATCATAACTGTTAAGGTTTCCTTATTCGCTTTTTCTTTTGCTTTTTCCTCTGTCTTATTTGTTTCCTGAGTAGTTGTTAAGGAAGTACTATCATTTTTGCCCATATCTACTGAACAAGCTGTCATTGATAAAGTTATAGCACCTAACAAGATACTACTTGTAATATTCTTGCATAATTTCTTTAACATAATCATCTCTCCTTTTTTGTTGGTAAGATTAGTGTACCAAGTTTGTCTGCTCATAAAAATGGAGTATCTTTTTATTAGGATGGATTATATTTTTATAATAGACTGTATTATTTTTAAATAGAATCTATATAATTGTTAATTTTTCTTACTCATACTATAATAAAGTTAACAATACTATAACTCACTATAATGTCGGAGGGTAATAATGTTTCGTGTATTAGTCATAGATGATGAACCTTATTTAAGAAAAAATATCATTACAAGCATCCAAAAAGCCAATCCTCAATTTCAAGTTATTGCTGAAGCTGGTGATGGGCTACAAGCTTTAGAACTTATTAAAGATTTACAACCTGACGTTATTTTTCTAGATATTCGCATGCCTTTAATGGATGGAATAACATTACTTGAAGAACTCCAGTCACTTTCCAGTATTCCTATTTGTGTTATCCTAAGTGGCTACTCTGAGTTTGAATATGCTAAAAAGGCTTTACGTTATCAAGTACTTGACTATATCTTAAAACCTATCCATCAAGAAAAACTAGAAATACTTTTAAAAGAAATTCAAGAACGCTTACTCTCTTCTCAGTTAACTAAACAATATAATTATCTGCTACATGTTTTTCGCGGAGTTTCTTTAACTATTAAAACTGAGGAGATTCATTCTATTTTTTCTTCTTTTACTTATTTTTATAGTGTTTATCTCAGTGCAGGGTCTTATGTTTGTAGTAAAAATAATCAATTTAATCCTATTGATGATTTTTGGTCCAACTACCATTTAGACCAACTCTTTACTCGTTATATCCAATCTCCTCATCAAGCTTGGTTTATTACAGGTGAGAATCCTAATGAACACTTTATTATTCTTGGTATAGATACAGAAGTGCCCCATTATCTAAATGCCCTAACTAATGAACTTCTAGACCTATCTCACCAACTCCCCTATCCGCTTACTGTTATTAAAGGTAAAACCTCATCTAGCCTCAGTGAATTAAAAAATGACTTAATCGACCTTAAATATGCATCTATCCTTCTAACTCGATATGGTACAACCTCCTTCTCTTCTTGTACTGAACAATTAACTTTAACATTAGAAGATATAGGCTACTCTCATTCTCAACATAAAATACTATGTGCTTTAAATAAGACACATCCTACGATAGATTTCTTAAGAGAAGTTAACCAATTATTTGATCAATGCAAACAAAAAAAATGTCCCCAAGTTTTGCTTCAAACATTAGCTAAACAACTTTTACTCATTGTGACAAACAATAAACATAGTATCAGTAATGAGGAGCGAGTAGATGAGCTAATTACTAATACTTATTGTTATGAAGACTTTAAATCTCATTTTGGTGAACTTATTCTTGAACTCTCAGCTTCTCCCTTACAAGAGAATTTAATAGATACTATTGCAGATATAAAAACCTATATAGATAATCATTTTACAGAACAATTATCATTAGATAGCATTAGCAAAAAATTTCATGTGAGTTCTTCTTATTTTAGTGTCCTGTTTAAGAAAAATTATGCTATATCTCCTAATGAGTATATTATTAACAAGCGTATTGAAAAAGCTAAAAATCTCCTTTTAATTTTTCCACCACTAAGCATAAAAAACATCTCTAATATGGTAGGCTATACTGATCCTTATTATTTCAGTCGTCTCTTTAAAATGACTTCTGGTATGACACCCTCCAATTATCGCGCACAAATATTTTCTAAAGAATAGCCTTCTGTTTTTAAATCTCACCATACAAATCCTCTATTTCTAAATTCCAAATTTTTCACTCATCATTTTTATTAAAAGGGTTATACTAACTCAGTAAGCTTTTAATTTTCAATTTAGAAAGGAGATTTCTTATGAAAAAGAATCCAAGTATCAAATGCAGCGTACAACAATGTCAATACCATGCTTGTAGTGAAAACTATTGTACACTTGATTCCATTCAAGTAGGTACTCATGAACTTAATCCTACAAAAGTAGAATGTACGGATTGTAAATCTTTTGAGCTTAAATAGTCCAATATAAAAAAGACGAGTAAAAAAGAAGATCTTGCTTCTCCTTTACTCGTCTTTTTCTTAGTAAATATAACCATACGGATTAATGGGATTTCCATTTTTACGAATTTCAAAATGAAGATGGTTGCCTGTGGACATCCCTGTATTACCTACTCCTGCAATATTTTCACCTTTACTTACTTGATCACCTGTACGTACGTAGAGACTGCTGTTGTGCGCATAATAAGTTTTATAACCATTGCCATGATCAATGATAATCATTTTTCCATAGCCACCTGAATTATAAGAAGCATAAATTACTTTTCCTGCTGCTGCCGCATAAATAGGCGTTCCTGCTGGTGCTGCTATATCTATTCCTTTATGATACTCAGAACCACGATAGCCATAGCTTGAGCTAATTCTACCCTTGCCATTTAAAGGATGCATAAATAAGCCTGCAGGTGCCTTTACTGACTCACTTGCTCCATTTTTGGGTCTTGCTTTCGTTCCATAAAGAATGACTTTCGTTACAGGCTCCTCTAACACCTTTTCAGCTAACGTTTCACGACTTATTTCTTTTCCATTCACACTTTTATAAAGAACAGTCATTTCTTTTTTCCCATCAGCACCTTCTACTTTTACCTTTGTCTGATCCTTATAGAGGTCATCAGATGGTTCATATTCAATTTCCATAGGAATCATTTCTTTGTAAGTTACTGTTTCTGTCATAGCTAAAGAAACAACTGGATCAGGTACTTCTAGTTTGATAATTTCCCCTATTTGCATACAAGTTTCATCTTCTATCTGAGGATTAATTTCTAAAATATGTTCCATGGTGGTACCATTTGCCATAGCAATATCCCAAATATTATCGCCTTCTTTTAATTCGTATTCCACAATTTCATCTGTATTAGATAATAGGACATTACGTGCTTCTTCTTCTGTTTGAATGTCACTTGCTTCTACATAAATATTCATTACTTCAATAGCTTCATTAAAATCAAAAGCATCTAATTGACGTTGAACATAAGACTTTTCTTGCTCTTCTACATGTGCTTCTGGATTTTCTTCAATGTTACCTACATGGATTTCTTCAACAACTTGTGGTGCTTTAGATGCACCTTCTATCTCTATGAGTTCTTGTTTTTCCCCTCCCATAGGTTCTACCGGAGTTTCCATACTTCTGATATTTGCTACTTGTACTTCTTCATTTATCTGAGTTGTTAAAGTCGCTTTTTTAGTTGCTGGCAACTGTCTTGTAGCAATATCCTCCAAAATACGCATGGCTACTTCTTTACTTTCTACAATAACCTTCTGTTTACCGTCTACTTGAATGGCATAGGCCTGTATTTGATAACTAATCGCTTTATTAATAGCTTCAGCTGCCCCTTCTACTGTAGAAATAGCTTTGCTCTTTTTATTCACTTGCTCAATAGCAAGCGTTTCATTAAGTGTAATATCTACCCCTTCTTCATCTTTGATGGTAGCTACTACATTTTCTACTACACTTTTAGCTATTTCTTTTTCTTTTACGATAGCCACTACTTCACCATTTACAGAAATAGCATAGGCATTACTACGCATTCCTAGTGCACCAAAGGAAATCCCACAAATAGTAAGGGCAACAGCAATTTTTGCTCCTTTTTTATGGGATATAGCTTCTTTATTATTCCAATGCTTATGTACATAAGTTTTCACTTTGTCTTTCAGTGCTTTAAACTGAGTAATCATTTTGTCAACACCTTCTTTAGTTAATTCCAGTTATTCTTACTAACTGACTATTTTCTCTATTTATGTTTTTTTGATTAAGATTTATTACGTATTTATTACAATCCGTTAAATTATACCAAATGCTTTCCCATTTGTAAAGTCATAGATTCTCCTCTCAAACACTAAGAAAGCTCCCACTTAAGGAAGCTTCTACGTTAAAGTAGCTTCCCTAAATGAGAGCTTTCTTAGTGCTACTCATCTGCTTACTTTTCTTTTTTAGAACTTTTAGTTTGCTTTTACATTTTTTAGATACTCATAGGCTTCATTGATTTGACGAATCTTTTCATTTGCAAACTTCACATAATCTCCTGGCATACTTTCAGCTGCTAGTTTATCAGGATGATATTCTTTTACCAGCTTACGATAAGCTTTCTTAACCTCTGCCATAGGAGCTTCTTCACTCACTCCTAATACTTCAGAATATTTTTTAAGGAGATTCTCCTTATTTTGTCCAAAATCATAGCCTTGATGACTCCCTTGATTATACCCCCTATTTCCTTGGTAATATGAATAGGATTCCTGATAAGTAAATGAGTTTTTAATACTCTTATACTCGTATTCAGAAACACCCAATTCAAGGATAATTTTACGGATTTGTATATCTTCCTTAGATGACACTTCACCATCCTGCATAGCAATGGCCACTAAAAGATAGGCGATAGAAATCATCACATCACGACGATTATAAAAATCTCTTATGATCTGCGTAAAGATCTGATACTCTTCTGGATGGCTCTTCCCATAGTCAAAGGAACTTGCATAGGCATTAAGCTCCGTTCCTGTGATACCAAACTGACGTGAAATAAACTTCTTAAGAAGATCAATCTCTTGTCTTGTAATAGCTCCATCAGATTTAGCTACAATAGCCGCTAAAGCCATAATAGATGCAATAACGGGATTTTTCCCTCTAAAAGCTTCTTCTTGTTTTAAATGCGATGGGATGCTTGGATAGTGTTTTGGCAAAAGGAAGAGAATCAAAACCGTCCAAGGAAATATAAGAACGGCCATTCCCCAAAGCCAAGGATTCCTATGTTTATAGACAGCCACCATTACTGCTAAAACTGTCAAAACTAATCTAAAAACTAAAGTTACAAGTCCAACACTTAGTCCAATAATGGCTTGTAATAGTGCGAATATAAGATTCATCTTAGTACCTCTCACTTCATTTGTTCGGATGTTTTCTTTTGCATTTTATGCGTCCATTTTATCACATTCCTTATGTATCTACAATGAAGATAAAGAGTTATTTTTTATTTTACCCATCAAGCCGAGACATCACTTCTTTTTCAAAAAACTTTCTAGCAGTTGCACCAGATACACTATATACCTCACTATTATCTATCTTAACAGCTACTGCTTCTGCACATTTACCTAGACAAAATACAGCTTGCAACTTAACCTTTTCAAAAAGCTCATATTCCTCAATCATTTGTTGAAATACATTAATCACATTGTAGGACCCTTTAATGTGACAGGCACTTCCAATACACACCTTTAATTGAATCATGACTTCTGCCCCTTTCCCTTATATTCCACATGGAGAAGTTCATGTACCTTACCTTTAAGCAATCCTTGGTATAAGGAGAGTATAACTGGATTTTCTTCTGCACGTTTGATACTACTCATACGATCGGTTTCATAAAGTCCCTGCCCCCTCTTAGCTTTTTGCTCACGGTCTGCAAAGGGTTGACCTGCTCCACCAATACATCCTCCAGGACAAGCCATTACCTCTATAAGGTCATAATGCTTTTCACCACTTTTTATTTGTTGGATTAAAACCTCGGCATTAGCAAGCCCACTTACTACTGCAATATGCAAAGTTTGTTCCCCAAATGGTATACTCGTTTCTTTAACACCTTCCATACCACGTACCCCCTTAAAAGCTAAAGTACGTAACATATTAATGGATTTATCATCTGCCACACGACGAATAACCGCTTCTGTTACACCTCCCGTTACTCCAAAGATAACACCTGCTCCACTTGGTGCTCCAAAAGGCATATCGACAGCCTCAGGTTCCATCTCATCAAATACAAGTCCCGACTCTCTGACCATTTGTATGAGTTCTTGCGTAGTTAAAACATAATCCACATAAGGAGTACCCTCTACTTTAAATTCATCACGAGCTGCTTCTGCCTTTTTGGCTGTACATGGCATAATAGCTACAACAACAACACGTTTATTGGAATGTTTATAGTGTTCCTTTAATACAGCACCAAACATCTCCATAGGGGATCGACAAGTTGATATGTTTTGTAGAAGATCTGGATGTTTATTCTCAGCGTATTTAATCCAAGCTGGACAACAAGAAGTAAAGAGTGGTAATCTCTCATTTTTTTCTAAACGCTTTAAAAATTCATTGGTTTCTTCAAGAACAGTTAAGTCTGCTCCTGTAGAAGTATCAAAAATCTCATTAAAGCCCATACGTCTTAAAACAGCTACTATTTTCCCCATTACATTCTTACCATTTTTTTGCCCAAGAGCTTCATCAATAGCTACACGTACTGCTGGTGCAATTTGTACCACCACCTTGGCTTGTGGATCACCTAGCTCCTTCCAAATACTTGCCGTGTCATTTTTCACTACAATAGCACCTGTGGGACAGACTGCTGCACATTGCCCACAGCCTACACAATTAGATTTTGCCATACATTGGTGGAAGGCTGTACCAATGCGCATTTCTGAACCACGATGGACAAAATCAATGGCTCCTACATTTTGTACTTCATCACACATACGTACACAATCTCCACACAGGATACATTTTGTTTCATCTCTTACAATACAACAGGAAGAAGTATCCATTGGAAGGTCTTTTTTAGTATTTTCAAAGCGTACCTCTTTAATACCAAAACGCATTGCCAATTCTTGCAGTTTACATGTACCACTTTTTTCACAGGTCGTACAATCTCTACAATGATTTGCTAAAATAAGTTCCAAAATCATCTTACGATATTTACGTAATCTTGGGGTATTTGTATAGACCTCCATACCTGCCTTAGGAATGGTTGAGCAAGAGGCTTCAATCCCTCCCCATTTGTTTTCTACCACACACAATCTACAAGCACCGTAAACAGAGAGCTCTGAGTAATAGCAAAAAGTAGGTAAATCAATACCTGCTTTACGAATAAGCTCCAATACATTTTTTTCCCCCTGAATCTCAACTGGGATATCATCAATCATCATAAACTCTGCTCTCATGGTTTAATCCTCCTTTATGGCTTTAAAGGCACATGCACTGATACATGAACCACATTTTATACACTTATTAGGGTCAATAACAAAAGGCTCTTTCACTTTGCCATGAATAGCATCCACCGGACAAAGACGTGAACATTTCGAACATCCCTTACAAAGTGCAGGGTCTATGGTAATTTGTTTAAGTTTTTGACAGTTTTTAGCTGGGCAACGTTTTTCTAAAATATGTGCCTCATACTCCTCTTTAAAATTCTTAATTGTACTCACAACAGGAAATGCAGCTGTTTTACCTAAACCACAAAGAGCTGTAGAAGAAATGGTATCAGCAAGCTCTAAAAGCTTCTCTATATCTTCTGGTTCTCCTTTTCCTTCTACCATACGTTCAAGAATTTCAAGCATACGCTTAGTGCCTTCACGACAAGGCACACATTTACCACATGATTCGTTCTGAGTAAAGTTCATAAAGAAACGAGCAACTTCTACCATGCATGTATTTTCATCCATGACTACAAGACCACCTGAACCAATCATTGCCCCTGCTTTTTTTAGTGCATCAAAGTCTAAAGGTAAATCTAAATCTTTGGTAGTTAAGCACCCCCCCGATGGTCCACCGATTTGAACAGCCTTAAAACCAGCTCCTCCACGCATACCTCCACCAATATCAAAAATAACTTCCCTTAAACTTGTTCCCATAGGTACTTCAATAAGGCCTGTATTTTCTATATTACCTGTTAAAGCAAATGCCTTTGTACCTGGACTGTTTTCTGGACCAATATTTTTATACCACTGGGCCCCATTTAAAATAACAAGTGGTACATTGGCAAAGGTTTCTACATTATTAAGTACAGTAGGCTTCTCAAAAAGACCTTGTTCTACAGTACGAGGAGGTTTTACACGAGGCATTCCTCTTTTCCCTTCGATAGAAGCTGTTAAAGCACTTCCTTCACCACAAACAAAGGCTCCTGCTCCACGGTTAATATGAATATCAAAGTCAAAGCCTGTTCCTAATATATTTTTACCTAAAAGACCATAGGCGTGAGCCTGTGCAATTGCTTTACAAAGTCTCTCAATGGCAAGTGGGTATTCTGCTCGTACATAGATATAGCCTTCTTGTGCACCACATGCCCTCGCGGCAATCATCATCCCCTCTAGCATACGGTGAGGATCTCCTTCCATTATGCTTCGATCCATAAAAGCACCTGGGTCTCCTTCATCTCCATTACATACGATGTATTTAACAGGCTCCTTTTGGCGTCTTACCTGCGACCATTTACGACCAGCTGGAAAGCCTCCTCCTCCACGTCCTCTTAAGTTGGAAAGCTCTATTTCTTTGATAATTGCTTCTTCTTCCATATCAAAAAGAGCTTTTTCTAAAGCTTTATACCCTCCTACGCTTAAATATTCCTCTAACGAGGTAGCATCAATATGCCCACAATGTTCAAGCACAAGACGGGTTTGTTTCTTATAGAAAGGGATTTCTTCTTGTGTTTGATAGACTTTGCCATCTTTATGGTAGGCTAAGCGTTCAATGCACTCACCTTTTAAAATAGTCTTATCAATAATTTCCTGACAATCTTCTGGTTTTACTTTAATGTATAAAAACCCCCAAGGTTCAATACGTACCAAAGGCCCCATTTCACAAAAACCATGACAGCCGCTTTGTTTAAGTCCCACAGATTTATCATGTGGTTCTTTTTCTAAAGTGACAAAGCAGTTAACCCCTTGTGCTTCCATTCGCCTTAAAAATTCCTGGTGAATTTCTTTTGCACCTCCTGCAATACAACCTGTTCCTGAACAAATGAGTATTTTAACCTTTTGCATTTGGGTAGCTTTTTGATAAATTTCTCTTAAATTCACTAAATCACTTCTCATTTTCAGCATGTTTGACTTCCTCCCTTAACTCATTTAAAAGTGCAATTGTCTTATCAGGTGTCATGGCACCATACACTTTATCATTAACGGTTACAACAGGTGCCAGTCCGCAGGCTCCTAAGCAAGAAACCGTTTCTACCGTAAATAACAAATCATCTGTTGTTATTTTTTCTTTACTTAGTTTGAGTTCTTTATATAATGTCTCTAAAATGGGAATAGACTTTCGCACATGGCAGGCTGTTCCATCACAAATTTTTATGATATATCTCCCTTTAGCTTCTAATGAGAAATTCTCATAAAAGGTTGCTACTCCATAGATTTTAGCTGTACTCATATCTAGTTTTTCAGCTAAATAAGAAAAAACCTCCTTGGGTATGTACCTATACTTTTCTTGAATATCCTGCAAAATACTAATGATGCTGCTTTTGTTTCTTCCATTTTTATCTAGGATTTCTTCTAATACATGGGTTTCCACTACTTGCTCCATAATATCCTCCTTATTTGCTTTAACTTCATTTTATATGCTTTTTGTAAAAAATTTAACGTTAATTAATTAACAAACACTATACTCATTATGCAATTCAAAGTTTTTAAAGTCAATATGTTTTAAATTATTTGTCATATATACCTTTAAAATTAGCAGTTTAACACAAAAAAAGACCACATAACTCGTCATTTAATACAATTAAAAAACAAGCATTCTATCAACGAATACTTATTTCTTGTATTAATGATTTGTTTTGTGGTCGTTTCTTACCCTTTATTTTCTTCTATTTTGTTAATAAAAAAACACCTTAAATTTATATGCCAAAAGTTCCTATACAGCCATCAACTAAACGTACAATGACAACAGAAGCTTGAATATCCTTTTCAATTGAGTCTACTGCTCCACACTCTCTTAGTTTCTCAAGCACCTCATCATCACTAAACATGATTTCTTCCATTTCACCTTCTAATACAAAAAAATCTTCTGGCTCAAAGTCTTTTAGAGACAGACTTAACTCTTCTTCTACCTGTCGTAATAGCTCTGTAAATTGTTCAAATAAACTCATCTTACTAATCCTTTCACTAACCATTATATATTGCCTTTTATGACTATAGCACACCCCTTACCTTATAGCAATATGAATTTATGACTTTTTCATTGCTGCTTCCGTCATTTGGGAAGCTGAGCTATCTTTTACTGTTATGACTTCATTTCCTTCTAATTTTAATACCTTAAAAGTTAATTCACAATCCAAGCAAACAGCCTTATAACTTGATATTTTACTTGAAATCCGAACTAACCTTTCACCACAACTTGAACAATAATTTAGTGTCATCTCATTCACTCCTCTTACTTGTTGATCCTTTTTAATCTATAAATGTTACAACTTTCTCTAACGGTTTTCGTGGTGGTTGTGGAGGTGTTTGATCTACCGGCACGCCACATGCAATCATGGCCATTAAACCGTAGTTTTCTTTGCTAAATCCAACACATTCCTCGATTTCTCTTTTAGAATGAGTGGGGCCTGTCATGTAGCATGTCCCATAACCCATATTAGCTGCAGCCAATAGGAAATTTTCCACTGCAGCCCCTATGCCTTGTGCACCTGATTGAGGAGCTAAAAGCTCTTCAATTATAGACGCATCTACTTGACTTTCTCTTAATATTTCTTCTTCTACCATCTCATAGGGTTTAGCATAAACTAAAATAACAGTAGGCGCCCCCGTAAAACAGGTATAATACTTTAAGAAACGCATATATTGACGTTGCTCTTCTTCCGTTCTTGCTAAGTGTGCCAGTCGTGTATGATTACGTTCTACAATCTCTCCTAGTTTATGAATCATTTCTTTATTTTCAATGACTACAAAATGCCAGTTTTGCTGATGCTTAGGCGAAGGAGCAAAGGTAGCCGCTTTTAAACAAGCTTCAATTACCTCTCGTGGTACAGCTTCCTTCTTAAATTGACGTATACTTTTGCGTTTATAAATAAATTCCAATTGTTCCATTTTTGTCCCTCTGTTTTTCTTTGTTATTTTTAGTTTACTCTAACTGCTTTTTACTACTTTTCTTGCTCTAATGAAAAGGGTTCTTTATAATCCCTTGCCCTTTTAATAAGTTTTTCATAAATAGGTAAAATCTGTGGTTCCTTACAGTAAACAGATAACTCACTTACCCCAAGCCATCTTACACCACTATTTTCTGCCTCATTCATTTGTAAAAGCTGATTTTCCTCTGCAATGAGAATATAAGCTACTGATAAATGCAAATGTGTACTCACATAACTTCCTTTTTTCATATGTCCCCAAACAGGTAATATATCCAGTGAAGCAATCTCCTTTACAAGTGGCCTAACTATCTTAATGCCTGTTTCCTCTCTTGCTTCCCTAAGTGCTACTGCCAACAAGTCAGCTTCACCATCTGCATGTCCACCTGTCCAAGCCCATGATTTATAAATATTATGATGTGCCATCAGCACCTTATCTAACGCAGGATTCATAATAAAACCCGAGCTTGTTAAATGTGCCCATTCATTCTCTCTTTTTAAAATCGTATTAGGAAACTGTTTTATATAATCAAGTATGAGACGTTGGTCATTTTTCTCTTGCTCATTTTTTGCGATATAATTTTTTATTTCTTGCTTAAAATCCATTGAAATCCCCTCTTAGTAAACAGGATACTTTCTTTCATCTTATTCTTATCCTAAAAAATCTTTTTTATCTAAAACTTTTATCCTTCTTCTCTATAAGTATAGCTCGCTTTTGGTGTTTTGCAAACCTCTTCTATGAAGGATTCGTATAAGGAAGGTAAAATAAATGATGCAGCTAAAAAATGTTTCCTTTTTAGGGAAAATCCTACTCTTCCCTAGAAAGAAAACATTTTATAAATAGCTTCTTATAGTAAGTACCTACTTTTCGTTATAGCTCTTTATAGAGCTAAAGAACTTCTAGTTCAAGAGGCCTATCTGTAATAATCCGATTTACACCCATTTGATTTAACCACTGAGCTTCCTCCTTGCGGTTTACCGTCCATACATAGACCTTCTTTCCTTTTGCATGTAGCTGATTGATGAGTTCTTGTGTTACTACTTTATAATGGATACTTAAGAACTCAAAATCTTGTTCAGCCTTTGCTATTTCATAAGAAGCTGTTAAAAGTCCTAACCTTAGGGTAGGCTCTTTTTCTCTAAGCCTTACAAGTAGTTCTCGATCAAAGCAGCAGAGCTCCACTTCGTTTATTGCCCTTTGGTTTTTCAATTCCTTTATGACAGCATTTACAAGTTCTTCTTGAAGAGCATAGCTCTTAAGTTCAATCAAAAGTGAGATTTTTCCTTTAGTAAGCCTTAAAGCCTCCCTTAAAGTAGGGATTTTTTCATCACGCGCTAGAACCTCCTCATAAGTTAAACTATAAATAGGTGCCTCTTCCCTTTCCTTCCCCTTTAAATTTTCATCATGACAAAGAATAACTTGCCCATCCTTTGTAAGTTGTACATCCACTTCAATCGCGCAAATAGGTTGCTCCATGGCATGTCTTAAAGCTTCTAATGTATTTTCTCTTCCTGCAGTACATCCTCCTCGGTGGGCAATCAGCTTTGCTTCATCTGCTGCCCAAGCTCTTCCTATTAATAAACAAAAACTCATGAAACTTATAGCTAAAACAGTGTACTTCTTCCTCTTCATGCTCTTCCCCTTCTGCCTGACTGTATCACTTGTCTTTCTAGCAAGCACTCATAAGTTTTAGCATTTTATTTCTAGAGGTCTCCTATACCTTTTAAGGCAAAGAAAAATCGTTAATTTTTACCACCTTTTCTTCTTTACTCCCTATTTATAAGCGCGATTTAAAATCTTCATATGCAAATTCTTTAATAAGACGAAAACCTGTCTCTTCACTATATAATAAAATAGAAGGTAAATTAACCCCATTGAAGGTATTGTTTTTTACCATTGTGTAATGGGCCATATCACAAAAAACAAGTTTATCTCCTGGTTGAAGTGGTTTTTTAAAGGAATAATCACCAATTACATCCCCTGCTAAACAGGTAGCTCCACCTAGGCGGTACGTATAAGGATATTCGCCTTCTTTACCACTCCCAATTATAAAAGGTCTATAGGGCATCTCTAATACATCAGGCATATGACATGCTGCTGAAGCATCTAAAATGCCTAGGAGCTTGTCATTCTCAAACGTATCTAAAACAGTGGCAACTAAATACCCTGTATTAAGAGCTACTGCTTCCCCAGGCTCTAAATAAATTTCTAAATCATATTTTTTCTTTATATGCTGAATCACCTTTATTAAAGCCTCTACCTCATAATCCTCTCGTGTAATATGATGTCCTCCCCCCATATTAAGCCACTTCATATCATAAAGGTATTTCCCAAACTTTTCCTCTACTCTCTCCAACGTATGGATAAGTGCATCTGCATTTTGCTCACATAAGGTATGGAAGTGCAGGCCTTCTAAGCCTTCTAAAGCCTCCCTTGAAAGTTGAGAGGACTTTTCCCCAAAGCGTGAGCCTGGAAAACAAGGGTTATAGAGATCTGTTGTGATTTCTGAGTACTCTGGGTTAATGCGAAGACCACATCCTATTTTTTTAACATTATTAGCTACTTTTTCTTTATAACGTCCCCATTGTTGGAGCGAATTAAAAACAATATGATCGCAATAGGTCATGATTTCTTCAAATTCTTCTTCTTTATAGGCCGGTGCATAAATATGCACCTCCTTCCCCATCTCCTCATAACCTAAACGTGCTTCAAAAAGTGAGCTTGATGTAACACCTGACAAATACTTAGCAATTAATGGAAAGGTACTGTACATAGAAAAAGCTTTTTGAGCCAGTAGGATATGACAGCCTGCTTTTTGTTCTACATACTGCAGACGTTCTAAATTTTTTCGTAAGAGGTCTTCATCCACTACATAACTTGGTGTCGGTATCTTTTCAAAGGGTATACCCATCTTCTCCTCCTTAATCTACAAGTGTAGGGTTAAAATTTTCTTGCCATGGAAGTCCCCATTTGTTAAGAGCCTCCATAAATGGATCGGGATCAAACTCCTCAACATTAAAGACACCTGGCTTCTTCCATTTGCCTGTCATTACTAGCATAGCGCCAATCATAGCAGGTACTCCTGTCGTGTAAGAAATAGCTTGTGAACCCACTTCTTTGTAGCACGCTTCGTGATCACATACATTATACACATAATAAGTTTTAGGCTGACCATCTTTTACACCTTGTATAATACAACCAATATTGGTTTTTCCTTTGGTACGTGGACCAAGAGAGGCTGGGTCTGGCAGTACTGCCTTTAAAAATTGTAAAGGTACAATTTGTTTACCTTCATATTCAATAGGTTCAATAGAAGTCATTCCCACATTTTCAAGGACACGTAAATGAGTGAGGTATTTTTCAGAAAAGGTCATAAAGAAACGAATACGTTTAATACCTTTTATATTTAAGGCTAACGATTCTAATTCTTCATGATGAAGAAGATACATCTCTTTTTCACCAATCTCTGGGAAATCATATACTTTTTTAATTTCAAGAGGCTCTGTTTCTATCCACTGTCCATTTTCGATGTAACTTCCTTTAGCTGTAATCTCTCGAATATTTATTTCTGGATTAAAGTTTGTTGCAAAAGGATACCCATGATCTCCTGCATTCGCATCCAAAATATCGATATAATGAATTTCATCAAAATAATGCTTCATAGCATAAGCTGAGAAAACACCTGTTACTCCTGGATCAAAACCACTTCCTAAAAGAGCTGTAATACCTGCTTTCTCAAATTTTTCACGGTAGTCCCATTGCCACTTGTATTCAAATTTAGCAGTATCCAGTGGTTCATAATTTGCTGTATCCACATAGTCTACTCCTGTAGCTAAACAGGCATCCATAATGGTTAAATCTTGATAAGGCAGGGCCACATTGATGACAATATCTGGCTTAAAACTTTTAATAAGTGCAATGAGCATTTCTGTATTATCTGCATCCACCTGTGCCGTTTGAACTTTTGTTTTCCCCCCCTCTAACTGAGCTTTGAGGGCGTCACATTTAGATTGTGTACGACTTGCAATACAAATTTCCTCAAACACTTCATGATTTTGACAACACTTATGTGCCACTACGCCGGCTACACCACCCGCTCCAATAATTAATGCTTTTCCCATCTTAATCATCCTTTCTTATTTATCAAATAATTTTTTTATCATATTAGGAAGAGCAAAGCTCCCCTTGTGTATAGCAGTATTGTAATACTGTGTATCTAATTCCAACGCTTCCCATTGATCTTTCTTTAAATCTCTAACAGGATCATATTTTTTAGAAGCAAATCCAAATAACCAATATCCAGAAGAATAGGTAGGAATGCATGCTCCATAAAATTTTGTAATAGGGAAGAAGGCACTTACTCGTTCATAAGTCTTTTGAAGAGAACCTTTGTTACGCTCATAATAAGGACTTTCATGTTGATTAATGAGTATGCCATCCTCTTTAAGAGCTTTATGGCAATTACCATAGAATTCCTTGGTAAAAAGTCCTTCTCCTGGACCAAAAGGATCTGTCGAATCTACTAATATAAGATCATAGGCCTGTTCTTTGTCCCGTACAAAACGTAGCCCATCCTCATAATAAAGATGAACTCTAGCATCATCAAGCTTACTGGCTGTCTGGGGTAAATAGTGTCTACATACTTCCACTACCCGTTTATCAATTTCTACTACATCAATGTGGGTAATACTTTTATAGCGCGTTAATTCTCTTACAGCACCACCATCTCCCCCTCCAATAACCAGCACTTTCTGAATAGCTGGATGGGTAGCCATTGGTACATGAACCATCATATCGTGATAAATACATTCATCCTTTTCAGCAACCATCATTTGGCTATCAAGTGTTAAAAAGGTACCAAATTCATAAGACTCCATAACATCGATACGTTGAAATCTGCTTTGCTCTGAATAAATATGACGGTCTACCTTGATGGAAAGCCTTACATTAGGACTATGTTCCTGTGTATACCAAAGTTCCATTTCCTTCCTCCTTCGTTTTTATTCTTCTTCACCTGAGCCTTCATACTCAGTAACGATATTTATACGAGCTACCTCTCGATCCTCTGTGCCTGTTAAAAAACAGCCTTTCTCTTTTGCATAGTTAATATAATCTAAAATCTCTTGAGTGATATATTCTCCTGGTGCTAATATGGGGATTCCTGGAGGGTAGCACATCACAAATTCGCTACAAATTTTCCCTCTGCTATTTTCTAAAGGAACTGAATGCTTCGATGTATAAAAAGCTTCTTGGGGTGTCATAGCTACTAAAGGATTAATGTATTCATGGTCTAACATACCGGCTTTGTCTTTACTATAAAGCCTTTTAATCTCAGAAAGAGAAGAAATAAGTCGTTCAATAGCAAAATCCTTATCCCCTACAGATACGATTGCTAAAATATTTCCAATGTCACCAAATTCAATTTGAATCGTATAATCATCTCGTAAAATATCATAAACTTCAATACCAGCAAGGCCAATGGCTCTTGTATGTACCGAAAGCTTTGTCACATCAAAATCAAAAACTGTATCTCCATTAACAAGCTCTTTTCCAAAGGCATAATAACCACCTAGCTTATTTATTTCCTCTCGAGCATATCTAGTCAGTTCAATCACTCTATCAAAAATTTCCTTCCCATTAAGAGCCAGGTTTTTCCTCGAAATATCCAGTGATGACATTAAAAGATAGGAACCACTTGTGGTTTGAGTAAGGTTAATAATCTGTCTTACATAGCCCTCCTTCACCTGATTATTGATAAGTAAAAAAGAACTTTGAGTTAAGGATCCCCCTGTTTTATGCATACTCACAGCCGCCATATCTGCTCCTACACTCATGGCTGACTGTGGAAGCTCCTCATGAAAATAAAAATGTGTTCCATGGGCTTCATCCACTAATACAAGCATATGATGTGCATGCGCCAACTCTGTAATCTTTTTTAAAGGGGAACATATTCCATAGTAAGTTGGATTATTTACTAATACTGCCTTTGCATCAGGATTTTCTAAAATAGCTTGTTTCACACTTTCATAGGACATTCCTAACGGAATTCCCAATTCCTTATTTACACCTGGATTTACATAAACAGGAATAGCTCCACTAATAATAAGGGCATTAATGGCACTCCTATGCACATTACGAGGCATAATAATTTTCTCACCCTTTTTGCATGCACTCATAACCATGGCTTGCACTGCAGAAGTGGTCCCGTTTACCATAAAAAAGGCATGCTTACTACCAAAGGCATCTGCCGCTAAAACTTCCGCTTCTTTGATTACTGAAACAGGATGGCATAGATTGTCTAATGGTTTCATAGAATTCACATCTATACCCATGCAACTTCACCTAAAAAGCTTGTAAGCTCTCGATTTCCTTGTCCCCTTTTGTGACCTGGCACATCAAAAGGAACGATTCGACTCGCTTTGTAACCTTGTAAGGCTTCATAAATAGGCATTCTTTCTTGCGCATACTTATACATAGGCTTATTTCCTTTACAAATCAAATTTTATCCATCCAAATAGTATAGGTAATAGTAAAGTATTTGTTTAGTATTAATAGCCATTTTCTAGAACAATTTAAACCTTGCACTTACTGGCTCATGAGTTAGACCTACCTCTTGGATTTCGTTCAATATTGTACAATAACCAAAAATAAATAGCAATACTTTTCTTATTTTATCTAATTTATTTGTTTATTAATACTAAACTTTTTAACTCCATTTTTTAATATTTTTAATATGTATACATTTTATAGCTTATGATCACCTTTCTTCTTATTGCTATTTTCAAGGCTTATAGGATTTCTTTACAAACGACTTTATTTTTTATTGTTATAGAAAAATTTTTTTAGGAATTTAATGTAAACTTTAAATTCTCTTCTAAAATCTTTATTGAAATAAAAAAACATTTACAAAAGTGCTCTATTTTTAGCTTACTTTTATAAATGCTTTTTATTTGTTCTTTATTCATTGGTTTCTGAATGCCTTTTAGGTGATTTACCTATTTTTTTCTGAAAAGACATCTAATTTATAAAGCTGATAAAGATTAATTAATACAATAATGGTATTGGCAACAGCTACAGGATAGGCTTTAACTAAAAAAGCATAAATAATAAAAAAAACACATCCAATTGAATTAATAACTCTCAGTTTTATAACAGATGTCATCAAAAGTGAGATGGCAATAAATAAAGAAGCCGCATAACCTATCCATTCTACCCATGCTACACCAAACATCTTCACTCCTCCTATCTGTCATTTAGCTATTTACTGGTAGTATAAGACATTTACCACTTTTTTATTTATAGACTCATCTTTATTTGCCTTTAAACCCTTTGATAGGTTACCTTAAGCTTTTTAAGAAGATAAATTTAAAAGTTCTCCTACAGTAACTATTTCATACCCTTCTTTGAGAAGTCCTTCTAAAAGAGCTGGCAAAGCTTCAGGTGTATGAATATCATCTAATATATGCAAGAGTAAGATAGCACCATTATAGCTCTCTTTTAGCATATAATCAGTAATGTATTGTGCACTATTATTAGAATCCCAATCTCTTGCACTAGGTCCGTATTGAACAATAGTAGGATATCCTGCTTCATAAATAGCCTGGGCAATTTCTTCATTCAGGATCCCTCGAGGAGGCCTTAAATAACGTTTTGCTTCTTTATTAATCGCCCAGCTAATCACTTCATGGGCTTTTTTCACTTCCTCCTTGATTTCATCCTTTGTAAGTGTATCTAAATTTTGATGACTGTAAGTATGGTTAGCAATCTCATGCCCTCTTTGTGAAATGGCATACGCAAGACTCGGATTATTTTCTACCCCCTTTGCACGCAGAAAAAAGGTAGCCTTTACCCCATAAGCATCTAACGTATCTAAAATACGATCCACCGTATCATCTGTTGCCCAATCATCAAATGTAAGAGCTACTCTTTTTTTATCACTTAGTCCTTTTTCAAAAATGCCATTGGATACCTCTTGCTTTTGTTGTGACCAGTCTTCTAATAATACAAAACGATTTTCTTGCCTTTCCTCATAAATCTTAACAAGGTCTTCTAATGATACCCAGCTAAATTGTTTCTCCTTTAGCTTTTCGTCTATTAAGGCAACAATTTCGTCAAGTCGTGTTGTTTTTTCGGCATTTAAAACAATAATACTTCCACGTTTTTTGTACGCATCTACATAATTAGCTATTTGTGCAGGTGTTTTTCCTTTCCAGTCTTGAGGGTTAATGGTATAGTCTATAAGATAAGGATAACCACATTGACTTGCTGCTAGTTGCACCTCTTCATCCATCCCACGATAACCTACACGTAAGACATTGGGAACTACCCCAGTATGCTTTACAATCATCTCGTGGGATTTTTTTATTTCTATTATTTTTTGAGTGTAATCTACTGTTCTTAAATCTAACCCACTTACAGTCCCATTCCCTAATTGATGCCCTCTTCTCACGACTTCCTTTGCTTGTTCTGCTTGATCATTTATTTTGCTTCCTACTACAAAAAAGGTAGCCTTAATTGCCCTTTCATCAAGAACTTGTAAGAGTTTTTGCATTTCTTCTTCTCCCCCTAAACCTTGAAAAGTAAGTGCCATAACTTTTTGCTCTGTAATAGCATAAGAAATAATTTCTGCCTTATCTCCTTGCCAATCAGGGATGTAGTTTTCTTTACTTTCTTCTATTCGATTAGTGATACCATCATTTGTAAGAGGGTATTTCTGCCTCTTTTCTACTTTTTGACAACCGATTACCGAGCTCAGCAAGAGTCCTACTAAAAGCAGTATTCTTTTTTTGCCTTTCATTCTTATCACTATGCTCTCCTCTATTTATATCCTCTTTAAATTCTTAATCTATCCTTTAAATTACATTCATACATTATGCTTCTTTCTATAAACCACTCATTTCACTTAGTAAATTACCTCCTAACCGCCAAATGACAAAGCGAGAAATACCTTCCTTATACGCTTGTCTAACCCAACTTTCAAGTGTTATTTTATCCGCATACCAGACTTCATGTGCATGTCCCTTTTCATCTTTATAACGAAACCATATGGCTCCACTTGCTCCATCCCTTGTTGCTTTTACCCTCTTTTTTATACGTAAGGCTTCTGCTTCACTATAAGTTAATGCTTGCGGCTTTTCCCCCTCTACCCAGTCAAACCCGCCTAATGAAAAAGCTAATTGTCTATTTGAAACATTGGCTTTCATTTTATTACACAAAGCTTTAATGAGTTCTTTATCTGCTTTAGGACCCGGCCCACTGTGGTAACCATAAAGATTATAAGCCATCATCACGTAATCATATGCCAAAGGTAGGTCTACCTTTTCAATAGGACTTTTGGGCTCTAATACAATACGTAATTTTTTATTTTTGCTTTCAAGAATCTGACCTAATTCTTTAATAAACACACTATAATTTTCCCATGCTTCTTCATCTAATCTCTCATAGTCAAGTTCTAAACCTACAAATGGACCTTTTTGTACCGCACTTACTAGTTCCTCAATATGGTCCTTACGCTTTTTAGGATCCTTTAAAAGAGCCTTTATGAAGTTGCCATCTTTTTGTTGGATGTCTTTTCCACTATCATAAAATACATCATTCACAATAGTTAAATACATAGGCTTCTTTAATGCCTTCAGTTCTTCTTTCATCTTCTCTACTGCTTCAGGAAAATAGAGACTTCCATCTTCCTTAAAATAACCACCAAAAAGAGCACTACTTACAAAAATATCCTTTGCTTTTTTATACTCTTCCATACCTCGCTCACTATCCCAATCTACAATCCAAGCGGCAAACTCTATTTTTTCCCATTTCATCCACCCATAGCATCCCACTAAAAATAGACAAATAATGCCTACTCCTACCATAAACATCCTTTTTTTCATACTTTCTATCCTTCTCTATTTTTAGATTAATCCTTTACTTTTCTTTTTAACACCTTCTACCTTATTCCTGATAGGTAACCTTTTTATCTTCTTGTAATTGCAAAAGCAATTCTTCAGCCGACCATTTCTCATCTACTATGCAATAATTCAAATCATAGGGTGATGCTTGTTTTGTATTATAGCTAGTGCCTTCTCGATTAAAATGAATAGAGAAATACTCTTTTATCTTTTGATCATTAACCTTTTCTACCGCCTCGTTCATACCAGCATATAAGCTATTTGAATGCATAATTTGATAGGCTCTTGGCTGATAACCTAGAATTTCTGTATAAACAGCATTTAATTGATCATAATCCCAACTTAAGCGCTCTGTCATTTCTTGGGTTGTCTCTACAGCTAAGCCATAACCATCTCTTAAATAATCCATTAAATAATGATTATATGTTTGCTCAGACTCTTTCACATTGATATAAGCAAAACGATAGCCACTACTTCCTATCTCCCAATAGCTATTTTTATCTAATCGCTTTAAATCCTTTTCTTTTAAAAAAAGACGATCCTTTGATAAAAATTGACTTGCATACGTCATCATTACTGCCTTAAAATTATACTTTTCTAAAAGAGGTTGTGCAAAAACTACAGTATCCTTCCGTCCATCTTCAAACAGGATACACACCGCTTGTTCTGGTAAAGGTTTTCCTTTTTCATAATAATCTATTATTTCTTGTATGCCGATGGACGTATACCCTGCTTCTTTTAGTGCCTTTAAATGCGTTTCTAACTGCTCTCTAGTAATTAATCCTTCTTTTTCTCTTCGTGTGACTCCATTATAAGCCAATACTGAAAACCCTTTTTGCTGCTTCCAGTACGTTTGATCAGGTTCTTTATATGTCTTAGGAAAAAGCAAATACAGACTTATACCTATTACTATCCCTAACAAAAGGAGCCACTCTACTACACTGCGTAGAGCCTTTTTTATATTTTTTCTCCTTACTTCACGCTCCATTTGTACTTTGATACTCATTATTTCCCCTCCTTTTTATCTTTTTAGCTTCTTTCTTAGCTTCAGCTAATACATCTTCCTTGGTCTGTCTTGTACCCCATGTTGATTTCCAGAAGGTCAAACAGGCAATAGGCATTTGCCATACTAAAATTCCTTCATAGAAAAGGCAAAACCATAGTCCATAAATCCATATTTTGCTTTTTCTAAACCAAAGATATATAAAGCTCATCAAAAAACTCATTAGTAAAATCCCTATTAAGAAAACCCAAGGGAAAATCCCATAAGTCAGCGGAACATATACCACATTATATAAAATAACAAAAGGAGCTAAAAGGGGGACTATAAATCCTGCATAAAAGGAAAGAGCTTGGAAAGGTTCTTTTTTCCACATAAAACTTCCAGCTCTTAAAGATTCTCTTAACCAAGAACGTTTCCATCTCATCTGTTGTTTAAGAAATACCTTGAACTCAGAGGGTACAATTGTAGTACAAATGGCTGTATCTTGATACACAGTACGATGATTTTTAAGAATATAGTTGGTCATACTTCGATCATCTCCAAAAGTAGCTGGCTGTCCAAAAAAGGTTTGACTAAGCCAATCTTCTTTATAGTATTCCACTAATTCTTTACGATAACATGAAATAGGACCTGATAGACATGTCACTGCATCAAAAATTGATTCTGCCGCTTTAATCATTCGAAAGGCTACATAGTAACGTACTGCCTGCATCTTAGTAATACTATTCGTCCATGCATTTTCCACATCTGTTCGTCCTGTTACACCACCTACTTTAGGGTCTCTAAAAGGCTGTACCAAATGACGAATAGCTTGGGGTTTTAGAAAACTGTCCGAATCCACAAAGGTCACTAACTCATGCGTAGCAGCTTCCATCCCTTTAACAAGTGCTACACGTTTTCCACTATTTTCTTTAAGAGGAATAAACTTAATACGTCCTTCTAGCTCATATTGCCCACATTTTTCCTTGAGAAGAGCAATGGTTTTTTCGATAGCCTCTACAGAGCCATCTGTTGAACAATCATCTACTACAATGACTTCAAGCTTAGAAGTAGGATAATCTTGATTAAGACAGCTAATAATTGTTTTTTGAATCCATCTCTGTTCATTGAAGCAAGGAATGATTACTGAAACACCGGGTGTATAGTTCTTATTAATAGGTACAGGACGATAAAATCCACCAAACAAATAACGTGTCAAAAGATAGGTGGCCGTTAAAATACTATACCCATAAAATAAAGGCGCATACTTAAAATAAATAATGCTTTCTACTCGCATCAACGCAATTAAAAAAACGATAAAGGCTAAAAAGAAGCTAGAAAATGTTAAATCAGCAAACCATCTTCTATATTTAAAATGTTTATCTAAATCTTTTCTAAATTTAAAGCCAACTAAAAATGTATTCGTTTCTTCAAGAGACTCTGCTTTTCTCTTAACAGCTGCATAAATACGCACTTTTTGGTCATATCCTTCTAGGATACTGCCTGTCGGAATTTTAAAATGCAACTTATATTCTTTCTCTGTAAGCAAAAGTTCTTGATCAGCTGACGAAATACTTATTAATGCTCCACTTACTGAAATATCAACTAAAGTTCCCTTTATCTTTTTATGAGTCTTTGGTAAATCAATACTTACCGGACACTCCACCTTGTAGCGTACTCCTTTTTCATAGGAGGTCTCTCCTCGTCGGTCAGTTTTTTGACGTATATGAGAAGGATCAGGTACATGTGTCAAAATGCGCCTTTCATCTTTCGCTTTAGGATAAACTTCTTCTTTCTTTATTAATTTTTCTCTTAATTTATTTAACATAAATCCCCTCCTTATCCCTGTATGCTTTAAATAGTTTGTCTTTTTTAAGGAAGTTTTTAAAAAGGTTGACATAACTTAAATTTAAATTCAAAAAAATAGGAGCACCTATTCGTTACTCCTTTTCTCCTTTTATTATAGAATTGATAGAGAAAGCTTGTCAATTCTTATTGCACGTTTTCCTGTCTTCTCCTTATAATTCCTTTTCTTTCCAAGAAATATAAGTGCACTTATCTGTATTTCTTAAATAGCTGTAAATAATATAGACTTCATCTATCTCTTGTTTGGTAAATTGTTTACGTGGCTTCGTTGTATTTTGCTGTAGCTTTTCCCTTAGAAAAGAGGTTACCTCTTTTCTAAATACATGTTCCGTAAAAAGGATAGTTGTTCCCAATAGGCCATAGACCTTTATACCTCCAAGTGGTTTAGGTACAAAGAGCAAGCCTTTTTGTCTACTTAGCCCATAAGCAATAGCTTCCTTTTTAAAGTTCAAAGCCTTAAGACTTCCTATTATATTGCGATATTGGGCTGCTTCTTCAAATTCTAATTGATTTGCTGCTTTTTCCATCTTCATCTTATAAAAGTTAAGGACCTTCTGATGTTTTCCTCTTAGAAAATCAAACATATCTTGTAAATGAGATGCTAAAACTTGTCTGGCCACTTCCTGCTCACAAAAACCTAAACATCTTCCTCTTAAAAAGGATAGACAACCTTCCTTTTCTACTACCTCTTTGCAAGTTGGCCATCCATAATACAGATTAATAGCCTCTATTGCTTCTTCTAAACTCTGCTTACGGTCATAAGGTCCAAAGTAGATTCCTTCTTTACCTTTTTCATAAGCTAGTCTTGCCCGTGGCAAAGCTTCTTCTTTATTCACAACAATATAACAATATTTTTTATCTTCTTTTAGTAAACGATTATAAATAGGTTTTAATTCTTTAATAAGAGTACACTCTCTTAAAAGAGCATCTAGTTCCGTATCTACTACTTCATACTCTATACTTTTTATATGACGAACAAGCTTTTTAACCTTAGAAGACTGTCCTTTATCTGAACCAAAATAGGAACTCACTCGCCTTCTAAGCTGCTTTGACTTTCCTACATAAATGACTGTGCCCTCACTATCTTTCATCAAGTAAACACCGGGTAAATCAGGTAATGTCTTTGCTTTCTCCTTCAATGTCTGCTTCATGCTCTCTCCTTACTTTAAAAAAGAATGTTAAAAACTATTTAAAATAAGTTACTCTAAATAGTTTTAACATCCTTTATATTTTATAATAAAGTTTTCATAAGCTCTGCTGAACTAAGTGGAGATAAATAGGCAAGAGGTACATCAAATACTGTTTTTGCACCTACTTGACCTTCTCGATTCATACGCACTGCTGCACGCGCATAGGCTACTAGCACTTGAGCTGTAAACTCTGGATTGCTGTCTAATTTAAGTGAGAACTCAATGATTTGCTGATGTTCTTCTTGCATGCCTGTTACACCACTTCTAAATACAAAACCTCCATGAGGCATCTTATCATGCTTTGCTTTAAGTTCTTCTTCTGTAATAAAGTGTACAATTGTATCATAATCCGAAAAATAGTTAGGCATATTCTTAATTGTACTTTCAATTTCTGCTTGATCTGCACCTTCTTCGGCCACTACAAAACACTCTCTTAAGTGTTTTTGACGTGTTGTAAGTTTAGGATTCTCTCCTTTTCGAACAGCTTCGATTGCTTCTTCCATCGGAATAGTATATTGAATGCCATTTTTAACACCTGCTACGCGACGAATCGCATCCGAATGACCTTGGCTTACTCCCTTACCCCAGAAAGTATAATCTTCTCCTTTTGGCAAGAAAGCTCCTGACATCATACGTACCATTGAAAATAAACCAGGATCCCAACCTACAGAAATAATGCTTGTTTTACCTGCATCAGCGGCTGCTGCTTGCATATTACTAAAGTATTCTGGAATACGTGCGTGAGTATCAAAGCTATCAATGGTATTAAATAATTTTGCAAGTTCGGGCCCTTGTACAGGTAAATCCGTTGCAGAACCACCACATAAAATCAATACATCAATTGCTTCTTGATAAGCTTCTAGCTCGTTTATAGGAACAACCTTAGCCACTTTAGTTTGAATGTTTACTGTCTCTGGCTTTCTTCTTGTAAAAACGGCTACTAATTCCATATCTGGATTCTGACCTAAGGCTACTTCTACGCCACGACCTACATTGCCATAACCCACAATCCCTACTTTTATTTTATGATTCATGATAGATTGCCTCCTGTATCTTTTGTAAATTTACTCTCCTCTACTAGCCACTTCCAATTAGTAGTTTTTTTGAGTACTACTAAATTATTTATGTTTTTTTCTATTTTGTCAATAGCTTCGAATGACATTTTTCTCCTTTTTCTCAGTTATTTTCTTCTGCCTAGTACGCATTTCCTTATACTTTTACTGATGTATCCTCTAAATACCTTCTTCCTACCAAAAGAATCATCAGTGATATAACAAATAGCAAGGTAATAGAAAGAATAGATAAAGAGCTTCTTCCAGTTACACCTTTTATACCGGCATAAAGAGCCGGTCCAATAACTGCTGCAAATTTACCAAATACATCAAAGAAACCAAAATACTCTCCAGACTTCTCAGGTGGGATCAGCTTACCAAAATAAGAGCGAGATATGGCTTGAATACCTCCTTGAACGGTCCCTACCACCGCTGCCATAAACCAAAAAAGTCCTTCTGCTTCACCTATGCTTAAAAAACCTTCCTCTAATCCAAAGCCCATCCAAAAACCTAATACACAAATAAAGAGATAGACCATAACTGCACCTTTAATCAGCTTTAAAGCCCCCCACCTTCCACTTAATTTTCCGAACAAAATGGCGCAAGGAAATGCTACTAATTGGGTAACTAAAAGTGCCAGTATCATTTTCACACTATCTAATCCTAAAGTGGCTCCATAACTAGTTGCCATATTAATCACCGTATTGACTCCATCAATATAGAAAAAATAGGCTAACAAAAAAACAAAAAGTCTTTTGTTTTCAAAAATATTTTTAAGCGTCTGTCCTATAGCTTTAAAAATTTCTCTTAATTGTAAGGCATTATGCCCATCTATAGCATGCTCTTGCTTAACATTTTTAAGGAAGGGAATCGAAAAAAGCCCCCACCAACAAACAGTTAAAACAACTGATAAACGTATAGCCATAGGCATGGTAATTCCTATTTTTTCACCTGCTGAAATGAGCAAAATACTCATTAAAAAAGGTATCGTACTTCCCCCTATGTATCCTAGTCCATAACCTAAACTTGAAACATGATCCATCCTTTTAGCATCTGTAACATCAGTTAAAAAGCTATCATAAACCAGACAAGAGCCCGAAAAACCAATGTGGGATACAGTATAACCTAAAAGCATAAGCCTCCAGCTCCCCGTAAAAGCTGTTACCAGTGTAAAAATAAGTCCTACTCCTAAAAAACTATTAAAAAGCTTTTTCTTATATCCTTTATAATCAGCAATAGCACCTATAACAGGAGCTAATAGTGCCATTGTAAAGGTAGCAATAGCCGTCCCAATGCCCCACCAAAAATCTCCTGATTCTCCTTGCGCTTGGCAAACACTGCTAAAATAAATAGGAAATATAGCAGCCATCATAATCGTCGCATAAACGGAGTTTGCAAAGTCATACATCACCCAACTTTTTTCCTGTTTTGTCAACCTCATAAAACCCTCTCCTTATAAATATTTTCTTTTATCTTTCCTTTTATGTCGGGCATGTCAAGTTCACATTCTTTAGCAATTAGGGCTGTTAAGTCGAGTAAACTTCCTCCCTTTAGCACCTTCCCTTGCTCAAACCTTTTTCCTCTCACCCCATAAAACACCTTGTAATGCGGGTAATCTAGGGGGTAACCGTGATTGCCTTTTTCCTGTATCTCGCGGCGTTCATAAAAATAACCTACTTTTGCACAAAAGCCAAAAGGTAAATCTCCCCTTCCACATAGTTGCATTTCTTCTGTCGTTAGAAAACGGTTAAAACCTTGTGTTCCCCTAAGATGTTCTTTCATCTGTACAACAGTGGCTTCTGAACAATTGTAAGCATGGAAAAAAGCTGATCCACCACAGCATTCAATATAAGCTTCCTCCTCTGATATACCCCTTTCTCTTAAATAAATATTAGGCTGAATGCATTGATGAACATTTAATTGCCCATGATCTGAAAAGAATATAACTGTTGTTTCCTCATCAATTACTGCTAGAAGCTTTCCTAAGTTTGCATCTAAGGCTTCGTAAGCCTCTTTTAACTTTTTACTGTCTTTGCCATACTGATGACAGAGAGAATCATATGCAGTTAAATGAAGTAGCATTAAATCTGGCTGTTTTTCCTTAATAATATCGCACATGACTAAGGTAGAAAACTGATCTAGCTGAGGCTGCTGAATCCCCTTTAAAACTTTTTTATGTCTTAAAAATTCTTTTAGCTGTAAAAATTTTGAGCCTGCTCTTAAACTGACAATCATTTGGCTTTCACGAGGCTTTGCCATAATTTCTGGTACATTATAAGCAATTTCCTTAGCGCCTCCAGTAACTGGCCACATAACAGCCGCTGTTTTTAATTGTTTTTCATTAGCTGCCTGCCAAAGGGTCTTAGCCTTTATAAACTGACTAAAACATAGCCAATCTGGGTGATTATTACCTGGTTGCACCTTGGTATTTGAAAACACACCATGCTCATAGGGATATGTCCCAGTTGCAACAGAGGTATGAATAGGATAGGTGTTAGAAAGAAAAAGAGAATCCACTTCTCTTACTAAAGTACTTTCTCTATATAATGTTTTAAAATGCCTATATTCTTTTAATATATCAAACGTCTCGTCAGATACTGCATCTAGACTAATCACTAATACTTTACTCACAAGGTACAACTCCTTTCTTTTACCTATTATACCATGGTTTATAAGAGTTAACCTTACTAAAAAAACTCACTCTTCTATTGCCTTAAGAGTGAGTTTTTTATACTATTTTATTTGATTGTGAAGAAAAGGAGCCATTTTTTCATAGACACTATAAGGAATGGTAAAACCTTCGTCTGTTATGCCCACATCTATTCCTGGTCTGTTTTTACCATGAAAATCTGTCCCTCCTGAAGCTAAGAATCCTTGCTTTTCTATTAATTCTTGTGCAAACTGATTTTCTGACTCCGTAAAAGAAGGATAATAGCGTTCAATAGCCATAAGTCCTTTACGCTTTAAAATAGAAAGATGTTTTACTATTTCATTTTTAGGATAGTCTTTAAAACCGATATTTTTAGGATAATGAGCAAGTACACTTACACCCCCTGCTTTTTGAATGAGTTCTAGTGCTTCATCTACTCCAATAAGCTCTCTAGCTCCATAAGGAATAGGGTCTAGATATTTATTCCATCCTTCTACTGCCGTCTGGATCTTACCTTCCCTATAAAGATAACGGATAATATCCACACGATCCAAGTACTGTGTATAAGCAGCTTCTTCTAATGCACGTCTTGGAATAACAACACCCTCTTTTTCAAGAATTTGTAAAATATCTTGAAGTCGCTTTTCTTTTCGTTCCTTTAAGCCAATATAGGCTTTTTTGAAACAAGGTTCCTCTATGTCAATGCCCAAACCAAGTATATGAAGTAATCGCCCTTCACCATATGGACAAGTTAGTTCAATCCCAGGTATAAAGCAAATGCCCTGGGCTTTTGCTTCCTGGCCTGCCTCTTCTAAAGCATCCAACGTATCATGATCTGTAATAGCTACAACCTCTACATTATTTAATACTGCTTGCTTTATGATCTCTTTAGGTTCACTTGTGCCGTCAGACATTTTAGTATGCGTATGTAAATCAATTCTTGTCATCTTCTTCTCTCCTTCAAATCCTTCTGCTTTCCTTCGTTTTGATTATAGCACGCTGATTGGATACGTCAAATAGCCCATATCTGGCAAAAGGCACCCTTTCCCCTTACATCAATACCTTAAGTGCATCAAAAAAAAGTTTTCCCCATTCATGACAAATAAGCTCTCGATTCACTTCATAAACAGGACGATAATGCTCTTCCTTAAAAATTTCATTATGTGCTTCTTTCTTTAAGCACCGCATTTCCATACCTAAGGAAGCATAGCTCCCCCAACGTCCAAATTTATTAGCAAAATAGGGGTCTATCACAGAAGTAAAAAATAGTATTTTCTTTTGTTTATTCGTTATAAGCTCCATGATCTCGAGTGGATACATTAAGCAAGAAAGAGGGCATAGGTCATAAATAGGTATTTGATGGTCTAAGGCATATTTATGTGCCACACATTTATAACTTTCCCCTTCTTTTATTAGCAACGTGCAATGACCATTATACGCTCTAATTTGCCCCTCATTTCTAATAAACCCTCCTCTCTCCTTAATTGCCTGATAGCTTACTTCATCTGCATATCTTACTTCTTCCTCTATAAAAGGTAAATGCATTTTAAAGTTTTTAAGATTTCGACCTCCAAAGTCACAAGGACTTCCACAACAACACCCATATTGATGAATTTTGGTACAGTCAAAACAGTTTAAATAAATAGGCTTTTTAAGCGCTTGTATGTCTACTAAATACACTCTATCCCCATGGTCAATAACCCCTAGGTTTTTTTGCAACAAATAGTCTCTAAAAATACCTACATCATATGTAAAATATTCTTTTAAATCATAATAACCCACTTCTAGCACCGATTGGAGAAGCTTCTCTAGCCGTTCTTCTCCTTTCGCCTCCTGTGGATAGTGGGTTATAACAAAAGGATTACCTTCCCAATAAGACACCTCTGTATCTAGAAAAATTTCTGCTTTTTTAAAAAAAGCTTCCATTTGACGTTGTATTTTTTTTAAAAATTTTGTGCTATAAAGAGCTTCTTCTGTACTTACTTTAAGCTTTATACCTTTCTTGTCTAAAACAAGCCCTTCTACCTTTCCCCTCTCCTCTTTACACCATCCCTTAACCAATTCCTCCAAGGTACCTTGTAGCTTAAAATCCTCCATCCTTTGACTATCCTTTACCTGCCAGATGAATATGTAATGATATAAGTTTGTTTTCATTTTCTTTCCCTTCTATGTCTACGGTAAATACCCTTTTAATCTATTATAAACCACCCCCCTTTTCTTTCAAGCCATAATAAGAAAAGGATTATATACTTCGTATAATCCTCTCAATTCCTTCTTTAAGTAGAAGGTGTTTCAAGTACTTTTAGTTTTTTAGCCATCCACTTTGTAGTACTGGCTTGAAGCAAAAGAGTAATAAGCAAAGTCATAAATACAACTGAAGAGATAATTTCATAGCCTGTTATACGCATTGAAACCACTAATCCAGACAAAGCAGCTGGTATAACACCTGTTTCTCTTACCCACATCATAAAAAAGATTTCACGTTTCTTCCATTGAGCCTTTTTATCTGGTAACGCACATATTAAAACAACTAAAGGTCTTGCAATAAACATGAGCACGAGAACAATGATAAATGATTTTAAACCATATTTAAGAAGTGCCTGCATATCCACATGTGTTCCTAGAACTAAAAAAATTGCCATTCGAGATAAAGTCGAAATATTTTCCCTAAAGTGAACAGCAGATACAAAGTTTTCTTCTGGGGCCCACAGTCCAAACTGCTTCTTATTCCCAGATATAAGGCCAGCTATAAATACCGCCATGTAACCACTTCCATGTAGCCTTTCTGCTAGCTCATAAGCAAATATTACTGTAAGTACTGAAATAATAGGACCAAATTCTCTAAAAATACCGTACTGCTTATCAGAAGAAAGAGCTTCACCAGTAAGGCTTACCACTGCTCCTACTACGATCCCTACACCTGCCATCATTATGAGTTGTATCAAACTTTTGGTAGGTGTAAATGAGCCTGTTAAAATGGTAGCTAGAAGGGAGGTTACTAAAATAGCTCCTGTGGCATCATTAAACGCAGATTCGCTAATAATAGTTTGCTTTAGCTTATTGCGAATCGCCACTTGATTAAAAATAGGAATAAGACTGGCTGGGTCTGTTGAGGCAATAATAGCTCCCATTAGAAGGCAGATACTAAATGGTAATTTAAAAACGAAAACCATGCCTATAGCAACTACCACCATAGAAATAAATACACCTAAGGTAGCTAATAAGCCTACCGTTATCTTAATCTGATTAAGCACTCTTAATTTGATTTCTCTGCCCCCTTCATACAATACAAAAGCTGAACCAAAGCTTAAAATAATTTCATTAACGACTGGAAAAGATTCTACATCAATAATATTAAAGAAAAGTGGACCTGCCAATATACCTAGTAGTAAATATATAACCACATCAGGTACCTTGAGCTTCTCACTAAACCATCCACCTATAATACCTACAACACCCATTGCACCTAAAACCAAAAGGAGTTCATTGGCACTAATAGCCGAACTACTCATTGCTTCCACAACACCACCACCTTACTCCATTTATTTCTAAGCTTAGTTTTACCTATTCAGGTGATTGTATGCATTGAGACATTGAGGTTCTTTAGGATTAAATTTTATTAAAGGCACTAGCAAGCATAAGTTTGATACGATTCATTTGATTCACTTCACTGGAGTCAGGGTCATATTCAATGGTCACTACATTTACTCCCTGATGAAGTTTTTTAATTTTCTTTAATACACCTCGTGTATTGGCATGTGCTGGCAAACATCCAAAAGGCTGCATGCAGATAATGTTTTTGACATCCCATTTAACTAACTCCATAATCTCACCCGAAAGCTTCCAGCCTTCACCTGATTGGTGACCTAAGTCTATAATTTGGCTCGCATGACGAGCTAATTCACTTATTTTTTCAGAGGCATAGAAAAGCTTACTTTTCTTAAGAGCTTCTGTATAGATTTTTTGATAGCTTTCAATAAAACGAATGGTTATTTTCCCTTTTAAATTTTCTCCAAAGCTTCCATTTAACTTTTTATAACGATACTGCTGATTGATCCCTGGTGCTAATAAAAGAGACAATAAGTCGTTGGCAACTACCTCTACCCCTTCTTTTTCAAGAACTTCTACTATATGATTATTGGCAATAGGATTAAGCTTCACAAGGGACTCTCCCACAATCCCTACCTTTGGCTTTGAAATATTTTTACGTGGCAGTTTTTCAAAGTCTTCAATAATATGGTGAATGATTTGTCTAAAAGTTTCTTTATTCATTTTAGCAAAAGAAGCTTTACACTTTACTAACCACTCTTCATATAGCTTATTCGCACTTCCTGTTATTTTTTCATAAGGCCGTACACGATAGAGTACTTTTGTCAATAAATCCCCATAAATCATACCTATCACAGCATTTTTCATTATTTCTATGGTAAGACCTTCTAATGTGTTTTCCTTTTTTATTCCTGCTAAACTGAGTGATAAAACTTGTACCTCTTCCATACCTGCATCTTGTAGGCTTTTTTGAAGAAGATTTAAATAATTAGTAAAACGGCATTGACCTTCTGTTTGAGCAAGCAGAACAGAGGTTGTATTTAAATCATATTTACCAGATTTTAAGGCCTCCATAATCTGACCAATAACTACCATAGCAGGGTAACACATATCATTATTAAGATATTGAAGTCCTTCTTTTAAAGGCTGTTCATTATTACGCAGTACTTCCACTTGATAACCATAGTGGTGCAGCATACCTGCTAATACTTCAAAATGAGTAGGCGAAAATTCTGGCACAATAATCGTGCCTTTTTTACTTTCCCTTTTTACACTGACCTTTTGCACCTTTTCCTGTTTCTTTTTTACCATTTGCCTCTGTTCTCTTTCTTCGATAGAGGCCTTTAAAGACCTTAAACGAATACGTGCCGCTCCTAAATGACTCCCCTCATCAATCTTGATAACTGTACTAAGTTTTCCTTTACTTTCTAATATTTCTTGAACCTGCTCTACTGTAATCGCATCAATACCGCAGCCAAAAGAGGTTAACTGTACCAATTCAATGAGTGGTTCCTCTACCACCTGATTAGCCGCTGCATAAAGACGTGAATGGTAAGCCCATTGGTTCACTACACGAAGAGCTATTTCTTTATTCCCCAAATGGGCAATGGCATCCTCTGTTAGCACGGCAAAACCTAAGCTGTTAATCAATTTGGGAATACCATGATTTATTTCAGGATCAATATGATAAGGTCTACCCCCTAATAAAACCCCACGTATCCCTTTCTCATTTAAAAACCTTAGTGTCTCTTCACCTTTTTGACGCATCGCCTCTTTAAAGCTTTCTTGCTCTTTTGTGGCTGCCTCTATACCTTCATGAATTTCCGCCTTACTTATATGAAAAACCTTAAACTCTTCATATAATCTTTTTTTCAGTTTCTTTTTATCTGTCATAGGTAAAAAAGGATGGATCAGCTGAACCTTCTCCTCTTCTAAATGCTCCATGTTATTAGCAATTACCTCTGGATAAGAGGTAACAACAGGACAGTTAAAGCAATTATCTGCCTGCTCAAACTCCTTCGCTTCATGTACAATACAAGGATAAAAAATCTGCTTGACACCACGCTCTATCAAATCTTCTATATGTCCATGAACCATCTTGGCAGGGTAACAAGCTGTTTCTGATACAATGGACTCTACTCCCTTCTCGTAAACTTTCTTAGAAGAAGGAGAGGACAGTTCAACACGAAATCCTAAATAGGTAAATAGCGTAAACCAGAAGGGATAATTCTCATACATATTAAGTACCCTTGGTATTCCAATCACTCCTCTTTTAGCTTGCTTGGGTGATAAAGGTATATACTTAAAAACTCTTTTATATTTATACTCATATAAATCAGGTAGTTCACTTTCTTTTGAGTCATTTCCTAAAGGTGCTTCACAGCGATTGCCCGATATAAAACGTTTATTATTAGGAAAACTATTGAGTGTTAATAAACAGTTATTTGAGCATCTCCCACATCTTGCTGTTTTTGAATTCGCCTTAATCGTTTCCAGTTCCTTTAGCTCTACTAAAGTTGTACTTTGTCCCTCTTTAAAACGTTCTTTTGCTAAAAGAGCTGCACCAAAGGCGCCCATCAGTCCAGAAATATTGGGACGAATAACTTCTTTTCCTATGAGCTTTTCAAAGCTTCGTAAAACACCTTCATTATAAAAAGTTCCACCTTCTACTACTATATGTTTTCCTAATGCTTCTGGATTTTTTAGTTTAATGACCTTATATAAACTATTTTTAACTACAGAGTAAGCAAGACCTGCTGAAATATCCTCTACACTAAAACCTTCCTTTTGTGCTTGTTTTACCTTTGAATTCATAAAGACCGTACATTTGGAGCCTAAATCTACTGGATGCTTAGCAAAGAGTGACTTCTTAGCAAAGCTTTGAATATCTAATCCCAATGAATTGGCAAAGGCTTGAAGAAAAGAACCACATCCAGCAGAACAGGCTTCATTTAAGGTAATGCTTTGAATAGCACCTTCTTTAATATGTAGGCATTTCATATCCTGTCCCCCGATATCTAGTATAAAATCAACCTCTGGACAGAAAAATTTTGCCCCCTTATAATGTGCTACTGTCTCAATCTCACCTAGATCTATACTAAAAGCTTCTTTTAATAAAGCTTCCCCATAACCGGTTACGCAGGAATAAGCTATTTGGGCACGTGAGGGTAGTTGTGTATAAATTTCTTTTAAAATTACCCTTGTTGCCTCAATAGGGTTCCCTTTATTACTTGCATAGTACGAATAAAGGATTTCTCCTGCTTCATTAATAAGTGTAGCTTTAGTAGTAGTAGAACCTGCATCTATTCCTAAAAAGCAACGTCCACTTGCCTCTTCCAGTTTACCTTCCTTTACCTGACTCTTCCCATGTCGTGCTTTAAAAGCTAAATAATCTGCTTCCTTTTCAAATAAAGGAGGTAAGGTCTGATACTTTTTGTCTTGGTTTTGACCTTCCCTTCTTAACTCTTTTAATAAAGCTTCATAGGTTTTAACTCCTTTTTCTTCACAAGCCAGAGCTGCTCCCCAAGCAACATAAAGCTCAGAATGCTCTGGAAAAATAACTGCCTCATCACTTAACTCCAAGACTTCTATAAAACGCTTTCGTAACTCCGAAAGGAAAGTAAGGGGCCCTCCTAAAAAAGCAACCTTCCCTCGAATGGGCCTACCACAGGCTAAAACGCTAATGGTTTGTACCACCACCGCATGAAAAATAGACATAGCAATATCTGCTTGTTTTGCTCCTTCATTCATAAGGGGTTGGATATCTGTTTTAGCAAATACACCACACCTAGCGGCTATGGGATAAATATGTCCATAAGCTTTAGCAAGGGTATTAAGACCACTGGCATCTGTATGGAGCAAGGTCGCCATTTGGTCAATAAAAGCACCCGTCCCTCCTGCGCAGGTTCCATTCATCCTTTGCTCTAGGCCACCTTGCAAATAGGTAATCTTGGCATCTTCTCCTCCAAGCTCTATAACAACATCTGTTTCTGGATGCTTCATTTGAATAGCCTTAGTACTTGCTATAACCTCTTGAATAAATGGAATCTTTAGTTCTTCTGCTAAACTCATTCCTCCCGAGCCTGCAATGCACAAACTTAAAGCATGCCCACCTATAATCTCCTTTGCTTGCTCTAAACAACTTGTAAAAGCTGTTCTAATTTCTGCAAGATGACGTTTGTATGTTTTATAAATAAGGTTTCCCTCTTGATCAATGACCACCATCTTTATAGTTGTTGATCCAATATCTACTCCAATTTTTAATAATGCACTCATGCTACTCTCCTATAACTTCAAGTTCTAATGTCTATCAACATATTATTATACCTAAAAGCAGACCTTAACATATGAATTTTTTATGTAAAAAGGATTACACCTCTCGTATAATCCTCTTTGACTTATTTATATAGTTTATTAATACACCAATACCTACTGCATCAGCCAATATCCAGCCAATAGGAATAGCCCACCAAATCATCTCAATTCCCCCTATAGGAGCTAGTGCATAAGCTAAAATTACCCTTGTGCCTAGTGAAATAATGGTAAGGACAAGAGACATACCTGCCCTCCCCACTCCACGATAAAACCCATAGAGTAAAAAGAGGATGCCTATTCCCATATAACATGCTCCCTCAATTTGCAAATACCGTACACCGATGGAAATGATTTCCTGTTGGTATTCTTCAAAGAAAATAAGCATCAGCTCTTTGGCCCCTATAACAACACCTACTGAAACTAATCCACTAAACAAAACAGTTAAGAGGCTTGCAAAACGGATCCCTTTTTTAATACGTTCTTCTTTCCCCGCTCCCTTATTTTGAGCAATAAAAGTAGAAAAAGCATTTCCAAAATCTTGAACAGGCATATAGGCAAAGGCGTCAATTTTAACAACTGCAGCAAAAGCAGCTGTTACAGCTACGCCATAACTATTTACTAGACCTTGAATCATCAGTATCCCAAAATTCATAATAGACTGCTGTAAAGATGTCAATAAGGAATAGCTTCCTAATTGTTTCATAAGTTCTTTATCCCATACACAATCCTCTTTTTTAAGCCTTACCTCTGGTACTTTACACCATGCATACCCCATCATCCCTAGTGCACTAACTAATTGAGCAATGAAAGTCGCCCAAGCTGCTCCTGCAATCTTCCAATTGAAAAATTTCACAAATAGTACATCTAAAATGATATTAAGAGCTGCTGCTAAAGCAATAAATAATACTGGCACTCGTGAGTTTCCCATGCTTCTTACGATGCTGGCAAAAAAATTATAAATAAAAACAGCTGTGAGGCCCATAAAAATAATGTGTAAATACTCCCTAGTCAGCTCAAATAATACAGGGTCTACCCGCATTAACTTTATAATGATATCTCCCCAAACTAAAAGAAGCACATTTAACACAAGTGTCAAAATACCAATACTACTACCCGAAAGAAAAATACTCCTTCTTAGTAGCACTTTATCCTTTTTACCAAAATACATCGCAAACGCTGTACTACTGCCCATGCATAAACCAATAATAATAGAATATAAAAAAGTCAAAAGTGCAAAGGAAGTTCCTACAGCTGCTAAAGCCTCTGAAGAAACATACCTCCCAACTATCCATGTATCTACAACGTTATAAAGCTGCTGCAAAATATTACCACCTATTAATGGCATGGCAAAAAGCAGCAACGCTTTCTTCTCACTCCCAATCGTTAAATCCTGTTTCATCTCTTTGTGTTCTCTTTCTTAAATAGTTATTTATCTCTCCATCGTATTAAATACAATAGCGTAAAAAGCTTATTCTCATACATGTAATCTTCTTTTTAATTCACTATACATACTCGGTCCTTCAAAACTAATTAAAGCAATCACTGAAATAATGCTCACCATAATACATATTAAAGAAGGAATAGCTGTTGTCACACTCTGAAGTAGTAAAAATAGAATAGGAATAATACCAAATACTGCATCAAGCAAAAGGTAAATCATATAGTCCCCTACTTGAAGGTGTAGTATCTTGGAAATCAAATACATAATAATCATGGCTAAAGTAAAAATAATAGGAAGTACAAAGGTAATGGCCCATCCATGATTTCCGCTTATATAATCAATAACAATGGCAAATGCAATAATAACTAAGCTTTGATTCCACAAATATTTAAGAATATTTTTATGTTTGGCAATAGCTATAAAAAGACTCACACGCACCCCTATTAAAGTAAGCACCACAATAAGTGACCACCAAATTTCCACTGGATATAACACATTGAAAAATACGGACATAATACCTACACATAGCATCATAAAATTAATGACTTTAATTACCATATGCGTTTCCTTCTGCCGCTGATCATTCAAAGGAAAAACAGCTTCCTCTCCCTCATTTGAACCTATCAGTTCATTTTGGCACAATGGACAGTTATTTCCTTTTCCTTTTAATTGCACCCCACATTTTTCACACGTCTTCATCCTCTACCTCCTTATCTTGACATTCCTTATTCCGTAATTATATTGGTTGAAATCTCAACTTTTATCCCCCTACTCGTTAATGTACGAAAGAAATGCTTTTGCACCTCACTATTCACAAAAGGAGAAGTAAAGCTTATAGAAAGCTTGTCACCATAGGAGCATAAACAAACTTGAACCTTTGTCGTACTTGTATACACATCAAAAACATCAATATACGGCTCTAGCTCCTTCGGCATCGTAATCTTACCAATATTAGAAAAACTAGTAGTCACCTCATTATTTGTTAAATGATGGGCAAACCATAGGGTAGGTTTCTTAAGTATTAAAGGAATGGCGCGTGTAAAGTAATTATGTTCTAGCGCTACTAAACGATTTAAACGAAGCTGAAATTTCTCTGTGGTTAATTCCTTTTCAAAAAACTCTTTTAAATAACTAATAACCTCTTCAAACTCCGGTTCCTTTTCTTTAAAATAATAAGGCACATGTACAACACTAAAAAAATTTCTCGCTGAGCTGGATTTAAAGTAAGGGCGTAAATTAACAGGCACCGACACAACAACTGGATGCTTTCTATCCTTTCTCGCCATTTCTTTATAAATAGACATAATTAAAATAGCCCCTAGATAAACAGTTAAAGTGGTTTCATACTGATGTGCTTCCTGCAAAATAGCTTTTACAGAAGCCACACCATTTATAACCTTTAGGACATCTCCTTCAAGCCTCTCCCCTTTAATTCTATATGCCTTTCCTAAAGAAGGATTTTTTGCACTTTTACCTGGAGAAAAATATTTTTTAAAGCCATCCATCTCCTTCTCTGCATGAGAGGCATCATAATCTAAGCTCAACTTTGCCTCTTTTAATTCTTCATGCTGCATTAATAAATAATGAAAAACTAGCGTCCGCAAAAATTGAAGAGCACCTACACCATCTGTTAAAGCATGGTAAATCTCTAAATTAATACGCTTTTTATAATAGCTTACTTCAAACAATAAGCTTTTAGAATTCTCATTGTATAAAGTACTGCAAGGTGATTTACACTCCTCTTTTACAGTAGGCTTTATAGAACTTGTCTCAAAATAATACCAAAATAACCCTTTCCTAATAATGGATGCATATAATGGAAAAGCCTCCATCGTTTTATCTAAGGCATTTTGCAAAATCTCTGGAACAATTTCTTCTTTTAAGGTACAGGCAAAACGAAATACCTTTGTATCATGTTTGTTACTGGTAGGCGGAAAAATCTTTGCTGCATTATCTAGCCGTCTCCAAGTTGGTGTTTTAGTTCGACTCATCTTCTCTCCCCTTATTCAAGAAATGATTTATACTAGTATAGCATGCTTTTACCTCTTCAAACATAGGAGGTAAGGATAAAAAACCATGGATTGCATTAGGTATTTCAACTATTTCCACCTTATTACCCGCTTGTTTTAAACGCTCTCCATAAGCCTTCCCTTCATCTCTTAATAAGTCAAATTCAGCTGTAATAATTAAAGTATCTGGTTGATTTTCTAAATCAGTTGCCAATAAAGGGGCTACATAAGGATTTTCTAAATCTTTTTCATGTTTTACATAAGCCTTTAAATAATTCATCATACGTTCTTGCGTCAGCAAATAATCTTTTCCATTTTCCCTAACTGAAGCATAAGGTGAAGCATCACTATGGTCATTATAAGTAGCTGGATAGATAAGAATTTGCCTTGCAATTTGGAATTCCCCTCTTTCTCTAGCTAGTAAGGAAACAGCAGCTGCTAAATTGGCGCCTGCACTATCTCCTATTAAGGTGATTTCTTCGATAGGATGATTAAAAAGAAGGAGATGACTTGCCACCTCCTTTACTACAGCATAACAGTCTTCAAGTCCTGCTGGGAAAGGATGCTCTGGTGCTAAACGATAATCTACAGACAAAACAATATGTTTGAGGTTATTGGCTAGTCTACTGCAAATCTTACTATAACTTTCAATATTGCCTACTACAAAACCACCTCCATGGAAGAAAATAAGGAGTGGATAGACGCCTTCTTTGTTTGGAAAAAAAAGACGAACAGGTATGGAATGATGATCTGTTATGATTTCATGATCCCACATTTTAAAAAAAGGTTTAAAGACGTAATGATGCGTCATATTTATCATCTTACGTTCTAATTTATAGGTTTCCTTAAAATCTCCCTTTGGATAAATAATTTTTCTAAGAGTGGTTAACATTTTTTTATTAATAGGCATTTTACACTCCTTAATACTTCATTTTACATAGGCGTTAGATAGCGTCTTTCTTTATTCTATATTACTTGTAGTATATGTACTCCTTATGAGTTTATTATCTATTCTCCTAATCATTTTTACTTACTATTATTTATCCTACTATACACGCCCTCTTTATGTCAAACTACCTCCCAGTACCCTTTTTTTAAAAGTTTTTCTCTTTATCTCCATAACAAAAACCTCAAACTTAGATTGCTTTCTAAATTTGAGGCTTTAACTTGACTCTTACTTTCAAAAATAAGTTGTTTTTAAGAAATGCTTAGTCATTGAATATAATATGGAAGCCCCACCCAGCTGCCTTTTTTTCAAAACGTACCTTTGTTAAGCCAAATCTCATATTTTGGTCAAGTGGAGGGTATTGCTTCTGGTTAAGATATTTATCAATATAAGCAATAATGGCATGTCCATCTTCAATGCTATTAGACATGTACTTAATAGCTTCAATAGATAAATTGTTTTGAACTATTTGGCCTTTACTTGGCTTTTTATTGAAATCTGTAACCCAGCCACGAATGGTTACAATTCTACCGTCCGTTTTAAGAGAGTGACCAATTGCAACATACGTATCACTATGCCCTCTTGGTGTATCAATATGCGTATCTTTATCACCAATTGTTAATTGACCATCGCCTGCAAACCCATAGCCACATTTTCCTACTAAGCTGTTAAGATACTCTAAATCCCCATGAATAGGTGTTCCCGGTACTCTCGTTGTTACATTGGCTACATTGGATCCTAGTTTTTCCCATGCTACAAAATGTTGCGCCTTTAAAGCATAATCATCTTTCGCTTCAGTATTTAAAGGGGAATGAGCATAAATAGGTACACTTAATGGCATGTAATTACTACTGCTATTTTGGGTTGCCAGTACTTGATCTGTTAATGCTGGAAGTGTATCTAATGGAGTAAATAAATACTTCTGGCTAGCGCCACTCTCATCAAATGTATAGACCCATCCTAAAGCTTGCTCAAGAAATTTAAAGGATACATAAGCTCTACTATCTATCAATACTGGTGCATGCTCTATAGCAATGATATGGTTCCCCACCTCTATCTCTTTCTGATTGATATAAGCTTTCACTTCTCCATTGTTAAATTTAATTTGTTGCGTTTTAGGATTCCAAGCTACTTGATACCCAAAACCATCTCTTATATAGGATACTGGTACAAGTATTTCTCCTTGCATCTCATTAGCAAAAAAAGTACTGTCTACTTTATCTCTATAAAGCTGTGGACCCTCTTTAGGGATGGGAACAAGCTTTCCACTAATATAAAACTCAATAGGCTTAGCTTCTCTTTCTTTAGCTTTCTCAAATAATTCTGGATAGAGCTGTTCAAGGGTAAACTCATAGTAAGGAAACTCCTCCTGACCATATGACGGTATATAAACACCTATACTAAGTATGATAGATAAGCTTATTGTAACTATTTTTCTCATGCTATTCTCCTTGATTCTATTTTAAAATTTTCAAAAAGCCTTGAACCTAGCATTCCAAGTTCGAGGGTTTTATTCATACCTTCATTGTTCCAATGTGTAATGCTTGAAATAACTTAGACTTCATACTAACTCCCCTTTCTATAACTGGCGTGCAACATTAAAGCCTTCTTCAATGGCATCCATAGCCCTTCTTGCACTCTTTGCATCCCCTATGATATGATACGGTATCTTCTTCTCTTCACAGAGAGCTACAAGACTAGCATGCTCATTTGGCTTAGCCCCTACGGCTACGACAATACTATCACAGCAAACCACTTGCTTTTCACCTTCTATTTCTATACAAATACCTTGTTCTTGTACAGCAACACATGTAGCCTTTGTTAGGATTTCAACATTTAAACTTTGCATTTTCTGCATCACGGCTATTTTTCTAAGGTTCCCTAAATCTGCACCTACTTGCTCTTTCATTTCTATAATCTTCACGAGATGTCCTTTTGTTGCTAAAGCATCTGCTACTTCTAAGCCTACTAACCCACCACCAATAACACATACACTGCCTTCTGGGGTGCACTTTCCATCTAGTACGTCATGCGCTTTATACACTGGCTTATTTTCTATACCTGGTAAGTTGATCATTATAGGACTTGCACCTATTGCAATAATCATTTCATCAGGTTTCTCCTTTTCTAGGATAGCTGCATTGACCTGCATCTGATAATGAACATCTATACCTTTTCTTTCTATTTGCTTACCTAAAGCACGAGCTGCTTCCTTCATTTCTGCTTTTCCTGGTGCTTGTCCCGCTGTAACAAATTGCCCCCCTAAATGGTCACTTACCTCATAAACAACTGGTATATGCCCTCTTTCTTTAAGTAGCATGGCAGCTTCCATCCCTGCCATTCCCCCTCCAACGATAAGTACTTTCTTACTGTGGGTTGCTGGTTCTAATTTATATTCCTTCTCATGTCCAAGCATAGGATTTCTTAAACAGGTTATAAACGGACGATTTCTAACGTCACAGAACCCATCATAACACCCTTGATTACAGCCTACACAATGAATAATCTCTTCCGTTCTTCCTTCTTGTGCTTTATTACAAAACTCGGGATCAGCAAGTTGCGCTCTCCCCATAACAACCATATCTACTTTATCTTGTGCTAGGATTTCATCTGCTAACTGTGCTGTATTAATTCTTCCAACAGCTACAGTAAGCATCCCTGTTTCTTTTCGAATACGGCTTGCATTATCTACATTAAAGCCATTTGTTATATCGATGGGTGGAACTTCATAGATAGACGCTGGCGTAATGATATTTCCTCTTGATATATCTAATACATCTACTCCTGCTTCTTTGGCAAGCTTACAAAATGCAATGGTTTCTTCTATGGTAAGTCCATTTTGCAAATAGTCATCATGCACACCTATTCTCATAAATAATGGCATACCCTCTGGTATGTTCTCACGAATAGCACGAATACATGCTAATGGGAAACGTGCTCTGTTTTCAAAACTTCCGCCATATGCATCGGTACGACGATTAAAGCCCCCACTTAAGAATGAATGTGGTAAATAATTGTGTGCACAATGGAATTCAATACAATCATAGCCGGCTTCTGCACTTCTTCTAGCTGCTGCGCCATAGCACTGAATAATCTCTTCGATTTCCTCTACTGTCATGGCAGGCACCGTAAATGTGCCAAAAGGCATATCACTTGGAACAAAAATCTTTGCTTTTGAATCCATCATAACAGCAATAGACCCTTGCCAAAGTTGGATTCCAGCCCTGCCTCCTGCATGGTGAATAGCATCTGTTAATTGGCGATGTCCCCTTATATAAATATCCTCGCTTATTGAAACAAAATGGGCAGGTGCACTGGGTGTATGAACGGATGACACTTCTACAATATTTAACCCACACCCTCCTCTAGCCCTTGCCTCATGATAAGCGACTAGGCGCTCAGTTATCTCACTTTTTTCATTTGCCATACGTGTCCCCATTGCTGGCATAATCACACGATTTTTCAATTCCATGTCTCTTATTTTAATAGGCGTAAATAAAGATTTGAACATAATGACTACCTCCTCTGACTTATTGATAAAATTATATCAACTTTATGAGTAAGAATATCATCAAAATTTCAATTTTTATTATCATTTAGGTTCTAACCTATTTTCTTCGTGCTTCATGGCACTTCTATACTCTGTTGGTGTCTGATGCATATAGAATTTAAAATTCCTTTGAAAAGTGGACAATGAATCAAACCCACACATCAATGAAATCTCTAATATATTCAGTTTATACGTCCTTAAAAAAGCACTTGCATAACACACTCTAATTTCATTTAAAACACTATTGAAATTACTCCCAAATACCTCTTCAAAAATTTGTTTCCCCGTATATTCCTTAATACAAAATTCTTTACAAATACCTTCTAAGGATAAATCTTTCATAAAATGAATATGCATGTATTGTAAAAATTGCATGGCATAGCCTGAACCCATAACGACCCAGTCCTTACTCCTTATGTACTTTTCCTGATACTCTCTCGGTGTTACTAAACAATATTTTACAAAGGATCTATAAAAGGCATTGACTGAAGAAAATCCTAGCAAATCACTAATGTATTCCATAGACAACTGTGGAAAGTGAAGTAGCGCACAGGCATTAATAATCTTTCCAAATTGTTGAAGCTGAAAAAACGTGTACCCACAGGTCTCTTTTATACTGCGATTTAAAGCCTTGGGTGATAAGCTCGTAGCTTTCGCCGCTTCTTCTAATGATAAATTTTTTCCTGTAGTTAATATGGTGACTTTAATAACTTTCCATACTTCACTTTCCTCTTTCTTATCTATACCTATATGCTCATAAGCATATCTACAAAAATAAGTATGTAACTCAAGAGTTTTATACTGAACCATATTCATACTACCAAATCTTTGATTTTCTCTTTCTTGCAGTATTTCTTGTACAAGCTCTTTTATTTTTTCTTTCTGTTTTCTCTGTAAGCTTACCATAGGTCTTGTATCATACATCAACTTGGCATTCACATACTTAGGATGTTTTTCCCAACTCATATACATGAATAAGCCAATATAAAACTTTACTGAAATAACTTCTAACGCTTTTTGTACGGATCGAATATGATGAAAATGGTGTGGATACATGCAAAAGAAACTTCCCTCCTTGGCATCATAGTCTCTTCCATTGATACTTACTATGGCTTCTCCTGATACTACATAAAACATCTCTACTTGCTCATGCCTTTTTATCTGTGTCTCTGTGTCTATGATAGTACGTTCTACGCTAATTTCTTTTTCTTTGTGATTATCATAATAATCAATGCCTGTAAACCAATCATTTTGTCTTTTCATTTAACCCCTCATTTTTTCAAATCATTTATATGTTCATTATCTGGTGCTATGTCTTATAGACCAGATACTTTGGATATCTATCTATTTACTCTACAAGTCTATGATACATTATAAATTTTATTTTTAATATAGTTAATAGGAATATAGACTCTTACTTTACAGGGTCTTCGTTACATTAGCTACCACTCTATGTACAGATAAAAATCTTTCAATTTATGTTAAAGCAATAATTAATTACCAGCCTTTTACTTATTACAATTTTATTACGATATGTTACAATATAGTTGTCCTAGGAAAACAAATAAAGTTAAAGGAGGATAATTCATATGTGTTTAAATAACTTCGATTGTTCTAATTTATATGATTTAATTTGTAAATTTTTAGGTTACTCTTGTAACTAGTTTTATGTGTAGCGACTAGCATTGTGCTAGTCGCTATTTTATTTTAACAACCAAATAGATTATTTTCCTTTTGATTTATTCTAGCTTAATTGCTAACTTTTCATGATAATCCTATTACCTCCCTTTCATCAAATACATTTTGCAGTCTCTTAAATTCGCGTATACAATCTGATAAATTGGTTATTTTAAATAGAGACTACTTGTAAATTAAAAGAGGTGGCTTATGAAAAAATATTTTAAAACACTGTCTTATCTACTTTTAATATCCCTTTTGTTTCTTAACCCAGTCTACTTAAACGCATCCATTCCTACAACTATAACCAGTACTAGTAATGCGGAATTTAAGAAGCTCATAACTCAATTTATTTCTGACTTAAATACTATCCAAAACAGAATATTTAGAGCCTCACAGCTGACTATTGAACAACCTCTTAAAAGCTCATTACTTAAGTCAGAACTTAATTCAATTAACTCAGATATTACCAAGCTCAGAAAACAAGTTGTTGATTATGATTCTACTATTCCTAACAATGATTTAAGAAGCTCTATTTTACTACTTCTTCGATCAGCTATTAACGATACACAGAATTCCTTATACCAATTAGATTCACTATCAAGTGCATCCAATAGCCTTGATAAAATACTTTTATTGGAAGACTATTTTCAATTCAAAAAAAGTGGTGAACAAACATTAAATGAAGTAGAAAAACGCCTTTCTAGATATTAAATAGGTTCCCCAAATATCTATAAAAGTCATTATAGCAAAGATACATTTTTGTATCACCTAACATGATATAGAAAACTATTTACTATGTAATAAGCAATTAAACTAACCTCTATTATTTATATAGGGGTTTTTTATTTTGAATCTATGCCAATAGCTCCTTACCCTTAAAGCAAAAAAATAAAATTTAATAATTTAAATATTAATATAAGATTAACCCAACAAATTTTCCTATTACCTTTACTATAAAACGTTCTATCCTATTTGCTTTTACTTGATGATAGTACATGCACCCTTTGTCAAGCCATCCTTGCGATTTCCAATAATGATAGTCATACGAATCTGCTTCTTTCCCTTTTCTTATCCAAAACTGCTTTTGTACATAAAAAGCAATCAGGGAAAATGTCCGTCTTCTAATCTTTTCTTTGCTTTGACAGATTAGTTGTACACGCTTCTTAATCTGTTTTTCAAATTTTCCCTTGCAATCTCAGCTTCCATGCGTATACCCATGGAGTAATTATCCCATTGGATAACCTCTGCTCCCCATGCTAAAAAAGCATGCTTCAGAGTCCTTATGGCATGATTAGATGCTTTTGCTCCCGATGTTGTAAATAGATAAACCCTCTTTCCGTTTAAAAAGGGTCTGTGGCAACGGTAAGCCATTCTATCAATCCAATTCTTCATCAGCCCAGAAATATCCTCAACATAAACAGGAGAACCAATTAATATCAGATCAGCTTTTTTCATTTTATTCTCTATGTCCTTAACCTCATCTTTACATGGACAAAACTCTTCAGAATTTACCATACACCCCCTACAACCATGACATAACTCAATAACCTTTTCTCTTAAGGAAACTGTTATTATATCCTGTGAAATACCAACATGTTCCTGCAATAATCTTTCAAATAAATCCAAAATTAATTGTGTATTCCCTTTTTTTCTGGGACTCCCGTTTATCATCAATATTTTCATATCTTGAATACTCCCTTCTCATATAAGTAACAGTATTAGTTTATACAATCCATTCTTTTATCTCTTTCTTTTAACAACTCTAAAGCTAACAACAAAAACTAAAACTCATAAAATGTTACATTCTTATAGCTCAACTACTTCTATTTCATTAGTACATAGTATAGCATTTTATAGTTGTTATATTTTGTAGTTTTGTGCAATAAAAATAGAATGCACCTCTAAGCGCCATATAGGCTTTAGAAGTGCATTTTTGTTTTTCTCTAGTACATGAACACTCAAATCTTATTCATTTATAAAGTGAGCTATCTTTGTTGTGCTGTCCCAGTTTGTTTTGACGCCTAATGTTCTAGCGATTTCTCCAATTGGTACATATATGCGACCCTCTTTATTAACAGCTTTTGCACCCATCTTTGTCTTTTCACCATTAACCAGCATATATTCACTGCCTACTGTTAACTGAATGATTTTTCCATCTGTAAACAGCGTAACGGTCCCATTCGCATAAACAATATCTGCCTCTCCAATGCCAAAGGCTTCTAATACATAACGTACTGGTAGCATGGTGTAGCCTGGTGCTTGAATATAGCTTACAGCATCCATAATGACTTCTTGGTTGTTGGATTGATATTTATTTTCACCTATTCTAAAGGAAGCTGTTCCCTTTGCAAGTGCTTTATACTGCTTTTCGAAAATGACTTTGAGCGTATGATTCGTGTTAATGCCTTTAAAGGTATAAGTATTTTCATTCTCAATCTTTACTTCGCTATCATCTACTAAAAGTTTAGAGAGCTTATAGCCTGCATCTGGTTTTATTGTAAAAGTCTTGTCTGCATCTTTACTCAGCTTTATTGTACCAGCTGGAGTAATGGTTCCACCCTTCGTTTCTAAAACTGTAATACTATAGGTGATAGCAGTGCTGCTACCTCCTCCGGAACTACTTCCTGAGCTGCCTCCTGAGTTTCCCGGGCTGGGTGCTTGTGCTGTTGTAAAGGCCTTTTCATCGCTATAGTATAAAATATTATTTGCCTTTGCAAAAGCACGTACTGTATAGTTGGTGTTTGGTGCTAAACCTGTTAGAGGAGTTGTTATAGTAGTTCCATCTTTAGCAACTTGTGTATAGGTCCCCCCTGTTTTCTTCCACTCAAAACCTTGCATTTCAATGGCTTCTGACCCTGGTGTAATGAGAGAGCTTAGGGAAGCATTTGTACTGCCAATATTGATAACAGCTGGCGTTGTTAAAGTAGGCGCAACAAACGGAATCTCTTCCCAAACCGCATATAATGTTATATCGGATGTCCCTATTATACAATCTGATTGTGATTCTGTTGCAGAGGGATCTATTGACCATCCTAAAAAGCGATAGTTAGGACGACTTAGCATACTTCCATCAAGTAGAGCAGCTTCGTCTCCTTGCAAATACTGATTATTATCAATTGGGGGTGTTCCTTCTCCACCATTTGCATCATAGATTACAGTATAAACATCTGCAAAATTGGGAATTAACTGAACGTATGTTGAAGCACCACCACCGGAAGCATACACATATTTTATATTCCAATTTAAAAACTTCTTTCCAGTAGGCACTGTTACATTCACATCTTCTGGTTCTAAAACTATATGTTCATCTGCTGCCGTCAAACCTACAAACCTACCTGGTGCATCTTCTAACATGAAATCTGCATCTAATGCATCATTATCTTGATAATAATGAATGTCTAGACTATATCCTAATCCTTCATTTATGGTAGAATCTTTTATCGTATCTCCAACTTCAATCGTTGCTACAGCATCTGATAATGCTCCATCAATCTCCCACTTAGTGTTACTTCCATTTATATTGTATTGCTTTGCAAATAAGTTGACTGCTGGTGCGCTTGTAAGTACAAGTACAAATGCCATTATTAATGTTACTAACTGCTTTTTCCTTTTCATATTCTTCCTCCTCTAATTGTTATCTATTTCAACGCTGCCTTTAGCATGAAGTCCAAATGTCTAAATCCATCTCTAAAACTTCTAAGATGGGATTTTCCATCCCTACAATCCTTATTTAATACAACAGGTATTTCTACTATTTTAAAATCACTTCTTGCAAAAGCACCTATCATTTCTGTAGCAAACTCCATGCCTTCTGCACTAAGATGAAGGCTTAATATCGCCTCCTTATCAAACCCTCTTTGCCCACAGTGAAAGTCGGAGATTTGGGTGCCATAAACGCTTCTTCCTACAAAGGATAATAAGGGTACCCCAAAGTATTGATGTAAAAATGGCATCGCCCCCTTTTGAATGCCGCCTCTAAAGCGGTTTCCCATCACCAAACCATTACCTTGTCTTAGTGCTTCTAAAAAAAGATCTAAATGCACAAAGTCGTAGCTCATATCACAGTCTCCCATGATAATATACTTACCTTTAGCTGCTTCAATCCCACCTCTAAGGGCACTTCCATACCCCTTTTTTGCAATATGTACAACTCTCGCGCCAAGCCTTTTTGCCAGATTCACTGAATCATCTGTGCTGCCGTTATCGGCAATGAGTATTTCTGCAACCAGCTTATTTTTATCAATAAACTGCTGTGCCGCTTTGATGCAGCTCTCTATGGTTTTTTCTTCATTTAAGCAAGGCATTAAAATTGTAAGCTCCATTTCCCTCTCCATTGTTTTCATTTTTTGATACAGCTTTTTATCTTTTTAAAGTCTTTTTGTAAAAGCTTTTGATCTAAACTACTAAGTACTGCATATAGAAGTACCGTGACTGTCACAATCTGGGCTCTATAGGTAAAAAAGTAATGCAAATACGAATGATTACTTAGCACACTATATCTTATATAGGGCACTAGCCCTATGAGCATCATAAGGTATAAAAACCAGGTTTCTTGTTGCTTTTTTTTGTATAAGAACAGCAAGCAAAACATTGCAAAGGCTGCTCCTAATATCAGTAATATGACTTCTCCATAGGTCTTTCCAAAGTTAAACGGCACTAAGAGTGCTATATTACGAAATACTGCTCCAATCCACTGATCAGCTAGGCTGCTAGCTACGTCACCAACTGCCCTTACTTGTGCTTGTTCTAAGGCTTCCTTAAAGATATTTGTCTTTAATACCAGGGTACTTATACTCCACTTAGAGAGCCACATCAGTGCATAAGCGCCTGCCCATAAAGCCCCTGCCTTTATACTTAGGCTAAACCCACTTTTAAAATCTTTTAATACACCCTTTCTTTGCCTTATGCAAAGTACCATCACTAGCGGCATTGTGAGCGTAATCGTCTCTGTGGTCAAAAAATCAAAAAATGAGGTTAGCATACCTGCTGTAAAGAAAAGCGGTAAGAGTTTTTCATCTCCTCTGTCTTCCATAAATAATGCAGCTATAGAGACTCCCAGCATAAGGATAAAAGTAGAAATATACTCTAGGCACCAAGGCACCATCACTCCCCCTACACTGATAAATCCTATTATAAAGGCACCCAAAAGTAGCTTTTGCTGCTTCTTAATAAGGAGTACCCCAAGCCAGCTTAGTAAGGCTGTCATCACCACAGCATTTATCCACCTAATCCCTCTTATATCTAAAAACAGCAAAAGCGGTCTTAGGAAAATTATTTGTCCGTGCCAATAACGTGTATAAGGCTGATTGGGTGGTTTATGCTTTGTTACCGCTGCCCTATAAGCTTCATTGGCATTTTGCCACTCCTCTTTGTAATAACTTGCCAGAAGAACAGATTCTAGGGGATGCTGTACATCTAAGCTATAGACAATATTTAAGAGAATCGTATCTGCATAATTATCAATCGTTGTTAATTTCTGCCCCTCAACGACTGTATGAAATAAGGCTTCCTTTTCATCCAAATAGGTGGCTGACTTTTGCGAGTTACTTTCAATACTGCTCCTTGGAATCTGGGCTGTCAAAATCAGTAGCAATACTAAACTTACATTTGTAATACCAAATAGCAATAAGTATTTACATACTTGTTTCATGAATTGTTAGTCCTTTCGCTTTGCTTCACAAGATACTAAAGTTGTATATCATTAGTTTTTATAGTAACAACATTGATTTTCTCTTACAATATTTCCGAACTGAGTGGTAAGTTTTTGCACCCAGTGGTCACTTATTCCATAAATTAGTAGTTAATAAATTGTTTTTATAGTATAATTAATAAATATTCAGACTTTTTACCTTTATAAAAGTGAGGCAGATCATCTTATGAAAATCCTTGTGGTTACTTTCGCGATTACTTTGGCACTCATCCCTGGTGTTATTTTGCGGTATCTTCCTTTTTCAAAACTCCTTGCAGCCAAACAAAAAAAACACCTTATGTTATGCTATATTTTGTGCTTTATCACACAGAATATTGCTTTCTTTACGATTCTAAAAAATACACAAGCTAATCCTGCTGTTTATAAGACTTTAATTACTATTGGTGGTATTTTATATTTATTTGTAAATCTAATGATGATAAAAAATATGTTTTTTCAACATCTCTTTATCTTAGGTATGGTTTCAAATTATGCTCTTGTTCTTCATTCCTTTTCAGCCATTGTACTTAGCCAATATGTCCATAGAATTCCCCCCCATAGACAGCTTATTATGCAAACAGGGATCTATTTACTTCTATTAACTCTTAGCATATATCCTGTTTGGAGACTTCTTAAACATTCTTTTATCTTTAATATATCAAGGGAAGATCATTATTATTGGCATATTATTTGGTTGATTCCCTTTTTACTTTACATAGGCAATACTGTAGTTACAATGAATAGCTGCTGGATTAATACATGGCAGCAGCTTGTTGCAAGGATAACTACAGGCTCTGCTGCATTAGTTGCATGGAAAACAGTGAGTCTTGATTTTAAAACACTACAAGAAAAGCTCTTTCTACAATCAACCAATAAACTTTTACATATTCAAATAGAAGGGATCAAACAGCAAGCACAAACCATCCATGAAAACAATGAGAAAATGCATATTCTTAGGCACGATATGCGTCATCATGTTCAGGTACTCTCTTCCCTGATTCATAGCGGAGAGCTTTCTGCTGCTTCATCACTTCTTGCAGAGCTTAGTGATAACTTACAAAGTATAAAGCCTATTGCTTTTTGTAATAATCCTGTGATCAATTCCGCTTTGCTGGTGTATATTAGCAAAGCCAAAGAAGAACATATCCTTGTTACCTCAGAGGTTGCTATCCCTCAGGATATTCCTTGGAACAGTAATGATATCGCCATACTATTTGCCAATGTCTTAGAAAATGCCATCCATGCAAGCCGCCAACAAAAAGAGGGGCATAAAGAAATCCATATCTTTACAAAATATGATGATCAAAAGCTAGGCATTGAGGTCAAAAATCGTTTTGAAGGTGAGATTTTGTTTAACGACCATGGTATGCCTATTTCACTGGAGAAAGGACATGGTATAGGGATGAGTTCTATTCATGCCATTGTTTCAAAATATCGTGGCAGTGTAATTTGTTCCCACGCGGATCATTGGTTTACTATTCGTTTTATGTTTTCGGAGTGTTTGCTTACAATATAATTATGGTGAACATTTTATACGCATAGGAGGCATTGTATGGAAATTGCAATTGTTGATGATTTAAAAGAAGAACGTATTTTAATTAAAAACCTTGCTGATAAGTATTTCAAAGAAAGAAAAGAACGCTATGATGTGACTCCTCATTTCGAGGAGTTCAAAAATGGAGAAGATTTTCTTAAAAGTTATGCACCCGGTAAATACCAACTTGTTTTTTTAGATATTTACATGGATAAGCTGACAGGTATTGATGTAGCAAAACGCATTGCGTCCTTAGACAAAGCATGTAGTATTATTTTTTTCACTTCAAGCAATGATCACCTATTAGAAGGGTATGATGTCCATGCTGTAGGCTATATTCTTAAACCTGTGGAAAATCATATTGCTTCATTCTATACAGCTCTGGATTATGTCTGTAGCAAAATAGAGCTCGATCAGAAAGGATTGATAGTCCTAACAAATTATGGAGACCTATTTTTGTATTATAGAAATATTTTGTATGTAGAATGCATGGATAAGGCTCTATATATTCATCTTATTGATAGGACACTAAAAGTTATTGGAAAATATAAGGACTACCAACATGTGCTTCTTTCCGATGACCGTTTTTTAGAATGTTATCGCAACATTATTGTTAATATGCACTATATTGATGCCTCTACAGACTGTGATTTTATTTTAAAATCTGGAGAAAAAATTCCCATAAGCAGAAGAAAAAAGGCTTCTGTTATGGGAAAATATATGCTGTATTTTATGAAAGGCTCTGTTGTAAACCATGTATCCATTAACACATAATCGGCAAAGATACCCTGTTTTAAAGTCTTTTTGATGCTTCAGACCAAATGATGCCTTCCTTTTAGATGCTCAAAGTAACTCTAGAAACCATTCTTTTCCCAAATTCTTATTTTTTAATACATAGTTTATTTTCACTTGTACATACTATTTTAAAAAAGGTTAGATTTAATCAATGCCGCCACTCTACTTGAAAGTTCTTTGTTTCAATTAAATGCATTAAATAATACTACTTCTGATGTAGAAAAAATGATTCTTTTAGAAGATTATTTTAGATTCAAAGTAGAAGCTACAGATATTCTAAATATTGTTAATAAACTCATAAATGAATAATAAAAACTGTCTTAAGTAGTAGCTCCTTGATTATAGGAGCTACTTTCATTTTAAAAATTCATTTTGTTTAACACCCTATGTCCACATTTATTTCTTTGAATTACATATACTACTCAATATAGATTAAACTTAAGGAGGTATAAAATGCATTTTTCAGATAGTAAAACTAAAGAAAATCTCATGCGCGCATTTGCTGGAGAATCCCAAGCTCGTAATCGTTATTTATTTTCTGCTGGACAGGCTAAAAGTGCCAAATTGCATGTGGTACAATCTGCTTTTGAATATACGGCTGATCAAGAAAGAGCCCATGCTAAAGTTTTTTATAATCATCTTAAAACTTTCGCAGGTGAAAACATTTGTGTAGATGGTTGTTATCCAGTAGATATCTATGAAGATATTGTTAAACTTTTAAGAGCTGCTCAACATAATGAATATCAAGAATATGAGCATGAATACGCTACATTCGCTAAAATTGCTCGAGAAGAAGGTTTTCCTGCTATTGCTTATTCTTTTTCAAGTATCGCAGCTATCGAAAAGACTCATGGGGATAGATTTGGACAATTTGCAGACCTTATAGAGCAAGATAAACTCTTTAAAGATGATCAAGAAGTTGAATGGCTATGCTTAAATTGTGGTCATATTCATAAAGCTACATCTGCTCCTCAAATGTGTCCCGTTTGCCTACATCCACAAGGATTCTTTATACGCCTTTCTTTATCACCATTCCAATAATCTCTCTTTCTAAGGTATGGTTACTTGTAAAAATAGTCATACCTTTCCTATCTAATGAAAAATTGTTTTTTGCTTTAAGAATTACATATAACGCAACTATCATTAGTGCTACTAATATAGACATAGCTGCAACAACATCATCCAAATTTACTACATATGTAGATAATAGCTAGTCTGTTTGTAGTAAGCGAACTGAAATAATACCTTTTAGAATTAATGTCATCTAATTTACACCAGTCATTTTACTTTTGCCCACTACTGCGATACTCACATATATCCTGAGTCCACTGGTTCAGTCTATAGATTTTAATTGCCTCCCTAGTAGCCACTCTAAAATCACTCCTTTAGAGTTTTTTGACTAACTCAAAAAACTTAAATGTTTTACTTTAAAGTAATTATCTCATAAAAAAGAGGCTACTACTATCTACCTGCTTATTTGACGCTTGCATTAGATCAAGAAAATACAAAAAATAAACCGCTTGAACAACAAAAGAATGTCGTTTAGCGGTTTACTAAAAAGCTCACTGTATATCCTCAAGAAATCTTAATAGAATCGATTGTGGATACGTACAATGGAGGTGAGTTATGGCAAGAACAACTCACGAAATCCATTATATTACATCATTTAAAAACACCCTATACACTTAATTGATTATCTATAAGTTTATGTAAATAATTATTTATCTCTATTTTAGTAAATTTTTCACTTCCGTAATGATTAAATTGTATACTGTATAATCTTTCATAATAATTATTGTTTTCTTGAATAAGTTCACTTATCATATATCTCAATTCCTCTGATAAACTCATATTATATTTTTCAGCAAAATTAATTGCTCTTAAAATATTTAAATCTAAATGAGGATTTTCATGCAAAACAATGTTTAAACACTGTTCTTGCTTAGCTTGCTTATATATTTCATCATAAAGCATTTCTTTTTCAAGATTATATACTATTGCATCAAGATTCAAGAAAACTGTATTTACTAAATTTTCTTCAGATGCTTTAACTTTATTGTTTACAAATGCCCATGTATCTTCAAGTTTCCAAATATCGAATTCTAATGAATTAATTCTAACTTTGTAACCGCCAAATCTATTTTTTTTGTGAGGATATTTGCATAATATATCTTCTAAACTATTTTTTCTTTTTTTCTTGATTACGATATCAAAATCTCGAGGTATATTTCTAAACCCACTTTCTAAATATTCTCTAACACTTCCACCAAATAATAATAATTCATTATCTATACTTAGTTCATTAATCATTTGCTCTGCCATAGGATATACTTGCATTAGCTCTATGAAATCCCTCGATAAATTACTATATGGCATTCTCTCACATCCTTAAGGTAATTTTATTCCTATTAGCTCCTTATATAAATTAACCGCATACGAATCCGTCATTCCTGTAATAAAGTCCGTAATTAAAATTAGTTTATCATATAGCGTAAAGTTTTCAAATGTCTTTTCTGGTTTGCCTTCTTCATTTAATTTGCATATATAAATAAAATTATCAGAAATCAATTTATACAGTTTACCCTCTTTAACTTTTGCACTAGGTTCTTTTTCTGAAAATGCAATAGCTGCTACAAACCTATCTAGTAACCCTTCAATTACATTCTCTCCTACTAACTCTAATGTTAATACTTCTCTATCTATAAAGCAGGTTTGCCTAGTAACCTCTTGAAGTTGCTTCACCAAGTTACTAACTTTTCCCTTACCTAATAGGTCACCTTCAAATTTACAATTCATTATATCATCATAATATTCCATAAATGTATTGCGACAATCCACAAATAAAATTCCTTGCATCGCTACTTTAAAATTTTGCATTGAAATCAAAGAGCTCCCTGGCACCATATTTTCTTCTGCCTTTTTATTTTTTTCATCAAGTTCTTTGAAGATCTCCTTAAGTTGTTCTTCATTTTTTAGAGCCTCCTTTATATTCTTATATGTTAAATCCCAATCTATAATTCCTTTTTTCACTCCATCTTCTACATCTGCTAATAAATAAGCAATATCATCAGATGCTTCAAGTAAATATGTTGCTGCATGACGGCCTTTATCTATACCAGTCTTTTCAAATATCTTATTCGCTACATTATGTTCTGCCACAAAAAAACCAAATTTATTTTTCACTCTAGCTCGTGAATCTGTAGATTTCCAAGGATATTTCATAATTGTTGCCATTGTAGCATATGTAAAATTAACTCCATATTGATCATTCATAAATTGTAGTTTAGATATTATCCTTAGTGTCTGTGCATTCCCCTCAAATCTAATAAAATCTTCTTTTTCTTGTTCTGTTATCGAATCTTTTTTATTCTTTCTTCTGTATTCTTCATTAAATTCATTAAACTCCACACTATGGAACCACTTTGTAAACCATTTTCTAATAATATCTTCCCCATAATGCCCAAATGGTGGATTTCCTAAATCATGAATTAATCCAGCTACAGCCAATAAAGATGATAGCTGGTATATTTGCTTCACTTCACTAAATTCTCCTTTTTCCACTAATTTTTCTCCTATTGCTAATCCAAATGACCTTGCAATAGCAGAGGCTTCTAATGAATGAGTTAACCGTGTTCGTGTAAAATCATTTTCTTGTAAAGGAAATACCTGTGCCTTATCCTGCAATCTTCTAACCGATGAAGATGCTATAATCCTATCATAATCTTTATCAAACTCATTTCTATGACTTGTGACATTAGAACTTGAAATTCTTTGTCTTTCTGTACATAATAATTTTTCCCATTTTAAAATTGTTTCCATTATATTTCCCCCTAAAATAAAAACTCCTCATACAACACACTCTTACTCTGCTGTACAAGGATTAGTTAATTTATCTCTAGCTTTCCAATATAAGTAATTTTTCGTAAATACTCCAAAATCCCCGAAACACTTTTTTGTCAGAGTATTTCGAGGATTTAGTACAATGGAGGTGAACCTATCACTGCGGTATCCACAATTACTTTCAGCGACTATAAATATATGTTCTCATAGGCTTGCCTTTTATGGTAGGCCTATGATATAGGTCTAGGTAGTTTAGTAATAAACCGCGCATATCCATCACTCGTTTTTATAAGGTTTAAGCTATGGTACCTTTTCATGTGTAATAGATCATCTACATTATACGGATCTAGCTCCTCTTTTAATTCATTATAATTCATTTTATCACATCCTGCAATCAACATGTATGATGTATTAGCAGCTTTTAGCTCTCCTCGTATAATTGGAATTTGGCCCAAGTAGTGACAACTAATGATTGGTTTAGCTCCAAATTTAGCAATCTGACTTAATTTACTTCTGAGGAAATCTTGACAGTTTGGGGTTTGGTATAGCTCATCAAAGTACATATTAACCTTTATTAGATTATCCAGCTCCTTAACCAGCCACTTCCTTTGTTGAAGTGCTGCCCATAACTTAGTGAGCCAGTATGTCGCATAGATATCCTTTTCTATTTCTGTAGAAAACATGGTCTCTGGCATTTTTATAAATATAGCTTGTGATTTCATTATCTCTTCTGTTAGGTTAAAATTCTTAGAGCAATCTTTTTTTAACATCATTTCCACATAGGTATTTTGCTTTAGCTTATTTGCTCTATTAAGTATCCCTTGAATAGCACTTATCTTTGTACCTATTACCTCACTGCTTTTCTTATCAACCTCATCTAACTCATTAAGAGCCTCTATATACTCTTGGCAATTCACTTGCTGATTAGTAGGTATTTTATTAATATACTCAGCACGTAATTGGTGCCTTTGAAGTATCCCGAATACATCCCTGATAGGACCATTAGAGATAAATACTGTAACAGCTGCCGCCTCTAGGTATCTCTCCATTCTCGCTCGAAGTTCAGTCTCATCACCTTGAACAGAATTAATAAGTGTCATGAGTTGGCTTGATTGAGCTTTTGAACTTCGATATCTATCAAATACATCATTGCTGTTAGAATATAATTCATTGTAACCTAGCCCTTGCAAGTCCTTTGGGTCTGAGCAATCAATTACCAGACATTTAATACCTTGCTTTTGTAATGCTACCTTAACTTCTTCTGTTAGCTCACAGTTACCACACCAATCAAAAAATACATTTATTTCACTTGCCCTCGCTGAATCTACCCCCATGTTTGATATAAGAGTAGTTTTTCCTGCTCTGGTAGGCCCTATTACGCAAGTTGTTAGGTATTTAAAGTTTCTATCCATAGAAAGATATGCCTTAATACTATTTCCCTTATAAGTGCTTTCTCCTATACACATAACCCCTTTTTGTAGTTCTTCTGGCACCAATACCTCTAGTGTGTTAATATGCTCTATCTTATGTTTTTCTAATAATTCTCTTCCAGGTAACTGTAGTAAATTTTGACACTCTGAAACACTCATCTTATTCCTTTCCACTGATCTATACACACAACTATCATTTAAAGCTTCGAATTTTTTGTTTTCCTTATAAATCAATTCATTATCCCCTTCTATGCTATTAAACCCTTGACAAACAGAAATCACATTGCTTTTACTCCTAGATAGATTAGGACCACTACCTAAAATAGCTATCTGAGTGTCTAGTATTATTTCATTTTTCTTTCGTTTTGTCTGCTCAGATAATTCTATTCGAGTTCTATTAAGTGCATCCGTGAGATTTGTAAGTGTACTAACCTCATTTTTGTTTTCCCCAAAAGCATCGCATATACCATCTAAAACGCTTTGAATAAGCCACAACAGACATATAGCTGAATATTTAAGCAAGTATCCTACTGATACTTTGTTTCGGTCAAGAGGCTTGTATTGCTTCCATTTGTCGAGTGTATGCTTATAGTCAGCATTCCAATATCTCTGATTAATTGGTACAAAATTATAAAATATTCCCACCCTATCCTCTTCTTCTATCACATCAACTATATTTAATATACTGCTAAGAAGAGTGTTGCCCCTAGCATCCGTATCTAGACTAAGGGCATCCTCTTTCTTGTACCCAAGGTTATAACTAACCTTATCCCCTTCAAACTCTTTCACTTTATCAGTTTTCTCTATAGTAACCCTAGGCCATACGCTAGATATTTTCTCCCTAGCAATAGATTCATACTGTCCAGGCACAATAAAATAAAAGCTAACATCATTCTTTTGTATATCAATAAAATAGCTACATCGCATAGGAGATTTAAAACACCATGTTTTTTCTTGTTTGTAGATACGCTTGTTAATCCCTTGGTACATATTTGCTATCATCTTAGCTAAAGCTGAGCTGTTATAGTTACGAATTGATGTATCTGGTATAAGTTTAAGGTACACATATTCAGGCTTAATCATCTTAAAATAATCACTAATTGTCATAGTTTTAGTTAGGGTAAGCTCCATCAATAAGCACCTCCTAACATAGCATTAGCAATCTGTATAAACACGTACACTATAATGGGAATGATTATCCACTTCCTTGCACTTTTTACTCCTACCATGTAGAGCATGAGAGCTACTAATGATACCGTAGTACAAGCTGGTAGACTAGTATCAACAGTCCACATCCATATGCCATGGCACCAATTTTGAAAAGGCTTCACTATCATGTTATCTATAACACCTTGCATAGCACTCTCAATAGTTTCTTTTATCCCTAAATCTATAGCACACAGAGTAGGTGTAGTTACTGCTGGTATATAGCAAATTTGCATAATTACCCCTCCCATCCAGCGAATGCGTTTTTTATATAAAAGTATACTGTAGGAACTGCATAAACACATATAACGCCTATACCATACTTAGCTACTATACTAGGTATACGCTTTGGATCTCCTTCAAGCATTGCTTTACCTATTTCAAATAGAGCCATAAAGATAGCTATAAATGTTATGATTAGCTGAACTAATCCTATACCATCATACCCAAGTTTCTTTACTGGGTTTTCATCAGCTGCTAATAAGCTTTGACAACACATCATAAGTGTGAATCCTATAGTTATTAATCTTATGGCTTTTTTATTTCCTTTTGTCATAACTTCGGTTAGAGCCCTTTCGTATAATGTAGACCCAACAGGTCTTATATAATAGATTTTCAAAATTATTTCCCCTTCCATGTATAATTTCCGTATATTCGGAGATACTTAGATAAATAAAAAATTACGAGGTGATACAAATGATATTTACAACGGCTTATTGCACATTTTTAGTTTTAGATGCAACATGTATCGTTTTGACTTGTATGTTAAGATAAAATTTTCATAAAACAAGCAAAATAGGAATATTTAGCTGACACGAAATCATATAGTGAAGTATGAACGTTGTGAGCGCCAGCGAGCAAGTCATCTTCACGTCTATGCCATATCTATAACCCTTTTAAAATTGATTGAACACTATCTTCTAAACCGCCCCTCATGGCGGTGTTTTTATGTTCTGGAGTGTACTTTTTAATAAGTTCTATTACTTTTTCTTCCGTTATATTCTCTTCCTCTCTCTTGAGTAAATCCACAATGTAGCTACTTAGTTTTTTATTTTCCTTAAGTTCTAGTATCTTTTGTATTACTTCTATCTCACGATCAGGAATATAAACCTCTATTCTCATTTCCACACCACCTGACTTAGCAAATAAAGACCCCTCACATTCTCCCAAACTGCGTAATCGGATATAAATGCTTTAAAGTAATTCTTAAACAACTCTCTGAATTTAAGAGCTCCTCCACCTGTAAATCTAAAATCAAGTTGCGTAGGATAATTCATCTTCCTGAACTCTAAATTAAGTTCCTCTATATAATTTTCTAGTACCTTATCAGTAACCTTGTCACCATTCTTAATAAGATATTTAATCTGATAGTCTGGTATATTTACAAGTCCTGTCTGCTGTAATGCCATTCTGATACGGTTTTCTAAGATGATTGCTCCGAGTTGACAACCAAAAGCAGTACCTGGTACCAACTTGCCATTATCAAATATCATAGCGTTAATAGTAAGTCCCCCTACATCAATTAGGCACACTAACTTATTATTATACCAAGACAAATCACTTAAAGTAGCAGCAGCTCCCTCTGGATATACTTCACAATCTTTTATTCTATCCAAACTTAGTAACCACTCCTTATAATTTCGCCTTGCTTCAATATTACTATAAGTATTAATAGGTAATGCACTCATTACTCTTACTTCCTTATCAGTAGTTGCTTTTTGAATAGCATAAGATACACAAGCCTTTTGAGTAAAACTAGTAGTCTTATCTAATTCTAAATCATGATTTCCTGAACCTACTTTATACTGTTCTCCTGCTATCTTTAAATTAGATTCATATTTATCTAGCGCTTTAGTGACCTTACTCTCAAACATAAATTCTTTGGTATCTGTCCTAACCTTTGTCGCAAAGTATCCGTTATTTATACACATATTCTCCATACATTCACCCTTTCTTTATACGTTGTTTATCCTTACAATATACGTATATTCCGAAATATTTCTGTTTATGACTATTTCTATAGATTTTTTTTACAATAAATGGTATTTTGTATTTAGGGGTGATTTTGTGATAAGTTACATAGGATTAGAAGAGATATTAAGAGAAAGAGGTAAAGATCGCAGATACTTACATGAGGTTGTAGGATTAAGTAATGATACCATTGCTAAGTTTAAAAAAGGAGAAAGTGTAAGTGTATCAGTTTTAGAACGTATATGTTTAGCTCTAAATTGTGACATAGGAGATATTTGTAAGATAAAAAAAAGTCCAAGAGATTGATTACTCTTGGATTTTTAATTCTCCACTAAACAAGATTTTGTCATTTTTTAAATCTTCTACATCATAACTATATCCTTCTTCTCCTACATATGCTGTAATGGCATATAGTGCATTCTTATACATATCACTAGTGTTTTTCATAGCATAGCCTTTTTCATAAATATAAATGATAATTTCCTCTATACCATATGATTTTGTATAGATATCAAGAAAATCGCTAAGTACATCTATAGGATTATTAACATCAAAGTCATCAGGTATTTCTATACCTACTCTAATGTATTTATCCTCATCAACAATCCCAGTCTTTATTTTACTTGCTAATATCTTATATTTACTTAGGATATCATTATTTAGCACCTGTACCATTTGACCATCTATTTGATACTTAGTATTGCTATTTTTTATTGTGTATTTTAATTGTTGTGCTGCCCCAGGCATTATCTCAATCCCTCCATACTGTCCCATAAAACCAGCGCCATCTATATATATACTGCCTACAAACTTACAATCTTGACTTGTATTTTCTACAGATAGATATATATCTTCTTCATAAGCTAGTTTATCCTTCGTAATACCTTTATCTATATAGAGTTGCTTCCCATCAGAACCTATAAGCTCTACTGATATGCAGTCTTTTACATCACAGTGTAAATTGCTATTAGCTTCATTATTAGTTTGTACTATATTCATTTTGCCATTACTTGCTGATTCAACTCCAGAATCACTAGCTTCTATATCACCTATCACTATTCCTATACCTAAAATCAGTAAAAAAACTATAACTACTACTGTAAAAATAAAACCCATAGGATTTTTATAAAAGCTTATTTTTAACTTTGATATCATATTATGCACCACCCTATCTTTTTATAATTATATAAATTATCTGACATATTATCAACTCAATTTAATATTAAATAAAATTTTCGAACAAATAAAAAACGTGGAGCACATGGCCCCACGTTGGCAGTTATTACGGTTATAGCACTATTGCTTAGCTAATTAGATTCTCTTCTAGTCTACCTAGGTGCACAACTCAATCTTATTGGCTAGGCAACTTTCTCGGAAGAAAGGATTGCTTTTGGATCTGCCAACCACCTATTAGTAGTATGTGCAGTTTTTAGTATTTAATACATTCGCTATTTACTTCCTGGTGACATTTCTGCAACTACTTGCTTTGCATCGAATAATAATAGCGTACCTGTAATAAATTTATATTTACCTTCAATAAGCCTATATATTCTAAAGTCATTTACAGTAGGAACTATCTTATATAATAAATCATTAGTATAATACACTCTAACCCCATTCTCTTTCTTGTATTTCATAATATCATCCCCTAATGACATTATTTATAAAAAGATATTTTTAATAATGTAAAAATGCTATTGTCTTTCCTAAGAACATTAATAAAAATTCTCCTATAGCATCTATAAACACAGCTAATATGAGACTGATAAACCCTATCATAAACCCGTATATTATAATAAATAAATTCTCTTTATCAACAAAATATTGAAGCAAAGCTATAGCACTAATTAAGCTACATAGTCCTCCGATAAAAAATAGTATCCATTTCACAACCATTCCAGTTACCTGAAATACAAAAGCAAAAAAAGCTATTATAGGTATTAAAAATAATGCACCTATCTTTAATACAACTATTAGTATTTTAAGCATAATACCTTTTGATTTGTTTAATTCATTATAAATTTCTTCATCAGTAACTGGAGATATTTGTATATCAATATCGTTCTTCATATTCCCCCCTAATTAATAGCATGTACTTAATTGCGTTTTTATATAATAGTATCATATTTCACTATATTTATACAATAAAAAAGACCAAGCTCTGCACCTGGTCTATCTAAAACGATATTTTTATAAAGTAAAAGACCAGGTTCCGCACCTGATCCACCAAAAACTATTATTACTTTACAAATTCACCATTAAACAACCCTATACTAGATTTTTCGTATTCACCTAGATGAAATGCCTCTATTCGTAACTTATTACCTTTTGAAATATCTATAACAATATCTTTAGGCATATCTCCTTTAATTAATGTATGCTCATATCTTAAGTTATCATCTACATATATCTTTATAAGTCTTTCACCTATAGAATCTTGTGAAGCTTTAGGAATACCTAATTTAGCCCTAAACTCTTTATATTCACTATTTAAAGGAAATTCTATATAATTCCCATCTTCCATATGATAACTAGCTTCTAATACCAAATAATTAGTATATTTATTGCCTATATTATCTTCTTCAACTACATTCCATTTATCATTATACGCATAATTAACAAAATCCATACCTATAGCATTTACTCGTTTAGACATATCTTTTATGTCCTGTCCCCAATATGAAATATTTTTGCTACCATCATTTCCTAAATATACCACCCCGTCTTTATAATTTACGGGAATATTTACTAATTCACCAAACTTTCTAAGTGGAACATAAGTACTACCATTGTAAGCTATTACTTCTTGATCTGATACATTCCCATTATAACTAACTTTTTGTGTTTTTAACTCAGCTGTAATTTTAACTCCTGAAGCGCCTATAGTAGCACCTAATAATAGTACCCCAAAAAATCCTAAAATCTTCTTCATATTAATCCTCCTTAAATTATAAACTATATAAATTTTAGCATATTTTAGTATATTCTTACAATAAAAAGAGGTAGGGTTTCTTCCCTACCTCTCAAAACTATTCTTTTATAAATTAAAAAATAACGAAAAACGCTCCAGCATAAATATCCTTTTGTTATATTTTAATTATAAGCTGGTACCCACAACTCATAGAATTGTAGGTACCAGCCCAGCATACTAATTATTATTAAAGCTAGTTGTTCTTAGTTAATAATTGTTTTAATACTATAAACATATATTTTACACTTTCGTTTATTACAGCTACTACAAAAGCTATAAATAATGCCTTTAGCATATACACAACCCAGCCACCTTTCTTGCTATAAGTAACTGGTACCTTAATTATAGTATACTAATATCATAAAAAAATATTCCATATAAAGTTTTACCCATAATAAAAGACCAGGCTCAGCACCTGGTACTTCTAAAACTATTCTTTATCTCAGTATTATTCTTAAAATTAAGCAAGCCTACATAAGTTATCAAATTTATCTCTATAACTAGTTTTAGAACTTCTGTATTGATCTTTAGGTTTCTTTTTATACTTTTCTTGTGCATCCATTACAGCTGTGCAACCTAATCCAATTAATATAGGTGTTTGTGATATTATAAAAAATAATATCTTATATCCTACAACAATCTTCTCAAACAATGATAATGTTCTATTCTCTTTTAATATTTGAGTTATAAAATTTACAGTAAAAGCACATAATAATACAGGAATGTAAATAGAAAAAATTAGTATGTTTTTTACCCCTACGATGTATAATCTTATTGCTGTTCCTATGATGATTGATAAAAATAAAACTGCGATTAATATAAAGAGATTAATACCTGTCATACTATCATCCCCTTTCTACTGATGGCTTCAAAGATTCCCTATACTTATTTTCACATGTTCTAGGAGTTGCTATCCAATCAATTCCAGTACATAAAACAAATATAAGTAAAAGATAGTATACTATACTAATATTTATTTTAAAATTAGTGCCTTTAAATGCTAAATGATTACTTGTAGGAATCATAACAAGATTATTTCCATCATTTATAATATTTATACTTCCACTTATACCAATATATGCAAAAATTAAGACTCCGATACAAATTGATATTTCAAAAACCTTCATCCACTTTCTTGTATTTTCTTGGGGAATAAATGATAAATAATCAATTAACAAAGGGACTATAAACAATCCAAGTGAAACAAAAAAAGCATTCCCATCAGTTACGCCATAACCTAACCACAACCAAGATACGAAAGTATATATAACTCGAAATCCTAAGTTAGCAATTTTATTAGGTTTATCACTTACTTGATATTGAATGCAATTTGTGCATATTTTATGTTTTGTATCATTATCTAGCTTATTACTAGGTTTTTGTCCTTTAGTATTCATACTACACACCCCATCAAATTGTCTGTATATTAAGTATTTTAACACACTTTGTCAATTACAATATGTTGTAGTAAATTAAACACCAAATACAATATGTTGTATATGATTTTTTATACTATATCTTATACTATAAGTATACATCTTATATTTATTTTTTTCAACTAAACAATTCTGCAATTTAGGCATAAAAAAAGAAGGTAGAGCCTAAGCCCTACCTAAACTAATTTTGATACTCTTATTAATATTGTTCTAATGTACTTAGGCACAAACTCTTTCCTATCCCATAACGTACGGTCTGTAATGACTTCCTTGCCTTGTAAGTAATCTATGGTAGCTTTATAGTCACTAAAGCCAAACAATGCTCCTATACGAAGTATGAGTGTTTCTGCATACCTTAAATCCATCTTATCTATAGAGTTCCAATTGCACGCATTCATTTTCACCCCAGCTACCACTAATTTATCTATAGCGGTTACAAGTTCTTGGTCTACTTGCTTAGGTGGTATATAAGTAGGTATTTTAGCCCCGGCATTGAGCTGCTTTATAGATAACCCATAAGTATATTGAAAATGTGGGGCATCTTTAAAGCTACTCCACCCTCCACCCCATTCTAATCCTAAACTTTGTCCAATCTTACCTAACTTAGCTAAAAAGGCTGCATTGTAAGGGTCAGTCTTGGAGTTCTGGATGCAGTCAAAAGCTAAACGCCAATTATGGTAAGAGCTTTTATCTTTACCTCTAGCATTAGTCACAATAGCACCTGGCTTAGTACGACCTTGCGCATACAAGAAATCTTGCCTTTCTGGACTACGATAAGTATCTATAATCTTAGCATCAAGTCCTTGTTTCTTAGCTTCTACTAGTAACTTCTCTGCCAACTCCCTAACCTTTGGGTGTAACTCTTTTATATCGTCACATCTGTCTATACTCATTTTAAAGCCTCCCCTATAGCATTCATTTTAGTTACTATATCTTCTATTAATTGTTCTCTTTCTAGTGCTGTGAGCTTAGGCAATAACTGTTGTAATAGTTTATCTACCCAAGCAAATTTATCAGGTCCAGCGTTAGCATAGCTAAATAATGTCTCTGCTACATTAACTAAAATAACTGTAACCATGCTAGGTACATTCTTCTTTATCCATGGTATAGCTAACACCACAACTACTAAAAATACTACTTGTACAATTGCTAAAATTAAATCAAACATTTTATTTACCTCCTCTATTTTGATACAGCTTCTTTAATATCTTTCATATCTTCTTTAATGCTTGCTAAATCATTTGTAAACTGTTCTACTAGCTTCCTATTAGTCTCTGATAGTTCCTTATTTGTTTCGCTTAGCTCCCTATTTGTGGTGTTAACTTCTACGAGTGTCATTGTTAGCTTATCTTGATTCTCTTGCATCTTCTGCCATATCTTATAAATAAAAAAAGCCAAACCCAATACACAAATAATAGGAAAACCTACCATTTGTATGGCTTGACTTGTGGATGTTATGTCCATAAGCAATTCCTCCTGTCCTAAAAAAAGCATAAAAAATACACCATCTCTGGTGTCTCTCCTATGCCTTATTCAACTTAACAACTGATTATTTGTTTATGCTGCTACTAACTTTTGTTGTGCATATGCTAGTATCTCTGCGGATTCCCCAGCATTAATCCAACCCATAGCCAAGTATAGTGCCACAAGTTCCTGCATCCCCCTAAGTGATTGTGTTCTTTGCTCTACTGCTGCCACTCCAATCCTTGTAAAAATATTATCCTTTACCATAGTTTGCAATGCTTCACTCATTTTAATTTCCTCCTGTTAACAAAGTATTTTTTGCTACTTGTTCCGCTAAAATCCCTATAGCTTGCTCTATTTGATTTAACCTGTTTTCTTCCTGTGGTTTGTCTATATACTCATCTAGCCACACCATATTATTAACATCACATTTCCTTCCTAGATATGATGTATCATATGATAAAATATTTATCATATTTTCCTTAATTACTTCATCACTTAATTCTGATATACATATACAATAACCTAAATCGTTTATTTGTGCATAATATCTCATTAAATCATTCCTCTCATTTTAGTAAAACTCTAAAACTTGCCAATACAGGTCATTCTCACTCACATTAGCTGCATAGACACTTAATGAGGTACTGCTAGTAAGTTCAGCATGTGCAGGTGCTTTACTTGTACCTCCGTATGAGCTTGATAGTATTACTACTGCTTTACTTATATTTACACTAGCTATAGCTACTGTAGTACCACTTGCCGTACCAGCTGCAACAACACCTCTTTGCACACTCTTAATCATGCTAACACCTCCATTCTGTACCTGATATTGTAATAAGGTCTTAACTAGTGCTGGGGTCATATACTTTACATTGCTTGTTGCCACCTGTGCCTCTGCTGTAGTTGCTACCCCATAATTAAGTACACTACCGAGCCCTACATCTGCCTTAGTCGTTCCATGTGGATTCGTCCCACTACCAGGATGCACATAGTTATTTGCACCTATAGCTATCCCATCAAGCTTATTCTTATCTTCCTTGCTCATAAGCCCATTAACTGTTGTACTTGCTAATGTACATAAAGAGTTAATAGCAGCTACTATATTCGTCTTAACACTAGTCATAAGCCCTGTTAATGGCCCCATTTTCTCTAAACAACCACTTATTTGTTCAGCTTGCTCTCCAAGCTTCTGATCTATAATGTCCATGTTTCCATTCTGGTCTTCTATGTTGTAGTTTTCGGTACCTAATGGCTTTTTTAGGTTGTAATTCGTTGTGTAATTAGCCATTTGTTAAATCCTCCTCTCTTATGCCACTGTGAGTGAAATTGGCAAGATAATTATGAGTATATAGCCCTGCTGTATTGTAGGTATTATATGTGTACTCAAAGGTGTAGCTTAAGTGAGCCGGTTTTATCTCATCTATAGTCAGCGTAAGGTCTCCCATATTCTCCGGTATCCCTATCGTACCTACAAACTTAATAATGAATCTATAATTAGCATTATCTTCTATTACTTCAACCTCACCATTTGAATATGACTTGGCTACATCCTCAATCATTTGCTTAGTAGTGGTACCTGTTCCTGCTATCTTTGCCTTAATTCGCTCACGTCTAAAAGTAGTGCTCTTGCTAACATCTACACTAAGACCGAATATCGTTTCATACCTACTAAGTAATTCAGTAGCTGTATTGATAAAGCATTGGTCTATTGTTGTGTCCTTTGCTGTAGCAAGAGCATTAACCTTGGTACTTAGGATTTTTTGAAGCTCCTCCATAGTGGTATTACCTTTATAATACTCTGGAAGTAATTCCATTAAGTCCATTAGTCCACCACCTCTGTTAGAGTCACAGCCCCAAGTATTGGTATCTCAGTACTTTCAATAGCAATATTAGCTGTGCCACTATTTACAAGCAGATTTTCGTAGTCGCTTACTCCAGGAGTAGTGAGGAGGATACTTCCTATCATGGCATAGCTTATAGAGTAGGTCTTAAAGACTGTACTGTTTAGATATTTCTTTAACTTCTCTTCAAAGCTTGCCTTTACTTCTTCTAACGTTTTAGATCCATCCAAAGTGATAGTTGATGTAGCTTCTATTGTTTTAGCTGTAGGGCTGTCTACTGTTACTGTGGCACCTATTGGTCTAACCTCTTCAATATGTGTTGCTACCGTTGCTTCAAGCGTTTCATCAACTTCCTTATTAGAATCTACTATAAGTACCTTTACTGTACCTGCACCGTTCCAAATAGGAAATACTTTACAATCTCCTATCCCTTCAACCTCAAGAGCCCATTGTCTATAGTGATAAGTGTTTCCGCTTGTCGCAGGCATACGAACCTTATTGTAGAACCGATCACGTAAATTTTCATCGTTTTCCTCTTCCTGACCACTTAATAAAATAGCCGTAAGGTTAGCTGTTATTCCACTGATGTTATCTAAGCTTTGTAGAGTTCCAGTATAGGTGTTACCGATATCACCATATTGCTCACATTCTGCCTTGTATTCACCTACAGTGATAAACTCTATAACTTTATAAGTTGTATCTTCTATTGCCCACCTAGTCCCTATGGGGACTACACCACTGGTAATTATTTTACGAATAGCCTTTGTCGCTTGCTTCCTACTTAAACCAAAATCAGCTACACATCTGTCTAAGTATATCCCAACCGTAGTATCACTAAATACAAGATTTAAGAAGTTGTTTAGCTCAAAGTAAGTCTCTGCCAGCTTCAAGGCACATGGAGCCAATGCATCATAAATGATACTTCCCTCTCTCTTGTCTACATCACTTGTTACACCTTCAAGCATACTGCTTAAAATATTTTCATAAGTCATATTTTCAAACACTAAATACTCACCCCCTTGCTGGCAGTAATCATTCCATAAATCGTTACGGCATCGAATTCACACAGTACCTCATCACCCTCAAAGGTAAAGTTGAAATTGACTACATCTGTTATTCTGTCATCTTGAAGCAAAGCCTCCCTAATGAGCCTTTTCATTTCAATACGTACATAGGTCATATCTTGACCAATAAGCTTGTTAAACTCAATCCCATAATTAAAGCTATAGATAGGATAATCGTACTTTTCAGTATCAAGTATCTTATATATAGCTTGTTTGAGTGCTTCTATATCGCTTGTAGTGCCTTGTATCTTTTTGGTAGTAAGTTTATACGTCTTACTCGTTTCTGTTTCTGTAGCGTCTATTTCCATGTCATACAGCTTGCTACTAGGAAGCATCTTCAATCACCTCCTCAAGAATGTAGAAATGAAGTGAAGCACTGTTTTTTAGGAGCCTAACCTTCTTCCCTATATCCTCAATTTTATTATAGTTAGCCTTTTGGTTTCCTATAATTCTTTCCTCAACCAATTTTAATGGTCCTTCTCCTATTTCCATAACTAATGGATTAACAGCTGTGATTGTACCTACACTGATTGAAGGTATATTAGTAATTTCTTCAAGGATAACAAACTCTTGACCACCTTCATTTCTAATGAGATTAAGTTTCATACCCACTTGCCAGGATTTAATGATAAACCTCTTAAGCTCACCACTAATTAACTCAGAAGGTATGACAAGTTCCTTGCTTATTCTAATGGCTAAAGGGTTGATACTCTCCACTGTTCCTGATAAAACTTGTGTAGTCTTTAAGTTATTCAGATAACCTACTATTATTTTTTTAATCGATTCTATATACATAGCTCTACCTCCATGGTATGGACTGGCAGGAAGTGATGAGTCACATTTTTGACAATAAGTCTCTTGTTTACTCCGATATCTGAAAGCTCAGCTAGTACACTCGTTCCTGCCCTTACTCTTGTATCTCCAAGGCACTTTAACTCCAATGTTTCTAATTCTCTATTATAAAGTTTTAATAAGGCATCTGCCTTACTCTTAATAGTTGCATCATTAGAGCTTTTATCTTCTTCCTCGTAATACTGCAATATGCCCCATTTTGAAAAGGAATCACTATCCTTGGCTATATATACGTCTACTCTACCACTTTCTTCATTCTTTTTGATAAGCTTAATAAGGTTGTAGGTATTCGTATCTATAGATTTCTCATAGTTAAAATCATAGCATAGACTACCTTCACCTAGTATCAGATTAAGCTTTAGTTCCTCAAGATTTCTAAGAGCAATATATCCAAACTCATCTCTTAGACAATATTTTCTAGATGTAGCTAAAAGTGTATCTCTTATAGCCTCATAAATCACATCTAACCATGTTTTATTATCTTGCACACTCGTTGGAAGTTTATACCCTGTAGGGGTGACATTTCCTTTTCTTAGATTAAAATAAAGGCAAGCTCTAGTTATAATGTCAGCCACCTCCATGTTTTGAATGACCATGATGTCTTTCGCCTTTAAGTATCGCAGTTGATCATAAGCCACAATAGGTACTTTTTTAGCCTTACTCCTTGAGTTTTTAAAGACATAACCATAAAATATGTTGGTTCCTTGGTACCTAAATCGAATAACTGATCCATTATAGATATCAAGCTCATCATCTAGATAACTAAATTCAAGCTTTCCACATCCATTATTTAGCGGATCCGAGTAGCTAATAGAAGTAACTAACTCACTTATTTCAGATATTTTACCATCTTTTTTATTCTCTACAAAAAATTCAAAACTCATGGTATATTAATCACCTGCCCTACACGAATAAGGTTAGGATTTTTAACTTTATCCTTATTTGCATCATATATGGTCGTATATTTGGCTCCATTCCCATAAAATCTCTTAGCTATACCCCACAATGTATCGCCACTTTGAACCATATAGGTAGTAGGTTTTTTAGGATTACTTGCCTGACTAGATGCATTTGCTTTTTGAGCAATCGTCACTTTTTCCTTGATGACTACATCTTGTCTTTTAGCAAACTCTTGGTATTCAATAAGTTGAAAGGTTACAAACTTATCACCTTCCTCACCTGCACGCTCAATTATAGTCATGCTCTCTATAAGTACCTTTGTGCTGATATCTTCTCCAATACCATTAGAAGCAATAAACCACATCGGCTTTTTGTATCCCTGCCATGCTCTAAATATCTTCAAGTATTCATCAGGACTAATAAAGTAATTGGGTGTTTCTGTGTATATCGGTGGCTTAGCTGGTAATTCACATTCAAAGCTAAAAGATCTCAATTCAACATGTGTAGGAATGACAACTTGACCTAATTTGAGCACTTCATACTTTTCATTAGCCTGTGCATATTTAACTTCTATTTCTTCTGGATTAACTGGAAGTACTAGCTTAGTTGTTCCACTATCAAAGTACACTTTATAATTACTCAACTTATCACCCCTCTGCACAAATTTCTATTTCTTCAATCATAATGTCCCTTATATGCTTAGCCACCATGTCAACATCTGTTTCTTTACTTATTGGACCAGTAAACTGTATGTTAGTATTAGGTGCCAACGTAGCTGTAGAAAATTTATTGATATACTCCCTCTCAGCAATATCCTTTAGGTATTGCAAGTCTTGTTTATCCATATTAATTTCTACTGCTTTACCACCTTTACCTGTGACTTCTATTGGATTATCAAAACCGGTAAAAGGGGTTCCGAACTGTAAGCTTTTAAAGATATGGTCTATCTTGCTAAAATCACCAAATGAACCTAATACATCTTCTCCATTAAACATATTTCGCAAATCATCAAGCATTGTACTTATACCATTGCTCATTCCTTTACTTCCATAACTTCCACTTTGGTATCCTGTTTTAAATTCTTCGTTTAAATCCAGAAAAGGGGCCTCTGGCATAAATCCTTTCCAGTAATCCTTTTTACCTAAATTAACACCAGGTAACATATTTAATAAATCTATTGTGGAATTTGTAAGCCATACAAAACTATTAAATATAGCTTTAACAATATTATCTATTGTATATCCTACACCTATGAATGCATTCACTATAGCACCTGTAATAACGTATACTGTTCCGTACACATTACCCATTACGCTATTAAACCAATCTCCAAAAGTTATCCATGCATAAGCTAGTCCCATTGTGAGGCCTATTCCAATTGATAAAAGACCACCTGTCACAAATAATCCTTTAGCAAGCGTAGATATATTTGTTATAGCCGAACCAATCATGGAGCCACCTAAAATTGATACAAATAATCCTGCAACTTCTCTATTTTGATCTATAATAGTCCCTAGCTCAATAAAACCATTTATAAGCCACAATACACCATTAGCAGCTCCATTAATTCCATTTATTATGCTATTTGTAAAAGCATCAAACTTAGGATTATTTATAAGGTCACTTATTTTTTCCATTGTAGGTTCAAACTTTTTAAGTGCATTGTTTGAAATATCATTCCAAACATCACCAAATGTACGTTTCATCTTTTTTAAGTCATTATTAATATCATCACTCATTCCAAACATAGCATTTTTAATAATATCTGCTGTTAACATACCTTTTGAGGATAAAGCCTTTAATTCTCCTTTTGATTTACCTGTATATTTTGCTATAGCCTCTGCGATTTTAGGAGCATTTTCGATAATACTTCTAAACTCATCACCTTGAAGTCTTCCTGCTGCCATTGCCTGTGATAACTGTAGCATTGCACTTTGTTGTTCTGTTACACTTGATCCACCTAATCTAAATGACTTCTGTACTAACTCAGTAAACCCTATAAGCTCATCATTACTTCCAAATGCATCACCAGCCAGCATACCCATTTTTGAAACAGCACTTGCCATATCAGCATACTTTCCTCTAGACCTTTCAGCTGCATTAAATATCTTTTCTTGTAATTCAACCTGAGTCTGTAATCCATCATTAATTAACGCAAGCCTTGATCCTGTATTTGCATATGAATCAGTAATATCAATAGCTTTTTTAACAGTTATAAGAGAACCTAATGCTACAGCAAGCTTACTTATGCCACCAGCAGCTAAACCTGCGCTTGCTCCTGATTTTGAAAGTTTAGTATTAAAAGTGTCAGTAGCTCCTGAAGCTTTTAATATTTTATTTGTAGCCTTGTCCGTACCAGCTATAACTTGACTAATTGTCTTATTGTAGCCATCATATAGTTTGAATGTTGCTTCTAATGTAGGCACATACTCACCTCCTTCCTTTTTTAGCTTTTAGCCTATTAAGCTTCTCTTGTTCTTTTTTCTCTTGTTCCATCCTTTCTATGATGGATGCATAGACCAAGGCTTTCTCAGTTTTTGGTAGTTCAGCTAATTCATGTGGAAACCGATGGAGCTTTTGGAGAACAAAATGAGCTACTAAGAACTCAAAGTTATTCTCCTTAATTAGTTTTTTGCCTCTTCTATTAATTCCTCATCTTCAACATCTAATCCACTAAGTTTCTGGACTTCTTGTGTTAACACAGAAAATTCACCTACATAAAGCAATTCTTTTAGTGCATCTACATTGCCTAATGCACCAAGTGTTTTTTGCAATTCTGCATTATTTAAATCTGGGAATACTACCGCACTTGCTGTGAGCGCTTGCACATATTCAGTTTGATTGAATGTCTGATTACCTTTTTTATCCATTTTAGTATACTTTTTAATAAGTAGCTCATTCTCTTTTTGAGTAATAGGTTTGATTACAAACGGTACTACTTTACCATCCTCAACAAACCTATTACTTACTATAACCTCTTTGTTTTCTATTCTTACTGGGTTTAAAAAGGCTTGTAAACTTTTACTCATTATCTAATCCTCTCCTTTTATAAAAAATTAGAGGGACGTAAGCCCCCTTTAGTGATTAACGATAGTTTTGTGGTAACTGGAACAACTCAAGTGCATCAATGTCGTCAAAAGTAAAGTCCGTATCAATAGTGATAGGGTCTTCTGATTGATCATCTAGTTTAGCAACTGGTATGGTAGAAAGTAGCACGTTACTTAATACCACATCCTGCGTACCGATAGTACTTTGTTCATCCATGTTTTTAACTTGGATTTTTAGTCCACCATAATTACCATTCTTAATATAATCTACTGCTAAGCGAAGCATATCACTATTCATAAAGTACATAGTCATAGAACCAGTACCTTCAGCTCCAGTGACTTTATGCTGTACCATCCTATGCCCGAGCATTCTTCTTGACTGCACTTGTAATTCCAGTTGAGCTGAAAATGACGAGATTTCAAAGAGTTCTCGGTTTTGTCCATCAATAGTAATATAGGCTTTACCCTCTTTAGAGGATATGGTGTCGGCCAATCTTACGTAATTATCTGACATACTCATTCTCCTTCCTATCTAAGATTTACAGTGATGTAGAATTTCTCTGCACTATCCACTGTTTGGATATAGCAATCAATAACGACTGCATCTTTATCTGCACCTATCGTAACCGTTACATCATCCGGCACAAAGTTCTGTATAGCTTGCAAGCGTTGCAATTCTTTGAAGTATTCTACAAGGCTAGCTTTAAGTAAACTTCTACCTTCCTCATTATTATTAATTTTACCCATGTAATTTGCTTCAAAAATCTTGGTTACATCATTATTGATATTATCAATCACTCTTACCGTTCTGTTTTTTCTAAAACTTTTTGCTTTATCTGCAGTAAAGGTAATAAACGAGTTAATATCATAGACTGCTGTAACATTCTGCGAAGTATCTACTTTAAAGATGAATTTACCTGCGTTAATGGCCGTTTCCATTTCTGTTTTTGTCATACGTGGACTTACATCAACAGCACCTATATACTTTTGATTGGTATTAGACTGATTGATATACGCCCCTGCTGTGGCTCCTGCTACCCAAGCTGTGCACTGTGCCGCCGTAAGCGTTGTTCCATCAACCATTTTCACCCCATTAGCTACATTGATAACAGCTTCGCTATCTGCAGCATGGTTGGCTAATACGGCTTGACAATAAATTCCCTCGTCACTTCTCATGGCTTCAATCCAGGTGTTAATGGCTGTTTTAGCCGATGTGTCGATAGATCCTTCCTCTAAACTATCATAGGGATAGCACAGGGTGTTGAAAATAACTGTCTTTAAAGCTGTAAGAGCCGCCGTAATCGCATCTGAATCTCTAGCAATTCCTAAATTATACACAATAACCTTCTGTGCTAGTTTAAGTGCTTCACCTGTTAAGAATTTATCTGCTGCTGTAGCATTCTCTGGCCATTCGGAAACATCGGTTGCTGTAATAGCATACATGTCTCCTTCAGTTCCTACTGACATCTCCTGAAGAATAACGACTATTCCTCTATCACCTGGCATAATACTGAGTGGTTCATTGGTTTTAAAATTAATGTAACAACCTGGAAGGACTTTGTTTTGTGAATTCCATGTACCTGCCATTTTTCTCCTCCTTTACAAACGTGTATTCGTTGTTTCTTTCTGCATTTTTATAAATGCTTCTTGGTTGATTTCTCTATAATTCACATCAAATAAAAAGTGCAACACCTTATCCGTAGTGTTGCACCGCTTATTGAGTATCCTTATTTTAAAATCATCTTTCTTAATTAAATCAAATTTTCTTAGTAGGCTTGTTTGAACATCTTGTATATCATTATTGATTGCTTTACTCCCACTAAAATAGGCTACATCAAAGCTAAGGGTTGCTTTTGACTTCATATGAAGTAACTTAGAATAGTCTTCCTGAATAAGGTTAATCATAAAAGAAGGTGTTTTGAAGTTTTGAGGAATATCCTCATCATAAACCGTATAAGCTGGATAGATTTCCTTAAGCTTTCTAGCTATGCATCCTTTAATGCTACTTATCATGCTTTCTATTCACCCTCTCTACTTCTTTTTTAAACTCTGTTTCTAATGTCTTATTGACCTTAGCTACTGATTTTTCTAGCATAAACCTACCTTTAACAAATCCAACTGTAACCTGTGCTTTTACAATGCGATGACCATAATTGACATAGGAGGCGTAATCTGCAATATTGTAAAGTCTTTTCTCTACACCATTAGCTGTTCGCTTAGTAGGTGATACGTACCATTGCTTCTTCATAAATCCGGTATCTACTGGTGTATTTTGTTTAACTTCTGATTCCCCTACATTAACAGCTTTAGTTAACACACGCTCATCAATCTCTTTAATATCACTTATCATAGCCATTAATTCCTTGCGATACTTCTGAATAGCCATTTGATTAGCACGCTGATTCGTATTCATAGGAATTCCTTCCTCTCAACGCTAAACTCAATATGACTGGTGTAAGGAAAGCCTTCACCTACTGCAAGCTCTACAGTATTGCCGTTACGTTGTGTAACAACTACCTTGTCACCTTCCTTGATATCTGTATCTCTTGCACAAAATAAGATATGTCGATTAACAAGCTGAGGAGCTCCCTCGCTTGCTTCGGTTAAGCTACTTTTGCTGTACTTACAAGGTATATTATCACAAACCATTCCATCTTTTTCATGTGTAATGTCTCCCTCAGTTATTTCTTGAAAGCGATAAACGGTCATCTTATCTTTCCAGAGCCTAGCTAATGGATTCATCTTCTTAGCCTCCTAAAAGTATTAAGCTGTGCGGTATAGTTGAACATAAAAGAAGGGTTTTTGATACGCTCTACAATCATTTCTGTAGTGGAAACATATTGGATAGTTGTATCCCCTTCACGTATGCTCTTAACGTGATCCTCCTTATCCTCAGACAGAGAGAGACCACTTTGCTTAATAACATCAAAGCACATCATGGCTACTACGTTCTCAAGCCTTTCAGGGATACTTGTTAGATTACAGTAATTAAGTACTTCATCGGTAACCATGCCTACTGTAAAAGTAACTAATGGTTCATCTTGTGATAACTTAAGCAAGCCTTTTACTTTATCAAGTACCATTTAGCTTCCTCCTTTACAATAATAAGGGTAGCAAATACTACCCCTATTAAGATACGGTGATAACGCCTACTTGGTCTGCATAGGGGAAGGATGGCATAGCTGTTGCTACTGCCTTAATCCACTTAGCTACTGGATCATTTGTTGCATATTGCTCTACTAAGATGTTTCCAATCATTTCGATATCTACATCACCTTTTGTAGCCAATTCGATTTCCTCAGCTGTAGGACCATAGAAAGTATCACCCATCTTACCCTCTGGCATTAAAACAAGAGCATTTTCAGCTAAATAGCGTTTAGTTGTATATGTACCTGCTTTAGCTTGTACACGATACATAGCATCATATACTGCGATTTGTGGAAGGGATTGAGCTACTAAAAACTGATTAAGCTGAGCAGAGGTAAGCAACATGGCTGAGTTAACACCAAATACCGCCGAACGAATAGATGCATCTTTAAGTAAGATATTAAGATTTTTTGTACTGGTTAAGATACGAGAAGGTTTAAAGCCTGTGTTCGTGTTGATTGTAGTACACATATCAAAAATATCTTGAAGGATATCTGGTGTACCAGTAGCCCATGTTTTACTTGCTTTGTGGGCTGCATTCATTCCATAGTCAATGGTTGCCTTTACACCATTCTCATTGACTTGAATCTTTCCTGTACTGAGGGCTTCAAGGCGCATAGCCTCCACTCTAACTAATACTGAATTTACAAGTCTATCCACTGTGTTGAACAGATCACTGATAATACGTTTTTCTTCTGCTGATGTCCTTGGATTGTTAAGTGCAATAAGTGTTTTCTCATCCACTTTTTCTTTTCTTTTGATTAATGCAAGGTCTTGGAAACTTTTGCTTCCACCCTCTCTGCTTCCAATTTCGGCTTCAGTATCAAAAGCATGTACGCTTGCTGCTACTGGCAAATTGCTAGCACCTTTAATCATTTCAATGTCTAATGCATCTGTTTTTTGGCTTGGAAAGAGTGTTTCACCTACCATTGGTGGTAATGCTCTTGCCTTTGTATAATCAATCAATTCTTTTGGGGTTAATAATTCTTCGATTCTTGGCATTAGATAGCCCTCCTTATCTTAATTTAATTTCTGGACATGCTGTTTTAAATGCTGCTGTTGCTACATATCCTGCTACATTATCACCTTGTAATCTCTCAGCCATTACATACCCTTCAACCATTAGTGATGCTGGTTGTGAGCCCTCTGTAACGTCTACAGTGTGGAATAAAATCCCTACTGGTGTTGCGGATGGTGTATAGGTACTTGCTGAATAAGTAACTGTTACCACGTTACCTGTGGCATCAATCAAACTACCTGCAATAGCCCATTTCTTTCCATTGCTATCTGCTGTAATTCCTGTGTTGTTAATTGTAGTAGAAAAGCATACATGATGCTCTGCTGCTAAAAACTCTGGTGTATTATCATAATTCACTGTTTTTGCGTACATTTTTCTATTCCTCCTTTATTTAATTGCCCAAGGGTCAAACGCTGGTGCCTGTGTTGTATTTCTTTGAGCTGCCATGCTAGCCCCTAAACCTTCTTTACCAGGATTCCCACCACCATTTGGATTATAGTTTTGTTTGATTTGGGCTTCACCAAACATAAACTTAGTATCATCTGCCTCACTTAAAGCCTTAAGCTTAGCATCTAGTAATGTCTTGTAATCCTCATTGTCTTTGGCTTCAAACGCATCAATAAGAGCCATAACAGCCTTCGCATTTTTAGCCTTGTACTTACCGACCAACTCTGTATTAATGGCTTCTCGTGCAAGCTTGGTAACTTCCGCTTCATGTTCTTGCTTCTGTTTAGCAATAGTCGCTTCATGCTCCTTAATTTTAGTTTGCAAAGCTTCAACATCAGGGTTACCTTTCTTTAGATCCTCGATTGTTCCATTAGCTGTGGTAAGCTGACCTTCAAGGTTCTTCTTTTCACCTTTTAACGTCTTTACTTCATCCTCCAGTTTCTTGGTGTCTCCTTTAGCTGCATTGATATCTGTCCCATTTTCAGCCATAATTTTGTCAACAATAGCTTTTCTGTCCTCTTCTTTGATGTCTTTTAATAATCCTTCTAGAAATTCTCTTTTCATCCCTATATCCTCCTACGATTTTTACGTGTTATCATCACATGGATTTGATAGTTTTACGTCATTCCGGACATATAAAAAGCACTAAGTAGAAGTTACTCACCACTCCCCCTCTCAACTGGTGGTTTTCGCTTAAGATTTACTTAGTGCTTTATTACGACACAATATTCAGTTCTCTTATTCTATAATTCATTTATCAGCTTGGCAGAGCTGAAATACATAAGGAAAGGCGGTGTTGCATATGGTAGCAAAAAATACTAAACAAACTAGTTCTAAAGTTGCTTCTACTGCTTCTAAAATATTACAAGATAGCAGAACAAGCAAAGCTTCAAAAAGTGTTGCTGGAAGTGCTTTATCACAAGCTAAACCAAAAAAGAAATAGTTTTACAAGTAGAGCGTGGCAATTAAATGTCACGCTTTTTCACATTGCTTAACAATATCTAAATTATTATCTTTCAATACCGTATAAATTGCCTCCGCAAGCCTTTTTACAGTTTCTTCTCCCAAGTCCAAGTAATACATATCTTCTATCCCATGGAGAACTTCATGTATTAGTGTAACCTCATTTAGAGCATTGCTATTAGTGGTGCTTAAATCAATCTGTTGTTTGTCATAATCAATAGTTCCATAGCATTCTTTGCCTTCAATAAATAACGTTTGTTTTGGTTCTACAGATTCAACCTTATAAGTTTTCCATCCTATTTTTACTTTATCTATCATCTTACAACCTCATTTTTTACATAAAAATAGCACCTACTCATTCAACTAAGTAAGTGCCTATTTGGTATTTATTACTTTATTAGCATCATCTTCTGATATTTCATCATACATCAAATCTTCACCAATATAGATGCAAGATTGTTCTGGAGCATCAACCCATGTTTTAGTATCAAAATCATACCTTTCAAAACTTCCATCAATTCTTCTGTATAACCTATCTACCTTACCTTTGCTATACCCATATGCAAAATAAAAATCTTCCATATACTCCACCTCCCTCTATATTTGTTCAATATTTAATGGTCTTTCTAACTTTGACGATAGTTCAAACATCTTAATTGTTAAATTTTTCTTTTCTTCTTGACTTGTTGTATCAAGTCTCATTTTTTCATATAACTTGTGCATATCTCCATTTTTCAAATTGAAACTCTCTGGAGTATGAAACTGCACTTCAAATCTTTGACCATTTAAACCTTCAAATATACAGTTCACTCCATTATATGGGTTACGCTTATCTAACCATGTATTCTTTACCTTTATTGTCTTATACCCTTTATCTACTAAAGAATTACAAACAGATTTATATGAATCAACAAACGTATTTTTATCAGATTGATATGTATATCTAATAACATCATTAGTATTGCTAATAGTTTTAGAAATAATATCTCCATCAAAGCTATTCATACTATCACTATTAACTTTCCGAATAAATGACTCTTTGGTCTTTAATCTGTATTCCAATCCAACCATACTAACACTAGTTCGGTTAGATATCTCTACAAGGTCTTTTGTAATATCTGGCTCATTTTTAATGATTGTATTGTATGAATTAGTTTTTCTATATTCAGTATTTAATAATTTCCACTTCTCATTATCAGTATACTTCAACTCTTGGAAGGCTTCAATAGATTGAGGTACTTCTTTTCCAAGGACTTCTTTATACTGGTTCCATTGCTTTCTGTCTTCATAAAGTCCTTTGAGTTTCTTCTCGGCAAGTTCTGCTTCTGGTACTCCTTTAACATATCGGTCATACCATTGATCATATTTCATATCTTCCCATACTTGTATGCTCTTACCTGTCTCAGGGTTACGTGCTGTTCTCTCGCTAATATACTTATCAACATCATTAAAATAAGGTAGTGTGGTGCATCTGCAACGGTTATGCTTGGGTGGAAGTGTTTCCCCTACAATACCTTTGCCTACATCAAATACTTCACCATCTAGTGGGCTACAATCATGGCAAGTTCTTAGATCCAGTGTAGCTGACCACTCGTACTTCTCTATTCCGTCCTCTATGTACATCTTTTGAGTAGCCTGCTCCATGATAAAGCTTCCCTCAGTGTGTAGTAATCTATAAGCATCCTTTGTCTTTGCATCAAATTGCTTTGCAAATTCTGGTGCCAATACTTTAGGATTTCTCCCTTGTATGAGCATTGTAGTAAGAGATTCATTCAGCTTGTATAGCATATGATCCTTTTGTTTCCACAACCTAGCAGAATAATTGGCCCCATTAAATGGGTAGTTAATAAGCTCATCAATAAGCACTGGATTAATCTGAGCAAATTCTGAATGAAATCCCTTATAACAATCTATATTCCACCAAGTTCGGTAATAGGACTCTGTATAAGCATTTTGCAAAATCTCTCTACCTTTTTGTTCATATTCAGTAGCATAGAGTTTTTGCAATACGACATCTATTTGCTTTTGAAGTGCTTCATACCTGGTTATTCTTGCCTTTATTGACATGTTATTAAGTTCAAGGTTATACTCTCCCATATATTCTTTAGCCATGTCAATAAACTCTTGAAGCTCCCCTATCTCTGCACGTGTTAAAAGCTTCTGTGCTTCTTGAAAGGTAACATTATTTTCATTTGCATAACGAATATAAAAAGCATTAACTACGTTAGTGATTTCCTTTTGTGCTTGCTTAAAAGCTTTTTCCAAACCCTTATAGTAATCTGTAATAAGTTTTTCTCCAGCTAGATATTTAGCCTCTTGCCTTTTAATCCAATAAGTATGATTATCCATTAACTACCACCACCTATTAGTGGAGGCTCCTGATCTGGCTCCTGTTCCTCAAGGTAAATGAGTTCTTGCTCTACATCTTCCACCCATGGATGATTCTTTAAGAGTGTTCTTCTAGATATAACACCGAAACTATTTTGAGCAATTTGAGAAGCCTCTAACTCATTCTTTATAGAGTTTCTAGTCCATGTTTGATTAATGGAAAAATATTCGTTCTTTCCTAGACTCTTTGCCATGAGCCTAATGAGTTTATTAAAGCCTGGTCTAAACTCAATTTCCATGAGTGATGCCTTTAGTTCAAGTGGTGCATACATGAATTTAAGTGCTTCTCCTGAGCTATTCGAATAACCACCTTCTGGATGAGGGTCTAGTCCTTGCCCTTGTTCATAGATTTGTTTTCTACAAATTTCTAAAAGCTTGTTTCTCGCTTCTACTGGAATATCAACAGCTATCGTTTGAACTCCTGACTTATCATCAGCTCCCATACTTTCCATGTTGATAGCCTTATATTTCTTTAAGTCTTTTCTGAACTCATCTAAATCAGTACCTCCATAGTTAGTAAGTACCCATATGAGCTGCTGAATGTCATCAATATCATTAACATACCCACTTAATACGTTATCCATAACATCAATAAATGGTTTAATCTTAGTTAAGTCACTATCTTTGATGTTATTATTGGGAAACTCAATAAATGGTACCTCTCCAAAATCATGTTGATAATAATTACTTTCTGTGCTCTCACCAGTATCAATATTGACTGAAACAAATCGATTAATGCTTTCAATATCATTCAAGCTAATAGCATTCTGTTTCTTGCGAAATGTAGTACATCCCTCTTTATCCCAATACTCATATACTGTGTAATAGTTGTTTGTTGAATACGTACTACCATCATCAAAGTATTCTGAGTAAACACGAATAACTGCAGCTAAGTCCTTAATCAATCCATTTGAGTAAATAGGAATGACTTGAATAGGATTAACCGGTGCATACTTAAATTCTTTACTATCGCTATCCTTCCATACATGCAGCCATGCATTGCGATAATTAGAAGCATCTACACAAAGTTCATTACAATACTTCTCGTAATTGTCTCCCAGCATCTTCTTAATCTTCTCATTAAGCTCTTTCTTCCCTACATCAAACGTAGGCGGATATGAGAATAAATAAGATGCTTTTTGATTTACAAGTTGAGCATGGTAATCATGAGGGATTCTATTGTCAGCTGCTCTTAAAGGATTATCTTCTTTTTGCTTGTTTCTATTAGCTGGAGCTGAATCACTTAATATATCATTCTTGTGTGCATAGTACATTCTCGCTACTTTGCATTGCTTAATATACTCATCATGTCCATTTTTATAGCGTTCTAAAATCTTTTTAAATTGTTCTAACTCTATTGCTGGCATTGCCTACCTCCTCTCTTTTGGCTTTAATACTGAAATACCACCTGAACACTTATTAAATGCCTCGGCAACTCCAGTTGTGGCATCAGGAGCATCATCATTTTTGTTTTTACCTTCTCTTTGATATTTAGTCATGGCCTTATAGTACTCTGGCCATCTATCTCTCCAATTTACTGGATAATAAATATGATCCATAACCCAGGTAGCATTACTAAGTATACGGGCGTTCTTATTTTGGCTTTGGTGAAACCATTTGATTTTAGTTTTATTACTACCAAACTTCTCTCTTAATATCCTTTCTACAGCTCTAGCAAATCCTCTACCACCATTATTGCTTTCAATAGTGGATACATTTACGCTATTCTGGTAAAGCCTTCTAGCTGTTTCTTCTTCTGTAGTCTCCATAGGATCCTTGGTGTAATAAATATCTAAAATATAAGCCTCTTTGTTATACTCACCGTAGATAATGTTGCATAAATAGTCTGAGCCTTCATCTGCTGTGTCACTATAGGATGATATACGTGTAAATAGTAAATTACCTTTATCATCCTTAGGCAACTGTATATAGGTTTTAAAGCTACTATATAGGCAGCCTTTAAGGTCTATTGGTTCCTGCTGATAGTTTGCACTTGCTATATCCTCACCCATTGCCTTAACTTTCATGTCGTAAGATTTCTTAGAAAGTATCTCACTACAAAGCATAGACCCATCAGATTGTACAGCCTTCATGTTTATGTGTTTAACTTTAATGCCTTGTTCCTTGAAATGCTCCTGGGCCTTACCTGCTAGATCACCACTTGCCCATCTAGTCATGATTATAATAATCTTTCCGCCTTCTTCAAGACGTGAAAGCATTGTGTTAGTAAACCAATCCCAATGACCTTCTAATACATTTTCATTGTAGGCTTCTTTAGCACTTTTGATTAAGTCGTCTATTATCATGATAGAAGCTCCAAATCCTGTGGCTGTTCCTCCTGGTGATGTGGCCAGATAGTTATTGTATCCACCTTCTAATGACCATAGGCTCATAGATCCATCCCCACGCTTAACTCTTACACCCGGAAACACATCACTAAACACGGGCTTAAGGATATCGGCTTTTTCTTCTTGTATGGAATTTCTTACAGACTTTGCAAAGGTAGTTGATAAGGTGTCATTATAAGAACCTGTCATAACCTTCTCTTGTTGGTTCTTACCAAACATCCACTCAACAAACAAAGAAGCTGTACGACTCTTTCCATGCCTTGGTGGCATATTAACAATAAGGACTTGCTCATCTTGTGCTTCATAGAAGCTTTGTAGTGTGTCACATAACTCTATAAGAAATGGTCTATCATCTTTGTAAAACTTAGGTGCTTTAAGCTGGCAATAAAAAAAGAACCTACGTTTTGCAAGTTCTATCTTAGCTCCTAAAGTTATTATATTTTTATCTATGTTTTGCACATGTATTTACCTCCTACATAAGTCAATCACCAAAGATAATTTTTTGTTATATGTGGTTACTATTTTTAACTAAACGCTGATTTTACAAGCTTTCTTAAAATCAAATTTACTTAGAATGTATAAAGTTTAGTATTTATATGCTTTTTAGCCACCTTTTGCGATTTTTAGAAGCTGTTCTTCGGTTAGATTAGCATATGGGTTATTTACATTTCCACTATGCTCTATATCTTTTTTATCTCTCCATTCTTCTGGCTTTCTATTCTTTAACCAGAATATTTGTGCCGTAGTATCAGGAGCTATTTCTTTAGTTACTACTTTTGTAGGCTGCAATTCATACTTCCCTGTATCAGAATTTAATACTGGCTCTCTAGTAACTTCTTGATAACTGTATCCGAGAGCTCTTTTAAGAAGTGCATTTTCTACTTCTCGATCAACTACCTCTTTTCCTCTTTTTAAGGACTCAAAAAACTCAATATACTTAACCTTGTACGTATAAAATGTCTGAATGCTAATTCCTAAATTCTTAGTTATTTGTTCATCAGTAAGGCCATCCCTAGCCCACCCTTCAATCTCAACCAATCTTGGTAATACATGAGTTTCATATTTTGATTTTGCCATGACCCTACTCCTTTCTTGAAATAAAAAAAGCACCTAGTGTGGCTAGAGAAGTCATTTAACTCTCCTATACCATCTAAGTGCTTTTGTTCACATTACCATATTAACACATTTTTTAGGTCTACTACTGACAACTTTATGAAATATGCTTATTAGTTTTCCTTAAACCACGATTTTCTGCAAATATACTCCGTGCTTTTCCTAGGTACCTGTATACGGTGCGTTCATCACAATGTATTTGATTAGCTGCATAAATAACTCTCCTAGTAAACTCATTACGCTCTATCTCTTCTGATGGGTTCTCAAAATAAACTAATTGCACAACTTTTTTAATATCAGACCCATTGTATTCATAAGCTAATTGCTTTAATGTTTCCTCAACAGCAAGTATATCCTCAAGCTCGCCCTTCTTTTCGATTACTGCTTTGTCAGCTCTCATCATAGCAAGCTCAGTGGGAGAACAGATGTTGTTAGTTTTAATATCATTGTTTTTAGACTTCTCAATAGCCTCTTTGTATATCTCTTCTTTAACCTGTTCAAATGTCTTCCCAAGCCTAGCATAATATCTAAATGCCTCTGTAGCATAATCTCTTATATGGTCTTTTCTCATTATTTCACCCCACATTCTCAAGTATTTCTTTTACTTCCTCTACCGATGTAACAATATAAGCTCTACCTCCAGTAGTATTTATTTTTCTAATCGTGTTAGCTTGCAGATCCGAAAGCACTCCTACCTTTGGTCTTTTTACTTCAAACCCTACAAACAATCCCCTATAATGACCTATGATATCAGGAGTTCCTTTTGAGCTGTAACTGCTACCACTATGAGCCTTAAAGAACCAGCAATCATTCCTTGACTTTAAATACTTCAATATATCTTTCTGGATGTTAGATTCTAACGGAATATCTTTCATCTTTTTCACCTCATTTTCAAAAACTAGACCACACTAGACCACTGGAAAAAGGCTAGTGGTCTAAAAAAACAGCCTTCAAACCATTGGTATTACTACATTTAGTCCCCTTAGACCACCTAGACCACCAAATTTAATATACTATATATATAAGTTGATAACAGAGACTAACTCAACTCGTTTTGCAACTTGATTTCTTTATAGGTGTAAAAGTAGTGGTCTAAGTGGTCTAGTGGTCTAAATGTAGTATTATCAAGGGTTTAAGAGTATCGTTTCCTAGACCACTACCTAGACCACACTAGACCACTGGAGCCTATTTCTTCTTTATTTAAACTTATTTATGTAAATAAAAACAAGTTACTCAAAGTCGAATTTTATTTGATGTAAGATAATTGGTTATCCAATTTAAGCGTTTCTAAAATCTCATCAATCTTGGCGATAACATCTAAAGAGTAGTCAATTTGCTCCCACATATTCACACCAAGTTCAGCGAAAAGAACCATCTTAACATTGTCATAGTCCTTGGTAGCTCTGTTAATACCCATCTTATTTTTTATGTACCTTCCATAGTTGAATTTAGTTCTAGTTCTGAGTCCAATAAGCTTTTCAGTACGATCTAATCTGTCAGTAATTTCTTTTAGTTTAGTCTCATGATACGTAACAAGTTCTTTACTTACTTTCTCCATTTTTATGAAGTACTGCCTTGTAAACTTCCCTTTAGCGTTACGTTGCAACATGCATAACTCTTTGGCCATATCTATAGTAATTGCATGATCCGTAATTTCTGTCCAAGGATTTTTAGGATTATTGGTCAAACATTTTTGTGTGACCAATTCAAAATCTTGATGTTCAACGAATCCATATTCTAGCATTCTTTCAAACCATTGTTTATATGGGGTCTTAATTTCTAAATACTCATGCAACTCTCTACCACTTACTAGCTGCTTACCATCTTTAACCTCAATGTTTAATAACTCGTACATATTTAGCACCTCCTAAAGGGTAGCCTAAAATTCAGCCACCCTGTGTAATTTAAAAATCAGATTTTATCTTGTTACTAAATGGCCATCATCATTAAACGTTATCCACTTTAAGCCTGGATTAAAATAAACTTCATCGTTTGTATCACTATCTGCCGAACCTTCAACTTTCTTGTTAAATAAACTACCTGAATATAAAACATTAAATCTCCATATCCCATGCTTATCATAATTTACTTCTAAGAGTGTTCCGTCCGAGCAAGATAGTACCCCATCAGTACAATCAAAGCTTTCAAATTCTTCACTAAGTTCTCCCTCTATTTCTATTAAATCGTCACTTGCACCAGTAATCATTGTTCCTTTAATCTCTTCCATTTACTTTTCCACCTTTCAAACTTATATTTTATTTATTTATGTTCTTTAATGAACTCAATCCACTCTTCTTTTGTGAAGTGCATATTATCTAAGCTCATCCATAGGAATATATCAAAGTCCTCCCCTATCTCTTCAACTCTTATATTCTTATATACCGTTTCATCAACTTCTTTACCACAGTTTCCACATACAATCCATGAATGACAAGTATAGTCAGCCTCACTCCATTCCATTTCAAGCTCTCTTTTGCCACAATAAGGACACTTGCTATTCTTTCTTATTTCTTTCAATAACTTTGTTTGTTTCTTACATATCTCCCTTGCATATTTTATAGGTATATTACACTTTCTAGCATATCTTTTAGGCTGTTCATATATACTTTTTAACTTTTTCATACTCTCAAACCCTTTCAAACTCTGATTTTATCCATCTAAACCTACTTCTTTGAATTGATCGCACACATCATCATTCTTGTGTAGACCACCATGAAATTCACACTCAACATTACCTGTATCCCATACACCTTCTGAATACTTGCATATTACACAGCACCCTTTTGGGTTCTTGTCAATAGCATCACATACTTTGTTGAACACACTCATTAAATCTTTATATGCTAAATCCTCAGATTCTTCTTTTGTGTGTCCCTGCTTCTGATAAAAAACTACATCTTCCCAATAATTAAATTCTTTCTGTTCCATTTCTTGCATTACTACCACCACCAAATTTGGATTTGTTACCATTTGACTTTTCCTTTAAACTCTTGTTCCTTATTCCAATCAACCTCAAAACCACAATGTTTACATATAGGATGGCTATCACATATGAATGTTTTACAATGTGGGCAAAAATAAGCTACACCCAATTCATTATCATATTTCCAAAGTTTAGGTTTAGATTCTAATAAACTTAGTTGTCTATTCATGATCTCACCTCACCAAATTATTATTTTTTAAATTGCTATAAAATCGTTTATCTTGGATATACTATGCATTATTAACTAATAAGGAGGGCACAATATGTCTTTTTATAATTATCCAAAGATTCTTTCTGCATATAAAGCTTTACAACGTGCGTATGAAAATCCATACTTTAATATGGATGCATTTTGCACCCACATAGGTTTAAGTCGTGAACAAATAGATGGTTTTTATCTGGTATCAAGTAAAATAATTGATGGAGATCTTAACCTAGCTAAAGATTTAAATCATGAGCTTAATTCTATAGAAAACACTGCTGATCAAATTTATAAAGGACTTCAGGGGAGCTATTAGGCTCCTCTATCAAAAATTCATTCTTAAATAAAAAGACTTTACCACTAGAATAAAGTCCTTCTACTCTCAAAATGGCATCTTCTCATCTTCCTCTGGAGGCTCAAAATCACCTTCAAAATAAAATTGAATAACCCTTCCTTGTTTACCATTTATTGATTTTCTTACCTGGGTCCTCAGCTTATCTCCATCCATTAAGGTTTGTATATAGCCGCGCTCACCAAAACCTTGTAACATCTTTTTGTAGCTTTGTCCCTCTTTATTACAAAAGTCCTCAAATACTTTGGGATACACATAGTAAAATACTCCTCTTACACCACTTCTTTCAATAAGCCCATAGATCTCATTGCTTGGTATGTTCTTCTCAAAGATAAACCTATTCTTATTAATGCTCATCCAGTCCTGGGTATCGTTGTAAAATTTCTCAACAATGTCTGTTTCGCTTTTACTTTCAACTTGGTTTAAGATAAATGTTGCCATATCAAGCGTTCTTTTAAGCAAAACGTTTTGGTCTTCATCTGGATTGAAGTAATTGGCGGATAAAAAAACATCTATAGCCGATATAAACGCCACAGCAGATATATTGGAACTTTTCTTTGTAGAGTGGGCCTGTCTAAGTGCATCATCAATAATCTTATTAAGCTGCTTAAGCATCTTTACAATATCGTGTAGCTTATCTTTACCTAGATACCTTGAAACAATATCTTTCCCAATGGTGCCGTAATTCCCGCCGATAAACTCGTAAACGCTCTTTGCATCTGCGTCTTGAGCGAATGGCTTGCCGTAAAGTTCTATTGTTCTTGTGCTTACACCTGACATTGTACTGGGTGTAATAAACGGTTCTTCACCATTGGCCAAAATAATACTTCGCCACTCTCCTCTAGATTGCAATCCACCTTTTTTATTTCCTCTAAGCCTTCCCTTACCTTCAGCTAACCGATAAGCATCTGTCTCTAGCTTTGCCTGGTCCTTACCTGCTGCTTGACGCTCATTAAGTCCAAGAGGTAAGTCATTCATATAGCTAGCCATAAATTCAAGACCTACACTCGTGCTATTATATGTCTGCATAAGCTTTGTAGGATCACCCCATACACTAAGTGCTAGGTTAAGACATGCCGTTTTACCACCCTCTGTATCACTCCAGTTATACAGATAAAAGATACGTTGTCCTAGTGGCCTTAAAAACGGAGTAGCACATGCTGCCGCTATATAAGCTCTAATGATCGGACTACTTTCTCTGTGTCTACTTACGAAGTTAATCCAATCATTAAGTTCACCTTTTGTTTTGTAGCCATTAACCCACATCTTAGCATTGCTCTCTACGTCTACAATCAAATTATCATCACCATATGGCAAAAACCTATCATCATGCCATCCTAGCTGAGTAACACACTCACATTTATTTAAAATATCAAAATTAACAGCCTCTAGCTCCTGTAGGTACCGTACTAAAAACTTAGCATTTTCACTCGTTACTGTTATCCCTACATCAGCAAGTCCAACTAAGTTCCTGCTTTGAAACACTATGGACCTCTTCTCGATGATATAATGCCACCTGCCGTCACGCTTATAGGCCAGTTCAACCTTTTCCTCATCTGTCTCAATATTCCTAATGCGCTTTGACAAGACTAAAGGAGTCCTACATATATGGCGCCATTCTTGCGCTTGAGCATTAAACATATATACACCACTATCATCAATCCTATAGTTGTTGAGCTGCTTGAGCTTAACAGGTGAGCATTCTATAACGCTTTCTATTACTTGGCTAAGATTTACCTTAGTAGCAGCTTTAAGCTGCATGTCTATTAGCTCACGAACCTTCTCCTTGTCCTTAATCTTAGTGTACATATCGCTAGGATCCTTGTAGGAAGGAAGGCTAAATACATAGACTTCACCTTTATAGTCGCCTTCTTTTAACTTCTCAAGCATTTTACCAATAAACGTTTCTCCGCCTTGGTCTGGCTCTTTATGTAGATATACGCGCTCAATACCTTCTAAATACTTACACCAATCTCTCTTAAAAGTAGCAGCTCCAGGTACACCCATAGTAGGCTTACCTAAAACCCATAGGGTTTGTGTATCTGATTCACCCTCTACTAAAACAACCTCTTTAGTAGCTCTGATTTTATCTAACTTCCATAAGCCATAAAGGCATAAGTCTCCGCCTTTACCCCAGCTAAAGCGCATGGTATGATTATGCCCGTATCTTATACGGTTTCTTACGAACTTACCTTCAGTGTCCATATAGGGTATAGCTATACCCAATTTAACGTTTTTAATCTTAAGTTTCTGTAAAAATTCTACTGTAAACCCTTTATCTGCTGCGTAATCGTCTAGTGTATAAGGCATAATCTTATCACTTTTTCTAGGTGTGCTTTCCGTATCATAGCCAGCCATTTCTAAAAGCTTTTTGTAAGCCTCTTTGCTATTAATACCCTCTATCTTTTCTAGAAACGTTGTAGGGTTGCCTTCTTCACCACACGCAAAGCATTTATAGAGCCCATTTGTTAAACTTACTGAAAATGAAGGGTTACTGTCTTGATGAAAAGGACACAGTCCTATAATGTTATCTCCACTTTTCTTTCCTTGCTTGACATATGGTGTATAGAACTGTTCCCAGTTAATCCTTCCATCAATATCAACGTTAGTATCCAATTCTTAACCTCCTTCATCATAAGTTAAAGGCGGGTGACTAACCCACCTCTATATTTAAAATGGCATATCATCTGGTTCGCTGTCTTGAGCTGGTACACCATCACTTGAAACATACTCATCTACAATATCTGTAATTGCTATCTTTCTTGTTTGTTCCTTAATCATTTGGCTGTAACTAGCCATTTGAGCCGCTGTATCGGTATCAAGTACACTATCAACTGTGAATACTGCTTGGCTATAAACAATTCCATTCGCATTAGTAGCCTTCTTAAGAGTGATCTTAACGATTACACCTGAGCTCTTATGTCCTTTCATAATAATTTGCTTCATGATGAAGTTGCTAATGTTCTTAAGACTTGAAGGTGGTAGTGTTAAGAGCTGTGGGAACATAGACCCTTCTGTAAGCACATAGACGCGATGCATGTTTTTGCAAGCCTTACCATTACCATCTGAACCAAACTTATTGTGAGGGCAGTTCTTACAGTTTCTACCGCTACTGCCTACTTTGCCATCCATACTACTACATTCTGGTGCTTGGTTTGCTCCTTCGTATTTAGCTGGCCAATAAGCATTGATAGGGTGATGATCTACAATTACACCTTTAATTTCCTTCACCACATCAGGGTTCTCTTCATCCTCACCAGGCACTTCAAAGGCAAGACCACCACCAGAAGGAATCTTTATACGATCAAAGTCAAAGAGTTCTTCAAGACCATCCATCTCCTCAGCCATAGCTACAACGATTTCCTCTGGTAATGCTGGTACTTCAAATTTAATTACTGCGATTTCGTTTTTTTCTTTCATGTTACTTACCTGCCTTTCTTAAATTAATAACCGGCTTCTCAAATACGTTTACAAGACCATCTAACCATTTTGGAAGCTCATCATCGTTATCTTCCATCTGCTCAATAACTGCACTTCTAAGTGATTGTGCATTAACTTGCTCTTTGATTAAATCACCTAATCCGTTCTCCCTTAAAGCCTCAAATAACTCGTCCTTTTTATCAGCCCTAGCACTTGCAAATACTTTGTTTGTCATACTAAAGCTAGTTCCTGCATGTACGAACTTAGGAATCTCATCCTCTGTCATAATGCTGAGAAGCTCTTGTTCTGCAGACTCTATCTCTGCACTCACTTCCTTTGTGATTTCTTCTAATTCTGCTTTTCTATCTTTTAAATTTTTCAGCTTGGTAGCTGCTTCTAATACTCTACTCACAATGTTCCCTCCAGTGTAATATAAGGGGAGTAAATCCCCTTATTAATTAACAAACAACTTCAATATTTTCTATCCCTTCAAGCTCTTGTGTGAGATAATCTTTAATGCGAAACATTGCTTCATTCCTCCAAGCTCCACCATCCGCTTCAAATAATGCTGCTTCTGGGTTATCCCTGCCTTGGCGCATTCTAAATACGAACTTACTAGCCACTTGCTCAATTTCCGGAAAACTTCTATAAGTTGCTAATTGTGCTGGGTTAGGCACCAATACATAACCCTTTTGAGCTAATCCCGTTTTAATCGTAACCGCTTGGCTCACACCATCATCTGAGGTATCTTTCACAACGTTATCTGTTACATTACCAACTACTCTAAGTACGATTTCCTTATCTTCACCTGCAACGAACGTGCTTTGAAGCATAATATTAAATTTTTCAACCTCCATAAAAGAACCAAGGTTAATACTAGGTAGAAGTGCATTACACTCCATATAGGCTTCTCTAGCCATATCTCCTCTAAGCTCTGATAAGAGAACAACGGTATTAGGGCTCACTACATGAATAAGTAGCTTTTCTGAGAATTTTTTATCCATACCTGATTTAATATAATCCACTAAAGCAGTTAAGGTCGTTGCTTTAATAGCTGCTGGTTGAAGACCCTTTACTCTATATAATTCTGATGTGGCGTAACTTTGTCCATTTACCTCCATGACTTCTGTTTTTCCTAAACCTACCACATATTGTAAAGCTTCTTTTGTCATTGACATATTCTATTCCTCCATTTTTTTATTAGTTAGCTTTTGCTTTCTTTAAATCAATAACGCCTTCTTGCTTAACTACTTCTTGCTCAATTTCCATTTGCCCTGCGATTTGTCCACCGATTTCAGCAGCCTTTACTTGTCCAGTTTTTAGATCTTTATCAATCATGATACTGGTTGAAATAGACTTAACTGGTGCAAGTGTAGCCTTTGCTTGAATAGAAATATCTGCTACGGATCTATTGCCATTAGGCGCAAACTCTAAAACAATTGTTACCTTGCGCTTTGCTTTTTCAGAAGTGTTTGGATCCTGGATATTATCAAGAACTTTTTAAATCTCTGCATTAGCTTGCTCAGCCAATGCCCCTTTTGCTATTGTCGATAAATTAATTGCATTGTTTTCCATACCTACTATTCCTCCTTAAATTCTATACATACTGCATCATGCTCACGTTTGTATTCGATGCTACTTACCTCATAATCTGGGTTTTCTACATCCACTACTTTTGCTGTGGCCATCTGCGGATAATCAAAGATTAACTTTCCTAGGCTTGCATACAGTCCCATTACATTCAATTTATCACCTTCTTCATCTTTATTTTTTTATCATTTCTAGAGCATAAAGCTCCTCATTATCATTAAAAAGTTGGGTCAACCTTACATTGTTAAAGAAAGTTCAGTAAGCTCTTCTATAAGCCCAGAAATAGTATTTTTATCAAGTGACATTTCACTATCTTCAAATCTAACAACTACAACCTTGTTTGATACTTCATATTCCCCAAACTCACCTTTATAGGTTACGGTTCTGGAGAGCTCTTGGAGCTTTCTTTTCACCTTGCTTGGCTTTGGCTGTTCTTCGATAGCTTGGATAGGTTTTTCGCTATCTTCATCACCTTTTGGCACTTCATAATGCTTTTTCTCAATAGATGGTTCCTCTTCATTACCAAACAGTGCATCGGCTAACTCATCCGCTGTCTTAGGTTTTTCATTGGATGCTACCATTCCTAGTGTCTTCTTGTACTCTGTTTGATAATTAAAGGCTGAACCTTTAGTAATCTGTAATTCATCCATAACCTGGTTAACTGTGTAACCCTTTTTGTAAAGTCTCATTGCGTCCTCTTTTTTAGTTGCCATTTCAGCATCCCCCTCATAATCTTTTCCATATTTTATTTTGTTGTACTGCCATCTATAAGCACTTGCTTCCCTTGTAGATAGCTTAGATTCTCTAGCAATGTCCTCTACTTCCGTAATACCTCTGTCTAATAACTGGTAGACTTTTAGCTTATTCTGCATCTGCTTGCCGATGGACTCCATCTTCTCAGCATCTTTCTTTACTTCAATGCCATACTCCTCGCATAGATCCATCATCTGATCCAAGGTAACAAGTTCTTTTCCACATAGCTCAAGCTGTTCAAAAACTTTGTTCATAGTGTCTTGGAGCTTTTCATTGTCGAAGTCATAAAATTCCTTAAGTACGATAATAAACGCACTAGCACAAAGGTTTAATGTTTGATTGCTGCTCTCAAGTCTTGCTGTATCTATCTCCTTTTCCAACTGTTTAGCCATAGCTACCATATTCTGAGGATGCCTCACAGGTGGATTGAAAGGGATCTGCTTGCGTTGCTTGTTTTTACCCATTGCTTTTTCCTCCTAGCTTAGTAAATCTCGCCAATTATCTACTACCTTTTTGGCTATATCTTCTTTAGCTTGTAATGCGGTATAAATCTGTTCGTCTATTGTGTTAGGTACAATAAGCTGTATGTAAGTGCATGTATTTTTTTGACCTATCCTGTGCGTTCTGGCAAGTGACTGAGCGTAGTCAGCGTAGTTGTAACCAAGAGAGTAATAAACTGCTGTGTCTGCTGCTGTTAAAGTAATACCTAGCCCAGCTGTCTGTATCTGAGCAATAAAGATTTTTACACTTGCTTCTTCTTGAAAGCGCCTTACTTGCTCTCCACGGTCTTTTATCTCTCCGTAAATAAGACTGTAATCAATCCCCTTATCTTGAATCATTTTAACAATCGCCTTAATCTCATGAACAAATTTAGCAAAGATAACAAGTTTACGACCACTATCAAGTACAACATCCTCTATAACCTCTTCGAGTACTTTAAGCTTGCTATTACCTAGTTGCTTAACCTTATCTTCATCCTCCAGCTGTGCAAATCCACCTGTAAGTTGTTGAAGTCTTAAAATCCTTGTAAGGACATTCGTAGCCACTACCTCTCCTGTCATTTGATCATTTTCAATAGCTGTAATAGACTCCTTCTTTAATTGCTCATACGCCCTACGCTCTTCGTTGCTAAACTCACAGTAACGTTTGATAAATACTTGTTCCGGAAGGTCAAGCGCCTCCTCTTTGCATACTCTATAAGCAATGCTATGGGCCTTTTCAACCAACTCTGGTAAATTCCTATAGCCAATAATTTCATGATTTTCATAGCCACCGAATTGAGCATACCTATTTCTAAATGCTACATAGCTTGTACCAAAAATGTTTTTATTTAAAAATCGATACTGACTAAAAAAATCTAGCGGATTGTTCTGCACAGGCGTACCTGTTAAGATAATACGATATTTCGCCTTATCACCTAGCTTATGTATACCTTTGCTCTGCTGAGCTTGCGCGTTCTTGATACGCTGACTTTCATCACACACAATCATATCCGGCTTAAAAGCTACTAACTCCTTTTCTAACCTCCAAGCACTTTCATAATTAATAACCGCTATTTTAAGCCCACTGAAGAATCCTATATCTAAACTATTTAGTTTCTCTAAGCGTTTATCCCTAGTGCCTGATAAGTACTGTATGTTATATGGGAAGTCTGCGAATTGACTAAGTTCTTTGGGCCATACTGGACATACACTACTTGGCGCAATAATAAGTACCTTATCAATCTCTCCTCGTATATACCTTGTTCCCATAATGGCTATGGTCGTAAGTGATTTGCCAAGTCCCATATCGAAAAGTATTCCGAACCCATCATTTAATAGCGCCATGTTAAGACCCTTTATTTGATGCGCATAAAGCGTTGCTTTAACAGGTGGTGTTACACTACTTATTACTTTATCTGAAAGCTTTATAGCCTCTGTTGTTTCTTTGTTACCTCTTAGCTTTTTGCCTAAAGCAACAAAGTCATTCTTAAAATCTGTGTCCTCATGTCCAATGCGCCACAGCTCTTCAAGGTTTTCAAGGTTAATAGGTATCTTCCAAGACTTATTTTTCCTATCCCATTCACGACCAAGTATCTCATTAACACGCTTATATTGTTCATTCGTTAAGGAATCCACCCTAATATAATCTCCATCTATTAAATAGCGCACTTCTTTTCCTCCTTAGCCATTCGTTCAAGCTTTCCCTTAATTGCTTTTACTGATTTATTACCTAGTTTTAAAGCTATATCGTGGTAGTTATAACCTTGAGCTTTTAGCTGCAGTAATAAATCAATCTGCTCTTTGGTCCATACACTATGTGGATCTGCACGAAGAGGTCTCGCCATAACCTTTAGCTCAATAAGCTTTCTATATATAGCGCACTCTGTTCTATTCAACAATACTGATAACTGCCTATTGGTGTACTTGTATTGATTAACCAAGAATATAAGTTGCTTTTCTTCACTACGGCTCCACGGTCTACCATTGAATTTCGCATTAGCTTTATCTGATTGTCTTTTTATGTCTGCCCACTTAGGTTCTGGATACCCAAAATCACCAGGCTCCATATATTTAAAGTTAACTTTATCCTTATTTTCCTTAAGCCATTTCCATAGGTCTTTTGGATAAACAATTAAAAACGTAGTTGTGATAAACTTCTTTTTCTTAACAGGTATCCCATGTGCAATTAAATAGTCTCTGCAAGAGGAGTTCGGCTTTTTATAAAGGACTTGAGCCACCCTATTAAAGGTGATGTACTCTCCTGCATCAGCAATGGCACCCAAACCTAATCTATAGGACTTGTTATCAATAGAACTGAGTGTTCGATTAAGCCTATTAGCAATGGCTTCTACTGAAAGTTGTCCATAGCTTTCTTCTAGGAACTCAATCTCCTCCTTAGTCCATTTCTTGCCTCTTCCCAAAAGGATCACCCCCTAATTGTTCAATAGCCTTCATCCCTACTGCTGCTACATGAACAGCTTCATGAATGATTTCTAATGCTGTTTCTACTAGGACCTGCGTACGTAATACCAGTTCAGGTGTATAAGCATTATTTCTAATAAGTCTCCACAGCTTCTCGTGCTCTTCGGCTGTATCTACTAAAGCTTCTGATGCTTCTTCAAGTTCCTCTTTGATATAACCGTAAACACCCATCCAATCACTGAATGCTTCTCTGTTTACTAGATTAAAAGACGTTTCTTCCTTCACAAGGTTTTTGATAGCTTGTGATATGTACAAGTCGTGTTCTTCTTTACTTCCTGCTAGCATGATTAACACCTCGCTTACAATAGACTACACTAAGCTTTTTACAGTAGTCCTTAACTCTTAACTTGGTTCCATTTTCTAGCACAGCGTATTGTCCTTCAAATTCATCTTCTAGCACAATCCCTCGTTTATTACCATGTTTTACGATGGCACCTGTATCTATTGGCTTACCATTGCTGTCACGAATTATTTCTTTATATAGCATTGTTACCGCCCCTTAATTGTGCTATACTAGCACTGGATATTTTATTTAATTGCATTATTTAAGTTTGCCGACTTAGATAATGCTTTTTTCTTTTTCAACATTCCATCTAAAACCTATAGATGCTTTATCTCTTTTAGCAGCATCTCTTATTGTTTTACAGTCTGTATAGTTAGCTCTAGCTGCTGCACTTAATGTGCTATACTCTGCAATAACTTCTCCTGTATCCAGATCTAATTGCTGCACCTCTACTGCTCTTACTGGAGTACACTGGCGTTGCATTAGTTTACTTCTTTTTATTACATCTAAATTTTCAACTCTATTATTAGATTTATTTCCATCTTTGTGATAAACTACATAACCTTTAGGAATTTCTCCAACAAACAGCTTATACACCCATTCATGCGCCCTACACTCAGTACGTTTACCGTTTATCTGTATTGCCATGGTTTGGCTTGTACATTTAGTGCCATGATATGGTAGTCTGTAAACGCATCTATTAGACTGAACTCTTAACCATGATCTATATCTACCATAGCTACTGACTTGCCATCTGCTTCCTGGAATATCTCGCCATACTTCATCTAAAATAACTTCTTTAGCTAGAAGCTCTCTTAACTTACTAAGTGGTGTATCTATTGGTAAAAGATAACAATTTAAAAGTTTAATCTTACGTCCTATTGATGTTCTTAAAGAGCCTACTGTTCTTCCTGTAATGCCAGATAGCATTTGCAAATCTGTAAACTTACGTTCTCCGGTCATTGGGTCAAATAATAATAAGCTTTTAGACATAATCTAAACCTCCTTATAGATATTTCTAACCCTATTACTTGTCCTATGCTTAATTTTCATAAGCTCTTTATTATCTGTCACTACTAACCAGTGGTTGTAGTCAAGTCCTCTGCTTCTAATAAGTATCTTTTGCTTTTTGTTAGGTGCCTTACCTTGCTTCATCTTTGTACACCTCCTCGAATAACTGTTTTATAGATGGAATTAACCCATAGACAACAACTATGTACAGTGGTACAATAAACCACTCTCCTCCTACTGTGATAATTCCTCTTTCATACGCCATATCGTACATCATGATGGCTTGTACAATTATTAATGGTAATAATAGTTTCTTTTTCACTTTTCCTACCTTCTTTATTTGTAATTTTCTAAATTCACCTTTACAATATAGTCATCAGCTCTGCCAAGCTGAAATACTAATGAGAAAGGTGGTATTATTTATGAAACTAAATCCAGATTGCATTAGAGATATCTTGTTCACCGTCGAAGAAGTAATCCAAGCCCCACATCACACCATGAGGTTACCTGAAAAATATGATAGGCTTGAAAAATATTCTGATGATGAGATTTTGTATCATATAAAGCAATGTGAATTATCATATCTTGTCAGAAAGGTTCATTGGTTAATGCAAGGTTGCTTGGTATATGATCTTACTCCTGTGGGGCATAAATTTATAGCTGATATACGTTCAGATAATATTTGGAATAAAACCAAAGATATTGCAAAAAATGTCGGTTCATTCTCTCTTGATTCACTTTCTACAATAGCTGCCAATGTTATATCTGATCTTATTTCATCTCAATTTCGTTAGTTACCACAATCACTTTAATCAGAAGCTCTGTTGGCCCATTAGCAGAGCTTTTCAACTCATATTCAACAATATTCTTAAGCTCAAAACCATCAAGCTTTATAATTGTAGAATTTTCACTTCTTTTAATAGTTAATTTCTGTAATTCATCCATCACTATTTCTCCCCTATGCTACACCGTATTTAATCGCCATTTCTTTTACTATGGCTATGTACACTTCTCTTAGCCTTGCATCAGCTGCTATCACATCAAGCTTAGTTATCTTATTAGACTTACTTGTGCTACCAGTTTCTTCTAGTACTTTACGCTTCATGTTTGTTTGCCTTATTCCTAGCTTTGCCTTGGCTCTACTGTCCAAAAGGTCATAGCTTTCTTTTCTAATTACTTGGATATTTTCATTTCCACCAAGCTTTTGGGCTATACGGTTAACTAGGTTTGTTGTCTCTGTTCTCCATGCTGCTGGATCAAGTGTAATTGTATCCCTGATAGCTTGTACTTCCTGTTTTACTTCTAAGGCTGTAGCCTGTGCCTTCTCTGCTTGCTCCCTAGCGTCTTTAAGGGCTTTTGCGTTAGCAATGATTAAGTCCTCTAAGCACATAGGTTGTTTTAGCTGTTGTTCCATCTCTTCAAACTTTGTTACATATTTGGCTGTAAATACAATTCCTTTTTCACCTGTCATTTTATTTGCTACCATATCGCACCCTTTTCTGGTCAATAGATAGCATGGCCTTTCTTGGTTTTGCTTATCTATATATGTGCTTTCTAAGAAGAATGACCCCAGCGGAAAATTGCGTTCGGCTAAAACTACACAATATCCTCTTATTTTTTCTAGTAAATCAGAGTGTCTTGTTTCACACATTTCAGCTACTTCCAAACTTGATATTGCTTTTATCTGCTCTTGACTAACTAAACTACTCATATGTATCACCTTTACTTTCTTGATTTGATAGTGTTATCAGTTCTTTTGCTATATCCTCCACAGGCATTCCATAAATAACAATCGCTAAATCCATTAAAAACTCTTCTCTATCTTTTTCCATTATTTCTCCTTACTTATATAATTGTTCAGGTATTAAATCATTAGGCGTAATTCCTAAACCCCTACATAAAGCACATATCACTATCAATGTAGGATTGTCGTTACCATCATTTTCAAGTTGAGAGATATAAGATCGAGAAATACCACTCATATCACTTAGACGTTTTGTTGTTAATCCTCTTTTTTTTCTTATTTGTTTAAGTCTCAGTATGTCACTCATGTTGTCATTTCTCCTTTTTTTGTTTTCTTTTAGTGTCTTTAATCTGCAAAAAAAAGATTATCTATACTTTTCCCCAAAAAATCTGCAACCTTTTTAGCTTCTGACAACGTAAATTCTTTATTACCCTGCTCTTTTTGGCAATAGGTATTTACATTTATACCTATTATTTCAGCCATTTCTGCTTGTGTTTTATCATACTTAACCCTAGCCGCCTTAACATTATTAGAATTTATTGCAATACACATTTTCCTCACCTCCTTGTACACTTTTGGAAACAATTTAGTTTCTTCAAGAAAACAATAACACTATTATATGCACTATGTCAATAGTTTATTACTAAAAAAACCATAAAAAATATTATTTATGGTATACTTATTATATTTTTTACTATAAAATGGGTATGTAATTATTTTTGAGCTTGTTATATAATGATATTAGGTGGTGATTATATGCAAGAAATACACAAACGAATAAAATTAGAACGAGAAGAGCATAATCTAACACAAGAAGAATTAGGCACAAAATTAGGTATTGGGAGATCAGCTATATCGAATTGGGAGTCCGGAAGGAAAACTCCTGATGGTAAAACGCTAGATAGTCTAGCTAATATCTTTAATTGCTCAATCGATTATTTATGGGGACGAACAAATGTAAAAAATGCACATGTTATAAATAGACAAATAAATGGCAATAATGTAAAGATAGAAATAGATGAAGATTATTTTAAAAAATGTACTCCTTCAGACATAAAGCAAATATTAGATGATATACAGTCTGCTGGGTTTGATGTAAAAAAATTTATTGATAGTTAAAACACTGCTAATCCAAATTAGTAGTGTTTCTTTATTTTATATGTTATGTCGATATGTCGACACCAATTATTGAATAATATACATTATAATATTCTAAATAGCATAAAAATTATATTTATATTGATAGCTATTATGCTAAATGATATAATCAAAATAGAACGTATGTTCGATTTTTAATAGGGAGTTGATTATTATGAAGGAGTATTTTAAGTATATTTATAGAATAACAATTAATAATGAACCATTTTACATATCTAATACTAAGGAGATGCGAGATAATGAAAAAAAGAGCAGTAGCGTATTGCCGATACTCAAGCGACAACCAAAGAGAGGAATCGATAGAAGCTCAAACGAGAGCTATTAAAGACTTTACAGAAAAAAATAACTACCATTTAATAAAAATATATGCAGATGAAGCAAAGTCTGCCACAAGCGATAATAGACCACAGTTTCTAAATATGATAAGAGACTCTAAAAAAGGACTATTCGATATAGTTATAGTCCATAAATTAGATAGATTTTCAAGAGATAGATATGACAGCGCATTTTATAAAAAAGAACTCAAGAAAAACAAAGTACGTTTAATTTCCGTGCTTGAAAATTTAGACGATAGCCCTGAATCAATTATATTGGAATCTGTTTTGGAAGGAATGGCAGAATATTACTCTGCTAATTTGTCAAGAGAGGTTATGAAAGGAATGAAGGAGACAGCGTATCAATGTAAACACACTGGTGGTAAGCCACCTCTTGGATACGATGTTGCAAAAGATAAAACTTATACTATCAACGAATATGAAGCTGATACTGTAAAAATAATTTTCAGTATGTATTCAAAAGGTAGTAGCTATGGGGGAATACTTAAAGAACTAAAATTAAAAAACAGAAAGACAAAGCTTGGTAAAGATTTTTCTAAAAGTGCTATTACTACAATTATGAAAAATGAAAAATACAAAGGGGAATATGTTTTTAATAAAACAGGGCAAAAGCAACAAGGAAAAAGAAACGTATACTTAAAATCAGAAGATGATATCATACGTATATCTGGAGGAGTTCCAAAAATAGTAGAACCAGAAATGTGGGAAAATGTAAATAATAGGCTTAATAATAGTAGTCAAGGATATAAAGCTGCTCAAAAGTCAAAAGAAATATATTTACTTAGCGGAATAATTGTATGCTCTAATTGTGGTGGAGCTATGGTTGGAAATAGAAAATTTAGTGGAAGGAATAAGTCTTTATATGTAACATACGAGTGCAATACTAGAAAAAGGACTAAGAATTGCCAAGCAAAATCAATTAATAAAGATTTAGTTGAAGGTATTATAATAGAGTTTTTAGAAAACAATTTGTTAAGCTATACAAATATATGTAATATAGCAGACATAGTATTCGAGCAAGCAAAAAAAACAAATAGATATATGCCACAAACAATTTCTAATATAAAAAGAGAGATTCAGAAAACACAGACTGAAATAGATAATATAGTCTCTGCTATAGCTGCTGGAATGTTTCATCCCAGTATGAAAGAGAAAATGGATATATTAGAAAGTAAAAAATCTGATTTAACGCTAAGATTGTCTGATGCAGAAATAAAACAAAAAAGCGTTGTTCTACCAAGTAAACAACGTATTATAGAGTGGCTAGAAAGTAATAAAAACATAAAAAATAAACCTTTGGAGCAACAAAGAGTTATCATCCAAAAGTTTATTAAAAAAGTCATTGTGCATCCTGACAAAATAGAATTAATATCTGTTGTGGATGCCGACAATGGAGGTGAGGGGAATCGAACCCCTGTCCGAAAGCCCGGATATTGTGGTCTCTACCATCATAGCCTTATCTTTGACATTCCCTCTACCAAGCTCCTAAAGGCTGGCTCTTGGTTTCAGTAGCTTCATAGTATTCACGTTGCCGCAAAGCTTTGGCAGGTGAAGGGTCCGCAAGTCGAAGCCCGGATCTAGGCTGCGGAGGGCCTAGGCGGACTGCTGCAAACTAGGCAGCGATTGCTAAATTATCTTCAGCGTTTAATTTTAATGCCAGCTTTTAACGTAGACTCCGGCGTACTACGGATGGCTGCCCCTATAGACGTGACCCCCGTCGAAACCAGTGCACCCCCTTATTGTATCAAACTCCTAATGCTAGGAACTTGAATTGGAATCCTGTTATATCTCAAGGATTCGATAAAGGGCTGAAGGTTTGATGTGGCCAATCGACTGTTTGGCACTATAAGTTTTTAATTTTAAAGTCGCGTTCATGCTGACGGCGTACATCTTTCTTGGCAATGTCATCACGTTTGTCGTGAAGCTTCTTACCACGCGCAAGTCCCATTTCTACCTTAACGAGACTCCCTTTGATGTAAACCTTAAGGGGTACTAATGTGAGTCCCTTTTGTGCAATCATCCCAATAAGCTTGTTGATTTCCCTCTTGTGAAGTAGGAGCTTACGGGTACGCAAAGGGTCTTTATTAAAAATGTTACCATGCTCGTAAGGGTTAACGTGCATATTCAGAATAAATGCTTCCCCATCTCTGAGCTTAATAAAGCTTTCTTTGACAGAGCAGCCCCCTTGACGAATGGATTTCACTTCTGTTCCTGCTAGCACAATGCCTGCTTCATAGGTTTCTTCTATAAAATAGTCATGATATGCCTTTTTGTTATTGGCAATGAGTTTGTAGCTAGTGCGATCCTTTGCCATGCGTTCTCCTCCTTCTTTATGGAATGAATGGTGCATTTCTTATTATAACATAAATTGATAAACTTGCAACCTTTTGCGCCTTCAAATTGTTTCCATAAAACCAGATCCTTATTCATTTTTTGAATCTTTGAGCATTTCTTCAATACTACCCCGACAACGTCTTCCCTTACAACATCCCGTCATAGCACCTGTTGCTTGTTTGATTTTATCTAAGCTATCTGCTCCACCTGCAATAGCTTCTTTGATTTTAAGTCGTGTCACTTGCGTACAAGGACATGTTTTGGTCAATTTATCTTTGATGTATTCTTCTGCTGTCATATTTACTTCCTACTTCCATCCTTCTTTGATCGTTTCATTAAGTATTAAGAAGAATAAGGTCAACTGACCTCATTCTCCTTGTGTTTATCCTTTTTAACCAATTTACTCAGAAAGCGCTTTGAGCGCTACTTGATTAAGGAGCCCCCAAGGCTTATTAAAATGTGGTTGGAAGAAGAAATCTACCATAGCTAATTCTTCCACTGTCATTTTATTTTGCAAAGCAAGGGAAAGGGTATTCATGATTTCATTTAAATCATAGGCTGAGGCAATTTGCCCTCCTAAAATGCGTCTTGTTTGCTTATCATATACGAGTTTAACTGTTGCCTTTTCATAAGTTGGCATAAACTCAGGGCGATAGTTCTCCTCAATAACCGCTGAAGCAACTTCATATTTATTTATCTCCTTGGCCTCTTCTTCCGTTAGGCCTGTAGATGCTATATTGAACTGATAAATTTTAATACCAGAAGTCCCTTGAGTGCCCATATACTTAAGCCTAGGTTCTACTAAATTATAGGCAATAAGTGTTCCCATACGTACAGCATTGGTTGCCAGTGGAATATAACGTTTGTCCTCTGCTGGATTATAACGTACCATACAACAATCTCCTGCTGCAAAGACATCCGGTTCACTCGTACGCATATAATCATCAATCACAATAGCCCCATTGGGTAAAGTTTCTAAGCTTTCTTTTACAAGTGCTGTATTAGGTTTAAAGCCAATACAAAGAATTACAAGGTCTGCTGGGTAGCTGCCTTTAGTGGTTACTACTTCCTTAACCTTACCTCCTTCTCCCTTAAAGCTTTCTACCTCTTCACCTAATGCTAAATGAATGGCATGAGTAGTAAAGGCTTTTTCTGCTAAATCGGTTATTTCTTTATCTAGATATTTACTCATTATACGTTCTTGGGCGTCAATGAGTGTTACCTCTTTACCTTTCATTTGGAAGGCCTCTGCAAGCTCTACACCAATATAACCTGCTCCTACTACAACTATCTTCTTAGCCTCTTTTGTTTTTTCAATAATGGCTTGTGCATGATTATAATTTTTACAAAGAACGATATTTTCCTGGTCCCCTCCCGGAATAGACGGTACGATTGGCCAAGAGCCTAAAGTGAGTATTAATTTATCATAAGTATCTTGTTTGATCTCTTGAGTTTTTAAATCTTTCACACGAATAGTTTTATTTTTAAAGTCAATGGCGAGTACGTCATGTTCCATATAAGTTGCTACACCTAAAGCTTCAAGGCCTTGTGGTGAGTTATAAAAGAGCTTCTCTGGATTACTTACTACGCCTCCTACACTAAGGGCAATGCCACAAGATAAAAAAGAAACAGTGTTATTTCTTTCATAAACAACTACCTCAGCTTCTGGATATAACTTCTTTGTATTGACAATAGCTGCCGTTCCTGCATGTGTACATCCTACAACGATTACCTTCATCATTAAGCCTCCGTTCTCTATCAGGATTAATTAAATTACTTTATACTCATTATAATATACACAAAACAAAATATCAACGGAAAACCATTCTTATTTGATATTTTTTTAACTTAACTCTTCTATGGCTAGCACACCTTGCACCTCACTAATTAGACTTACAACGCCTTCATGGCCATTTTTATCTTTAGCATGTAAGGTTACCATGGCTCCTATTCCTGTTTCTTCACTCTTACTAGGTGGTAAAAAATGTAGAGAAAGTAGCTTATAATTGTATTTTTTTAAACACTCAATAAAAGGTTTTATATCTCCCGTATCTCTAAACTCTATATAAAGCTCCATATAACTGGATTTCGCTAAAATCATATTATCTAGCTTTTGTACAACAGCCATAACCACAAAAATAAAAACACACCCAATAATGGCAGCCGAATAATAACCTACTCCGATGGCTAACCCCATGGTCGCAGAAGCCCATAAACCAGCTGCAGTGGTTAATCCCTTTACCTGTTGCTTACCCGTAACGATAATCGTTCCTGCACCTAAAAAACCTATCCCACTGATAACCTGGGCACCCAACCTTGCAGGATCACTCATCCCTCCATAAATGTGCCACATATAATCATTGATAATCATCGTCAGTGTAGCTCCTATACAGACTAGAATGTGCGTTTTAAGTCCTGCTGGCCTTCTTTTTTTGATACGGTCTGATCCGATAATTCCCCCACATACACAGGCTAACGCTAATCTTAAAATAATTTCTAACGTTGTCATTTTATCTCCCTCATTTTCATTATTTGCTTGTTAGTTCTGCTTCATTCTATGTAACTTCTTGCAAAAATTGATGGTTTTTGCAAGAAAAATGCTATTAGTTAAATATAGCCTACTTACTTATTTAATTACTTTATATTGCTCCTTCACACCCTCTAAAAAGTCATCCCAATGTTCTAAAATAAGACGTGGACATTCTTTACCTGTAAAAGCTTGATGTGTTTTAATATCTTCTATTTTAAGATGATACGTTTTCATCAAATAGGCAATAAGCTTTTGCGCATTTTGTTCAGCCTTTTTGTAATCTCCTGATTCGCATATTTCAATCCCTATACCGAAATAATTTCCTTCTTTTTTCCCTGCATGAAAAGCAACCTCTGTAACGGGAATAGCTTGTACCATTTCTTGATCATCTACTGCAATATGCCAGGAAGTGCTACTGGTATTGGTAGGATTGCTTAAAAAATCTCTTTCATTACGTGCAGTACTCTTAGGATTTGCCGTATTATGAACGACTATCTGTTTAATCTTACGTTTAATATGTGGTCTTTTACCAGTATCCTCTAACAAATCCACTACAAGAGGTATACCTACTGCCTTTTCTACTTCTTCAGCAACAAGTGGCTTTTGGCCAAATCGGATAAGAAAACCTGCCATCCCTATCAAGCTAAAAAGTACTAAGCACGTCGCCAATAATCGTCCTCTTTGACTTTCTTTTTTCTTTTTCATTTTATCCCCCTGTAAATTCTCATTATTTACCAAATATTAGCAAAATATTTATTTCTTTCTCATATTTTTGCATTATACTACAAGTTCATCTCGAATGCTATGCTTCCATTTTTATACTTTACCATTATTTAAGGGATAGACTTTTGCCTATCCCTTGTTTACTGTTTATTTTTTGAAACGATAATAATAAGGTGAAGTGTTATTATCAATAATCTCAAATCTATAACCTTGTTCCTTATAGTAGTGAATGATTTGAGGTAGTGCTTGGCAAGTTGTTTTATTTTTCGAATTGCAGTGTGCTAGGATAATCTTACATTCACTTTTATCCCGTGATTTTTTGGCATTGCGTAAGAGTTCACTTGGTGAAAGTCCTGGTTTCACTCCATCTTCTAGATTCACATTCCAATCAAAAATTTTATACCCTCTTTCTGTGAGCTCATTATAAAAGTTTTGATTGAGCCTCCCTGCACTTCCTCCTGGGAAACGAATAACCTTAATATCTAAATTTTCTCCAAGCACTTCATTTATAGTAGCAAGTGTCTTATCCATCTCCTTTATAAAGGCTGATGGGCTATTGTATATGGTTTTAAAGTTATGGCTATACGTATGAAGCCCTATACCATGACCTTCTTCATAAATACGTTTAAGAATAGCTTCACGTTGCTTAATTTCCTTGCCTACTATGAAAAAGGTCCCCTTTACTTGCTGCTCGTTTAAAACATCTAAAATTTTACCTACTAAGGGGGTAGGACCATCATCAAAGGTTAAATAAACAACCTTCTGAGACCTATTTTCTGTTACTTCTTTTGAAGGAGGTGAAGGAATATCCATGGCTAAGCTTCTTAAATGAGTCATCCCTAAAATACCTATTAAAAGACTCGTGTATAAACTACACTTTAAAAATTTCTGCATCTGCTTTTACCTCGCTTAATTTACACTTTCTTTTAAATCTCACGACGCTAGTATATGCAGAATTTCTGTTTTTATAAAAATAGAAAAGCCTGCTAAGAAACACTTACTTTACTCTGGGGGTTAAGTAGAGTAAAGTAAAGCTTCTTAACAGGCTATTTCTTTAATTTAGTAGGTGCTTACTCTACTACTACACCTTTTTTCAAAATAAGGTTTGCATAAAGTGCACTTTCACTTGTTGCTACAATAGCATAGGCTTTTTTAGCCCTTTCATAAAATTCAAAGCGTTCTACATAATCTATTTCTGGAAGTTTTCCTTCATGTTTAGTGATGATAGCTTTGTAATCATCCCAAATAGTTGGTACAACCTTATCCCCTGGGACAACTTGCATCAGTCCTACAGGTGCTTTAGCATACGTATCTAGTGGGAAGAAAGGTAAGATGGCTTCTAAAAGTTCTGTTACAGTATGTCCATCACATCTTACAAGTCTTTGGGCATAGTCTGCTGCTGGGAAGTTGCCATCAGCAAAAATAATCTCATTGCCATGTCCCATTTCCATCATAATTTTCATCAGTTCAGGTGGTATAATAGCTGGTATTTTTTTTAACACAGTGTATCACCTCTATTAGCATTTTTTATAAAGAGGACCAAATGCTTTACAAGCACGATAATCTGCCCCTTCTAAATCAGTTGTACCAAAAGCTCCCCAAGTTTTTGGACGGAAGATCTTTTCTTCTGGTACGTTGTGCATAGCTACTGGAATACGAAGCATAGAAGCTAAGGTAATAAAGTCTGCTCCTACGTGACCGTAGTTAATAGCACCGTGGTTCGCTGACCAAGCATTCATTACACTGTATACATCTTTAAATGCACCTTCTCCTGTAATTCTTGGTGCAAACCAAGTTGTTGGCCAAGTTTTGTCTGTACGTTTATTTAAGATATCATGTACTTCTTCATCTAAATCAACTGTGTAACCCTCTGCAATTTGAAGAATAGGTCCTAATCCTTTTACAAGGGAAATACGTGTCATGGTAACAGGCATTCCTCCTTTGGTTAAGAAGCAAGAAGAATAGCCGCCTCCTCTGAAGTATTCATCACTATTTGCAGGTGGCCACTCAGTAGCATCTAAGCATTTTTGAGCCTCTTCTTCTGTAATATCCCAGAATGGTTTCATAATAGGTTTACCCTCTGCATCTGTTTGCTCACCTGTTCCATCTAAAGTAGTAGAACCAGAGTTAATAAGATGGATAATACCATTTGCAGCAAGTCCTTCTAATTTTTTACCTGTAACACGTTCTACAGCTTCTGGACTCCAGTAAGTACGTACGTCTGAGAAGATAGAAGCTGTATTGGTAAGTAAGTGACCAAATAACATCGCCACACCATTTAAACAGTCATTTTCTGTTGCTACAACAAATGCTTCTCTTATACCGTTCCAGTCAAAAGAAGAGTTCAGGATAGCTTCCATAAAGTCACCATTTGGCATATGGTCTGTCCATTGTCTTTGGCCTTGGAAACCAGCTGCAATGGCATTATGTCCTTCAGCTTCTTCTGCAAAACCAAGCTCTGCAAGCTTTGGATTACCAATCATAAGGTCACGTGCAATTAAAGTCATTTTTACAACATACTCCCATTGAGCATCTTTTTCTTCACGACTTCTTGGATTTTTATTGTAATCTGGACCTTCTTTACAATTTGCTTTTGTCCAAGCCATTGCTTTTTCAAATTCTTCATGATCATAGATACCTTCGTTTACACGACGAATGAACTCTGACATATCGATGTACTCATTACGCATACCTAAGTAATCGCTAAAGAAATGAGGATCTACGATAGAACCAGCAATACCCATAGATACACTACCCATAGATAAGTAAGATTTATCTTTCATGGTTGCTACTGCAAGACCTGCTTTAGCAAAAGCTAAAAGTTTACCTTGTACATCTTCTGGAATAGAGTTATCTGTTAAATCTTGTACATCTCTACCATAGATTGTGAAAACTGGAAGACCCATTTGATCATGACCTGCTGCTGCTGCTGCAAGGTAAACAGCTCCTGGTCTTTCTGTTCCATTAAAGCCCCAAATAGCCTTTACGCGGTGTGGGTTTTGATCCATTGTTTCACTACCATAGCACCAGCATGGTGTAACAGTAATAGAAATACCTACATTTTCTTTTTGAAATTTATCTTCACAACGTGCTGCTTCTGCTACACCACCAATGGTTGTATCAGCAATCACACACTCTATTTTTTCACCACTTGCATGGCGAATGTTCGCTTCTAAAAACTCAGCTAAAGCCTTTGCCATTCCCATTGTCTTGTCTTCTAATGATTCTCTTACACCTTTTCTTCTTCCGTCAATAGTTGGTCTAATCCCTATTTTAGGTAATCTTCCATTTAAGCGAAATCCATTATTCATTTTTATTTCCTCCTTATTGATCGACCTTATAAACTATTCTGATTTCAATGGCCTTCCGCATATACCTTTCACTCATTTATTGGTATATAAAAGGTATATGTTTTTGTACATTGATTATCTTACTCTTAATTTAATCGTTTTCTCTGTTTTTGTCAATATTTAAGTATTAAATTTTATAATTAAGTTGATATTTTAACATTTATACTAGTTTTTAAATCTATTTCTAGTTATTTTTGCTTTAAAATTGGTATATGTTTTATATACCAATTTTAAGTTTTTATTTATCATTTTTCTCTTTTCTATTGCTTAGTTGGTATACCTCTAGTATAATTTAGAGAAAATGGATTATACCCTAAAAGGAGCTCAAACAATGAAAGTTTCAAAATCTAGTCTCCCGCTCTATAAACAAATTTATGAAGATTTAAAAATACAAATTCAAGAAAATCACTATGAGGAAGGTTCCTTTTTACCTGCCGAACGCGTTCTAAGCGAACACTACCAAGTGGAACGTCTCACCTTACGTAAAGCTTTAGCTCTTTTAGCGGAGGAAGGTTATCTGCAAAAATTGCCAGGTGCAGGTAATAAAGTACTACGTCCAGCTTCTTTTAACGTCACCTCTCAAGAAGCTCACTCTATTGCTTATATTTTACCTACCTCTTCTGGTGAAGAAGCTCCTCAACCCTATCATATGGAAATTTGTAATTATCTCGAAAAATATTGCAAAGAGGAAGGTCTTGATTTGATTTTCACTAAGGTTAGCCCTTCTTCGCCTTTGCCTGCCTTTTTGGCTAATCCTTCTTCTATCAAAGGGATTATTTGGGTAGGTGATATTGATGCAAGTTTCTTAGAACTAGCCCGTCTTAATCATATTCCTTCCATTGTCATCTCTAATCAATCACCTCATTTTGCCTGTATTAATAATGATGACATTAATTGCAGCTACACTGCTACAGAACACCTTATTCAAAAAGGATGTAAAAAAATTGTCCACATTGCCGGTCTTATAGGTTATATCAGCCGCTTCAATCGTGTAGAGGGTTATCGCCGTGCCTTACTTGTCAATGGCCTTACCTATTCACCTGAATACGTTGTGTCTGGAGACTGGAGTTTTACAAGCGGCTATAATAGCATCTCTACCCTTTTAGAAAAAGGAATCCCTTTTGATGGTATTGCGGCTGCTAATGATATGATGGCTTTAGGGGCTATGAAGGCCGTAGTTGCTGCAGGTCTTAAGGTACCTGAAGATGTGAAAATCATTGGTATTGATAATATTGATCAGAGCAAAACCTCTATTCCAGCCCTTACTACAGTTTGCATTGAACAACGTAGTATTGCGCAGCTTGCCTTTCTTTTTTTAAAGCAGGCTATTGCTGGTACCCTTATTCCAGAAGAAGTTTTAATTCCCGGCAGGCTTATCGTGCGTGAGACCACTTAATATGAAAAGCTTTTGCTACAACAACTAAAGCGTATTGCAAGCCTCTTAAGACCTTGCAATACGCTTTAGTTGTTGTAGCTATGAAAACTTAGAAATGATTAAAAGAAAATAGAAATACCATGTTCACAGTTGAAGCTTTGACCTGCTTCAAGCAGGATAATATCACTTTTTTCTTGTAATACAAGACTATCATCTACATAATCTGCATGACCTTGCCAAGGTTCAATACATACAAATGCACCTTCATTGGTTGGACTCCATACCCCTAAAAAAGGAAAATTCTTAAAATCAACAGTTAATTTTTCTGGGTGTTTTTTAGAAACAAGAGACATGGATTGACTTGTATAATGGGTCCATATAAGTACACCTTCTTTTTCAAAAAGGTCTTTACTAAGAGGTATACGAGATGTTTTAAAAGGTTTGTATGCTTTAGTTAAATAGACATCCTCATTAATGAGAATCTGAGTACTTTCTTCTTCCTTCTCCCATACTAGCTCATAATCTTCCATTGTTTCATCGCTAAATCGTGGACAGTTAAAGGCAGGATGAGCCCCTATTTTAAAAGGCATTGGCATCTTATCTTCATTAATCACCTCATACTCTATACCTAATCGGTTTTCTACTAGGGTATAATGAATTTTTAGGCAAAAGTCATAGGGATACATAGCTTTAGTTGCAAGTGAACTTCTTAAAGCAAAGGTGATTTTACAATCCGTCCTTTTCTCTATTTCAAATTCATAGTCTCGTGCAAAACCATGAGCAGGTATTTTATAGCTCTTACCTCCTATAACATATTCATTATCTCGTACTTTACCTACAATAGGAAAAAGAACAGGCGTATGTCTTTTCCAGTATCTTTCATCAGCATTCCAAATATACTCCGTGCCTTTTGGATCTGTTAAACTGGTGAGCTCTGCACCAAAGCTTGTTAATTTTACTGTCATCACATCATTAGTTAATGTATAATTCATTACTCTACCACCACACCTTTTTTTAATATTATATTAGCATATAAGGCGGCTTCACTGGTAGTTACAACTGCATAAGCTTTTGCGGCTCTTTCATAAAAAGTATATTTGTTGATAGGTAAAACCTTGCTACTATCTCCACCGTGCTTATCAATAAGCTCTTTGTACGTATCCCAAATGACTGGAACAACAGGGTCATTAGGAAGCACTTCCATAAGAATAACTGGATTTTCTACATAAGGATCTAAGGGCATGAATTTTAAAATAGCATCTAAAAGTTCTGGTACGCCATGCCCATCGCAACGAATCACACGTTCCGGGTGCCCAAAACGTGGATAATTGCCATCTGCAATAACTAGTTCATCCCCATGTCCCATTTCCATTAGAACCTTTAGAAGTTCTGGTGTTAAAATGCTTGGTATGCCTTTTAGCATATTGCCTCACTCCTCTTATTTTGTAATGGTTCCATCTAAATCCCATAGATCAGTCCAGTCCTTTGCACTTTCCCAAAGGAATACCTGACCTTTAATAAGGCGACTATTGCCTTCCACTGTTTTCATGGCTTCCATTTCTTCTGGTGTGAGGGGATCTTCTATGGTACATCTCAAGTTGCTTATATATTCCTTTTCATAAATAGAAAACGGAATGGGAATTTGTCCACGTTGTACAGCCCACTTAAGGCATACTACAGCTGGGTGAATATTATGTTTTTTAGCAATTTCTACAACAACGGGTTGCTCTATATCGCAAAGGTCCTCTGGTGTTGTATCCCTATCAGGGCGAGTAGGTGAACCAATTGGACAAAAGCCAATAGGTTGAATACCATTTTGTATGCAGAAGTTATACAGTTCTTCTTGCTGGAAGCAAGGATGAAGTTCCATTTCATTGGCTACTGGCTTAATTCTGCAATCTCTAAGTAAAAGTTCAAGCTTTGGAATCGTCATATTAGATGTACCGATATTTCTTACCAGTCCAGCATCTACTAAACGTTCCATCTGACGCCATGTCTTCATATAGTTTTCGTGGATATAAGGCACAGCATCTTTACTACGTGAATCCACTGAGCAACCTGGTGCATGATAGTTAGGGAATGGCCAGTGAACAAAGAAAAGGTCAATATAATCGAGTTTAAGATCCTTTAAGCTTTTAGCACAAGATAAAAGGACATCCCCTTCACCATGCATGTTATTCCATACTTTAGAAGTAATAAAAAGTTCTTCTCTTTTTACTTCTCCACTTTCAATAGCTGCTTTAAAAACCTCACCAATTAAATGTTCATTACCATATACTGCTGCACAATCAAATAAACGATAGCCCGCACGAATAGCCCCTCTTACAGCAGCTGAAACTTGTTCGGGTGTAAAACGGTCTGAACCAAAGGTTCCCATACCTATTGCAGGGATTTTTTCACCTGTATAAAGGGTACGTTGTGGTACTAAAGCTGGGTTAATGCATTCACTCATTTTCATCTCTCCTTTTCATTTTAATTTCTATTTATAGCAAATTCTTTGCTAAAGTAGCATTTTAGTCTGCCCATCTCTTTACAGTTACTTGGTCAAGTAGCCTTTCATAATCTGCTTGTTCAAAGCTTCCTGTTGCCGCTGTAAGCGCATTAGCTGCTGAAACAGCGACTGCTCTTTTAATGATTTCTTCTATAGCTTCTCCTTTTACAAGACCTACTGCAAAACCAGCAATCATGGAATCTCCACATCCGACTGTATTCACTGCTTCAATAACAGGTGGTTTGCCTTGATAAGTTCCTTCTTCACAAACCACTAATACCCCCTCTTTTCCTAGAGAAATCGCCACAATGGGAATGCCTGCTACTTGAAGTTCCTTTGCAACACCAGCTATTTCCTCTAAGCTTTGTAGTTTTTTCTTTGTAATAGCTTCTAGCTCATCCCGATTGGGTTTAATCATGGTTGGTTTGCTTTTTAAGATCTCTACAAGTAGGTTGCCACTTGTATCCACAATGACTTTTCTACCTGCCTTTTTAGCAATGTCTACTAGTTCATTATAAATAGTGGCACGGATCCCCTTTGGAATGCTCCCTGAAAGGGTCACCACTTCACTCGTTTTAAGAAGCTCTTTAAATTTTTCTATAAAACGAGCTTCCTCATGTGCGTTTAAAGTAAAGCCTGGCTCTAAAAACTCAGTATGTCTACCATTTAGAAGGTCTTTGATATTAATGCAGGTACGTGTCTCAGCTTCTACTTTCACAAATTGATGAGAAATCCCTCGTTCATCAAGGCGTTCTAAAACCCAGTCTCCTGCATGACCCCCTACAAACCCTGTGGCAATCACCTCTTCTTTTAAAAGCTGAATCACCTTTGTTACATTTAGACCCTTACCTCCTGGTGTTGCTGTGCATTCTTTCACACGCATGACTTCGTAAGGCTTGTAATCCTCTACGGTATAGAGTTTATCAATGGCTACGTTCAACGTAACAGTTGTAATCATCCTTTATTCCCCTTTCTTATTAGTCATTAAGGAGAAGTATTTTCCCTTTAACTTGACTAGGGTTTTTGTAAAGCTCAAAAGCTTCCTTGACATCTTTCATCGCAAATTTCTTAAAAATAAGTCCTTCATCAAATTTTAACGCTCCTGTTGCAAAATAATGGGCTGTAAGCTCCCATTCTTTGCCTGGAAAAGGTGCACTATAAGACATCCAAGAGCCCGTTAAAGTAAATTCTTTACGATTCATGTTTTCAAAAAGTTTAGGGGTGAATTCTAAGTTTTTAGTAGGTGTTCCTACAAAGCAAACATGCGCTTTATTACTGGCTACTTCAAAAGCCATTTGCATAGTAACAGTATTACCTGCTGTTTCAAAAACATAGGGATAGCCTTTACCGCCTGTAATAGCTTTTGCTTTTTCCATAAAATCTTCTTCTAAGGTATTAATGATTTCATCTGCACCTAAGCGTTTAGCAAGTTCAAGACGTTCTTCACTTATATCAAATACAACAACCTTTCTGCTGCCAAAGATTTTCGCCCACTGCATTGTAAAAAGGCCAATCGTCCCCCCTCCTAAAATGGCTACATATTCACCACCTTTGTATTGATTACACATAAGCCCATGAAGAGCTACTGTAGAAGGCTCAAACATAGCACCTTGCTCATAAGGAATAGTATCTGAAAATTTAACAGCATTAAGAGCTGGCATCACTACATATTCTGCAAAACTCCCTTGCTCCCTTGAACCAATAAAGCTATAGTGCTTGCAGAGAGAGTAGTTACCATTTTGACAGTCTTCACACTTTAGGCAAGGAACTAGGGGTGCACCAGATACTCTGTCCCCAATCTCAAAACCTGTAACGCCTTCACCTATCTCTACTACATCTCCTGCAAACTCGTGTCCTAATACAACAGGATAAAAATGTGCACCATTATGAAGAACACGCGGTACATCTGAACCACAAATACCTGTTGCACGTACTTTTACCTTAACACAACCTGGCTTAATGCAAGGTGTTTCATAATCGTCGTAACGTATATCTTCGTTCCCATATAACACTGCTGCTTTCATGCTCTTTCCTCCCTTATAATTCTTCCATTAAACCTTCAAGCTTTTGATAAAGCTTTTTATAGATTTCAAAATAATGTGCATAACATTGTGCATTTTCTTTGTTAGGCAAATGGACACGTTTGATAGCCACAGTCTTCTCTACCGCTTCATCAAAGTCCTTATAAAGTCCTACCCCTACACCCGCTAAAAGTGCTGCTCCTAAAGTAGTGGCTGTATCAGAAGCTGGCACACTTATCTTTTTACCGGTTACATCTGCTTTGATTTGTGTCCATACCTGGCTATTGGCTGCACCTCCCATAGCATGTAACTCTTCTACCTCAGCCCCTGCCTCCTCTGCAATATCCAGATTATGCTTAAGTGAATAAGCCACTCCTTCAAAACTCGCACGAATCATATGTGCTCTTGTTTTCGCATAGTCTAGCCCAAAGTAAACGCCCCTTGCTTTCGGGTTCCAGATCGGTGAACGCTCACCTGCCATATAAGGCAAGAAAACTAAACCTTCGGAACCAGGTGCAACCTCACCTGCTTCACTACTCATCTCTTCAAAAGAATGGGTTCCCTTTTCTTTAGCTAGCTGCCTTTCAGCTGCACCAAACTGTTCTTCAAACCACTTGATCACACCTCCGCCACCTACTGTACCTCCTTGCAGGAGCCAAGTATTGGGAACGACATGATAAGAAAGAATCAGGCGCTTATCTGCTCTATAGGTATTTGTACAAATACTCATACCACCAGCTTGCCCACCTTGCTCCTGGGTTTGACCATTATGTAAAACACCTGCCCCTAACGTACCACATGCTGCATCCAGTCCTCCTGCTACAACAGGTATACCGACTTTAAGTCCCGTTTCCTTAGCGGCTTTCTCTGTAACATACCCTACTACTTCATGGCAATCATAAAGAGGAGGTAACAAGCTTTCTTTTATTCCTAACTTCTTACAAAGCTCCTTATCCCAAGTACCTTGGCGCATATTAAAACATTGATACCCATATCCTTGTGATTTATCTTGACTAAGCTTTTCGGTAAGCTTATAGACAATAAAACTATTTGATTGTAAAATCTGATGTGTTTGAGCATAAATCTCTGGACGATGCTTCTTGTACCATAAAATTTTAGGAAGGGTATAACTTGGTTCGAGAGGGTTACCACAACTTTCAAAAATTTCTTCCTCACTTATCTGCGCCTTGATTTCTTCACAAATGGCTTTAGCTCTTGTATCCATCCAAATAGGAGTTGGGCATAATACCTTCCCCTCTTCATCGATTGCAATAGCTGACCAGCTTTGCCCATCTACACCAATGCCCCTTATTCTTTCTACCTCAATCTGATTCTCTTTCAAAAGAGCCCTAAGGGTACTAGCTACTGCTTCCCACCATTCTTCTGGTTCTTGTTCTGCCCATCCCTTTTTAGGGTAATAGACTTTATAGGCACCCGACTTCTGGGCAACGACTTCACCATTTGTTTTAAAAAGTGCTACCTTACAAGCTGAAGTGCCAATATCTATCCCTAATAAATAGTCTGTCATACTTGCCTCCTTTCTAACGAAACGTTTCGTTTTTTAATATATATAGCTTTACTCTCTATTTTTAGTCAATACAGACTCTCCCATTAAAAGTTCAGTAGGTAAATTAATCGTTTCTCCAGCTGATATACCTATTCCTGCTAAGCGCTTTAGCATCATATGTGCTGCACTTTGTGCAATTTGAGTAATAGGCTGAGAAATAATGGTTAATTTCGGTTTAATGACTTGTGCGAGATGTAGATTATCAAAGCCAATAAGCGAGATTTGTTCCGGCATCTTAATGCCAAGCTCATTAAGGGCAATAATAGCTCCTAACGTCATTTCATAATTCGTTACAAAAACAGCGCTTAAATGAGGTTCACGTTTAAGAAGCTCTTTGAGTGCACTATGACCACCTTCTACTGTATAGTCACCATAGCTAATCAAGTTTTGATTCGGTAAAATGCCTTTTTTAATAAATGCTTGATTATATCCGAGTAAACGTTCATTAGAGGTGAAAACATCTTTGGGGCCACAAATGATCCCTATGTCCTTATGCCCCTTTTGCAGAAGATGCTCAATAGCCTTCTGCGAGGCTTCAATATTGTTAACAACCACTGCATCTACTGGAAGGCCTTCAATTTTACGGTCGATTAGCACCACCGGCAAATTCTTGCTAAGGGGTAGTTGTAGATGGGCTCCATCACTGGAAACAGGCATGTTAATAATGCCGTCTACCATTTTATTAACTAAAAACTCTGTGGCTTCATATTCAAGCTTTGCATCTGTTCGGCAATCACATACTAATATCCCATAGCCATTTTGCCTGAGTATATCTTCAATACACGTAATAATACTCGTACAAAAAATATTACTAAGCTCTGGAATAACTACACCGATTGTTTTTGATTTATTAGTTTTAAGTCCTCTTGCAAATTCATTGACGTGAAAATTGAGTTCCTCGATGGCATTTTCAATAGCTATCCTGTTGGCTTCTAATACGTTACCGCCATTTAAATATTTTGAAATAGTTGCTAAGCCTAAGCCTGTTTGTTTGGCTATATCTTTAATTGTTGCTGCCAAAATAGTCACTCCAACTCTTTAGTATTTTCCTTGGCATCCACATACTTTAATACGGTTTTTTACAAGCTCTTTTACATTGCTTCGTCCTACTTTAAGATAGGCTTTAGGATCAAATGTTTCAGGGTTTTTGGCTAAAACAGATTTTACCCCTTCACTAAAAGCCACTCGCAGTTCAGTAGCAAAATTCACTTTACAGATGCCTCTTTTGATACATTCTATCACATCTTCATCAGAAAGTCCTGATGCACCATGTAAAACAAGTGGAATGTTTATAACCTTTCTTATTTCTGATAAGCGATCAATATCTAACTTAGGTGTACCCGAATAAAAACCATGAGCTGTTCCAATGGCTACAGCTAGTGAATCAACACCTGTACGTTCTACAAACTCTTTTGCTTCAAGTGGATCGGTATAGCCTGCATCCTTTACTTCTAAATCATCTTCTTTACCGCCTACTTTACCTAATTCTGCTTCTACAGGTATCGCATTAGGCCTTGCTGCATCCACCACTCTTTTAGTAAGCGCAATGTTTTCTTCAAAAGAATAGTGAGAACCATCAATCATAATCGATGTATACCCAGCCCTTAAAGCTTGCATTGCGAGTTCGAAGCTATCTCCATGATCAAGATGCATCACTACAGGAACACTCGCCTTATCAGCCATGGCTTTTGCATTAGCATAAAACTGTTCCACACTTGCGTACCTTACGGTTGAAGAAGTGGTTTGAAGCATGATAGGAGCTCTTAATTCTTCTGCTGCTTCTACTGCTGCTTGAACCATTTCCATGTTTTCCACATTAAAGGCACCAATCGCATAGCCGCCTTCTTGTGCTGCCTTTAAAATTTGTTCAGATGTTACCAGTGGCATATTTTCCTCTCCTTTTAAAGCGAAACGTTTCGCTTTTATGGTTTTTATAAAGATAAAGAGTATGGGTTAAACACACTCTTTATCTTTATTTACTTTAGTTATCGACAATAACCGTTAAGTACATTATACATTATTTTAAATTTTTTTCAAACTATTTTTTGTATTCTAGTATATTTTATTCATAAAGAATAGGTTTGATATCTTCTGCATCCATATTGGTTTTATCATACCATTTAAAACCTGTGTCGATAAATTCTGGATTCGTTTCACCTTTGTAAGCTTTATAAGCTGCTTGTACTGCTGCATATCCCATACCTACAGGGTCTTGAGAAACAGCACCTGCCACTGTACCTGCTTTAATTGCATCAAGAAGTAATTTACCTGAGTCAAAGCCTACCATTACAAGATCTGTTTTATTAAGTTCTTTTGCTGCATTCATAACACCTGCCATACTACCTTCATTAGCACCAAACATTCCTTTGATATCTGGGTTAGCTGTTAAGATAGCTTTAGCTGCTTCTGTTGATTTTGCATGGTCACCTTCACCATATTGTACAGGAACAACTTCGATATTAGGGAATTCTTTTTGCATGGTTTCTACAAACCCGTCACGTCTATCGATACCTGTTTTACTTGTTTGGTCATGTACAATAAGACCTACTTTTCCTTCTTTGCCGATAAGTTCTGCTAAATGACGTGCCACTTCACTAGCTGCTGCATAGTTATCTGTTGCACAAGTTGTTTTTACAATAGGGCTATCTACACCAGAGTCAAATCCGATAACAGGGATCCCTGCTGCTTCTGCCTTTTCAAGGTAAGGTGTAGCTGCTTTAGAGTCAAGTGCTGCAAGACAGAGTGCTTGAGGTTTTTTTGCAAGGGCTGCTTGAAGCATATCCAGTTGTTTATCTACCATTGCTTCTGTTTCTGGGCCTTCAAAAGAAATTTCAATACCTAATTCACTAGCTGCTTTTTCTGCTCCTAATTTAACTGCTTGCCAGTATTGATGTTGGAATCCTTTGGATACAAGTGGAATATAAATTTTCTCAGGTCCAGTTGTTTCTGCTGGAGCAGGTGCTGCTGCTTCTGTTTTTGCTGGTTCTTTAGAACTTTCGGGAGCAGGTGCTGCTGCTTTTTGTCCACATCCTGTACTAAGTCCCATAACAAGTGATAAAGCTAATCCTAAAACTAATGATTTTTTCATTATTTCTACCCCTTTCAATAATTAAAATTCTTAAAAATGTTTATTCTGAAACTCTGTAAAGAGTTTAGAAACATAAGTATCTTGAGTGGATGCTTTTAACGTTTACGCATTTTATCAAGTAATACTGCAAGTACGAGTACACCACCCGTGATAACAATTTGCCACTCTTGTGCCACACCCATTACTTTAAGTCCATTGGTTAAGGTACTGATAATAAAAGCACCAATAACTGTTCCCAAAATAGTTCCTTCTCCACCTGACATAGATGTTCCACCAATTACTACAGAGGCGATAGCATCTAATTCATAACCTTGACCAAGAGCAGGCTGGGCAGAATCTAATCTAGCTGCCATTACCACACCTGCTACCCCTGCAAAGGCACCACAAAGAGCAAAGATAGCTGTCTTCCATTTCTCTACATTGACTCCTGAAAGTCTTGTTGCCTCTTCGTTACTACCAATTGCAAAGTTATAACGCCCTAATTTGGTTTTATTAAGGATGATGGCTGCAATAACGGCCATTACTGCAAAGATGAGAATCCCGTTGGGAATGCTGTATTTACCTTCTGCTCCAAATTTAATAAAGGAACCCACTGTAATCTTTCTAAAGCTTGGTGTATCACTAAAATAAATAGGTTTTGTTCCTGAAAGAACTAAAGATAAACCTTTTGTTACCATCATGACACCTAAGGTTGCGATAAAAGGCTGTAACTTTAATCTTGAAACTAAAGTACCACTTATAAACCCACAAAATGTTCCTGTTATAATAGCTACGATAATCCCTACCCATACAGGAAGCCCCATAGTAGTGATCGTTACACCTGCCATGACAGATGAAAAGGTCATAACTGTGCCAATAGAAAGGTCAATTCCTCCTGTGATAATAACAAAGATAATACCTAATGCCAAAATACCATTTACACAGGTAGAAAGCATAATGGATACCACATTATCAAAGGTCATAAAGTAAGGTGAGGCAAAGCTAAAAAAGATAAGTAATAAGATAAGTGCCCCAAAGGCTAAGAATTTTTGAGCTCTTGCTGGATTAATAAAATTTTTCAAGCTGATCCCTGACTGATTTTTACTGACTTCATTTTGCATTGTTTGTTCCTCCTTCTATAAAGTACCCTCTTGTTAGGCCTCTCTCTTTGTCGCGTATTTCATAATTTCTTCCTGAGTTGCGTCTTTAATATCTAGTTCACCGGTTATCCTGCCTTCACACATGACCACAATACGGTTACTCATACGTAAGATCTCTGGTAGCTCGGAAGAAATCATAATAATTGCTTTTCCTTCTTTTGCCAGTTGAGAAAGAAGCTTATAGATTTCGCTCTTAGCTCCTACGTCAATTCCCTTTGTCGGTTCATCAAAGATTAAAATATCACAATCTCTTAAAAGCCATTTTGCAATAACGACCTTTTGCTGATTACCACCTGAGAGATTTTTCGCTTTTTGCTTTGTGCTTGGAGTTTTTATAGAAAGTTTATTGACATACTCCTGACTCATTTCCGTAATGGTACTCATATTGGTGAAACCAAGCTTATTTGTATACCTATCAATGGAAGCTAAAGAAATATTTTGTTCAACCGTCTCACTTAAAGTTAAACCATAACGCTTTCTATCTTCTGATAAATAGCCTATCCCATGATTTACAGCATCTAAAGGTTTTGTAATTTTAACTTTTTGACCTTTGACGTAGATTTCTCCACTTTCAAATTTATCTGCTCCAAATATAGCGCGAGCCACTTCAGTTCGACCTGCTCCCATTAACCCTGAAAGACCAAGTATTTCTCCTTTATGTAATTTGAAGCTAACATTTTTTATCGCTTTACCCCGATTAAGATTTTTAACCTCTAATACTACATTTTCTTTATCCGTATAATTCTCTTCATTAGCTGTTTCAAAAATAGTACGTCCTACCATCATATTGATGACCTGACTCATTTCTACCTCAGCAGTATTGACAGTATCTACATACATGCCATCTCTCATGACAGTAATACGGTCTGTAATCCTTTTGATTTCCTCCATACGATGGGAGATATAAACAATGCCTACTCCCTTTTCTTTAAGAAGTTTAATCATTTTAAAGAGTTCTTCTGTCTCTGACTCCGTTAAAGCAGTTGTTGGTTCATCCATAACCAAAACAGATGAATCAAAAGAAAGAGCTTTGGCTATTTCTACCATCTGCTGCATGGCTACTGTAATTTTACCAACCTTTGTTTTAGGATCGAGTTTAAGATTCATTTTATCAAACAGAACTTGTGCACGCCTATTGGCTTCTACATCATTAACAAATGCCTTGTTCTTACCTGTAAATTCTCTTCCTATAAACATGTTTTGAGCAACTGTTAAGTGGGGCATTAAGTTAAGCTCTTGATGAACAATACAGATTCCCATTTCTTGCGCTTCCTTTGTTCCACTTACATGAATCTCTTTTCCTTTATAAATAATCTTTCCTTCATCCTTTGTATAAACACCTGTAAGGATTTTCATAAGTGTTGATTTACCTGCTCCATTTTCTCCAACTAAGGCATGGACTTCACCAGCCTTTAAGTCAAACCTGCAGTGATCTAAAGCATGCACACCAGGGAAAGATTTGTCTATGCCTTCCATTACTAAAAGTCTCTCTTCCAAGCCTACCACCTCCATATTATTCTTGGCTTTCTCTTGTGCTTTTTCTTATATGTCTAGTCTACTGCTTTTATAAGAAAATTTTAATCAAATATTCCATGCTAAAAGTTTAAATTTCTACTCTTAATTAAAGATTCCAAATAATTTTACATGTTTTACACTTAGACTTTTTTCTTTAGTGCATAAAAAGAGTCCTATTCACAAAGAATCTTTTTGTTCTTTTGTTAATAGAACTCTTTTTATGTTAATAGAACTCTTTTAAGCTATTTAATAATAGGATAAAGTAATTTTTGATTTTCAATTAAATACAGGGTTTCTTTATCAATAAACTTGTAGCCTGTATCTATAAACTCTGGTATCTTTTTCCCCCTATAGACCTCCAAACCATTTTTTACTGCTAGGTAGCCCATATTAAAGGGCTTCTGAACAATAATGGCATCTATAACATCTTTTTCTAACGCATAAATAATGGTATTCGAACTATCAAATCCAACTACTTTAATTTTCCCTGTAAGCCCCAACTCTTGTACTGCATCACAAATCCCATCTGTAGACTGCTGATTAGCTCCTATTATGCCCTTTAAATTGGGATATTTTTTTAAAAGCTCTTTTGTTACCTTATAGGAACCTTGTACTGTCCCTTCACAATAAACTGTAGGATGCATTTTAAGGAAAGGATGACGCTGCATTTCTTCTTTATAGCCTTGTTCTCTTTCCTTTGCTGTACCTGTCCCTTCAACAAAACTTACCATGGCTACTTCTCCACCTTCTTCTATAGCACTGGCCATATACTGGGTTAGGGCACGAGCTGCCTCTATATTATTGGTCGCTACATGCTGGATGTTTTCTATCCCCTCGGTTTTAGAATCTACCGTTAATACCGTTATCTTTTTAGCTTGAGCTTCTTCTATCAGCTCGATAAGAGCCTTCGTATCTGCAGCTGCAATGATGATAACATCTGCTTTTTCATCAATAGCTTCTTTAAGAGCTTGTTTTTGCGTTTCTATATCTTTTTCTAAAAGTGCACCTTTCACTTCTAAAATGGCATTTTCTTCTTTTGCTGCTAGTTCAGCTCCTTGCATAACCGTTTGCCAAAACTCAAAGTCAGAGGAGACCGATTTAGGAATGAGAACGATCTTAATAGAACCTTTTTCTTTAAATTCCACCCATTTAAACCCAATAATATTAACAAGGATGATTAAAATAGCAGCTACAACTATCATCCATTTTTTAATTTTTTTCATTTACCTCCCTCCCATTCTGTCAATGCTGGAATTGTCACAGTTACCTTTGTCCCCTTACCTAATTCACTTTGATAGCTTAAGCCATATTCCTGCCCAAAGTAAACTTGTATTCTTTGATGTACATTTTTAATAGCTACACCACCCTTTGTAATCGCTAAAGATATAGGTCTTGTTAAAATCGTCTCCATTTGTTCCTTCGTCATACCTTTGCCATTATCTTGTACAGATAAAATAACATTATCACCTTCTTTATGCCCTTCTATAAAGATAAAACCTTCTTCGTCCTTATCTTTAATACCATGATAGATCGCATTTTCAACAAGGGGCTGTAAAATGATTTTAACTGTTAAATATTCATAAATATTAGGGTCGATACGGATACTATAGTTAAGCTTTTCTTCATACCGAATCTTTTGGATTTGCAAATAATATTTGATGTGCTCAATCTCATTAAAAAGTGGAATGACTTCTGCTCCCTTACTTAAACTTAAACGAAAATATTTGGCAAGTGCAGACGTCATTAAAACCACCTTATCATTTTCTTTTCTTTCTCCCAACCATATGATTGTATCTAAAGCATTATATAAGAAATGAGGATTAATTTGAGCTTGCAATACCTTCAGTTCACTCTTGCGTAAATCTGTTTCATTTTCTTTTATCTTTCTAAGGAGGGCACGAATTTCCCAGAGCATGGTATGTAATGAGCCTGACAGATTTTGAATTTCCTTGGTATTCGTTTCTATATCGATGTTGACGCTCAAATCACCTTTTTCTACTTGGCTCATAATATCTTCTAGTTCAAGTATCGGCTTAGAAATCTCTTGTGAGATTTGACCCGCTACAATAAGTGAAAGTACCACACAGATAAGAGAAATGACCCCAATAGTAAGAAGGATATTGGTCATAGAAAGCATAAATTCATTGAAATAGGATACGCCAACTACTGTCCAGCCAATCTCTGGTAAGGTATGGACTGTGACAAGCTTCGTCTTATCTTCCTTTTCCATAAAGCTTCCTTCTACCTTTTGTTGCACACTTGTTAAGTTTTCTGACTTAAGTCCTGAGTAAATAAGCTGTTGTTGAGGGTGATAAATAATATCCTTATTCTGACTCATGATATAAACATAACCTGTATTCCCTAACGTAATTTGATTGCAAATATCTGCTAGTTTTTTATAACTCATATCAATTAGCATAACGCCTAAAACTTCTTTTGTTTTTTTATCAATGATACTTCGACTTACAGAAAATACCCATGTATCATTATTTTCTATGTAGTTTTGGATATGAGAGAGTGAAACAACAAAATTCCCATTGGCATGGATGGCTTCCTTATACCAATCCATTTCTTCCACGTTAATATAATTTTTGATTTTATATTGGTCGTTATCAACTAACCTTACCCCATTGGTTCCAAATACAATAATGGATTCAATATCATTGGCAATATTGGCATTCATTTTAAATTGTTCAAGGGTAGGCATCTCATAAACTAATTCTCCTATTACTTCTTTTTTAAGCATAGAACGAATTTCCGAGTCTTGCGAGAGTACCCAAGAAACTTGTTTCATATATTCTACATAAGATTCCACATTACGTCCTAACTGCTTGATGATTTCATAGGAATAACTATGGGCATTTTTTTCTGTAACTGTTGTAATTTTATAAAGGAAAAAGCCATCTAAGATTAAAATAATAGACATAATTAACGTAAAAAAATAACTAAAAATTTTTTCCCTTAACGTACGGGTTTTAAGCCCTTTTTTCATCTTCTCCCCTCCCTTTCAATTTTTTATATTGGGAGGGGGTAAGCTTAAATTGCTTTTTAAAGAGTGTGCTAAAATATTGAGGGTCGATATAACCAACTTGTTCTGCTATCTCATAGGTTTTAAGAACTGAATATTGCAAAAGCTCCTTAGCCTTTTCAAGACGATACTGAGTAATATATTGAATAAAGGTGCAGCCTGTTTCTTTTTTAAACACTGTACTAAAATAACTGGGGCTTAAATGAATTTCTTGACAAATCATTGTAACAGAGAGATCTGGCATGTGATACTTCTCTTCAATAAAACGCATAATATTTTGCATATACTGTTTATTAGGTGTTGCTTGTTCCTCGATATAAGCTTGACACTTATCATAGACTGTCATTACCCATTCACTGATAGCCTTAATTGTTTTTTTCTCTTGAATCTCACTCATAGTATTTAAAGTATCTGGAAAAATACTAATAATAGTTTCATCTAATTGCACAAATTTTTTAAGAAGCCTACTTACTAATATATTCCATATATTTTGACACTCTTCCTGACTCATGCCACTCTTTTCCATACGGACTACAATTTCCTTTAATATCTCCCCAAATAAAACTTTATTATTAATAGCTCCTACGAGTCTTTGTTCCCATTCTAGCCATTGATTTTTATTGTTCATACCTAAAAAGCTCAAAGAAGCTTCTTTCGTAATAATACGATTCGTTCCTAAGAAAAAACGATTTAAAAGGGCTTCTCTTGCTTGTTTATAGGACACCCCTATTTCGCCTATGACAGGAACTAAACCTCCTACTCCTACCGTTACTGTAATACCTAATATGCGTGTAATAGCCTGCTTTAAAGTTGCAATATAACGGTAGTAGGTATCTTCATCTCTTTCTTGTCCTAAATAAAGTAATGCATTTTTACCTTCCAGTTCTAAAATAATTCCTTTTCCTTCTGTTTCTACCATCTCACCTAGTACATTGCTAATGGCAAAGTTAGTAAGTTCTTTACTTTTCTTTTGTTCTCCCTTAATAGTCATGTCATAATCTAGAAGGGCTATACCATAACAGACCCTATTTAGAGGTAATTGGGCTATTTCACATTTCCGTTTAATGAGTCCTTCTTCAAGGTCATTAAAAATAATGTTTTCTATACACTCCTGTCTAAGTAACGTATTAGAAACAGAAATTGCTTTTTGCATTTTAAGTTTTTCAGATTGGTTTAATTTTTCCTCATTTAATTTATGAATAAGTTTCTTTAAAAGCACTTCCATTTCTGCCTTCGTAATAGGTTTTAAAATATAATCCTCTACACCTAAACGAAGTGCCTCTCTTACATAACTAAATTCATCATAGCCTGTAATTAAAACAATTTTCATATTCGGATAAGTTTCACGTACTATTTTACTCATGGTAAGTCCATCCATTTTAGGCATATTGATATCTAATAAAATAATATCAGGTGAAACGTTTCGTATCAGCTCTAGTCCTTTCTCACCATCTTCTGCGTCACCTACCATTTCTAATCCTAACTCCTGCCACTGTACTAAATCTCTAATGCCTCTTCTCACAATATTCTCATCATCAATTAATACTATTTTATACATGCCTCTTCCCCTTCTCTCTATTAATAGAATGATTGGCTATTTAAACTGAGCTTGAAGCTTAATTACAAAAATATTGTTATTATTAATTAATATTCCAAATTAATTATACGTCATAAAGTTTATTTTGCACAGTAACTATTCAACATATTATTTATTTATTGTTTATTTTTATAAATATCGATCTTATTATATTTCTTAACTATTAAAAAATAAAGGAAAAAGCTATATCTCTTGTGCATAGCACGAGATATAGCTTTTTCCTTTGAACGATGTATTAAAATGAAAGGATTATCTTTGGAGTAACACTTCTTTTTCATAACGTTTTACTTCATCTATCCAATCAGTGCCAACAGGCATTTGATTTTTCATTAAATAATATTCCCATACTGCTGCAAATGGTGCAGTTTTCATTTCTTCTAGTACTGCAAGTCTAGAAGTATAGTCTCCTTTAAGCTCAAGTTCTTTTAAGTAATCAGTAGGCTCTAGCATTGCAATAAGAAGTGCTTTCCTCATATTGCGTGTACCAATAATCCATGCTGCAATACGATTAATACTTGCATCAAAGAAGTCAAGTCCAATATGTGTTCTTTCTAAATAGCCACCTCTTACAAGTTCTTTTGCAATCGCTTGAAGCTCATCATCTAAAATAACAACATGATCACTATCCCATCTTACTGGACGGCTTACATGAAGAAGTAAACCTGGCACAAATGGCATAACCGCTGAAACTTTGTCTGAAATCACTTCTGTAGGATGGAAATGCCCTGCATCTAAACAAAGCAGTTTATGATGAGTCGTTGCATAACCCATATAAAATTCGTTTGAACCTACTGTATAAGCTTCTGCTCCAATACCAAACACTTTTGATTCTACAGCATCTAAGTTGTAGGCTTCATCAATAGGTTCTTCGAAAATTTGGTTCAGTGAATCCAAAAGACGTTCACGAGGTGCTTTACGGTCCACTGGGATATCTTTATAACCATCTGGAATCCAGTAGTTCGTTACAGCTGGTGTGCCTAATTCCTTACCAAAATAAGCTGCAATTTTACGAGAAGCAATGCAGTGTCTAATCCAAAAATTTCTGATTTCATCATTGGCATGAGAAAGAGTAAAGCCATCTTCACTCATTGGATGTGAAAAACAGCTTGGGTTAAAATCAAGGCCAATCCCTTTTGCTTTTGCCCAGTTTACCCAATTTGTAAAATGCTCTGGCTTAAGTTCATCTCTCTCTACTTTTTGGCCATTGGTTTCTGCATAAATAGCATGTAAATTTAAGCGTAGTTTACCTGGAATAAGAGACATAGCTTTATCAATGTCTGCACGAAGCTCCTGGGCTGTTCTTGCTTTACCTGGGTAGTTTCCTGTTGCTTGAATACCACCTGTAAGCTGTCCATCTGGATTTTCAAAGCCACTTACATCATCACCTTGCCAGCAATGCATTGAAATAGCTACTTCATCTACTTTTTTGAGGACGTCTTCTATGTCAATCCCCCATTTACTGTAGTAATTTTGGGCTAACTCATAGCCTTGCATAATACGTTCTTGTTCTGTCATTTGACTACCCTCTCCTTGTTTTTATTTTTTAATAGGTGTTTAATTAATTAGTAAACGTTTTCATGAAAATGTTTTCATTCATTAACAATACAATAACATATCCACCTTTTTTTATCAATCATTTTGTTGAGATAGGGATTAATTTTAATAAAATAACTATGTAACTTAATGAAACTTATAACTATTGAATAAAAAGCTATTTTCTTTCTTAATTCCTTAAAATTCTACTTAATATAACCAAATATTATGTCTTAATTTTGTGTATATAGTATAAATTTATATATTTAATTGAATTTTTGTCTCTTTTAAATTAAACTATAGATTGGTATTTTATTTTACTTTAGAAAGGCAGGTACATCATGTTCCTATTCAATAAGCATAAGCAGTCTACCATACATTTAAAATCTTCTTTTTTATCTCAACTTAAATTTAAAAAACGTTCTTCTGAGCCTTCTTCCAAGAAGCCCTCAAAAAGCAACACCTCCTCTAAAAAACGCTTTATTCCCATAAAATTTAATCTTGTGGGAATGTGTATTGCTTTTGCCATTATCCCACTCCTCATTATTAACCTCATTTCTACATCTGTATCACGTCAAGCTTTATCAACAACGACTTCTAAGCTTACGGGTCAAACAATTAAACAGGCTGCAAATAATATAGAGACAACCCTTGATTCCATAGAAAACATCGTTGTAGATTTTGTTGTATCTATTACTACTCAAAGTGCTACTTTTAATCAATGTTTCTCCAATGATACCTTTGTAAAATTAAAAGCTAAAACAGCCCTACAATCTGAACTGATTTCTTTAAGTTCACTTTATCGCTCTTTCAATGATGTAGCGGTTGTTTGTGAAAATCAAGATCTTTATGTTACAGGTAGTACCATTCCTCATGAAGATTTATTTGAAGTTTTCAATTTAGAGTTAGGAAATGATTTGCTTTGGAAGGTTGGTTTAGGTTCTTCCTCTGACCATCTCTTTGTTATCAAACCTATTGGTAGGTCCAAAAACACTCAAGGTGTCTTCTGTGGAGATATTAATACTACCCAAATTACCAATACACTAAAAGATATTGAGCTTTTAGACAACTCTCTTCTTCTGCTAGTAGACCCTAATAAAAATATTCTCTACAGCAGCGTGCCAGAAAATACAACTATTGAGGATGAGTTTTGGTCAACTATACATACAGGGGAAAGCTTTGCTTCTACTACTCTAGATTCTAACCTCATTACCTATGCTACTCTCTCAAATGGATGGATATTAGCAGTTAAAACACCTCTAGCTTCACTTACCAACCAGCTTCAAGCTGCAACACTTTTAACTTGGTCTTTAATCCTTCTTACAAGTATTTTAGCTGTTTTGGTTGGTCTTACCTTTGCTAATAAGTTTTCGAAACCTATTATTGAGCTCATGAAATTAATGAAACAGACAGAAAACGGGGATTTAACGGTATCTATCACCCCAAAAGGTCATAATGAAATTACCCAACTTTGTCAAAGCTTTAATGTGATGGTTCATAACATGAAGGGACTCCTTCACCAAACACAATCAGTCATTGCCGATACACTAAAAGATAGTGAAGTCCTATCCTCCTCTACCAAACAATCGGTCGAAACCTTTAATGAACTTGCTCACTCTGTGGAAGATATAGCGGCTGGTACTACTCAGCAAGCCGAAGATGCTCAGGAAGGTACTTCTTCTATGATTACTCTATCTGATAGCATTCAAACTGTTTCACAAAAATGTAATGTTATTTTTCAAAATGCACAAGGTGCAACCCATATGATTCAAGAAGCAACCCATACTATTGAGCAGCTTAATCAAACGATGGCTTCTTCCATCCAAATCTCTGGTGACATTAATACAAGTATTTTAGAGCTCGAAGAGCTTAATAAAGGTATTGAAAGTATCATGCATCTTTTAGATGGTATCAGTGGTCAAACCAACCTACTTGCACTTAATGCAAGTATTGAAGCTGCTAGAGCAGGAGAGGCTGGTAAAGGTTTTGCTGTTGTTGCTCAAGAAGTCCGTAACTTATCTGAGCAATCGAAGGCTTCAACTATTAATGTAAGACAAGAACTTACTAAAATAGCTGATAAAACAGACTCTACCATGTCTCTTATTCAAAAATCGAATACAATTTTTAATGCCCAAAGTCAATCTGTTGAAAAGACCTCTAGCCTCTTTAGTCAAATTATAAAAGCGCTTCAGCAAATAACGACTGACTTAGAGGATATTAATCAAGAAACTCAAGATATGGAAAAACTTAAAGCTCAGACTGCACAAAAAATCGAAAACATTGCTTCTGTTACAGAAGAATCGGCTGCAGCTACCGAACAAATCAGTGCACTCAGCGAGGAGCAAAAGGCTGTTATGGAAGGGCTTTCAAAGCTCTCTATGAAGCTTACTGAAGCTATGGATGGGCTTCAAAAGGCTATTCAAGTTTTTAAATTATAAAAATAAGAGAGACTTGCAAAACTCATTTTTTAGTTTCGCAAGTCTCTCTTATTTTTTATTCGTTTCTGTTTTATTCATGAGAAGGAAACATTTGATCGGGTCTACTCTCATCTGTAGACCCCCTTATAATAAGCTTTCCTTCAATGGTACGTCGCTCTTCCTTTGTAATAAGACGATTGATTTTAGCATTAAGAAGTTTAACTACCTCTACAGCTATACGGTCTAAAGGCTGCTTATAGGTAGTCAAATTAGGCTGAATAATCTTGCAAAGTTCGATATCATCAAAACCTGCTACTGCCACATCCTTTGGAATGGAGAAACCCTTTTCCCTTAAATACCCTATAGCCCCTATTGCCATAATATCATTGGAGGAAAGAATTGCTGTGGGTCTTATGGGTGTTTCCTCCATAAAATAGCGAGCACCCTCATAGCCACCACTCATCTCATAGTCGGCGTAATAAATCAAATCTTTCATAAGATGAAGTCCTTGTTCTTTTAAACAGTCCTCATACCCTTTACGCCTCTCATTAGCTACCTTATAGCCTGAATTCCCATCAATATAAGCAATACGCCTATGTCCCAAAGCGATAAGGTGCTGAGTAAGTGCATACATTCCCTTATAACCATCTATGACAACCGAACTAATCTCGCTGTCAAATTCAAAATTATCCATAAATACAATAGGTAATCTTTTAGATAAATCCATAATATTTTTAATATCCTTCTTATTACCTCTATAAGTACACATAATCATGCCATCCACATTACGCGTCATTAAGTCCATTACTGCACTTTGCTCGGCAGTCTTATCCTCTTCTAAACAAACCAAAATCAAGCGATAACCCAGCCTTTTAGCCTGCTCTTCAATATGCTTAAATAACTTAATGTGATAAGGATTTTCATAGCTAGGAACGATAACTGCAACAACTTTAGATTGCTTCTTTCTCATCCCTCTAGCTAGCATACTAGGTGTATAGTGGAGCTCTGCCATGACACTCTCAATTTTTTGTCTTGTTTCTTCATTTACAGGAGCTGTATTATTTAAAACCCGAGAAACAGTCGCCACTGAAACTCCTGCACACTTTGCAACATCTTTAATGGTAGCCATTCGCACAAGTTCCTTTCCTTTTTTTACAGTATAGCCTTTCTAAGGAGACCTGACAATTCTTTTAAATAAAAAAGTTATCAAAAAGCCTCTTTCTTGCCTCTTGATAACTTTTAATTTATATTACCTATTTTGCACTATAATGCTTCTGTTCAAAAGATTCCCTAACGATTTGTCTACCTTCATTTAAGCTCTTAATAGTGCCTACTGCCTTCATTTGCATCAGCATATTACCTATACAAGAAGCCTCGATAGGCCCTGCTACAACCTGTTTGCCTGTAGAGTCCGCTACACGCTGGCAAAGGTATTGGTCTTGAATACCGCCTCCTACCATGCGAACTGTCTCAATTGATTTTCCTGTAATGTTTTCAAACATTTCAAGAACCTCTTTATAGTGAATAGCTAATCCATTATAAGCAGCCTTAGCAATATCCCCTACTGTTTCTAAAGTCACACCATACGTTTCTTTACAGTAAGCAATAATTTCTTTTTCCATATTAAGTGGTGCCATAAAACGATCTGCTGTTGCATCCACTGCAAAATCACAATTTGATTTTTGTACTTCTGCAATAATATCAGGGAAAGAAAGATTTAAGCCTCTTTCATTCCATACCTTACGAAGCTGTTGTAAAAACCATAAACCATTAATATTTTTAAGGTAACGAATGGTTCCTTCTACACCACCTTCATTTGTGATATTAAAGTCCTTAGAATTTTCACTTAAAATAGGTTCTTGTAATTCCATTCCCATTAAGCACCATGTTCCACAGCAAAGATAAACTTCATTTTCTGTTTCAAGAGGTGCACCTGCTACAGCTGAAGCAGTATCATGACTACCTACTGCTACTACTTTTACTTCACCTAAGCCTGTTTCTTCTTGAATAGCTGCAGTTAAAGTACCTACAACTGTACCTGGCATAACGATAGGTTGCATTTTATCAAGTGGAAGCCCTAAAGCTTCAAATAATTCTTTAGAATAAGTACGTGTTTTTGCATCTAAAAGGGCGCCTGTTGAAGCAATACTGTATTCGTTAAAGGTACTACCTGTTAAGAAGTAAGCAATAAGGTCTGGCATAAAAAGCCATTTCTCACCGTAGTTTTTAACTACTTCATTTTGTGTCATATCATAATAAAGTTGATAAACGGTATTAAAGCTCATTTTTTGAATACCCGTAATATCATACAGTTTGCTATCTGTAATATGGTTATAAAATGCATCCATTGTTTTACTTGTACGCGCATCTCTATAGTGAATAGGGTTTGTAAGTAGTCTACCATTTTTATCAAGCCATGCCCCATCTACTCCCCATGTATCAATTCCAATAGAAGTTACTTCAATATCAGAGCGTTGTGAAAGTTTTTTTAACCCTTGTTTAATCTCATGAAAAATACGCATAAAGTCCCAGTAAAAAGTATCTCCTAAATAAACAGGGTCATTTGTAAAACGATGTATTTCTTCTAAGTTTAATTTACCCTCTTGCATCGTTCCTAAAATAAGCCTTCCGCTAGATGCGCCTAAATCAATTGCTACATATGCTTGTTGTTTCATAGCCTTCTCCCTTTCTACACTTATATTTTATCTTTTTTTATAATAAAAATACCTGCTAAAAACAAAAGAGCAAGCTCTTATGACTCTAAGCAGGTTTATTTAACTATAAGGCCTCCCAAATCTGTGGATCCGGATGAGGTATAACAGCACTATGAAGATACATGCCATTTTCCAAGAGGGCGCCTTTAGCTTTTTCCATGGAAGCCTGTACCGCTGCTAGTTCGCCGCTGAAAAGCGCGAAGGCCTTCCCAGTCATCCCCCTTGCCATTCGAATCTCTATTAATTTAGTTGGACTTGTTTTAACAATTTCATCTGCTATACCTACAATCGAAGCAACTGAATAGCCCTCGATAATACCTACAGCTTCTGGATTTCCCTTTTCGCATGCACCATAAAGTGCTGGAATGAGGCTTTCATCTGGATTACCTAGTAAATAGGTATCAATAAGTACTGTATCAAGAGGAGGTTTAGCCGCTACCTCTAAAGCAGCCTTAACAGAAGAAAGTTTGCCTGTAAATAAAATAATATACTTACCTGGACAGACTACTTGTGAAATGAGCAACTTAATATCAGCTGCTTTTACCATACTATCTGCCGCTTGAAGCCCTAAGGCAATAGAACGGTATTCAACAATACCCAATGATTTCATTTCTGTCATCTAAGCCTCCCCCTTTCTATCACAATTTCTTGCTTAGTTACACTGCTTACCACTCCATTTATACTACTATGAAGATTTGTACTTATGCCATCTTCACTGGCTGTGGCAACCAGCTTACCCTTAAATACTTCCTCGCCTACTTTAACAATTGGAATAGCTGGTTTACCTACATGTGCTACACAGGATAAGTAAACTCGCTCTACATTAAGAGGTTCTTCTATCCACCTTGCGTGCTTGTCATAAAGACGAATGCTTAGTTTATCAAGAAGTCGATCAGCTGGTACATGTACCTTCGCTCCTACTTTCACATCAGTAGGTTCCTCATGTGGCCTTATACCGTTTTTTAAAAGTTCCTGTTTAACTGTCATCATAAACTGTGAGGGCATTAAATCATGATGACAGGCGAAATACGAACAGATATTACAACCACAACAGCCTAAAGCTGTCTTTAAAGCTCCACTTTGAGAAAGCAGTCCATTTGCAAAAGCATTCATTAATTTGTGTGGTTCTACTTGATGTCCTAATTTATTTCTAGGGCATAAATCTGTACACATCTGACATTGTGAGCAAGAAGACATCACACGTTTCATACTATTCCAATCAATCACTTGTTTGATACGGTAAAGCTCACTCTCCTTGGGAAAAAGTAAAATAGCTTTAGTCGTTTTGGTTACATAATCATCTTTTGAACCAAAACTCCCCATCATAGGACCACCTACAAGTAATTCATAGTCTGAATCAAGTGGTTTAACCTGTTTAATAAGCTCTCTAAAAGGGGTTCCAATAGGTACCTTGAGTATAAGGCTTTCCTCTACTGCTCCCCCAATCATCACATATTTTTCTGTTACAGGCTGTTTCTCATAAAGAACCTTATATATATTTAATAAGGTCTCTACATTAAGCTCTATTATTTTTTGACTACTTGGAAGCTTGCCTTTTGCCACAATCCTCCCTGTACAGTGATAAATAAGTGTTAATTCATCACCTGCTGGATAAATATTAGGAAGGGCACATATTTCTATGTTTGCATTCAACTGGGTCATTGCAGACAGTTTGTCTATGAGCTTTTGGTGTTTCTTTTTAATGCCCCACACAGCTTTTTTAATTTGAAGTGTCTCAAGCATTTGGCGAATGACCTTTAAGATCGCCTCGCCATAGTGTTCCATCAGCTCATAGTCTGTATAAATAAGCGGTTCACATTCGGCACCATTAATCACTAAATAGTCCATGTCTTTGACTAACTTTATGTGAGTAGGGAAACCTGCTCCACCTGCCCCAATAACGCCTGCCTTGTAAACCGCGTCTTTCAGCTCATCAAACGTCATACAATCCCCCTCTTTTCTATCTTTTATTCTAAATGATTTTCATCATCTACGATGCCGACTATAGCTGCATCAACGGGTGCATTACTATTATCAATACTGCACCTTGCCCCACTGCCTGTTGTAATGAGTACAATTTCGCCTACACCTGCTCCTACTGTATCGATAGCGATGAATCTTTTTTTGTTTTGATCAACGAGTTCAAGTGTTTCTACTAAAAGAAATTTGTTTCCAACAAGAGCTTGATGCTTACGTGTTGACACAATGCTTCCTATTACCTTTGCTATAGTCATACTCTCGTTCTCCTTTTCTTACTTCATAATAATGGCATGTTGTTTACAGCTTGCACCTAAGGCATTCGCTTCATCTGTATCAATATGCATTTCAAGGGTAAAGCTAGGATGTACCCTGATTTGAACATTATCAAAGCGTCCTTTTCTTTCTCCACCCATTTCTACAGAAACAATTTCATTATCCTCCACACCTAAAAGGGCTGCATCTTTTTCATTCATATGAATATGTCTTTTCGCTACGATGCAACCTTCTTCAAGATAAAGTGCACCCTTAGGACCTACGATAGTAATAGGTGAAGAGCCTTTAATTTGTCCTGATTCTCTAATAGGTGGGTTAATCCCTAAACGAATAGCATCTGTTTTTGCAAGCTCAACCTGTGTTTCTTTTCTTACAGGTCCTAAAATACGCACATTTTCGATAACTCTTAAATTAATACCAACGATCGTTACACATTCATTGGCTGCATATTGTCCACCCATAAGCTCCTTTTTAGGATGAAGAGTTGCACCTTCTCCAAAGAGGATTTCAAGATGTTCCTTTGTTACATGTAAATGCCTTGCTGAAACCCCTACTGGAATTGCTTTTTGAGTAGGACTTACACCTTTTACTTCAGATTGAACTTTAGAAGATGTCATTTCCTTTCCAAGTTCTTTTTGAATTGCTGAGAGTATCAGCTGCTGCAAATTATTTTCGTGAGTAGCCAAGCTTTCCACCCCTTATTTAGAATTTAGGAAGAATCTTTTCGATATCTGAGTGTGGTCTTGGAATGACATGTGTTGCTACAACTTCACCTAATCTAGCTGCTGTAGCTGCACCTGCTTCTACTGCAGCTTTAACAGCACCTACATCTCCTCTAACCATTACACTTACAAGACCTGAACCGATTTTTTCTGAACCAACAAGTTCTACATTAGCTGCTTTAAGCATCGCATCGGCTGCCTCTGTGATCGCTACTAAGCCTCTTGTTTCAATCATACCTAATGCTTGATTATTCATTATTCTTTTCTCCTCTCTACTTTCTACTTTAGGATTATTTTCTTTTATACTTTCACTAACCACTTCTTTTTTGGCACTTACTGTCTTCGTAGTCGCTTCTTTTTTCATTGCTGCTTTTTTGGTTGCAAGTTGCGTTTCCGTTTTTACTACTCCCTCATTTTCTGCCATGGTTATCACCTACTTGTTTAATTTTTGTGCACTATGAAGGACAAGTTTTTGAACTTCTTCATGGGGATGACTAATGGTAATAGCAGCAGCTAGTTTACCTAACCTTGCTGCTACCACCTTCCCATGTTCAATTGCTTCTTGTACGTCTGAGATACTACCTTGTATCACAATGGATACGAGCCTGCCTCCAAGCGCTCTTTCTGTTGTAACAAATTCTACATCTGCTGCTTTTAACATAGCATCTAATGCCTCAATAGCGGCCACGTTTGCTGCAACTTCTAATACGCCTATCGCTTTCATGCTCCCACTCTTCCTTATGTGCTCTTATTTTTGAACTGGTAATATTTTTTCAATGTCACCGTGTGGTCTTGGAATAACATGTACTGCAACAAGATCACCAAGTCTTGATGCGGCACTTGAACCTACTTCTGTAGCTGCTTTAACAGCACCTACATCTCCTCTTACCATTACAGTGATTAATCCAGAACCGATTTTTTCTGTTCCTACAAGTACTACATCTGCTGCTTTTACCATTGCGTCTGCTGCTTCAATTGCTGCTACTAAACCTCTTGTTTCTACCATTCCTAATGCTTCTTGTTTCATCTCTAAATCCTCCTATACATTTTGTTTTATTTTTATATACAATTGATTTTAAGCATTTTCTCCAAATCTTCATCAGGACTTGGAATCACATGAGCCGCTACATAACCTGCAATTTCATTTGCGGCTCTTTTACCTACCTCAACAGCTTCTGTTACATCGGTTACACTTCCTCTGAACTTCAGCATAATGAGAAGTGGTACGGGTAAGGCATCGGCATTAGCCGGTTTATTTTTGTCAATTGCTTCAATAGTGACATTGGTTGCTTTACAAGCTGCATCTGCTACGTGGAGTGCTGTTGCAAGTCCATATACCTCTAATAATCCTACTGATTTTCCCATAGACTTACCTCATTTACTTGTTAATATAGGCAATTTTGATACCTGCTTGCTTCATGTTAACAGCCATTGCCTCATTCATTTCATCTAAACCAAAACGGTGAGTAATTAATTTATGAATTGGAACACCGATTCCCTTAGCACGTTTCATAAACTCAAAGGTGTTGATATAGTCTCTATAAGTATACACCCAAGAACCTACTAAAGTAATCTCTTTTTGACAAAGGTCAAAGTGTGGATTAATGGTTGCATCACCGTTATTAACGAAGAAACCAAGTTCACAAAGACCGCCACCACGACGGATAAATTTATAAATGTTAGAAGCTGCTGCTGGTGCGCCTGTACATTGGAAAGCAAAGTCTGCTCCACCATTTGTTTGCTCAGTTACAAAGGCAAGCATTGCATCAAAGTCTTTAAAGTCTTTGAAGTTAACAGTCAGGTCTGCACCAAACTCTTTTGCAAGTCCTAAACGTTGACTATCACCATCTACTGCAATAATATTTTGAATACCCATTGTACGAAGTACAGCAATGACTGTAAGTCCGATAGGGCCACAACCTTGAACAAGTACTTTGCTACCAAAGCTTAAAAGATTTGTTGTTTTTGCTCTTTCTACGGCATGCATAGCTACTGCAAAAGGTTCTACTAAGATACGGTCATCTAAAGAAAGATCACTTACATTAAAAATAGAAGACCCTTTTCTTAAAATAATGTATTCTCCAAACCAACCATTGAAGCGGTATGCATCATCTGGCAAGAGACCATATACATCCATATTACTACTTAAGTTAGCTTTTTCTGGTTTAATAGTGGTGTACTCATCATCTCCTGTAAGGGTTACACATGTAACTACCTTATCTCCTACTTTAAGAGGTTTACCCACCATGTCTTTTGTTACATTTTTACCGATTTTAACGATTTCACCTGTACCCTCATGACCTAATACAACTGGGATAAGACCAAATGGATCGTTTTTGTATTCGTGAACGTCTGTTCCACAAACACCACAACCTTCCACTTTTACAAGTACTTCATCCTCATTAATTTCTGGAATAGGATATGTTTTTACTTCGATTTTTTCTTTTGCTGTTAAATAAGCACATCTTGCTTCTTTTGGAGTAGCCCCTGTTTGAGCTGGTGATGCTGTACTTACTTCTCCTTGTAAGCTTTTAATAACTTCTGCCACAATGGCTTCGATATTGTTTGTAGTATATTCCACGTTGCTTTCCCTCCTACCTAATATAAAGTGCCTCTGCCATGACACATCTTCTTGCTTTAGTAAAACTTTGTGCGTTCGTCAGTCCTTCACCTGTTTTGCTAGCAATCGTAAAGGTGGTATAGCCTTCTCCACCAAAACCAATTCCTGCATAAGATGGTGCATTTTTTACATAAATGGCTGTATCTAGCACTTTGCCATATTTTGTAAGATTATGCACATTGGAAGAGTGCATATGTGCTGAATGTCTATTGCCGCCTTCAAGCTTGTGGGCTATTGCGATTCCTTCATCTACATTGGCTACGCGAACAATTCCTAAAATAGGCATCATTAACTCTTCAACAACTAAGATGTGATTCTCATCTGCCTCAAATATAATACAACGTGTATTTTCTGGTGCATCAATACCAATTGCTTTTAAAATAACTGTGGCATCGCGCCCTACAAAGTCACGGTTAATTATTTTCTTACCGTTCTTTTCAACCAATACAGTTTGTACAAGCTTTTCAATTTGTTCACCTACTAATTTATAGCAGTCGTTTTCAGCTTGCATATAATAAAGAAGCTCATCAGCTACTTCATTTACAACAATGACTTCTTTTTCTGCAATACAAGGTAGGTTATTATCAAAAGTTGCACCATTTATAATATCGGCTGCAGCCTTACGAATATTAGCTGTTTCATCTACAAGTACTGGAGGATTTCCAGCACCTGCTGCAATCCCTCTTTTACCACTTTGTAAAATAGCTTTTACAACACCTGGACCACCAGTTGCCACTAGAAGTTGTATATCAGGATGTTTAAAAAGGATGTTACCTGATTCAGCAGTAGGCTTCATAACTGTTGTTACTACATTGGTAAGTCCACCTGCTTCTTCAGCTGCTTCGTTTACTAATTGTACCGCTAAATTAGAAGTTTGTGCTGCATTAGGATGAGAATTAAATACTACTGTATTTCCTGCTGCAATCATCCCAATAGCATTACAAAAAACTGTTTCTGAAGGATTTGTAGAAGGAGTAATAGCTCCTACCACACCAAAAGGTCCTCTCTCTACAAGAGTAAGTCCTTGGTCTCCTGTCCACACCTTAGGTTCAATACATTCTGTACCTGGTGTTTTCTTTGCTACTAATTCATGCTTCAAAATTTTATGTCCAACTTTTCCCATACCTGTTTCGTGAACAGCAAATTCTGCAAGAAGTTCTTTGTTTTCCATAATTTTTTCACGTATACGGGCAATTATTTTGTCTCTAAATTCAAGGGGCATTACTTTAAGTTCTTCTTCAGTCTTTTTGGCAGCCTCAATAGCCTCTTCCATGTTATCGAATACACCTTTTCCTAAGTTAATTTTAGGAAATACTAGGGATGCTTTATGAGCTACCTTATTACCAGTTAACTGCCTTGTCACTTCTGCAACAATCTTCTCTAAATCTTTTTCATTCATTTTTTGGCACCCTCCTCATGCAAAGCTCACGCCGTAACGTGCTAGTTCAATATCTTGACCTGCTGTACCGCCACTTACACCTAAGCCGCCAACTACCTTGCCGTTTAGTGTAATAGGATAGCCACCACCTAATGTGATTAGCTTGTTACCATCTAACATGCTTAGGAGTCCCTCCAGGTCACCACCCTCTTTTACAAGATAAGCGAGTTCATGGGTGGGCATTTTTAATGCTGCTGATGTATAGGCCTTCTTTAGAGCAAGTTCATAGCTAACGATATATGCATCTTCCATGACTTGTACGCTGATAGGATTTCCCTCTTTCGATACAATAGCCATTACCGCATTCACGTTGTTATAGCGTGCATAAGCTTTTATTCTTTCTATTAATTGATTGGCTAATTCTAAGGTTAATTCCATAGGCTACCCTCAATTATTTATTAAGTTGGCTAAGTACTTGTTTAGTGATACGAGCTATAAGTTCTGCATCTTGAGTAGGAGCTGCTTTTGTTTCTTTTTTATCTGTACATGTACATACTCTATTTTTGCAGTTTTCTTGATGTGTACAAGCTTCATTCTCTGGTTTTGTGCAGAGTCCTTCTTTTTCGATACATGGGTGTTTACCTGGTACATTGAAGCTTTTACGTAATTCAATAAGACGTTTAACTTCTGTATTTGGAAGTTCTTTTGCTCCACCTAACATTTGTGCTCTGTAAGATAACTCAGCATAGAACTCTAAGCTTTCCATTTTGAAGTAAGCTGCCATTAGGTCTACACCCCAAGATAAAGCACCATGGTTTGCAAGTAATACAGCATCATGTGTATTGAAGAAAGGTTCAATAGCATCTGGAATTTCCATTGTTGATGGAAGACCGTATGGTGCGATTGGCACTTCGCCAAGGAAAATAGTTGCTTCTGGCATGATTTGTTTATCAAGTGGAATACCTGCAATTGCATGAGCTGTTGCATACATTGGATGCGCGTGAACAACTGCGTTTACATCTTCTCTACATTCATAAACACGAAGATGCATTTTTATTTCTGAAGAAGGTTTATGAATACCATCTGATTGAAGGATATTACCTTTCATATCAATTTTACAAATCATATTAGGTGTCATGAAGCCTTTACTTACACCTGTTGGTGTACAAAGGATTTCGTTAGGGCCAATCTTCATAGAGAAGTTACCATCATTGGCTGCTACCATTCCTCTGTTGTATACTCTGTTACCAATTTCACACATTAATTTACGCATTTCAAATTCATTTACAAACATAATTCTACCTCCGTATTTTTTGTTTATTGTTATTTTGTGTTGTTTTTTCTTTGTTTGTCTTTATAATACCACTAATTACACAGAAGTTCAATGTTTTTTTATACTAAATTTAATTATTTTTTAAAAGAAAAGAGGTCTATCTAAAAATAGACCTCTTGGGTTGTTATTATACTTTCTTATTCACAAATAATAGCTTGAATAGTGTTGTCTTTACAGTATCTTACCCACTCTTCTGAAAGGGGTGCATCTACTACAATATAGTCAACTTCCTTTAACTCCATAAGCTTATACATGGACTTCTTTTCAATCTTTGTACTATCAATGGCCAGTATAATCTCTTTAGCGCAGCTAATCATGGCCTTTTTAATTTCTATTTCTAATTCATTGGTATCCATAAGCCCTCGGTGTAAATCTGCACCTTTACAAGAAATAACTGCTTTATCTGCATAGTAGTTACGAATATTATCTTTTGCAGTAGGTCCAATAAGGGATAAGGATCTTTTCCTCAAAGTACCACCTGTTGAAAGAATATTCAGTGCTTCGTGATTGCTCAGTTCGGATAAAACACTAATGGAATTGGTAATTACCGTTAAATGTTTCTCTTTATCAATACGTTTAGCAATTTCTAGGCACGTTGTACTCGGATCAAGCATAACCACTTCATTATCCTTTAAAAGTGATGCTACAGCTAAAGCAATTTTTTGTTTACCTGTGATGTTTTGTTTGACACGTGTATTAAAAGGTGTATCCTCTGCTTCTTTTCCATTGCTCGTTTCTAAAACTGCTCCACCATAGGTTCTCTTTAAAATACCTTGTTTCTCTAACTTTTCCAAATCACGTCTAATGGTTTCTTCTGTTACGTCAAAGGCTTTACTTAACTCAATGACTTTAACAGACTCTTCCTTTTCAATCTGTTCTATAATGCGCTTTTGTCTCTCTAAAGCAAGCATAGAACACCTCCTACCCCTAATGTTGTATTTTGTTTAATTCTAACACAGTCTTTTCTTTTTTTAAATATATTTCTTAAAAATAATCCACTTTTCCTAAAAAACAATATGTTTTTATGTGGATTTAAATCTATTATCATTAAAAAACCACAAAAAACCAAGTCCCTAAATTGCAAAAAAGAGCATTTTGAAATGAAATGCTCTTTCTCTATCCCTTAGTTTATTCTTCTTCTATTTGCCCTTCTTGCTTTGTAAATTCCTCTTCACTTACTAATCTAAAGTCTACTGAACGCAAGATCTTATCTGCTTTTAAAACTTGAACATAAACCTTATCACCTAATCGATAGATTTGTTTTGTATGCTCTCCAATCCAGCGATGCCCTGGCTCATCATAGATATAATAATCATCTGCCATTTCATTAACATGAACTAGACCTTCAACTGTATTAGGAAGTTCCACATAAATCCCCCAAGAGGTGGTACCAGTAATAACTCCTGTGAAAATTTGCCCCACATACTGCTCCATATACTCTGCTTTTTTTAGCTTAATAGTCTCACGTTCTGCTTCCTCTGCCCTTCTTTCACGAAGTGAAGATTGCTTACAGACCTCTGGCATACGTTCCGCAAAGCTAGCTTCTTTTTTTCCTTTCAACTCACCATGTAAATTTGCTTTAATAATACGATGGATTTGAAGGTCTGGATAACGTCTAATAGGGGAAGTAAAATGACAGTAGTAACGAGCCGCTAATCCAAAGTGGCCTGTACACTCAGGTGTATAACGCGCTTGCTTCATAGAACGAAGTAAGAGGTGACTAATGATATTTTCCTCTGCCGTATCTTGAATGGTTTCAAGTACCTTTTGAAAATCCTTTGGATGTACCTTTTGACCAGCTCCTTTAATATTGTATCCAAAGTTATTAATAAACTCCGTAAGTGCCAATACTTTTTCAGGATCTGGATCTTCATGACTTCTAAAAACAAAAGGCTTTTCCTGCCAATAGTAATCTTCTGCTATGGTCTCATTACAAATAAGCATAAATTCTTCTATAATACGTGTAGCTACGTTGCGATCATAGGGCTTAATATCCAGAGGTGTGCCTTCTTTATCTAAAATCACTTTGGTTTCCTCAAAATCAAAATCAATAGAGCCACGTTTCATACGCTTTTTACGTAGAAGTGCTGCTAAATCTCTCATATTCTCAAACATAGCAAGAAAATCTTTATAACGTTCTTTAAGCTCTATGTCTTCATCCACTAATATTTTCTTTACCTGAGTATAACTCATACGCTCATCGATTTTGATGAGCGTCTCCATAATCTGATGACTTTGCACATTTCCATTATGGTCAATATCCATCATGCAGGTAAGTGCTAAGCGCTCTACCCCTGCATTTAAGGAGCAAATACCATTACTTAGTTTATGTGGAAGCATGGGGATTACGCGGTCTACCAAATAAATACTCGTGCCACGTTCTAGGGCTTCTTTATCAAGAGGATGCTTATCCTTTACATAGTGGGTGACATCAGCAATATGAACCCCTAAACGATACATGCCATTATCTAACTTTTCTATAGAAATGGCATCATCTAAATCTTTAGCATCTTCACCATCAATAGTGACCATCTGCACATCCCTTAAATCTGTGCGTCCTCTCTTCTCTTTATCAGATACTTCTGTAGGGATACTTTCAATCTCTTGCATGACTTCTATTGGAAACTCCTGTGGCAAATCATACTGATAAATAATAGATAGGATATCGACTCCTGGGTCGTTAACATGCCCTAATATACTAAGTATTTTCCCTTCTGGATTACGTCTTTCCTCTGCCCAATCTGTAATTTGAACGAGTACTTTGTGACCTGTTACAGCTCCTTTTGCCATTTTCTTAGGAATAAAGATATCCCTAGCGTATTTCTGATCATCTGGCACAACAAAACCAAAGTTTTGACTCTCCTGGTAAGTCCCCACCAAACTTTCTGGTCCTCTATTTAAAATTTCAATTATCTCAGCCTCTGCCCGCTTCTCATTTGTCTCAGGACGCGTAATACGACACATTACACGATCCTTATGAAGTGCACCATTGACTCCAGAAGCTGGAATAAAAATATCTTTGCCCCCTTCATCTAAAATAAGGAAACCAAACCCCTTTGGATGCCCTTGGAAGGTTCCTGCTATAAGATTATAGGTTTGAGGAATGGCAAATTTACCTCGTTTCGTTCGGATGATCTTACCTTCTTTTATAAGCTCTCCTAAAAGGAGCTCCAATTCATTTCTATCAGATAGTGGTATTTGAAGCAAAATAGCAATCTCCTTAATTTTCATAGGTACATAACTAGGATGCTTCATCATATCCAGCAGGGTTTGCTTTCTTTTTTCTAAAGTCTCTATTTTCTCTGTACTCATCCTTACCATCTCTTTTCTGTATAGGATTTTTATTGCCTTTCTAAAAGGATTCCCTTCTTTCATTTATTATATCATATTTCTCTATTTTTTATTAAATATTCTGCTGCTACACTTCTATACTCTAGCTTAAAATTCAAAAAGGACAGTTATAAAAATCCCCTTTAATTAGAGGGATTTTTATAACTGTCCTTTTAAGACTACTAAAGAAACATAATCACAAAACCAAGTGCTATAAATACACCTGCTGTAATTTTTGTCCATTTTTCAAATTTACCTTCTAGGCTATGCTTTTTGTTTTTATCCCAATAGCTTCCACCTGCATTACTTGCACTACCACCGATTGAACCAAGACCAGCTGACTTACCTTCTTGTAATAAAACAATCGTAATAATAGCAAGTGCTGCAATAATGAAGATAACAGTAAGAATAATTTTTAATACTTCCACTCTTAAAGCCTCCTTCAAACTCTTTTGTCACACCTTTTTTTATCATAGCATACAAGACCTTAAAAAGCAACTCTCTGTCTATAACTCACACAACTACATCATCATTTGCATGTTTTGCATCATGCCTTGCATGGCCATACCAATGGCTAAACCCAGTCCTGTAAAAAGAGCTTCATAAAGAAGAACAACAATGGCTGCTTTTTTAGTACTAGTATGTGTAAGTACAGAGTAACCAATAATTAATATGAGTATACTTACAATAGAAGGAATGGTCACAAGATTGACAAGAGTCATCATGGGTAAGTTTTTAGCCAACTCTGCTGCATCAAATAAAATAGGTAAGCCTAATACAGTTGTAGTTGTCGGAATAAAATAACCAATAAGACGATCAAGACACATCCAACCAGCAGAGGTCATCATCGCTAATAAATTAAGTACATAAAGACTACCAAACTTACATTTATCCTTTGCAATTACCTTGAAAATTTGCAAACCAATGGCACTAAGTAATGCTCCAAAAAAAACACCTACAAGCCCACCAATCAAACCGGTTACTTGTGCAAGCATATATTTTTGCTTAAGCATATTTTCAGCGATACCTTGCATCCTGAATTGATTATAAATTGCCTCTACTTGAACAGGATTAGCAAAAGTTAAAATAAGAAACAGTGCTGTAAAAAGGATAGTACCCACAACTGCTACGCTTGTTCCCTTAGGTGGATCTGCATAAAAATTCTCTTCCATCATCTTCCTAGGTGCTACAAACACATTGATAAAATGCTTATACCAAGGTGTAATCACGCGTGTCTCTTCTTCAATAATCTTTTCTCTGTCTACAACAGCAAATCCACCATCTAGTAGATCTCTTTCCTGACTTTGAATGGAACTATTTTCTTCACTCATTTTTTAATCCCCCATCTTTATCCTATCATTATCATCTAAAAATATTTCCAATTTGTATTAAGTTGTTTTCCTATTTTTTACCTAATATGTAGTTGGAATAAGATAATTATATAATAAATTTTCTGATAAAACAATTTACAAACTCACTATATTTTTTTTGTTAAAAAAGCTTCAAATAGTTAAAATTGACTAATGAGTCATTTTATCTTCCCTCTTATTAAAAGAAAGCCTATCCAAACTATTTTATACGTTTGATAGACTTTCTTTATGCTTCGTACTATTATTTATTATTAATTTAAATTAAAAAAGGATTTTTTACCTCTAAATTCAGCAATATCTTCTAGTTCTTCTTCAATTCGAAGAAGTTGATTGTATTTTGCTACACGGTCTGAACGCGCAGGTGCACCTGTCTTGATCTGCCCTGCATTGACAGCTACTACAATATCTGCAATCGTATTGTCTTCTGATTCTCCTGAACGGTGTGAAACAACAGCTGTATAGCCTGCACGGTTTGCCATTTCAATAGCATTAAAGGTTTCTGTGAGCGTACCAATTTGATTAACCTTAATAAGGATGGAGTTTGCCACTTTTGCTTCGATTCCTTTTTCAAGAATAGAGGTATTTGTTACAAAAAGATCATCTCCCACAAGCTGAATTTTACTACCTAAACGTTCTGTGAGGAGTTTCCATCCTTCCCAATCATTTTCTCCTAAACCATCTTCAATGGAAATAATAGGATACTTATTAACAAGAGCTTCATAGTAGTCCACCATTTCTTCAGAGGTACGTACCACTTCTTTTCCTGTCATTTTACTTTCACCTTTAAAATAATATTTTTTATCTTCTTTGTTATAAAGTTCAGAGGCTGCTGCATCCATTGCAATAAAAATATCTTCACCAGGTTGATAACCTGCCTTATGAATAGCTTCCACAATGAGATTTAAAACATCATCTGCTGTAGCAAGGTCTGGTGCAAAACCACCTTCATCTCCTACACCTGTTGCTAAGCCTTTACTATTTAAAACTTTTTTGAGTGTATGGTATACTTCTACACACATCCTAAGTGCTTCTTTAAAGCAAGCTGCTCCTACTGGCATAATCATGAACTCTTGTAAATCAACAGTGTTATCTGCATGTTCACCACCATTTAAGATATTCATCATAGGGACAGGAAGTACTTTTGCGTTCACACCACCTAAGTACTGATAAAGCGGCATCCCTAAGGCTTGTGCAGCAGCTTTAGCAACAGCCATAGAAACAGCCAAGATAGCATTGGCACCTAGCTTTGCTTTTGTAGGTGTCCCATCTAGATCGATCATTGTTTTATCAATAAGGGCTTGGTCTAAGGCATTCATACCAATAACTGCTTCCGCAATAATATTATTCACATTGTCTACAGCTTGCGTCACACCTTTACCTAGGTATCTGCTCTTATCTCCATCACGGAGCTCAATGGCTTCTCTTTCCCCTGTAGAAGCTCCTGAAGGAACAATAGCTGTCCCTAAATAATCTCCCTCTACTAGCACCTCTACTTCTACTGTAGGATTTGCTCGTGAGTCTAATACCTCTCTTGCAAAGACATCTAAAATTTCTATATAGCCTTTCATATAAAACCTCCCTATCCTTATTTTTTCATATATTTTATCCAAGAGAATAAAAAATTATGCAAAAAGACGCTTTACCCCTTTTAAGTAAAGCGTCTTTCGGTCAACATGAAACTCGCAATTTCTTAAACAAACCTAGTTAGCTACGCTAGGCTTATTCCTGTTAACAATGGTTAGATTTTTTTGTGTTGTCATTTACTTTGCTAAAGCTTTTTACAAGAAATTACTTAATCAGTAAAGATTCTCCTGTCATTTCTTGTGGTTTGTTAAGTCCCATCATTTCTAAAAGAGTAGGAGCAATATCTGCTAGCTTGCCGCCTTCTTTTAAGGTTACCCCTTCCTTATAGTTAACAAGGATAAATGGTACAGGATTTGTAGTATGAGCTGTAAACGGCTCATTATTGATGTAATCCATCATTTGTTCTGCATTACCGTGGTCTGCACAAATAAAAGCTTGGCCACCTGTTTTTTCAATAGCGGAAATTACTTTGCCTACCGCAGTATCTACAGCTTCAATAGCCTTTTTAGCTGCTTCTAAAATACCAGTATGTCCTACCATATCTGGATTGGCGAAGTTAGCAATAATCACATCATATTTAGCTGATTCAATAGCCGCCACTAATTTATCTGCTACTTCTGGTACACTCATTTCAGGTTGAAGATCATACGTTGCTACTTTAGGAGAAGCAATAAGTGATCTTTCTTCACCCTCATTAGGTTCTTCTACTCCACCATTGAAGAAGAAGGTAACGTGAGCATACTTTTCTGTTTCAGCAATACGTAGTTGTGTTTTTCCCATTTTAGCTAAATATTCACCAAAGGTATTTGTAAGCTCTTCTGGAACAAAACATACTTCCTTATTGGGAATAGTCACATCATATTGAGTAAAGGTTGTAAAGCTGCATCCAATCCTTTCTCTTTCAAAGCCTGTGAATTCTGGATCACAAAATACCCTGGTCATTTCACGTGCACGGTCTGGTCTAAAATTAAAGAAGATGATACTGTCTTCTTTTTGGATGGTAACAGCCTGACCTTTTTCAGTGATAACAGTTGGAAGCATAAACTCATCGTTTACTTCCATTGCATAAGAATCTGCAATAGCTTTTACTGGGTCTGTTGCCTCCACACCTTTTCCAAGAGCGATGGCATCATAAGCCTTTTCTACACGTTCCCATCTATTGTCACGGTCCATTGCGTAATAACGTCCTGAGATAGAAGCTATCTTTCCTACACCGATTTCTTGCATTTTATTAACAAGTGCTCCCATAAATTCTTTAGCAGAAGCTGGAGGTGTGTCTCTTCCGTCTAAAAAGGCATGAACATAAACCTTTTCTAACCCTTCTTTTTTAGCCATTTCAAGGAGCCCATAAAGATGCTCAATGTGGCTATGTACCCCACCATCTGATAATAAACCAAATAAGTGAAGAGCACTCTTATTTTCTTTACAAACATTCATGGCTTTAATAAGTGCTTCATTCTTAAAGAAATCACCATCTTGAATCGCCTTTGTGATACTTGTCAGTTGTTGATAAACAATACGTCCCGCTCCCATATTAAGGTGACCTACTTCGGAGTTACCCATTTGGCCATCTGGAAGTCCTACTGCCATACCACTTGCATAGCCTTTCACTGTAGGATATTGTTTCATAATACGATCTAAATTTGGCTTGTTTGCCTCATAGACAGCATTGGCTTCATGTATTTCATTTACTCCAAATCCATCAAGGATGAGTAATAATGTTGTTTTTTTACTCATTTTAAGTTCTCCTTAATCTTAGTAGTTTACAATGGAAGCAAACTCTGGTTTAAGACTTGCTCCTCCTACTAAACCACCATCAATATTGCCCATATTGAATAATTCGTTAGCATTGCCTCCGTTAACAGAACCGCCGTATTGTACACGTACTTCATCTGCTACTTCTTTACTATATATTTCAGCTACAACAGTGCGGATAGCAGCACATACCTCTTCTGCTTGCATAGAAGTAGCTGTTTTACCTGTTCCAATAGCCCAGATAGGCTCATAAGCAATGACTACTTTTTTAGCATCTTCTGCTTTTACATCTTTAAGAGCTATTTTAGTTTGAAGACGTACAAGGTCAATAGTAATGCCTTGTTCTCTTTCTTCTAAGCTTTCACCTACACAAATGATAGGTACAAGATTGTGCTCAATGGCTTTTAATACTTTTTTATTTACTGTTTCATTGGTTTCTGCAAAGTATTGTCTTCTTTCAGAGTGTCCAAGAATCACATATTTTACACCTAACTCTACAAGCATAGATGGTGCAATTTCACCTGTATAAGCGCCACTTTCTTCAAAGTACATATTTTGTGCACCTACAGCAATGTTTGTTCCCTTAGTTGCCTCAAGAACAGCTGGAAGGCATACAAAAGGTGGGCAAAATACAACATCCACTGCTTCTGTGTTTACTTGGTCTTTTAAAGTATTTACTAATTCTACAGCTTTAGCTGGAGTCATATTCATTTTCCAGTTACCAGCAACAATTTTTTTACGCATCTGTCAAACACTCCTTTGGTTTTATTGTTTTAATCAAGTGATTTTAAGAATTAATGTTTATTTATTATCCGCTGCTGCTACACCTGGAAGTTCTTTACCTTCTAAGAACTCAAGTGATGCACCACCACCTGTAGAGATGTGGCTCATTTTATCAGCAAAACCAAGACGTTTAACAGCGTTTACAGAGTCTCCTCCACCTACTACTGTTGTTGCATCAGCAAGATCAGCTACTGCGCCGCATACTGCAAGTGTACCTGCTGCAAAGTTTTCAAATTCGAATACACCCATTGGTCCATTCCATACAACTGTTTTAGCACCAGCTAAAGCATCTTTGTAAAGTTCGATTGTTTTTGGTCCGATATCAAAGCCTGACCAACCCGCTTCGATTGTGTCTACTACAGCTCTTTCTGTATCGTTAGCAAATGTTTTACCTACTACGTGGTCAACTGGAAGTAAAAGTTTAACGCCTTTTTCTTCAGCTTTTTTAACCATTTCTAAAGCATAAGCCATTTTGTCTTCTTCAAGAAGAGAGTTACCTACTTCTTGACCTTGAGCTTTAAGGAATGTATACGCCATACCACCACCGATGATGAGTGTATCTACTTTATCAAGAAGGTTGTTGATTACAGCAATTTTATCAGATACTTTCGCACCACCAAGGATTGCTACGAATGGACGAACTGGATTTTCTACAGCTTCGCCTAAGAATTTGATTTCTTTTTGCATTAAGTAGCCTACTACGTTTTCTTTAGTGAATTTAGTTACACCAACGTTTGAGCAGTGTGCACGGTGAGCTGTACCAAATGCATCGTTTACGAATACTTCGTTATCGCAAAGTGCTGCAAGCTCTTTTGCATAAGCTTCTGCATTTTCATCTTTACCGTATTTTGTTTCTTCTACTCTGTAACGCGTGTTTTGAAGTAATAATACTTCACCTTCTTGAAGCTCAGCAGCCACTTTTTGTGTTTCTGGTCCTGTTACTTTAGCGTCATCTACGAATTTAACTTCTACGCCAAGTCTTTCAGAAAGAGCTACTGCAACTGGAGCTAAAGATAACTCAGGAACAGCTTCCCCTTTTGGTTTACCAAGGTGAGAGCAAAGGATAACTTTTGCACCTTGATCTAATAATTTTTTGATTGTTGGGATTGCACCATCAATACGGTTGTAATTTTGAATAACGCCTTCTTTAAGTGGCACGTTAAAGTCACAACGAACAAGGACTTTTTTACCTTGAAGATTTGCTAAATCATCTACTGTTTTTTTGTTTAACATGAGAATTCTCCTTTCAAATTTCCATTATTTTGTATTGATTAATAGCTAAAAGGGCCCAGTCCTATAAGTCTAACCTACAAGACCGGACCCTGTTAGGATCTTATAATCACTTCTTTATGTGTTTGCTAAAAATTAAGCAAGTTCAGCGAAGTATTTGATAGTTCTAACCATTTGGCTTGTGTATGAGTTTTCATTGTCATACCAAGAAACAACTTTAACTAAAGTTTGTCCGTTTCCAAGTGATGTTACTTTTGTTTGAGTTGCATCAAATAAAGAACCATATGTGATACCGATAATATCTGAAGATACTAATTCTTCTTCTGTGTATCCAAATGACTCAGATGCAGCTGCTTTCATTGCAGCATTGATATCTTCTTTTGTTACTTCTTTATCTACTACAGCTACTAACTCTGTAAGTGAACCTGTTGGAACTGGAACACGTTGTGCACCACCATCTAATTTACCAGATAATTCTGGAACAACAAGACCGATAGCTTTAGCTGCACCTGTTGAGTTAGGAACGATGTTTGCAGCAGCAGCTCTCGCTCTTCTTAAATCTCCTTTTGGATGAGGACCGTCTAATGTCATTTGGTCACCTGTGTAAGCGTGAATTGTTGTCATAGTACCTTTAACAATTGGAGCTAATTTGTTTAATGTAGCTGCCATTGGTGCTAAACAGTTAGTTGTACAAGAAGCAGCAGAAATGATAGTGTCTTCTTTTGTTAATGTATTTTCGTTTACACTGTAAACAACTGTTGGAAGGTCATTACCTGCTGGAGCAGAGATAACAACTTTTTTAGCACCTGCATCAATATGTGCTTGAGATTTAGCTTTTGATACATAGAAACCTGTACACTCAAGAACTACATCTACACCAAGTTCTCCCCATGGAAGATCTGCAGCATTTTTTTCAGCATAAATTTTAATTTCTTTACCATCTACAACGATAGAATCTTCTTTAGCTTCCACTTTATCTGCTAAAGCATATCTACCTTGAGCCGAATCGTATTTTAATAAGTGAGCTAACATTTTTGGGTTAGTTAAATCATTGATTGCTACTACTTCATACCCTTCTGCACCGAACATTTGTCTAAATGCAAGACGTCCGATACGTCCAAATCCATTAATCGCTACTTTTACTGCCATTATTGGTTCCTCCTTAAAATTTGCTTTTAATTTTTATATTCAAATCGTTCATTTTATTATTTGCATAATGGAACGATATGATACCTTGTTCATTTTACAACTTTTTACGCTTTTTTTCTACACTATATCGTTAATTTTTTAATTATTTCTTGTGCAACACTTTCATCAATGATGAGATAGCCTCCTTCAATAAGCTCTCTAGTGGCTAGAAGTGCACTTGCTTTTGACTCACCACCTGCTATAGCAAGCCGTAAAGGAATTTGTTTTGCAATAGCTGGAGATACTCCTATCGCCTGTGAAGCATACACAATATTACCTTCTGTATCGAAATAATGCCTAAAAGCTTCTGCTACTGCTTTTTTACTTTCTAACTTTTCAATGACCTCTGAAGGCTCATTTCTCCGTCTGGCCATTTTCATGGCACTACCTATACCAAATATTATCATATCGGTTTCAGTGAGTTTATGCAACACTTTTTGTATAGTCGGTTCTTGCTTTATCAGTTCAATCGAGGAACTACTAAGATTATCGGGTAAGGTGAAAAGTTCATATTGCGCACCTATTTTCTTTGCCAACTCTACTGCTACAGTATTCGCTTGAAATTCAGCACGTCCACCTACGCTCCCTCTTGCGGGCATAACCATTAAGTTTTTATAATTTCCATGCTGCCTGGGCATAAATTCTACCATTTTTGCAATAGTTGTCCCACCTGTAATAGCAATGCTGAGATTATCTCTTAGTAATCCCCCTAACATGCTAGCACAAGCCATACCCAATCTTTTCTTAACCTCTTCGTCTTGATCTGCATTTCCTTTCACAATAACCACTTGTTTAATCCCTAAGCGTTTTTCTAGTTCTTGCTCTAACAAAGAAGCTCCTTCTAATACTTGAAGTGGTAAATATAAACTGCTTAATATTTTTTCTCCTTCACAGGTTATCCCTATGCCCATGTGAGAAATCTCTACTAAGCCTTGTCTAGATAAAACCTCTACTTCTTTGCGAATAATACGCTCAGAAGCTTGGAGTACCATAGCTAAACCTCGTCTTCCAATAGGACCTTGTTCTGCTACTACCTGTAGAACATGATACCTTATCTTAAACAAGAGGGAAAATTCTGGAATAAATACATCAAGTGCAGTTATTAAATTTTGCATTTTTCACTCCTTGGGAACATTTTTAACCCACAGTGTCTTTTTACGTCCCATACTAGTATTGTATAAAATTTTTTAACATTAATCAATATTTTTCTTACAAATTTATAACTACTCTTATTTATATTTCTCTATTTTATAAAAATTAACCACTTGAGTTTTCTTTATTCTGCTGATACTTTACCCTATCACTGTCTATTATAAAAGATTTGTTCATCAAAAAAAGTTTTTGCAAAATTTGCAAAACCTTTTGAATTTACTTAAACTGAAAATGTCATTTCTTCTGTAGTAAGCGATTTATTTTCATCTAAAATCGTCATGGCAATATTAGAGGCATGATCTGAAATACGTTCTAAATTGCTGATTGTATCTAAAAATACTACACCTGATACTGAACTACATTTATTTTCAGCCAAACGTTTAATATGACGTGAACGAAATGTCTCTTCTAAGCGGTCAACTTGTTGCTCTAAAGGCATGGCTTTTTTAGCTATAGTCTTATCACCAAATTCATGGGCTTGTAAAGAAAGCTCAAAACAACTTACTGCTGCTTCATAAATTTCTTGTAATTCTTGATGAGCGATTTCTGAAAGTGATAAATCATCTTTGATAAGAATTTCTGCTAATTCTGCAATGTTTTCAGCATGGTCACCTACACGCTCAATATCACTAACCGTATGGAATAATCCTGTAATAATAGAATGTTCTTTTTCTGAGATAGGTGAATTCGAGAGCTTCACTAAATAATGGTTAATACCATGTTGTAATTGATTAATGATTTTCTCTCGCTTGTAGACTTCTTCAATCTTATTTTCTTTTTTTTCAAGCAAAGCTTCCATGGCAGTCTTTACGTTTTGCTCTGCTAAATTTCCCATACGTACCACTTCTTTAACAGCATTTTCTACTGCAAAGGAAGGTGTTTCTATGATACGTTCATCTAAATGCTGAAGTTCGCCTTCTAGTTCCTCTTCTCCACCTGAAATAATTCTTTCAGCTAAATAAACAAGTACTCCTGCAAATGGGAATAACAAAATGGTATTCACTACATTAAATACTGTATGTACAATACTTATCTGTGTCACTTCAATGCTCACTGCGCCTAAATTAGGTACTAAAAGTTTAAAGCTAATAAATGCAATAATTGCAAATACTACTGAACCAATAAAATTAAATAAGAAGTGAATCATAGCTGCACGTTTTGCATTTTTACTTGCACCAATACTTGAAAGAATAGCAGTAATACACGTTCCGATATTTTGTCCTAAAATAATATAGATAGCTGAATTCCAAGGTACTAAAGCTGCTGTTGCCAAAGCTTGTAAAATACCAACTGAAGCTGAAGAGCTTTGAATGATAGCTGTTACAAGGGCTCCTACCAAAATACCCAGTAAAGGATTATCACCTAATACCACAAAAAGACTTTTTACTTCTTCTAAAGTTTCAAGTGGTTTTGCTGCCTGACTCATCATATCAAGTCCTAAAAATAAAGCACCAAATCCAAATACAATTTGACCAATGTGTTTGATATGTTGTTTTTTAGCAAACATGGTCATAACTACACCTAAGACAATACATAAAGGAGCAAGCACTGAAGGTTTGAGGAAACTCGTCCATTCCCCTAGAGCAACAATCCATGCAGTAATTGTTGTTCCTATATTAGCCCCCATAATGACCCCTACTGCTTGTGCAAGTGACATGAGTCCTGCATTTACAAAACCAACAACCATAACTGTTGTTGCAGAAGAGCTTTGAATAAGTGCTGTTATACCAGCACCAACAAGTACACCTAGAAACCGATTATTTGTTAGTACACCTAGTAGGTTTTTCATTTTGCTCCCAGCAGCTTTTTGTAGCCCTTCTCCCATATACTCCATCCCAAAGAGAAAGAGACCAAAGCCTCCTAAAAAACCTAATGCTATACTAAGCCAACTTATCTCGTTCATCATTAACCTCCCTAGCAAGTTTTCACACCAACTTATTTTAGCATTATCTATTTTGATAAACAAGTTCTATTTATTATTTCAGGAAAATATTTTTTACGACATATTTTGTACTCTATAGGTTAAACTTCTTAAAAAAACTACGTCTTTCCCCTTATTTCAGTTGTTTTCCTTGTTGCCAGACAAAGGTAAATTGATAGTAAATTGCTTTTATTTGTCCCTTCTCTTTTTTTATTTGTTGGAGTAATGTCCTTTTAAAAACTTCGGCTTTTTGAATAATTTCAGAGGAAATCTCCTTATTTCCATACTTCATAGCCATATAGGCATAAATAATTTCACCTAATTCCTCTACCAAGCCCTTTTCGTCTCTACTTATTCGTTTTAAGTAGTTAAGAAGTGTTTCTTCTAATCTTAACCCTGCTCCTTTTCTATCCATATAAAAAAGAATCTCTCTAAAAATAAGATTTAGTTTTCTTTTTTCGTCTGCCTTTTTATACTTTTGATTTTTATAGCTTTTTATACCTGTGTAATAACCTAAGACCAATACAATCAAGAAAATAATTAACTTAATCCCTAAATACATTAACTTTTTAATAGGTATAGGTGAAAAAAACTTTTTATCTTCTATTTGCTCTTGAGCCTTTTTTTGTATTTCCTGACGCATTTCTTCTTCTGTAAGTGAAACTTCTCCTACAAAGGAAGAGTAATTATTTCTGGATCCATCTTGTTTTTGCCAAGGTGCATAGCGCCCCTCCCTATAAGCTGGAGTAGGTTCAAAAGGAATCCACCCTATTCCTTCTATATATGCCTCCACCCAAGCATGGGCATTTTTACTCCTTATTTTATATACATTGCTTGCTACTTTTTCTTTATAATCCACTACATACCCTTCTACATATCGCATAGGAATACCTAAACACCTACCCATAACTGCCATTGCTGTAGCAAAATAGGTACAGTAGCCTTCTTTGCTTGTAAATAAAAAATATTCTAATAAATTTTCATCTTTTGGCACAAAAGCAGGCTTTAAGGTGTAAATATAATGATCTAAATACGCTTCAATAGCCTTTAAGCGATCATAGTCAGTGGTTGCCTCTTGTGTCACTTCTTTACTAAGTACCTGAATGGTTTGAGGTAAATCTTCTGGAAGAGCTGTATAATTTTTTCTTATAAATGCCGCTCGCTTGGTAAATACTTCTGATAAGTTTTCCTTTGGTAGCTTAGCTTCTAATAACTTTCGTTCTACTCTTCCTTTTAGTTCTTCTCTTAATAAAATTACATCAAGCTTTCGTCCCTGTTCGGCATAAGAAAATCCTTGTAAAGCTCTGAGCTTTTCTTGTACTTCTTCGCTACCAAGATTAAATTCTGTAAAGTATATCCTATAACTACTTCCTTTACCTTGCGCACGATGAGTCCGTATTGTGGCATCCGCTTCTTCTTGCTCAATTGTTTTTTTATCCCTCTCAAAACTACTGGTTTTAAGAGGATAAAAAACGCTTTTTGTCTTAATAGTACGGTATTCAATACGTGCATTTCTTTGTTTTACAAGCTTTGAAATATCTTCTCCTACCATGCCATAATAAAACTCATATAAATCCAGTATGTACTCTTCTGTTTGCCATGGTAATTTTTCCTTACTCCTTTTCCAACCTGTACCTGTAAAACAATCCTTTACACTGCCAATTAAATAGAGAGTACCTGATGTCTTCCTATCCATTTCTACATAAAGAGGCGTTTGATCTTGTACTTTAATTTCTCCACCTAAAGTACTTTCCTCTTCCTCTCCGCTAAAACCTAAAGTAAATTCACCTCCACCTCTCCCTACTAAATAATTTATTTCCTCTTTTAGAGTCAATACCCCTTCCTTCATCGTATGCAATAGTGCTTTTGTACGTTTCCATTCCATTGGCTCATTACTAGCTGGAAACAAACTGCTTATACCAACTATAACTAAAGCAATTGGCATCAAGTAAATAACACCCTCTTTACTCTTACGGATTTCGATTTCTTTATCACTCCATTTAGCCCCTACTTCTAAAAGTGTAAATATTAAAAAACAAAAAAGAAGGTTTACACTTAGGCTCGGCTGATAATACTGTTTTAACGTACAACCTATTAAAAAGATAAAGCTTCCTATTGCTACTATTGTTTTAAGACGACTTTCCTTATGGATTATATAACTCCCTAGGCTAACCCCAAAAGTAAAAGCTGTAAATAAGATAAAGCCATAGCCTTTATGATAATTTTCTATTTTACCATCATAGGTGTTATACCACTGTATTATTTCTTTTAATGTTTTCCCTAGTTGAAGAGAAAAACTTTTTAGGAATAAAAGACTCCCTATTATAACCATCAGGAGTATCAAATACAGTAATAACTCTTTTTTATAATAATCTATTAACTTAATTATCCCTATGCATCCTGCCACTAAACCAAATATGGTGGCCCAATGTAGATAAAATGCTCCATAATCCTGCCCAATTAACATCCAACCACTGGCTAAAAGCATACAACTTATTAACTCATAGAAAATAACACTTCTTTCTTTGAACATCTCCCCTCCTCCCCCCTTTTAAGAATTTCATAGAGGTGTTCTTGATGATGTATGATATACGTTTTAATACCTTGGTTCTCTAGTTCTTCTTTTAATGCATACACTTTTTCATCCAAATGTGGAATAATAAGTAAAATAGTTACTTTATTCCCTTTTTTTATCTGTTCTAAAACAGCACACCCTAATTCAGCATCTAGCAAAGAAGTGAGTACATAAACGTCATTGAAACTTTGAGAGGTTCTAATTCTTTTTAGCAAAGTCCCTATAGAAAGGTCAGAGTAAAATTTAAAGTCTGTTGTACGCTTATAAAATTGCCAAAAATCTTTTTCATTATGAATTGTACACTCTTTTATCCCATTTTGCTCATATACTATTTCGTATTGAATATGCCTATTTTGATAATACCAACCTAGACTTAAAGCTCCTGTTAATAGGCAATCTTCTCGCACGACCTGTTCAAAAACTTCTCCCTCTAAACGTCTTAAGTCCATTAACAGGTATTGACTAAGCTCCATAGGCTCTGTATATTGACGTACGAGAATTTCACCTTTTTTAGCAGATGCCTTCCAGTGAATAAATTTTCTTGGCTCCCCTCCTGTGTATTTCTTTACATCACTTTCTAAAAAACCCTCCCTTCCCCCCATATGATAAGAGAGTGTTTTGGGATCTTCATCTAAAGTTGTCAGCATTAATTGCTCTAATTCACAAACCTTAGGTAAAACTGTTAATTTAGGTCCCCACATTACTGGGTAATTTACTCTAAACAAATAGAGAAAATCTGTAATCTCTATACTTTTTACCCCTACTGCATATTCCCCTCGGTATTTACAACATAGCATTGTTTCTCTTTTTATTTCATCTCCTGGCAATAAGCAATATACCGTTTCTAACGCATCTGCTTGAATAGTGGAAAATTCTTGATGAAAATATAACTTAATATGTGAATATGTAAGATAATCTTTATTTACTAGTTTAAAGTAATAAGGTACTAATTCACCTTTTACTACTTTTCTTTGTCCTACCTCTTGATAAAAATGAAGACGTAAGTAAACATACGCTGTATATCCCCATGCAATCACTGGTAAAATTACTAAACTATAAAAGAGAAGATAAGCTGTTGTACCTCCATAAAAACTTACAAAAATGACTGATAATATAAGGCTTATACTTAAGAGTATACGATTTCTAACCACAAGCTTTCCCCCTACTAAATAGGTATTTTAATTTTTCCTACAATTTGCCCAAGTATCTTTTCTGGTGTAAGTCTATTGATGGTAGCTTCAGGTGCTAATAATAGACGATGCTGAAGTACTGGGTCAATCATAGCCACAATATCATCAGGAATAATATAGTCCCTGCCACTTACATAAGCTTTAGCTTGTGCTGCACGTATAAGAGCCAAGCTTCCTCTTGGACTTACGCCTAGCTGGATCGCCTCATGCTGACGTGTTTGATAAACTACTTCATAAATATAACCTATTAAATCATCACTCACTGCTACTTCTTTTACCTCTTCCTGCATCTTACACAGGCTAGCTACATCTAATACTGCATCTATTTTTTTACGTCCTTTATTTCCTAGGAAATTTTTAATCATCTGCTTTTCATCTAAGCTACTGGGATATCCCATAGAGATTCTCATCAAGAAACGATCCATTTGAGCTTCTGGTAAGTTATACGTTCCTAAATAATCTATAGGATTTTGAGTAGCAATTACCATAAAAGGTTTTGGCAACTTATAACTTTTGCCATCCACTGTTATTTGCCTTTCTTCCATCGCTTCTAAAAGGCTAGCTTGTGTTTTAGGTGATGTACGATTTATCTCATCCGCTAGTACAATAGAACTCATAATAGCTCCTTGTACAAATTCAAATTGTCCAGATTGCAAATTGTAAATCGAAAGCCCTGTTATATCACTCGGTAAAGTATCTGGTGTAAATTGAATGCGTGTAAAAGAACATGCAATGCTACTTGCTAAAGTATTTGCTAGTGTTGTTTTTCCCACCCCAGGCACGTCTTCTATCAATAAATGTCCTTCTGCTAAGAGTGCTATCAGTACTAGCTTAATAACCTCTCTCTTTCCTACTACTACCTGCTCTATATGATTAATAAGTTTATTAAGTTGTTCTTGACTATTCATAACTTTCCCCCTCTTTTTTTATAAGATTATTATAACAATTCAGAATAATTATGAATAGGCTTAATTTATTTTTTTACATTTTAAAAGCCTCCTTAAAAACTAGAAAATTTAATCTCTAAATTTAAGGAAGCTTAACTTACGAACTGCTTGTTATTCTTCAAAAAGAGCAATACATTTATTTTCATCTAAAAGTAACTCAGCAATATTAATAGCATGATCAGATATACGTTCAATATTACTAATTGTATCAAGAAATACAACACCTGAAAAAGTATCACATACATTCTCTGCCAAACGTTTCATATGTCTTGAACGTAATTTGCTTTCTAATCTATCTACTTCTTCCTCAAGTGGCAAAGCTTTTTTGGCTAATGCATAATCACCTGTAGCATAGGCATCTAATGCCAACTCAAGACATTGAATAGCTTGTTTAGAAATAGTTTGTAATTCTTTTTGGGCTGCATCTGAAAACTTTAAGTCTTTTTCAATCGCACTTTCAGCTAACTCACCAATATTATCTGCATGATCGCCAATTCGCTCAATATCACTTACTGCATGAAAAAGCCCTGTTACAACAAGCTGTTCTGTTTCTGAAAGAGGTGCATTGCTCAGTTTAATTAAATAAGCATTAATGCCATGTTGCAATTCATTAATGACTTTTTCGGTCTCAAAAACCTGATGTGCTTTTTCTTTATCTTTCTCAAATAAAGCAGCCATACTTCTTTTTACATTCGTTTCTGCTAATTTACCCATACGTACTACTTCTTTCGTTGCATTTTCAATAGCAAACGAAGGTGTTTCTAAAATACGTTCATCCAAATGTTGAAGTCCATTTTCCTTTTCCTCCCCACGTCTTCCCTTTACCAAATGCTCTGCCAAATACACTAAACCACCTGCAAAAGGAAAAAGAATAAGCGTATTAAGAATATTAAATACCGTATGAACTATACTGATTTCTGTTACACGAATAGTAGTTCTTCCTATGTTAGGAAGCCAAAAACGAAAAACAATAATGGCTATAATTGCAAAAATAGCAGATCCTATTAAATTAAATAAAAAGTGAATAGATGCAGCTCTTTTAGCATTTATATTTGCTCCAATACTTGATAAAATAGCTGTCACACAAGTTCCTATGTTTTGTCCCAGAATAATATAAATAGCTGAATTCCAAGGTACTAAACCCGCTAAAGCAAGTGCTTGCAAAATTCCTACCGAAGCAGAAGAGCTTTGAATAATGGCTGTTACCACAGTACCTGTTAAAATACCAAGGAAAGGATGAGAACCCAATGTGGTAAATAACGTTTTTACCTCTTCTAAAGTACTCAGTGGTTTAGCAGCCCCGCTCATCATATCAAGTCCTAAAAACAAAGTACCAAAGCCTAATAAAATTTGACCTATACTTTTTGCCCCATCCTTCTTGGCAAACATCAGCCTAACTACACCTATAGCAATGAAAATAGGAGCAAGTACAGAGGGCTTTAGGAATTCTGTCCATTCACCTAGTGAAACAATCCAAGCAGTGATAGTGGTACCAATATTGGCTCCCATAATCACACCTACAGCTTGCATAAGAGACATGAGACCTGCATTAACAAATCCAACCACCATAACGGTTGTAGCAGAAGAGCTTTGGATAAGAGCAGTCACCCCAGCACCTACTAATACACCTAAAAAGCGGTTTGCTGTTAAAATGCCCAATAGATTTTTCATCTTGCTTCCTGCCGCTTTTTGAAGCCCCTCTCCCATAAAATTCATCCCAAATAAGAAAAGGCCAAAGCCTCCTAAAAACTGAAGTCCTATGTCTAACCAATTTATCTCGCTCATGCTCTGCCTCCATAGCTTACTTTAATTACAAATGACTCATTATCTATTAATATCTCACCTTACAAAAGATTTTATAACCTGATTTACTTAAAATGTCTGAAAGGCATTTGGAAATATCCGGAAGTCTTAGCTTTTTATATTTCTTTTCTTTTTTGATTATGAAGTTAAAAAAGGAACCTATAAAAGGGATTAAGTAGCCTTTCTACTTAACCCCTTTTATAGGTTCCCTTATATTACATCATCGTTCCACCACCTAAGACCAGTTCATTATCATAAAAGACAATGGCTTGTCCTGGTGTTACTGCACGTTGTTTTTCATCAAACTCACAAATGACTATCTCGTCACTCTGCATTCTAATGGTACAAGGTGCAGCTTGATGGCTATATCTAATCTTAGCTGTACATCTAAGTTCTCCTTCTAACTTTTCAAAAGGCATAAAGTTTACCTTATTTGCATAGACCGTTGTCGTCATAATATCTTCATTTTGTCCGATAACAACCGTATTATCTTCTGGATTAAGCTGGGTGACAAAGACTGGCTTACCCATAGAAAGTCCTAACCCTTTACGTTGACCAATGGTATAGTGAATAAGACCTTTATGTTTTCCAATCACCGTTCCATCCTTCGTGATAAAGTTACCTTCTGGTGATTTCTTTCCAGTTTCTTCTTCAATAAAACGTGCATAATCGTCATCTGGTACAAAACAGATTTCTTGACTATCTGGCTTACTTGCTACTGCTAAACCAATCTCTTTTGCAATAGCACGTACTTCATCTTTTGTATATTCTCCAAGTGGCATCAACGTATGCTCTAGTTGATATTGCGTCAAATTATAGAGCGCATAAGTTTGATCTTTTGCTAAAGTCTTGGATTGTCTCAAGGTATAACGTCCTGTTTTTTCATTCTGTATCACTCTTGCATAATGACCTGTAGCAATGTAATCTGCACCGATTTGAAGTGCTTTGTGAAGCATAGACTCCCATTTTACATAACGATTACAGGCAATACAAGGATTAGGTGTACGTGCGTTTTGATATTCCTCTAAGAAATAATCAATAACATGCTTTTTAAAGTCATCTCTAAAATTAATTACATAATGAGGAATTTCAAGCTTTTGACAGACACGCCTTGCATCATCTACTGCTGAGAGTCCACAGCACCCACCATCTTTATCTTCAGGTGCATCCTTTTGCCAAATCTGCATAGTAATCCCAATAACCTCATAACCTTGCTGCTTTAAAAGATAGGCTGCTACTGAGCTGTCTACCCCACCAGACATACCCACAACAACTTTCTTCTTTACTGCATTAGGCATTGCAACACCCAGAACCTTCTTCATGGTCATGATCGTGCTCATGTACATCTGCTACTGGTTCTTCTAACCCTTCAATTGTAATATTGTTTTTCTTTGCATAATCCCAAAGTGCTGCATGCAGCGATTCTTCAGCAAGAAGTGAGCAGTGCATTTTAACAGGTGGAAGTCCATCTAAAGCTTCTGCTACTGAGCGATTAGTGATTTTAAGAGCTTCTTCAATAGTTTTTCCAATAACAAGTTCAGTTGCCATAGAGCTTGTAGCTACAGCTGCACCACAACCAAAGGTTTTAAATTTTGCATCTGTAATGATACCCTCATCTATTTTAAGATAGACTTTCATAATATCGCCACATTTGGCATTTCCAACAGTTCCTACACCGCTGGCATCTTCAATTTCACCTACATTTCTAGGATTCATAAAATGATCCATTACTTTTTCACTATACATAAAGTTCACCTCGTCTATTTTTTATCTCTTTTATCGTCTTGTTTTCATAGTTATTTGTTTTTGTTTAAGAAGTCTTCATAAAGTGGCGACATGCTTCGCATTCTCTCTACGATAGAAGGCATTTTTTCAAGCACAAAATCAATTTCTTCTTCTGTATTCATACCACCTAGTGTAAAGCGGATAGAACCATGGGCCTTTTCATGTGGAATACCTAAGGCTAAAAGAACATGAGATGGATCTAATGAACCTGACGTACAGGCCGAACCACTTGATGCTGCTACACCATTCATATCTAATAAAAGGAGTAAAGATTCACCTTCTACAAATTCCACACCTACGTTGACATTATTCGCCAAACGCTGTATGCGATGGCCATTTAAACGCGTATAAGGAATTTTCTCTAATAATCCATCAATTAGCTTATCTCGTAATACAGTAAGTTTTTCTATCTTTGCATCAAAATCCTCATAAGCAAGTTCTATAGCTTTACCTAATCCAACGATACCGGGCACATTTTCTGTTCCTGCACGGCGACCTCTTTCTTGACCTCCACCATGAATAAGGTTAGCTATTTTAAGTCCCCTTCTAATATAGAGAGCACCCACTCCTTTAGGTCCATTGATTTTATGAGCAGATAGAGAAAGTAAATCGATGTTTTGCTCTTTTACATCTATCCTTACTTGCCCCATTGCTTGCACTGCATCTGTATGAAAAATAATATGGTGTGCTTTAGCTATCTTACCAATTTCAGATATAGGATTAATCGTACCAATCTCATTGTTTGCATACATAATACTAATAAGAATTGTATTTTCTTTTATAGCTGCTTCAACTGCCTCTGGTGTAATCATGCCCTTCTCATCTACATCTAGATAGGTTACTTCATACCCTTTTTTTTCTAAATATTCACAGGTATGCAAAATGGCATGATGTTCAATTTTAGAGGTAATAATATGATTACCCTTATCCTTATAGGCTTCAGCAATTCCTTTAAGTGCCCAGTTATCTGCTTCTGAACCTCCGCTAGTAAAAAAGATTTCATTTGCATTTGCACCTAGTGTTTTAGCTACTTGTTCTCGTGCTTCATCTACTGCTTTTTTATTGATTTGAGCAATTTGATAGACACTTGAAGGATTTCCAAAACTCTCCATAAAATAAGGAAGCATTGCATCTAAAACTTCTTTTTTAACAGGCGTCGTTGCAGCATTATCTAAATAAATTTTATTCATATTGCTCACTCCTTAGTGTTTAAATGTAATAAATACTTGATGCATTTTCATTTATTTTTTCATAATCATCCATGAGCTGTTTTAACGTAATATTATCAACAACTTTGTTAATACTGTCTCTAATTTTTTCCCATACAGAACGGGTTACACACTTACCATTTAAAGCGCAGTGTACTGTATTGCTTTCACATGTACAATCTGTAGGTGCTAAAGAGCCTTCTAAAGCTCTTAATATCTCTCCGATGGTAATCTCTTCAGGTGGTTTTGCTAAAAAGTAACCCCCTTGAGCACCTCTTACACTGGAGACAAGTCCATTTTTCTTAAGTAATGCAATAAGCTGTTCTAAGTAATTTTCAGATAATGAAAGTCTCTCGGAAATACTTTTCAGAGAAACATGCTTTTCTTTTGAATAAACCGCTAAATCAACCATTGCTTGTAGGCCATAACGCCCTTTAGTTGATAATTTCATTTGTCCACCTCCAATCCCTAGTTATTTCCTAGGAATTATATTTGTAGCATATCATTCCCCTGTTTTTTTGTCAATATACCCATTTATTCTTTTGTCTTTTATTTTTTCTTAACAACTGCATAAGAGACTATGTCAAAACCTCTACCCTATCTATTTTAGCAAAATTCTTCTTAAAGCTCTTGCTAAAATAGGTAGGGTGACGTCTTTTCATAGTCTCTTATACATATTTTTTATTTGATTTGCATATTCTTTAATATATTTAGGAGTTATATAATTAAATGAGCTTTAGACTTAATAAATAATATATTTAAAAATATACTACCTACTAGTAACTTCTGCTCCTCATTTGGCCCCATTTGAGGAGTAGGACTATCTTTTGATATGAAAAGGATTTATAAATCTGAAGCTCATTATTTTAATCATTTAAATTTTTATTCAAAAAGGGGATACTCTACCATTTTACAACTCTATGCTATATCATATGCATTACCTTAAAAAGTGTGCTATTTATTTTATTAATAGTTTATGCAATAACTCTCCTAAAAGGTTCCTTTTTCTTCATTCTTTTCATTTTTTTTGTTTGTTTTTGACTCTTATTAAATTCTTTAAACGTATTTTTATATTTAGTAAAATATGCTATATTTATAGTAGTATACTTATGTATATCATTATACGTTAGGATGTGAATTAAAATGAGTAATACTTCTTTAAAAGACGTTCTTTATGATAAGTCTTATGTTTGTCCTGTATGTAATCGTAAGTTTACCTCAAAAACCATCAAGCTTGGTAAAAACCAAGTTGTATCTGTAGATTTAGATCTTTATCCTCACTATAGTTTGGTAAATCCTTTACTTTACGATATCTTATTTTGTGAATTTTGTGGGTATGCTGCAACTAGTAAAAACTTTGACACACTTCTTCCTAAGCAAAAGGAATGGATTCGTAACCAGATTTGTTCTAACTATAAATCCCATACCTTTAGTGAGTTCGTAACAACAGAAGAAGCCATTTACAAGCATAAAATGGCCTTGCTTGCCTGTCTTACCAAAAAAGGCAAAGTAGGTGAACAAGCTTATATCGCTCTTCATATTGCTTGGCTTTATAGGGATTTAGAGGATACAGAAAATGAAATAGCTTTTTTAGAAAGGGCCTATGATGGATTTTCCACTGCTCTTTCTACTGAACGTTTTCCTATTTTAGGCTTAGATGAAATTACTACCATGTATATGTTAGCAGCTCTTGCCTATAAATTAGGCAAGCCTATAGAAGCAAAAAAATATCTAGGTTCTGTATTAACAACAGCAGGTATCTCTGAACGCGTCAAAGACCGAGCTCTTGATTTGAAAACTATCTTAAATCAAGAATAACTTAATACTTTAAATAATACTACGCTTACATATGCATTCATTTTTATCTAAAAAGGCTAAGTTCTAAAGGAGTCTGTTCCCTTAGACATCTTAGCCTTTTACTTTTACCATGCTGGGTATTTCATCTCCCATTCTGATGTATCCTCATATCCCTTCCATAAATCCTCTGCTATTAATTGAATCTCTTTATTTAATTCTACTTTATCAATAAAATTAACATCGATGTTTTCTATACCTACATAAGTTCCTAAAATATTACCGGTAAGTGCTCCTATTGTCCCACTATTCCCATCATGATTAATAGCTAATCGTAGTGCTGCCATAAAATCATTTGGATAACTCAGTACACAATAAATTGCCATAGCTAAAGCTTCTTCTGCTAAAAAGCCTTGCCCTAAACTTTGAAGCTTCTCCCTTGTAGGCTGTCCACTTGCAGCTAATTCAAGTGCCTTATTGATAGCTCCTACACATTCTTCACTCTTTTCTTGCCCTTTTAAAATACAAAAAGCCTTATTGATAGCCTCTTCTATTTCTTGTCCTTCAACCAAATAATGAATAACTGTTGCAAGGGTACCACTCGCTAAATAACCTGTTGGATGACTATGGGTAATCGCCGCTATGTTCGCTCCCATGTCAAAAACCTTCTCTTCACCTTCAATAAGGCCAACAGGTGAAATACGCATAATTCCACCACACCCTTTACTATCATTAATTGGCTTCTTAATAGATCCCATAACCCCTCTTCCTAAAGTAGTAATACTTGTTAAACCAGGTTCTCTATAAGCATGTAAGCCTTTTACTTTAATAAGCCAACCATCATAATCTTTAGCATTCCAATGAGGTGTTGCTAACCCTTGAGTATATAACCACCTTAAATAAGCTCTAAATACACCTCTCAAAGTAGTATTTAAATCAAGCGGTTCTTGATTCTTATGTGCCTTTACCTTACTTCTTAAAAGACCTTCTGCTGTAAATAAAGTCATTTGTGTATGGTCAGAAATAAACGCTTGAGGTATACCCTGAGGAATAATTAAATATTCCAACCCTTTTTCACCGTATAAACCTTGTATCATGTCATATTTCATAAAAGCTATAGGTGCTCCTAATGCATCTCCAATAGCCCCTCCCATCAAACATCCGTAAAAATGCTGTACCGTTCTCTTCATCAAACATCCCTCCAGCTGCTACCTATTTTCTACTTATCCTAAGTTTAACAATTAAATCGTTATTTTTCAATAAGTATAAAATAATTATTTGTTTTAGTGCTTTTTTGTAGATATTAGCCAAAACAAAAAGGTACAGAAGCTTAATTCTTATCTTTAGCTTCTATACCTTTTATTTCAATTTACTTATTCCAAGATTAAATCATGAATGGCTGCACCAGGTGCTACCATAGGTAATACCATTTCATCAATACCAATCTGACAGTTTAATACAGCAGGCTTATTACTTTCTAATGCTTCTTTAAATGCCCTACTAAATTCTTCTTGTGATGTAATTGTATAACCAGTCACCCCATAAGCCTGTGCTAGAAGTGCAAAGTCTGGTCCTCTATCTAAGGTGCTTTCTGCATAACGTTTTTCATAAAATTTAGTCTGCCATTGACGTACCATACCTAAAGTCGCATTGTTCATAATAACAATAATAACAGGTATATTATAGTATGCGATAGTAGAAAGTTCATTACAATTCATGCGGAAAGAACCATCACCAGCAATATGTACAACCTGCATTTCCGGTTTGCCAATTTGTGCCCCGATGCTGGCTCCCGTTCCATAACCCATTGTTCCAAGCCCACCTGAACTAATAAAAGTTTTAGGTTTCGTATATTTAAAGAACTGTGCAGCCCACATTTGATGTTGGCCTACTTCTGTTGTAATAATGGCCTCTCCTTGTGTTTGGTCATAAATATTTTCAAGAATAAACTCTGGTCTTAGGGTTTCATCCTTTTGATAATCAAAATGGAATTCTTCCTTCCAAGCTCTTACTTGCTCAATCCATGCATCATGTTCCATCTGAGGAATAAGACTGATAAAAGTGGTTAGAATTTCTCTTACATCTCCTATAACTGAGCTATAAACCTTTACATTCTTTCCTACCTCTGCTGGATCAATATCTACATGTAAAATCTTAGCATGTGGTGCAAATTTAGAAACATCACTTATAACGCGGTCACTAAATCTTGCTCCAAGCGCAATGAGTAAGTCACATTCTGTCGTTGCTAAATTAGAAGCCTTGCTACCATGCATACCTATTAAACCAGTTGCTAAGGGATGGGTTTCTGCAAAACCACCAATCCCCATAAGAGAAGTAGCTACAGGTGCTTGAAGTTTCTCTGCAAACTGTAAAAGCTCCTCATGAGCATCACTACGAATGATGCCTCCTCCACTATAAATAAAAGGCTTTCTGGCATTTTTAAGTAAGCTTACAGCTACTTCTATATCTTGCTGCTTAATACGATGCACTGTACGTCCGATGGGTCTTGGTTTCTCTACTTCATACTCACAGAATTGGGCAGAAATATCCTTTGGGATATCAATAAGTACAGGACCCGGTCTACCTGACTGGGCAATATAAAAAGCTTCACGAATAGTATCCGCTAGTTTCGTTACATCCTTTACAATATAATTGTGTTTTGTAATAGGCATCGTTATCCCGGAAATATCTACTTCTTGAAAACTATCTTTTCCCAATAAAGGTGTAGGCACATTACCAGTAATAGCTACCATCGGCACTGAATCCATATACGCTGTAGCAATACCGGTCACTAAATTAGTTGCCCCAGGACCAGAGGTAGCAATACACACCCCTACTTTACCTGTTGCTCTTGCATAGCCATCTGCTGCATGAGAAGCACCTTGCTCATGGGCAGTTAAGATATGACGTATACGGTCTTTATTTTTATAGAGTGCATCATAAATATTGAGTACTTGGCCTCCAGGGTAACCAAAAACAGTATCTACCCCTTGTTCAACTAAGCATTCTATCAGTATTTGCGATCCATTTATGTTCATGCTTCTCCCCCTTATGATTTAAAGATTGCACCTGTATTAGCAGATGATACAAGTTTTGCATAACGTGCTAAATAACCTTTAGTTACTTTTGGCTCTGGTTTTACCCAGTTCATGCGTCTTTTTGCTAGTGTTTCTTCATCTACTTCCAATTCGATCGTACAGGCATTCATATCAATGCTAATAATATCCCCATCTTCTACAAGTGCAATAAGTCCTCCCTCTGCTGCTTCTGGTGAAACATGCCCAATACAGGCACCTCTTGTAGCCCCTGAAAAACGTCCATCTGTAATAAGTGCTACATCTTTATCAAGTCCCATGCCAGCAAGGCAAGCTGTAGGTTGAAGCATTTCTCGCATACCAGGACCACCTTTTGGCCCTTCATAGCGAATAACGACTACATCACCTTTTTCAATTTTACCACCATCAATAGCTACTATAGCTTCTTCTTCACTATTAAATACTTTTGCTTTTCCTTTGTTCACAAGCATCTCAGGTGCAACAGCTGAACGTTTAACAACACAAGTATCCTCTGCCAGATTTCCTTTAAGAACAGCAATACCTCCTGTTACACTATAGGGATTTTCAATAGGACGGATCACCTCTGGGTTTTTATTCATTACTTTCTCCAGATTTTCAGCAATCGTTTTACCTGTTACAGTCATTAAAGAAGTGTCTAAAAGTTTTTGCTTGGTCAGCTCTTTCATAACAGCTGCTACACCACCTGCAAAGTGAAGGTCTTCCATATGATGATGTCCTGCTGGTGCAAGATGACAGAGGTTAGGTGTCTTAGAGCTAATTTCATTAGCCATATCTAAATTGATATGTACGCCTGCTTCATGTGCAATAGCAGGTAAATGAAGCATCGTATTTGTACTACAGCCAAGTGCCATATCAACAGTTAAAGAGTTATTAAAGGCTTTATCATTTAAGATATCACAAATTTTAATATCTTTAGCAAGCATATCCATAACCGCTATACCTGTATATTTTGCTAAACGAATACGTTCTGCAAAAACAGCTGGTGTTGCACCGTTTCCTGGAAGTGCAATACCTAATACTTCACACATACAGTTCATACTATTTGCTGTATACATCCCTGAACAAGAGCCGCAGCCTGGACATGCATGGTTTTCATACTCCCTAAGCTCTTCTTCAGATATCTTTCCTGCATTATAAGCGCCTACAGCTTCAAAGGTTACTGAAAGATTTGTTTTTTTACCATTCACTGTCCCTGCAAGCATTGGACCGCCACTTACAAGTGTGGTTGGCAAATTCATACGTGCAGCCCCCATGAGCATACCTGGTACGATTTTATCACAGTTAGGTACCAGTACAAGACCATCAAAAGCATGAGCTGTTGCCATACATTCAATGGAATCTGCAATGAGTTCCCTTGTTACAAGTGAATATTTCATTCCCTCATGTCCCATAGCAATACCATCACATACACCAATTGCTGGAATTTCAATAGGTGTTCCTCCTGCCATACGTATGCCTGTTTTTACAGCTTCTGTTACTTTATCTAAGTGGGAATGCCCTGGTACAATCTCACTTTTTGCTGTAACTACTCCTATAAGTGGTTTATCTATTTCTTCATCAATATATCCCATTGCTTTAAACAATGAACGATGGGGTACCCTTGCTGCGCCTAACTTTACACGATCACTCTTCATCTTCTATTCTCCTTTACTCTTTTTTCTTTTTAAAACAAGGAAACTTCTAGTTATTCCAAAAGGCTTCCTACATTAGTAAACAAGGGGAAGTTAGCAAAATGCTATTCCCCTGTTTGATTTTCTATTAAAAAATATCCGTTCCATTGCTATTAGCATACTCTTTAAAAGCTGCAAGTAAAGCTTTGGTAATCGGTCCAGCTACACCCTCTCCAATCACCCTTCCATCTACTGTTGTCACTGGAATAGCCTCAGCTGCTGTACCTGTTAAGAAACACTCATCTGCATTATAGACATTAAAAAGTGTGAACTCTTTCTCTACTATTTCATAGCCTAGCTTCTTTGCAAGTTCTATTATAGTACGTCTTGTGATTCCATCTAAAATACCAATATAGATAGGAGGTGTATAAATGACATTGTCTTTTACGATAAAAATATTATCCCCTGTACATTCTGCTACAATACCATCATGGTTCAGCATAAGAGCTTCCGCTGCTCCTGCACGATTGGCTTCAATTTTAGCTAGGATATTATTTAGATAGTTAAGCGATTTGATTTGTGGATCTACAATGGTTGCTTTATTACGTCTTTGGGTTGCTGTAATAAGCGGCATCCCTTTTGTATACATTTCTTCTGGATAAAGTGTGATGCTTCCAGCTATACAGAAAATAGAAGGCTTAGGACATTTTGTAGGACTTAGACCTAAATCCCCTTTTCCCCTTGTAACAACTAAACGAATATAACCATCCTTACAATCATTTCTTCTACAAGTTTCTAAAAGGGCCTCTGTCATTTCTTTTTTAGAAAGTGGAATATCTAACATAATGGCTTTAGCAGCTTCATATAGTCTGTCAATATGGTCTTCACAGCGGAATATCCGTCCATTATAAGCACGAATCCCTTCAAATACACCATCTCCATAAAGCACACCATGGTCAAAGACAGAAATCTTTGCCTCGTCTTCATTTACATATTCACCGTCTAAATAAATAATACGTTTACCCATGTTCCTTCACCTAACCTGTCACTTTTTGTGTGGCACCTTTCTTGCATTATTTTTATTTTTACTACTTGATTAGCTCTTACTTATTGAATAGCATTTACAATTAGCTCGCCCATTTCTTTTGTTCCTACTTGCTTCATACCAGCACTCATAATGTCACCTGTACGGTAGCCTGCATCTAAAGCACTCATAACCGCTTTTTCAATGGCTACAGCTTCTTTTTCTAAATTCAGTGAATAACGAAGCATCATAGCTGCTGAAAGAATGGTTGCAATGGGATTGGCTTTATTTTGACCTGCAATATCTGGCGCACTACCATGGCTTGGTTCATATAGTCCAAGTGACCCTTCTCCTAGAGAAGCTGATGCAAGCATACCGATAGAACCTGTAATAATACTTGCTTCATCTGATAGAATATCCCCAAAAATATTAGAAGTAACAATCACATCAAACTGTTTAGGGTTAACAACAAGCTGCATCGCTGCGTTATCAACATACATAAAAGAGTATTCTACTTCTGGATAATCTTTAGCTACACGATTAACCACTACTCTCCAAAGCCTAGAAGATTCAAGCACATTGGCCTTATCTACTACACACACTTTTTTGCTACGTTTCATAGCTGCATCAAACCCAACACGTGTGATGCGTTCGATTTCTGCCACTGTGTATTTTTCAAGGTCAGAAGCAAATGTTTTACTATCATCTTCTTCACATACTACTTTTTGTTTTTCTCCAAAATAAATACCACTTGTAAGCTCTCTTACAATAAGAATATCCAAACTATCCCCAATGATTTCTTCCTTTAATGGACTAGCGTGTTTAAGCTGTGGATAAAGCACAGCTGGACGAAGGTTTGCAAACAATTTAAGTGCACCACGAATACCTAAAAGTCCTTTTTCTGGGCGATCTCCATTGGGTAAGTTATCCCATTTAGGACCACCTACTGCACCTAGAAGCACTGCATCTGATTGAAGACAAGCATCGATGGTTTCTTGTGGAAGAGAAGATCCTTTATGATCAATAGCTACTCCACCCATCATTTGCTCATCATATGTAAACGTATGACCGTAAACTTCTCCCACTTTATCTAATACTTTAACAGCTTCTGTAACAATATCAGGTCCAATTCCATCACCTGGAAGTGTGACAATTTTAAAATTCATCCCTTTTATCCTCCTTCATACTTTTGCAAGCCTCTTCATCATGTCTTTTCAAGGCTCTATAAATCCCCTCTTCAATGGCTTTTCTAAGAATAAAACACCCTAATTGTTTTCTTTAATATAATTAACAAGTCCATTAGACTTGATGATTTTTTGCATAAATTCTGGGAAAGGCTGCCCTTGGTAAGTTTCACCCTTTGTCACATTAGTAATAAGACCTGTATCAAAATTTACTTCTACTACATCACCTTTACGAATACCATCTGCTGCTGCTTCACACTCTACGATAGGAAGACCAATATTAATAGCATTACGGTAAAAAATACGTGCAAAGGTTCTTGCAATGACACAAGAGATACCTGCTGCTTTAATCGCAATAGGTGCATGCTCACGAGAAGAGCCACAACCAAAGTTTTTATCCGCTACAATGATATCGCCTTCTTTAACTTCTTTTACAAAGTCTGCATCAATATCTTCCATACAATATTTAGCTAATTCTTTAGGATCTGAAGTATTTAAATAACGTGCAGGTATAATAACGTCTGTATCTACATTATCGCCATAGCGAAATACGGTTCCTTTTGCATTCATAATTCTTATTCCTCCTTAAATTAAAGTGTTTCTGGATTAGTAATATAGCCTGTTAAAGCAGATGCTGCTGCTACAGCAGGACTTGCAAGATAAACTTCTGAATCAACATGTCCCATACGTCCTACGAAGTTACGATTTGTAGTAGAAACAGCTCGCTCTCCTGCTGCTAAAATACCCATATGGCCACCTAAGCAAGGCCCACAAGTTGGTGTGCTAAATACAGCACCTGCTTCTACGATATCTTTAATAATGCCTTCTTCAAGTGCTTGTAAATAAATCTTTTGAGTACCTGGGAAAACAATAACACGGATATCTTGACATACTTTTTTACCTTTAAGGATATCTCTGGCAATACGAAGGTCTTCCATGCGACCATTGGTACAAGAACCAATTACCACTTGATCGATTTTTACTTCTTGCACGCCAATCTCATCGATCGTTTTTGTATTTTCTGGAAGATGTGGGAATGCTACAGTTGGACGGATTTTTGCAAGGTCGATTTCATAAACTGCATCATATTCGGCATCTTCATCAGCTTCATAGACTGTGTAGGGTTTTGTGCTATGCTCTTTTACAAATTCTAAAGTTTTTTCATCTACAGGGAATATTCCGTTTTTAGCCCCTGCTTCAATCGCCATATTCGCCATACAAAGACGTGAGTCCATAGAGAGGTTCTTAATACCTTCACCTACAAATTCCATGGATTTATACAGTGCACCATCTACGCCAATCATGCCAATGATATGAAGAATCACATCTTTACCACTTACATGTTTACTTGGCGTACCCGTTAATACAAACTTAAGCGCTGAAGGCACCTTAAACCATGCTTTACCTGTTGCCATACCAGCTGCCATATCTGTACTACCAATACCTGTTGAAAAAGCACCTAATGCACCATACGTACAAGTATGAGAATCCGCACCAATAACTACATCTCCTGGTACAACTAACCCTTTTTCTGGAATAAGCGCATGTTCAATACCCATTTGACCTACTTCAAAGTAATTTTCAATTTCTTTTTCTTTAGCAAACTCTCTAATAAATTTACATTGTTCAGCTGCTTTAATATCTTTATTAGGTGTAAAGTGATCAGGTACAATAGCTACCTTACTTTTATCAAACACACAGTCACAGCCAATTTTATTAAATTCTTTTACAGCTACTGGTGATGTAATATCATTTCCTAATACTAAATCTAATTTTGCTTCAATTAATTGACCTGCTACTACGCTTTCAAGCCCTGCATGTGCTGCCAATATTTTTTGTGTCATTGTCATTCCCATTTCCCAATTCCTCCTTAAGTTTATATCTACTTGCTTTAAAACACTTGATGAACGTTTTATAAATAGGCTTTAAAACGCTTCTCAATATCCTTTATAAGTTTATACTCAATGGAATCAACCAGTGCAATCCAACTCGCTTCTATAATATCAGTTGAAACCCCTACAGTACTCCAATAATCCTCACCATCTGTGGACTCAATAAGCACACGTACCTTCGCAGCTGTTGCTGACTTGGTATCTAATACTCTTACTTTATAGTCAGTAAGGTGAACGGTCTTTAGCTCAGGATAAAAAACTTCTAGGGCTTTTCTAAGGGCCTTATCTAGGGCATTCACCGGTCCCTCTCCCTCTGCTGCTGTCATCTCTACCTTACCATCTACTCTTACTTTAATAATAGCTGAGGAACTGATTTCTTTTGAATGTGAAGGTTCTTCACCTATTGTTTTAAACTCTTCTAAATCAAAAAAAGGTCTATATTTACCTAATGCCTTGCGAACGAGCAATTCAAAGGTTCCATCTGCTCCTTCAAACTGATAACCTTTATGTTCTAATTCCTTAATACGTGCAATAATTTGACCTGTTACAGCATCATCCTTTGTGATATGAGGTGCAATGCGCTGTACCTTTTCTAAAATGGTACTCCGTCCAGCTACCTCTGACATTAAGAATCTTCTTTCATTTCCTACACTATCTGGTACTACGTGTTCAAAAGAAATAGGTGCCTTTGTTACCCCATCAATATGCATACCTGCTTTATGTGTAAAAGCACTTTTTCCTACATAGGGCATATGCTCTCCTAAGGAAATATTAGCTATTTCTGCAATTCGCCTTGCCGCAAGTGTTAACTTCACCATATTTTCTTCGGGTATACATTGATAGCCTCTTTTTAGTTGTAAATTAGGGATAATCGTTGAGAGATTAGCATTTCCACAACGTTCACCAAAGCCTATAAAGGTACCTTGCACATGAGTTGCACCAGCTAAAACAGCCATTATACTGTTGGCTACACCCATACCTGTATCATTATGAGTATGGATCCCTATTTCACACGATATCTTCTCTTTGACGTCACTCATAATCTCAATGACTTCATCAGGAAATGCCCCTCCATTTGTTTCACAAAGCACAATACAATCTGCACCAGCCTTTTGAGCAGTCTCAAGTGTCTTTAACGCATATGCTTGATTATTCTTGTAGCCATCAAAAAAGTGCTCTGCATCAAAAATCACTTCTTTGCCTTTTGCTTTTAAAAAACGAATTGTTTCATCAATCATACATAAATTTTCTTCAAGTGTTGTTTTTATAATGTCTGTCACATGAAAATCCCATGTTTTCCCAAATATAACAACAACAGGTGTATCTGCTACAAGTAAAGACTGCACATTGCTATCTTCTTCTACTTTTATATTTCGTCGTCTGGTGCTTCCAAAAGCTGCAAGTTTTGCATTTTTTAAAGTCACCTTTTTTACTTCTGTAAAAAATTCTAAGTCCTTAGGATTGGAGCCGGGGTTACCGGCTTCAATATAACCCACCCCAAGCTCATCCAAAGTACTTACAATCTTTAATTTATCTGCAACGGAAAAGGAGATACTTTCTGCTTGTGCGCCGTCCCTAAGAGTAGAATCAAATATAGCGATTTTCTTCACTCCTTATACCTCCCTTTTCTCCTCTTGGTCATAAAGCATATTATTAATTGCTGAAATGTAAGCTAAAATACTTGCTTCAACAATATCCATACTTACACCGTGTCCATTATATATACGACCATTATTGCTAATCTTAACATTTACTTCCCCTTGTGCATCTGTTCCACCTGTTACGGAATTGATGACAAAGTCTTCTAACATAAACTTCTTACCTACCAATTTATCAATGGCTTTATAAGAAGCATCAATTGGTCCATCATAAGAAGATACAACTTCTTCTAAAATATGACCTGTTTTACTAAGTAGGCGCATAGATGAAGTAGTAGTAATGGTATTTCCTGAATTAATAACAAAACGGTCTAATTTATAAGCTTCTGGAATTTGTACTGTTTTGCGGCATACTAATGCCTCAATGTCACGATCAGTAATATCCTTTTTCTTATCAGCTAATACTTTGAATTGTTCAAAAGCTGTAGCTAACGCTTCTGTGTCTAAGTGGTAGCCCATTGCATTTAACTTATCTTCAAAAGCATGCTTACCTGAGTGTTTCCCAAGTACCATTTTATTTTCTGTAAGACCAATTGATTCAGGTGTCATAATTTCATAGGTTTCTTTATTTGCCAACATACCATGTTGATGAATACCTGACTCATGCGCAAAGCATTTTCGCCTACAATAGCTTTATTAGGCTGTACACGTACACCGGTAATACTGCTTAAAAGTTTACTGGCTCTATAGATTTCTTTAGTATGAATCTTGCAATCTAAACCATAGAGATCATGACGTGTATTTAAGTTCATAACGACTTCTTCTAAAGCTGCATTACCTGCTCTTTCACCAATACCATTAATGGTACATTCGATTTGAGTAGCCCCAGCCTTAACTGCTGCTAAAGAGTTAGCAACAGCAAGACCAAGGTCATTATGACAATGTACAGAAATATCTGCCTTATGAATACTAGGTACGTTTTCTTTAATCCCATGAATAAGTTTTGTAAATTCTTCTGGTGAGGTATAGCCTACGGTATCAGGTACATTAATAACTGTTGCCCCAGCTTTAATAACAGCCTCGAAGATTTGATATAAGAAAGCAGGATTGCTTCTGGATGCATCCTCAGCTGAGAATTCTACATCTTCACAAAAGCGTTTTGCATATTTAACCATTTCAATGGCAGTTTCTAAAACTTCCTCCGGGCTTTTTCTAAGCTTATATTGCATATGAATATCAGAGGTTGCAATAAAGGTATGTATTCTAGGATACTTAGCAGCCTTAAGTGCCTCAGCTGCTGCATCAATATCTTTCGTCAGTGCTCTTGCAAGACTCGCTACCTTCACATTTTTAATGGTTTTTGCAATTGATTTTACAGAGGCAAAATCTCCAGGAGATGCGATTGCAAAGCCAGCTTCCATTACATCAACACCGAGTCGCTCTAATTGCAGTGCTACCTCTAGCTTTTCAGCAAGGTTCATGCTACAGCCTGGTGATTGCTCACCATCTCGAAGTGTTGTATCAAAAATCTTAACAAAGTTTGCCATTATTATCCCTCTCCATTTTTTATTATTTATTTTCGCTTGCCCATGACATCATGCTACGAAGCTCTTTACCAACTCTTTCAAGCTCATGGTCTGCTTCTATACGACGTGTGGCATTGAAGTAGGCACGATTAGATTGGTTTTCTAAAATCCAGTTTTTAGCAAATGTACCGTTTTGAATTTCTTTAAGTACTTTTCTCATTTCATTTTTTGTATCTTCTGTGATAATACGTGGTCCTACTGTATAGTCACCATACTCAGCTGTATCAGAGATTGAATATCTCATGTATTCAAATCCCCCTTTGTTAATAAGGTCAACGATAAGCTTCATTTCATGGATACATTCAAAATAAGCACTTTCTGGTTCATAACCAGCTTCAACTAATACTTCGAAACCAGCTTTCATAAGAGCTGTTACACCCCCACAAAGAACAGCTTGCTCTCCGAAAAGGTCTGTTTCTGTTTCATCTTTAAAGGTTGTTTCAAGAACGCCACCTCTAGCACCGCCAATACCTGCTGCATAAGCAAGACCGATATCATGTGCATTACCTGTAGCATCCTGATAAACTGCGATTAAGGATGGTACACCACGTCCTTCTAAGAATTGACTTCTTACTGTATGACCTGGTCCTTTTGGAGCGATCATAACAATGTTTGTATGTTCTGGTGGTACAATTTGTTTGAAGTGAATATTGAAACCATGTGCAAAAGAAAGTGTTTTACCTTCTGTAAGATAAGGTGCAATTTCATTTTTATATACTTCTGCTTGCTTTTCATCTGGTAATAAAATCATGATAAAGTCAGCAGCCTGTGTAGCTTCTGCTACTGTCATCACTTTAAGTCCAGCTTCTTCTGCAATTTTCCATGACTTGCTTCCATTATATAAACCTACAACTACATCAACACCTGAGTCATGTAAGTTAAGGGCATGTGCGTGTCCTTGACTACCGTAACCGATAATCGCTACCGTTTTTCCTTTTAATAAATCTAAGTTACAATCCTTTTGATAATATAATTTTGCCATTTTAAAATCCTCCTTAGAATCTCATCAATAATAGTTTTAATATATGATTAAAATAAAAGTAAATCACTTTTATTTTAATTACTTAAGTTCTGACTCTCCTCTTTGAAGAGCTGTAAGCCCTGTACGAATAATTTCTTTCACCCCATAAGGTTCTAGCATATTCGTTAAAGCTTTAATCTTACCTTGATCTCCAGTAGCCTCTACAATAAGAGATGTTTTAGAAACATCTACAATATGTGCCCTAAAAATATTAGCAATTTCTATAATTTCAGCCCGGCTACGTGTATCAGCCTCTACTTTAATAAGCGCTAGCTCCCTATAAATGGCTGTATGCTCTTTTAATTCTACAATTTTAATCACATCTACCAATTTATTGAGCTGTTTTTTAACCTGTTCTAAAGTGTATTCATCTGCTTCTGTTACAATTGTCATACGCGAAATATCAGAGTGTTCTGTTTCACTTACAGATAAACTATCAATATTATAACCTCTTCGACTAAATAGTCCTGAGACTCTACTTAGTACACCTGAATGGTTTTCTACTAATACAGATAAAACATGCTTTTGCATCCTATCCCTCCTCTTTATAATGTAGATTCTTTATCACTTACGATGAACTCCAAGAAATAAGGTTGATGGCTCTCAAGTGCTTCTTGAATAGCTCCCTCTATTTCTACTGGACTTGTAATTGTTTTTGCTGCAATACCATAAGCCCTCGCAATAGCTGCAAAATCCGGATTACACTTAAGACCTACACCATGTTCTTTTAACTCTGTTCTTCTTTGAAGTTCTCTTACCATACCTAGACCACTATTATTAAATAAAATAATAACAGGTGCTACTCCTTCTTGAATCAGTGTACCTAATTCAAAAAAACTCATTTGAAAGCTTCCATCCCCTAGTATACTCACTACTTGCTTTTCTTTATTGCCAATAGCGGCTCCTATTGCAGAAGGAAGAGAATAACCCATTGTACCAAAACCACCTGAACAAATAAGCTTACGATTACCTTTCATCTCCATATGGCGTACAGTCCAAAATTGATTTTGCCCCACGTCTGCTGCAATAATAGCTTCTTCACCTAACATCTCCGAAAGCTTTCTTACAACTAATTTAGGATTAATATAACCGTTTGCATGTACTTCTTCCTTCTGTTTAACCTTTGCTACTATCTCTTCTTGCCATGTAGCAGTTTCCATCGGTTTTATAAGCGGAAGCATCTCTCTTAATATAGAACCGATGTCTCCTACTAATGGAATAGTAGCCGATGTAATTTTACCGATTTCAGCAGGATCAATATCAATATGAATAATGTTGGCATTATCATTTAAAATACCTGCATTCGCCACTGCACGATCTGCAATACGTGCTCCCATAAAGAGAATAGTATCTGCATTTTTAAGTGCCCAATTAGCATGATTGAAACCATGACTACCTATCATCCCCATATTATAAGATGAACTAGTAGGCAACCCTCCTATACCCATTAATGTATGTACTGCTGGGATGTTGGATTTTGCTACAAATTCTCTAAGTTCTTCTTCTGCGTGGCTAAGCATAACACCTCCACCGACACAGATAAGAGGCTTCTTACTACGTTCTAACAACTTAACAACACGCTTAATCTGACCCATGTGCCCTTCTACCGTTGGCTTGTATCCTCTTATGTTAATTTCTTTGGGATAAATATAGTCAATTTGCTCATCTTGAATATCCATTGGAATATCTATAAGCACTGGCCCAGGTCTACCTGTTTGCGCAATGTAAAAAGCTTCTTTCACAATACGAGGAAAATCCTGTGCCTTTTTAATGAGATAGCTGTGTTTGATAAAAGGTTCTGTTGCACCTGTAATATCTACCTCTTGGAAAACATCTCTTCCTATAAGGCTAGATTTTACTTGTCCTGTAAAAATCACCATCGGAATGGAGTCCATATAAGCTGTTGCAATCCCTGTAATAAGGTTAGTTGCTCCTGGTCCAGAAGTTGCGATACATACGCCTACTTTACCGGTTGTACGTGCATAGCCACTAGCACTATGTACAGCCGCTTGTTCCTGCCTAACAAGCACATGATGAATACTTGAGGTCCTCAAGGATTCATAAATTGCTAAAACAGCTGCTCCAGGATAGCCAAATATAACATCTATATTCTCTTCCACCAAACAACGAACAAATACATCTGATAATTTCATACCTTTCCCTCCTTCTTATTATTTAATATTCATAAAATATAATTTACTCCAAAAAATTATATAAAAAATCCTCATCCCATTAACGGGACGAGGAATATTCCACGCGTTACCACCCATCTTGACCTATAACACTCCTATTATAAGTCCGCTCACTCAGTTCTATCAAACTGTTGCCTGTAACGGGGCCTCCGGAAACTTCTTACTTAGTCTTACCTTTCATAAGCTCTGCTCAAGAGTGATTTGCTTACTGCTTCACTGATAACTTGCACCAACCGTTAACTCTCTGATAGTGATTTTGCAAAAGCCATTCTCTTTCATTGCATTTGTTCAACTATTAATTTATAAGTATTTTAACAATATTAAAGGAAGGTGTCAATAATTTTATCTAATTTTATGTTTAATTTTGCATTATTTTAAAATCTAATTTTAAAAACTCTTAAATCCTTCATTTTAAACTTATGTTAACTTTTTCTTCTTTATTTTTGATGTAATTTAAGTAAATATCCCTCTTTTAAAGACTTCTCGCCTCTTTACTACTCTTTATTCTTACTCTACATAATCTATCACTTTTGTATTTTTTTCTGATAGGAGCTCTTGTATTTTTGAATATTTATTCTATTTATTGCATTTTATTTCTATTTGTTTTGCTACTTAAACAATGCTATTTCTTATTATCTAGAGTTTTTATCTTTAAATCATCTTTTATCTTATAGTATGTCTTACCTAAATTTTTGTATAATTAAGTTTTCATATAATGCTACTTTTATATAGTATATCTCTCTTTTTATTATAAATGAAATATTATTTTCTTATGCAAACTATAACTTTTTGTTATAGCATTTTAGAAACTTCATTTTTAGTTCTTTTATTTTTCTCAAATAAAAAAGCACAAAGTAAACATTATGTCTACTCTGCACTTCTCATTTATTTCTTATTTATTTTTTTCTAGCTGCACGTGTCCTTTCGCCTTCATCTAGAATTTTTTTACGAAGTCGAATGGCATCAGGGGTAATTTCTACTAATTCATCCTCTTCAATAAATTCTAGAGCTTCTTCAAGGCTAAAGATTTTTGGTGGGGATAAACGAATGGCATCATCCGCACCAGAAGAACGCGTATTGGTTTGTTTTTTATTTTTACATGGGTTAACAGTCATATCTTCTTTACGATTATTTTGACCAATAATCATTCCAGGATAAACTTCTACACCTGGTTTAACAAAAAGAGTCCCTCTATCCTCCAATGAGTTAAGAGCATAGCCCATAGTCGTTCCCATCTCTTGTGCAATAAGGGCACCATTCGCACGCCTTGGAAGTTCACCTACATATTCTGTATATCCCTCAATCCTTCTTACCATGGTTGCTTCACCACGAGAATCTGTAATAAGCTCACTTCTAAAGCCAAGAAGCGAACGGGTTGGACAAAGGTATTCAATACGAATATGCCCATTTTCTGGCTCCATGCTTTGTAGCATACCTTTTCTAAGACCAAGCTTGCTAATAACAGAACCTGAATACTCTTCTGGCACAGAAATAATAACACGCTCAACTGGTTCAACTAATTTTCCATTTTCATCTCGGTGCATAATAACCTCTGGTTTAGATACACTGAGTTCATAACCCTCTCTTCTCATGTTTTCTATTAAAACAGATAAGTGAAGTTCTCCACGCCCAGATACACGATATCCATCTGTCGTTTCCATAGGTTCTACTCTTAAACCAACGTTAATTTCTGTTTCTTTTTCAAGGCGCTCTTTAATATGCCTTGTTGTAACATATTTACCACTTTGCCCAGCAAAAGGTGAGCTATTTACAAGGAAGTTCATAGCTAGAGTAGGTTCTTCAATAGTAATAGGAGTCATTGCTTCTACTTTGCCAATTTCTCCTACTGTTTCACCAATTGAAATATCCGCTACACCCGCAATAACAACAATGTCTCCACTTGTTACTTCTGGTACAGCAACTTGTTTAAGACCCTCATATACCATAACCTTAGAAACTTTTGCACTACGTATTTTACCTTCATTATCAGCAATCTCTACTGTTTGACCTTCTTTAATTTTACCTTTGTAAATACGTCCAATTCCAAGACGACCTACAAAGTTATCATACGCAAGGGCACTGATTTGTAGTTGAAGAGGTTCATCATCTTGCTTAGGATACTCACCTACACGTTCAATAATAGTATCAAGAAGTGGCATAATATCTTGTCCTTCTTCTTCAAGATTATATTGCATAATACCCTGTTTACCAATTCCATAAAGAATAGGGAAATCTAATTGTTCATCATTGGCTTGTAGATCTACAAAGAGATCAAAAGTCATATCCACAACTTCTTCTGCTCGGTGATTAGGCTTATCAATCTTGTTAATAACGAGGATAGGCTTAAGTCCTAACTCTAAAGACTTTTGAAGTACAAAACGTGTTTGTGGCATAGGGCCCTCAATGGAGTCCACTAATAAAATAACAGTATCTACTGTACGAATAACACGTTCTACCTCTGAGGAAAAGTCACTATGTCCTGGTGTATCTACAATATTGATTTTGTAATCACCATGCTTAATAGAACAGTTTTTAGAATAAATCGTAATCCCACGTTCTCTCTCTAAATCATTACTATCCATAACGCAGTCAACATGTTCTTCATTTTCGCGAAAAACCCCACTTTGGTTTAAAAATGCATCTACTAATGTAGATTTTCCTGCATCTACGTGAGCAATTACCGCTATATTAATTATTTTCATATCACTCATAGGTTATAAAACCTTCTTTCTTCTGTTAATCACAAGTACTAATTTTATCACGTTTCATCATCTTTCACAACTATAATATTCATAGTATCTACATGGAGTAAATGTTTTAAACATTTAAGTCAAGTAATTAGAGGGCTATTTTTTGTAGGAATGTCTCTATATTTTAAGGGATTTTACTTTCTTATTTATGTTTTTTTACATATATTTTCTAAAAAGTACCTTTCTTTTTTCCAAAATATTTTTATATAAAAATATTTATGCTTGCTGTAGGTTTTTATATTATCTATAATAAAAATAGTTTCATTTTAAATTAGGAGGCCTAGTATGTCTAGCAAAGTACAACTCTCTCATCTACTTAATCCCGAGGTGCTTTATGTGTTTAGTAATGAATTTCCCCAATTACAAAACTCTCATGTCCAATCTAAACCTCATACCCATGAAATGATTGAGTTGTCTATCATTCTAGATGGTACTGCCCATTATCAATTTGATGACCAGGAAATGAACGTTCCCAAAGAAAGCCTTATTGTACTTAACCCTAATGTTTTACACGCAGTTACTTTGCCGGTCCAAGAACATTATAAGGATCTACATATTGGCCTTAATCATCTACTCCTCCCTACAGGTGAATTTAATTACTTTCCTCTTCTAAAAAAATTACCACTTTTTGATTTTAAAGAAAATAAATCTATTTTCTTTGAAACGTGTCATACACTTTTAAAAGAAAATACTTCTAGGAAGCCTGGTTATAAAACGATGCTCCGTCTTCTTGTTACACAGCTTGTTGTCCTTATTTATCGTGAACTTGAAAATACACCAATCATAGAGACTAAAAGTACGCTCTCCTTTGGTTATCCGCAAAAAAGAGAGTTAGCAGAAGCTATGATTCATTATATGAATACTCATTACATGCAAGATATATCTTTAGAAGTCTTTTCAAAAGATATGTATCTTAGTCAAGTTTATCTTTCCAAAATTTTTAAAGAAGAAGTAGGTACTTCCCCTATTAATTATCTCATTCATATTCGTCTTTCTCACGCTAAAGAGCTCCTTGAGAAAACAGACCTGCCTATTCGTATGATTGCAGCACAAGTAGGGTATACAGATATGTATCACTTTAGTAAGCTTTTTAAAAAATATTATGGTTTTCCACCTTCTAAGTGCAGATACTTTTCTAAACACTAAAAGAGGCACTCCCTTTATTTAGGAAGCACCTCTTTTAGTGTTTTTACGTTAACTCTTTATTATTCAGCTGGATTTGGAGCACCAACTGGACAAACACCTGCACATGCACCACATTCGATACATTCATCTGCATCGATTACATATTTGCCATCTCCTTCAGAAATGCAGCTTACTGGACATTCACTTTCACAAGCTCCACAACTGATACATTCATCATTAATAAAATATGCCATTGCTATTCCCTCCATTAAATAATAGATTTGTTTTTTTCATTAATTATGTTTGATTTTTAATACCTCAAACTCAAGTTAATAATACTATTATTGGTACTAGCCTGTCAAGAAGATTAACAGAAGTCTAGTTTTATTTTATAGTAGATTTACTACAATTTTTGCCTCTTTATTTTCTTGCTCTTTTACTAATTTAACTAACACATCTCTTTTTTCACCACTAGGTAGTTTTACATTTCTAAACGTTGCTTCTCCTTTTTTTAGAAGAGCTTTAGCGGCAGTCTTCGTAAGATTTTTCCCATAAGCCTGCAAATCGGGTATTTCTTTCCAAAGCACAAAATGACAGCCCGTCTTATACCCTAAGCAGCCAAAGCCTTTTTTCCCTTCTATAACATCCCCACCACAATAAGGGCACTTTCCTAATCGTTCACGTTCTTCCGATTTTACTTGTGCACTTGAAGTAGCTTTAGAAGCTCTATACGATGCAGGAGCTATTGTGCTTGATGAAGAAAGTTCTAAGCTACGTGCTCTTTGCCCTTTAATATCCTTAATAGCACTGGCTACAAACTGCTTAATGTGTACTAAGAAATCATTTTTTGTTACCTTTCCCTTTTCAATGTCTTGTAAGGTCTTCTCTAATCTTCCTGTATACTCTAAATCCATCAGTTCTTTAACTGGAAGCATTTCAATAATATATTTTCCTTTTGGTGTACATCGTATATTCTTCTTTTGCATCACCGTATAACCTGTAGTGTTTAATTTTTTAAGTGTCTCTGCTCGAGTAGCAGGTGTTCCAATACTAAAGCCACTAAGGATCGCATCCATAAATTCACTTTCTTCTTTTTCATCCTCTGACTTATCCTCTTCATCTCCTGAAGCTTTAAACTGTTTTCCACAGGTTTCCATAGCACGAAGTAGAGTTTTCTCCGTATAAGGTGCAGGCGGTTTAGTTTTCAGTTCTGCAAGCGCTAACTTCTCTATTTCAAACTGCATACCTTCTTCCAGAGATGGTAAAATAACCTCTTTACTTTGTTCTTGCTCGACCTTTTTAAAGCCTAATTCCTTTTGAATCTTTCCTTTAGTTATAAAAACAAAGGGAGTTCCCTCTATAGTCGTCTCAATAGTTGTTTCTTCTATTTTAGCTGGTGGCATAAACTGGGCTAAAAAGCGATTGCGAATTGCATAATAAACCTTTTCCTCTTGAGGAGATAAATTTTTTGGAACAACATAGGTTGGAATAATCGCACTATGACTCTCTACTTTCTTACTATTAAAAACCTTCTTACTCACGCTAAACTGGATTTCATCCTCAAAGGGAAGTCCCTTTTTCAGAGTAAAAAGTACACTTCTTACTTTATCTACTAAACTTTCATCTAATACACTACTAGCTGTCCTTGGATAGGTAATATACTTTTTTTCATAAAGTCCTTGAGCAATACTTAATACCTTATCTGAAGTAAAGCCTTGGTATTTACTGGTTACATACCCCTGCAATGCAGAAAGGTTAAATAAACTCTGAGGGTATTCCGTCTTTTCTATCTTTTCCTTTTTCGTAATACGACCTATTTTACCTTCTATTTTTTGCTTAATCTCTTCTAAGTAAGACTTTTCTTCAAACTTATCTTTTTTATCCTCTGTATAAATTCCTTCATAGTTTAATTCCCCTTTTTCAAAGGTAGCTGCAAGCTTATAATAAGGTTCTTCACGAAAGGCTTCTATTTCTTGATCACGGTCATAAATCAATTTCAAAGTAGGAAGTAGCACACGCCCTACATTTAAAAGCTCCCCTCTTCCACCATATTTCACAGTAGCCACAGAAGTAAGATTAATCCCTATCAGCCAATCTGCTTGTTGTCTACTGATTCCTGCATCTTGAAGTGGTTTCATCTCTCGATTAGGAACAATCTGCTCAATACCCTTTTGTACTTCTTTTTCCGTCCACTCATTGAGAAGTAAACGATAAATAGGTTTTTTTACCTTTAAATAAGCAAAAATAATATCTGCTATAATCTGACCTTCTCGATCATAGTCAGTTGCTGAAATAACAGCTTCCACATCTTGACGATTTATAAGATCTTTAATACATTTTAATTGCTTTTTAGCTCCTAAGTCTGTTGTCTTCTTCGTCTTGTCCTCTTTTACTTTGTATTTAAATTCTTGGGGCATAAAGGGGAAATTTTCCAAGCGCCAGCTTTTCATCTTATCATCATAATCTTTAGCATCATAAAGTTCTAAAAGATGTCCAAATGCCCACGTAATCAGATACTCTTCTCCTTCAAAATAACCATCACACCGTTTCTTTACCTTAAAGGCATCTGCTATATTTTTAGCTACAGAAGGTTTTTCCGCTATTATTACCCTCATTCCTTCATCTCCTATACTAAAGTTACCTATTCTTTCTCTTACGGAATAAAACAGACACAAGGAGTGTATCATTGTGTCTGTTTTATATAAAGTAACATTATTGTTCTACTTTTATTATTTATAACTATTTTTCTTCTGAATCTTGTTCTTCAGTTTGTTCTTTTATTTCTTCTTCTTTTCCTTCTTCAGCATAATTCATAAAATCTTTAATTTTTACATATTCTACTTGTTCTTCTTCTTCATCATAAAGATCATCATCAAAGTCTTCGTAATTATCGTAGTCCTCATCCTCTTCACCCATATCATCGAAGTACTCATAATGTTCTTCTATATCTTTGCAACTTTTTTTAGCTAACCAAATGATGACACCTATAAGTGCTACAATTACGCCAATGGCAATACCTACCCAAACAAACTTACTTGATTTTTCTTTTTTCATCATTTCTCTGACCTCCTCAACTGTTAGTGGGAACTCTTTAAATTTAGTGGTCATAGCTTCTTCTCCTTTAGTTCCATAATTTATTATATCAATATTTTAATTTTATAACAATCACAATAAGTTATTTTCACTTTCCTTTTAGTTTTGCTTCTTTTCCTATAAATTATACAAAAGTCATCCTATCTAAAGTTATAGTTTTCTTTATTATAACTCTATTTATATGAATACCTTATGAATACTTATATTATTTTTAAATTTTACTCGTTTTATATTCTTATATTATATACCAAATTAACTTTTATCTTCAATATACAAAATCCTACTTTTTATTTTATAGGAAGGATTCTCCTACACTTTCTCAAATCCTTCCTTCTTTTTTAATTCGACGCAACTATCAATCTTGTCTATTTCACACATAAATGCTTTAATATTTCATCTAAATCCACTCTATTTCTCCCCAAAAATTATATCTTACATTTTTACTAATCAATCGATTGTAAATTAGATAGCTCACATTGTATATGCACTCTCTCCTATTTATCAGCTTTAAGTCCTCTATTTTACCTCCTCTTTCCTCAATGTCAGCTGTAATTTTTTTTTTCCACCTTTTGAGGTAATAGCATACTTTCCCATATAAAGCCTATTAACATTACTACTAAAATAACAACCTTCATGTTTCATTCCCCCTCTTGCATCTGTAGAAGTGATACTCTCTTAATCCCTACAATTCCCTTATATCCTCTACTTCTTCCCTATTTATCCTCTTTTCTAAAATATTCCACCCCCATAATGATTAAACCGACCCATAAAATAATAGTAGAAAATGCCAACAAAGGCCATATCTCTAATTGCATAAGTGTTGAAAAAAAGCGTCCAGGTGGGGTTTGCCATGTGCCAACTAAGTTGTTAGAAACCATTATAAACACTCCTATATCTCCTAATGTACCAATCAATCCTAAAAAACCTCCAATTACTGCTCTTTTCATATCTTGAATTCCCCCTATTTATTTTTCAACCTTTAAATTATTTTTATTTTACCACCTCACCTATATACTTTCAAATAATTCAAACTTTTAAGTTTTAGTAGCTATTAAACTATCTTGAATACGTATTATATCTCCCCCCTACATTTATTCCTCACCTTCTCTAGTAATGGTATAAGGTAAGCGTCAAAATAGATATAGGATAGATAAATATTGGTGGGGTTGTAGATTGTTGTGTGGAGTAAATGTTGTTTTAAAGAAAAAATAAAACCAACCTAGATGGTTGGCTATTATATTCTAAAACAGTGAACATAAGACATTCTATTTTCTCCTATAATTCTTGAAGTAACTGATCTTTTTTCTTTTCATACTCTTCTACAGTGATTAAATTTTGTTGATATAAATTTTTTAACTTCTCTAGTCTTGATTCTATACTTTCTTCTTGCTTCACAACTTTATCTGTATCTTCAATTTCAATACTATGGGTAGCAATTCCTTTTTCTGAAAAAGCATTTATGCCATTGGTAACTGTTATAATAACTGCTATAATAGCCCAAAAAATACCGAAGGCACCAAATGTAGGAATTACTATAAAAAGTCCAATCCCACAAAAAACAATACCAACAAAAAATCCCATCATAGATTGAGCCTTGCCTGGCTTAACTTTTATTTTCTTTCCCATTCTCATCCCCTCCTTATCTGAGTATACCATACCTTAAAAACTATTTTGATACTTATTTACACCCTCTCATTACTCTGTAAATGGAAACTCTTCTGCATTTTTATCTATAAAATTAACTTTATATCCTTTTCCATTTTTATAAAAAAAACCGTATTCCAATTCAACTTTTACAAAGCACATATTTTCATCATTTTCATCATTATGTGCAAAATACCATGGTTTGAATACTTCAATTAACTTTTCTCTTATCTCTTGATTATCTTTATCTAATGGATGCCCTACATTGAATGCTTTTCCTTTAAAAGAATAAAGGTTATTGCATAACGCAACCTTTGGATTTGCTGTAACTTCCTTTACTTTATTGGTTGTCGCATAAGTAACAATCCAAAACATACTCTTGTGGTAATAAGCATCAACTACTCTAACAGCTGGCATGTCTCCTTTTACTGTAGCTAAAGAAAACGTACAATCTTTACTAAATAGTTCTGTTAATACCTCTATACTCTTCTCATATGCGTTCATTTTTTGTCCTCCCAAACTCTAATTTATCCATTCCTAAAATATAATACCTATTTTAGCTGAATTCACCTAGAACCTCCTATATTGTATTATATTCAGAATATTTTATTATAAGTTTTTATCTATTAAAACATTAAGGTTTAAGTCCCTTCTACATCTACTAAGATTTATTTTGCTTTTATTCCACAAGCTGATTTATCTATTGTCTCTTATTAATTTGCATACATATTCATAATCTTTAATATGAATGTATATATAGTACATATGACTAAAATCTGGATTTACTCCAAAACTAACTCTTCTTCTACCACTTCCACCAAAAGGGCATAGGATCTTATATGTATGTCTAATTTGATGTATTGAAAGTATGTTGCGTATTTCTATAAAATCTACCATCGAATACCCCATGTAAATTTCTTTCCTATTCCAAAATGCTATCATCTGTTTCTTCCCCTATATACTAATATGTATAAATAATACCACTTTTCAAATAACTATTCTATACTTTATCTCTCATATAAGCAAATAGGATTGCAAGTCTTACACTTAAGAAACATACAATATGACGGCCTGTTAAAAAGCCAATATGAGGGCTTTATGAATTATTTATTAAGGAAGAAAAATGGTAACAAAAAAAGACCTAAAGCTAAACTGCTTTAGATCCCTTCTGATAATATTAAAAAATGATATTTGAGTGTAATTTCTTACACCATTTCTACACCATTTATTTTGTAAACTTATATTTTATACACCATTTTACACCAATTTACCAAAATCTGTAACCATTTATCCAATACCCCTAACTGGCTTAACCCTTTCAGTATCAACGCCCCTACTTAATCTCTTCCAAATTATAGGGTGTGACTTGATAAACATAGTAGTTAAGCAGTTAGAAAAGAGTATATACGCATGAGAACGCCAACGTACAAGCGTTCCTTTCTCCATTTCATCATCTACATAATAATTACAAGGCATTTCTATAGGAAGATTTTTCTTAAGATCCCTCGTATATTCCTTGTCTAAGGTGCTAGGGTCATATTCTGCATGGCCTGTAGCAAAAATCTGTCTACCTTCATTGGCTATAACAAGGGCTACTCCTGCTTCCTCCGAATGGAGTAAGAGTTTTAACTGATCACAAGCTAAAATATCCTCCTTATGTACCTCACTATGTCTTGAATGAGGAATATAAACAATATCATCTAGCCCTTGAAGCAGTTTTTCATAATTTATTTTTTGATGCTCAAAAATGCCAAACTTTTTAGTTTCTAAAGAATATTTAGGAATACCATAGTGATAATAAAGTCCTGCTTGTGCTCCCCAGCAAATGTGGAAGGTAGAGGTTACATGGGTTTTAGTCCATTCCATAATCTCAGTTAGCTCTTCCCAATAGTTTACTTTCTCAAATTCCATCTGTTCAACAGGGGCTCCTGTAATAATCATTCCATCAAATTTATCCTCTTTGATTTCCGAAAAGGTTTGATAAAAGTTTTCTAAATACTCCTTTGAAGTGTTTTTGCTGGCATGTGAAATAGGCCTTAAAAGAGTAATATCAATCTGAAGTGGTGTATTACTAAGTAATCTTAAAAGCTGTACCTCTGTCTCCTCTTTAATAGGCATCAGATTAAGTACAGCTATTTTTAATGCCCTTATATCTTGCTTTATCGCTCGATTCTCATCCATTACAAATATATTTTCTTTCTGCAATACCTCAATGGCTGGCAATGCATTTGGCACACGAATTGGCACTTCTACTCCCCCTCTATTTTCTGTCTTCTAATGATCTTTTTGTAAGCTTTCACTAAAGGTTTTTAATTTGGCAACATCTCCTTGTTCCCATAAACTCCAAAACACTTCATAAATTTCGTTCATTTCACTAGGTGACTTTTTGGCACTTAATGCTTGAATATTACTAAAGATATCTGCTACCACATGAGATTCTTGTTGGAAGGACTCTTGACATTTAAGAACCTCCTCACGAATCTCTGCCATTTCTTCATCTAATTTGTAAGCTGCCTCTGCTGCTTTTGTTAAACGGGCTTGAATATGAGCTGGCATATTCTGCTTATATTTATAACGTAATGAATGTTCAATAGTTGCCCAAAAGTTCATAGCCAATGTGCGAATTTGAATTTCTGCAAAAATCATCTTTTCTCCATGCCCTGTTTGAACAGGGTATTTGATAATAATGTGATAACTACGATAACCACTACTTTTTGTGTTTGTGATATAATCTCTTTCCTCTACAATATAAAGATCTTTGCCATCCCGTCCACGAACAAAATCAATAACCTTATAAATATCTTCAACGAACTGACACATGATGCGAATACCCGCAATGTCTTCTATTTTTTCTTCTATATCTTCCAAAGCAATATTTTTCTTTTTTGCCTTTTCTAATATACTTGATATCTTTTTTACACGCCCTGTAACAAATTCGATAGGTGAATATTCATCCATACTAATGAGCCCTGTACGAATGCTTTTGAATTTTACTTTAAGTTCTTCTACTGCCTGAATATAGGGCAGTAATATTTCTTTCCAATTTTTTGTCTCCATTGCTACTCACCTCCATCTAACCTACCTTCAAACCTTATTATATCTAATTTAACCATTCTTCTCAACTTGAAACCTACAATCTCTACTTCTTAGAGAAATATTTTCATATTTTCGAGTGTTCTTACATAAATTGTACTAGTTGTATTGTCCACTTTTTATTGAAAGGAGCACTTATGAAGAAAAAATCACTTATTACAGGTACCCTCATCCTTACCTTCGCAAGTCTCATTACTCGCCTTCTTGGCTTTGTCTTTAGAGTCTATATGTCCAATGTTATGGGAGCTGAAGGTATGGGACTTTATCAATTGCTCTTCCCTATTTATATGCTCCTATGGGCAGCTTCTTCTGCTGGTATTTCTTTGGCTATTTCTAAAATGGTTGCTGAATATACTTCCAAAGGACAACATAGCGATGCCATACGTGTCCTCAAAGTTGCTTTAGCCATTGGCGTTCCTTTTAGTACCCTACTCTCCATACTACTTTATTTCTTTGCTCCTTTTGTCGCCACCTATTTTATTCATGAACCTATTACTGAACTCTCTATACGTATACTGGCAAGCTGTATTCCTTTTATGTGCACTGCTTGTTGCATTCGTGGCTACTTTCAAGGGAGACAAGAAATGTCTATCTCTGCTATTGCTCAGATTGGTGAACAAGCTATGCGTATGTTAGTGATCTATTTCTTTGCTAGCTTTTTCATTCCCAAAGGTCTAAAGTATGCTTGTGCATTAGGCGTCTTAGGTATGTGTGCTGGTGAAGTCTTCTCTTTTATAATGACCATTATCTTCTTTAAGCTGAAGAAATACCAATTAAAATTAAGACCTGCTACTGTTCCCTACCACAGTACCCTCAATAAACTTCTTCTCCTAACTATTCCTATTACAGCTAATCGCTTTCTTACCTCTATCTTACAATCCTTAGAGAATATTCTTATACCTATTCAGCTTCAAAAGTTTGGTTTAAGTTCTCATGCAGCACTTGGTCTTTATGGTGAGTTTAGTGGAATGGCCCTACCTCTACTATTTTTTCCTTCCATGGTAACCATGTCACTCTCTACTGTTCTTGTACCTACTATCTCTGAAGCAGCAGCTATGAAAAATCAATCACAACTGCAACGTACCATGTCTATGGCTATTCAGTTCTCATCCTTGATCGGTGTAGGGGCAACAGCTTTATTCTTTTCTCTATCAAGAGAAATCGCCCTTTCTTGCTACGGTATTGAAGAGGTGGGGCATCTCCTTAAGCTTTTAGCCATCATTTGCCCTTTCTTATACCTTCAAAATATTTTAATGGGTGCCATGAATGGTTTAGGCATGCAAAAACAAACCTTTAAAACCAATATTATTGGATCTCTTATTTGCATTTCTACTATCTTTTTAATCATCCCTAAAAAAGGCATTCTAGGCTTTGTAGTGGCTATGCTCCTACAGTCAGGTACTGTGACAACTCTGCTCTTATGGCATGTTTTAAAGAATATTTCACTTCCTGTAGATGTATACAACTGGATTATGAAGCCCATAGCCTCTGGAATCATTTGTAGCTTATTTACAATTTCTCTCTATAGAAGTTATCTCTCTACTCATTTTTCCTTGCCAATGGGGACAATGATTGCTACCCTGCTCTTAGGCTGCTCTTACCTTCTTTCACTTTTTGCCCTTAAATGTCTTACTCTAAAAGATATCAAAACTATAGTAGGCTCTTAAATAGAGCCTTTTCTTTTTTGAAGAGAACTCTTTAATTCTTTTTCGTAACCTTCGTTTGAAAGCTCGTAGTAGGTTGTTCCTACTAATCTATCAGGTAAATACTGCTGCTCTACATAGTGATGTGGGAAGTTATGAGCATACAAATACCCTTTACCATGTTCTAATTCCTTAGCTCCACTGTAATGTGCATCTCTCAGATGACTAGGCACAACTCCAATGGGTTTATTTCGTACATCACTTATAGCTTGATCAATAGCCATCAAGCTGGCATTACTCTTTGGTGCACAAGCTACATAAAGAGCTGCTTGAGACAAAATAATTCTGCCTTCTGGAAAACCAATACGTTCTACAGCTAACATGGCATTAGTAGCTACCACTAATGCCTGTGGATCAGCATTTCCTACATCCTCACTGGCACAGATTATAATACGTCTTGCAATAAATTTAGGATCCTCTCCCGACTCTATCATACGAGCTAAATAGTGAGCCGTTGCATCTGGATCACTTCCACGCATGCTTTTAATAAAAGCTGAAATGATATCATAATGATTATCCCCATTTTTATCATAGTTCAATACTTTCTTTTGCATACACTCCTGAAGTACTGAACGCGTAATATGGATTATCCCCTCTTCATTTCGGTCTGTTGTCATCATCGCTAGTTCAATAGCATTTAAAGCACTTCTGGCATCTCCAGCTGCATTCATGCTTAAATACTGAATGGCTTCTTCTGTAATCTCACCCTTATAAGCTCCCATTCCTCTTTCCTTATTATAAACAGCTTCCTTCACAATCCGACTAATATCTTGCTCCTTTAAAGGTTTTAATTCAAAGATAAGAGAACGAGAAATTAATGCACGATTTACTTCAAAATAAGGGTTTTCTGTCGTAGCCCCTATCAAAACCAAGGTTCCATCTTCAGTATATGGTAAAAGAGCATCTTGCTGTGCCTTATTAAAGCGATGAATCTCATCAATAAAAATAATGGTCTTCTTACTGGTCATAGAACGCTCTATCTTTGCCTTCTCCACAGCACTTATAATATCTGCTTTCCCTGCACTTGTAGCATTAAGTACAATAAAGTGGGCCTTGGTTGTATTAGCAATTACCTTGGCAATAGTTGTTTTACCCGTTCCTGGAGGGCCATAAAAAATAAGAGACTGCAACTTATCTGCTTTAATTGCACGATAAAGTAGCTTACCTGGTGCAAGAATATGCTCTTGTCCTACAATTTCTTCTAACCGAGTAGGTCGCATACGTGACGCTAAAGGTGATTCAACACTTCCTTTTTTCTCACTCATATAATCAAATAAATCCATCTTCCCACCCCTTCTTTCCTGTATGATCTGTTGTATTTAGTACACTAAAACTCTTATATACCTTCCTCATTGAATGGTGGAATAAAGCTTTCAAGGGCTGTTTCACCTTCCTGGATAAATCCCTTTTCGACACCTAATTCTAAGGCATATTCTATTATAAAGTCATAATGAACTGGATTTAATGGCCGATTAAGCTCCTTATACTTCTCTACATTTTTAAGAGGTGTATACTGGTTCATCAGACTCATATAAAGGCTTGACCCGTAGGTAGTATATAAATAAGTAACAATTTTCTTACTATCAAATAAAAGTCCTGGAAGCAGAAGGTGACGCACAATAACTCCTTTTAACATCAAACCTTCCGCATCAAAACACGGCTTTCCTACTTGATTGAGCATTTCTTCAATAGCTTCCTTAACAAAGCTTACATAATGGGGTGCATGAGAATATTTATTAGCATACTCTGCTTTAAAATATTTAAAGTCTGGTAGATAAATATCAATGAGTCCTCTGAGCATGGATAAGGTTTCTTTCGTCTCATAGCCACTGGTATTGTAGACAATCGGTAGCCTTAACCCCTTATCTTTTGCAAGATAAAGTGCTTCCTTTATTTGAGGTACGTAGTGAGTAGGTGTGACTAAATTAATATTATGTGCTCCCTGCTCCTGTAAATTCAAGAAAATAGTGGCTAATGCCTTATAGTCTACTTCCTTCCCCTTACCTTCTTTACTAATTTCATAATTCTGACAATATACACAGCCCAAGGTGCAATAAGAAAAGAAAACGGCTCCTGACCCACGTTCTCCTGAAAGACAAGGTTCTTCCCAATGATGTAAAGCAGCCCGTGCTAACTTTACTTTATCTCCAGCTCCACAAAATCCTCTCTGTCCTTCTAAGCGATTCACACCACACCCCCTGGGGCAAAGCTTACACGCCTTTAATTCTTCAAACATAGTCTTCTCCTCACTATTTTCCGGAAGAACCTAAGCGGCCAGTACCTCTTTGAGATTGAAACTGTACCAGCTCTTCATAAGGTATCTCATTAATTTGAAGTTTAGGCACTTCCACCATAATACATTGACTAAGGGCTTTTTCATAGGGATAAATAATGGCCTTTCTTAAATCCTCACTCAGGCTTTGTGGCAAAACACTTTCTTTTTTCATTATAATAAGAGGTACTTCATTATGATTCGTTATAGGCATCAGCCACTCCCCTCTATAGCCCGAATCAATCACACCTGAACGCTGTCCAATCCCCTTGGTTCCTGTGGAACCTCTCTCCTTTAAAATAGCTACATAATCTGACGAAAATGCAGAAGCAATTCCTGTAGGTACCATTACCGTAGTATGTGGCTCTAGAACGAGATATTCCTCCTCAAAGCATGCATATATGTCAAAGGCACCATCCTCATCTCGTTTGCTTGGGATAATGGCATTCTCCTTTAATTTCGAAAAATAAATCATTTGTTTGTCCATCTCTATTACTCCTTTATTTCCTTAATCTTCAGTAAACCATCTTGCTTGATCTCTTATTACTATCCTTTTTTATATTGAGAAACTAAAGCTCTTTATTATTAAATACCTTTTCTTCTATCATACTATATTCTTTTTCTATTCATCAAGCAACCATCTAAAAAAGACTCTTTGCACCTATTCTAAATAGTTACAAAGAGTCTTTTTATGTTCCAAGTCCTATTTTGCCTTCATAAAACTTATGGATACCTTGAGCAAAACGAGTATGTGTCCTGATAGAACGTATAAAAAATACAATAAAAAACGTGAGGCACATGGCCCCACGCTGGCAGTTATTACGGTTATAGCACTATTTACTTAGCTAATTAGATTTTTCTGTAAGCACAACTAGGTGAATAACTGAATCTTATTAGCTAGGCAACTTTCCTGGGAGAAAGAATTGCTTTTGGCTCTGCCAACCACCTACTAGTAGTATGTGCAGCATATAAGATTTAATACATTAATTCTTCTTATTGTATTTTAAAAAATGAGAAATTAACAAACATAGAATACCAGGTACTACAAATTCTAAAAATCGCACAATAATAAAGAGATAAAAAGGAGCTGAACCATATTTATATGCAGTATTATACATATAGCCATCATACATACTAAAACTTACAAAGCCTATTATTAATATCCAACCAATAACCTTTAATACTTTCTTGCAAATTATACACAATTTTACATCTCTCCTATACTGTATCCATTTCTATAACTTATTCGTGTTTATGTATCTATTCATAGTATAACACTTTTGGTATGTTATATTTTGTAACTTTGTGCAATTCAAACCTACATTCTATTCTAATAGGAGGTTTTATATACTAAAGTATTTTTATTTACTCCTAGTAAATTACGCTAAAGCATCCAATAATAAAACCACGTAAACTCAATGTTTACGTGGTTTTATTATTACTAACTACATTCTTTCATGGAAGGTTCTACTGATAACATCCAGTTGTTGTTCTCTTGTTAATTTAATAAAGTTTACAGCATAACCAGATACACGAATTGTTAGTTGAGGATATTTTTCTGGGTGATCCATTGCATCTAAAAGTACATCCTTATGGAGTACATTCACGTTGATATGTTGACCTGTTTGTCCAAAGTAGCCATCAAGGATACCTACCATATTACTTATTCTCTCTTCTGATGTGTGACCAAGAGTTGCTGGTACAAGAGAGAAAGTATAAGAAATGCCATCTTGTGCATGTTCAAATGGTAATTTAGCTACTGAAGCACACGCTGCAAGAACACCTTTTGTTTCTCTACCATTCATTGGGTTTGCACCTGGTGAAAAAGGTACACCTGCTTTACGTCCATCTGGAGTTGCTCCTGTCTTCTTACCATATACAACATTAGAGGTAATCGTAAGAACAGATTGTGTATAAAGAGCATTTCTATATGGTGTATGCTTTCTTACTTCGTTCATGAAATCTTCTACTAAATGACACGCAATAGTATCTACACGTTCATCATTATTACCGTACGCTGGATACTCTCCTTCAATTTCAAAGTCTATAGCAATACCTTGTTCATTTCTTACTGGTTTAACTTTAGCATATTTAATGGCTGATAAAGAATCTGTTGCTACTGCAAGTCCTGCAATGCCACATGCCATCGTTCTTAAAATTTCGGTATCATGAAGAGCCATTTCAATTCTTTCATAGGCATATTTATCATGCATAAAATGAATGATGTTAAGTGCATCTGTATACGTTTTGGCTACCCATTCTTTTGTGATTTGATAATTTTTCATCACTTTATCATAATCTAAATACTCATCTGTTAATGGTTCTATACCTGGTACAACTTTAAGCCCTGTTTTTTCATCTACCCCACCATTTATAGCATAAAGTACAGCTTTAGCAAGGTTTGCTCTTGCCCCAAAAAATTGCATTTGCTTACCAATACGCATTGGAGATACGCAACAAGCAATACCGTAATCATCACCAAATTGTGGTCGCATTAAGTCGTCACTTTCATATTGAATAGCAGATGTATCAATGGATACTTTGGCACAGAAATCTTTATAGCCTTGAGGTAATTTTTGACTCCAAAGAACAGTTAAGTTAGGCTCTGGAGCAGGTCCAATATTGTAAAGTGTGTGAAGGTAACGGAAGCTATTTTTCGTTACAAGTGAGGCACTTTCATCTTCAAGCATACCACCAAGTGATTCTGTTACCCATGTTGGATCTCCTGAGAATAGTTCGTTGTATTCTGGCGTTCTAAGGAATCTAATAATGCGCAGTTTCATAATAAAATGATCAACAATTTCTTGTACCTCTTGCTCTGTAATAAGGCCTTCTTGTAAATCCCTTTCTGCATAAATATCAAGGAAAGTACTTGTACGACCAATAGACATCGCTGCACCATCTTGTTCTTTTGTTGCTGCAAGATAAGCAAGGTACAACCATTGCACTGCTTCTTTAAAATTATTAGCTGGTCTTGATAAATCAAAGCCATACATTTCACCTAATTGTTTAAGCTCTTTAAGTGCTTTGATTTGTTCAGAGATTTCTTCAATATCTCTTATTGATTCTGCTGTAAAGTTTATAGAACGAGCTACCTTATCTTTTGTCTTCTCTTCAATTAAACGGTCAATACCATAAAGAGCAACCCTCCTATAGTCACCAATAATACGTCCACGGCCATAAGCATCTGGAAGACCTGTAATAACACCTACTTTTCGTGCTGTGCGAATATCTGCATTGTAAACATCAAATACACCTTCATTATGTGTTTTTCTATATTTTGTATAAATCTCTTTCATGTGTGGATCAATTTCATAATCATAAGATTTAAGCGCATTTTCTACCACACGAATACCACCATTTGGATGACAGCTTCTTACAAGTGGTGCATCAGTCTGAAGACCTACAATTTTTTCTTTATCTTTATTAATATATCCCGCATCATGAGAGGTAATCGTTGCAGGAGTTTTTGTATCTGCAAAGCATCCTCTTTCTCTCTCTTTTTTCATAAGCTCACCAAGTTGTTCCCATAGCGCTAATGTATCAGCTGTTGGACCTTGAAGGAAGCTATCATCACCTGTATATTCTGTATAATTTGTTATAATGAAATCCCTTACGTTAATCTCGTTTTCCCATTTTCCTGGTTTAAAATTTCTCCATTGTTCCATATGTTTGTGTAGATACCTAAAATCTAAACTTAGGCTCTACTCCACCTCCTTTATGTCCGTATAATATCGCATTAGATGTACTAAAAGTTGTATACAGTATACAACTTTGTTTGATGTATTTATTTTATACCTTCCACTTAATTTAGTCAATAGTAATTATTATTTAATAAAAATTAAGTATTAAAAATTATTATTGAATATTAAAATAATTTTTAATATGCATTGTTTTGGTATCATTCATTTAAAACATTTTCCACATAATATATTGACAACTTCTACACTCTCTTATATAGTGGTACTAAACAATACTACTATAAGGTGATTTTATGGATTTTACAACTTGTTTACAAAAGCTCGGCTTCTCTCCTATTGAAGCAACTGTCTTTATCATTCTCTGTAAACACGGGAGTCTTACAGGTTATGAAGTAGCTAAACTTAGCGGTATCTCTCGCTCTAATGTCTATGCCACTCTCTATAGTTTGCAAGAAAAAGGACGTTGTGCTTTATCTGAAGGAGAGCCTACTAAATATGTGGCTCTTTCGAAAGAGGAGTTTTTGCTTTCTATTAAAAGAGAAATGACTTATACATTGGAGCAACTGGAGGTCACTTTCCCTGAAAGTGCAAAGATTTCAGAGCCTTATATAACAGTTAAAGGCTATGAAAATGTCCTTAATAAAATTAAAAATTGTATTTTACTTTGTCAATCTCATCTCTACATTTTAAGTAATACAGATTATGTTAAATTGCTTGAAAAAGAACTTTCAGAAATTGCTTCTACTAAAAAAGTAACGCTTATTTGTGATCAACCTTTGGAGGCTGATTATAACCTGATAACCTATATAAGAAGCAAATCACCTCAAGGTTTTCATATGATTATAGATACGCAATCTGTTATTACCGGTGACTTAAACGCAAAAGATGCCCAGTGTCTCTTTTCTTCCCATCAATCTTTGGTTCGTCTTATGCGTGAATCTTTTGTAACAGAATTAGATATCATTACACTTACCCAACATTAAGGAGGATTTTATGTACACACTCAATGGTTCATTTACCCAGGAAACAAACTTTTATGGCAGTCATGATGTGTTTGAGCTACTAGAGCAGTATGGTAGCCCACTCTATATTTATAATGAAGCCATTTTAAGAAAACGCTGTCAAGAAATGAAACACCTTGTTACCTACCCTAATTTTGTACCTCACTACTCTATTAAGGCAAATACTAATATTCATCTTTTGAAAATCATACGTGAAGAAGGTTTACATGCAGATGTTATGAGTCCAGGGGAAATCTTCTTAGCAAAGCAAAGTGGCTATACAAGTGAAGAACTCTTTTTTATTCCAAACAATGTAACAGCTGAAGATATGCGTTATGCTATCACTGAAAACGTTATTACAAGTATTGACTCTCTAGATCAACTTAAACTTTTTGGTGAGCTTAACAAAGGAGGTAAGGTAGCTATTCGTTTTAATCCAGGAGTAGGTGCTGGGCATCATGAAAAAGTAGTTACAGGCGGTAAGAAAACTAAATTTGGAGTAAACCCAGAGGATATTTCAGAAGTCAAAAAAATCCTTGAAACCTATAACCTTAAATGTGTTGGGATTAATCAACATATTGGCTCGCTCTTTATGGATTATGCACCTTATATAAAGAGCTTAGATTCCATCTTAAATATTGCAAGACAGTTTGAAGACTTAGATTTTGTAGATCTTGGTGGTGGCTTTGGTATTCCTTATCATAAACAAGATGGTGAAGCACGTCTAGATATTAAAGCTCTTGGAGAGGCTCTAGACCCTGTACTTTTTGCTTTTGCAAAAGAGTATGGCAAAGAGATTCAATTCCAAATTGAACCAGGACGTTATATTCCTTGTGAATCTTGCGTTCTGGTCGGCGATGTTACTGCTACTAAAAGTAATGGTGGTGTTAATTATATCGGATGTAACATTGGTTTCAATGCTCTTCAACGTCCTATTATGTATGATTCACATCACGATATCGAAATTTATTCAAAAGAAAAACGTACTTTAGCCGCCGAGCCTTTTACTATTGTAGGTAATATTTGTGAAAGTGGTGATATCCTTGCAAAAGGACGAGTACTTCCTCCAGCTTACAGAGGTGATGCTCTTGCTCTTTTAGATGCAGGTGCTTATGGTTACAGCATGGCTTCTTGCTATAATCAACGTTTTAGACCAGCTGAAATACTCATTACAGAAGCAGATACTGTTCGCCTTATTCGTAAACGTGATACCTTTGAAGATTTAATTCGTAATATGTTGTAAAAAAAAGCTGTTGTAGTAAGAAGATTTTTCAAAAAATCTTCTTACTGCAACAGCTCTTTTTATTTATTCTTTTCCTTTAAATAGTACAAACAATCCTATTGACCAACTTATGAAACACATCAATAATAGGCCCTAAACCCAAGGTACAAATAAGTGTTCCTACTCCTATTTCCCCACCTAATAAAAAAGCAATGATTACACAAATTACATCTAATCCCATCTTAGCCATGCCAAGACTTATACCTTTTTCATTTAATGCTACCACCAAATCATCTGTTGGATTCGTTGGAAAAACAGATATAATATAACAAGCAACTGCAAAGGCAATAACTAGCATTCCTGCAAGCATTAGGAGAAAGGAACTTCTTATAGAAGTCCCTTCTAAATTTAAAAGCATACCTTTCCAAAAGTCTGTAAAAAAACCAAGAAAGAAAGAAGAAAGAAAGGTTTCTATTCTTGGATAACTACGTCTTATAAAAGCTGATAAAAGAAGTACCAATAGTGCCGTACTATAAATAGCTAGAGACGTATTAATATGTAGTTTATCTGCCAATGCAAAGTTAAGTGCATCATATCCACCTGCTCCTAGATGTGCATTAATTGTAAGCACTACACCAAGTGGCATAAATCCTACACCTATTGTATATAAAACTAAGTTTTTAATCCACTCCATAGGAGTCATCTTTTTAAATGTATTAAAATGCATTTTTATTCTCCAACCCATTAATCTATATTAATTACTCCTGTTCCCTCTATTCCAATTTTAATCGCTATCTACGTAGAGGTCAATGTACAATTTTAAATAAATACTGTCATCCGCAGCCTCCTATAATACGTACGGATCAATACCATCTGCTTTAGCACCTTTACAAAAAAAGAAGAAGCTATTGGGGATTAGCTTCTTCTCGTTCCGTTCATATTTTAAAACAGGAAAATAGATATATTATGGGGAGATTTTATAAGCAAAAGACTTGCATCTCTTGCTTAATATAACTATACACTCTATTTTTTAATAAAGTATGAATGACGAGTTAATATTTTATGTAAACTTTTTTATCCTTTCTTGTAGTTGTCTTTTTCTAAGCTGATTTCTAGTAAATAAAAAGCCCTCTAATTCCTTGTTAGATAGGACTTAAACCTTACCTTACAAGAAAATTACAGAGCTCTCATTTCAGATAAACTTTAAATTAAAGAGATTATCTTACAATTTCATTTCCATTTTCGTCAACTTCCACTTCTACTTCTACATATTCGTATTCTACATTTGGATCTTCTTCTTCAGCTTTTTTACCAATTGTCAAGTTAGGAGCTTGTACACCTGCTACAGCTACTTTCTTAACTGGAATACGTACACTTTTGTTAAGACCTAATTCAATGATAAATAAATCATTGATAATGTCTACAACTTTACCATAAATTCCATCTTGTAATAATACTTGATCCCCAATTTTAATAGACTGTTGCATTTGTGCTACTTCTTTTTCTCTTTTCTTTTGTGGGCGGATAACTAAAAACCACATAATCCCAAAGAATACTGCCATGTAGCCTATTGTAATCATTAACCCTGCCCCTCCTGGTGCTGCAAAACCTAATACTGTACTAGCCATTTTTCATTCCTCCATTTTTAATTATTTTTATATCCTTCTAAACGCATTTTTTTATAAGCCGTAAAGCTTCCTTCATCTAATGCATTGCGGATTTCTTTCATTAAATTATTGAAATAGTGAAGATTATGCATAACACATAGTCGCATACCAAGCATTTCCTTTGCTTTTAACAAGTGTCTAATATACGCTCTGCTATATCTTTGACAAGTTGGACAGTGACATTCCTCTGAAAGAGGCTGCATATCCGCTTCATACTTTTGATTAAAAAGGTTCATCTTACCATGATTTGTATACACATGGCCGTGACGTCCATTACGTGCAGGAAGAACACAGTCAAAGAAGTCAATCCCTCTTTCTACAGCTTCTAGTATGTTTTCTGGTGTTCCTACTCCCATCAAATACGTTGGCTTATTTTGAGGTAAATAAGGTACAACAGCTTCTAAAATACGATACATATCTTCATGGGATTCCCCTACTGCTAGTCCACCTACTGCATAACCAGGTAAATCAAATTCACGAATGACTTTTGCATGTTCAATACGAATGTCTTCAAAAATTCCTCCTTGGTTAATACCAAAGAGCATCTGCTGCTTATTAATGGTTTCGTCTAAATTATTTAAGCGATTCATCTCATTTTGACACCGCTTTAACCATCTAGTGGTACGTTCTACAGAGGGGATAATATAATCTCTTTCAGCTAAAGCAGGTGGGCATTCATCAAAAGCCATAGCAATGGTTGATGCAATATTGGACTGAATTTGCATACTTTCTTCTGGTCCCATAAAAATTTTCCTACCATCAATATGAGATGAAAAATAAACTCCCTCTTCTTTAATCTTACGCATAGCTGCCAGTGAAAATACTTGAAAGCCCCCTGAATCTGTAAGAATAGGTTTATTACAAGACATGAACTGGTGCAATCCACCTAATTCTTTAATGAGCCTGTCTCCTGGTCTTACATGAAGGTGATAGGTATTGGCTAACACCACTTGTGTATCTATTCTCTCTAAATCTTCTGTAGATAAGGCGCCTTTAATCGCTGCTACTGTGGCCACATTCATAAATACGGGTGTCTCAATAGTACCATGTGGGGTATGAAAGCGTCCTCTTTTTGCACGTCCTTCTACTTTAAGCAATTCATACATGTATTATCTCCAATCTTTTTCATACTCTCATACAGTTTACAAGAAAACCTACTGTTTTTCAATAATCCATACGATTATTTTAAGCAATTTTGTACATTATTAATCAAAGCATATTGAAGAGTGTAGGGTTGTCTGATAAAATTAAGTTTATTTGTCAATTCACACAAAAGGAGTGTCACTTATGTCTGGCTCATTGTTTGGTAAAAATTTTCGTTTGTCTACATTTGGAGAATCTCACGGTCCTGCATTAGGTGCTATTATAGACGGCTGTCCTTCTAATATATCCCTTTCATTAGAAGATATTATGAAGAATATAAATCGCAGAAAGCCTGGAAATCCACAGGTTGCTACAGCCCGTCTTGAAACGGATCAGGTTGAAATCCTATCTGGTATTTTTGAAGGAAAAACAACAGGAGCACCTATTGCCCTTCTTATTAGAAATATGGACCAAAAATCTCATGATTATTCCACGATTAAAGAGGTTTATCGCCCTTCCCATGCAGATTATACCTTTGATCAAAAATATGGCTTTCGTGATTATAGAGGTGGTGGTCGTTCTTCTGGCAGAGAGACAGCTGCTCGAGTAGCTGGTGGTGCTATAGCCATAGCCTTTCTAAAAGAACTGGGTATTCAAATAACTGCTTATACTCGTTCCATTGGTCCTGTGATGGTTCCTGCTGATGAAATAGATCTTTCTCAAATTCTATTAAATCCAGTAAATATGCCCCATATGCAAAAAGCAGAAGAAGCCCTAGCTTATATTGCTAAAGTAAAAAGCCAACAGGATTCTGTAGGTGGAACTGTTGAATGTATCGTGCACGGTTTGAAGCCAGGCCTTGGTGAACCTGTTTTTGATAAGCTTGATGCACTTTTAGCTTATGCTATTATGGGTATTGGTGGAGTAAAAGCTTTTGAAGTAGGTGTTGGCACTCAGGCTTCTACTTTATTAGGTTCTCAGTATAATGATGCTTTCTACGCTGAAGAAGGCACTGTCCATAAAAAAACCAATCATTCGGGTGGTATATTAGGTGGTATTTCTGATGGTAGTTCTATCTGTATCCGTGCACATTTTAAACCTACACCTTCTATTAGTCAAAAGCAAAAAACCATTACTGCTTCACTCCAAAATACAGTTTTAGAAATCAAAGGTCGTCATGATCCTGTTATCGTTCCACGGGCTGTTGTTGTGGTAGAATCTATGGTAGCCTTAACTCTAGCTGACTTACTTCTTAGTCATCTAGGTTCTAACCTAGAAACTGTAAAAAAACTTTATAAATAAATTTTTAACTCGTAGCAAATTTTCACCTTACTATTTTAAAAAGCTACCTCTTTTTTTATGAGGTAGCTCTTTTTTTATTTGTCTTTTTGATATGAAACATCTCGTGATCTTCTACAATCCGAAAACCAAAAGCTTTACGAAGCCCCTCCATACTTTTTAGTTGATTAATGAAACCGAGACTTTGTGTATCTACCATCCTCTCAATCATTGGAAAAATATCTTCTTTTTGTTCTTTTGTTAACTTACCCTTTAAGCAAAAGGTATTCACCCTTTTAAGTGTTTCTAATACCTGAGTATCACTTATGCGGTTCTTATCTGCTAAAACAAAAGTATACTCTCGTGTACGTTTATTCTGAGGATAGGTTTGACTAAAAAACTCTAAGAAATAATCCTCGGTTTTCTTTTTTTCCTTTTTAAATTTACCAAGCTTTGCTTCAAGCTCTTTTTTTAGAAAAACTAAGGTATTAGCTTTTACCTGCTTACTCATTTTTTGAATATGTTCCTCAATAAAAATATAACTTTCCTGTAACTGATTTTCATCTAGAGCCTGCTTAGAAAATTGTCTTAAGATTTCCATATACTCAAGAAGGTTTTTCTTGGTCGTTAATGGCTGACCATAAACCTCCTTCCAAATAGCTTCTGCGCCTAAATCGCGAAAGTCTTTATCATTTTCTTTAGTTAATTTATTTTCACTCATTCTTTTTCCTTTACTCTCTTCAAATTAGTTAACTCCCTATTACTCTTATTTTAACTGATTTCTTTCTTAACGTCTAGGTCTTCCCTTTCTCTTTGCATTCTCTCTGCTTTACCATAAGTCATTTTATTTGAAAAAAATAGAAAAAAATGTATAATTTATTATTTGTCAAGCATTTTCATGTTTTTTTATTTTTTTTTAGCAATGTACCCAAATATATTTATTTATTTTTTTAATTTTTCCCATTTTTATATAAATGATTACATGGTAAAATGAATTAAAATCATAAAGGGGGGCTTATGCATGCTTTCTATAAAAAAACCCAAAAAATTACTCAAATTTTCTCCTAGTCTTCCGTTTTTAAAAAAGAAAAAAGTCCAGTCTCAACAGCCAATTACTAAGACTAAGAAGAGATTTGTTCCTATTAAACGGCAACTTATTACCATTTGTATACTTTTTGCTATTGTCCCACTTCTCATCATTAATACACTTTCTTCCTCTATTGCAAAAAGTACCTTAAGAGAAACCAGTCAACATTTAACAGAACAAATGCTTCACCAAGCGTCTCTTAACATTACCTCCTTTACCTCACAAGTTGAAAAGAACCTTACGCAATTTATTGTAGTCGACCTTTTACAAAGTAACCTTCTAGCACAATATTTTTCTACGGATACTTTGACTATGGTCAAAGCAGTCTCTAACATTCAGAAACAAATGATTTATTTACAAAGTCTTGATAATACCATAAGCAATGTGGCAATTATTTGTAGTGATAACAAGATGCTGGGCAAAATACCTTCTCTAACCACAGAAGATCTAGCTCTTGCTAGAGAGCTCCAAGTTGGCAATCGTTGTACTTGGAAAAAGGGATTAGGTACAAATGAAAAGGCTTTATTCCTTATTCGAGATATTCAATATGCAGGTAGTACAACGGGTAATACTTGTACTTTTGTAGCTGAAATTAATCAGTCTATTATTACTTCTATATTAGATAGTATTGAACTTTTAGATAATGCCAACCTCACTTTGTTAGATACAGAAAAAAATCTAATTTATAATAGTAATCCTGAAACAACTGCATTTCCTGATGATCTTTGGTCAACTATTTCAACTACAGCTGAATTAACTTCTATTGAGCAAGATAATCTTTTAACTACCTTTACTACCTTAGATAACTCTTGGAAACTAGTTTCGGAAGTACCTGTTGTCTCCTTAACTCAAAGATTAAATTTAGCAAGTCGCCTTATTTGGTTTTTAGTTTTAGTATTGGGTCTTTTAGCTATTTTAGTAGGTTCTCAAGTAGCCAATAGCTTTTCCAAACCTATTATTAATCTTATGCAGCTTATGAAAAAAGCTGAGGAAGGCGATTTAACTGTACATATGTTACCTAAAGGTAATAATGAAGTGACTCAACTTTGTAATAGTTTTAATTATATGATAACCAATATCCGCACCTTATTAGAACAGACACAAGTAGTTATTGCACAAACACTAGAAAATAGTCAATTGCTTACTAATTCTACAAGGCATTCTGTAGATACCTTTAGTCAACTGGCTACTTCTGTGGAAGATATTGCTAAAGGTACAGCTGTTCAAGCAGAGGACGCTCATCTTGGTTCCCTCGCTATGTCTAATCTAGCCCTAAGCATTCAACGTCTCTTAGAAAAAAGTCATCAAATCTATGAAAAGAATCAAGGTGCCAAAGTTCTTATTCAAAAAGCTACACAAAGTATGTCCGCACTTAATACCTCTACAACCTCTTCTACTCAAATTGCCAGTTCCATTGGTACAAGCATTATGGAGCTTAGCCAACTCAATAAAGGGATTGAAAGTATGATGCAATTAGTAGATGGTATTAGTGAACAGACTAATTTGCTTGCTCTTAATGCTAGTATTGAGGCAGCACGTGCTGGAGATGCTGGACGTGGTTTTGCTGTAGTTGCTCAACAAGTCCGTAACCTCTCTGAACAGTCTAAGGAGTCTACTGTTAAAGTGCGTCAAACACTTAATGAAATCGGTCAAAAAAATACCAGTACAACAAAACTCATTGATCGTTCGAATACTATTTTCTCTGACCAAGTCGTAGCAGTAGAAGAAGTGTCTAGTAGTTTTACAAGTATTATTGATACCCTTAAAGTAATGGAAACAGAGCTAAATGAAATTAACAACCAACTTGAAGATATGGAACAACTCAAGGAAGCAACCTTACTTAAAATTGCTAACATCGCTTCTATCACTCAAGAATCTGCTGCTTCTACTGAAGAAGTAAGCGCCTTAAGTGAAGAACAAAAGCATGTGATTGAACAGCTTCTCGCCCTTTCTCATAATTTAACAACAAGCATGACTTCACTTAACGAATCTATTCAAACCTTCAAATTAAAATAATTTTATTAAAAAAGGTGTCACCGATGATGTGACACCCTTTTTATGTGCTCAAAAATTTATAAAACTGGTTTATATTTTTTAGAATAAGAGCATACTTTATAAAGCATTAGTTTCAAGCAACTCCTCAATCAATTGATAAAGATTTTGCTTAAAAGCCTCATTGTTTTCATGTTGCCTCTTTTTAGGTCCTTTTAAATGTCCGCCTTGACGTCTTGCCTCTTTAGCCAGATGTCTCGTCCACAAAAGCTGATCAATATTGTCCTCCGTATAAAGCATGCCATTTTGGTGAATAGGATGCCCTTTTTTTGAAAGAACCATGGCAGCTAAACCATAGTCTTGCGTAACTACAATATCACCTGCTTGCACCTTATTAATGAGTACAAAGTCCACAGCATCTGCCCCCTTAGAAACAACAATGGTTTCTACTCCTTGACGTTCAATGCGATGTGACGTATCACACAAAATACACACTTCTATATTAAATTGTCTTGCCATTTGTAGCGTTAATTCCACAACTGGGCAACCATCTGCATCAATGAGAATCTTCATGCTCTTCTCCCACCTCTCTCGTCATATTATTATAAAAATTATAGCAAAAGCCTATCTTAAAAGCACGTTTTCTTCTCTATTTCTTTAGCATCTTATTTGGCTTAATTTCCTTTAAAGCCCCCCTCAAATTACATACTCGCCCTTGAAAGGATGACTTAATGCTTCGTATTAAACAACCTTCCTTAAAATATAAGGTTTACTTTTATTTTTTATTTTTTTTATCTCTTTATATGCTTTGTATTTTTGGGGTACGTAAGAGTGGCTATACTGTTCCTCATGCAATGAGGCAAGATCTTTTAACTGTTTTATCAAATCAAACTTTTAATGAAGCTGATTACGCACTTATTTATGAACAAACAGGTCTAGCTGCTCCTATTGTTAATGAACTCAAAAAACACTCTGCTTTTGAACAAAAACTTCTCGAGTTTCAAGAAAATTTTTTTAAAAAAGTAAAACTAGCAGATCGCCCTCTTAACTTAGTTACTAAAGAGGATTATTTACTTAATGAAAAGGGCTTAGCCTATGCACACTTTGAAATAGCTCCTTACAAGAACGGGGATATTTTTTTGACTAAGTCTACACATACTTTAGGCTGGCGCCATGGCCATTGTGGATTAGTTGTTGATGAAAAGCGAGGTAAAACTTTAGAAGCTTTTAGCCCTGGAACTATTAGCTCTGAGAATGATGCCAATAGATGGCGTTATTATCCTACTTTCAAAATGCTTCGTGTTATAAATATAACATCTGAGCAAAAACAAGAGGTTGTTAACTATGCCCTCACTCATCTCAATGGTATACCTTATGGTATTTTAGCCAGTAAAGAGCAAGGACAAACACCTCAAAAAACGCACTGTTCCCTTTTGATATGGCAATCCTTCTATTACACATTAGGCATAGACCTAGATAGCAATAAAGGTTACTTTGTTTCCCCAGAAAACATTGCTAAAAGTTCTCTTTTAGAAACCCTACAATTTATTGGTTTTTCTGCCAAAAAGGAGTGGTAACATGAAAACTAAATCTTTTTGGATAGGCAGTCTTTGTTTTCTTATTCTTATAGGAATTTTTGTCTACCTACAGCTCACTAAGCTACCTACCTCTACTGTTTTAGTAAATAATCTCTCTTGTCATGTCCTCAATCAGCTCTCCCTCATTTATAGTGATATTTCGCTTAAGACTACTCGTGCTTTTCAATATAAAGCTAATAAACTCCAACCCATTACTACTCGCTACACAAGTTATGGAGAAGGCTTTTTACCTTGGCATACCCAAAAGTATTATTTAAACAAGGTAAATACTTATCGCCAAAATGAAGGATTAGTTCCTTTTCAGAATTTCTATAATTACTATGAAGACAAGGATATTGTTATTTTATGTTTTATAGGGGGGCTAGAAAATATTTATGTTTTAAACAAACAAACACAAGAACTTTCTCCACTTAATTATATAGCTGAAGATAACTTAGGTACTATGTATGTCTTTCATATTAAGCGCCTTAATGATAGTTATATTCTCTTAGGAGGTGAAGCCAATGCTTATGCTTCTATGATTTATGAAATGGATGCTACCTCTTTAACCATTCGTAATAAAATGTATTTTAAAACTTCTACTTTAGCTATCTCTAAGCAAAATTGTACTTTAACCGCTGAGGGAGATGCCTATTTTGTACAAGAAAAAGGACTTTTGCTATTTTGTCAAAAAAACAAGCAGTTAGATGAAATACCACTCTCTTTTAGCCCTCAATTCGTTTTTAGTCAAGAAAATTCTACTGTAGCTATTGCCTTTACCCGAGATACGTTAAACTATAGCCTCCTAGATAAAGCGCATGAAGTAATAAGAACTGATAAGCTTCCTCTACCTCATCCACACAGTGAGCTCTTACGTGGCTTTCTAAGAAATGATAAACTCTATATCTTATATTATAATAGTTACCACCCTTTTTATAGTAATTATATCTGTATTTATAATCTCCAGACAAATACCTTCGACTACTGTCTTGCTTTAGAAGCTTATAAAAATTTAGCTCTTTTGGATATTTATTAGTCCAAAAGAGCCTTTTTACTATTTAAAGATTACGAAGAGTAAGCTTTACAATAAAATATTGTATAGTATCCTCTCTATTTGTAGCCCAAATAACCACTTCTCCTTGTTCATCATAATGTAGACGCATCCATACTGAAGTCCCATACTCTATTCCTGTTGTATAATTGATTTGAAGCGTGGCAATTTCTTTGTGCTCAAAGATTTCAATAGGCAGCATATCTACAGCCCATCTCACATGTTGTGCATTATTCATGTGCTCATTGACATCAAGCTCTGAATAACGTACTTTACGAAAATCTTCCTTCTCAAAGGTAGTAGGTACTTGAATCTTTTCTAATGTTTCTCCTTTATAAGGAAAATCTAAAATATCTAGTGGCGCAGGTGCTCCTTTTATTTTAACAGGACGATTGGTTTTAGCATCCATCAGTATATAGTCTCCTATAATGTGCCCAATCTTTTCTCCCTTTACATTCGTTAAATCAAAGAGTCTTACTGCAAAAAGTTTATCATGACCACCAGGATAGGTTTCAATGGCTACTTGCTCCTGCCATTTAGGATACTTATCAATAATAAATTTAACACGTGCCACTATCCAAAAGTAAGAAGTCTTTTCTTCATTTTTATAATAACTAAAATTAAGCTTAAGGGCATGATTGGCTGCTACCTGCTGCATATAGTAAATAATACCATTAAGAGTCAGCCTTTCCTTAAAATCTACCTCACCAAACTCTACACGGTGTTCCTCTTTTAAATGTAATTCCATTTTTCCTCTCCCCGTCTTCATTCTTATCTCTTTTTATTAAGTCACTTGACTTAAAGAATCCTTTAGTGGTCTTCTATAGCTCCTCTAGTTTAGACCTCTCGTTTAAAGAAAATGTGGAGATGAGCCCTTAATAAACATAGCATCTCCAAAGCTAAAGAATCGATACTTTTCTCTTACTGCTTCTTCGTAGGCTGCTAGAACATATTCCTTGCTTGCTAAAGCGCTTACTAGCATAATAAGGGTAGATTCAGGTAAGTGGAAGTTAGTAATAAGCCCATCGATACATTTAAAGGTATAACCTGGGTAAATAAAAATATTCGTCCAGCCACTCCCTTCTTGAACATACCCCTTTTCATCTGCATTGGATTCAAGTGTACGCGTACTCGTTGTTCCCACCGCAATAACGCGCCCTCCCCTTTCTTTTGTCTTATTAATAAGCTTTGCATTCTCTTTGGAAATACTATAGTATTCTGAGTGCATTTCATGATTAAGCACATCTTCTGTTTTAACAGGTCTAAAGGTTCCTAGACCTACATGAAGTGTTACATAAGCAATCGTCACACCTTTACTTGTAATTTGATCTAAAAGTTCTTCTGTAAAGTGCAAACCTGCTGTAGGTGCTGCTGCACTCCCCTCATATTTTGCATAAACAGTCTGATAGCGATTTTTATCTTCTAGCTTTTCATGGATATAAGGAGGTAGTGGCATTTCACCTAGCTTATCCAAGACTTCTTCAAAAATTCCTTCATATTCAAATTCTACAATACGATTCCCATCTTCTATAATGTCCTTTACTGTAGCTATAAGTAAACCTTCTCCAAACTCAATTTGTTCTCCGATACGTGCTTTACGCCCTGGCTTAACAAGTACCTCCCAAGTTTTTTCTGTTTTTCTTGTTAAAAGTAAAAGCTCTACCTTCCCACCCGAACCTTTACGTGAACCAAAAAGACGAGCCGGTATAACTTTGGTATTGTTTAAAACTAAGCAATCGCCTTCCTCTAACTCCTCTACAATATCATAAAAATGTTTATGTGTTATATCTCCTGTATTTTTATCAAGTACCATCAGACGTGAGGTAGTACGATCCTTAAGTGGCACTTGAGCAATAAGCTCTTCAGGTAAATCAAAGTAAAAGTCAGATGTTTTCATTTGTATCTCCTATCTCTCTTTTTAAAATCTTTATTACTTTTTAAGTATAATTTTTTTCTTTAGGTTTTAAGTTTGGAAAACCAAAGACAATGGCAAGAATACCACAAAGTCCCATTAAGAGAGGGTAATGTAAGTATCTTAAAATTTCCATTGGCGAAATTCCTCCTAGTCCCGCTGCCACTAAAAGCTGAGCACCATAAGGAATAATGCCTTGAAAACAAGCTGAGAAAATATCTAAAATACTGGCTGATCTCCTAGGATCAATAGCATACTGCTCAGCAATATCTTTCGCTAATGGCCCTGCCATCACGATAGCAATCGTATTATTAGCTGTGCATACATCTACTGCACCTACAAGAGCTGCTATACCAAGTTCTGCCCCCTTTTTACTTTTAATTCGACTAGTAATAAAGTAAAGGACATAGTCGATTCCTCCATTTTCTTTAATAAGTGCCAAGGTTCCACCTATAATAATAGATAAAAGAGCAATCTCTGACATTCCCATTATCCCTGCTGCTACCGCCTCAATACCTTCAAAAACAGTAAAGCTTCCTGTAAAGACACCAATCAGCCCAGCAAAAAGGGTTCCTCCACCTAATAAAACAAACACATTGAGTCCAGCTAGTGCCCCTATTAGAATAGCTACATAAGGCACTACCTTAATAAGTTCATAACTATATTTTTCTGTTTCTATGCTTTCATATTGACCTGTCATGATAATAAGTAGTAATAGAGTTACAACTGCAGCTGGTAAGACAATAAAGAAATTCACTTTAAATTTATCTTTAAGCTCACATCCTTGAGTTCTTACTGCTGTAATGGTCGTATCTGAAATCATTGAAAGATTATCTCCAAACATTCCTCCCCCTACAATTGCTCCAAGTATAAGTGGTAGAGAAATACCTGTCATCTGAGCTATACCTGCCCCAATGGATGCTAATGCTGTAATGGTTCCTACAGAGGTTCCCATAGAAATAGAAATAAAACAAGCAATAAGAAATATTCCACCCACTAAAAGATTAGGAGGTATTAAGGATAAACTAAGGTTAACAGTGGCCTCTACCCCTCCCATAGCCTCTGCTATATTGGAAAAAGCACCTGCCAATAAAAAAATCATACACATTAAAATAATATTGCTATCTCCTGCGCCCTTACAGAATAAATTAATCTTCTCATTTAAACTTTGCTTTCTACCTAATATAAAAGCGCTAGCTGCTGCAATCATAAAAGCTACTAATACGGGCATCTTATAAAAATCACCTGTTACAATACCTGTCCCCACAAATAAAATCAAAAAAACACCTAGTGGCAAGAGTGCCAAAGGATTTCCCTTCTTTATTGCTTTTTGCATCTTCTTTCTCCTTCTTCATTTCTATACCTTTTTAGTTAAATATGTTTTATGTTATCCAACTAAACAGTGTTTGTCAATTTGGATTTAAAGTATTCTCTTTTCTTTTAAAGCAAGCCATCCTTCAAGATGACAAGCTATATCTTCATACACCTGCCCTCTATCCTTTTCATTAAGGATTTCATGGCGATCTTCTGGATATAACTTTAGCACAATTTCTTCTACGCCATGTGCTTTATAGTCTTCATAGACTGCCCTAGGCCCTTTTCCATAGTTACCAACTGGGTCTTTAGCTCCAGAAACAATATACATGGGTAAGTCCTTAGGAAGTTTAGAAATATTATGCTTATCATGTATAAAAAGAATGGTGTTTAATAGCGTTTCTACTCCATTTAATGTAAATAAGAAGCTACAAGAAGGTTCGTTTATATATTTAGCTACAAAGCTCTCCTCTCTTGTAAGCCACTCTTTTCCTCTTTTATCCTTTCCAAAATCTTTATTATATGTTCCAAACATAAGATCTGCAATAAACTGACTACGGTAATGTTCTCCCTTAATGGCTTTAATCATCGTAGTAATAGCTTTTCCTGCTATTAAATTAGCTTTAGACTGCTTACCTGTCCCCATAATGATTACTCCATCTATCTCTTTTCCATAAGTCATCATATAGCGTCTAATCATAAAAGAACCCATACTATGCCCTAATACATAATAAGGCAGACTACTAAACTTCTTTTTCAATAAAGTTGTTAATTTATAAATATCCTCTACTACCATACGACTTCCATCTTTTTGGGTAAAATAACCCCATTCTTCTGGACTATTTACGGATTGTCCATGTCCTAAATGGTCATGTCCTGCTACAATAAATCCTCTTTTTGCTAAATAAGTGGCAAATTCATCATAGCGCCCAATATATTCAATCATCCCATGTGAAATTTGTAAAATCCCCTTTGCCTTAACTTGCCTATCTTGCCATAAAAAAGCATGTAGTAGATGTTTTTCATCCTTAGAAGGAAAGAAAAATTCTTCTCTCGTTACCACGTTATACCTCCATCCCTATTGATTCATTTTAATGGTTTTTATTACTGGCATAGCAATTCCCACTAATAAGCTCCCTTTAAGGAATGTAGACAGGGTAATACTCCACCAGATTCCCTCTATACCTAGGTAACGTATACCTATATAAGCCATGGGTAGCCTTAAAGCAGTAAAAATGATACTTATAGTAGCTGGAATATTAGGTTTACCTAGTCCTGTGAAAAAGCCATTTGCTACCATTTCCATAGCATTAAATAATTGCGAATAGGCAATGACTTTTAAGTAACTTACTGCAATGGTAATGGTATTTCCTTCTTTTACAAATAGCCCAGCTAATTGTTCGGAGAAAAAAATAAATACTAAGCTGCTTACCGCCGCATAAACAATCCCTATGCCCATTGCCATCTGATAGCCCTTATAAAGCCGCTTTCCTTTTCCTGCTCCATAGTTTTGTCCAATAAAACTAGCTACTGCTCCATTCAAGCCCCCTGTCACCATATAGATTATAGACTCCACTTGAATACCTATACGTTGAGCTGCTACTGCATCTGTGCCAAAAGTAGCAATCATCTTAGCTAGTATAATGTTAATTAATGTAAACAAAATGCGCTGAAAGGCAATGGGACTTCCTAGTGTAATGATTTCTTTCATTTTATTGAAATTTACTGGTTTTTTCCAATTAAAGAGTAAAAAATCCTTTCCAATTACTAAGTATAGCCCAAACATAACTCCCTGTGCAATGAGTGTTGCTAATGCAGCACCTACTATTCCTCCCTTCAAACTATAAATAAAGAGAGGATCAAGTCCAATATTTAAAAGCACTCCTGCTGCACTTATTTTAAAAGCGCTCTTACTATTTCCTAAGCTCGTAAATACTCTTAAAAAAACATTGTTAAAGAAAGAGAAAAATAACATAGGTGCACTCCATGCCAAATACTTGTAGGCATCCTGTTCAACCTGCTGGTCATTTAACCCTAAAAAACCAATAAACACTTTCCCTAGTAATAGAAGAATAAAAGCATAACCAATACCTATTATAGCACTTAGTACTATCCCCGAGTGGATGTAGCCTTTAACACCTTTAACATCTGCTTTCCCCATATAATGAGACACCTTGATCCCTGTCCCTATCATAATAAGAGCATTAAGAGCATAGCCTAAATTAATAAAGAAACTAGATGAACCAATGCTTGCGACAGCATTACTTCCTAAATGTCCAATCCAAAGCATATCTACTAAACTATACGTAAACTGCAAAAATGAACTTCCCATAATAGGTAATGCCAGTGCTAATAAAATTTTTATTACTTTACCTTCAGTTAAATCTATTTGTTGCATTTGCTTTTACTTCTCCTCTGATTAAACTTCTAATTTTCCCATTGACCCTCTCTCATTATTTATCTATTTCTTTCTCTGTTATTCTTATCAATATGTGATTACACTATGCTTTATAGATCTATTTGTCAATATCTCCTTAAAGATTTTTAACTTATTCACTTTTTATAGAACATGACTATCTTATTCTTTTACTTCCTATTCTCGTTAAAAAGGTTCTAGAATACAGTAGATTCTAGAACCTTTTTAATAATTTATTTCTAAGCTTTTATTAAAAACTCAACTTATTAATTAGATAATCCTTTCAATTCCTATAATACCCTTTTTGCACCAATAAATGGCTTGCTATTAGAGAAAGCATCACTAATGATAATACCTGTTCTTTCATCACATGCATGTACCATTTGTCCCCCACCTATATAGATGCCTACATGTGAAACACGACCTTTATAACCAAAGAAAAGTAAATCGCCTTTTTGTAGTTCATTTTTACCTACTGCATAACCGTTATTAGCATACTGTGCACTTGAACTTCTACTGATACTTATTCCAAAATGCTTCATCACTTGTTGTGTAAAACCCGAACAGTCTACACCATTTGTCAAACTGTTTCCACCATATACATAAGGATTTCCTACAAACTGTTTGGCATAAGCAACAACCTCTGCACCACTTTTACCACTTGCAGGTGTAATAGTTTGCTTCTGCTGTGTAGTCGTTTTCTTACTTGCTACCTGTGCAGGTAGAGTAACTTGTTCTTGAGTCACTGTTACACGCTTTGCCTCAGCTAATGGCTTTTCTGGCAAATAGGCTAGCAAATCTTGTTTCACATAATCTTTATGTACATAGCCTTCAAAGCCTTCTTGGCGAATGCTATACCAATCTCCTATCTTGTACTGCACACCTGTTTCGTCTCCTGAATAAAACTTGCCAATAATATCTCCCTCATCTGTGGAAGGGTAATCTCTTACATTTAAACCACCTGCTACTTCAACATTAGCTACTACACGATCTATATCTATAAATTCTGATTTCACATAGGCAATAGAATCATCCTTTAAACGCAGTTTAAACCACCCATCTTTTACTTCAATAATTTCTACAGATGTCCCTTCCCCTACTTGTTGAAGAATACGTGAAGAAGTATTGGGTTTTTCTCTAACATTTAAAGTATCTGCTTTCACCTTCCCAAAAGCTTGCCCATAAACGATGTTAGGTAACATCAATGCACTAACCGCTAAAAAGGTGCTTAGAATCATCTTATGTAATCCCATACAATAAATCCTCCTCTTTTGCTCTCAATAGTTTATTTTTATTTTTCTCTCTATTTATTAACTAAATGTTACAAAATTATTATATACTTGATTAACTTTAGTGTCAATCTTTTAATTAAATTAGTGTTAATATGTCGTAAAACATTAAATATTAAATGTTAATACATACTTATAAAGTTACATAAAAATAACTGTCACAAAGTAATGGGATCCTCTTTATGAGAAACATAAAATCTTACTTTGTGCCAGCTATTTTATAGCTTTAAGATAAAATACCTAAAGCTTTATTTTGTTTTTTAATAAAATAAGCAAGTTCATGACGTGAATTGGGAGCTGTCTCATAAACACAAAATTCAGGCTGAATAAGCTCTATAATCTTTTTAGCAATTGGATGATCAAAAGGTTGATGGCCATCTAGTTGTCTAATATGATTTTTTAATATAGTATCCCTTGCATAACCTTGCTTTGCTTCCTGATATTTTTTAAGCATATAGCTATGATCACGCTGCATGTAATATTTGGGAAGTGTTTTATTCAAATGTACTCCCTTTATAGAATCTTTTGTTGTTCCTAATGCTTCTACTACTTTTTTAATGTAAATATAAGCTTGCTCTTCTGTTTTAATCTGTGGATTCGTCAAAATAAGATGAGATACATCTAGTAAAAATCCTTTATTGCGATAGGTTATTTTATCTAAAAAAGAAGCTGTAAGCTTAGGATCCATATAATTAAGTCCTGGCCACCATAAATTCTCAAAGAGAAGCGTAGGACCTTGTTCATCTTCAAAAACAGTATTGATGAGTTCTACTGCCGCCTCCATTACCTCTTCATCCGTATAATCATACTTGAAAGTAAAAGTGTCCTCAATAAGCACATGACTCACATGAAATACCATATACTTAGCTCCTAATGCCTTAGCCCTTTCATATTGAGCCTTATAAGAAGTAACCATCACCTCTTTTTTTTCTCCTCCATAATAAGCTAATAGTGCATCACGGCTTCCCAAAATAGAAGTCACTTTTTCAGTATCGCCTCGCCAAAAATCTAACCACATAGGATAAAAAGAAAGATGTACCCCCTCTACAAGTCCTTGTGGAATGCGGTCTATAGGATACGTAGACGTTAGTCCTAATTCAATACCATCTATCAATTGTTTTTCTATAAAATGCTGGATTTGCTCCCAGTCTTCCTCAAACCACTCTAACTGTTTAGGAGTAGTTGATAAGTGAAATAGTCTCTTCATGAATGCCTTCTTTCTCTCATTTGGGCTATTTAAATTTACAAGTACCAGTTGTTGATGCCTTTTGTGCCAATTCCTTAAAGGTTACTATTTGTTCCTTTGTCAAATTATGCTTAGGCACAAGTTGAGCGCGTATGTCATCTACAAATAAACGAAAATCATTTTTAGTTTCTACAATACTTACAAAGATTGTCCAAGGCATTTCATCTTTTGCCTCTCCTAAATCTAAGGTAATGGCATCCTCTGTAAAAATGTAGGTTACACCATAAGCAAAAGCTGGATTTTGCATTTGAGTTACTGTCACTTTCCACACTCGCCATGGAATAAGTACAAAAATCAAAATAGGTACCATTACATAAAGTATATTCTGAGCAATAAATACATCTAAAGTTACCGTACGATGAAACATTTTATAAAAATAATAAACTAAAATCCCTATCCCTAAAAGACAAATGATTTTATTGGTAAGACTTTTCCATGCTACTGACATATTATAACGTAAAACGTCTTTAACCTTAAATTTTACATCGATAGTTAAACTTTGTTTTTTACTGTTTTCCATACTTTTTCCTCCTCTTGCTGTATCTTTAGTATTATAGCACTGTTTATCTAGAATTACTATGCTGTTCTATTTTCCAAAAAAGAAGGTTTAACTGACTTTTAGTGTCATTTAAACCTTCTTTTTAATTCTCTTATAGTTGTTTTATATATTCTAAAATAAGCTGATCAAGTTTTTGACTTTGCTCAATCACATCATACTGCTTTCCCTTCGGACTTTGCAGCAATTCGTTTAACTCATCTCGTTGCTTTTCTATCTCTTGAAATAACTGATGACGCATAGATTCTCCTCTAGTTGTGTAATCTTTTAGTTTATAGGGTTGTCCCCAAGAGTGCTGCACCAATAATACCAGCATCATTGCCAAGTGTTGCTGCTTTAATTTGCGTCTTAAGTTGAAGTCCACCATACATCTCTTCTTTAACGTATTTGGTAACAGGATCCGTGAGATATTCCTTTTGTGCACTCATTCCTCCACCTAAAACAATCATATTAGGCTCTAGTATATTAATAAGGTTAGTGACACCACAAGCTATATTTCTATAATATGTATCTAATACCTCAAGAGCAAATACATCTCCTCTTTGTGCTGCATCAAATACATTCTTTGCATTAATATGATCCACTTCTTTATCCTTTGCCAAAGCAAGAATTTGTGTTTCTGGATGTACCTTTGCTATGGCTTTTGCTTCACGAATAAGTGCTGTTGCTGAAGCATATTGCTCCCAACATCCTTTTCTGCCACATCCACAAGGTTGACCCCCATCAAATTTAATAACTAAATGTCCAATTTCCCCTGCTCCACAAAAGCTACCTCTGTAGATTTTACCATCTAGTATAATCCCCCCACCTACTCCTGTTCCAAGAGTAACAACTACTACATTTTTCTGCCCTTTTGCTGCACCACTCATTACTTCTCCTAGGGCTGCACAGTTCGCATCATTTTCAACATAAACATCTAAATGAATATATTTTTGAATTTCTGAACGTACATTTACATGATTGAAGTTTAAGTTACTTGAACTCAAAATAATCCCTTCAGTAGGTGAGGCAATGCCGGGACTTCCAATACCGATAGAGTGAATATCCTTTTCACTTAAATTTCTTTTTGCCATAACTTCTTTGCAAAGCATAGCCATATCCTTTAATACTTCTTCTTGTGCTCTTTCCCTTTTAGTAGGTCCACTTATACTTTCAATTATTTGATAGTTTTCATCTACTAGGCCTACTTTTATAGTTGTTCCACCTAAATCCACACCAATATAGTACATCTTGGTCCCCCTTAATTAAAATTATTCTTTTGCAAATTACTCATCACTCTATTGTTCAATGCTTCTGCAGCATTGTAACCCATTTTTTTCTGTCTAAAGTTAATGGCTGCTGTCTCACAAATAATAGCAATATTTCTTCCTGGTCTTACTGGAATAGCATTGGTCACTACTTTTATCCCCAATATATCTGTATACTCATTCGTTAGTCCCAAACGGTCATATTGCTTATTTTGATCCCATAACTCTAGCTTAATAACTAAATCAATATTTTTCATTTCTTTAACAGAACCTACACCAAAAATTTGTTTGATATCTACAATCCCAATACCACGTACTTCGATAAAATGACGAATGACTTCCGGTGCAGAACCTAAAAGTGTGCTAGCTGATACACGTTTAATTTCTACTGCATCATCAGCCACTAAGCGATGACCACGTCTAACAAGCTCAAGGGCTGTCTCACTTTTACCAATACCACTTTCCCCTGTAATAAGGATTCCTTCCCCATAAATATCTACCAGCACTCCATGCATAGAGATGCGTGGTGCTAGCTCTACATGGAGCCAACGATTCGCTTCTGCTAAAAAGCTAGTAGTAGGGAGGTCTGTTTTAAAAATAGGAATTCCATTTTCTTTCGCACACTCTAACATTTCTGGAAAAGCTTCAATTTCTTCACGACAAATGACAATACAAGGTATTTCTTTATAGCTCATAAGACGTCTAATCTTTTGAGCACGTTCTTCTTGGCTTACCTTCTCCAAATAAGTATGCTCTACCTTACCAATGATTTGAAGCCTAGTAGGATCAAAATAATCAAAAAATCCTGCTAATTGCAGAGCTGGACGATTTACATCACATTCCGTAATTTTTCTATTTTTATAGTCAATATCAGGAGTAAGTACTTCTAGTTTAAAATGCTCCTTAATTTGACTGACAGTTACAAAATACACTTTTTTTCCTCCTCATCTCATTTAATCTCTTGTCCTATTATAACACCCCTAAACCTGTTTGAATATTTATTTATGAAAATACCTATAAATACTCTCTGCTACTTGATTAGGTATTCCAGCTTCTTTAATTTCCTCTACTGATGCCTTTTTCAAATTCTCTATACTCTTAAAATGCTTCATAAGAAGTTTTTTACGTTCTTTACCTACTCCCTTAATAGTATCTAAAACAGATTGAACTTGTGCTTTGCTTCGTAAAGTTTTATGGTATTCAATAGAAAATCGGTGAACTTCATCTTGAATGCGCGTAATTAATTTAAAACCTTCTGTTCCTATTGGTAAAAGAACTTCCTCCCCTTTATAAAGTAGTCCCCTTGTTCGGTGTTTCTCATCTTTCACCATGCCACAAACAGGAATGTCTAAACCATATTTGTCTAAAATCTTTTGAGCGCTACTTACTTGCCCCTTTCCTCCATCCATAAAAATAGTATTTGGCATTCTACTGAAACTATTCTCTTTTTCTTCACTTATAAGACGGGCAATACGCCTATCTAATACCTCTTCCATGCTCCCATAATCATTAGGACCAACTACACTTTTTATTTTAAACTTACGATAATCACTTTTCTTAGGCTTGCCCCCTTCAAATACGACCATACCACCTACTGATTCAATTCCTTGAGTATTAGAGATATCATAAGCTTCAATCCGATACGGTATTTCCTTAAGACCTAACGCCTTTTGAATTTCTAAAAGAGCTCCCTTTGTACGCTGTTCATCTTTTTTGATTTGTTCACCAAACTGTCCAAGGGTTAGTTCAGCATTTTTACTTGCTAATTCTAAAAGTCCATGTTTAACGCCCTTTTTTGGTGTCACTAACTGTACCTTAGAGCCCTTTTTGTTACTCAAATATTCTTCTAAAACCTCTAGTTCCTCGGGTATTCTTTCAATGATAACTTCTTTTGGAACAAAGGTAGCATTGGCATAAAATTGTACTACAAAATCTCTAAAAATAGTTTCAATCTTTTCATCTTGTGTGTCTTCTAAATAAAAATGCTCCCTCCCTACTAACTTACCTTGTCGTACAAAATAAACTTGAATAAGTGTGTCTTCTGGGCTTTTGGCAAAAGCTATCACATCTTGATCTAGCATGTTATTCATCGTGACATTCTGTTTCTGCTCAAGTTTTTGTATAGCACTTATTTGATTACGTAATGTAGCTGCACGCTCAAAATTTAATGCTTCAGAAGCAACTTCCATTTCTTTCTTTAAGCGTTTAATAACTTCACCATATTTTCCACTTAAAAAACTGATTATTTCTTGCACCATCTTGCCATAAGCCTCCTCATCTATCTGACTATTGCAAGGTGATAGACACTTGCCAATATGTCCATTTAAACAAGGCCTTTCCTTTCCTATATCTCTCGGCAAACTTCTAGAACAAGTACGTAAGGGCCACGTGCTTTTTATAATGTCTACAAGCTCCCACATAGCTTGAGCATCTGTATAAGGGCCAAAATATTTAGCTCCATCCTTCTTCCTATTTCTTACTACAAGCATCCGTGGGAAACCTTCTTGTACGTTGATTTTAATATAAGGATACTGTTTATCATCCTTTAAAAGAATATTGTATTTAGGCCTATATTTTTTAATTAAGTTACACTCTAATATTAATGCTTCCATTTCAGAACGTGTAACAATGTATTCAAAAGAAGCAATATGTGAAACCATTTTTACGACTTTAATAGAATGGTTTTTAGAATCTTGAAAATATTGGCGAACCCTATTTTTAAGATTAATAGCCTTACCTACATAAATAATGTGCTCCTTATCATTTTTCATTAAATAAACGCCTGGCTTGTCAGGAAGCTTCTTAAGTTCTTCAGCTATATCAAACATATTTTCTCCTTACTTCTTTATTTTATCTATTTATTATACCATAGCTTCTATATTACTATAGCATTTCATTTCTGTTAAAAAATACATCTTTTGGTACTTCTTCATTGAAATGTTATGTTTTTTCTTATATACTGGTATAAACAAATATAAAAATATCTTTTTATACTGAATCAAAATTTTAGGAGGTAGTATTCAATGAAAAAAGCTAAACATCTTAAGCTAGTCTGCTTGACATTAGCTGTTGGCACTTTATTACTGGGAACAACTCTTAATGCTTCAACTGGTACTAAAAATCTAAAAGCTTATTATAACAATATTAAAATTGTTTACAATGGAACAACTAAAACCTTAAGTTCTGATATGGAACCCTTTATTGTAAATGACCGTACCTATGTACCTTTAAGAGGTATTGCTGAAATCTTAGGTGCAGGTGTGGATTTCTCTAACAATACGGTTATTTTAACAAGTAGCAATGTCACTTCAACAGATCTTGCCGCACAAATTGCTGATAAAAACCTACAAATTGTTTCTTTACAGCAACAACTAGCAGCTGCACAAAAAGAACTGGAAAACTATAAAGGCTCTGGTACAAGTGGTACGAATATTGGTACATCTGCTGTTAGCGCAACACTTGACAAGCTTAGAAATACCTATGATGAAGATTATGATGTGGATTGGGAAATAGATTTACGCCTTGTTTCTGGTCGTTTAGAATTAACTGTAGGTTACAATGAACGTTATGACGAAAAAGCTTATAATAGAATTACCGAAGGTAAACTTAAACAATTCATCAAAGACATGTGCTATGATATTGCACAAGCTCACTCTGACATTGAAATCCGTGGAACCATTGAAGAAACTAATAAAGATATAGAAAGGGCAAGCTTTAGATATACTAAATCTGGTAGCTATACCTTTGAGCTTACATCTTATGTTGATTTGGATGATTTAGAGGATAAATTAGAAAGAGCCTATACTGCTATTAATTATATTGGTTTTAATATTCCTATTACGTCTATTGAGCTTTCTGAAAACAGTAGAGGAGATACTCTGACCTTTAAAATAACTACTAACCTTAAACCAAATGGTAATGATTTTGTTAATAGTTGGAATAATCTCTCTGGTGATAGTAAAACCTATTTAAAAGATCGTCTATTTAAAGAAATCGTTAAAGATATCGAATACGATTTTGATAAGTATGATGCTATTGAGGGATATATTTATGACTCTGCAACAAGTACTAAGATTTGCGATTATACATCTAATGGTACCATCTATTTAAATACAAATGTACGCTAAATAAAAAGTCGCCTACTGACCCTAACTCAGTAGGCGACTTTTTATTTGGTTTTGGAACAAATATAAACTTTACCTATGCTAAATAAAACACTATAGTAATTTCTCTAAAAACCGTCCTGTATAAGATTTTTTATTTTTAGCAACTTGTTCCGGCGTTCCTTTAGCTATAATAGTCCCACCTTTATGACCACCCTCTGGTCCTAAATCCACAATATAATCAGCTACTTTAATCACATCTAAGTTATGCTCAATAACAACCACACTATTGCCACCTTCTACTAAACGTTCTAAAATACCAATAAGTTTATGCACATCTGCAAAATGTAAACCGGTGGTTGGTTCATCTAGAATGTACATGGTTTTTCCTGTACTTCTCTTACTCAGCTCCGTTGCTAATTTAACACGCTGTGCTTCTCCACCTGATAAGGTTGTTGAAGGTTGTCCTAATCGAATATAAGATAGTCCTACATCATAAAGTGTCTGAAGCTTACGTGCGATAGAAGGAATATTTTCAAAGAAATGTAAAGCCTCTTCTACCGTCATGCTCAGTACATCTGCAATGGATTTATCTTTGTATTTCACCTCTAGTGTTTCTCGGTTATAACGCTTACCTTTGCATACTTCACAAGGTACATAGACATCTGGCAAAAAGTGCATCTCTATTTTAATAACGCCATCCCCTTGACAAGCTTCACATCTCCCACCTTTTACATTAAAGCTAAAACGGCCTTTTTGATACCCCTTCATCTTAGCTTCCTGTGTCTGGGAGAACAAATCACGAATAGGATCAAATAACCCCGTATAAGTGGCAGGATTAGAACGTGGTGTACGTCCTATAGGTGATTGATCGATATTAATAACCTTATCTAGGTTCTCAATTCCTAAAATCTCTTCATGGTCACCAGGCTTTAACTTGGCTCCGTTTAAATCTCGTGCCAAACGTTTGAGAAGAATCTCATTAATCAGCGTACTTTTCCCTGAACCTGATACACCTGTAATACAAGTTAACGTACCTAGAGGTAATTCCAATTTGACATTTTTTAAATTATTTTCCTTAGCTCCAATAACTTTTAAAAAATTGCCATTTCCTTTACGCCTTCTCTCAGGTATTTGGATTTTCTTACGCCCACTTAAATAAGCACCTGTCTCAGAAGCTTCACATGCCGTAATGGTTTCAATGGGACCTGATGCAATGATTTCTCCACCATGTTCTCCAGCCCCTGGCCCAATATCCACAATCCAATCAGCTGCATGCATGGTCTCTTCGTCATGCTCTACTACAATAAGGGTATTTCCTAAATCTCTTAACTTGATAAGCGTTTCAATCAAACGATCATTATCTCTTTGATGTAGGCCAATACTTGGTTCATCCAAAATGTAAAGTACACCTACTAAACCTGAACCAATTTGAGTGGCTAGACGAATACGTTGTGCCTCCCCTCCTGAAAGTGTTCCTGAGGAACGTGAAAGAGTCAGATAATCTAAACCAACATCTACTAAAAAACCCAATCGGGCATGAATTTCTTTTAATATTAATTCCCCGATTTGCTGTTGCCTTTCTGTGAGCTCTATATGATCAAAAAAATCTTTTAAGTCTCCAATAGCTAATCTGGTAATAGTGTCAATATTCTTATCTCCTACTGTAACCGCTAAGGCTTCTGGCTTTAAACGTGCCCCCTTACAGCTACTACAAGGGATGCTTGTCATATAGCTTTCATATTCTTCCTTCATGCTTTGTGAATTGGTTTCTTTGTAACGCCTTTGTGTATTGGCTAATACACCTTCAAAGGCATAATCATAATTTCTTGTTCCATATTCTCCTTCAAAAGTAAACTGAATGGTCTCATGGCCTGTTCCATAAAGAATAATATGTTGTATTTTGGGTGGTAAATCTTTAAAGGGAGTATCTAAATCAAAACAATATCTTTGCATTAATCCTTGAAATAAAGCATAGGCAAAACTATCTTGATTTCCTATAGACCCCCATCCAATAACAGCAATGGCCCCTTGTCTTAAAGTTAAATTGGGATTAGGGATAACTAGCTCAGGGTCTAGTTCTAATTTTTCTCCTAAGCCTGTGCAAGCCGGACAAGCTCCATGTGGGTTATTAAAAGAAAAAAGGCGAGGTTCTATTTCATCAATACTGATATTACAGTCTGAACAAGCAAAATTTTGGCTAAAGTGTAGCTCTTCCCCCCCAACAACATCGACGAGTAATAAACCACCTGTTAGCTTCATAACTGTCTCAATGGAATCCGTTAGACGTTTTTCAATTCCTTCTTTTATCACAATACGGTCCACTAAAATTTCAATAGTATGCTTTTTGTTTTTATCTAATACAATTTCTTCTTCAGTTAAATCATAGATTTCACCATCAATACGTGCTCTAATATACCCTTGTTTTTTAGCATGCTCAAGTACTTTTTCATGAAGTCCCTTTCTTCCTCTTACAATAGGTGCTAAAAGTTGTAACTTAGTACGGGGCTCTAGTGCCATCAGTATGTCTACTATTTGATCTATGGTCTGTTTTTTAATTTCCTTACCACACTTAGGACAATGTGGAATCCCTATCCTTGCATAAAGAAGTCTTAGATAATCATAAATTTCTGTCACTGTTCCTACAGTAGAACGTGGATTTTTACTAGTCGTCTTTTGATCAATAGAAATTGCAGGTGATAAGCCAGAAATGCTCTCCACATCTGGTTTATCCATCTGCCCTAAAAACTGTCTCGCATAAGAAGAAAGTGATTCTACATAACGACGCTGTCCTTCTGCATAAATTGTATCAAATGCCAAGGAGGATTTTCCTGAACCACTTAGGCCTGTAAAAACAATAAATTGGTCTCTTTCTAATTCTAAATCAATATTTTTAAGATTATGTTCCTTAGCTCCTTTTATCACAATTTTATTTTTCATATATTCCCCTTCTTAAAATCTACAAATTTTTTATTTATTATAACATGTTTTTTCACTATTTCAAACACATGTTCGATTTTTCCTCGTTTTTTTTATAAATTATTTGTTTAAGCTATTTGTTAAATTTCTAAACACTTTATTTCATTTATGTGTATTAATTCAAAAAAAGCAATAAGAAACTTACCTTAACACAGTAAGGCCGCATTCTCATTGCTCATTATAAAATTTCTAGTTCACTTGCTATTAATTCAGCTTCTGTATGAGCCTCCATAAACTGCAATACCTTATCTAATGTATGATTCAGTTCTCTAGGAGAATTGGACACAAGAGCGATACCTATAACAATCCATTGATGCCTGTCCATATTCTCTACTTCATGAATGGATACGTTAAAAGTATTTCTCGTTTTACTTATTAAGCTCTGCACAATCATTCTTTTCTCTTTAAGAGAATGTACCCAGCTGGCTCTAAAAGTTATTTTTAATGTTCCTATAAACATACGCTCTCCTCAAGGCGATTTGAAAATGTCTAAAAATCAACCTGTCTTTTGGAAAATAATCTAATTCTCGTATAGTTTTCCCCTTCATCAACCCATTTTATACCCTTGATCTCTTTTACTTCTCTTTCACTTGTTAGTTATTCGCAATAAAATTACGAATACGCTCTAAAATCATTGAAAGAGCTACTGAATTAAAACCACCTTCTGGGATAATAACATCTGCCCTCTTTTTACTCGGATCTACAAATTGTTCATGCATAGGTTTTACTGTTCCTAAATATTGCTTAATAACTGAATCCATATCACGTCCTCGATCTTTTACATCTCTTAATAAACGTCTGATAATACGCACATCTGCATCTGTATCTACAAACACTTTAATATCCATTAAATCACAAAGCTCTTGATTTTCAAAAATAAGAATCCCTTCTACTACAATCACCTTAGTAGGCTCTACTTTTATCTTTTCTGCTAAACGTGTATGTTCCACAAAGGAATAGATAGGATGCCAAATACTTTCCCCTTCTTTAAGCTTTCGAATATGATCAATCAGTAAATCTGTATCAAATGCATTGGGATGATCATAGTTAAGCTTCACCCTTTCTTCAAACATTAAATGGGCATTTGATTTATAATAATAATCATGAGAGAGTACTACAACTTGATCTTCAAAGGTTTCTTTAATTTTTTGCGTCAATGTTGTTTTACCGGAGCCTGTTCCTCCAGCTATACCAATTATAATTGTATTATCCATCTATTTACCACCTTATTCATTTTTATATTTCATTTAAACTAGGCATTTCATACCGCCCCTTTTATTTAAAATAACACCTATTTATCTTTAATAGAATAGCATAGCTTCATCACTTTATCTATACTTTTAATCCTAAAACTAACTGGAAGCTATCACCTATTCAATTTGTTTATAGATTTTACAAATTACCTTATCAAATCGAAAAATCTATTGTATAATACTTGCTAGTAAACAGCGTCCTTGGAGTTGGTGTTTTTTAAATGTCTTTAGATAAAAATGTAAAGAGGTGAAAGGAGAAAATTTAAATGATTAAAATAGTTACAGATAGTACCTGTTATCTGCCTCAGGAATATAGCGATACCTATGATATTCGGATTGTTTCCCTTAATGTGGTTTTAAATGGTAAATCTTATCGTGAACTTGACTTAAGTAATGACACTTTTTATGAAGAAATGGGAAAATCCACAGAGCTCCCTACTTCCTCCCAGCCTTCTCCAGAAGAAATGTTAACTACCTTTGAATCTATTGTTTCTCAAGGTGATAGCATTTTAGGTATTTTCCTTTCTTCTCAAATGAGTGGGACTTATACAAGTGCTCAACTTATTAAAAACATCATTCTTGAGAAATACCCTCAAGCTACAATCGAACTTTTTGATTCTACTTCTAATTGTATGCAAATGGGTTATATGGTTTTAGAGGCAGCTCGTTTTGCAAAGGCAGGCCATTCCCTTCAAGAAGTCATAGCACATACAACTGCTATACGTGAGCATAGCAGGTTTTTATTTACCCCGCATGTTCTTGATTATCTTAGAAAAGGTGGTCGTATTGGAGGGGCTTCTGCTCTTTTAGGTACTCTTCTCCAAATCAAGCCTATCCTAACTGTAGAAAAAGGTAAAACTACTGTTTTTACAAAAGTACGTACTAAAAAGAAAGCTATCGACACCATTATTCAGCAGTTTTTAATGGATATCCAATCTGCTCAATTAGGCGAAGTCATTGTCCATCATATTAATTGTCCTGAGGAAGGACAACTTTTAGCAGCAGAACTTGAGAAACATATTCACTTAAAGGTAAAAATCCAATCCATCGGACCTGTTATTGGACTCCATGTCGGACCTGGTAGTATTGGTCTAGCTTACTATACTTTATAAATTGCCATCTTTTTTCATAAAAGTCATAGGTGGGTCTATAATGACCCACCTATGACTTTTTACAAGTTTTTTTAAAAAATTATTTTAATCTTTTTGTAAAGTATTTCACCTATAACTTGTAACAATTTTTATATTATATTATAATATTATATAATGGTACAAATCATAACCATTTATCTTCATTCATTACACTTTCATGAGGTATATATATGTGGAAATTTGTTTCTTTATGTATATTGGTACTTGGACTCATTGGATTTAATTCTCTTTTGTTTTTTATTAATCGTATTCTTCATAAAAAGAATTATCGCTTAGCAACCAAAATTTATTATATTGTTCCTAGTATTGGTATGTTTTTATCTGGCTTATTAGCTGGCAAATGGATTATATCCTATTTATTATAGGCTTTGATAATTAAAATTTTATATGAGAGAGGTATGGTACAGTGAAACTCATGTCTGTATTAGAAAAGTACAATTTAGTTGAAAAAACGGATAACGAGGTGCTTCCAGAAGACATTACAACCGCACCTATATCAGTAGCCACAGAGGAACAACCGGCACCTACTATGCCCTCACCTCTTCCAGAACCAGAAGAGAAAGTTGTTGTTCAAGCTCCTAGGTATACTGCCAACCTAAGCTTAGAAGAAATTTATAGTCACTATCATTTATCTGCTGCATCTTCTACAGATACTATTTTTATGCTTGAAGGACTTCTTGCAGCCCTCCCTGAAAGTTTAACGGAAGAAGTACTTAAAGATACTGTTAAAAATATTATTACAGTCTCTCATTTAAATCTTGAAGGACTTTTAAAAGATGGAGAAGAAAGACTTCAAGCTCTTCATGCACTTATAAAAGATTATACCGCTTATACAAGAGAAGAGATCGCTACTTATCGTGAGCAAATTGCAGAACTCACAGCTTCTATTAACCAACTTCAAGAAAAAATCAAAGGAAAAGAGCTCCTTCTTAAAGGACAGGATACAATTATTCAAGAGGAAACTGCTCGTATTGAAAAAATTGTGAGTTTCTTTAAAAAATAATGAAAGTTTATGAGGTATTGCATGCTAAAATCTATTTCTATTAAACGTACCTTAACCCTTTTATTTTTACAAGCTTCCCTTTACTTCTTAGCATTATTCTTAACTGTTATACAGGAAGTAAGTCCCATTGTCAAAGAATGGGACTCTTTAATTTATAACCATGTTTTTGTAGAGGATTTAGACTTGTCTGGTAAAACCCTAGATGAAGCTAGGAGCTCTCTTCAAAAAAATTATATGGAACTTATACAAAATAAAGTAATTTTTGTTCATGCTGGTCCTAAAACTTATACCTTATCTCTTGATCAGGTTTTAAAAGGAAATAATCTTGAAGCTATTATTAAAGAAGCTCTCTACTTAGGAAAAGAGGATTCTCTTCTTTTGAAATATCAATATATTAAACATGGTTTCCCTAAAAAGTATACTTTAAGTCTTGAATATGATGAGAAAATTATCAAAAGATTTGTACATCAGATAGCTTCCTCTCTTAATAGTGAAGTTAAGAATGCACAAATCATTCAAAAAGGAAGAGGAAAACTTGAAGTTATTCCTAGTCAAGCTGCATACTCCCTAGATGAACCCAAGCTTATTTCTCTTATTCAAACAGCTTTATCACAGAAAATAACCGAAAACATTGCAATTACAGCTCCTATAACAGAGGTTCAGCCTCAGTACACAACAGAATATATGGCTGCCTCTACTACTAAAATTGCTTCTTTTTCTACTAGTTTTCCACATACACCCGATGGACGTACAGAAAATATTCGTTTGAGTGCGGAAGCTATTAATGGTACTCTACTTATGCCAGGAGATGTGTTTAGTTTTAACGAAACAGTAGGAGAAACCACTCTTGAGAAAGGTTATAAGATGGCTCCTGTTATCTCAAACGGCACTATAACTCAAGGTTTGGGTGGTGGTATTTGTCAAGTTTCTAGTACACTTTATAATGCTATTCTTCGAACAGGCCTTTGCTCATTAGAGCGTAGACCACATTCTAAAATATCTACTTATGTACCTATTGGTTTAGATGCCACAGTAAGTTATGGAACTATTGACTACAAGTTTAAAAATACTTTTAATTACCCTCTCTACATAGAAGCTTATACAGATGCCTCACAGATTTATATCACTGTCTACTCACATTCTTCCTTGTCAGGAAAAGATTACCGTATAGAAAATGATGTTTATCAACTTTTACCTTCCCCAGTTACCTATCGTTACGATTCCAGTCTTTCTCCTACTGACAGAATTTTAGTTCAAAAAGGTACAATAGGCTACAAGGCAAAATCTTATCGAAAGCTTTATACAAATAACCAATTAGTAAGCACCGAGGAAATCGCTGACGATATCTATCGTCCTTCTCCTACTATTTACCGAACAGGCTTCCCTAAATAATAAGCGCCTCTCTAAATATAACATAAAAATTCGTTATATTTAAAGGGGCGCTTTGCTTTATATCTTATATCATTTTAACGCATTACAAAAATTTTCTTCAACTCCATTAGCGTATCTCGAAGTTCAGCTGCTTTTTCAAACTGTAAATCCATAGCAGCCTTCTTCATTTCCTTTTCAAGCTTCTTGATGGTCTTTTCTAATTCTTCTTGTGACATAGACTCAGGATCTTTTTCTTTAAAGAGGTTATTTCCTTCCTCTACTTTCTTCGTTGCCACAATCACATCACGAATTTTCTTTTTAATGGTTTGAGGTACAATGCCATGTTCTTTATTATACTCACTTTGAATTTTACGTCTTCTAATTGTTTCTGAAATAGCTGCCTCCATTGAACGCGTTACAGTATCTGCATACATAATAACACGTCCCTTTACATTACGCGCAGCACGTCCTATTGTCTGAATAAGGGAAGTTTCTGAACGTAAGAATCCCTCCTTATCAGCATCTAGTATGGCAATAAGGGATACCTCTGGAATATCAAGTCCTTCTCTTAACAGATTTATCCCTATTAAAACATCAAACACACCTAATCGTAAGTCCCTTACAATTTCTATTCGTTCTAAAGTATCGATATCTGAATGAAGATATTTTACTTTAATGCCCATCTCCTTAAGATAATCTGTTAAATCTTCTGACATACGCTTTGTAAGGGTCGTTACAAGAACTTTATCTCCACTTGTTACCTGTTTATTAATCTCTCCTAATAAATCATCTATCTGTCCCTTTACAGGTCTTACCTCAATAGTAGGGTCTAAAAGTCCGGTTGGGCGAATAAGTTGTTCTGCAATCACCAAAGAATGCTCTAGTTCAAACTGAGCAGGGGTAGCTGATACAAACAGGAGCTGATGAATCTTACTCTCAAATTCTTCAAAACGTAAAGGTCTATTATCAAGAGCTGAAGGTAATCTAAATCCATAGTCAACTAGTACAGTCTTTCTCGCTCTATCTCCATTATACATAGCTTTTATTTGAGGAATGGTCATGTGAGACTCATCAATAATCATTAAAAAATCTTCTGGGAAATAATCTAGCAAAGTAAAAGGCGTACTGCCTTCCTCTCTTCCTGACAAATGCCTTGAATAGTTTTCTACACCTGAGCAATATCCCATTTCTCTTAGCATTTCTATATCAAAGTTGGTACGTTGTGTAATACGTTGCATTTCTAAAAGTTTATCTTCTTCTTTAAGTTCCTGCACACGGTCTTTTAACTCTTCTTCAATACGTGCAATGGCTTCTTGCATCTTTTCATTAGAAATAGCATAAAAAGAAGCTGGAAAGATAACAACATGCTCCCTGTAACCAAGAACCGCCCCTGTTAAAGCATCAATCTCAGCAATACGGTCAATTTCATCACCAAAGAATTCAATACGGATAGCCTTCTCCGACATATTAGCAGGAATAATCTCTACAGTATCTCCCCTTACCCGAAAAGTAGCTCTGGCAAAGTCCATGTCATTTCGTGTGTACTGGATATGAATGAGCCTTCTTAAAACATCATCACGATCCATTTCCATACCTGTACGAAGAGAAAGCACTTGATTTGCATAATCAATAGGATCCCCTAAACCATAGATACAGGAAACACTCGCTACGATAATAACATCTTTACGCTCACATAAGGAAGCTGTTGCTGAGTGACGTAGCTTATCAATCTCTTCATTGACACTAGAATCTTTTTCGATATACGTATCACTATGAGGTACATAAGCTTCTGGCTGATAATAATCATAATAAGATACAAAATACTCTACTGCATTATCTGGAAAAAATTCTTTAAATTCACTATAGAGCTGAGCTGCTAACGTTTTATTGTGGGCAATAATCAAAGTTGGTTTTTGCAGCTTTTGAATAATATTTGCCATGGTAAAAGTTTTTCCTGAACCTGTTACTCCTAGTAATGTCTGAAAACGATGTCCTTCTTTTAAACTGGCTGTTAACTCTTCAATAGCTTGAGGTTGGTCTCCCGTAGGTACGAATTCTGAAATCAGTTTAAATGTACTCATCTATCATTCCTCCTTTTTCTTAGTAGGATGTATCTTTATGCTTCATCTACTTTTAGATATTTGTTTTTATTGTTTTTCATCTAACTAGCTTACCTTTTTGTACATACCATAAAGAGGTAGTTCTATTTTAACATATACTACCTCTTGTGTTTAGATTTTTTAAATTCTTAATGCCATTTAATCAAAAGTAGTTATTAAAAAAGTGCTACAGCACACCTTTAGGTATGACATAGCACCTTTTTTGATTATGGGCAACTTTATTAAGTGAATATGTCTTATCGCATGTGAAAGCTTGAACAAGAGGTATACTCTGCAGAACTAGCTCCACAGCCACACACATTAATATCTCTCGCATTACAATAGAAGTTTTCATTATGTGTACAGTTTTGAGCGCTACATTTAATTTGTACCTCCGCTTGTGGATTTATATCTATACAAGCATTACTCATACTCCCTGTACACTCACAAAAGGTACTACAGCAGGTTTCACTTGCATTTTGAGCTGAACGTCCTTTCACAGCAATTTGTCCAAGTTCACAACAGTTTTGTCCATTGTGTACACAATTATCTACATCACATCTTAATAACGGCATATACTTTCTCCTTTATATTCTCTAGGATTTTACACTTATTATGACAAAAATAGAAAAAAATATACCTTTTATTTACCTAGTAGTACTAGGCCTAAAATAATACCCAAAATAGTTGCTACTGTTGTCATTCGCCCATTCCAGCTTTTACGTGATTCAGGCAAAAGCTCTTCACATACAATATAGAGAATGACTCCTGTTGCGATACCTAATGCCAATACTACAAAAGATTCACTTGAGTGACTTAATACATGTCCTAAAATAACACCTATTCCCATAATACTTCCTAAAATAAAGGGAATAAAAAAGATCTTCTTTAAGTTAACTTGAGCTGCCTTAAAAGGAATAGCAACAGCAATACCTTCTGGAATACTATGAAGTGCTAAAATAATAATAAACTGCTTAACTGCATCCGTTCCTGTTGCTGCTAATGCCCCTAAAGCAAATCCTTCCGGAATATTATGTATGGCAATACCTATAACAAGTACAAGAGCTGTGCTTAATTTCCCTCCCTTGTTTCCCACTCTTTCTTCTAAATAAGGCATCATTTCATCTAGTAGCAATCCTATTAGTATTCCTATTATTGTACCTAATAAAACTAAATCCATACGATTTTTAGAAAGTGCTTCTGGAAGTACATCAAAACAGATAATGGCAATCATAAGTCCTGATGTGCCTCCAAATAACATACCAATACTCCGCTTATGTGTTACCTTAAAAAGATAAAACACAATAATTCCTACAAGAAGACCTAGACCTTCTGCTATACACCCCATTAATCCAACTATTTGTATACTCATCCTAATGCCCCCTCTTTATATAGATAGTTATTCCTTTTTTTGAGAAGCTCCTATAAGTGATACATAAATCCCCATTATTACAACACCGAATAAAGTTTCTAACATAACAAATACTCTTACCACGCTATCATTAGGGGTAATATCACCTAATCCTAAAGTAGAAATAATAACTGCACTAAAGTACAAAAAATCTTCTAACGGATAGTAGACATAGCTTTCTAGCCCTTCTTTAATTTCCTCAGCTTCCCTATCAAGTAACGTATGAGAGTCTCTTAGCACACTCGTTAAATAGTGTGTAGGACGTAATCGTTCATTGTGATAGTTAATAATATATTCCTCAGGTGTATAAATAAGTATTAGGGTTTTATCTGGCTTAAGTGTTTTATAATAAGCATAGTATCTACTATCATCTAGCATGTAGGTGCAGCGTTCTTCATCAAAAAAGGCTAATTTATAAAGTGCTATCTTAACAACAACATATTCTTTCCCTAAATATTTCTTCCATTTAATTTCATAGTTAGTATCTTGAATAGCTTTACTGTTTAAAATATAATTTTTAATAACACCTTGTGGTAAAAAGTGGGTATAACCTTGCTCGACAAGGCGTTGTTCGTAAAATCGCCCCCAACTTTCCCCTATTTGTTCCTCTGTAAAATAAATAATATTCTCTTGTAGGGCTAGACTTAAAAAACTTTTTTCTTGTCCTCCTTCTTTTACTATATTATTCATATAAAATGCCAACTCTGACGAATACGCTTTCTCTTGCATCATCCCTCTAATAACTGCATCACGCTTACCCGTATCTGTAAATGTATAATATTCCCCTTGTGCCTGCTGTGCCAAATAAAAATACAAACACCCAAACCATAACCAAGCAAATAGATAAACACCTAAAATAAGCTTTTTCTTGTTTTTTTCTAGCCACCCTTTATATTCTCTAAGACGCATTATACAAAATCCCATATAAACAAGTGATGGTACTAATACCAATACAAATAAACTTTCATAAGGTCCTAATGTCTCTCCTTGCCGTATATTTTGTTGGAGGAAAGCATTTAACTTGGAAGCCCCCCATGTACCAGCTAAGCCCACTAATAGCAATAGACCTTCTATCATTCGCTCTCTCCAACCTAATTTTTTTCCACCTCTTATACAACCATTTATCTTTTGATAAAATCGTTCCTTACTATATTCACGACATAAGAGAAGTAACATGCTATATTTTATAATAACTAACAATCGACTATAAGGTCCTGGGCTAAAACTTAAAAAATATTCCACACCTATACACATACCTAAAACAAGACTACATAACGGCTCCATCTTTTCCTACTCCCTAATATCTTCTCTTTACTATTTTATGGACAGGAACCTTCTTTCAGAACTCTCTAAAGTATCAACTATTCTCAAGTACACATAAAAAGGTAGCTAAAACCTAGGTTTTAGCTACTTTTTTATGTGTACTTGAAGTTTTTAAATAAATTATTCATTTGTAACGAGCTTTAATTTTTCCGTTTGATCGACAGTAGTGAGTGTAGAAATAATTTCTTCTAGGTCACCGTCTAACACTTGATCAAGCTTATGAAGGGTAAGACCTACACGATGGTCTGTTACACGTCCTTGTGGGAAGTTATACGTACGAATACGTTCACTTCTATCACCAGTTCCTACTTGACTCTTTTTTTCAGCAGCAAGCTCTGCATGTTGCTTTGCTTGCTCCATATCATAAAGTCTAGTACGAAGAATTTTAAGTGCTTTATCTTTATTTTTAAGTTGAGACTTTTCATCTTGACAAGAAACAGTTAAACCAGTAGGGATATGTGTCGCACGTACGGCAGAATCTGTCGTATTAACACATTGTCCACCATTTCCAGATGCTCTAAATACATCAATACGTACATCATTTAAATTAAGCTCTACATCTAACTCTTCTGCCTCTGGCATAATAGCTACTGTTACAGTAGAAGTATGGATACGACCACCTGATTCTGTTGCTGGAATACGTTGCACACGGTGTACACCACTCTCATATTTTAGCTTGGAATAGGCACCTTGGCCTTTGATCATAAAGATAACTTCCTTAAAACCACCAATACCACTTTCATTGACAGACATTAATTCTGTTTTCCAGCCATTATTCTCTGCATAGTAACAGTACATACGATAAAGGTCTGCTGCAAAAAGAGCTGCTTCATCTCCACCTGCACCCCCACGAATTTCTACAATAACATTCTTTTCATCATTAGGGTCTTTAGGTAAAAGAAGAAGTTTTATTTCATTTTGAAGCGGATCAACCTTCTTTTTATTTTCAGCAAGTTCTTCTTTTACAAGTTCTCTAAAATCATCATCTAAATTTTCTTCTAACATCATTAGACCCTCGTCAATGGCTTCAAGTGTCTTCTTGTACTCAAGATATTTTTCTACAATATCTTTTAAGTCACTATGCTCTTTCATGAGTTTTTGCCATCTCTCTTGATCTGCTATAATATCTGGTTGGCTAATTTGCTCACCAATCATTTCATATTTGGTTACTAAATCTTCTAACTGCGCAAACATTTATTCACCTCATCTAAATTCTATTTAAAGGGGTTTTCTTGCTATAACAACACGGTCTTTACCCGTTAAATCTTTTATGACCTCTATATGACTATATTCTTCTTGTGTAAGAATATGTCTTACAGCTTCCCCTTGATTATAGCCAATTTCATAAGCTATAATGCCACCGGGCTTTAAAAACTTCTTTGCATCTTTAGAAAGTATTCGGTAAAAGGATAGGCCATCTCCTCTATCTGTTAAAGCAATAAGAGGCTCACAACACTTTACTTCTGCCATTAATGTCATACACTCTTCCTGTGAGATATAAGGTGGATTTGAAACCACTAAATCGATACTCTCCTCTTCCCCCTTATAATTTATGAAACCATCACTCTTTACATACTCAATTTGTGCATTTACGCCATGCAAGTTTCCATTTTTTTTAGCTACATCTAAAGCGTCTTCTGAAATATCAATAGCTGTGATTTTCATATCCCTTCTGTAATGTGCTAATGAAATGCTAATACAACCGGAGCCAACTCCTATTTCAATAACCTTTTTTATGCTTTCACTTTTAGCTAACTCTAAAAGATGTTCTACAAGAGTCTCCGTATCTTGTCTTGGAATAAGTACTCTTTCATCTACAAAAAACTCTAATCCCATAAATTCTTGATTTTTAGTAATATATTGAAGGGGAATACCTTGAGCTCTTTTAGCAATTAAATAAAGATATGATTCTTTAATATGTTCTGAAAGAATCATTGTTTGATTTAAAATTAGTTTTGCTTCATCCCAAGCCAGTAAATGACGCATAAGTAACCTTGCATCAATTCGGGCATCCTTCTTATCGTAAGCTTTAAGAACAGATTCACCATGGTGAACTGCCTCATAAACAGTTATTTCTTTTGTATTACTTGCTACTAATTGGCTCATGTTCAAGTACTCCTTTTACCGCTGCAATAGCTACTTCAATTTGTGAATCATCTGGTTCAATGGTTGTAAACTCTCTTTGAAGCCACATACCTGGCTTACTTAAAAAATCTGCAACTGGATTATCTGGTGATAATCTTGCCCACCTAATAAACTCATAAGAAATACCTGCTACAAAAGGTACCATAACAATACGCACAAGTGTTCTTTGCCATAAAATCTGAGTGGTAAACACACTAAATACCAAAATACTAACAATCATAACAATAAACAAGAAGCTGGTTCCACAACTTTTGTGAAGTCTTGTACACTGCCTTACGTTTTCTACTGTTAACTCCTTGTCTTGCTCTAAACAATTAATCGTTTTATGTTCGGCTCCATGATACTGGAAGGTTCTTTCAATATCCTTCATTTTTGTAATTAACTTCATATAACCTAAAAAGATGATGATACGGATAGCTCCTTCAATTAAATTCTGAAAAAAGGAACTTGTTACAAAGCCTTTAAAAAGCCTACTGATTAACATGGGTAGTATCATAAATAGACCAATGGCCAAAACAAAGGATAAGCACATAGTAAGCCCCATAATAATTTTCTCACCTTTATCCCCTAAAGCCTGTTGAAGCCATATTTCAAAACGACTAGGTTCTTCTTCTACCTCTTCATCGCCATAAAGCTCTGCTGAAAAACTTAAAGTTTTAACACCTAGCACTAAAGACTCTACAAAAACAGCCATACCTCTTAAGATAGGCAACTTTAATATTCTAAAACGATCCATAATGCTTTCAGACTTTTGAGCGTCCGTCACAATATTACCGTCTGCTTTTCTTACTGAAACAGCGTAATGAGTGCGTCCTTTCATCATAACGCCTTCAATTACGGCCTGGCCCCCAATATTTACTCTCGCCATGCGTCCGCCTCCTCTTTTTTATAAAAAAAGGGTTGAGACCATCCTCTCAACCCCTTTTTTAAACTGATTACATTTCATATTTTTTGTTGAATTTATCAATTCTACCTTTTGCAGATGCAGCTCTTTGTTTTCCTGTATAGAAAGGATGACACTTTGAACATACTTCAACATTAATTGCTTCTTTAGTTGAACGTGTTTCAATAGTATTTCCACACCCATTACAAGTTACACTAACAGCTTCATACTTTGGTTGGATTTCTTTATTCATTTCGCTTCACCTCTTTCATACACTTTTCTATATTAATTTTTTAACCCTAGCAATTTTCGTGACAACGTTAGTATTATAGCATGTGTTTTACCATTATGCAAGACTTCTCGTCCCATTTTAATGAAAATCACTCACTTTTTTTCCTACGTTCTACAAAAGTCTTATTGTCTTCTGAACGAATCAAGGCATTAAGTAGATTCTCTGTCACTTCTGATGTACTATTACGACTTAAATCCTTTCGAATGGAATAAGCTACTCCCATCTCTTCTTGTGTTAAAAGAAGATCATCTCTTCTGGTTCCTGACTTATAAATATCGATAGCAGGGAAAATACGCCTTTCAGATAAGGAACGGTCTAGTACAAGCTCCATATTACCTGTTCCTTTAAATTCCTCAAAAATCACTTCATCCATCTTACTCCCTGTGTCTACAAGAGCTGTCCCTAATATGGTTAAACTTCCTCCATGTTCAATTTTTCTAGCTGCACCAAAAAACTTCTTGGGCATATGAAGAGCAGCTGGATCTAGTCCCCCTGATAAAGTCCTTCCACTAGGAGGAATTGTCAAGTTATAAGCTCTTGCCATACGTGTAATGCTATCTAATAAAATAACTAAATCTTTTCCTTGCTCTACCATTCTTTTAGCTCTTTCAAGAACCATCTCAACTACCTGCTTATGGTGCTCTGGTGGTTCATCAAAGGTAGAAGCAATCACTTGAACATCCTTGCCTTGGATAGAACGACGAATATCTGTTACCTCTTCTGGCCTTTCATCTATAAGCAAGACAATAAGTGATACATCATGATGATTACGCGTAATTGCATTGGCAATATGCTTAAGAAGTACTGTCTTACCAGCTTTAGGTGGAGCTACAATAAGCCCTCTTTGCCCCTTTCCAATAGGAGCTATTATATCAATGATGCGAGTAGATAAAATATCACGTTCTGTTTCTAAACGTAAACGTTGCTTTGGAAACACAGGGGTAAGTGTCTCAAAGTTAGGACGATATTTAGCTTTTTCAGGTCTGTCTCCATTCACCTTATGCACATAAAGAAGCGCACCTGCTTTCTCTCCTTCTTTAGGTCGACGCATGTCCCCTTCGATCCAGTCTCCTGTCTTAAGGTTAAAGCGGCGAATTTGAGAAATAGAAAGATAAATATCATTTTCTCCTCGCATAAAGTTTTGAGAACGCAAAAAGCCATAACCATCTGCCATGATTTCTAAGATACCTGCTCCTGTCATACGGTCACTACGGCTATCCTCGCTCATTTCACTAGGTAGCTCCTCTAAAGGAAGTTCTTCTTCTTGCACTATTTCTTCCTCGAATAATACTTGCTCTAAAGGTACAGTAGTTTCTATTTCCTTTATAACATCTACTTGGCTAGGAGAGGAGTTATTGTATTGTTGCAAATGACTAATTACTTCACTTTTACGCATTTTATTTACATTTTTGATACCATATCCTTTAGCCATCTCCTTAAGCTGAACTAAAGTCATTTCTTCTAAACTGCTCATCCTTTAATAACTCCTTCAATCTTCCATTTTTATAACCTAGTTTAACACAATTCATCTATTTATTCCAATAAAACTTTTAATATAGCCTACTTACTTAAGCATTTCTCTTTAAATATTTTTCTTCTATCTGTGTTGAACTAATAGGCTTATCCCATAAGAAGCCTTGCCCAATTTCACAACCCATTTCGCTCATTACAGCTAGTTGTTCTTCGTCCTCAATACCCTCAGCAATAGTGGTTAAATGAAGACTTTTAGCAATGGAAATAATGGCTTCTACAATAGCCCTATCTTGGTTATTCTTTGTAATCTCTTTTATAAAGGAAATGTCTATCTTTAAATGATTAAACATAAACTTTTTAAGATACCCAATGGAAGCATAACCTGTTCCAAAATCATCAATAGAAATACAGAAGCCATAATCTTTTAATTCATTTAAAGTAAAGTGTGCAAGTCCTATATCTTCCATCACTGTGGATTCTGTAATTTCAAGTATGATATAACCAGGTTTTATATTATAATGTTCAAGGATTTCTATAATATTCTTGGCAAGATTTGGGTTTTTAAACTGTAATGCTGATAAATTTACCGAAATAGGTACCACTTTATAACCTTTATCTAACCACCTCCTAAGTTGTATGCAGACTTTTTCAATGACCATAATTCCTACTTTTTCAATGAGATTCATCTGTTCTAATACACCTATAAACTTATTAGGTAACACCATTTCACCATTATGCTTTATTTGACGCAAAAGGGCTTCCATACCCACTACCGTGTTCGTCTTAAGATCTATAAAGGGCTGATAGTAAACCACAAACTCTTCATTTTGAACAGCAATTTTAAGTTCTGCTTCAAATAGCATAGAACTCTCAATCTCTTCATGAATATCCTTTGTATAAAAGATATAAGGTATAGTAGGCTTTTCTCTTTTTACTTTAGCTAAAGCAATTTCTGCATTTTTGATTAACTCACTAGCTCCTTTGGCATCATTAGGGAATAGGGCTATCCCTTCCTTTGCTTCTATATAAAGGTAACTGTTATGTACGGAAATAGGTTCCTTAATCTTTTCATTCATCTGTCTAAGTAATATTTCTACATCTTCTTGACCTGTAATATATTGATGAATAATTATAAAACTTCCATCGCCGTACCTAAACATTTCTTGTTTATCATTTAAAATATTTCTAAGGCGTTTTGTCACAGCCTTTATAACGATATCTCCTACATTCATGCCATAGTTCTCATTAATTTCCCCTATTTTACGAATATCTACTATTATTACAGCTAGCTGAGTATGACTACTTTTAACTTTTTGTACTGCTTTATACAGACTCTGAAGAAAAAATCTTTGGTTTGGTAGATTTGTAAGTGGGTCAATATAGTTCGCACGATACACTTCTGCCTTAAGTTTTTCTGTATTTGTAATATCTTTAGATAAGCAAACGAAGTACTCCAGTTGATTATTATACCAAATAGTTGTCAAGGTATTGGTTAAATAAATACGTTTATTTCCCTTGATAAAGCGATTCGTCACAAACTCAAACTTCTCTCCATCTTTAAGAAATTTATTAATTTTATTTAACACAACTTGGTCAGATAAATCTACACCTACAAACATGCACATATCTTTTCCAAGAACCTCTTCTTTTGTGCAGTCACAAGATGTATAGACATTGCTATTGGCATACATAATTTTGCCATATTGATCTCCTATAATGAGCCAATCTTGCATTTCATCTACTACCTTCTCTAGTATATCCACTAGTTCTACTTTATGGATCTCTTGAACCTGTTGCATACTTTTTCTCCTTTACCTTACCTGTGCAGCGTCATATATGCTTATTCCCTCGCTGTAAGGCAATTACACCTGTACGAACACTTTCTATAATCTCATATTCCCTTACTGTATCAATAAATGCATCAAGCTTTTCTTTAGTGTTACATATTTCAAATACAACCACTTGAGTATCCATATCAATTACTTTTACATTAAATGCATCTGTTAAATCCTTAATGCGTGGAAGGAGTGTTTCTTGACTACGTACTTTAATAAGTGCTAACTCTCTAATAATATCTTTCTTTACATCAAGACGTTCTACTTTTTTAATATCGACTAGTTTTTCTACTTGTTTTTGTATCTGATCAATGGAGTCTTCGTTTTCTGTAATGGATATAGTAATTCTAGAAATATTTGAATCATGTGTTTCTTCTCCCGCAAAACTATTCATGTTAAAACCTCTTCGTGTAAAAAGCCCTGCAATGCGGGCTACAACTCCATAATTGTTTTCCACTAGAACAGATAATATACTGTTTTTCATTGTCTCACCTAATCCTCTATGCCCATTTTTATTCTTTTACTCCAAAATAGTCTATATCGAGTATATACTATTCTCTATTTAATAAATATTATATCTAAACCCTATGAATAGTGCAAATAAAAAAGGATTTCTTTAATATAATTTTAAGAAATCCTTTAAATATTTTAATTTCTACTCGTTAAATCATTGTATCTCTTAAGTTTTTGAAGTACTCTTTTTTTACATTCTTCATAAGGAGTATTGGTTAATAACTCTATACCTTCCTCAATGTTTGTAATGGCATAAATATGAAATTCATTGTTTTTTACAGACTCAATAATTTCATCCTTTAACAGAAGATCCTTCACATTTTGCTTAGGGATAATAACTCCTTCATTTCCCTGAAGACCTCTTTTTTTACAAATAGCGTAAAAACCTTCTATCTTTTCATTGACACCACCAATAGGTTGAATTTGACCAAACTGATTAACGGAACCTGTTACCCCCAAATGCTGTTTAATGGGGAGTTCAGAAAGACTGGATAAAATAGCATAAAGCTCTGCACTTGATGCACTATCCCCATCAATTCCTCCATAGCTTTGTTCAAAACAAAGACTACAATTCAAAGATAATGGCATATCTTGAGCAAAATGTTGTCCTAAAAAGCCTGTAATAATCTGAACACCTTTACTGTGAATTTCTCCACTTAAACCACTTTCCTTTTCAATATCAATAATCCCTTTTTTACCTCTATATGTCGTTGCAGTAATACGAGTAGGACGTCCTAACAAACAATTGTCTACTGTATAAATCGCAAGACCATTAATCGTTCCTATACGCTCTCCCTGTGTATCAATGAGTACATGACAGCCTAGTATCTGTTCATCTAACTTTTCCTCTAAAGATTTTATAAAAAGCTGGCGCTGCTCAAGAGCCATTGTTATACACTGTTCATCTATTACTTCTTTATCATATAAGCTCGCTTCTCTCACTACATCTAAAAGCATCTCTAGGTTGGCAGGTAACTTTTTAGGATCCTGCATGTGCCTATTTCCATACTCACAAAGTTTTACCAGTGCTCCTGATGTAAGAGGTGGTAATTTTTCTGTATCGCTTATTTCTTTGATCAAACAAGCTAACTGACTTACTATTTCCTTACTATTTTTAAGCTCTCTTTCAAAATCAATACGCTTTTTAAAAAGCTTTTTAAAATCTGGATCATATTCATAAAGTGTGCGATAAAAATAATAATTACCTAGAAGTATGACCTTGATATTGGCAGCTACAGGCTCTGGCCTAACACTAGAAACCATGCCAATTGCTGTATCTTCACTACTTTCCATCACAATTTTGCCTGACTTTAACACACGTTTAAGCGCTTCCCAGCTTCCCACATGATTAAGTAGGCTTTGTACCTCTAAAATCAAATAACCTCCATTGGCTTTATGAAGTAACCCTGGTCTTAGGGTCATAAAATCACTACGCAATACATTCATCTCCGTATCCATGAGTATCTTTCCATTTAAAGGTGTGCTATCTAATTCACGGGAAGTAATAATAGGTGCACCTTGCGTTTGACTATTATCTACGAGTACGTTAATGCGATAATGTTTTACTAAATGCTCCCTATCATTTTCACCTAACCAAGGAAATATTTCTTTAACTTCTTTGCCTTTATCCTCTTGTTTTGGTACAAACGCCTCCATGTGAGAGAGTATGTCTTCTCCTACTTCATCAAGATAATCTTTTATCTGTGCGTAATCTTTATACTTTTCTTTTAAATATTTTAAAAGACTTCCTATCTCATAAAGTACCACTTCTTTGTCAATATCTTCAAGTTCTTCTACACACTGTTCTTCTTTTTCATCAATAGCCATTAAAATTTCATCTGCAAGTGTATAGAGCTTTGCTAGTTTTTGATCAAGGTTCTTTCGCTCATCTACTGGAAGCTGATTATACTCCTCCTTTGTAATACCCTGACCTTTAGACCCTAAAGGAGCAAATCCTATTCCATCTTTTGTGAGCTTTACTAAAATACCTACTTTTTCCGAAGCGGTGCTTAAGTCCGCAATTAAAGCTTGCTTTTTTTCTTCGAATGCATCAAGTATACTTTGTCTTTTTTTATTTACTTCGAGAGTTTGTAATTTTAAAGGTAATTCATTCCTAATAAACTCAATCAGTTCATCCATGTCTTCTTTAAATTTTATACCATCACCAGCATGAAGGAGTAAGAGTTTTGGCATTTCTGGCATTTTGAAATTATAGGTATAGCATAAATCTGGAGGTGTAGTGGCTTCTTTAGCTTGAGAAGTAAGCTGATGCATGATGCAACTTAACTTTCCCACTCCACAGTCTCCACAAACATAAAGATTATAGCCTTTCGCCTTTATCCTAAGTCCCATTTCCAGTGCACGTTTAGCCTGTTCTTGACCAATTATTTCATGACTCCCCACTAACTCATTGGTAGTGGTAAAAGAAAAATCAGAAGGTTGATATGAAAGCTTAAGTTCATTCCATTTCAGCTCATTTATTTGGTTCATATGATCCCCCCCTTTATTACTATATTCAAAAGGGCTAGAACAATTTCCCAATTCTCTACAAATTATACCAAAGTTTTTAAACCAAAAACGACTAAAGTTGCAACTGCATCATTAGGGCATCTTCCTTTGGCGCATTATAATATCCTTTTCGCTTACCAATCACTTGAAAACCAAAGCTTGTATACATATATCGTGCCACCTCATTACTTTCTCTTACCTCCAAAGTCATTTGACAGGCACCCTTCTGCTGACCATAAGCTATTAACTCCTCCAATATACTTTTGCCAATACCTTGACCCCTATAAGCTTTTCTTACTCCTATATTGATAATTTCCCCTTCTCCTTCTACTACCCATAATCCACCATAACCCACTACTTGCCCTTCTTTTTCCACAACTACATAATAGGCTAATGAATTACACATTTCCTCTTTCAATGCTTCTAAAGACCAAGGCGTACTAAAACTCTCACATTCAATCGCATAAACGAGGGGTAAATCTTTAAAAAGCATGGGTCTAGGCTTCATTTTTCTCTTTCTCCTCACGTTCACGCTCTGCTTGAGATTTGCGTAAATACATCGGTACAAAAACTGATGCTTCTACTGCTTCACCACGTGCATAGCTTTCACATGCCACTTGTGCAAGGGTACTAGCACGTTGAAGATTGAGATAACTTGGTGCAAAGTGGGCTTTTTCACCTAAAACACTTTGAAGCTTTTCTTTATAATTCCAAACGCCATCTCCTAAGAAAATCACTGCCTTTTCATCTTGTAAATAAGTCTCTATAAATTCATCACAGTCAATAGCTAGATAATCTGTTAACCTTTTAAGTTGTTTTCCTTCCCATTTATAAAGAGCAGTATAAACTTGATTACGCCTTGCATCCATCATCGGACAAATCAAATGTTCTGTTTCTACCAAGTTATAGGCTAACGCATCTAGGGTAGGTATACCTACAACTGGAATATCAAGTGCAAGGGCTAATGCTTTAGCTGTGGTTACACCGATACGTAATCCTGTAAAAGAGCCAGGTCCACTCGTTACACCAATAGCATCTAAGGCTTCTAAATCTATACCGAGTATATTTTTCATATGTTCAAGCATAGGCATAATTGTTTCCGAATGGGTTAATTTATGACAAATATAATATTCTCCTACTAGACGATTCTCTTTAATATATGCTACGCTTCCAGCAATACCTGAGGCATCTATTGCTAATATGTTCATCTCCTGCACCTACTTTATTGTAATTTTTCTATAATCAAAGCCTTTTTCTAAATCTTTTTCAATTGTAATCCACTTGGCTTCCTTTGGAATTACTTCTTCTACATTATTAGCCCATTCCACTAAACAAACCCCTTGTCCTAAGAAATAATCTTCATAACCAATCATTTCAAGTTCATCTATGTCTTCGATACGATACATATCAAAGTGATAAAGAGGCATACTCCCCTCATATTCTTGTACAATCGTAAAGGTCGGACTGGTTATAGGCTCTGTAATTTGAAGGCCACTGGCAAAACCTTTAGAAAATACTGTTTTACCTACACCTAAATCACCAATGAGACAATAAACATCCCCTACCTTAGCTTTATTCCCTATTTCATATCCTATTTGATAAGTTTGCTCTTCTGATAGACTTTCATAAATGCGCATCTTTTGACCCTCTCTTATTTTTACCTATTAACCTATTTTAATACGAGGCTTTTAAACTTTCAACCTCTTTCCCTTCTCCCCTGCTCTCTCTCCCTATTTTATCTTATAAATATTGCCGAAATACTATTCTTTATACTGTATGCTTTTTCCTATTCACTTCTCAATTATAACTTGCTCCCTTTAATAGACAACTATTTTCCTATTAGTTTGTATTTAATACCCTAAAAAATAACTGTAAATCCTTAATCTTGGACTCACAGTTATTTTTGTATTCACTATTCTTTAATTGTAGATAATTCTTGATGGGGTGCAACAAGAAAGCTTTTTATACGTTTATAAAGAAGATAACTTACTGCTCCGTTAACACTCGCTTTTAATAAGTTAAAAGGAATAATAGCTGGTACTAATAAGGGCAAAACTGCCTCTAAAGGCATTCCTAAAAATAAAGGTGTAAAGACTAAATTCCACAGCACCATCGTAACAGTCATGGTAATACTGCCTGCTATTAATGCTATAATAGCACCTTTTTTAGTATGCTGTTTTTTATAAATTGTTCCAGCCACTAATACAAAGCTTCCCGTTGCAAAGACATGCATAAGTATACCAATCCAGCCACTTCCTGCACTTACAGTTGTACCCTGAATAATCGCTGCAATAATCGTAATCACTAGTCCTGCAACAGGACCATATACAAAGGTTCCAATTAAAATAGGAATATCTGCTGGATCGTATTCAAGGAAAGGTGCCATGGGAAAAATAGGAAAGTGAATGAGATACACCAGTACAATAGACAGGGCAATGAGCACCGCCATAGAAGTTAATTGTTTTGCATTTTTTTTCATTTTTACTCCTCCTAAATAATAGATTATGTGAATATCAAAAAAGCAATCCACTCTTCTTCGTGGATTGCTCTAATTTAGGCGTAAGTAAAAAGACCCTACTTCATAAATTACAACTCTTCTACCATCCAGACTCTACTGTCGGTTTTGGAATTTCACCAAATCAATGAAGCCATTTGGCCTCAGTCGCGGACTATCACCGCCGGTCGGGAATTTCACCCTGCCCCGAAGAATGCGATTAACTTTTTTATTCACTTATCCAAAGTATACACCCTGTAGTTAGAAAATTCAACCTTAAATAATGGCAATTTATTGCTTCATACTTAAAGCAATTTTATTCTTCTCCATGTCTACACTAAGGATAGAAACTTCTACAATATCTCCTACCTTTACCACTTCTAAAGGATGTTTAATAAACTTATGACTCATTTGAGAAAGATGTACAAGGCCATCTTGATGTACACCGATATCTACAAAAGCACCAAAATCTACAATATTTCTTACTGTTCCTTTCAGCTTCATGCCTACCTTTAAATCTTTCATTTCTAATACTTCACTGTGTAGGATTGGTTTCGGCATATCTTCACGAGGGTCACGTCCTGGTTTTTCTAGTTCTTTAATAATATCTTGTAGTGTAGGGACTCCTGTGTCTAATTCTTTAGCAAGCTTTTCTACATCATCTATTTTTTGACTAATTCCTGTAAATTGACGTTTCTTCAAATCTTCTTTCGTATAACCACATTTTTCAATTAAGCTTTTAGCTACCTCATAAGATTCAGGGTGAACACCCGTGGCATCTAAGAAATTTTTACCATCTGTAATACGCAAGAAGCCTGCACATTGTTCAAATACCTTAGGTCCTAAGCCTTTTACCTTTTTAATCTCCGCCCGACTACTAAACTTACCTACTTCTTCACGATAAGCCACAATATTTTGAGAGACAGTTTTCTTAATTCCCGCTACATATTGAAGAAGGGAAGCAGATGCTGTGTTAATATCTACTCCTACCTCATTTACAGCCCCTTCTACCACACCACCTAAGCTTTCTTCGAGACGTTTTTGGTTCATATCATGCTGATATTGCCCTACTCCAATGGCTTTAGGATCAATTTTAACTAATTCAGCAAGAGGGTCTTGAAGGCGCCTTGCAATAGACACCGCACTTCTCACACCTACATCATCATGAGGGAACTCCTCTGTTGCTAACTTCGAAGCGGAGTAAACAGAAGCTCCTGCTTCATTGACAATCACATAGTGAATCGGTCTTGGGATTTCTTTAAGCATCTCTGCTACAAACTTCTCAGTCTCTCTTGAAGCCGTTCCATTTCCAATAGATAAAAGATCTACGTTATATCCTTCAATAAGTTTTTTTAACGTCTCCTTGGCTTCCTCTGTTTTATTTTGAGGTGGTGTTGGGAAAACAACTGTTTTGGCAAGCTTTTTACCTGTACTATCCACTACTGCAATTTTACACCCTGTACGATAGGCAGGGTCTACTCCCATTACATTATGCCCTTTAATAGGTGCCTGCATAAGAAGTTGATAGAGGTTCTTTTTAAATACTTCTAAGGCACCTTCTTCTGCTTTTTCTGAAAGCTCACTACGGATATCCCTTTCCACTGCTGGTGCAATAAGTCTTTTATAGCTATCTTGAAGTACCTCTTCAAGTAAAGCTCTTGTGGTACTCTCTTTGTAAATCACCTTTTTATCCATATAGGTAAGGATTTCATCAATGGGCGCTTCAATTTTTACAGAAAGTGCCTTTTCCTTTTCACCACGATTAATGGCTAAAATACGATGCCCTGGTATGGTACTTAGCTTTTCACTGTAATCATAGTACATATCATAAACCGTTTTTTCTTTTTCGTCTTTGGCTTTAGAAACCAATAAGCCTTTTTGAAAGGTAAACTTACGAATAGCCCCCCTTAGACTGGCTTCATCTGAAATCTCCTCAGCCAAAATATCCTTTGCTCCTGCTAAAGCTTCTTCTACTGTAGAGACTCCCTTTTCCTCAGCAATAAAGCTTTCTGCTAAAGCTTCTATATGTTTTTCTTTTTGGTTCCTAATCGCTCTAGCTAGCTCCTCTAATCCTTTTTCCTTGGCAATCGTAGCACGTGTACGTTTTTTCGGACGATAAGGTAAATAAAGGTCTTCTACCTCCGTTGCAGTTGTTGCTTTCTCAATAGCTGCCTTTAACTCCTCTGTCATTTTTCCCTGTTCTTCAATACTCTTTGTCACTTGCTCTTTACGTGCCTCTAAGTTCTGTAAATAAGCAAAACGCTCCCCAAATTGACGAAGAACTTCATCATTTAATCCACCAGTTAACTCTTTACGATAACGTGCAATAAAAGGAATTGTATTTCCTTCCTGAATAAGTTTAATGGTATTTTCCACTTGTCCTTTTTTTATTTTCAGTTCCTCTTGCAAAACTTGTACAATATCCATTTGCTTTCTCCTTGCTTTTTAAACTCTTGATGCTTTTACTCCAATCTGAGCCCCATTCACCAAGTTAACATTATTTTAGTGTATCACAAATTCTTCCAAAAAAACAGACGCCTTTACAGCATCTGTTTTTTGATTATCTAATACCTAAGTTCCTCATTGATCCAAACCTTTGCGCCTTCATTATCCACTTGAAGCATCTGAACTTGCCAATTATTTTCAAGTCCTGCTAAGTATTCAACCATCTCACGTCTAAAGGCTACAACGTTTTTCACCACTGCTATAAGAGTTGGACCTGCCCCACTTAAATAGGCTCCTTTAGCTCCATGGATTTTAGCCGTCTTTAATATTTCATCCATATGTGGAATAAGCTTACTACGATAAGGTTCATGCAAACAATCTTCCATTGCTAAACTTAGATTTTCTACATCTCCTGTAATCATAGAAGCTGCTAATAGTCCTGCCCGTGATGCATTAAACACCGCATCCTTTAAGCTCACTTCTTTAGGTAGTACACTACGTGCCAATTCCGTGGAAAGAGTAAAGTCTGGAATCATTACAGCAAAATGAATATTTTCTGGCACCCTTACCTTAACATATTTCATATCTTCTTCATTCATTGCCCCAATAGTCATACCGCCTAATAAAGCAGGAGTCGTATTATCAGGATGTCCCTCTAGCTGAGCTGCCATCTGTACAAGTTCTTCTTTAGAAAAGAAGCTTTGACTCATGGCATTGGCAATATGAAGTCCTGCTACAATACAAGCGGCGCTACTCCCTAAGCCCCTTGTATGAGGAATACTATCTTGTTGTACAATACGCATCCCCGGTATCGGTTTATTAATAACCTTATAAAAATGTTCTATCGTTTTATAAATCAAATTACGTTCATCTTTTGGAATATGCGGATTACCATCTTGAATAATAATCTCAAGACCTCTTTCAATTTCTTCTGCATAAACAATATTATAAAGGCTAAGTGCCATACCTATACTATCAAAACCTGGTCCCATATTTGCCGTTGTTGCAGGTACTTTTACTTTTATCATTTTCCTTTTCCTTTCTCCCTATAGATATCTTACTTTTATATTAAAAATCAAAGAGGCTTTCTCTTCCTTTTCTTTAAGACATCAAAAGCTTTGTGCTTAAAAATGTGGCTATGAGAAAACCCCTTTATTAAACTTCTTTCATTAATTCCAAACTATTCCTTACCTTAATCAATAATGTTAAATTTATCGTGAATCGCATTCATTGCTTTATGCATTTCTTTTTTATCAATTAAAACAGAAATCTTAATTTCTGAAGTTGAAATCATATGAATGTTAATATGTGAATCATACATGGCTTCAAACATTTTAGAGGCAACTCCTGCATTTGCTACCATACCTGCACCCACTACCGAAACTTTTGCTAAGTTTTCATTATAATCTGCTTTTTTAAGATTCCAACGCTCTTTATTTTCTTCAATAACTGCTTTTACTTCTTCAAGAGCTGTATCTTGAACAGTAAAAGAAATATCTTTTGTATTGTCTCTACCAATAGATTGTAAAATAATATCTACATTAATATTTTTCTTTGCAAGTGTTGCAAAAATATCAAACGCTTTTCCTGGTGTGTCTTCAATTCCAATTAAAGATACACGTGCAATCTCATCATCACCTGCTACACCACTAATTAACATTCTTTCCACTTTACATACCTCCTTAACAACGGTTCCTTCTGCTTGAGTTAAGCTTGATCTAACAACCATCTCTACATTGTATTTTTTAGCTAGTTCTACAGAACGATTATGTAGTACTCTCGCTCCAAGAGAAGCTAGCTCTAACATTTCATTATAAGTAATCTCATTAAGCTTTCTTGCCTCTTTTACAATACGTGGGTCAGCTGTGTAAACACCCTCTACATCTGTATAGATCTCACATTGATCTGCATGAAGAGCTGCTGCAATAGCTACTGCTGTTGTATCTGAACCGCCTCTACCAAGCGTTGTAATATCATCAAAACGATTCATGCCTTGGAAACCTGTTACAAGGACGATGTTTTTTCTATCTAATTCACGACGAATACGATCGGGTTTAATTTTTTTAAGTCTTGCATTTCCATAGGCAGAAGTTGTCATCATTCCCACTTGATACGCATTAAGTGAAACACAAGGATAACCAAGTTCTGTAAGTGCCATAGCCATAAGGGCTACAGATTGTTGCTCTCCTGTAGAAAGTAACATGTCCATTTCACGCTTACTTGGATTTTTACTAATTTCTTTTGCTTTAGCGATTAAATCATCTGTTGTATCTCCTTGTGCAGAAAGCACAACAATTACATCATTTCCTTTTTTGTAAGTCTCAGCTACTCTTTTGGCTACATTGTAGACTCTTTCTGCATTGGCAACAGAGCTACCACCAAATTTTTGTACAATTAACACATTGTCTCCTCCTTCAATTTATTGTTACAAGTTATAATAAGAGTAATTGCATACTAAGTACCTACTTTAAGAATAAATCCATTAAAGTATAACCTTCTTCTAGCATCTTGCCTGTTGCTTTAGCAAAACGTTCGGTATAACAATTAGCTTTATTAATTAGAGAGGCACCACTTTCATAAATCATATAAGGCACAGGATCATCTGTGTGTGTCCTTAAACGAAGTGGTGTAGGGTGATCGGGTACCACTAACAATTTATATTCTAAATTTTTAGCATCTAAAGCTGCTTGAATAGGCTTAATTACTTTACTATCAATCAGCTCAATAGCTTTTATCTTATTTTCTAATTCATTACGATGACCACATTCATCTGGTCCTTCTAAATGGACATATACAAAGTCCTTATCCTCATCAATGAGCCATTTAATAGCTGCCTGAGCTTTTCCATCATAATTGGTATGAACATTACCAGTAGCTCCCTCTACATCAATAGAAGTCATCCCTGCTCCAATGCCAATCCCCTTAATGAGGTCAACAGCTGAAATAACAGCCCCTTCTACCTGATATTTTTCCTTAAAATCTGGAAGCTGCGGCTTACTTCCTTCTCCCCAGATCCAAATACTATTAGCAGGCTTTAGACCCTTTTCTCTTCTTTTCTCATTTATTGGATGATGATTGAGAATCTCATAGCTTTTTTTCATCATCTCCCAAATCTCTTCACTATAATCTCCTTGAGGTTTATACTCAGCTATGCACTTTTCTAAAATATCATGAGGTGGTGTTAAATTCACTGCTTTACTTCCCTTATCCCATACTAAAAGATGTCTATAGCTTACACCTGGATAAAAGGTTTTCTCTTTATCTCCAAAAGCCTCTTGTACTGCTTCTATGAGTTCCTTTGCTTCTTCCGTTGTAATTTCATCTGCACTATGGTCTAATATACGTTTTTGTTCATAATCTTCTTCTTCACTTAATGTTACTACATTGGTACGAAAAGTGATATCTGTATCCTTTAATGTGATGCCCATACTTAATGCTTCAAGTGGGCTTCTTCCAAAATAATATTTTTTAGGATGATAGCCAAGAACCGATAGATTAGCTGTGTCACTCCCTTTTGCACAGCCTTCTGGAATAGTATGTACCATTCCAATGTGACTATAAGGTGCTAATGCATCTATTGTTTCTGTGTTTGCATATTCTAAAGGTGTTATCCCACCTAATGCTTCTATTGGTTCGTCTGCCATACCATCCATCAGTATAACTACGTATTTCATGTCATCGCCCCTTATTTTATAAAATAAAGTTTACTCTTCACTTTAATATCCCCAAGTGCATTCATTTTTTCACTAAAGGTTGCTTCTGTTTGTACATCTGTGATAAAGGCATATTCATTTGCTAATGCTTTCACCTCTGTTACCTTGCCAAAGATGGCTTCAATGCATTTATTGATATCTTCTCTATCCTTCTGTACACGGATAAAATAACTTACCTTCACCTGTCCTTTATCCTTTAACTCTAACTTTTCTTTATTCCAAAAAGAAATAATATTTGTGCCCTTATGCTTTGCCGCATCTACAATATCCGCTACTACAGCACTAGCTGTTGGTAATTTACCTGCTCCCTTACCATAGAACATCACCTCACCAATGACATTCCCTTTTACAAAGATACCATTAAACACATCATTTACCATAGCTAATGGGTGCTCTAAAGAAATAAGAGAAGGTGCTACTCTTGCAAAAATCCCTCCTTCTTGCTTTTGGCAAGTTGCAAGAAGCTTAATGCTGCAACCCATTTGAGCAGCATATTCCATGTCTTCCTCTGTAATCTTCGTAATACCTGTTGTTGGAATATCTTCAAAGTTAACATGTTCTCCAAAAGCTAAAGAAGCTAAAATAGCAATTTTACGGCAAGCATCATACCCCTCCACATCTGCTTCTGGGTTTCTCTCTGCATAACCTAATTCTTGTGCCTCTTTAAGAACTTCCTCAAAAGTACGTCCTTCATTTTTCATCTTTGATAAAATAAAGTTTGTGGTCCCATTTAAAATCCCTGTAATTTCATAGATTTCATCTGCTGTAAGAGATTGATTAAGGGGTCTAATGATTGGAATGCCTCCCCCTACACTCGCCTCAAATAGGAAGTTAGTTTTATTTTGGCGTGCAAGCTCCAAAAGCTCTGCTCCATGCTTTGCAACTAACTCTTTATTAGAGGTTACAAAACTTTTTCCTCTTGCCAAAGCTGCTTTGGCAAAACTATAGGCCGGTTCAATGCCACCCATAGCCTCTGCTATTATTTCTACTTCTTCATCTTCTATGATACTATTAAAATCTTTAACAATTAATTTATTGATAGGTTGACCCTCAAAATCACGTTTGTCCAATATGTATTTAATTTCAATAGGGCTACCTGCACGTTTATTAATACTTTCCTGATTTTCTGCTATAACTTCTACTACGCCACTTCCTACTGTTCCAAACCCAAGTAGTGCTATTTTCATAAATCAATCCCTCCACTTATTTTGCTACTCTCTCGCAAGAATTTTAATCTCCTGTACACCTTCTAATTCTTCTAACTGACTAATAAGATCCTCTATTTCACTTTTCATGTTAAACGTTTGCAAACACAAATTAATAATAGCAATGCCATTCATTGGTACCATTTGATTAATGGTTAAGATGTTAGCCCCTGCATCAGCAATACAATTGAGCACATCCGATAAGCGTCCTCTTTCATCTTGTAGATGAATAAGCATTGTAAGTGCTTCCCCTTTACCTTTTTCATAAAAAGGTAAAATCGCGTCTTTATACTTGTAAAAAGAACTTCTACTAATCCCCATTCGTTCAGCTACTTCTTGTACTGTCAATGTCTTATCTTTTTCAAGTAGATTTTTTGCCTCCACTACCTTTAAAAAAACTTCCGGTAATACTTTTTTATCTACCACATAGAACTGACGTCTTTCTCTCATTATATTCTCCTTGTTCGTTCATGGTGAACATTTGTCTATCGATTACAAACTATATCATAATTTATTACTCATTTCAAGATAATATTACTATTTTTTTAATTACCAAAATAAATTTCCTCTTATTATCCTCTTGTTTTTATTCTTTTTTATAAAAAGTATTAAAAACAAAAAACTACTTTAAAGTTTTCTTTATTACTTACTTTAAAGTAGTTTCTTGATTTTTATTAAATTATTTTACTATTTATATCCCTCTGCATAGTAAGCTTTCACCGTCTCATAAAGGACAGTTGCTAAACGAGCTGAAAAGTCTGGTTGCATCATTTTATTCCTATCTTCTGAGTTGGTTAAAAAACCTACTTCTATGATGACTCCAGGCATATTCGTACGTTTTAACACCACATACCCTGTATCTGCCTTTGCTTTACGATCTACCATATTAAAAGTACTCACCAAATTTTGTTGTACCATCTCAGCAAATGCTTTTCCTCTTAAATCATTTGGATTATCGTAATAGTAAGTTTCTGTCCCTTTTACACTTTCTTGACGTTGGGCAGTTCCTGTAATAGCATTGGCATGAATGGAAATGAATAAATCTGGCATAATCTCATTGGCGAGTTGTGCCCTTTCCTCCAAGCTGACATCTATATCTTGACTACGTGTTGTATAAACTTTAATACTTGGGTCTTCCTCTAAAAGCCGAAAGAAATCCATACCATATAAAAGTGTCTGATTCTTTTCAACTATACCCCCACCACTAGTCCCTGGTGCACTCCCACCATGTCCTGGGTCAATAAGGATAAGCTTATCGTATTTTTCACGAGGCGTTACCAAATTAAAGTAAAGTTTCTCATTCATTTCATAAATCGTTAAAGCTTGTACGGTTTGCGTCTCTATGATCATACATGTAGTAACATCTGTTTTTATAGAAACTTTCTTGAGAGGACCTGTATTTAGCTCATAGACACCTTCCTTTAAAACAGCTGAATAATCAGCTTTAAAATCCACTATCCATTTTCTGTCAATGGGATCATCCATGCAAACTAAGTCTTCTGCACATAAATTACTTGGCTTATCTACCGTAATTGCCCCTATTAGCGCATCATAATAGATACCCGTTAATGCAGTAATTGCCCCTGGCAATAAGACAACTTCTTCTTGTTCTACAAAAGAAGGTTCTTCTGGAAAAGAAAGTTCTTCTGGCATTAAAATAAAAGCATTACGCGGTCCATTTTCCCAAATAACATCATATCCCATTGCTTCACTTATAAAACGAAGTGGAATCATCATTTTATCATTTACATTTTTAGCAGGCATATCTAGTGTATAGCGTATACCATTAACCCATGCTTCTTGACTGTTCATTTTAAGAACAATAAGCATCTCTCGCTTACAAATATACACACTCTTTTCACTTTCATTCCATTCTACACTAGCTCCCATCTTCTCAAACACTTCTTTAGCGGGTACTAGTACACGTTCTTCTAATTGAATAGCCGGCATAACTTGTGTCTGAAGCATTTCTCCATTTATATAAAGCGTAATAGGCGGTAGTGTATAATTATGTACTTTTCCATCATATATAAGTTGAAGTGGTTCTGCTTTAAGAATAGTCGAACTTAATATTACAAAACTCATTAAAATTAACCATTTTACCAATTCCTTTTTCATTTTATCCCCCATTTTCCCAATCATCTTATTTCAGTATATCAAAAAAAGCTGAACTTTACAAAAATAGAAGTTTTTATCATTGACTCGTATAATAAAAAAGGTTTATTGGTATAATATTTCCTATAAATTAACAACCTTGCACCTTTCTTTTTTAAGAAATTTTTCTTTTCAGTCACTGCTTTTTCAGTAAGCAAAAGAAAACAGGTAAAATATGTGATTTTTACATTGAAATTCTCTTTAAAATTTAATATGATAAAATGTAGTATGTACTTGTATTATTGTACAAAGATACATACAAATACTTAATGGTGGTGAAAAAAATGAAAAAAAATTATTTAGCTCTTGCACTTTGTGGTATTTTATCACTTAGTACCCTTACTGGTTGTGGTGGAAAAAAAGAGACCGCTACTAGTAAATTTGAACCAATTAAAGCTGACTTCACTGTAGGTATGGTAACTGATGCAGGTACCATCGACGACAAATCATTTAATCAAGGAACTTGGGAAGGTGTGCAAGGTTCAGCCCTTAAATCTAGCTACTTAAAACCAGCTGGAACAACTGAAGCAGACTACTTAAAAGAAATTGGTAATCTTTATGATGCAGGCTTTAAATTCATTGTTACACCAGGTTACAAATTTGAAACAAGTATCTTTAAAGCACAAGATAAATATCCAGACGCAAAATTTGTTATTTTAGATGGTGCTCCTCATGCTGGAGACTATAACAACGTAATCAAAGAAAATACTGTTTCTATTATGTTTGCAGAACATGAAGCAGGTTTTACAGCTGGTGTGGCTGCTGCTGTAGAACTTAAAGAAGGTGAATTTGGTTTCATCGGTGGTATGGAAATTCCTGCTGTTCAAAAATTTAATTGGGGCTTCCAACAAGGTGTAAACTATGCCAACGAAAATCTTGGTACTTCTGTAACAATGAAAGAAGAAAACATAGTATACCAAGGTTCTTTCGATAACGTAGCAGCAGGTCAACAACTTGCAGCTCAAATGTTTGATAAAGGTGTAAAAGCCATCTTTACAGCAGCTGGTGGCGTAGGTGTAGGTGCCATTACTGAAGTAAAAGAACGCGCTAAAAAAGGGGATGACGTTTGGGTAATTGGTGTAGACGTTGACCAATATGCTGATGGTATCTATGATGAAGCAAATGGTAAATCTGCCATCCTTACTTCTGCTGTAAAATATATTGATCAAGCGACCTATGATATGATCAAAGCCGAAGCAGAAGGAAACTTCCCTGGTGGTAAGCAACTTACTTTTGATGCTAAAAATAATGGTGTAGGTATTCCTGCTACAAATCCTAACTTAAGTGATGATACTGTTAAAAAAGTTAATGAAGTCTTTGAAAAAATTAAGTCAGGTGAGATTGTAGTTGCAGCAACTGGTGATGGACTTATTAAATAATTAAATACTTTCTATTCAAATAAGTATTTAATGTAAAAGAAAAGACGGAGCTTCCGTCTTTTTTTTATGATAAACCTTATAAATTCACCATAATGTTATATAATATAGTAAAGGAGGCGAAAATATGGATTATGTTGTTGAAATGCTTAATATAAGAAAAGAATTCCCTGGTATTGTAGCCAACGACGATGTGACTCTTCAGCTTAAGCGTGGTGAAGTACATGCCTTACTCGGTGAAAATGGGGCCGGTAAGTCTACTCTTATGGGCATGTTATTTGGGATGTATCAACCTGATAAAGGAACTATCAAAATGAATGGTAGCGAGGTTAAAATCACTAACCCTAATGTTGCTAATGATTTAGGAATTGGGATGGTTCATCAACACTTTAAACTTGTACACAACTTTACAACGACGGAAAATATTATTCTTGGTATAGAGCCTAAAAAAGGTCTCACTGTAGATATTAAATCGGCTGCACAAAAGGTGGATGAGCTCTCCAAACGTTATGGTCTTAACATCGACCCTTATGCAAAGATTGAGAACATCTCTGTAGGAATGCAACAACGTGTAGAAATTTTAAAAATGCTCTATCGTAATGCCGATATCCTTATCTTTGATGAACCAACAGCTGTACTTACTCCTCAAGAGATTAATGATCTTATTGAAATTATGAAAAATCTCATTAAAGAAGGAAAATCTATTATCCTTATTACCCATAAGCTTAAAGAAATTAAAGCTGTTGCTGACAGATGTACTGTTATTAGACGTGGTAAATGTATAGGGACAGTGGATGTTAAGTTAACAACTGAAGCTGATATGGCAAAAATGATGGTAGGGCGCCCTGTATCTTTTGCTGTAGCTAAAAAGGATACGATGCTTGGTGAAACAATCTTAAAAATTGAGAAACTCAGTGTGCAAAATAATAAAAAGGTTCTAGGTCTTAAAGACTTCTCTCTGGAGGTGCATGCTGGTGAAATAGTGGGGATAGCTGGTGTAGAAGGAAATGGACAAAGTGAACTTGTTGAAGCCATTACAGGTCTTCGTAAAATTGAAGGTGGTACCATTCGTTTAAAAGGTAAGGACATTAGTAACTATTCTATTCGTGAACGAATCAATGCAGGAATTGCTCATATTCCAGAAGATCGTCATAAACGTGGCCTTGTCCTCGATTATACAATGGAGGATAATATGGTCTTAGAGGTCTATAATAAAAAACCATTTTCTAACTATGGCCTCTTAAATCGCCAAGCTATTACTGACTATGCTAATAAAATTATTAAAGATTTTGACGTTCGTTCAGGTGAAGGTGGTGCTTCTATTGCACGTTCCCTTTCTGGTGGTAATCAACAAAAAGCTATCATTGGTCGTGAAATTGAACTTGATCCAGAGCTTCTCATTGCTGTCCAACCTACACGTGGCCTCGATGTAGGCTCTATTGAGTATATTCACAAAAGACTGGTTGAACAACGTGATAATGGCAAAGCTGTTCTGCTTGTTTCTTTGGAGCTAGATGAAGTAATGAATGTCTCTGACCGTATTGCCATTGTCAATAATGGTGAACTTATTGGTATTGTAGATGCTAAGACAACTAATGAAAATGAAGTTGGACTTATGATGGCCGGTGTAAAAGGAGGAAGTAAAAATGAATAAAAAAGGTCTTGTATCCCTTATTTCTGTCCTCTTAGGTCTTATAGCTGGTGCTATCTTTATGCTTATTACAGGTCATAACCCCCTTGAAGGATTCAAGTCTCTTATCCAAGGAGGTACTCTTAACCTAGAACGCATTGGTAACACCATTGCAACAGCAACACCACTGATTCTAACAGGTCTTTCTGTTGCCTTTGCTTTCCGCACAGGTCTCTTTAATATTGGAACTCCTGGTCAAATGTTATTTGGTGGTTTTTGTGCAACTGCTGTTGGTCTTACTTATAACCTTCCAAGTGGACTTCTTGTTCCTCTCATGGTGTTTGTAGCTTTTTTAGGAGGTGCTCTTTGGGCCTTTATCCCTGGTATTTTAAAAGCACTTTTCAATGTACATGAAGTGGTTTCTTCTATTATGATGAACTGGATAGCCTATTGGGTTGTTTATTATACTATTCAAGGTTATTTTAAAGGAAATATGGAAACAGAGTCACGTCTTCTTGCAGACACTGCTACCTTACGTGCTCCTTGGCTTTCTAACTTATTTGGTGGTTCTTACCTTAACTTAGGTATTTTTGTTGCTATTCTTGCTGTTATTATTATTGCTTTTATCCTTAACAAAACTGCTTTTGGTTATGAACTTAAATCTGTAGGCTTTAATCGTCATGCAGCTGAATACGCAGGTATCTCTGTTAATAAAAATATCATTTTATCTATGATGATTGCTGGTGGCCTTGCTGGTCTTGCTGGTGTCGTTCAATATGCTGGTAATGCTAATAATATTCAAATTGGTGTGATGCCTTCTCAAGGGTTTGATGGCATTGCTGTTGCTCTTTTAGGTGCAAATACACCTATTGGCGCCTTACTCTCTGCTCTTTTCTTTGGACTTTTATACTCTGGCCGTGGTTTTATGAGTGCTATGACAGGTGTCCCCCCAGAAATCGCAGATACCATTATTGCAACCATTATCTATTTTGCAGCTACAAGTATTCTTGTTGAACGTCTCCTTGATAAATTTGTTAAAAGTCGCAAAGAGAAAAAAACACAAAGTGCTGCCCTTACAGGTGGGGCTGTATCCAGTACAGATAATAAAGATGAAAACTATGGTTTTATGCCGCCTAATTCAAGTGATTCAAGCAAAAATAATGCTAAGAAGGGAGATGAATAATCATGTGGCAAATCATTGAACAAATTTTCCCTTATGCCATTGCCTATACAATACCACTTCTTATTACTGCCCTAGGTGCGCTTTATTGTGAGCGAAGTGGCGTTGTTAATATTGGTTTAGATGGCTTAATGATTATTGGCTCTTTTTCAAGTGCCTTAACAATCTTTTTGCTTCAAAAGGCTTTTCCAGGTAGCTCATGGACTATTTTAGTTGGACTATTCGCAGCTCTAGTAGTAGGTGCTCTTTTTTCTCTTCTCCACGCCTTTGCAAGTATTAACTTAAAAGCAAATCAAGTAATTAGTGGTACTGCCATTAATATGATAGCAAGTGCACTTACTGTTTTCCTTGCTAGAAATATAACAGGTAGCGGAAATATCCGCTTAACAAATAGTTTAGGTAAATACAACTGGCCTCTTCTTTCTGATATTCCACTTATCGGACCTCTTTTCTTTAAAAATAGTTATGCAACTACTTGGCTAGTACTTATCATTTTAATTATCTTTACCTTTATCCTTTATAAAACCACCTTCGGTCTTCGTTTAAGGGCTTGTGGTGAACATCCTCATGCTGCGGATGCTGCCGGTATTAATGTAGCACGTATGCGCTATATGGGTGTTATCCTTTCCGGTGCTTTTGCAGGCCTTGGTGGTGGTATATATCTTGTTACCTTTGCTGGTGAATTTAATGGTGGTGTAGCTGGTTTTGGTTTCCTTGCATTAGCAGCGCTTATCTTTGGTCAGTGGAAACCCTTTGGTATTCTTGCTGCTACTTTATTCTTTGGCTTTGCAAGTACGATTTCTAACGTTTCACAAGTTTTACCACAACTTGCAACTATTCCACCTGTAATACTAAAAATCTTCCCTTATGTAGTAACTTTAGTCGCACTTGTTATCTTTTCAAAATCTTCTCAAGCTCCAAAGGCTTCAGGAGAACCTTTTGATCATGGCAAACGCTAAAAATTTCTTCTAAACTACATGGCATTTTGTTTATAAAAGAATCCTTATACATCATTGTATGAGGGTTCTTTTTGCATACAAAAACAATCCCTGTCATTACGTACAAACAGGGATTGCATCCTATTCTAAAAATTGAGTTACTCTCTTTTAATAAATGCGGGGTATATCTTCAAGCTTCTTAAGAATATAAAGTTCTTCATGCTCTTGCAAATTTATTTTATAATTTAATTTCATCTTAGAATTATAATTATAAATAACCTTTACTAAAGGCCTCTTAACATCTTGGCGATAGTTTTTCTCTACTAATGCTATATCTCCATTGCTTAAAATAACAGCACTACCTACTGGATAAAACGCTAGTGTTTCTTCTATGATGGCTCGTATTTCAGGGTTGAGCTTTTCACGACGAGCTACTGTTATGGCTTGACTAATATCCATTCCTATGCGATAAGGCCTATCTGAAAAAAGTGCATGAAATACATCACACGCTGCCACAATTTTAACACCTACGTGAATTTCCTCTCCCTTTCCTAAAGGATAGCCTGTCCCATCCTCTCTCTCATGATGGCAAAGTACAATCAATTTAGTAATAGGGCTAATCTTATCATTTTCCTTTATCATACTATAGCCAATCTCTACATGTGCTTTGATCATATCGTATTCCTCAGTAGTAAGGGCTCCTGGTTTATTTAGGCAGTTTTTAGGCATAATTATTTTTCCAATATCATGAAGAAGTGCCCCAAGCACTATCCTATGTACAATGTCTTGTCTTAGATTCATTTTTCTACATACAACTGCAGTAAGTAAGGCAACTGAAATACAGTGTTCATAAGTATACGTATCATTTACCTTAAGATCCATTATCTCTAATGCAACATCTCGACTAGACAAGCCACTTATAATTTCATCAGCTACTTGTTCAAGAAGTTCACAATTAATCTCTGTGACTTTTTCTAACTTAGCAAATTCTTTCTTTACATCCTCTGTTATTTTCCGCATGGTTTCCATATCCATAATGGGATTTATTTCAATATCTTTGGAAATTTCATCGTCAATATAAATAGTTGTTATATTTCTTTCTAAAAGCTTTTCTCTAAAAGCTTCTTTAAATTTACTATTTTTTTTAAGTAGTACACCACCATCATAACCTACAATATCCCTTCCAATGATGTCTCCTTCTTTAATTCCTTCTAGTCCAACTAATCTCAAATGTTCTCACCTACCTTACATTATGTGAACCTTTACGCCTCTACAGACTTAAAGATTATACCACAGTGAAAACATAAATGCCTACTAAATATTTAAAAATTAAGGCAGATTTTTTTACTTTTTAGAGTTTTTTGTAAAAAAATAATCTCTATTACTAGAGACTATTGATTTTTAAAAATTACTTCCAACGTTTTGCTTGCTTTTTTGCATTTACTTTTTGTTTAGAAGCTTTTGTGTTCATTGTATGATTTGTTCTATTCATTATTTTGGGAGAATCCTTTTTAGCTTGCACGGATTTTTTTTGTCTACCTTTTCGTTCTTCCTTTGGTTTTATGAGGCACTTAGGTCCATAACCAATCAAATCTTCTCTTCCAGCCTGTATCAGTGCGTCATAAACAATCTCATATTTCTTTGGATTACGGTATTGAAGAAGAGCGCGTTGCATAGCCTTTTCACTTTTTGTTTTAGGGACATAAACAGGTTTCATTGTACGAGGATCTACACCTGTATAAAACATTGTTGTAGATAAGGTACCAGGGGTAGGATAGAAATCTTGTACTTGTTCTGGTTGATAATGGATATCTCTTAAATACTCTGCTAACTGTACTGCATCCTTTAAGGTACTTCCTGGATGACTAGACATAAGATAAGGAATGATGTATTGTTTCTTTCCAAGCTTTTCATTAATCTTATAAAACTTATTACAAAAATCATCAAAAATTTTACCTGAAGGTTTCCCCATATAAGCAAGTACATTTTTAGAAACGTGCTCAGGCGCTACCTTAAGCTGCCCACTTACGTGATGTTCCACTAACTCTTTAAAAAATGCATCATTTTCTTTATCCGCCATTACATAATCATAACGAATGCCTGAACGTACAAATGCTTTTTTTACTCCTGGCAAACTACGTACCTTACGAAGGAGCTCTAAATATTCATGATGATCAATATGCATTGCTTTACAAGGGCTTGGAGTAAGACATTGTTTTTCTTTACATGCACCTTTTTTAATCTGCTTACTACAAGCTGGTCCTCTAAAATTAGCAGTAGGACCTCCTACGTCATGGATATACCCCTTAAAATCAGGAAGACAGGTCATCTCCTCTGCTTCCTTCACAATAGACTCTTGACTCCTACTTGTAACGACTCTTCCTTGATGCAATGCAATGGCACAAAAGGAACAGTTTCCAAAGCAACCTCTTGAACTTACTAAACTAAACTTTACCTCTTCAATAGCTGGAATTCCACCAGCTTTCTCATAAATGGGATGATAATTTTTCATATAGGGTAAACCATAGACTTCATCCAATTCTTCTCTTGTCAAAGGCCCTTCGGGTTTGTTTTGTACGACATACTTACCATTATGCTCTTGTACAAGCGTTTGACCTCTTACATGATCCTGCTCTTCTTCCTGCATCTTATATGCCCTAGCATAGGCTAGCTTATCCTCACACACTTCCTTATAAGAAGGCATTAAACGGTATTCAAATACTTCCTCTAAACTGCTAGCAACATAAGAAGTACCCTCTAAATAGCGAATATATTGCGCTCTTAGACCGTCATTAAGAGCGTTTGCTACCTGTACTATTTGGCGTTCACTCATTCCATAGAGAAGTAAATCTGCCCCACTATCTATAAGAATGGATTTACGTACTTTGTCTGTCCAATAATCATAATGGGCAAAGCGTCTTAGACTTGCTTCAATACCACCAATGACAATGTCTACATCCTTATATGCCTCACGTATTTTATTACAATAAACAATAGTTGCCCTATCTGGTCGAAGGCCCATCTTGCCTCCTGGGGAATACATATCCCTTTCTCTTAAACGTTTACTTACCGTATAATGGTTAACCATAGGATCCATATTTCCACCATTTACAAGAAACGCTAGCCGTGGTCTACCCAGTTTCATAAAATCTGTAGTATCCTTCCAATTAGGTTGAGGAATAATCCCTACCTTATAACCAGCATGTTCTAAAACTCTTGAAATAATAGCTGTTCCAAAGCTATGATGATCTATATAGGCATCAGCGGTAACAAGAACAAAATCAAGTTGCTCCCATCCACGCTTTTCCATGTCTGCTTTACTAATGGGTAAAAAATCTTTTTGCATTTTCTCACCTTCTTTAAAGAATAATCCAATCACTGAATCTCTGATTTTTTCAGTTTACCCTTGATTATACCATTATAGTCGGTACAAAACTATATTATCTTGTATTTTACTTTTATTTCTTATTTTAGTTGATAAATTTTACCATTTTTTACATATTTCAAAAAGACTAAATTAAAAAATCACATGCCATACTATATAAAAAATGGGATGTGATAGATTTGCTATTTTTTTTTAAGAATGTACTTTTTTTATTTTATCATTTATAGTTTCTTAGGTTGGATAATCGAAGGACTTTTTAATTGGGCAACTCAAGGCTCTTTTAAAAAACCCAACTTTCTTTTAATTCCCCTTAAACCCATGTATGGTTTTGCAGCTACTTTTTTACTCTTATTCTATCCTCTAGTTAGTTTTCCTTTCTTTCTACTTTTAGCCTTTATAATCCCCTTAGGTGTAGAATATCTCTCCGGCTGGCTTCTTGATCACTATTATGGCTTGCGTTTTTGGGATTATCGCAAGCAACGGTTTAATATAGGTGGTTATATCTGCTTGCAGTTTGCTATTTATTGGGTTATTCTTTCTCTTCTTCTCCTATATACCTTGCAACCTCTCATTGCTTATTTATATTTTCTTATCTCTCCTTGGTGGACCTTTTTTAGTTGGTTTATCTTTGCCTATTTATTGTGGGATTTTCTCACTTCATCACACTATTATCGTCATAAGATCTCTTCATCTCTTTAATTATCTGCTTCGTCCAATAAACCATTTCATTTATCTGACATACTGAAGAAGATTGTTCTTTTTGTGAATCTCCTTCAGTTTCTCTCTCTAACTGAGTTTGCTCTTCCTTTATTACTTTCTCTTCGTATAAAAAGGAAGGTGCAAAGTTAAGACTCACCGCTTGTTTTCCTAAATCATTATAACGCTTCTCTACTAAACTGCGTTTATAGCGTTGCTCTTTACCCGTATAAGGGTCATTTAAATACAAATAGTACTTATCATAACCCACTAGTAAAAGGGCATGCTCATTACCAGGCCATCTAAAAATAGTTCCTTTACTATCTATAATCCAACTATTTTTATAACTTACCTGACTCATACCGATGGTTGCCCAAATCATAACTGGGCGACCTTCTTCAATATTTTTTAAAAGTTCGTCTAAGCTTTTCCCCTTTAAATCCTCTACCTGCTTAGGACAATAATACTCTAACATTTTTACGATCACTTCTGAAAACACACCATAACTATGTACACTATAAGGACTACCTATAAAAGCTTGACTTGGATGGTAGCCATAACGTTTTCCATTTTTATAATAAGGCACATCGCACTTCGGCATGCTACTAGCTACTTCTTCTTTACTTACTTTTACTCCATGATAATTAAGAAGCATCGTCAAAGTTGTCGCTTCACAACCAGTAGGTAGTTCCGGAAACTGCTTTATACATTTTACATTTTTGATTTTAACCAATCCTTCTTGCCTAAAAACCCCTTCATTGGCTTCTTTATTGGCATAGACAGGGTTGCTTCCTAAGGAAACTACTAGTACTTGTAGTACTAGTAGTTTTATTTTAATCCACTTCATTCCTTTTCTCCCTTTTTTTGTAAATTGTAATCAAAAAAAATAGAATAGCATCTCTTTTGCTATTCTATCATTATAACAGTAATTGTAAAATTTTTCCATATGGTTTGTTTAGATTTTATTTTTTAGCCTTGTTTTTAGTATATACATCAAAGGCAACTGCCATTAGTAATACAAAGCCCTTTATTGCTTGTTGCCAGTCAATACTTACTCCCAATATAGACATACCATTATTAAGTACACCCATGATAAGCCCACCAATAATACATCCATACACTGTTCCTATACCACCAGATGCAGAAGCACCTCCTATGTAACATGCAGCAATTGCATCAAGTTCAAAGTTAACACCTGCTTTAGGAGTGGCTGCATTAAGTCTTCCTGCAAAAACAATTCCTGCTAGTGCAGATAAAACACTCATATTGACATAGACCCAAAACAGTACACGATTTGTTTTTACACCTGAAAGCTTAGCAGCCTTTTCATTTCCACCAAAGGCATAAACATGACGTCCTGCTACAGTCTTATTAGTAACAAATCCATAGATAAGTATGAGGGCTGCTAAAAGAATGAGGACTGTTGGAATCCCCTTATAGCTTGCTAGCCAATAAGTAAATAAATTAACCATTCCTACAGTTACTCCGAGCTTTGCTATAAAAAGTGGCCTAGATAAAACTTCAAAATCATACTTTAAGGTATTTTTACGCTTTTGCATTTCAAGACCTATATAAATAATGGATAAAATAACCCCGATAACTAAAGTAGTAATATGAAGCTCACCTGAACTTAATATATCTGGAATAAAGCCTGAGCTTATAATTTGATAGGATTCTGGAAAAGGTGCAATAGTTTGCCCCTTTAGAATAACCATAGTTAGCCCCCTAAACACTAGCATACCCGCTAATGTAACAATAAAAGGAGGGATTCTTACATAAGCAATCCAATAACCTTGCCATGCCCCAATAATAGCTCCAACTAACAAAGAAAGGAAAATGGTTGGAATAACTGGCACTTTGAGCTGAATACTTAGTATGGCAGAGATTGCTCCTACAAAAGCAGCTACTGACCCTACTGAAAGATCAATATTCCCTGTTAGAATACATAGGAACATCCCCACTGCTAGAACTAAAATATAGCTGTTTTGAAGAATAAGGTTCGTTACGTTAAGTGGTTTCATTAAAATGCCACCTGTTATAAGCTGAAAGAAAATAATAATGGAAATGAGTGCAATTCCCATGCCATATTGTCTTATGTTGTTTTTGAAAAGTACTTTTATTTTATCCATTATTTGGCCTCCTTACTACTTTGCATAATGCATTTCATTACGCTCTCTTGAGAAGCTTCTGCTTGTTCCAGCTCCCCTACAATTTTACCTTCATTCATCACATAAACCCGGTCACTCATTCCTAACACTTCTGGAAGTTCTGATGAAATGAGGATAATAGCTTTCCCCTGTTTTGCCAGTTCATTAATAATTGTATAAATCTCATATTTTGCCCCTACATCTATTCCCCGTGTTGGCTCATCTAATATCAAGATATCAGGTTCAGAATAAATCCATTTACTAAGTACAACCTTCTGCTGATTACCTCCTGATAAATCTCCTACCTTTTGTAAAATGCCTGCACATTTAATATTCAACTTTTCTTTATAAGAAGTAGCTACATGTATTTCCTTATTGTCATCAATGACTCCCTTATGGCTAAGATTTTTTAGATTCGCTAAAGAAATATTATGTCTAATATCATCAATTAAAATAAGTCCTGCTGTTTTTCTATCCTCTGTTACATAGGCAAGACCTCTCTCAATTGCATCGCTTACATTTTTAATATGAATTTCTTTACCTTCTTTAAATAATTGTCCACTGATGTTCTTACCATATATTTTTCCAAATATACTTGTTGCTAACTCTGTTCTTCCTGCCCCCATAAGCCCAGCTATACCTACTACTTCTCCCTTACGAACATAAAGATTAATATCCTCTAAAACTAATCTTTCTTCATTAAGTGGGTCATATGCCCTCCAATTTTTCACTTCAAACATAACTTCACCAATAGTCCCTATGCGTTTCGGAAACCTATCTACTAATTCTCTTCCTACCATCCCTTTTATAATACGATCTTCTGTAATGGCATCCTTCCCTTTAACTAGTGTTTCAATCGTACTTCCATCTCTAATAACTGTAATTTTATCTGCTACCTTCGTTACTTCCTTTAACTTGTGTGAAATAATAATAGAAGTCATTCCTTCTTCTTTTAATTCTAATAATAAATTAAGAAGATGCTCTGAATCCGTATCATTAAGGGCAGCTGTCGGTTCATCTAAAATAAGAAGCTTAACCTCCTTTGCTAATGCCTTTGCTATTTCTACTAATTGCTGCTTACCCACACCTATGTTCTTTATTAACTCATGACTGTTTTCATGCAACCCTACCTTTTCTAGCAGTTTTTCTGTATAGGTATGCGTTTTATTCCAGTTAATAATGCCTTTTTCTTCTTGCTCATTTCCTAAAAATAAGTTTTCAGCAATAGATAAATAAGGAACCAGTGCAAGCTCTTGATGAATAATAACAATTCCTTTCTCTCCACTATCTTTTATATTTTTAAACTTACATTTTTTTCCTTCTAATAAAACGTCTCCTTCATAACTTCCATATTCATAAATACCGCTTAGTATATTCATAAGAGTAGATTTACCTGCGCCATTTTCCCCTACCAATGCATGAATTTCACCTTTATCTACTTTTAAATTAACGCCCTTAAGCACTTTTACACCTGAGAAAGACTTGCTTATATCCTTCATTTCCAACAATTTATCAGCCATCTCTTCAAAGCCCTCCCTCCTTTATTAAAGAGGCTGTTACAAATAGCTTAAGCTTTGCAACAGCCTCTCTCTTAAATACTTACTTTAATTGATCCTCTGTGTAATAACCTGTATCAATAAGCGCTGCTTTGTAATTACTAATGTCTACACTCACTGGTTCACATAAATAAGAAGGTACAACAATAACACCATTATCATAAGTTGTTGTATCATTTACTTCTGCTTCTTTGCCTTGTAATACAGCATCTACCATTTGAACAGTCTTTTCTGCAAGTGTACGTGTATCCTTGAAGACTGTTTGTGATTGCTCTCCAGCAATAATCGATTTAACAGAAGGTATTTCTGCATCTTGACCTGTTACAATAGGTAAGGGTTGATTAGCAGAACCATAGCCTACTGCCTTTAAAGAAGAAAGAATACCAATTGAAATACCATCATAAGGTGAAAGCACTGCATCTACTTTTGAACCATCTGCATAATTAGCTGTTAAAAGATTATCCATACGGGCTTGAGCTGTTGCTCCATCCCATCTTAAGGTAGATACCTTTTCCATACCTGTTTGACCTGATTTAACAATTAATTGTCCTTTTTCTATATAGGGATTTAAAACACTCATTGCTCCATCATAGAAAAAGTAAGCATTATTATCGTCAGGTGATCCACCAAACAATTCAATATTGAAAGGTCCCTTACCTTCTTTTAATCCTAACTTTTCTTCAATATAGCTTCCTTGTTGTACTCCTACTTTAAAATTATCAAAGGTTGCATAATAAGTAATAAATTCAGAGCCACGAATCAATCTATCATAGGCAATAATTTTAATCTTTGCATCAGCTGCTTTCTTTATAGCACCTGTTAACGCTTCACCATCAATAGAAGCAATAACAAGAACATCTACACCCTTTGTAATCATATTCTCTAGTTGAGAAACTTGTGTTTCAACTACATCCTCTGCATATTGCAAGTCTACCTTGTAACCTTTAGCTTCTAATTGCTTTTTCATATTATCACCATCTTGAATCCAACGCTGTGAAGATTGTGTAGGCATAAGTACTCCCACAAACTTCCCATTATTTCCACCCTTACCTCCACATGCTACCATAGTTAACGACATTGCTCCTGCTAAAAGTGCGGCTAAAACTTTCTTTACTTTCATAACTTATACCCCCATTTTCATTTTATTACTTTCGTTTTGTTTCGTTTTGTGTTTTTTACTTTCATTTATATTTAAATACTAATATTTTTTGTGCTAATTGTCAATATATTTTTTATTATATAATTTTTTTTATTCAAATTAACCTTTGATTTTTATTTTTACATTATTTAACTTTCAATTGAAACCTTTTTTAAAGTTATACTATTTCTTTTTCATTAAAAAACAAGACTAACTTTGTTTTTTTCTCATTTTGGTTTATACTTATACTAATTTTAGCTTTACTTGAAAGGAGGCTCATTGTGTTTGCTATTGAAAGAGTAAAAATCATTAAAAATTATTTAACACAAAATAAAAAAGTTGAAGTATCCAAACTAAGTGATATGTTAAATGTTTCTGAGGTAACGATACGTAAAGATTTAGAGAAATTAGAATCTGAAGGATTTTTAAAAAGATTTCATGGTGGAGCTGTCCTAACTCCCCCTCTATCTACTTTAGCATCTACTTCTACTATCGAAAATTTCCATGAAGAAGAAAGGATTCGTGAAATAGCAGCTGTTGCTATTGAAATGATTGCGGACAATGATTTTATCTTACTAACAAATGGTCCCATTAGCTTAGAAATTGCTCAAAATCTAAAAAGTAAATCAAATCTTACTGTCTTGACAAATGACCTGCTTATTTCATTGGCTCTTAGTCAATATCCTTATATAAAAACCATTCTACTAGGTGGTGATATCGATAGCCATTCGAAATGTAGCTATGGTCGTCTAACCCTCTCTCAGCTTTCTCAATTCTATGTTAATAAGTTCTTTATTGAAATAGAGGGTTTTAGTGAGACTGTTGGCTTTTCTGTTTCAAATGTTGATAAAGCAACGCTTATTCAGGAAGCTCTTTCTAACGTTACTTCAAAAATCGTTCTTTTTACCGATGAAGCCTTTAATAAAAACGCTTTTTTTAAAGTAGGTGCCCTAACTATAGCAGATACGATTATTACAAATAGTACCGTAGACCCCTCTTTTAAAAAACTTGCTTATCATCACAATATCCAGTTGTTCACTTCTATTAATCTGATGGAAGGAAGTGACTAGTGAATGGATTATTTATTAGAACTTAAAGCTATTTCCTCACAATTAAGTGATACATTTGCCTTAAAGGAAATTAACCTTAATTTACTTCCTCAAGAGGTTCATGTCATTATTGGTCAAAATGGCTCCGGTAAATCTGCTTTAATGAAAATAATCGCAGGACTTATCTCTGATTACACAGGTCAAGTTTTTATTCAGGGAGAACCTGTTATTATTCCTTCTTTATTAGCGGCTAAAGCTCTTGGTATCTTTTATGCTCCTCAAGAAGTCGAACTCTTTGAAGATATGACCGTTGCTGAAAACCTTTTCTTTGAATCCATTAATAAAAATAAGTTGTTTATTCCCATTAATTATCCTCAGCTTTATGCTCAAGCTCAAAACTTACTTGATCAGTTTGAAATCAATCTTTCCTCTCAAACTCTTGTGGAAGATTTAAGCTTAGCCCATAAGCATCTGTTGCAAATTTTAAAAGCCTATGTATGTGAAGCTCGTATTGTCATTTTAGATGAACCTTCTGCAGCCTTTACCGATTATGAAAGTGCTATTTTACATACTATTATTCGCCATCTCCAAGCTAAAAAGGTTGGGATTTTTTTCATCTCTCATCGTTTAAGTGATATTGACCTCTTGGGAAATCGTGTATCCATTATCAAGGATGGTCACCTCTTAGCCACACTACATGTAGATGAGTCCGTCAATGAAGAAATCATTTATCTTCTTGCAGGTACCTCCTTGTCTAATCGCTATCCTAAACTGCATTTTAATAAAGGAGATGTTCTCTTAAAAGTACAAAACCTGCAATCTTCTGATATTCTTACTCGTATTTCCTTTTCCCTACATCAACATGAGATTCTAGGCATTACTGGCTTAGCTGGTTCAGGTCGTACACTACTTGCGAATTGTTTATTTGGCAACGCGCCTTACACCTGTGAACATTTAGAAGTCAATGGGCAACTTTTGCAAATTAAACATCCTACAGAAGCTATTTCACATCTTATGGCTTTGCTTCCTGAAGACCGAAATTTACATAGCATCCTTCCCTCACTTGATGTAGCTGATAATATTGCTTTTACCGCCCTTTCTCGTTTCTCTCATCTCTATCATATTAACTATGAAATGCTTCATGCCACTGTACAGGATTATTTAAAACGCTTTAATATTGAAGCTTGTATGTATGAGTCTATTCATCATTTCAATCCAAGCATTCAGCAAAAAATGTTGCTTTCTAAATGGATTATGAATCAAGCTAAAATATTTATTTTAGATGAACCTACTCGTGGAGTAGATATTCCTAATAAAATTGATATGTATAACTGTATGAATGACATGATCAAAAAAGGGGCTGGCATCATCCTTATCTCCTCTGATTTCGATGAAATTCTTGGTATGTGTGACCGTATCCTTATCCTTTCTCAAGGTCAGCTTATTCATGAAATGTCTCATAAAGAAGCAACTAAAGAACTCATTTTAAAATATGCCATTTCTCCTCAACCTTCTAAGGAGGCTTAATATACAAAATTAAATCTTTCTTGAACACAAAAGGAGCTAGGCAATAAGTTTTTTATAACTTATTACCTAGCTCCTTTCACGCTAAAACCAATTAGCCTAAATAAGCTTTTTTAACTGCATCATCATTAAGTAATTTTTTAGCCTCTCCTGCTAAAACTACCTTCCCTGTTTCTAATACATAAGCATGGTCTGCAATACTTAAAGCCTTATGAGCATTTTGTTCAACTAGTAAAATGGTCGTACCATCTTTGTTAATATCCTTGATAATATTAAATACTTCATCAACTAAAATAGGTGCAAGCCCCATAGATGGCTCATCCAAAAGCAGAAGTTTTGGTTTAGACATCAAAGCTCTAGCAATAGCAAGCATCTGTTGTTCTCCACCACTCATGGTTCCTGCTAATTGTTTTCTTCTTTCTTTTAATCTAGGGAAACGTTCATAAACCATATCATAATCTGCTTCTAAGCTTCCCTTATCTTTTCGTGAATACGCACCCATCTCTAAATTTTCTTTTACACTCATTTTAGCAAAAACACGTCTACCTTCTGGCACTTGTGCCATTCCCATTTCAACAATAGTATGAGCTCTTGTATAGGTAATGTCCTTGCCATCAAAGGTAATAGTACCCGTCTGTGGTTTAATAATGCCTGAGGTGGTATGCATAATAGTGGTCTTCCCTGCGCCATTGGCTCCAATAAGAGTTACAACCTCGCCTGCCTTTACTTCAAAGCTTACGCCTTTTATGGCATGAATTGCTCCATAATAGACTTCTATATTTTCTACCTTTAACATCCTTCCACCTCCTAATTTCCTAAATAAGCACCAATTACTTTTTTATTGGCTCTAATTTCTTCTGGAAGACCTTGAGCAATAATCATGCCATAATCAATAACAATTAGACGTTCGCAAATCCCCATAACAAGTTTCATATCATGTTCAATAAGCAGAATAGATACATCAAAGTTATTACGAATAAAGTGAATGTTCTCCATGAGTTCATGGGTTTCTTGAGGGTTCATTCCTGCCGCTGGTTCATCTAAAAGAAGAAGTTTGGGTTCTGCAGCTAATGCTCTTGCAATCTCTAATTTTCTTTGTTCACCATAAGGCAAATTTTGAGCTAACTGATAAGCTTGATGCTCCATATTAAAAAGGGCTAAAAGCTCCAAAGCCTTCTCTTCAATTTGCTTTTCTTCTTTCCAGTATTTTGTACCAGGAAAACGTAAAATACTATTAGAAACGCCATAAGTCATCTTATGATGAAAAGCAATCTTTACATTATCTAGAACAGTAAGCGTTTTAAACAAACGAATGTTTTGGAAGGTTCTTGTTAAACCTTTCTTTACAATTTGATTAGGCGTAAGACCTATAATGCTTTCTCCACCTAGTAAAACATCACCTTGAGTCGGTTGATACACGCCTGTTAATAAGTTGAAGATCGTTGTTTTACCTGCTCCGTTAGGTCCAATAAGGCCTACTAATTCGTGATTATCAATACTAATTTCAAACTCATCAACAGCTTTTAAACCACCAAAGCTAATCCCTAGGTTTTTTGTCTCTAATAGAGCCATCATTTCACCTCCTGTGCATCAGAAGATTTTGAGCTACTCTTCTTACCCATTACCTTCTTAATCAAACCAACTAAAGAAAATTCTTTACTTCCTAATAGGCCTTCTGGTCTAAAAATCATCATAATAATAAGAAGTGCTGAATAAATAACAAGACGCCACTGATCAATAACATGTAAGAACTCATTGAGAATTCCTAAAATAATTGCCGCTACAATCGTTCCTGTTAAACTCCCCATTCCTCCTAATACAACGATAATGAAAATTTCAACAGAATACATAAATGTAAATTTCTTAGGGTCAATCATTTTTTGATAGAAAGCTAAACAGCCTCCTGCAATTCCTGCAAAAAAAGCAGAGGTTGCAAAACCAAAAATTTTATAAAAAGTAGTTGGCACGCCTACTGCCTCTGCTGCAATCTCATCCTCTCGTATAGAAAGAATAGCCCGACCATGGCGTGAACGAATAATAAGGTATAAAATCGCTAATACAATGATTACAAGCCAAAATATCATTTCAAAGCTCATATAACCTAAGTAGCCTCTAAAGCCTCTTGCACCACCTGTAAATTGGAAGCCCATTACTTTAAAATCCAAATTAAAAATGGCAATACGAATGATTTCACCAAACCCTAATGTAACGATTCCTAAATAATCTCCACGAAGTCTAAGAGCTGGAATCCCAATAAGTATACCAAAAATGGCTGCCATAACACCTGCAAAAATAAGAGCAACAATCATTAAGCCAACAACAATACCATCTGAATTTTGAAAACCATTTATCTTCGCTACCTTCATCACAAAGGCTGCCGAATAGGCACCAATAGCCATAAATCCTGCATGCCCTAGTGCCAGTTGCCCTAAATACCCTGTTGCAAGATTCAAGCTAGCTGCAGCAATAATATTGATGCCAATAAGAACAAGCACACCCGATACGTAGTTATTAATAATACCCTGTGCCATTAACACCTCAAACAAAATAAAAAGCAAAACAATTCCACCAAAGGTTACACTATATTCTTGCCATTTCTTCATGCCACTCACCTACACTTTCTCTCTGACATTTTTACCAAATAGTCCAGCTGGTTTAAAGAGTAGAATCAAAATTAAAATACCAAAAGCGATGGCATTGGACCAGCTTGAAGAAACATATGCTTTCGCAAGATTTTCAATAAGTCCTAAAGCATATCCCCCAAACATGGCGCCTGGTATAATTCCAATACCTCCTAATACGGCAGCTACGAAAGCTTTAAGTCCTGGCATCATCCCCATATAGGGTTCTACTTGATAATAGGTTACACTATAAAGTACCCCTCCTAAAGCAGCAAGTGCTGAACCAAGGGCAAAGGTCATAGAAATAGTTAAGTTAACATTAACCCCCATAAGCCTTGCTGCTTGTTGGTCTTCTGAAACAGCTCGCATTGCCTTTCCTACCTTAGTCTTCTTAACTACTAGTTGTAGGGCAACCATACAAATAATAGTTAAAAAGACAGTTAATAAGGTCACATATGATATTTTTATATTTCCTATGGCTATAGTTTGAGTAAGACTCGTAGGAATAACCATCTTGCGTGTTTCTGCACCAAACATTACGCGATATATATTTTCTAAAAATAAGCTAACACCAATGGCTGTAATAAGTGCTGAAATACGTGGTGCATTACGAAGTGGCTTATAAGCAATGATGTCAATAAGCATACCAATCACTGCACATACTGCCATGGAAAGAACAATTGCCAGTCCAAAAGGTATATCTAAAAGTGTTACACTTAATAGACCAAAATAGGCACCCATCATTAAAATATCACCATGTGCAAAGTTAATTAATTTAACAATTCCATAAACCATCGTATAACCAAGGGCAATTAAGGCATAAATACTTCCTAATTGAATACCATAAATAATTTGTTCAATAAATTGATTCATCTTCCTCCCCCTTCTCTTTGTGTTTGACTTACAAAAGGGGAGAACACTATTTATTCTCCCCTATCTTATACTCTATGTAATTGCTACGTCTATACTATAGAGTTTTAACACCTTATTGAACTTTTGTTTCAAGAACAGATACGCCATCTTTCATTTTTAAGATAGTAACAGATTTTTGTGGATCACCATTTTCATCAAAAGTAACATGTCCTGTTACACAATCCATATCTGTTGCGGCAATGGCATCTTTAATCGCTGCTTTATCTTCTGTTCCTGCTTTTTCAATAGCTGCTGCTAAAATCTTAGTTGCATCGTAGCCAAGAGCTGCAAATGCATTAGGTCTTGTACCTTCAAACATTTCGGTATAGTTATCTACAAAGTTTTTAACAATTTCTGCTGTATCATCTGCAGCATAATGGTTTACAAAGTAACTACCTTCTACTAACTCACCATAATTTTCTTGTACACCATCCCATCCATCACCACCAAGCATAATCGTATCTAAGCCAACTTCTTTTACTTGGCCAGCAATAAGACCTACTGTATTGTAGTAATCAGGAATAAATAATACTTCTGGTGAACCTGCCTTAATGTTTGTAAGCACTGCTTTAAATTCTTTATCATCTGCTGTATAACCTTCATAGTTTGTAATTGTTCCGCCTGCTGCTTCAAAAGTTTCTTTGAAAGCTTCTGCAAGACCTACAGAATAATCACTTCCTGTATTGTATAGAATAGAAGCTGTTTTTACTTTAAGATTTTCATTTGCAAACTTTGCCATAATACTTCCTTGATAAGGGTCTGTGTAGCATGCTCTATACACATAATCATAACCTGGTGTAATATCAAGACTTGTTCCTGTAGGCGTAATCATTGGAATACCTTTTTCATCAGCTAATGGTCCAATAGCCAAAGCATTACTTGAAATAACTGGTCCTAATAAGGCAACTATTTCATCATTATCTACTAAACGATTAAAAAGATTAATACTTTCTGTTGCGTCACCTTTATTATCATAAGAAATAAGTTCGATTTCTCTACCGTTAATACCACCTGCTTCATTAATTTCCTTTACTGCTAAAGCGGTTGCATTATCTACAGCGATTCCATATTGAGCAACTGAACCTGTTTTAGGTGTAATTAAACCAATCTTGATAGTACCTTCGCCATTAGTTGCTACTGATGCGCCTTCACCTTCATTACTCGGTGCTTTTGCACCACAACCTGCCATGCTTACTGCCATAAGCATACTTATTGCAATAGCACTTACTCTTTTTAAAATCATATTATTTTCCTCCTCATTGATTCTCCATTTAACTTTTTACTGATTGAGAGTTTGCTTATACTAAACACCAAAAGAACGTTTCTAAGCAGATAACTTGAGAAACGTTTCTTTGGTTTAAGCCATTATTCACAAGCTTTCAATTTATTGTATTGTAATATAATATTTGTCATTTTTCAATAAAAAAGTTTTTGTTTCTTATTAAGATTCAATAGTCAGAAAATAAACAAGTCAAATGAATTCATTATTTGGAAATTTTTGTTTCAAGTTTCAACTTACCCTTTTCAATTTTTAAGATAGAAACAGCCTTTTGAGGATCACCTACCTCATCAAATGTAACATGACCTGCCACGCAATCAAGATCTGTTGCTTTAAGGGCTTCGAGGATGGCTGGACCTTCTTCACTATTAGCCGTCTCAAGAGCTTTTATCATAATTTTTGTTGCATCATAGCCAAGAGCTGCTAAAGCATTTGGTGTATCGCCATACATTTCTTTATAAGAATGAACAAAATTTTGTACAATAGGATCTGTATCATCAGAAGCATAGTGGTTAGCAAAGTAATATCCCTCTGTTACCTCACCATATTCTTTTTGTACATCATCCCAACCATCACCACCAAGCATAATGGTTTTAAGTCCGGCTTCTTTTACCTGACCGGCAATAAGACCTACTGTGTTGTAATAGTCTGGATTAAAAAGTACATCTGGTGCATTAGCTTTGATGTTACTTAAAATAGCTTTGAAATCTTTATCATCTGCTGTATAACCCTCATAATTAGTGATAGTACCACCTGCTGCTTCAAAGGTTTCCTTGAAAGCTACTGCAAGACCTGTTGAATAATCATCACCTGTATTATATAAAATAGCAGCCTTTTTAGCTTTTAAATTCTCAGAAGCAAATTTGGCCATTATACCGCCTTGATAAGGATCTGTATAACATGCTCTAAATACATAGTCATAATCAGGGGTAATATCTAAGTTCGTTCCTGTAGGTGTAATCATTGGAATACCCTTTTCTTCAGCAAGTGGCGCAACTGCTAAGGAAGTAGAAGAAATAACTGGTCCTATAAGAGCTACAATGTTATCATTATCTACAAGACGATTAAATAAATTAATACTTTCTGTAGCATCTGCTTTATTATCATAAGAAATAAGCTCAATTTGTTTCCCATGAATACCTCCTGCTTCATTTACTTCTTTCACTGCAAGCATGCTGGCATTTTCTACAGCAATACCATATTGAGCAACCTGACCTGTTTTGGGTGTGATTAGCCCAACCTTAATTGTTTCACCTGATGTTGAGGTATTTTTTTCCCCTTCACTCTTTTGAGCACTTTCTACTGAAGTGGAAGGTGTTACTTTTTTACTACCACAACCAGCTCCACTTAGCACCATTACCGTACTTATCACAACTACTAATACTTTTCTTAGCTTCATCAATAATTCCCCCTTCACATATAAACAAATGATTGAATGTTAATAAATGGTTACTACATAAAATAAGATAGTGTCCTTCCTATTAAGAGACAAAAAGAGCCTTCTTCCAAGTATGTAGCATACTCTTCAGAAAGCTCCTTTGCTCTCGCTACCCATTTATTATTTGTTTGTATTTTAATATAATTTTAAAAATATTTCAATAATAATTTTAAAATTATATTAAAATATTTTTCTACATGTCTCTCAGCAGATTTTAGCTTTTTAATCTAAAGGTGCATTGTACTTTTCTTTATCTAATTCACCACAAGATGTTGCTACTACCGTAGCAGCTACCATTGTACCATTAACATTTAACATGGTGCGTCCCATGTCTAAAATAGGATCTATAGCTAGTATTCCTCCAGCCAAAGGAAAATGTGGCCCTAAACCTACTCCTGATATCACAACAGATACAGCAATGGTTGCTGTGCCCGGAAGACCTGCAATCCCTAAAGAGCCAACCGCAATAACTACTAACAACATAATGTAAAAGCTTAAATCCATTGTTATACCACTCATATTGCCCAAAGTAATTGCCATTAAAGCTGGATAGATTCCGGCACACCCATTCATCCCCATATTTGAGCCAAGGCTTCCTACAAAGCTAGCAACACCTTCTTGTATCCCTGCATTGGTTGTAAGTTTTTCAATGGTAACAGGTAGCGTTCCTAAGCTCGAACGGGAAGTAAATGCCATAATAAGTGGTTCCATTAAATTTTTTATATAAGTAAATGGATTAAGTCCACACAGTGCTATAATAATAAGATGAATAATAAACATAATACCGATACTTATATACAGTGCAATAATAAAACGAATGACACTCAGTAAAGACGCAACGCCTCTTGCTACTAATGTATTGGCCAAAAGAGCTATTACTGCATATGGCATATATTTAATAATGGTCATAGCTACACTTACAATAATTTTATAAAATGCTTCTACTAAAGCTACAAAGGGTGCTATAACCTCTGTATATTTTTTAGTTAAACGTCTTATTGCAATGCCTAAAAAAGCTGCAAAAATAACAATTGCTACTACATTGGCATCTGCCATAGCTTTAACAGGATTAGCAGGCAATAGTCCTCTTAGAGTATCTACAATGGGTGTAATAGTACGCATTTCAACTGTTTCAGCTGTAACTACTTCTCCTACCCCTAAACGCATTAACTGACCTACTAAAATAGCTACCATAGCAGCTAATGTTGTTGTCCCTAGAAGTGTACCAACAGTGATAGATGTCATTTTGCCTAGGTTGCTTCCTTGCATATTCATAATAACTCTTATAATAGATACGAAAATCATAGGAACAACTAACATCTTGAGTAAATCTAAAAATCCATAGCCTACTAAACCATACCATTTAGAGATTTCAACGAGCCAAGGTACTTGCGCTGGATCTTTAGGAAAACCTGCTACCCACTGAATAACAAGCCCTAAAATAAGACCTATTAGGGTGCAAATAACCATGCGTAAAGAAAACTTTACCTTTTTTTGTTGCATTCTTAAAACAATTAAGCATAAAACTATAAAAATACCTATAAATAATAAGGTTTTCCAGTTAGTAATGAGTAAAAACTCTGATAAAAATGTACTTTCTTTCATCCCTTTTTCTCCTTTTTATTTGCATACATTTCCTGCCACATTTAATACATCCCAAGTTCTTGCGAAAGGTGGTGCATAACATAGGTCTAATAAGCCTAGCTGCTTTGTTGTGACTCCTGCAAAAATACAGGCAGCTAATACATTGGTACGTTGTACAGCATCTTTGTATCCTACCACCTGACCACCTAAAAGCTTGTAAGTTTCTCTTTCATAGATAAGTTTGACAGCTATTTTATTTCCACCAGGATAATAACTTGTTTGATTTGTATCTTCTATAAAAGTCGTTTTATATTCAAAGCCCTCTAATCTTGCCTCTTCTTCTGTTAAGCCTGTACGTCCTGCTTCCATGTCTAATACTTTAATACAACTTGAAGCTAAAGAACCTTCAAAGGCATTTGGTCGCCCACTTAAATTTTCACCTACAATACGCCCTAATTTATTAGCACCTGTCGCTAGAGGTACATAAACTGGTTTTTTCATAAGGGCATGCCAAATAGTAGCACAATCCCCTGCTGCATAAACATCTTCTATAGATGTCCTTCCCTGGGCATCTACTACAATAGCTCCATTAGATAGACGTTCAAGAGGTGTATGCTTTAAGAAATCTGTATTGGGCTTAAAGCCCATAGCTAAAATAACTGCATCTGCTTCTAAAGTACGTTGATTCGTTACAACATACTTTACTTTTTCCTCCCCTTCAAAGCTACATACTTCCTCATTTAAATAAAGTGGCACTTGTTGCCTTTTTAATTCATTTTCTAACAAATCAGTAACTTCTGGATCCATTACTTTCTTTAAAATACGGTCTTCTCTTTCTATAATACAGACTTCTTTACCTCTATATTTAAGAGCTTCTACCACTTCAAGACCAATGAAGCCTGCTCCAATAACCACTATTTTTTTACAACTTTCCTCTTGTAATAAAGTACGTAGAATAGTACCATCTTCCATACTTTTTAGTGTTCTGATATTTTGAAGTTCGCTGCCTGGAATAGCTGGAATAATACTACTTGCTCCTGTTGCAATCATAAGCTTATCATAGTAATCCTCTCTATTTTCTCCAGTTAAATGATTTTTTATTTTAAGTTTTTTATTTGGAAAATCAACTTCTATTACTTCATGCCTTGTTAATAAGTCAATACCTTTTTTACGAAAAGCTTCTATGGGCCGCGCCAGCATCTCTTCTTTGTCTTCAAAAAAACCTCCTACATAATAAGGAAGACCACAAGCACCAAAAGACACAATCTCCGTCTTTTCATAAACAACCACTTCATCTTGTGGGTTTAATCTTTTTAGCTTGGCTGCCGCACTCATTCCTGCTGCAACACCACCGATAATAACTATACGCATCTTTTCACCTCACCTTTTCTTGCATTTAGACTATACTTAGTGTTAAATTAACCCTTTTCAACTTGTCTTATACATGAATGGTATTCACCCTTTTTTAGATAAAAAAACTCTTCCTTTGCAGTAAACAGTTTTTATTATCTAAACTATCTACCCTAAGAAAGAGCTCTTATTTTTATAATTACCTTATACTTCAGTTTTCCATAACCCATGCAAATTACAATATGCAAATGCTGCAAGAACACGATCATCTTCTGTTAAAGCAAAGGTTACACAAGGTTCATCGTTGGGTGAAAGACATTTTCTTTGTCCCCCTTTTTCCGTTAAAAGATAAACCCAGTTAATAAGATGTGCTTCTGTCATAGGATGTGCTACACTTCCTATAACTACTTTCACTTCATTACCCGTGATACTTACAACAGGTAAATGTTTCTCGGTAGCTGCCTCTGTTGTATTCGGTTTTATTTCTGTCATGGCTTCATTACAACAAACCAGCTTACCGCCACCTGCTTCAATTATCCCTACTATATTGCCACATACCTTACACCTATAAAACTTTTGTTCTCCGCTCATAATAAACCTCCCTTTCATCACTTAAATTTTTAAACAGCTTATGTATAGTGCTAGCTTAATTCTATTATATAATATCCTTCTCTATTTTCAATCATTATTATAAACTAAATCATTAGAAAGTCTCTTGGAACATCTGTTTTCCTAAATGAACAAAGCTTCTTAAAATAATAATAAGCTTTATGTCCATTTTTACTTTCTCTTCTAAGAGTTTTTTGGCTTCTTCTTGAGATATGAGTAAGGCTTCAATCTCTTCATCCTCTTCTAGATAGGACCTACTTAACTCTCCTCTACAAGTACAATACATAAATGCAACAGATTCATCCGTAAGTCCTGGTGAAAGATAAGTTTTCTCTACACTCAGCCCCTCAATAAGATGTACCAAGTCTAAACCTGTCTCTTCTTTAAGTTCCCGCCTTAAAGTTACCTCCCTCTCTTCCATAGGGTCAATAAGCCCTGCTGGAAGCTCATAAATATAATCATTAATAGGTACCCTAAACTGTCTAATAATAACAAGCTTCTGCTCTTCTTCATGATAAGCTACAACGACTACTGCATCCACCCTATCAGGTTCCCCTTCTAAATAGAGCGCTCTTAACACCTCTTCTTTTTTACGAGAAGCCACCATCCAGTGTTTTTCTTGTCCCAATTTATTTTTATACGTTACATCAAATAATCCTAAAAAGGGAGTTTTGACTAATGCCGTTAATTGCGTAATTAAACTCTTTCCCATCCTATTGCCCTCCAAATTCTTTTTTATTCATTATAGCACCCTTCTTTCCTAGCTCCTAGCCTCTCCTTCATCTAGATTGTGCCTTAGTACATTTTGTAATTATTATATAGACCCAAATGCCCTTGCTATCTTATTTTTATATATAAATAAGAACAAGCTTTAAAGCGAAATACTTTTTAAGTTTTTCACTTTAAAGCTTGTTCTTATTCTTTAGCTTTAACTAAAAGTTTTAGAGTCTACTTCCATTATCTACCCAATCCTTGGCATTTTCAACAGCTTCTTCACCTGGCAAGCCTACTTTAGATTCTGGCATTTCAACTTGTACATTGAGGATAGCGGATGTTGATTCACTATGAGTAGGCACTTTATTATTAAGCTTTTTATTATACTCTCCACTAAGAGGTCTTGCTATAGATGCTTTCATCTTCTCTATTCCTTTCTATTTATTAGTTTAGCTTTTTCTCTTAGTATGTCACCCATCTTTTAAAACATGCACTTTAAAAAGCCCATTCTCCATCTTTTATTAAAAAAATACTTTCATTATCTACGGTAAAACCTTCTACACTGAGTTTAGGTCCACCTACCATAAAGTCTTCATGAATCATAGATATGTTAGCTCCATGCTTTTCTAATTCTTCATCTGTCATAGTTGTACCACCCTTTAAAGTGGTAGGATAGCTGTTACCAAAGGCAAAATGACAAGAAGCATTTTCATCAAATAAGGTATTAAAGAAAATCATCCCTGTTTCTGAAACAGGTGAGCTATGAGGCACCAGAGCTACTTCACCTAAATAAGAAGCACCTTCATCTGTTTGTAAAAGCTTTTTAAGCAACTCTTCTCCTTCTTTTGCCATGCAATCTACTACTTTACCTTTTTCAAATAGCAGTACAAAATCATCGATTAAGTTGCCACCATAACTAAATGGCTTCGTAGAAGACAGTTTGCCATTTACACCATATTTAGATGGTAAAGTAAAAATCTCTTCTGTTGGCATATTTGCTACGAAATAAATCCCTTTGGTACTTGTTTCACCTCCACCTTCCCAAAGATGATCTTGAGGAAGCTCTACCCAAAGGTCTGTCCCAGGACCTGTATAATGAAGTTTTTTTAGCCGTTTTTCATTCAAAAATGTACATTTTCTTTCTAAGTTATCCACATGGTCTTTCCATGCCCTTACAGGGTCCTTTTCATCAATACGTGTTGCTTCAAAAATTTTATCCCATAAAAGCTTTTCACTTTCCTCTTTTGATACGTTGGGAAAAAGCTTCTGACTCCATGTAGGTGTGGGAATTGACACAACACACCACGGTACGTGCGAATGACTCATATATTTACGAAAGGTAGCTAAAGCTTCGCCTGCTGCCTTTTGAGCCGTAGCTATTTTGCTAGTAGCCACTCCTTTTAACAGATCTGGATCTCCTGCACTTATGCTAATGAAGGCTGCATTTTTTTCTGCTAATTCCGTAAGCCCCTGTGCTAGCCAGCTTGGATATTCACTAAGAGCATCCTCTGAGGCATAGGTATAGGTGATTTTAGACATTTGTTCGTCACTATACTCCGTATAAACACGTTTTGCACCTACTTCATAAGCACATTTAGCAAGCTCTCTTGCAAAGTATACACCTTCTAAAGGTGTACGAATCATGAGGTATTGATCTTTTTGGATATTTACACCTACTTCCACTACAAGTCTTGCATATTGTTTTAACTTTTCTTCAAACATTCATCTCTTCCTTTTCTTTTTATTCTGCTACAAATTGATTAAGGGTACTATTATACTTATAACCTACCTTACTTAAACGTTCTTCTACTTCCTCTTGCTTTTGATTATATGTTTTACAAAGGTCTTCTAAAGAACTAGCCTCATCTCTTAATTTCATATTTACAATGCTTAGTAGTAAATAGGGATCTTTTGTATTGAACATCGTTTCGTCCTCTCTTTCTATTCTTTCTTAGTATCTATCACTTTTTTATATTTTATTATAATAAGGTGAATATTTATTGTAAACTTTTATTTTTCATTCATATTGTGTTTTAAAAAAATTTTGCTATAATGGGACTATCACTATAGACCGTTGGCAGAGTAGATATAAGTGCGTTAAGTGCTAGTTGGACGGGAAGTTGCCACTAGACGAAAAATCCTCAAAGGATTTGCGGTACTTATATCGCATTCCGCTGCCAGATGCAGCGCTTCTTTATCTTAAACCTAAAATCTTATTGGGTTTAAGCTTTTACTTGAAAAGGAGTTGCTAATATGAAAAACAATTTACAAACAAAAGATACTGTATTACTTGGACTTTTTATCAGCCTTAAAATTATTCTAGCGCGTGTGGCTCAAATTACACTCTTTAATAATTTTTTGCGTATTTCTTTTGGCTTTATCGTATCCGGACTTACAGCTTATTTATATGGACCTTGGATTACGTGTGCTATGGGTGCAGCAGCAGATATTTTAGGCTTTTTCTTATTTCCACAAACATCTCCCTTTTTCCCCGGTTATACCCTAACTGCGGCTTTAGGTGGCTTCACTTATGGTTATTTTATGCATTATAAAAAAATGAAGGGAAAGATAAGTTTACCTCATATCGTTATGGCAAATGCTTTTGTAAATCTTATCCTTCACGGATTACTAAATACTTATTGGTTAAGCCTTACCAATGGTAAAGCCTTTATGGCCTTATTACCTTTAAGGCTTGCTAAAAATTTTGCCATTATCCCCATCGAGTGTGCAATACTGTATTTCACTCTTAAATACCTTACGATCCATTTAAATGCTTTTCGTACAAAAGAGGTTTAATTCTCCCTAACAGGAATCATGCAATCATTTTATAATGTAAAACCAACAGTCCATAGTGAAAAGGGCATCCTGTATGCCTAAAAAAAGAGCTCTTCAAGATCCTAAAGCTGTCCTGAAGAACTCTTTTTTATTAATTTTTAATTCCTAAACGCATATAGGATTTTACTTTATTGGTACGATGTTGATGTATAAAATCACCTTCTAGTGGAAGTTGCACAGACACCTTACTTCCACATCCTTGTTCACTCTCAATGCTAATCTTGCCATTGTGGGTCTTTACAATCTTTTTTACAATGGTAAGGCCTAGTCCACTACCTTCATATTTTTCCCTACTCTTATCCCCTCGATACATGCGGTCAAAAACATAAGGTAAGTCTTCTTTAGCAATACCAATACCTGTATCTTCTATAGTAATAACACATTGTTTATCTTTTACACTGGTTGTAACTTTAATTTCTCCCTTAGCCCCCGTAAACTTAAAGGCATTAGAAAGTAAATTCATCCAGAGCTGTTTAATACCATCCTTATCCCCTAATATATTCATATTCTCTGTCTCTTCTATGTTTAAGCTATACTTAATGCGTTTTTCTTTTGCTACAATTTTAAAGTTGTTAAAAACTTCTTTGATACTTTGGTTAATTGGAATGGGGTGAAGTTCTGCTTCTCCCCCCTCTTCCTCCTCTACATTTTTAAGCATATCTAAATTACTAAGAAGCTTTCCAAAACGTACCACTTCTTTATAAAGCATTTGCATCTGCTCATCATCAATCGGATAAATCCCGTCAATCATGGCCTCTAAATTACTCTGTAAAATATGAAGAGGTGTTCGAATCTCATGTGAAACATCTGAAATAAGTTTTTTACGAATAGCATCTTGTTTTTCCAAACGTTCTGCTAAGTAGTTCATACTATAACGTAAGGTCTCAATCTCTTGAATACGACTAGGCCTAGTATAACGTGCTGCTAACTTACCATCTGCAAGATCCATAGATGTCTTTGCAATTCCATAAATATGATAAGTAAACATCTTAGAAATACCTAAACCAGCTGCTACAAAGCATCCTAAAATCAGAATACAACACCATATAACTGCTTGATTCATAGCTGCTTGAAACTGAAGTCCACTTTCAGAAAGAAGTAAAGAAGGATAATAGCCAATACGCGCATAACCTATCAATTCCCCCTGTCTGTCATACAATGGTCGATCCTCAAAACGATAATTTTTATCATTTAGCCTCATCCACTTTCCTTCTAAGTTTGCAATGCTATAATGAAGCTGTTCCTGAGTCGTTCCCCATATGAGTTTCTTATTACAATCCAAAATAGAAATAGCAAAATTTCCCATATAGGTTTCAACAACTAATTTTTCATCAATATTATATTTCCATCCATCTGTTTCATACAAGTCCTCTAAAATCTTAACAATAACATCCCCTGCTTGTTCAATGTTTTTTTCCATATAATGCTCAAAATTCTTTTTAATTGAAATATTAACCATCAGGGAATTTGTTAATATAACAAGAATTCCTAGAGAAACAAGAGTCCCAAAAAGTTGTTTTCTAATAGAAATCATACTGTATCGCCTTCAAACTTATACCCAATTCCTGTTACTGTTTTAATGTATTTAGGGTTTTTTGTATCTTCTTCTATTTTCTTTCTTAAATTTTTAATGTGTACGTCAATCGTTCGGTCAAATCCATCAAAATCAATCCCCATTACTGCTTCTATGAGTTGATCTCTTGTAAAAACACGACCTGGTGAAGAGGCCAATTCATAAAACAAATCAAACTCATTAGGCGTAAGGGCTACCTCTTCATTGTTCACCTTAATGATACGTTCTTCTAAATAAATCTTTAGTCGTCCTTTATCAAAAATAAGGGTATTTTTATTTTCCTCTCTTTGCTTTCTCATATCAAGTGCCTTCACCCTAGCAACCACTTCACGTGGGCTAACAGGTTTCACTAAATACTCATCTGCCCCAAGATTAAATCCTTCAATCTTACTATCTAATGTGCCTTTTGCTGTAACCATAAAAATATACACATTAGATACCTGTCGCATCTGTGCACAAATTTCTTCACCTTGAATATCCGGAAGCATTAAATCTAAAAGTACAATATCTATCTTTTGGCTATAAAAAGTATCAAGTCCTGTTTGTCCTGTATAGCAAGTAAAAACGGTGAATCCTTCTTTTTCTAGATATTTGGTCATAATATCTGCTACACGTTCTTCATCTTCAATGACTAATATATTCATAAGCTTTCTCCTCTTCTTAGCTTTATTGAGTGTTTATACAGTTCTTTTCTTTTTATTATAAACGAAGCATATGAAGAAAATTAAAAGTTTATACAAAATACAACTATCAGTTCAAATAATTAATTATAGGAATCTACTATTAATTGTTGATAAATTACTTAAAATACTTTACAATAGTAAATATATTGGCAAAGGGGGACTTTGAAATGAAATATACCTTTGATGACAAAGAACACTTGATAGATTTTATATGCAACGAAATCATTACTACTGCTGAAGCGACATGCCTACTAAACTGTTCTAGGCAATATCTCGATGAACTTGTAAGTAAAGGAAGAATTACCCCCATCAAGACCATTAACCGTGTAAGGCTTTATTGGCGCAACGATATTATAAATTTACAAAACAAGAAAAATACACCAAATAGCTAACTTCTTATGTAAAGAAGTTAGCTATTTCTTGTTCATCCAAGGTTTCTTTTTCAAGGAGTGCTTCTGCTAGTAACTCTAGCACTTCTTTATGATTTATTAAAATTTGCTTACATTCCTCATATAGCTTATTCAAATGTGTAGAAGCCTTTTCTAAAAGCCATCTTCCTTCCGTCTTATCTTCTCCTAATAAGACTTTCCAATTAACTAGCCCAAACTCCTCATCCATCCCATAACGCATCAAGTAATCTTTAATAAGCCCACTGGCCCTTTCAAGGTCATTACTTGCTCCTGTTGTAATAAAGTCTTTCCCAAAAATCAGTTCTTCAGCAGCTCTCCCCCCCAAACTAACCTTAATTTGATTTAAAATATCTTGTTTGGTATGATACATTTTATCCTTAGGAATATTCATACTAAAGCCTCCTGCTCCTTTAGTACTCGGAATAATGGTAACTTTCGTTATACTATTTTCTGGAGCAACTAACTTCGTAATTAAAGTATGTCCTGCTTCATGGAAGGCTGTTACCTTACGCTCACGTCTATCTATCCCACTTCGATCCTTTTTTTCTTTTCCCGCAATCACTGTATAAAAGGCTGAATCTATCCCTTCTTTAGTAATCACTTTCTGATCTTCCTTGGCTGCTGAAATAGCTGCTTCATTAACTAAATTTTCTAGCATAGCTCCTGAAAAATAAACAGTTTGTTTAGCAAGCTCTTTAAGATTAATATCTTCACTTAAAGGCTTATTTTTTATATGAAGCTTTAAAATAGCCTCTCTTGCTGCAAGATCAGGATAACCTACTTCAATATGTCTATCAAAACGCCCTGGTCTTAAAAGTGCATCATCTAACATGTCTAAACGGTTAGTTGCTGCAATAATAACAATCCCCTCATCTTCTCTAAATCCTGACATTTCTGTTAAAAGTGCATTTAAGGTTTGGTCTTTCTCATCATTACTATTCTGTGCACTTTGACTTCTTTTCTTTCCAATTGCATCAATTTCATCAATAAAAATAACGGCTTTTTTATGTTTACGTGCCTCCCCAAAAATTTCACGTACACGACTTGCCCCTACTCCCACATAAAGCTGTACAAAATCAGAACCACTTACGGAAAAGAATGCTACTCCTGCTTCTTTGGCAATCGCTTTAGCCATTAGTGTCTTTCCTGTTCCTGGTGGCCCATAGAGAATAATCCCCTTAGGCATTCTTGCTCCTAGTTTCGCATACTTTTCTGGGTTTTTCATAAAGTCAATAATATCTTGAACTTGTTCTTTAGCTTCTTCATTTCCTGCAATATTATTAAAATCTTGCTTAAGTTCATTTGCTTCAATAGGCTTAGAATTTAAACTCATAGCCCCTTTGCTCATTCCCTGCTTACTTACCATTTTAAAGATTAAAGTAAACATAGCTACCATAAAAGCTAAACTTATTACACTTTGTACCATATCAAATTGTGTTGTCGTTTTTTCTATTACCTTAACATTATTTAAAAGAAGTTTTTCTTTAAAGCTTTGAGTACGTGGATTATCTGTTTCATAAGAGATATCTTCCCCATATTGTTTAAAGTGAAGCTTGGCTTCAGAGCTTAATATAACTTCCTCTATTTGTTTATTTTCAACCTTGCTTATAAACTCATTATAAGACATTTGCACAGGCTTAGAATGCTTATTCCATGTTATGCCACCCATAAGGAGTAATACACCTAAAATTATTCCACTCATTAGAAAAACTCTTTTTCTTCTCATTTACTCTCCTCCTTACGCCTCTCCCCTTTTCTAAGGGAGTATGCCTTACACCTATTATAACCTCATCACAAGACTTATCGCATTAGTAGGTCGTTGGAAAAGTAGACAAAAAAAGAAGGAGAAAGACGACGGGTCTTTTCTCCTTGAGAGAAGGTATTTTATTCTAGGGGTAGCAAATAATTAAATATTTGCTGTAACATCTGGGGGAAGTTACAAGTACATTATAACAAGTGTTTCCCAATAAGTATGCCCTAAGTTTTCTTTATTTTTCATTTCCTTTTATACATTTTGCACTTTTCCATTTTATGACTAGTTATAATCCCAAAAAGAAGGTGCTCCTCAAGTTTGTCTCTTTGTCTATTTTGTTTAAGCTTTTAAATAATCTAATTATTATATCCTATTTTTCTACATTCTGTCTATTTTTACACTTCTATGTCATGTGACTTTATCTATTTTAAAGGTTTTACTGTGCTTATAAACTTTGCTAATCATTTTAAATACCTTATGAAATTTTTAATTTTTTTCAAAAAAACTATAGAACATTTGTTCGATATGTGATACAATCTACTTATTAAATACCTAAGGAGGCTATAAAGATGAGTGTTGCAGGAACTATTGATGATGTTTTAAAACAAATTCAATTACTTATTCGTATATATGGTGATGTCACTCTAAGAGATATTGAACGTTCTGTCTTAGCCATTCGTAATAAATAGGTTCTATGTTGTATTTTGAGCGGCTAGAGATACAATTTTTAACAATCAAAAAAGCAAGAGTAGTGTTGGCTACTCTTGCTTTTTTTGCCTTCATAAAGCTCAGTTTCCCTAGAACCCAGTTCCCTTTGGAAATCTAAATTTAAAAAGGCAAATCATTAGGTCGTGATAACTTCTTCAAATAAGTTTGCTAACGCTTGCTATTTTCCAAGGGTACCATCTCCTAACTTGTATACAGGAAACACTATTTCATTTGCATGAAGTAGCATTTTCTGTATGGGATTAGTATATGCATTCTTAATCCCTTTATACCTATTTTATATTTTTATTTTTAAGTTTTTTATAATCCTTTTATGAGCGTTTTTCATTGCTCATCGGTAAGCTCTTCTTCTATTCTTTCACATTTTTGTTTAAATACTTTAGGGTGAGTATTAAAATACCCAATACCAAATTGATACATCCCTTCTAATAAAGGAAGCATCTTTTTACCACTTTCAGATAAGCTATATTCAACTCGTGGTGGTATGACAGGATAGACCTTACGGATAACTAAATCATCCTCTTCTAAGCTTCTTAATTGATTGGTTAACATTTTTTGAGTAATATCAGGAATTTTCCTTTTTAAATCACTAAAACGTAAGGTCTGATGACTTAAATACCATAAAATTAAAATTTTCCATTTTCCTGAAAATAAACGGTGCACAAGGGTCATAGGGCATGTACAATAATGTGCACAACGTTCCTTCATGACACATTCTTCATGTTTTGGTTCTTCCATTATCTGTCCTCCTTTGCTGTCATTGATTAGTATAGCATAGTATCCTTTTTGATACTATCTATAAAAAAAGTGTCTACTTGTTAAAAATCTTGCTCTTTCTTATGATAAAAGCATAACTGCTCCCTCAAGGAGCGTAAAATTAGAAAATATTACTATTTTAAAATAGAGAATGTACTTTATAAATACACATTCTAAAATCAAAGATAGAGAGGGAAACATTATGGCAAAAAAATTAATGACATTAGATGGCAATACTGCTGCCAGTTATGTAGCTTATGCTTATACCGATATAGCTGCTATTTATCCTATTACACCTTCTTCTACTATGGCTGAAGTAGTGGATGATTGGGCTTCAACAGGTAAGAAAAATATTTTTGGACAAAAAGTAAAAGTTATAGAAATGCAATCTGAAGCAGGAGCAGCAGGTACCTTTCATGGTAGTCTTCAAGCAGGTGCTTTAACTACAACCTTTACTGCTTCTCAAGGACTTCTTCTTATGATTCCTAATATGTATAAAGTTGCAGGTGAACTTCTTCCTGGTGTTTTCCATGTAAGTGCACGTGCTTTGGCAGCTCAAGCTTTATCCATCTTCGGAGACCATCAAGATGTAATGGCAGCTCGTCAAACAGGCTGTGTTATGCTTAGTTCAGGCTCTGTTCAAGAAGTTGCTGACCTTGCTCCTGTAGCGCACTTAGCAGCACTTAAAGGGCGTCTTCCTTTTATTCATTTCTTTGATGGGTTTAGAACCTCTCATGAAATTCAAAAGGTAGAAGTATTAGATTATGAAGATTATGCTGCTTTAGTAGATCAAGAAGCACTTGCTGCCTTCCGCTCACGTGCGCTTTCTCCTAACCACCCCGTGACGAGAGGAACAGCACAAAATGCGGATATCTACTTCCAAACACGTGAAGCTTCTAATAAGTTTTATCAAAATATTATTCCTATCGTAGAACAAACAATGGCGGAAGTAGGTGGCTTAACAGGCCGCCAGTATAGTCTTTTTAACTACTATGGTGCAGCAGATGCAACACATGTACTCATCGCAATGGGTTCTGTAACAGAAACCATTGAAGAAACGATTGATTATCTTAATAGCAAAGGCGAAAAATATGGTTTAGTAAAAGTACATCTTTATCGTCCCTTCTCTAGTGAACACTTATTAAATGCTATTCCTCATACAGCAGAAAGAATTTGTGTTCTTGATCGTACAAAAGAACCAGGTGCTTTAGGTGAACCACTTTATTTAGATGTGCGTTCTGCTTTCTATGGTTCTAAACGTACACCACTTATTATTGGGGGACGTTATGGACTTGGTTCAAAAGATGTTACACCTAGTCATATTTTAGCTATTTTTGATAACCTTAAGACCACTGAACCTAAGGATCAATTTACTGTAGGTATTGAAGATGATGTTACTTTTACTTCTCTCCCTATTGATAAAGACCTAAAAATCTCAACACCTGGTACTGTACGTTGTAAATTCTGGGGATTAGGCTCAGATGGTACAGTCGGTGCCAACAAACAAGCTATTAAAATCATTGGTGAACACACAGATAAATATGTACAAGCTTACTTTGCTTATGACTCTAAAAAATCTGGCGGCATTACCATGTCTCACTTGCGTTTTGGCAATGATCCTATCAAATCCACCTATTTAATTGATGAAGCAGACTACATTGCCTGTCATCAACAAGCTTATGTGCATGAATACGACCTTTTAAAGGGTCTAAAAAAAGGTGGAACCTTCGTTTTAAACACTCTTTGGACAGCTGAAGAATTAGATAGTCATTTGCCCGCTGCCATGAAGCGTTTTATTGCTGAAAATGAAATCTCCTTTTATACCATTAATGCCTTTGGTATCGCTGGTGAAATTGGTCTGGGTAAACGCATTAACATGATTATGCAAGCTGCTTTCTTTAAGCTTGCTGGTATTTTACCAGAAGAGGATGCAACAGCTTATCTCAAAGCTTCTATCGAAAAAGCTTATGGCAAAAAAGGTCAAAACATAGTGGATATGAACTGTCAAGCTGTAGAAGCTGGTCAAAAATCCCTTGTACGTATTGATGTTCCTGTAAACTGGAAATTTGCAAACGAGGAAGTAAAAGTAGAGAAAACTACCAAACCTGACTTTATCACGCGTATTGTCGAACCTATGAATCGTATGGAAGGGGATAACTTACCTGTTAGTGCTTTTAGTGGTATGGAAGACGGTACTTTCCCTCAAGGAACTGCTGCTTATGAAAAACGTGGAGTAGGTATTTTCGTTCCTGAATGGAAAACAGATACTTGTATCCAATGTAACCAATGCAGCTTCGTTTGCCCACACGCTTGTATTCGCCCCGTACTTGTTACAGAAGAAGAAAAAGCCCTAGCACCAGATAGCTTTGCAACTAAAAAAGCTATAGGTAAAGGTCTTGAAAATCTTCAATTTAGGATTCAAGTAAGTCCAATGGACTGTACAGGTTGTGGTAACTGTGTAGATATTTGTCCAACTAAAACAAAATCTCTTGAGATGAAACCTCTTGCAAGTCAAGTAAAAACAGAAGTAGATAACTGGACTTATTCTATTTCGGAAAAAGTAGCTTATAAAGGTGATTTAGTAAAAGGTACAACGGTAAAAGATAGCCAATTTAAAACACCTCTTATGGAATTCTCAGGTGCTTGTGCGGGTTGTGGCGAAACTCCTTATATGAAACTCCTTACACAACTCTTTGGTGATCGTATGATGATTGCTAATGCAACAGGATGTTCTTCTATTTGGGGAGGTTCTGCACCTTCTACTCCTTATACTACTAATCACCTCGGCAAAGGACCTGCTTGGGCAAACTCTCTCTTTGAAGATAATGCAGAGTACGGTTTAGGCATGTTCTTAGCAGCTGAACAAATGCGTGATGCTCTTCAAGAAGCAATGGAAGCGCTTATTAACTTACCACTTCCAGAAGATCAAAAAGCAGTTTTTAGTAATTGGTTAGAAAACAAAAACAATGGTGAACTCTCAAAAGCTGCTAGTTTTGAAGTAGAAGCTCTTTTAGATAATGCTAGCATCACTCTTGCTGAAGCTCTTCCTTATCTTACACAGATTCGTGATAGACGCGATTACTTAGTGAAACGTTCTCAATGGATTATTGGTGGAGATGGCTGGGCTTATGACATCGGCTATGGTGGCTTAGACCATGTCCTCGCTTCTGGTCAAAATGTCAATGTCCTTGTCTTCGATACTGAGATTTACTCTAATACAGGTGGCCAAGCCTCTAAATCCACTCCCGTTTCAGCCATTGCTAAATTTGCCGCTAGTGGTAAACGTTCTAAGAAAAAAGACCTCGGTCGTATGATGATGTCTTATGGTAATATCTACGTTGCACAAGTAGCCATGGGAGCAGATAAAAATCAATTAGTTAAAGCAATGCTTGAAGCAGAAGCTTATGAGGGTCCATCCATTATCATTGCCTATGCAACTTGTATTAGCCATGGTCTAAAATGTGGTATGGACAAATCCATTAGCTCTATGGGTGATGCAGTTAAGTCTGGCTACTGGCACTTATACCGTTACAACCCTACACTTACAGAACAAGGTAAAAACCCTTTCCTTTTAGATTCAAAAGAACCTACAGCAAGTTTTAGAGACTTTATTATGGGACAAGTACGCTATGCAGCTCTTGCTAAACAGTATCCTGAAGAAAGTGAAGCACTCTTTATCCAAGCTGAAAAGGATGCCAAAGAACGCTATGAGGCTTATAAAAAATTAGCAGAATAACAACTCCAAAACACTTACTCAAACGTTGCATACTCTTCAATGGGTGGTTCAGCCTTTTCAATAGCTATAGCTTCTATGACAGGTATTTCCTCTCCTAAAATCTCCTGCCAGTAAAGAGTGCCTGTCACCCATACCCATTCATCCTCTTTTAAGCTAGAAGCCTGGGGGCTTCGGCATACAAAACCATATGAGCCGGCATCTGCCGCACAACAAGTTATCACACGCCGAGAAGGTACAAATTCATCAGAACCTAATTCAGGATCATGAAGGACTTGCCCTTTAAGGCGTATTTTTTTGCCCTCATATAGTTTAGCTTCTTCATAGATTTTAATATACCATTTTCCAAAATCCTCATCTGCTATTTCTATCCTATCTGTTTGACTAAACGTTTCTGCTTTTCTCTGCTCCTTACTTTGTTGGCTCATCGTTTCTATCGCTTTATCTTTTCCAATCACTTTTTCGCCTACTACAAGTACCATTAGTATGACTAAAAGTAAAAGAGCTGGCATCATCTTTAAATGATGACTTGGCTTCCATACCTGCGGTATTTCAAAGAACGTCATTCCACTTAATAGCATCAGTGCAATAGCAATGTAGGGCACCATTCTAGGATGCATATACGTTGCCCAATTGCCATTTAAAAGAAGTTTACCAAAAACTCCACCTATTCCTATTACTACAAGAAGCTTAAGTAATACCCCAACATTTAAATACCGTTTCATCTTTGCCCCCTATTCCTTATTTAAAGCCATACATTTACTAGTGAAAAAATAATAAATGAAAGACTAATAACAATCCCACAATAAAGAAATATAAACTTCTTTGAAAAGTGTCCTAGCATTAAAAATAAATTTTTAATATCTAGTATAGGGCCCATTACCATATACCCTACAATCCCACTTAGCGGTATAACCCCTAAAAATCCCCTAGCGATAAAGGCATTAGAGCTCGCACAAACCGATAGAAACAAGGAGGCTAAAAACATTAGACCAAAAGAAGCTGTAAAATTCATACCCTCCTTTTGAAAAAATTCGAGCCCACATACTTGTACAATAGAAGAAATCAATGTCCCCATTACCACATAACCCATAATTCGCAAAAATTCTAACATACTATGTCTAAAGACTGCTTCTACCTTCCCCAAGCCTTCTTTAAAATAAAGTTCTCCTAAATACCCACTTTGGCAACTCCCTCCAATACCTTGCTTAGTAACAGTTAGCTTCTTGCCTACGATTCGTTCTAGTATAAGACTACTGCAAAACGCCATTAAAAGTCCTGTTCCAATACGATAACCTATAAGCCACTGACGTGTAGGAAAAGCATAAGAGGTAGAAAGCCATACAATAGGATTCATAATGGGTACTGCCAGCATAAAGAGCATTGCTTTTGAGAGAGGTACTCCCTTTTTTAAAAGACCCGAGGTAATAGGTACTATTGCACAGTCACAAACGGGAAAGAGCACACCTAATCCTAATGCCATTAAATGGCCCAGTCCCATGGGTGCATTAAATAGACGCAGAAGCAATCGCTCCGAAAGACACAACTCTAATACTGAAGCAACGACTACTCCAATGATTACAAAAGGTGTGGCTTCTACTAGTGTGTTGGTCATTAGCCGCAATACTTCTACACTTTCACTATAGTAAGGATTAAAATCTTTTTTCAAAAGAAGTAAGATGCTTAGGATACTCACTAAGAGACTCATCCCTATCATCCCTAATTTTTGCCTATTGATTTGTTTGAGCTCAGGTGATACTCTGAACCACCCTTTTATTTTTTCCCAATACCCCGCTTCACCTTCATAATAGATGGGGCAGCTTTTAGAAAGGTTATGAACTGTTAGCTCTAACCGGCTTTGTTCTTCTTTTGTCAGCTGCTTTTGTCTATTTACTAAAATAACATCCCCTTCTATTAATTGACGACTTATTAATGTACTCATATTTGCCATATAAATTTCAAAGGTAGAAGCATCTACTAGATAAAAATTCGTGCCTATAAAATAACTTGTGGGCAATTTCACCTTTAAAAGTGTACTTAGCTCCCACATCCCATTGTACTCTATTAAAATACGAGTAGGATGATACTTCTTTTCTAATTTTTTAAAAAAACTTTTTGTAAGTTCTGTTTCTTCCTCAACTATTTCTATGTTATAAATCCCTTCTATGCCATTTAAACCACTGCTCTCTTTTCCTTGATGAGAGAATGTTTTGAGTGAATGCGTATCTATTAACTTGGTGCTTCCTTCTTCACATAAAATAATTACAAGACGCTCACCTCGTGCCAACCCCTGTTGAAGACACGCTTGAATAAAGGTTGTTTTGCCTGCTTCTAGAAAGCCACTTACTATATCAATAGGTACTTGCATCACTTTTCCTCCTTAGCTAAATAGTTTTTCTAATGCTTTTTGCTGAAGTTCTGTTCCAATCACACAAAGTTTTCCTTCACATTGAGGTAAAATAGGCTGAACCCTTCCCTCCCCTGGCACAAAATCAAACTGAAGCCATTGCCCATTTTCCCCTTCTACAATGCCTTTTGCCCGAAGAATACACCCATATTCCTTCTCGTCAAGTCGTCCTAATATATGATAAAGCGTTTCTTTATTATAATGCCTTGTTGTTTCCTTGCCCCAAGTCTGAAAAAAATTATCCTTTTTTTCCTTTCTTACTTCTACCTCTTTATGTAAAATATATCTTTCCTTCTGAAATAAACCCATCTTTTTATCCAGCTTTAAGCTTGTCCCTTCCTTAAAGTCTTGTTGCTTTAAACTGCCTAATAACTCCTCTTCTAGGCTAATAGGCTTTTCTGACATGACACTTATTATGGTTTCTCCTGTTAAACGTTCCCAGGGTGTAGTAATAAGGGTAGCCTTGGAATTAAGTTTTCTCATTTCTCCCTTTGCCTGATCTACTTCCTTTGGCGTCATATATTGGGTACGACTGAGCATAATATTGTCTGCATAGATAATTTGATCCTTAAAGAATGTGGCAAAATTTCGAGAATGGAGACGATATTTAAGCCCATCCACCACAACTAAAGTTTGTCCAAGCTCAACCTCACCTGGCTTAATGACTTTATTACAAGCTTTTAAAATATCCGAAAGCTTCCCTACACCTGACGGCTCAATAATAACTTTTTCTGGCTTGTATGTCTTTAAAATTTCTTTAAGTGCTACTGTAAAATCACCCACTAAATTGCAGCAAATACACCCTGAATTCATTTCTTTAATTTCTAAACCATTTTGTTTCAGGAGTCCTCCATCTATCCCTACTTCACCAAATTCATTCTCTATAAGTGCCACCTTACCTCCTAACACTTTTTCATCTAATAACTTCTGAATAAGTGTTGTCTTTCCTGCCCCTAAAAATCCTGAAATAATATAAATTCGTGTCATCCCCTGCTCTCCTTTCTCTTTTATACACTTATTTACTGGTTTATCTTGAACTTTAACTTTCTATAAAAAATATATAATAAGCTCTAACCAGCTTGTCTTTTTAAACATATTCTTTTTCGCAATAGAATATGACTTTTGAGGTTTTATTTTAAAGAAAGCTGAAGTACCTTTTACTCAAAATAGAGTATGCACTTCAGCTTTTCTTTTCTTAAAAAAATATTATAATACTGTACGCTCACACGTTTAGTATCTCCAATAGGTTATAAACTTAAATAAATGAGGGTAAACTAAATTTAGCTTTATTAAAAACAATAATTTATAAAAGGATTGATGACAATGTATGAAGATGACACTATTCATTTAACAAAAGAATGTACTGCTGGTATTAAAATGGCTATTGAATCTATTAATGAAGTGTTAGATGCTGTAAAAGATGAAACATTTAAACAGATTTTAATAAAAAGCAAAGAAGAACATGAACAACTTCAAGAAAAAGCACATAGTATTTTGGTTTTCTTAGCTGAAGATGAAAAAGAGCCTAGCGCTGTAGCAAAGGGAATGTCTTGGTTAAAAACGAATGTGAAGCTTAGTATGCATAAAAGTGATGCTACTGTCGCAGATTTAGTAACAGAGGGTTGTAATATGGGTATTAAATCACTCCATAAATATCTAAACGAGTATCCTGCAGCTGATGACAAAGCTAAAGAACTTGCAAATGAACTTATAAAAAAAGAACAGCAACTAACTGAAGCTATAAGTATTTATTTATAACCTATTGCTTCTCTTCCTCTCTTTATATTAACTCCCTGTATTACATGCTTATCGTTACCTAATAAGAGCTGCCTATCCTCTAGTAACTTTATTTGTAGCTTTTAAGATTAAATTTTTATAAAATTTATTTTAAAAGGATTTTTTCTAAGCTTTTAGTATAGATAGCATGCAGAAGACCTCTTCTACCTACATAGATAGAAGAGGTCTTCACTTTTGCCCTATACGTACTAGGTAAGTGCTGGTTTAACTGCACAATTTTCTATTCGAATTGCTTCAGTGAAAGATGTGCCTCATATATCGGCTTTGCATTTACTGAAATAAGCCTTCCCTTTATTTCCTCAACTTCCTCCATACGTGCTGCCATAGCTGATTCTACATTAACCTTTACACCTTTTTTAAGCGGAGTAATATAAATGGTTAAAGGATAATATTTTAAGGCTTCTGCATAAGTTTTCAAACCTATTTCCCACATACCACCATTATAGAAATGATCATGAATCATCTCTCCATTTATAAAAGCCTGCCCAATATCTCCTTCATATTCGATTTGTAAAATAACATCCTTTGAACCTGCCATTATGTCTTCTGGAATAGTAATAGTATATCTTGTAGGTCCCACCTGAGCTATTTTTAGTTCCACTTCTTTTTCTAATGCAGTTATTTTATAAAGCCCCCACATCGTATCTTGACTTTCTAAACGTGTAATTTCCTGACTTTTTTGCAATACATTTGCTGGAAAAATAGAAATAGTTGTCTCAGCTTCCTCTGTTTCCAATCGAATGTCATTTTTATCATTTAATAGTGCTCCGTTTGTAATAAGCAATATCTTTATGTCATCTTGTTCAATCTGATATAAGTTATTCATAATCTCTCTAGAAACAGTATAAATCTTACATTTCTTTTCTTCCTTTGTTATCGAGTAACAATTGCCATAAAGATGAGAACTACATTCTATATTTACTCCCTCTTCAAATACAAGCTTCTCTTCCATCCCCTCTGGAATCATAAATAAGTAGGTAGCCTCACCTTTTTCCTTCCATGTTGTAATTGGTTGAGCTAATGCATATTTTAGACAAATTCCATCTAAATCCATATTAAAAGGAAGTATACAATTTTCCTCTGGTGCCAGTGAAATAGGTTCTATTCTTATTACTTCTTCTTGAAGTTTAAGAACTACCGTTTCATCTTTTTTCTCTTTTGTCCTTACATGATCCTGGAAGTTATTTAAGAATAAAAAGCCTCTATTATCTTTTATACGCACTGCATAGCGTAACTGTTCTACATCTTCTGGTAAAATATCCATTGCACCTTCTGGCAAAATGGTAGTTGTTTGACAAAATTCTTCACCAAAACTCTCTATAAAATAATGCAAAGCCTTTAAACGCTTATAAGATTCTCTTAATTGCCCAAATTCCCCAATAGCTGCTTGATAGTCATAATTTAATTTAGGAACTTGACTCTCATTTAAAAACTCTGTCTTTTCCCCTTTTGGGTTCGTTCCACCTTTAAATACATAGTACCCAAGGAAATTGCAACCAGATGCCATTTTAATATTAGCCATTGCATCTACACTTTTATAAGGAAGCTGAAAACGGTAATAATAGGAGCACATCATCCCTCCTCCCATTTCACAACAGGCATAAGGCTTCTCCTCTGGTTTATAATAGGGACTAAAATCCTCCCATGCAGGAATATCATTATTATGAAAATCAGAATAATGATATTCCTGTGTTGCAGGATGCTCCCCACTATAAGAATAAAATAACCAAGGCCTATAAGCATAGCCTCCCCATAAAGGAAGCATTTCTTTAGGAGTGGCAGCTCCTCCCCATGCTGTACAGGTATAAAAAGGCACAACAATTCCTGCTTCTATAGCTAGCTTTTGTATGGCATACATATAGTTATTTCCTTCATGTCCTAAAGACACCCATTCATTAGCAACACCTGTTGTCACTTCCCAGGGTGCTGCAGAATGCTCATATTCATTATCTATTTGAGCAGCAATAATGGGTCCTCCATCTTTGAAATAGAGTCCTTTCATTTGTAAAGCTAACTGCTCAAATAGACGCTTAACATAATATAAGAATCCCTCATTTGTTTCTCGTACTTCAAAAGGCTTACCATAAAGCCAATCAGGTAAACCACCATTCCTTACTTCTCCATGGTCAAAAGGACCAATCCTTACAATGACATACAGACCTATTTCTTGGCATAATTTTATAAATCTCCTTAAATCACGTCTCCCGCTAAAACAAAAGTCTCCTTCTTTTTCTTCATGATGATTCCAAAAAATATAGGTGGATACAATATTGATTTTAGCCTCCTTCATCTTTAGTAGTTCATCTCGCCAATAGCTTACATCACACCTTGTGAAGTGAAATTCTCCACACACACCATAATAAGGCTTTCCATTTTTTTGCATATAATAATTTGTAAATCCTAATTCTCCTCCTACTGGTGACTTCCCATAAAAATTTTCACCTAAAGAATAAATGTTTTTCTTCTTGGTTTTACTTAAATCTATTGTATAAATCATTTGTCTCTCACCCTTTAACAGCCCCTGCTGCTAATCCCTTAATAAAATATTTTGAACCTAGTGCAAAAATAATGAGAATGGGAAGTACTGAAATCGCTAAAGCTGCACCTCTCGCTCCCCAATCTTGTGTATAAGCCGTAGCCAATGTTTGAATCCCTAATGGAATGGTAAATTTAGTACTTTTAGTTAAAACAGTACTTGGCATTAAGAAGTTATTCCATGACCACAAGAAGACTAGCATAAATAATGTTCCTATTGCAGGCTTTGTCATAGGAAGAACAATACTTATAAAGGTCCTGAATTCTCCTGACCCATCAATCCTAGCACTTTCAAGTAATTCCATTGGAAATGAATTTTTTAAATACTGCATAAGAAAAAACACACCATAAGCACTTGCTCCCCATGTCAAAATAAGTGGAGCATGTGTATTAATAAGGTTTAAATTTTTCATTTCAATTGTATATCCGATTAAACTAATTTGTGCTGGAATCATCATACTTGCAATAATGAAGGTCGATAAAAAATTTCTTGCTCTAAAACGATAAACAGTAAGTGCATAAGCTGCCATTGCACTAATCATCACACATAGCATTCCAGATAAAGCTGCTGTATAAAAACTATTCCAGTAATATTTAAGAAAACCACCTGAAATAATTGTCTCTAGATTTTCTAATAATCGACTTCCCCATACAAATATATCTCCTCTATAGATTTCACTGGTACTGTGTGTTGCCATAGAGATAATAAAATAAAAGGGGATCATAGAAATAATACTGACTATAACAATAGGAATTAAAAATAATACTTTTTTCAAGCTATTTATTTGTTTTGTCATGACTCTTCCTCCTTGCGATTAATAATTCTTGAAACAATTAAGCTCACCACAAGAACAACTAAGAATAAGCCATAAGATATAGCTGCACCATAACCTAGTTTAGTAGAGCTACGGAATGTCTGATCAAAAAAGTAAATCATACTGGTCATACAAGAGCGTTCTGGACCACCTACGCTACTATTGATATTACTAAATAGCAAATAAGGCTCATCAAAAAGCTGAAACCCACTAATAATACTGGTTAAAATAAGAAAAACAATAATCGGTTTTAAGTATGGAATAGTAATCTTAAAAAAAACTTGAACTTTATTAGCTCCATCTACCATAGCTGCCTCTGAAATCTCTTCAGGTATAGTGGATAAGCCTGCCAAATAAATCAGTAGGTAATATCCCATATTTTTCCATACTATAAGAATAATAACAACTAATCGAGCAGTTGCTCCACTTCCTAACCAGTTTATTCCTTCTTCTAAAATACCTGCTTGAGTTAAGATAGTGTTTAAAATTCCTGTTGACCAATCAAATAGAAAAGAAAAAATAATACCAATAGCTACTGGAGTTGTAATATAAGGTAAAACATTAATCGTTTGAAACAAACGACTTGTTTTATTTAAACGATAAAGTAGGACGGCTAGTAAAAGTCCTCCAAAAATCAAAATAGGAATATAGATAAACATAAATAAAAAAGTATTCCCTAATGATTTATAAAAAAGCTTATCACTCATGAATAACTTTATATAGTTAATAAGCCCTATAAATTTCCGGTTAGCTACGCCTGAAAGACTGTCCCAATCTGTAAGGCTAATAATACAGGAATAAATAGTGGGATAAATAAAAAATGAAAAATAGAATAGAAAATAAGGTGCTAAAAATAGATAAGGCCATTTCCTAAGTGAATCTTTTTTTAAACTGTTCATAATTTCCTCCTTTCAATAAAAGGACGCTGTCATCACAACGTCCTTTACTTATTATTATTCCACTTTATAGCCTGAAAGCTTAAGTTCTAATTCCTCTTTCAGTTTCTCTAATGCCTGATCAGCCGTCATATTACGGTCATTATTTAAAGCAGTGGTAATTAAGTTTAAAGTCTCATGAATGATATTATCATCTAAATTCATCTCTCTTGATTTAATGTTTGGAATGATTTCATCTAAGAAATATGCACCTAAATCTTGGTCGCCAAACCATGCACTTTTATAAACACGTAACTCTGGTTTTTCTTCATAAGGCTTAATAGCTGACGTTAAAAAGCCAACCTTATTCAAGGCTTCTGCACCTTCTGTCGATAACGTTGCAAATCTTATAAATTCCCATGCAAGACGTTTATCTTTACAGGTCTTAGAAATACCTAGTGTGGTTCCTCCCCAGCTGATATTGCCTTCTGGTGCATTCATAAGTCCCCAATGATTAGCATCTTTACCTGTTGGGTCATTAGGTTCGATAGTAAATGGTACAGACCAGGTTGCACATCCTGCAAAAATATGTTTTCCTTCTCCATAAGACGCATACCATGCAGGCGTCCATGCCTCTAACTTATCGACAATATTACTGTCACGGAACTCACATGCTAACTCTAAAGAACGTTTCAAGCTATCTGTTGCTTTAATTACATTCCCTTCAATCCATGATTTCCCTTCTTGTTCTCTAATGAACTGCTGTGCATCTCCAACTCCTGGCCACATGTAAATTTGTCCACCACTTTTTTCATAAACCTCTTTTCCCTTTTCAATAAAGGTTTGCCAATTGGGAAACATTTTTTCTAATTCCTTTGGATCATCTGTTCCAAAATATTCTTTTGTTAAATCTTTACGGTATGCTAATCCGGCAGGTGATAAACATTGTTCAATTCCACATACATCACCTTTTGAATTTACCATTTTCGGATGGAGATACTCATATACCTCCGAAATATTAAAGTTATAAGGTGCTTGATCTAAAGCCTCCCACATATCCAATTCAAAGACCTTTGCACGTGAATCAATAATGGCCCATGCAATATCTGGCAGTTCTGTTCCTGTTGCTAATGCTGTTTGGTATTTTTGTAGTAAGTCTCCATTTGCAACGGGTGTATATTCAAACTTAACATTTGGATATTTCTTTTGGAATGCTTCCGTTACAGCTTTATAGTAAATATCATCCCATCCCCACATGGTTAACGTTCCTTCATAATCAGATGGTAAAGCTTGACTATAGTCCTCTCCTACAATCTCAGTATTCCCCTCTACCTTTGCTTCCTTTTTCTCTGTCTGCGAGTTTTTCTCTGTTCCACATCCTGTCATTAGTCCTCCAAGCATACCTACTCCCATTATCAATGCAACCATTTTTTTTATGTGCTTGTTCATATTTCGTATCCTCCTTCACTAAGTATGCCCTAAGCCTATCACTTTTTTAAAACCCTTCCTATATCACAATCTTTATATTATGTTTATATTCTATATTTTTAATCTTTTTTATGAATAGGTAAACGAAGTAGGACAATGGTACCACCTAATTCCTTTCTTCTTATTTCCATGCCATAAGGTTCCCCATATAAATAGCAAATTCTATCCCTTACATTAGCAACCCCTATGTGCTTACGACCATTCTTTATATAACTATTTTTTGCATCGGTATTAAACCTTCTTAATTGTTCTTCCTCAATACCTATCCCATTATCCTCTACTGTAATCCAAAGACTTCCATCTTTCTTTTCTATCTTAAGCTCAATCGTTCCTGTTTGCTCCGTAGGAAGTATTCCATGTAAAATGGCATTTTCTATCAAGGGCTGAATAATTGTCTTAGGTACTATAAGTTCCTTTAACTCCTCTTCACACTGTATAATCATTTCAAACCTATGCGGATAGCGATATTTCTGAATAGTTAAATAACATTCTGTAAGTTCTAATTCCTTACGAATAATTGTATTAATATGTTGTTCCCCTATATTTAAAGTTTCTTGTAAACTATAAATTAAGGCCTTTACTATCTCTACAATTTTTTGATTTTTTTCTGCCACTGCAAGATAAACAACTGTATTGAGTACATTATAAAGATAATGAGGATTAATTTGTGAAAGCATAATATCAAATTCCATTTCTTTCTTTTGCTTTTCATATTTCATCTTATCTTCAATCCCCTTGCAAATTTCTTTCAGCATTTTATCAAAACATTCATATAACGTTTGGATTTCATCATGTGTATAAACCATTTCACACATTTCCAACTTATTATAATCAATATGTTCCATCTGCTCTGACAACCGAGTAATAGGCCTAATAATATTTTCCATAAGCCTAGAAGTAGATAGTAGCATTAGTCCTAATGAACCTAAAAAAATCAATACAAAAAATTCTAATACGAATTTACATCTCTCCCATAAATAGTCATTACTAATCAAAGTACATAAGATCCAGCCTGTAGATTCTACTTTTTCATAAATGAGATATCCACCTGTTACTCTCTTTACTTCTTGTTTTTTTAGTCTACCTTCCTCTGCCATAAATACTTTTATTTGTTCTGTCTCTCCCTTACTATAAAGACATTTTTGTCTATCATCTATTAAATAGACATTTTCATATTCCTGTCCATAAATTCGTATCTGCTTTAAGAAATATTCCAAGTAGATTTCAAGATAAAGATTTCCTTGTTTTTCGCCGAAATGGTATTTATCCCACATTTCACTTTTGTAGCAAATAACAGGTTGAATAGTGCCCGTGTCCAGTCCAAAATAAGGATCGGAAAAACGTTTGCCAGATTCCTTAAATGTTTTAAAGTCCTCATTTTCAAACTTACGATTAAGGTAATCTGCTTCTAATGAACTTCCACTACTGCTATAACGTCTCCCATTTTTTAATTCTAAAAAAGAACATCCGATATATGTACGTAAGCTATTATAAAAAATTAATCTTTTAGATATCGTATCCATATTCTTTATGCGTTCATATTCATTTTCAAAGTATTCTTTTCCTAATTGTTCTTGCATCACTTCATCTACAATCATGCTTTTAACCGCAGACTCTATATCTTCAACCATAAAATTAATTTGATTCAGTACTTGATGCATCTTTGATCTTTCATCTGATATCTTTTGGTTCTTAACAATATTTTCAAAATATAAATAGGTAATAGCTGTACTTGCTATCATAGCAAAACTAAGTACTAGAAAAATATTAAGCAGGATCCTTTTTTTCAAGCGCTTCTTTTTCATTTTTTCGGCTCCCTTTTATAATCTTGTGGCTTCATGCCCACATTCTTTATGAAAATCTGACTAAAATATTGGCTTGTCTTATATCCTACTTGCTTAGATACTTCAGTTATATTCATTTTTCCTTCTAAAAGTAGTTTTTTTGCTTCCCCTATTCTATAATTGGTCAAATACTTCAAAAAAGTAATTCCTACTTCTTTCTTAAATAGTTGTCCCAAATAAACACCATTCATTTGGAATTCTTCTCCTATACTTTCTAAGCTTATTTCTTGATTATAATTTTTGTAGATATAACGCATCATATCTATTACCAATTTACAATATTTTTCTCCATTTCTTTCATAAATTTCATCCCTTATATCTGTTATACACTCTATATAATAATGTTGTATTTCTCCTACTTTGCATAACTCTTCTCGTGAGCTTTTTCTTTTTATGCCTTCTTTTTCTTCTATTTCTCTTACTAAATTTTCTACTGCATGCAATAACTCCTTAAATGCTCCTAAACTATAACCATAATACTCTGTCATGCCAAATAGATGACCTATAAAGTCCTTAATAGATTCACTTCTTTCATAAATCATTGTTCGTAATTCTTCTACTTGCACATTCCAAGCAATACGCTCTTCTTTTCCAGCTGGCTGTAGCTTATATAAATTATAAGCACATTGCGGCTTCCAAAAGGCTGCATATCTTATTTGAAAGGAAATCTTTTGAAAGATACTACTTATCTCTAACCGATTAATCTCTTCACTATAAACAACGTTAAATTGACAATTAGAAAGGCTTATTAAACATTCACAAATTTTTTCGCATTTTCTAAATATAAGGCTACTTACTATATATTTACTTGTGGTATTTTGTATTTTATACAAAACAATAAGGTTATTAGGTGTGATTTGAACATCTGAAACATAGTACACTTTTTCTTCCATCTCTTCCTCTATTACCTTTTTCACCTCTTGCAACTCATATGTTTCCCATTTCGTCTCATTAAACATTCCTCTTGAAAATAAAAGATTTTTATGTACCATTACCAGAAAGAAACGATTACCTATTTCTAATTCCGTTATTCCTTCCTCTACTTGGTTATAGATTAATCGATTAGTGAAATACTCCCTATAAATCTTCTTTCTTTTTTCTCCTGCTTCTAGTTTCTCACGTACCAATTTTAATTCCCTAATTAGAATCTCTTCATTTAATTCATGCTTTAGCAAATAGTTAGCCACTCCATATTGTATTCCTTTTTGTGCATACTCAAAGTCTTTATAGGCAGAAATTAAGATAATCACTACATCAGAATTTTTAGCTTTTAACTGCCTTGCTAGTTCAAGTCCATCCATCCCCATCATACATATATCCGAAATGACAATATCAGGTTTATGCTTTTCATATATGTCTAATGCCTTTTTACCATTAATAGCACTTCCAACAATCTTGTAACCTTGTGATTCCCAGTCAATTAAGTGAGTAAGATAGTCTATAGCCAGTACTTCATCATCTACTAACATCACCTTCTGCACTATTATCACTCCTTTTCTATCTATAAAATATCATAGATATTACTTATTATTTAGTGAATTTCTATATTTTTTGTTTAAATTCTATATATTTAATCTTAAGTGAAGATTTTCCAACTCTTTCTCATCTTTTCTACTAGATAAGTTGCATTAAATATATTTTAATTTTTTATTGAATTTAAAATTTATTAAAAGTGAATAATTTTACACTAACTTCGCAAGTATTTCCCTTTATAAATCTATTCATTCTGCTATACTAAGCACAAATAAATAAAGGGGGATTTATAAATGGGAAATTATGATGTCTATTTATATGGAATGATCTTAAAAACACATAGCTTCTTATTAAAAGATAACTTTCCAGAAGCAGATACCTATGGGGAGTTTACTGAGCACTATGTCTTACCTGGTGGAGAAACTGGAACCTGTGCTACTGTTTTAGCAAGCTTAGGCTGTTCTATCAAGATGGATGGCAATTACATGGGGACCGATGTTTATCCACTGATTCAGAGTTTTTATAAAGACAAAAAAGTAGACCTAAGTGCCCTCTTTTTTGAAGAAGGTTACGAAGGTCTACAGGATTATTGCTTTATTGATCATACTACGCGTACACCCTTTGGACAATTTGTGGGTTACTTTTCAGATGTGATTAAACGCTGGAACATGCCTAAAGAAGAGGATATTAAAAGAGCCCAAATTGTTGGACTTGATCCTTTTTTCCAAGAAGCTTCCGAAAGAGTCGCTATTCTTTGTCACAGTTTAGGGAAAAGTTATGTAACTATTGACTGCCCTTATGATAGTACTCTTCATCGCTATGCCAGCATTAATGTTCTTTCCAATGAATTTATTCATAATACCTATCCTCAAGCAGATAGGTTATCCCTTTTTGAACACTATCTTGAAAAGAGTCCTGCTCTTACTATTTTCACACAAGGTGCTAAGGAAATTCTCTATGGACGCAAAGGTGAAACACCTAAAACCTTTCAGCCTTATCAGGTACCAGTAATAAGTACTTTAGGTGCTGGTGATACCTTTAAAGCAGGCTGTATTTATGGCCTTTTAAAGGGTATGAAGGATGAAGAATTAGTTAGCTTTGCCAGCGCTACTGCTGCTATAGCGTGTACAACCTTTCCTCTTCCACTCCATCCGCCTACATTAAAAGCTATTGAAGACTTACAGAAAACCCGATTATCCATTTATTAAGTCCTTTTAATAGTTTGCTCTCTAATTAATATTTTTCTTTATTTCTTTAAACTGACTCATTATATTTGCTACAGTGTTTTCTCCTAATACCTCCATAGATTGCCCTATATAGCCCTTAACCTGTGCTAAAAATTTATCAATGAGGGTACGATTTCCCGTATGAATATACTTTTTAGTTAATAGCAATATAAGTGCTAAAGCAAAGCCTTCTCTCTGAATATAATGTGATTCCACAATTCCCCCTAATGCAAAGGGATGACAGTCAAAGGTATCTTCTAGCTCTTTTGTTAACTGTTGCGCATATACCTGTAAAGTTTTTTCTTTATTTTCTACTTGTTCCATGCCCCATTCCTCCTTACTTTTTTATACTCTACTATGAATTTTCTTGTGCTTATCTTTTATTACTTTTAGTATACCATAAATGTTAAATCATAGAACAAATCATTTGAATATTTTTACAAAAAACTGGCATAGATGATACCTATACCAGTTTTTATTTACTCCTATTTTTTATTTAAGCCTTAGCTTTGGCATCTACATAACTTGCTGCTGATAGTGCAGCGATATTACCTTCCCCTGCTGCTTTAATATACTGATAGGGCTTCCCTACAATATCTCCAGCTGCAAAGCATCCTGGAAGACTAGTTTGCATGAGTCGGTCTACCTTCACATGGTTTTCATTTGTTTCAAGACCTGGTAAAAGTGTACTTGGACTAATCGTATCTCTTAAAATAAAAATACCATCCGTATCAAGCTCTCTATTTTGCATAATAAGCTTTGTCACCTGTTGCACACCTATGATTTCCACTGGTCGATCCCTTATAACTTCTATTTTTTTATCTACTTCCACTTCTTCCCTATACATAGGAATATAGTAAACCTTATTTGCTATATCTGCTAAGAAATTAGCTTCTTCCTCTTCTTTTTTATCATAAGCAATCACTGTTACCACTTTACCTCTATAGAAATTACCATCACAAGTTGCACAGTAGCTTACACCACGCCCAAGGAATGTATCCTCTCCTTCAAATCGTTTGCCCACTTGTACTCCTGTTGCTAAAATAATCGTCTTACTTTCGAAGATCTCATTATTGGCTAAAATAGAAAAGTAATCTCCCATATGATAAATATTGGTTACTTTTTTCTCAGTTATTTCAATTTCCATTTCTTTAAGATGTTCTTGAAATAAAGTTTGCATTTGCTGACCTGTTATGCCTGGAAAACCTAAATAATTGTTAATTTGATGGGCTTTCTCTAGCTTCATGCTTAAATGATCGTTTCCAAAAAGTATAAACTTTTTATTGCGTACTTTGGCATTAATGGCTGCTGATAGCCCTGCTGGTCCTGTTCCTATAATAGCTATATCATAGTGTGTATTCATCTGTGCCCTCTCCTTTACTTCTAAAAAGCTCTCTATTTTATTTTAGTAAAATATTTGCTAATTATTCCTGTCTTATTTTTTATTTTTAATTAAGATAAGGTTATCTTTTATTTTAGCATCTTCTCCGTTTTTTGTCCTTATTTTGACAGGTACTTTCTCCATTTGCTTTTCATGGAGAACGGCACTTAAGCTATTCATCTTTCCTTATCTCATTATACTATATTAAAAAAAAGGAACTTTTGTGCTTTTTTGCCTTTTTAGGGCTCTCACTCTATTAAAAGGCCCCATATACTATGATTCATCACTCTTGTACCTATTCATATCTTGCTTTCTCTCTTGTGCTGTTTGTTTTAATGCCCTTATATAAGCAAAGGTTTTTTCTTCTCCTTCCTCTGCTAACATACGAAGTAATTCTTCTAGCTGCTGAGAAGTATGAGGATGAATCATACCATCCCTTCTTACTCTTCCCTCTAAAAAATACTCTAGTGCACTTCTATCTGTGTATTGATCCTTTAAATAAATCTTACTCGCTGCCACACGATCACAAAACATTTCAATTACATAATTTTGTGGCATCTTTACAGGAAGAATACGTTTAGCTTTTGGGTGATAGTCTGTCCAATATTCAAAGTGGTGCTTATTTCTTCCTTTATGATGAAGCCAAGCTGCTGAATACCCTAACTCTTCCCGCTCTTTTTCATTGGGGCTACGGGTACCACTGTAATATTGGGCTCCTACCCAAAACTCAGTAGGACTATATTTAGACAAGTCATGCAAACACCCCTGCCAGAAAATACCTGCCTTTAAGCAATGCTTCATAACTTGATGACGGTGCTTTGTAACTGTTTTAAAATGTTCCCATATTTTCATAACCTCTTTACTCCTTATAAACATCCCATCTTTTCATTGTTTTTAATGAGTCCAGTCTTTACTATTCTACTCCTTTTATATTAGTCTTTATTCCTACTGTTTTCAAATACTTTCTCCCTTTTCATTAAACAAGCATTTTTTATACTTCACTTACTAAGAAGGATGAATTTTAGCTAAAAAGCTCATAATAGCTTTAAGAATTTGAAATGAGGTGTTTATATGGAAATTTTAGAAGCTATCTTAACAGCATTGGTTTCGATTGTAACCTTATTTATTTTAAGTAAATTAATGGGTAATCGAGAAATGTCTCAGCTTAGTATGTTTGACTATATTAATGGTATTACTATTGGCTCTATAGCAGCTGAACTAGCAACTTCCATGTTTACCGATGTCTTAAAGCCCCTTACAGCTATGATTATCTATGGTCTTATTACCACCTTGCTTTCTATTTGTACTAACAAATCCATTAAGCTCCGCCGCTTTATAACAGGTCGGCCCATTCTTCTCTATGACAAAGGAGAACTCTATTACAAAAATATGGCTAAGGCTAAGATGGATCTCAATGAGTTTCTGACACAGTGCCGCGTCAATGGCCAATTTGACCTCCATACACTTCAAACTGTTATCCTAGAGCCTAATGGCAAGCTAAGTTTTCTTCCTCGCTCTGATCAGCGCCCTCTTACTCCTCACGATTTAAAATTTAAGCCTTCTCAAGACTATTTGGTTGCCAACCTTATCATTGATGGACATATTATGCTTGAAAATCTCCATTATATGGGCCTTGATGAAGTCTGGCTCCAAAAGCAGCTTCAATCACAAGATGCCCCTCCCCTTTCTGACATTTTTCTTGCTACCTGTGACCGTGACCATAACGTTCACATCTATAAGAAAATTGAAACAGAAATGAAGAAGGACATCTTTATCTAAGGTCATAATATGGTAATTATCTTTTATTGAAAAATATTTTTATCTTTAATGAACAACCTGCACTTTTAATCATTTATACCTATCTTTGCAAGTTAATAATAGTGGCTTTTGGACGAGACATCGATTCAATAGAATAGCGAATGCCTTGTGTCCCTATCCCAGAAGCTTTAACACCTAAAAAAGGAAAATGATCAGGTCCCCTTTCAGTTTTATTATTCACCTGAACTGTTCCTACTTCTAGCTGATTTGCAATATAAAAAGCATCATTGATATTCTCTGTAAATACTGAGCTTTGTAAGCCATACTCCGATGCATTAGCGATTGCAATAGCTTCTTCTTTACTTTTCACACGAATAACTGGTACAACAGGACCAAAAGGTTCTTCCCAAGCTAAACGCATGTCTACTGTTACTTTATCAAATAAAGTAGGTTCTATTAAATTACCTTTGCGGGCTCCCCCAATAACTAAATTGGCACCTTTTAATTTAGCATCTTCTATAAGTTCAGTCACAAAATCTGCTGCTCTCTCATCAATAAGTGGTACAACATCTAAACTTTCATGCTCCAGTGGATTTCCTACCTTAAGCTGGCTTATTTTTTCCTTTAATTTACTAACAAGGATATCTGCCACAGGTTCCATGACAATAATTCTTTTAACAGCTGTACATCTCTGCCCCGAATAAGCATAGGCACCTGCCACAATCTGATCTGCTGTCTTTTCTAAATCAGCATCTTCTAACACAATAGCAGCATCTTTTCCTCCTAGTTCCATAAGAAGTGGCACCATTTCTGTTAACTTAGAGATATGTCTGCCAATGTCTGTACTTCCCGTAAAATTAATGAAGTCAATTCCTTTATGTGTAGTAATGTAGTCACCTATCTCACTCCCCTTGCCAGTTACCGTATTCAGTACTCCTGCTGGCACACCTGCCATTTGAAAAATCCTTGCTAAATATAAACCACTTAGACTTCCTTGTGTGGCAGGCTTAAGTACAACCGAATTACCTATCACAAGAGCAGGTGCAATTTTAGAAGCAGCTAAGTTGATGGGATAGTTAAAAGGAGAAATAGCTAGTACCACACCTAAAGGCTCTCTTGTCACAACAGATACCTTATTGCTTTTAAACCCTGGGAAACGATCTCCTGAAATACTTTCTCCTGAAATATTTTTACCACTATCTGCTGTAAACCGAATAAAATCTGCTGTACGTGTGATTTCAGCACTTGCACTCTTTCTATCTTTTCCAATTTCTAACATCATTAAATAGGCTATTTCCTCCACTTTCTCTAACAAGAGATCTGCCACTTTATTTAAAATCGTTGCCCTCTCACTTACCGGAGTAAGTTTCCACTGCTTTTGCGCCTCTTTCGCAGCCTTAATGACTCCATCTACTTCAGTAGTAGTCATAGCAGGTATGCGTCCTAATAATCGTTGATCGAGAGGTGAAAAAATATCAATAAATTGATGATTCATACTTGTTATCCACTCACCATTTACTAAATTTCTAAATTGCTTCTCACTATTTTTGACTGCTTCAAACATCTTCTAATCCCCCTTATTTAGTCATTTTTGTCTCAAGTTATTTTAGCTTAATATTAGTATGACAAACTTTGTAAAAACTATCCTACACCATTTTCTTCCTCTAAAGGCATTCCACAAGGTTGACACTCATTTTTTCCATAAATAACTTCCTCCTTAAAAAGCATCTATTTGACTTATTATACTTATTTTAACACATAAAATATGCCAACTGTCTATGAAACTAGTTTTACTTTTCAAAATAATTATTTAATTTTTTATATTTAATGATGGACAAGATAAAAATAATAGATTATTATATTCTTAATATTTAAAATAAATTAAAGAGCCATCTCATATCTCACCATACACTCAAAAAGAGGTTAACCTATTTTAGGCTAACCTCTTTTACACTCTTTATTTCTTCTCCTTGCTAATTTATTGCCATGCAATGTGCTCATCTCCCCCATTTACTTGCCTTTTTATTTCAACTCTCGTATAATTATATTAATTAATAAAACAGGTCTAACCTATCCCATTGAAAGAGAGCTATTATGAACGAAACCAATACCCCTTTACAACCTGTCCAAAAAAAATCACTTTATTTACATATATCCGATTCTATTTATAGTTATATCAAGTTGAATAATCTCCAACCTGGTGATAAATTACCCTCCGAAAGAGAGATGGCAACTATGCTACAAATCAGCCGAAACTCCTTAAGAGAAGGACTACGTATTTTAGAAAATAGAGGTCTTATTTATGTCAAGACAGGTCGTGGTGTTTTTGTAAGTAGTCCCTATGGAAAAAGCAGAGCTTTATCGATCCAACTGGATACATGTTCTTTAGAAGATATTACTGAACTCCAAAATACTTTAGACCGTCAATCTGTTTTAAATGCTATTCAACGTGGCTCTATGGAAGAAAAAAATGAACTTGTTCAAATTGCCCAAGAGCTCTCCATATTAGCCCAGGAAAATACCTATAGTCATGTATTAGATAACAGCTTTCACTGTAAGCTCTATGAAATGGGCAAAAATGCAGCTATCTATCAACTGATTATAAAGATTCGAGAAGATCGTTTTATACGTAGGAAAGATAATTCTAATGAAAGCTCTAAAGTTTGGCTTTATACCATCCCTACACACTTACTTTTAGCTCAAGCTATTTTAGAAAACAACATAGAGGCTGCCCTAGCTGCAATGGATTCTATTAACTCCTATGTGGGTTCTCAGATAAATACTTCAACTCAATAAAAATAAGTCAGGCTCCAAGTTGGAAGTCTGACTTATTTTTTATTGAGTTGAAGTATTTATTAAGCTTCTACTTCATTAGGCACTTATCTTGCTTGAGCTATTTAATGCCATATATTCTTCATAATTATCACTACCCTCTTTAATCTTAGCTATACCAAAGCCTGTGAATCCCCAAAGAATGGCAAAGATAACACCCGTATAACATAAGCAAGCCCATGGTGCATACTCTAGTGTAGATACACCCAATGTAGATGACATGAATACTCCTGCTAAAGACCAAGGTACTAAAGGCTCTACTACTGTAACACTATCTTCTAATGTACGAGAAAGGTTTTTACTTTCTAAACCACGTTGTACATATTGTTCACGGAAAAGACCACCTAGCATCAAGAAGGTTACAGAAGCTTCTCCAATAACTGTGATAATTAATACTCCAAGAGCAGTTGTTACTGTAATAAGTTGTCCTGTACCATGAACATATTTCATAATTTTCTCAAGAATAATATCCAAACAACCTGATACAGTTAGTGCACCAATAAATCCAAAAGCACAGAATGCCATAAGGGCTGTATTCATCATAGATGACATGCCACCACGTTCTAACAAACGAAATACTTCACTTGCTATATTGGTTGTATCTACATTCATACTTGCAAACATATCCATTTTGAAACCATTTACCATACTTGTTGCGCAGTCTTGGAATGAAAAACCTTGTACAAATATAGCGATAGCTATAGCAACTGCTGAAGAAATCATCATAACAGGGATAGTAGGTTTTCTTTTAAGTGAACCCATTACAACGACAACTGGAGGTACTAAAAGAATTAAACCTACTGGCATTGTTAAATTAAATAGTTCCCCTAATGAAGCAATAATAGCATCTACTTGACTAACCGTTCCACTACTTGCAAATGAAAAACCTGCTACTAAATAAACAATACAGCTAATAATAAAGCCTGGAACTGTTGTGTAAAACATATGCCCAATATGTTGATATAAATTTGTATTTGTTGCAATAGCGGACATATTCGTACTATCTGAAAGAGGTGACATTTTGTCTCCAAAATAAGCCCCTGATACAATAGCACCTGCTACAGCTGGCAGTGGAGCCCCCATACCTGCTGCAACACTAATCAGTGCAGCTCCTATAGTACCTGCAGCTCCCCATGAAGTACCCGTACTAACAGATAATATAACTGTTACAAGAAATGAAGTTAAAATAATATATTGAGGGCTAATAATTTTTAAACCTATGTATACCAAATAAGGAATGGTTCCACTTACAATCCAAGCCCCAATCATTAAGCCTACACAAATAAGAATCATAATAGCTGGAAAGGCTTTAGCAAGTTTGGCAACAATTTCTTCCTCAATTTCTCTCCAGGAATGACCTAATGCTAAACAAAGAATCGTTGTAAGTGCTGCTAAAATTAATAAAAGAATTTTGATATCAATTTTAAAAATACCTAATCCTAAAAATAATACAACAAACATGACTATAAGTGGCATTACTGCAATAGCAAAACTTGGTTTTTTAGCTGTTTTATGTTCCATACTACACCTCTCTATTTTTTATTATATTGCAAATGACATACTTTACTTCATTTTTAATTTATTTTATCTAATGCTTGCTTTAAATCATCTATTAAATTTTGTGTCCCCTCAAGGCCACAATGTAGTCTTACAATATTTCTATTCCATCCATGGGTAGCAAGATCTTCATCACTCCAGTTATAAGTATAAGCAATGGCAAGACTCTCAAAACCACCCCAAGAAGCACCTTTTCCAAAGAGCTTAAGGCTATCTACGAAAGTAGCCACATCTTTTAAATCTCCCTCTACTTCTACACTTAGTAAACCACTTTCACCCTTTTGTTGTTTACGTGCTAATTCATACTGTGGATGTGAAGGAAGACCCGTATAATGAACACATCTTATTTTAGGCTGCTTTTCTAAATATTTTGCCACTTCCATAGCTGTTTCATGGTGTCTTTGCATACGCACATCTAAAGTTCTTAATCCACGAATAGCAAGCCATGCCTCCATTGGTCCTATTACACCACCAAACCAATCACGTTGTACCATGATGTTACGCATAAACTCTTCGTCTTTAGAAATAAGTACGCCACCAATTAAATCACTATGTCCACCTATATACTTTGTCATCGTATGCATGACAATATCAATACCCATATCAAGTGGTTTTTGAAAAATAGGTGAACAATAAGTATTATCAATATAAGTTTTTATTCCATGCTTTTTAGCTAATTGAGCTACACCTTCTAAATCTATTACTGAAAATACAAGTGTAGTTGGGCTCTCTAATATAATCATATCTGTTTCTGGTCTAATAGCTTCTTCAAAATCTTTTAAGCTCTTACCTTCTACATAAGTTACTTCAATATTATACTTTCTGCATAAAAACTCATCGAGTAAATGTTGGACGGGTCCATAACTTTCACGGATGCAAATGACATGACTTCCAGCTTTACAAACAGCTAAAATAGCTGCAGCACAAGCTGCCATCCCTGCCGAAAAAACTACTGCTCTGGAACCATGCTCTAATGCAGCTAGCTTTTTTTCTAAAATAGTCACTGTTGGATTAGATGCTCTGCCATAATAATATTCATCTTTAAAAATATCCACAGCAAAATACTCATCTACTGTGTCAAATACATGAAGTGAATTCATAAAAATAGGTGGTGTAACCGCATTCATATACTTTTTAGGATCTTCTCCAATATGTGTTATTGCCAAAAGGTCTTTATTGTCTGTCATTATTTTTCCTTCTTTCACGTCTTTTAATCGTATTAATACTTTAGCTTCCAATCATCGGCCGTTTGGTTTTGTGGTACACTGGTTGAACCAGTTATATTTTGAATTATATGCATTGTGTAATATTTTGTCAATATAATAGTTATAAATATTATTTTTTTGTATATATTAAATAATTATTTATATTTTTTTATATAGTTTTAACTAAACTAAAGCTAGCAATAAAAAACACACTTTACTACTTTAATAAATAGCAAAGTGTGTTTTTAATCTGGTTTTAAGTAAGCATTAAAAATATGGATCTATAATCATTTATATACATACACATATTGTTATTGATTTAATAAGCTATTTAGCGAGCCCCTTGGTAAAGATTAGTATCAGTATCCAATTGCCATAACCACGACAAATGATAATAATCAAAAGTTCCTTTATTATTATCACTAAAAGTTATTTGAAATATCCCTTTATATTCACTATTTAGCTTATATTTTGGATGAGCTTTTTTAGAATATCCACTTCCTCCAAAGCTACTGAAAACTTGTCCCTTTGGAATTTCACCACTTACTATTTTTACTGAAACGTAAGATGGCAATACCGCCTCCCCCATACAATTTTTCCAAAACATTTCTGGAAATACTTCATATGTACCACTAGTAATAATCTTATATTTTTTAATATATTCTGCATAGCTCTTAACCTTATCTCTAATAAACTTCTCCCTAATTACATCAAATTTCTCAGCAGATTTAAGAGTGTATTCCGAACATCCATAATCAGCTCCTGAAAAGTCAATATATTTCACCATAAAATCTGCAAATTCTTTTTCATTAAAAGTTCGATAATCCACATTAATGATATGACCTAATAATTGTTCGTATGTTTCCTTCAATTGAGGAATAGATAACTCATTTCTTGCCAGGTTACTTGTAGCTGCTGACTGAACATAAGGCCTTGCAAAACTTATCTTACCTGGCATAACATAAGTGAGTTCAAAATCCTTAGGCATCTTAATAGCCCCCCATGTGGCAAAAGCTCCAGTACCTGCTAATTCACTTCCTTCTTCCCTATACAACTCTTCATAAATCCAATTAGGCACCCCTTCTACTATATAGGGAAATATTTCATAATTTTTAGGCAGATTTACATTCCTTACTTTACGTCCCCATTGGTCTGCATCTTCCACCTTCCTTCTGCTAAAATCCTCATATGGATTTATCTTTTCAAATAAAGCCACCAGCTCATCTACACTAGGTTGTGCATATGCTATCGTCACCGTATTAAGCATCACCCCAAGTACAATGCTAATCTTTTTTATAGTTTTCACATTCATTGTTACTTCTCCTACTAAATTTTTATTTTATAAACGTAAATTTTTAAATAATAATTTTTATATACACAATATTAACATAAAACTATTATATTCTCAACTTTTTACATATATCTTTTTACATATTTAGACTCATCAGAAAAATAAATCAGTAGCATAAATTACAAGGGAACTAACCACTTCTAATCAAAACACATTTGTAGTAGCTCTAAAATCATAAAAAAAACATCTGTTTTGAAGGGTTCAAAAACAGATGTCCTATTTTATAATTTTATTGTTATAATTATATACCTACATTTCCTTTATTTCTATTTGTGGATAAAAATGTTTGAGGATCTCCCTATAGGTATATCCCTTCTTTGCCATGCCTTTTACACCATCTTGACTCATTCCTACACCATGACCATAGCCCCCACCGTACAAGGTAAGTTTACTGAGGTTATTGTTATTGTCATAGGCAATATCTAAGCTAAAAAAAGCACTGGGTAATAAGGCCATTCCCTTTACCTCTGTAGTATCAGCACGTGTTACATCAAGGCTCTGCTTTTCATTGGTTGAAAATAAACTACGAATAAGGTACTCTGTGGAAACTTTAACAATAGCTTTTTCACCTACAATCACTAGTTCCATCATGTTGCCGCCTTGCCCTCTTTTTTTAACTTGCAAATCAGTAATGGTTCCTATTGTATCAAGCTCCCCACTTACCCATTCTTTATTTTCATTAAGTATCTTTACAAGAGAGGGATAATTTTTAGTTAGTTTATTGATGGCAGGATTAATAAGTGCTTCTAGTTCCTCTTTTTGTAACTTCACTTGCCATCTAAACCAAGGGGAATCCTTATCAAAAGCATTCACTTCAGAAGGCTTAAGGGTATAAAATTTATAGGCTTCCTTTTCACTACTCATATCACTAATAAGTTTATCCCCTACATATTGCTGGCGCGATACCAGATAAACAGGTGTGTTCGTAGGGAAGGTTTCACCATTAGCCCATACTTCTCCGAAGTTAGCAGTATAGCCACAGGAGGTTGCAAAAAATTTACTACTAATAATTTTATCATTAAAGTAAAGTGCTTGCCCCTTCGTAGCCTTAGCTGCCTCATAAGCTGATGCATCTGGCATAACTTGCATATATACTTGAGAAGAGACTGTGTCATCAATTTGTGCCCCATAAGCTACATATTTGCTACCCATTTGAGCAGACAATGCATAGGTCCTAGCTGCTATAGCCTGTACCTTAGCTGCTTCTTCTCCATAACTAGCTGGCATTTCACTTGGGATAACACCTGCTACATAATCTTCCATATCTAACTCATTAATGAGATAAAAGCCATCGCCTTCTTTAATAATTTCTAAAGCTCCTTTATAGTGAGGATTTATCTCTTTCCTAGTCATTGAAAGAACTTGTAAATGAGAATCCGTAGTAGGTATAAATTGTACTCTTGTTTCATTCCCTTGCCAGTTAAAATTTTTAGCATTCCATTTATTGTTTTTAGGAAAGGTGAGTGTCTTCCCATTGTAATGTAGCTCGTAATCCTGGGTACTGGTAAGCTGAATATCTTCATGGAGGTAATTTCCCTCTTGACCACTATTTAATAGTACCCTTATTTGGCTACTATTTGGCTTCTTTATAACTTGCATGCTAGTAATAGCTTGATCCTTCATCGTATATTCTACCTCAACACCACAAGGCAAAGCACCTAAAGATGAAAACCCTCCCTCAACTGTTCGATCATAGACCATAACATAGTTATAAGGAAAACGACCTCCTTTTTCTAGCTCAATATAATCTGTTGTTACACGAATCAATGTATCGGTAGCTTTTTGATTTTGGATTTCAAAGCCTGTAATAGTGTTCTTTTTTAAGGTAATCGTGCCGATTGTTCCCTCATCCTTATTCATCAATACTTCATTAGGATATGTTAACTTCACATCTCCAATTTGTATATCAGCTGTTTTTTGATTAACCTTTAAAATATAACATTCCTTGATAATGCTTTCTTCACTTAAGATACGTGTAACAGCTAATATTTCATTATCCTTTACCAAAACCCTTACCGTTTGCCCACAAAGTGAATCTAAAATAAGCCCTTCAAAACCATACTCTCCTTGATCTGTCATCACTTGCCATGCCTTAAGCTTTTCATAAGTAGCAGGTGTTGCAATAAGTACCAAATCTTTTTCTTGAAGTAATATACCTTTCCCCGTGTGTTCTAAAGCTTTGGTATAGCTGGTAATAAATTCATTAAGGTTAATCATTCGATTTAAATTCTTATCACTAGCACTTACACCTACATCATAGCCTTCTCCTAATATTTCATTAAAAAGCTCTGCTATTTGTAAATAGGTCATCCCTTCTGAAGCATTTTCTTTTTTTAAATAGGTAAAACCCCATTCCTTTTCAAGGGCTTCATAATACTTATTGTACCAAATACCTTGGTCTTCACTATTTAAATAAATACTTTGATTTTTTGAAAGGGTATGTACTAATATTTTTGCCACATTAGCCTGTGTACAAAGTACGTTATAAGCTTTTCCTTCTGTTTGCTGTTGTACTTTTTCCTTTTCCTCTCTATTTGATCCTACAGCCACTTCTGTTAGGGGTACGAGTATTTCCTTACCAAATAACATATACCATGTCCCAAATAAAAGAACAATGAGCCACAGCGTACTCCATGACCGTTTTTTCTTGTACGGTTTATGCGGCCTATAGCCATTATAACGTTTCTTCCTGTAACTATTACTCATCTTATTCCCCCTTTTTAGGAAGGTTCTCCTTTATATATTTATGCTACTATCGCCATTAGAAGAACAAGCACTTTTAGTTAACTACTAAAAGGGAACAAGATTTACTTACGCTTTATCATCCCATTCTTGCAAAAGGCTGAAACACTTGCTTCCTCCCTTTGCAAGATGATGATCCCTTATATTTTCTAAAAAGGAAGGTGCATACCCCCCTTTCTTCTTAAGAAGCTCATAGCCATATTGAGGATGATTATAATAACCTCTTATCATCTTAAAGCTTTGAAGCTTTTTTATATTTCCTCTTGTTAAATGATGAAGTAATACCATTATACTTTTTTCTATAATAGATAGAGGCTCTTGTATTTTACCAATATCATGCAAGAGTCCTAATCGTATCATTTCTTCTTTATCACATTCAAAAGAAGTAGCCATTCCTTGTGCTACTCTTATAGCATGCTTCTGCTCATATACTTTCAGAAGAGCAAAAAGCTTTTGTTCCTCTCGGTCTAAGTATTGGTTAATAAAAGCTTGGTCTTCTTTATTGATCTTAGCTGTTAATGCAAGAGTAAATTGCTTAATACGATAGAACATGAGCTTTCTCCTTTTTAAAAAATGCATAAAAAAAAGCATTAACTCCTGTGAGCTAATGCTTTTGTATGTTACAATGATATCCCAAAATGCCGGTCCCACAATTTTGACGCCCTAGCCATTGCTAGGTGGGTGACCTTCCAGATAACTTTGTCTTCCACTGCCCAAAGGGAATTAAGTTGTGGCCTGACATCATTAGCTGCGAAATCAGTCTCCCGATCTTATGTTGTAGGTTCAAAATAGTAGGTTGTCGTACACCCCAGGTTGAATTTGTAATCTTATTATATCATCTTTAGGTATTTTTGCAAGGGTATTTTATGTTGATAGATTGTAAAAAGATGTCAAAATATGAAATCTCCTACTGTTAATGTATTAATTTGAACGTCCTTTAATACGCTTTAAGCGGAAGAAATCTTCTCTCTCTTTTTCCTCAAGTACTTCTTGGATATATTTTACTTGTGCCTTGTATTTTGGAATTTGAATATGCTGAAGCGCATTGGTACGTTTTTGTGTTTTTTGAATTTCTTTTGCTAGCTTAAAAATGGAGTTGTCAATTTCGGCTAAGTCATACATCATATATCTCACATCACGAAACTTTTTGGCTGCTTCATCTACAGCAGGACTTGTATTATGAAATCCATAAGTCGGAATAACCTCAGATTTACTATACCTAATGGTAGGAATATCTACTCCCATAACGCTTTTAAGAAGAATAGAAAATTCTTCATTAAGTGGAATACTATGCGTAATACTCTCTACTTCCTTAATCCCCATAGTGACGTTTACGTTTTGAAGTGCTGCATAAGCCTCTGCTATGACAGTATAAATGTTGGATTGAACATTTTTTGCCTTTTCGACCAATTCCATCATTTCTTTGATTAAAACATTTCGCTTTTTATCCAGTAGTTCAAACCCCTTTTTAGAAAGTTCTAAAGAGGCTTTGGCTTTTATGAGATTGGATTTGGTTGGTGCAACAAGTTCAGCCATAACAATTACTCCTTTTTGCCTTTATAGTACTTTTCAATAAGCTCTGGTTTTAAGCGGTCTAGTTCAGATTTCGGTAAGACGGAGAGAAGCCTCCATCCTAAATCTAAAGTCTCTGTTATACTACGATTTTCAGAGTAACCTTGTGCTACAAACTTTTCTTCAAACATACGACCAAATTTGAGGTAGAGCTTATCCACTTCACCTAAATCATCTTCACCAATAATTTGAGCCAATGAACGTACATCTTGTACCTTAGAATAAGAAGAGAAAATCTGATTAGAAAGCTCTGCATGGTCTTCTCTTGTATATTCTGCACCTATACCATCCTTCATTAATCGTGAAAGCGAAGGTAAGATAGAAATAGGTGGATAAATACCTTTTTGATTTAATTCCCGATTCAAAACGATTTGTCCTTCTGTAATAAACCCTGTTAAATCTGGAATAGGGTGAGTAATATCATCATTAGGCATTGTTAAGATAGGAATAAGTGTAATAGAACCTTCCTTGCCTTCAATCATTCCTGCACGCTCATAAATAGTGGAAAGGTCACTATAAAGATAACCTGGGTAACCTTTACGAGAAGGTACTTCTCCACGTGTTGAAGACATCTCACGTAAAGCCTCACTGTAGCTGGTCATATCGGTTAAGATAACTAATACATGCATATCATGTTCAAAAGCTAAATATTCAGCTGCTGTTAAGGCACAACGAGGCGTAGAAATTCTTTCTGTAATAGGGTCATCTGCTAAGTTAAGATACATAACCACATGGTCTAGTACTCCAGCCGCCTCAAAGCTTTGCATAAAGTAACTCGCATCATCATGACGCACCCCCATAGCCCCAAATACAACCGCAAAGTTATCACTATTAGCCCCTTCAATCTTAGCTTGCTTAACGATTTGTACAGCTAACTCATTATGAGCAATACCATTTCCAGAGAAAATAGGTAACTTTTGACCACGAATTAAAGTCATGAGCGCATCAATACTTGAAATACCTGTTTGAATAAAATTACGTGGGTATTTACGCGCTACTGGATTAATAGGGCGTCCATTTACATTGTATTTGTTTTGAGAAATAATTTGGTAAGCACCATCTATAGGCTCACCAATTCCATTAAAGGTTCTGCCAAGTACATCTTTTGTAAGTGGTAATTTAAGAGGTTCTCCTGTAAATTTAACAGAAGCATTATGAGTAGAAATCCCTGCTGTTCCTTCAAATACTTGTACAACTACATTTTTACCATCAATTTTAATGACTTTACCTCGTCTTAATTCCCCATTGTCGAGCTTTATATGAACCATTTCGTCATAGGCTACATTTTCGATATTGGAAAGGACAATGAGGGGTCCTTCTACTTTTTCTAGTTTTAAGTATTCTTTTCTCATATTATTTCCTTTCCCTAGCTTTATTGATATTTTTGCCTTAATTCTTCATAGGTGTGAACAATTTTCTCTATTAAATCATCTAAGAGCTCAATGTGGTCATTAGGTACATCATATTTCATCTTAATGACTTCTTCAAAAACATTTTCCTTTCGGATAGTAGAAAGTGGAATACCGATTTTTACACAAGTAAGTGCATTCTCATAAAGTGCATCAATTACCTGAAGCATCTTATGTTGTTTTTCTAAACTGACGTAAGTATCTTCCTTATGAAGTGCATTTTGTTGTAAAAAAGCTTTTTTAATAATACGTGCTGTTTCTAGAACAAGAGCTTGATCATTTGGCAGTACGTCCTCTCCTACTAATTGTACAATCTCATTTAGCTTTTCTTCTTCTTGTAAAAGCCTTACCATCTTACCTCTTAAATCCATCATATCCAGTGCCACATTTTGTTTGTACCAATCACTTAACATTGTAACGTAAGCACTATAGCTTGTAAGATAGTTGATGGCTGGATAATGTCTTGCATAAGCAAGTTTTTTGTCAAGTGCTAAAAAAGCACTTACAAACCGCTTTGTATTTTCTGTAACAGGCTCTGAGAAGTCACCACCTGGAGGAGAAACAGCCCCAATAATAGTTACTGAAGCTTCTTCCTCATTAAGCGTCTTTACGCAGCCGGCTCTCTCATAGAACTGAGCAAGCCTAGATGGAAGATAAGCTGGATAGCCTTCTTCAGCTGGCATTTCTTCTAAGCGACCTGAAATCTCACGCAAAGCCTCTGCCCATCTAGATGTTGAATCTGCCATAATAGCTACATCATATCCCATATCTCTAAAATACTCTGCCATCGTAATACCTGTATAGATACTTGCTTCTCTAGCTGCTACTGGCATATTAGAAGTATTTGCAATAAGGATTGTTCGCTCCATAAGTGGCCTATTGGTGCGTGGGTCAATAAGAGCTGGGAACTCCTCTAGTACGTTAGTCATTTCATTACCACGCTCTCCACAACCAATATAAACAATAATATCTGCATCACTCCACTTAGCTAACTGATGCTGTGTGACTGTTTTTCCTGTTCCGAAGCCTCCAGGAAGTCCTACCGTTCCTCCTTTTGCTACTGGAAAAAAGGTATCAATAACACGTTGTCCTGTAATAAGTGGTTTGTAAATAGGTATACGTTTGGCAATAGGCCTTGGTCGACGTACAGGCCATTTTTGCATCAGTGTTAAAGTTACTTCTTGACCTGCTGGTGTCTTTAATACCACAATAGTATCTTTAACCTTATAGCTACCATTTGGTACCACACGAATAACTTCTCCCTCTATGCCTGGAGGTACCATTACCTTGTGAAGAATACTTTGAGTTTCTTGAACCGTTGCATAAATCTCACCTTGAGTTAATACATCTCCTACCTGAACACCAATAGTCGTTTCCCACTCTTTATCTTCATCAATAGAAAGAAGCCCTATTCCTTCTGGAATAAAAATCTTAGAAATTTCTTCAATTTTTTTCAGAGGTCTTTGAATTCCATCAAACATATTTCCTAACATACCCGGTCCTAAGTTAAGAGAAAGGGGACTACCAGTAGAGTAAATCTTTTCTCCTGCTCTAAGCCCTTCTGTCTCTTCGTAAACTTGAACAGTAGCCACATCTCCTTCAAGTGAAACCACTTCACCAATAAGTTGCATTTCACCTACTGTTACCATCTCATTTACCTTAAAGGAAGCCATATTGCTTCCTTTAACAACGGGACCATTTATAAGTTCAACAATACCTAGCTCTTTATTCAATTGTCCCACCAACCTCTCCTATCTCTTTGAAGATGACTTCCATAATGTGATTTTTAGCCTCTTCTAGTGTACCTCTTATGCTTAAATCCATGCGCATATTGAGCTTAGGATCGTCAATAACAAAACCTCCCAAAATAGCAGTTTCTGATTGTTTAAATTTTAACATTCCCTTGTTCAAACCAATCTCTTCTAGCTTCTTAGCAATATAGTTTTGATACTTCTCTAAGTCTTCTAAAGTCATATAAATGATTAAAGCATTTTCATAATTTTTTAAGCTCTCACACTGCATAAGACATTGGTCTATATACATACAATAAGCTTCTGTTTGCGTAAAGTTAATAATTTTTTCTGTTAAATGTTCCATAAAGGTATGGATATATTTCTCCTTGGCAAGCATACTTTCTCTTTTAGTTGCCATCTTACCTTTACTAATTAACTCTATCTTTTTAGCCTCTGCTCTTTTAATGGCTTGAGCAACAATTTCTTCTGCTTGTCTATCAGCCTTTATTTTATTATTTTCAATTTTCTTCTTATACTCATTTTCAAGTTGTAATACTTTACTATCCAACTCTTCTTTTATATCCTGTTGTAAAAGCTTAGAAAAAAGTGTTAATTTTTGTTCAATTGTTACCATATGCTTTCACCTCATATACGAATACCTATAGATTCACGAATGTAATTGGTAATAACATCTGTTCCTCTATGGGTACCGTGTCTATCTGGTATTTCAATAATAAGCGGTTTTCTATTTTTCAGTTTGTATTCCATTATTTCTTCTGGGGCAAGATCTACTATTTTTTCGGTAAGAATAATAATACCAATCTCAGGATCAATCATAGCTACCTTCATCATATCTAAAACTTCTTCTTTATGATGTACAATCACACCTTGTATGCCAGCTAGCCTCATGCCAACTAATGTATCTCGGTTATCACTTATTAAAAATGATTTCATATTCTTTCTCTTTTCTATAAATAATAAATTAAACGAATAAGATTAAGATAGAAATAATCATCCCATAAATGGCAATACCTTCAGCCATACCTACAAAAATAAGGGTTTTACCAAGAATTGTTGGGTCTTCTGAAACTGCACCAATAGCTGATGAACCTACTGAACCTACTGCCATACCTGTTCCGATTGTAGCAAGACCTGTACTAAGGGCTGCGGCTACATATTTAAAACCTTCTCCTAAAGAAATACTAGTTGCAGCTGCTGCTGTTGTTACTTCTGTTGCTGCCATAAGGGGATTTACAATCCCTAAGCCCATAAAAGAAAGTACCGCTAAACTAAATAATGATAATGAAGTCATCATTGCAACCTTTAAATTACCTTTTTTACTAGATTTCATCATTTTAATACCATATAAAATGGTTGTACTTGCAATTATTAAAGCTAAAAAAATTATAGATTTCATATTAAATTTTCCACCCTTCTTCATTTAAACGTCTTTTAATCTTCTAATTTAATTGGTGAGTAGGCAATACCATCCCCACTGAAATACTTACTAAACATTTCATAATATTGTAACCTTAAGCCTTGAATAAATACAACTAAACCCTCTAGTGTAAGGATTAGCACATTACCAAGTACTAAAATCAATACCTTTAATACTATATTATTCATCATGCCTGCCATTACTGAAAAGGCTAAAAAAAGCCCTGCATGGTTCAGTGCAAATGCACCTACACGAATGAATGAAATAGCATTACTTAATGCAGATAAAATGGTTTCAATACCTTCAAAGCTACTTTCTACATAATATGAAGATCGATCTCCATGTATAAGAGGTCTCTTACCTTCTATCAAATTACTTAGAGGTTCTTTGAAAATCATCATAATAAGAGACACAATCATGACACTAATTGGTACTAAAACAGAAATAGGTACAACTCGAATAAGCGTTAAACCTGTAAAAATAAGCCCTATAAAAAAGAAGTAACCAACCATTCCGTTTTTTCCAAATATACCATCTTCTAAATCTCTCTTCCTTAAGCAGTTTACAATACCAAAGCCATAAGCTACTGTAAGAACAACTACACCAAAGGCAACACCTACAGCTAATATAGGCATAATATTAGTTGTGTTAAGAGGTCCTCCATGCACAAGTGCAATATCTTTGATAAACGGCACTTCTTCTAGCCCAAAAATACTACCATAAACAAATCCAAACAAGATAGAACTTCCACCAAGTCTTGTAAGTACACCACCTGCAGTTTCATTCTTTTTATAAAGTATGACTCCTGCTAAGAAATAAACCAAACCTTGCCCGATATCACCAAACATGATACCAAACATTAAACAAAAAGTAATTGCTAAAAATGGTGTAGGATCAATTTCTATATAGGAAGGTAATCCATAGAGCTTAACAATCATTTCAAATGGCTTAAAGAACCAGTTGTTATTTAGTAATGTGGGCGGTTCACTCTTTTTGCCAACCTCTTCTGCTGTTTTACACAATATGACATATTTATCTGTTACATTTGCAATCTTTTCCTCGACTTTCTTTTTATCCTTTTTTTTGATCCAAGCATTAAGCACAAAAACATTGTTTCCGTGGATGATTTGTTCCTTTAATTGAAGGATTTTCTCTTCTAACTTAATGCGAGAATATATTCTATTTAAACGAAGAATAATCTCTTCTTTGTTTTTAAAGATAGTTCCTTCTAAATCACTCATTTCTTTTTGCAGACACTGAATGCGTTCTGTCGCTGCTATTATGAGTTGACTTGTATTACCTTTTATCCCATCTGGGAGGTTAATTTTATTCCAGTTTAAAGATTTAAGAAGTTTTGTAGTTTCTTCTTTAAATTGACTTAAGTATAATACAATATAAATATCTTCGCTTGATGCCTCTACATCTCCTATTTGAAAAAGGAGTGCACTAATATTCTCATAATTTTTTTTGATATGATTTCTATTATCCCTAGAAAGCATCCCTATTTCATACTCGAAGTAGGTCATATCCTCTAGTTGTCCAAAATCGATTCCTTTTTCATGAATATGGCTTATTCTTTCTTTAAAAAGCTCTAACTCTTTCATTTGCTTTCTTTTTTCATTCATCGTTTGGATGTTTGGTTTTATAGCCTCTAATAATTCTTTTAAATCTTCTTCAGCATTTTTTAAAGAATAAGCCCCTATATCTTCTTTTATGATCTTTAGTGCAATATCAAGCCCCTTACTCATTTCTACTACACTGTTCTCAAGTTCACTATAATGACTAGCAAGCTGTGCATAATCCTCTGTCTTATATATTTTGCCACTCGGCACCATTGCTTCATACTCATGAACAAGATAACTATTTTCTGATAAATCGCCGTGCTCTAAATTGAGATGTATATTTTCACAAAGTACTAATTGTTGTAATATCGCATGCTCTTCATCTAAAGCTCCGACTAGATTAAGCAAAATCATTTTCTCAATAGCCATCTATAACTTCCTCCGCTCGTTAAATTGTATGAACTAAATACTCCTTTAGTTCATTTTCTGGCAAGGTATACCTTATGCCTTCTGTAAGAGCAATTAAGTCCTCCTTCTCTATATTAAGAATATAGAGATATGTTAAAGATGTAGATATATTTTCTCTGTTATCTTCCATCTTTAAAGCATATTCATAAATATATTTGTCCATTCTTTTTGTCAAAAAAGCATCTTTTTCTTCTTCAAATACAGGATATGCTAAATACTTGGTAGCTAAACCTCTTAACTCTTGTAAGCTTTTCGTATACGTAAGTGCTTTGAGTTTTTTATAAGTAGTTCTATTCCCTACAGGTAAAGAGTAGATGAGTATTTCTTCTGGTGAAATATCATAATACTTAATAGCCCGATAGATCCACTGAATATTAATCAAATCTGCTTTAGTTCCTACCAATTTACTTACTATCTTTTGATCAGTTGGCGTTAGTTTAGCTGCTTTTTCCATTATTTGTTTATAAAAGAGAATATACAATTTCATTTCCATATGAAATTTTTGTTTTAATGTGTCTTCTTGGTTAAGAGTTTTTAAAACCTCGTAGTAAGGTGTCCCCCTTAAAGCTTCAATGAACTGTGTCAAATTCTTACATCCTACCAGATGATTAAAATTTGCTAGTGCATAGTGCTCTGAATGAATAAAGAAGCGATTTATATCTTGTATCTCCTCATACCCTGAAATACTTCTTGAAAGGAGCAATAAATCACTTATCTCATACTCCATTAAAAGTGTTTTAAAAAACTCTTTATAACTTCCTGAAAAATAATGAAGCATCCTTTCTATTTCTTTTACGACATAACGATCCAGAATGACTTCTAAATCTGTACGATGTAACTCTTCCGCCTTATAACTATTTACAACTTCTTTATATCCTGGTCTTTTCTTTAGAAATTCAATTATTTGAGTGACTGAACGTGATTCAGCTAACTTCTCCCATTCTTTTTGTGAAAGGAGAGTCTTCCTTCGTGCATAAATCTTCGTGTTAATCGCTCGATAAGGTGCAAAAGGATTCATACTATCCCTCCACTTTAAAAAGTTCATTAAAAACTTGATCTAGTAGTCTAGCTTCTACTTTTAAATACTTGTTTGCAACAAGTAGTGAGGCCTCTTTGGCTTTTTCTTCTTCAAGATCATATTCCTTTTTACCAATCTCGACAATTTGATTATACTGCTCCTCTGCCTTTTTTTCTGCTGCATCCATTACACTTTCTTTATACGTCTTCATTTCATTTTCATACTGAAGCTGTTTTTCCCTTAAACTCATTTCACTTTTCTTTTTAGTATCTACTGCAACAGTATCAATCTTAATAATTTCTTTAATGATATCCTCCATAACTATTCCCTTTCTTATTTCTAGACTAGTTTATGAATTATCGTAAACTAAATTTCTCCTTCTATTCTATCACTTTAATATAAAAAATAAAGTGCTATCTCTTGTATTTACTATTTTAATATATTTATGGTGCACATAAGTTCTATATATAGTTAGGGCATATTTATCAATATCCTCCTACATAATTAGTATACTGTCACAAATAGTCTTATTGAAATTTGTTAATATTTTGTATATTTTGTCATAATCATGAAAATACCTCCTTATATATTCATTTTTTTGTAGAATTTATACAATAATTAAAAACCCCAGACAATTAATTGCCTAGAGTCTTTACTTATTTATTATCTTTATTATTTAATATTTTTTATTTTTTTACATCCCACAAAAATTCAATTTTATTTTTATTTTGTCCAAATGAAATAAATTTAATATAATTATAACTATCAATTTCTTTAGTAAAATTCATTTCATAAAAATTCATATTCTTTTTCACTTTTACTTTATGACTTTCAATCTCTTCTGGACATAATTCATAACCTATTAAAAAAGCCTTATGAGCTTCCTCGTCAATAAAAAGAGTTGATACGCTATTAAAATACGTAAAGCCTAGTACCAAAAACGTAATCAAAAGACTGGATGTATTAAATGGCTTATTTCCCCATAAGGCTGCTCCATTAATAAATAATGTTCCTACGGTGCAGCAAAGGCTTACGGTTGTAAAAAAATCTCTTTTTAAAATTAAAATCTTAATAGCTTTAGGGTACTGCTCTTTAAATGTTTTGGACTTACTATTATTAATCATTTTTAAAACGATTACTAATATGTAAATAAGTCCTATTAAATAGTATGACCATTTAATATCCACCTTTTATGCACTTCCTTTCTTTTATTTAAAAAATAACTGCTCATAACGAGCAGCTATTTTCCACAACATTGTTTGTATTTTTTTCCGCTACCACATGGGCAAGGCTCATTACGTCCTACTTTTTTCTCTTTTACTACTGTTTTTGTTTTGTTATAGTCTCTTTTAATAGTTGCTCTTTCTTCATCGGTTAAAAGAGTTTGCCACTGTGGAAGTCCATAAAGCCACTCTGCCTTAGCATCTAACATGTTCCAATATAACTTAGCTAAATCATATTCTAATTTAACAACTGATTCACCATTAAAGTCTTCTAAATTGTATTCTCCAGCTACAAGACTTGAATTAATACCATCCACAAAACCTAGGAATTCTACATCGTTCATATTAAAACGTTTACCCAGTTCTGAAATAGTACCTTCTACCACTTCATCCCTATGTGAAAGAAGATAGTCGTAAACATCTCTTTCTCTAGCAAGATAGTCTTCTACTACTTTCTTGTATTCTTCCACTGATTTTTCTTTAGAATCTTCTCCGTAGTTGTTCCATTCTTCATATAATGTCATTGGTATTTTCTCCTTTTTTACTTGAAGTATGTACTTACTATTTGACTCTAGTACAGCACATGATGCTCACTATTTACTCTGCCATTACTTCTATCTTTAGATAGAGTATAATCAGTGAGTTTATCTCTCTACATTTTATATCAGGTAGCAAGGTTTAATCCCCTACTAAGGTCATACTTGCCCCTTTAGCATAACTATTATACCTTACTTCCTGCATTTTGACCACTCCTTATTTTTTACACATTTTACCACAGTTTTATATACCTTAAGGAGTTGCTTATATTATACCAAAAATTGGCTAACAATATGCTTCATCTCACTTACTTCACAGATTGTATCATGCTTAATAGGTCTTGTCGCAATTTGATCCATTGCTTTTGGCATATCCCCTTTAATAAGATGATGCATTTCCTCTAATAAAGTAAAGTCATCTTTCCCTTCGTATTGAGCATCAATGGCTGTCATAACACTTCCTGTAAATTTATAAGGACTAGCTGTAGAAACAATCACATTAGGTGTTTGATCTCCCGTTTCCTTTACATATTTGTCATAAGTAGCATAAGCTACAGCTGTATGTGTATCCATTAAATAGCCTTCTTCATCATATACTTTTTTAATAGTTGCCTTAGTTATTTCATCATCTGCATAGCCACCATAGAAATCACTTAACTTTTCCTTCATTCCATCAGTAATGGTATATAGACCTTTTTCTTTAAGATCTGCCATCATTTCTTTAATTAACTCTGTGTTTTCACCACTAATATGATAAAGGAGTCTTTCAAGGTTACTAGAAATAAGAATATCCATAGAAGGTGAGGCTGTTAAGAAAAATTCTCTATTTCTATCATATGTTCCTGTCTGAAGGAAATCAAAAAGGACTTTATTGGTATTAGATGCGCAAAGAAATTTATTTATTGGAAGTCCCATATTTTTTGCATAATAAGCCGCTAAAATGTTACCAAAGTTTCCTGTTGGAACAGTGACATTCATAGGCTTACCACATTCTAATTTGCCTGCTTTAACAAGCTGCGCATAAGCCGAGAAATAATAAGCTACTTGTGGTACAAGGCGTCCGATGTTAATCGAGTTTGCAGAAGAAAAAGCATAATTTTTTTTATTTAATTCTGTTGCAAAATCATTATCTCCAAAGATTTCTTTTACACCTGTTTGACAATCATCAAAATTACCTTTTACACCTACAACAAGGGTATTATCTCCTTCTTGTGTTAGCATTTGTCTTTTTTGCACATCGCTTACACCATCTTGTGGAAAGAAAACAATAATTTTGGTACCAGCTACATTTGCAAAGCCCTCAAGAGCAGCTTTACCAGTATCACCTGAGGTAGCTGTTAAAATAACAATATCCTTTTCTTCTTTATTGTACTTTTTGCTAGTAAGCATAAAGTAAGGCAAGATAGAAAGTGCCATATCCTTAAATGCAATGGTTGGTCCATGAAAAAGCTCTAAGAAATTCGCACTTTTAGCACATGCAAGTGGTGCAATTTTGTCTGTATCAAATTTGCTGTCATAAGCATTTTCAATACAGTATTTAAGATCTTCTTCTTTCATATCATCAAAAAATAAACGAATGACACGATAGGCAAGCTCTTTATAATCCCAGTTCAATAATTCTTCTAAGGAAAAATCTATTTGAGGTAGTCTAGTAGGTACAAATAAACCACCTTCCTCAGAAATACCTTGTAAAATAGCTTTTGTTGCTGTCATATTATCTATAAAACTTCTTGTGCTTGTATAAAACATCGTCTAAAATCTCCCCTTTGTATAGTCTTAGCTAGCATAATCTCAATTATTCTGATTTTTTATATATGTGATTATACCCTATCTGTCTCCTAAATGCAAAATGTTCTTTGGAAAATAAGTAAGACTCTATTTTTTCGACTTATTTGTAACATAAATTCCAAAAGTTTCATACTTTATAGTGAGAGAAAAATAATGCGGTAAAAATTCCGCTTCTCTATATGTTTTTAAGCGTATTAATAATCTAGGAGGTATTTTTATGGCATATCAAAATGATTTAGGTTGTCTTGTTAATCAAAAAGCTGTTGTTCATACAGGTCGTTGTTGCTACTGTGTTATCATTACCCAAGTTTGCCCATGCTACATCCGAGCAATTGAAATGGGAAGTGGTAATATCAGATACTTTAACTTTGATCGTATCGATTATATTGAAGAAGTATTACCTTGCTAATCATAGCCTGTCAATAAACAGTAACCAACATTTTTTAAGGAGGATTTAATATGAGTTGTTGTGGAAAAAGCTGTGGAAATTTTTATACTCGTCCTAATAATTGTCTTTGCAATACAGAAGAAAGAAAATGCAATCCTAGCTGTGGTCCTGTAGGTGAAGGCGGGATTTCTAGCCCTTGCTACAATTGTAATGATCTTTACTGTCAAGATAGCTTAAAAGAAGCTGCTAGACAATTAACTAATCAACGCGCTATCATTCATTCTGGTGGTTGTAAAATGTGTGTTGTTATAGTTGGTATCGGCGATTGTTTTATTAAAGCTATCAACTACTGTACAAACCGCGTTGTTTACTTCAACTTAAGTCGTATCGATAACATCGAAGATGTACTTCCACGTTGCTATTAATAACAAGTTAAGTACAAAAACCGGTGGCCTTTAAAGGCTCTACCGGTTTTTTTAATGTGGATAACAAATAATATCTAATTTTTTCTTAATACGTTGTAGGGCATTATCAATTGATTTAACAGACTTATCTAACTCCTTGGCAATCTCATGATAATTTTTCCCCTGTGTATGAAGCTCTAATACTTGCCATTCTAAACTACTTAGTTTCTTTTTAATATTTTCATTTAAGATTTCTACATTCTCTTGGTCAATGAGTTCATCCTCTGGTGTAAAAGCACCGTTCATTTTAATGACATCCATTAAGGTGATATTTTCTTCATCTTCATCACTATTTCTATTACTTATAGGAATATTAAGTGAAATGCTGGAATTAAGAGGAATATGTTTTTGTCTCGATACTGATTTAAAAGCTGTACTAATTTGGCGACTAATACAGATACTTGCAAAAGATTTAAAACTAGCTTCTTTGTGCATATTGTAGTCACAAATTGCTTTATAAAGCCCTATCATTCCCTCTTGAATTAAATCTTCCTTGTCTGCCCCTATGAAAAAATTAGCCTTTATTTTATGACGTACAAAGCGCTTATAACGCTTAACTAGTACTTCGATAGCTTCTTTATTTCCTAGGCGATGGGCTGTAATGAGTTCCTCATCGGTCATTTGTTCTAGCATATCATAACTATCTGTCATCTTTAAAACCTCCCAACCTACTTTCTCACGCCATAAGCTTTTTAATCTCTCAAATATGTTCTGTTTTTTCTTCTGTAATATAGCCTTGGCGATTTGCAAGTAGCTCTATCAGTTGATTTCTAACCTCTTGCCATTTCTCCTTAACTCAACTAACTAAGTGTTCCCATCTAAATATCCTATTATAGCCACCAACTCATAATTTTTTATGTGTAAAATGCTTATCACCACTGGCATAATCTTCTACAATATGCCCTTTACCTACTAATTTGTACTTATAAATTAAAAGTCCTTCTAACCCTACCGGCCCTCTGGCATGAATTTTAGAAGTACTTACACCTACTTCTGCTCCAAAACCATAACGAAAACCATCACTAAAACGTGTCGATACATTATGAAATACATTACCAGAATCTACAAGCATCATAAAAGTTTGTGCAGTATCCTCATTGGTTGTTATAATACAATCTGTATGACCTGAACCATAAGTATTAATATGGTCAATAGCTTCCTTTATACTTTCCACCACTTTAATAGAAAGCATGTAATCCAGATATTCTGTCTGCCAATCTTCTTCTGTTGCCTCTTCCACTTCGATTATTTCACGTGTTCGTGCACAGCCTTTAAGCTTTACCTTTTTTTCATCCATTGCTTGTTTTAATTGAGGTAAGAAAAAAGGAGCAATTTCTTTGTGAACAAGTAAAGTTTCTAGAGCATTGCATACCACTACATATTGTGTTTTAGAATCCACAACTACCTTTACTGCCATATCTAAATCCGCCTCTTTATCCACATAGGTGTGGCAAATCCCATCTGCATGACCGATTACAGGGATATTGGTATTTTTCATAATATAACTTACAAAGTCATTAGAGCCTCTAGGCACTAAAAGATCTATATACTTATCTAATTTTAAGATAGCACTTACATCTTCTCTACTTTCCATTAAAGCAATCCACCCCTCTGGCATACCTGCTTTAAGAGAAGCTTCTTTAATAATTTCAAAAAGAATACGATTCGTTTCCTTAGCCTCACTCCCTCCTTTTAATAAAACTCCATTTCCACTTTTTAGACAAAGAGTTGAAATCTGGACTAGGGCATCTGGACGTGACTCAAAAATAATCCCTACTACACCAATAGGACAAGCTACACGCGTTAAAATAAGCTCTGTATCTAGCTCTGTTCGAAGTTGTACCTTGCCTACAGGATCTTCTAAATTACAAAGACTTTCTATCCCTGCGATTACATCCTTTCTCTTTGCATCATCAAATTTAAGACGTTTTAGAAGAGGTAAGGCTACTTGTTCTTTCTCACTGTTCACTCTATCTATGGCATTTGCTTTTTCTATAGCTTCTTTATTTTCTTCTAGTGCCTTTGCAATAGCCATAAGAGCCTTGTTTTTTTCATCACTCCCTACAGCAGCTAAACAAATAGCTGCTTCTCTTGCTTTTTTTGCAGCTTCTATAATAGTCATCCCTATTTCCTCCTTATAATTTACTATGTTTTCACTTATTTTAGAGTACCATTTCTTAAATAGCAAGTCTGTTTTAAAATTATACCATATATTGTTCACTATTCATTGCATGTCTTTATATTTTTAAATTTTTCTTACCATTTAGCTATTTTCCTTTTTTATAGCTCAGCTTATAGTTGTATTTTAGTAAGATTTATAGTATACTTCTTTAATAATACTTCATGAGGGAGTAGTTTGCGGATACTTTTGTAGACGTGGCAAGTCAACATAATGGCCGTTGGCCTGGTTTGCCTTAATGAACAAGACTCATGTATAGCCTATTAAAAGCTATGCATGAGTCTTGTTTTATTTTTGCCAAACTGGAAATAGTATAAGTAACTTTTTCTCATAAGACTTTTCCTAAAGTTGTTAAAATATTTACCATTAAAGGAGATTAAAAAATGAATAGTTTAGAAATTATTTTAATAGGCATAGGCTTAAGTATGGATGCAGTAGGTGTTTGTCTATCCAATAGTATGGTTTTTAAAAACCTAACTCTTAAAAAGCGTCTTGCAATGCCACTATTCTTTGGCTTTTTTCAAGGATTAATGCCACTTATTGGTTATTTTACAGGTGAATTTTTTGCCCAATACATCACACGCTATTCACGCTTTATTGTTTTTCTCATCCTAGGAGCAATTGGTATAAAAATGTTGAAGGATGCTTTTTGCACTGAAGAAAAGTGCAAAGAAAATAATACCCCACTTACTTATCAGTTACTTTTTACTCAGGCTATTGCAACAAGCATCGACGCTTTAGCTGTAGGTGTGGGTTTTAGTACACTAAGTGTTAATATCTTTGCAGCTATTACACTTATTAGTTTAACCACTTTTGTCTGTAGCTATTTAGCTGTTTATATTGGAAAAAAGTTTGGCTCACTTTTAGAAAACAAAGCACAACTTTTGGGTGGATGTATCCTTGTACTTATTGCCATAAAAGCACTTTTTTAGCCTATAAAGCTGAGTACTTTTTATGGTAGTTTAAAACTTACCACCACCCCCACCATGAGTAGCTCCACTACTACTCCTATGAGTTCCTCCTCCTGAAGAGCCGTTATTCTTGTCTTGCTTTTCAAGCTTTATTCGTGTGGTATGTTCTCTTAAATAGTTATCTTTACGATGGGTTAGCTTAAGTCCTTTGTCTTCCTCATAAGTTAAATGATTAACGGTTACACAACCTTTGCTACCTAGTGTCTTAACTAGTGTAACTATGAAAGCTACAATAAAAGCTATTATATACGTAAAAGGGGACTTTAAAAGAACTAAAACTTTACCTCCATAACTTAAGGTATTCCTTCTACAAATGCTTTTTACATTTTCTATAAAATTTTTACACCCATTATAACGCGCATTCTCGTCTTCACTATCACCTAAATAAGAGACAAGCTTCTCTACCTGTGTATCTATTTCATTTTGTGGGAAAAAGTCCAATCCTTTTCCTCTCGTAGAAAGCCAAACTTCTCGCTCCTTCCCGTTAATAAGGAGTAAGATACCTGAACGTTCTTCTCCTATACCATAACCCCCATAGTCAAAGTAGTCATCTGCAAAATCCCTTGAAGACTTCCCTTGTGTATCATCTATGGTTACAATCACTGTATCAAAGTTATAATCTGACCTAACCTCTTCAATCATTGCTTCTAGATTTTGTAATTCCTTTGCTGTAAAGAACCCTAGTTGATCCTTTACATGGGTCGTTTCCATTGCTAGCAAACAAGATGAAAAGCCTAGAAACACAGTAAAACAAAGTAAAATAAGTAGTAATTGTTTCTTATACAAAGAAAGCACCCCCTAACACTAAAATAAGAACTGAAAAAAAGAATATACTCGCTCCATATAAAAGCTGGTTCTTAAAGCTAATAGGGGTATTTCCTGCTACTTTACCGGTTTGACCATTAATGACAAACTCATGCATCTTTCCCTTATACTCATTCACTAAAATATAAAGTGGCATCATGGCATAGCTACTTTCTCTCTTTTTCACTTCATAATTTGTACTATGTGGGATAAAAGTATTGTACTCTGTTATCGTTGCCTCAAGCCTACTAGACATGTACTGTTTAACACGATTTTCCATAGAGCTTTGTGCCTTTTGGGAATCCACATCATACCTTTCTGCCATAAAACCACTGATATAAGCAGAATTAAAGTCTTTTAAATCTTTGTACTCATAGGGCTCTATTTTTTCCATTAAAGCATCCTCTAACTTTTGTGAGCCATCTATAGGGACTTTCTCATATTCAGAGTAACCTTCCCGCTCTACCTCATAATATTTTGTCTGAGTGTACTGATAATCCCCTTGATACCAAGTCCTTATCTTTGTTCCTTCCCCTACAATATTCCCCTTCACCTGACTATTAAAAAGCCAAAAGGGTACATAAATGCCTGTGATTTTATCTACTTCTTCCTTTCTCTTAAAGTGGGTTGGTGCAAGTACATGTTTTTTCATCCAACTTTGATAAATTTCTTTTGCTTGTTCATATGTTAATTTAAAAGGAATAACATAACGAGGTTTAAATTCACCCTCAAAACGTCTTTTAATAATAGATGGGCTCTTGCAATATACGCAAAATGTAGCTGCTGTTGTCTCGTCAGCTATAAGCTCTGCCCCACAGTTACTACAGAAATAGCTATCTAAAACCTTACTTTCCTTTAACGTCTCTTCTTGCTTCTCTTCCTCTTTTCCATAGACTGCATCAAGTTCTGCCTTTTCAAAGCTACTAAAACAATAATGGCACTTCCACTTCTGACTAGCAGGATCAAATTCTAACCCCGCTTTACAACTTAAACACTTATAAGCCTTTACTTCTGCCATAGCTTTCTCCCTCTCTATTTATTAAATTTGATCTTTTTCATCAAATGGGTCTCCACATTTAGGACAGAATTTCGGTGGATTTGTCTTGTTTTCTGGTTCATAACCGCATTTATCACATTTATAACTTTGTGGCTTTTTCTTACCACATTGTGAGCAAAACAAATCACTTGTCTCATGGCCACAACTGCATTTCCATAAAGTTTTTTCTATTTTCTTGCTTCCACAGTTTGGGCAAAATTTCCCTTCTGTTACCTTTTTACCACACTCGCACATCCAGCCTTCTTCCTTGTCTTCTTGCTTTCTAGGTATTCCACAATTTGAGCAGAACTTTGCACTTTCTTCCATCTGAGCACCACATGTACAACTCCAACGGCCACTAGTAGCTGTTGGTACAGATGTAGGTGTAGGTATTACTTGCCCATAAGCCATTTGCTGTCCTGGCATTACACCCATTTGTCCTGCTGTATTCATCCCCATATTCATACCGGCAAAACCTAGCATTGTTCCACCTTCATTACTTCCAGCACTTTCAAGACCAGCTGCCATACCAGCCGTCATACGTGCTATCCTAGCATTGGGATCAAATAAAATAGAGTCATTTGCATATTTATCAAGAAGTTCCTGTGTCTTTTCATCATAGTTAAGACCAGCAATACCTACACTCTCTATGTAAAAACCTCGTTTGCTTAGCCATTCTTGATCAAGTATCTGTGCCATATAAGTTCCAAGTTCCATTGTTTTAATAGCAATATCCGATACAGCTACATTTAACGTTGAAAGACTTGCTAAGGCAGTTTGATAAGCCATTAGAAATTCATTGATATATTGTTCTGCCATGTCTTGCGTTTGAAGTATTTTTTTGCCTGTTTTACTACATACCTCACTATAAAAAAGGAGTGGATCACCGATACGAATAGAATAGCTCCCAAAAGAGGTAATTTTACAAGGCACACCTCGTCCTGGCACTAAAGTACGGTCTGTATAAGGTACAGGATTTTTCGTACCAAAGCGAATATTAGGAATTTCCTGTTTGTTGATATAAATAACTTGTTGCTTAAATGGTGTGCTCCCACCAAATTTAAAACGCTCCCAAGAGTCTTTAAGAGTATTCACAAAGCCACCTGGCCTTTGAATACTATGATTGCCAGTATTATTAAAACCACTTATTTGTATGCCTTCTGCCGCTTTAAAAAAAAGAGAAGGTGCTGTGGATTGGTCAACCTGGTAATAACCTGCTTCATCAGTCGCGGCTATAATTTTACCTCCATCTACTAAAAGCATAAATACATTTTCAGGAACATGAATCAGCGAACCATTGGTCACAAGATCTTCTGTTCCTTTATGGTTTGTGTTACGCCTATCTTTTCCTCTTACAAATACACCATAGGTTGCTAAGGTTTCATTATCCATTTGCATGGGTTCAATAGCTTCTAACCATTGATCACCTAATAAACCTCCTACAGCACCTGCTGCTGCCTTAATAATACCCATCTTTTCATCTCCTCTTAAATGATTTTATTTAGATTAAATCTTTAAACCTAATCGATAGCTTCTCATCTTATAATAACTGCTTTTTATACATTATTACAAATATTTTAATAAATAGAAATAGTTAAAAATAAATTAACTTATGCTCAACTATTTTTATTAAAATATAACTATAGATTCAAGCTATAAATTTTACTTTAAAAAATCTATAGCTGATTGATGATTAATTATTTATTAACTGTAAAAATTCTTCTTCTGTAATAATGGGAACACCTAACTCCTTAGCTTTCTTATTCTTACTAGAGCCCGATGTGTTATCATTATTAATAAGATAATGTGTACTTTTACTTACAGATCCTGTCACTTTTCCTCCCAATGCTTCGATTTGTGCTTGTAACTCTTTTCGATTTTTAAAATGCATCACCTCTCCTGTTACTACAAAGGTTTTCCCTATAATAGGGGAATCTATTACCTGCTCTACTTCTTCTCTTATGAAGTGAATTTCTTTAAGAAGGCGCTCTAGCATTTTTTGATTTTCTTCAAGTGTGAAGTATTCATTTAATTCCTTAGCTGTTACAGGCCCTATACCACCTATAGTAACTAACTCTTCAGCAGAAGCTACTTGAATTTTACTTAAATCGTTCTCAAAGTATTTGCAAATAAGCTTAGCTGTTCCTAAACCAATCTGTGCAATGCCTAGTGCAAATAAAAATTGAGGCATTTTAACTTCTCGGGATTTTTCAATAGAGGCAACAAGTTTTGCATAAGACTTTTCTCCAAAGCCTTCCATCTTCTTGATTTCCTCTTTATAGTCTTGTAAATGATAAAGTGAACTAAAATCTTCTAAGTAGCCTCTTTTTAAAAATTTATCAAGGGTTGCTTCTGATAAACCTTCTATATTCATCGCATCTCTTTTTGTAAAATGAATGAACGCATTAAGACGTTGTGCCCTACAATTAGCATTTGTACAAATTAAAGTTTTAGTAGCTTTATCTTGTTTAATAAGGGTATGTGCACCACATACTGGACAATTTTCCGGAAAAGCAACTGAGCCGCTTTGTGTTAAATTCTCTGCAATTTGTGGAATAATCATATTTGCCTTATACACCATAACCTTATCCCCTATGCCTAATTTAAACTCCTCCAATATACTTAAATTGTGTACACTTGCTCTTTCTACTGTAGTTCCTTCAATCTCTACTGGTTCAAATACTGCTACTGGATTAATCAGACCTGTACGTGAAGTGTTCCATTCTATCCCTTTAATAGTGGTTTCTACCCTTTCATCCTGCCATTTAAAGGCAATCGAATCTTTAGGGAATTTAGCTGTTTCTCCTAGAGATTTAGAATAAGAAATATCCTCATAGGTAAGCACTAGCCCATCTGACGCAAAATCTCTATTGTGTATTTCCTGGGAAAAGTAAGCTACTGTTTGCTCTAGTGTATTTGCTGTTACTTGTTTATATTCCACCACTTCAAAGCCACGCTCTTTCAGCCACCTAAGCTGTTGACTTTTCTTTTCAAAAACGGGCCCCCCTTCTACTAGACCAAAGGCATATAAGCGTACATTTCTTTGAGCAGTCACTTGAGAGTTCAGCTGCCTTACGCTCCCACTACAAAGGTTACGTGGATTTTTATACTTTTCTTCCTTTTCACCTAATGCTTCATTGATTTTATAAAAGTCCGTATACGTAATAATTGCCTCTCCACGTATAACAAAGGAATCTTTATAGTCCACATACAAAGGAAGATTCTTAAAAGTTTTGGCATTGTTTGTGATTTCCTCACCAATCTCACCATTTCCTCTTGTAACTGCTCGTACCAATTGTCCCTTTTCATAGGTACATACAATAGTAAGCCCATCTAGTTTCCAGGAAAGAAGTCCTTCCTTATTTCCTAAAAAAGTCCTTAGCTTTGCCACTTCCTTTGTCTTATCTAAAGAAAGCATGCGTTTATTATGCGTCACTTTAGGTAAACTACTTGCTACTTCGTAACCTACCTTTTGAGTAACACTACCCGCTAAAACAATACCTGTCTCTTCTTCTAATTGCTTAAGCTCATCATAAAGTTGGTCATACTCCAAGTTACTCATTATTTCCCTATTTTCTTGTTCGTAAGCATATGCTGCCTTACTTAATTGGTCTACTAACTCTTGCATACGCCCTAGCTTACTTTTTTCCATTTTCTTTACCTCTCTTACCCTTTATTTTCTATATTTACCCTTTAACAAGGTCCTTTTCACTTTAATATCCTTTTTAATACTTATCTCTTTCTTTATTATAAACAATTATTTGATTACGTATAGGGTTTTCTCACTCTATTACCTATCACTTTTATGTATATATAAAAAGCTCCATTAAGTAACTAGGCTGTTACTTAAGTGGAGCTTTTTTTATTCTTCTACTTCTTCTTTTTTAACGATTGAAGTGCCTTTCTCACACTTATTTCCAAAATAGTGTTTGATTATGAAAAGAATCGCAATAGCTATAATACCTAGAAGTAAATCTAAAGCACTTCCATGGCTAATAACTAATTTCCTAGCAATTGCAAAGAGAAGTACATCAATGGCACTACCTACAGTATGTTTTGCAATCATCTTGATAAATTCCACACCAATGATTAGCTGCAAGCCTGTTGCTAAATACTCTTCTATTGGCAAGGTTACATCTGGGCTAGCAAGTGCTACCTTACTCATTCCTATCAGTTCAGTTGCTAAATTAATTGTTGCAATTGAAATACCTACTAATAATAAAACACTGATAAAAATTTCCATATAGGAAGATGCCTTAGCTACTATAGTTCTTAAAGTCTTCTTCATGTATCCTCCAAATTAATATGTCACTCTGTTTTGCATGTCTATTATAAACTAAAATGTTATTTTTTGCAAAAACAAATTGACGATTGGAAAATTTAGTAAGAAAGACGTTGCAATTTAGCAAAACGTGTACTTAATTGTCTACTCTCTCCATTTTCAAAAGTAATTGTCACAAATACATCTTTGTCAGTCTGCATGACTTCTTTAATTGTTCCTTGTCCAAACTTTATATGTTTTACTACCTCTCCTACTGTAAAATTTTGTATAGGTTCTGGTAAATTTTCTACTGGTTTATGATTCATAAAAGGTGGAATAGCTGTTTTCCTGTGGATAGGAATAGTGGGTTTTTCTATCGTTCGTCCTTGAAAAGACATCTTTTGAGACTTATCTTGCGCCTCACTACTAAAACTGCGTTTTTGATTAAGCTGCGTAAATTCGCTGACACTAAAACTCCTGCGTTCTCCCACTTCTTGGCCTATCGTTGCCTTACCTGTTTGCTTATCTCTTAAAATGTGCTTATCTAAATGGGCTAAATTGGTTACTTCTCTTGGAAGTTCCTTAATAAAACGGGAAGGCATACTAGACTGAGGACGTCCAAAAACAGTACGTCCATTAGCATAAAGAATAAAAAGTTTTTCTCTTGCTCTGGTAATTCCTACATAGCAAAGTCGCCTTTCTTCCTCTAATTTATCTTCTCCTTCTGTCATACTCATATAGCTTGGAAAAAGCCCTTCTTCTACCCCTGGCATGAAAACCACTGGGAATTCTAATCCTTTGGCACTATGAAGTGTCATAAGCACAACGGAGTTGCTTGCTTCATCATAGTTATCAATATCGGCTACAAGGGCTACTTCTTCTAAGAACTCACCCAAATGAGGTTCCTGTGCACTCGCCATATAGTGTACCGTCTTAGAGAATAATTCATCAATATTACTTAAACGATCTTCTGCTGTGTCACCTTCTGTAAAACGAATATGATTACGGTACTCTGTCTTTTCAATAAGTGTCTCTAAAAGCATTTTTATATCATTAGTATTTGCTATTTCTTGTAGCTCTTCTATTAAGTTTGTAAAAGCTAATACTTTTTGACTAGGACCTACACCTAAAATGCCTAACTCTTTACATAACCTAGCAGCTTCAAAAAAGTCCATATTTTGCACTAAAGCATATTCTGCAATAGCATTGATACTTGCTGCACCTATTCCTCTCTTAGGTACATTTATAATACGTTTAAGCGCTACATCATCTTTAGGGTTACTAATTACTTTTAAATAGCTAATAAGATCCTTGATTTCTTTTCTTTCATAGAATCGCGTTCCACCTAAAAGACGATAAGGAATAGAACTGGTAATAAATTTTTCCTCCACGACACGAGACTGTGCATTGGTACGGTAAAGCACCGCAAAATCTTTATATTCTCTTTCCCCTTCCTCAATAGCTCTTACAATTTGGGCAGCAATCATCTCAGCTTCTCTATATTCATTGTCCGTTTCCACAATAGAAATCGTTTCACCTGCTTCACTCTCTGTCCAAAGACGCTTAGGTTTTCTACCTTTATTGTGAGCTACTACACTATTAGCAGCATCCAAAATATTTTTTGTTGAACGGTAATTTTGTTCCAGTTTAATGACAGTTGCTTCTTTAAAATCTTTTTCAAAATCAAGTATGTTGCGAATATCTGCACCTCTCCAACCATAGATAGATTGATCATCATCACCTACTACGCAAAGATTTTGATGTTTTCTAGCTAACATTTGAACAAGCTGATATTGTACACCATTGGTATCTTGATATTCGTCTACAAGGATGTATCTAAACTTATGCTGATAATCTTGTAGCACATCTTCATTCAACTTAAAGAGCTCATAGGTATTCATCAATAAATCATCAAAATCCATCGCGTTATTTTCTTTTAGTTTCTTTTGATAAGCACCATAAATTTCAGCTAGGATCTTATCTCTATATTCTCCACCTGCCTGCTCTTTGGCTAAGGCTGGAGTAATCAGTTCATTTTTTTTGCTACTAATGGCACCTAATACAGCTCCTACTGGGAAATTTTTTTCATTTATATTTTGGTTTTTGATAATGTCTTTAAGGAGTGCCTTCTGATCAGCAGTATCATAAATAGTAAAGTATCTATCATAGCCTAAGCGTTCACTATATCTTCTTAAAATACGCACACACATTGAGTGAAAGGTGCTGACCCACATTTGACTTGCTATTTCATCACCAATGAGACTACCTACTCGCTCACGCATCTCACCTGCTGCCTTATTAGTAAAAGTAATGGCTAAAATCGACCAAGGGCTTATCCTTTTATTTTCTACAAGATGAGCAATACGGTGTGTAAGTACTCTCGTCTTGCCAGACCCTGCTCCTGCTAAAATAAGTAGTGGACCTTCTGTGTGCAAAACAGCTTGTTTTTGCATCTCATTTAATCCTGTCGTGAAATCCATACTTTATTCCTCCCTTATCTTTATACTTCATCTAAATTTTATCCCATGAGCAAAATAAAACAGCTTAATAAGCTGTTTTATGGTTGTTCTATACGTTCTAATATAATCTTATAACCATCCGAACCATAGCTTAAACTACGATTTACACGGCTAATGGTTGCTGTAGAAGCCCCTGTGAGTTGTTGAATTTCTGTATATGTTCTTTTACCTTCTAACATTTTAGCTACTTCTAATCGTTGAGCAAGAGATTTTAGCTCATGCACTGTACATAAGTCTTCAAAAAAGGCATAGCACTCCTCTACTGTTCGAAGTGTTAAAATGGCTTCAAATAATTTATCTGTTACATCATCTTTTAACTTTGAATTCATAGCCCTTCCTTTCATCTCCTCGCCTTTTCTTCTTTACTTTACCATTGTACAGTATAGAATTGTTTATTTCAATCTCTTTTGGGAAATAAATGCAAGAAGATGGTCTGTGTGAGTGTTAATGACTAATTCTTCTGGGAAATCTATTTGTTCTAAAAATGTGAGGCTTTCTTGCCATTGACCTACCTCTGTATAAAAGTGAGAATCTGTTGCTACAACTACATGAGTACCATAGGCTTTACATGCTTCTAAAAGCAAAATAAGATTTTCCCTTACACCTGGTCTAAAGCTAGTTGGTTTTAAAGAGGCATTATTAATCTCTAAAAGTGTCCCTGTTTCTTTGGCTTTACGTGCTAAACGATTTGCATCAAAAGGATAGCGTCCATCTCCAGGATGACCAATAATTTGAATAAGTGGATTTTCCATAATTCTTTCTAAACCTGTAGTAACGGTCTCTTTATCTGCAAAAGGAATGCAAGGTGGGTGTAAGCTAGCAATAACTAATTCTACTGTCTCCATAACTTCTTTGGATGCATCTACATGTCCTTCATAATCAACAATATTTACCTCTGCCCCTTTTAGTATTCTCACCCCATGTAAATATTTAGGAATGACTTTTAAATTCATGAAGTGAAAATCGTGAGCTCCTCCTGGCATACCACTGGTATGATCTGTAATCGCTAAAGCTTCTAAACCTATTTCACTTGCCTGTCTTACAATCTCATCAACAGTACTGTAAGCATGTCCACTCGCTAAAGTATGAACATGCGTATCTGCTACTAGTTTCATTCTATGTCCTCTTTTCTTTCATCTATTTTAAGGTTTTCCCTTTCGTGCTACTTTCTTTTATAGTATAATCTAATTCAGTATTAAATGCATAGTTTAGGAGTAGAAAAATGAATTTTCAATGGCTTGATATGAAACGCATCTTTAGTATGTTTATTGGTACTCTTTTGTTAGCTGTAGCTACGAATGGAGTTTTAGTTCCCAGCAAACTTTTAAGTGGAGGGATTAGTGGTATTTCCTTGCTCATCCACTTTTTACTGGACTTTAAAGTCAGTTTGCTCGTTCTGCTACTAAATATTCCTATTTTTTTACTAGGACTCCTTTTCCTTCGCAAAACCTATTTGTTTTACAGCTTATTAGGTATGCTTATGCTATCCTTTTGGTTAGAAGTTACCACCACTCTTGTTATTCCAACAGGTAATATTTTAACTATTGTTTTAGTAGGTGGTGTGATACATGGTTTAGGAAGTGGTATTATTTTTAGAGCAGATGGTTCCACTGGAGGAACAGATATTTTAGCTAAGATTGTTAATAAATACTTCTCCATTAATATGGCAACTATTTTATTTTCTTTAAATTTGTTAATTATCATACTTTCTATTTATTTCTTTGGTTTAGATATCGCTGTACTTACTTTGACAACTATGTTTATTAGTAGCCAAGTAACTAACTTCGTAGTAGATGGTATTAATCATAAACGTACCTTATTTATCATTACTAATGCTCAAAATTATCAAAGCATCTCGGATGCTATAATAAGAGAAATCCATCGTGGGGTAACCGTTATACCTGCTATGGGTGCCTATACACAAGAAGCAAAATACATTTTATATACAACTATTAGTATTCGTGAGGTAGCTAAGGTCAAACAAATTACCTTAAAGTATGACCCTAAAGCTTTTATGACAGTCTCAGAAACTTCACAGGTAGTCGGTAATGGCCGTGGTTTCATTCATTCTCCTAAATAAACTACTATAAGTTGACATGTAAAGGGTGAGATGTCTAGTTTTTAAGACTAGTCCTCCCACCCTTTTTATTTTACCTTCAACTTTACTCTATAAAGTTAACGAATAACAGGTACAAAACCTACTTTCTTTTGCACCTTACGTAAAGTCTTAGTTGCTAAGTAGTTGGCTGTGTCTGCATTTTGTTTAATAAGTCCATCAATATAAACTTTATCCTTTTCAAGCTCTTTAAATCTTGCTTGAAGGGGTCTTAACTCTTCTACCACAGCCTCACCTACACGCATTTTAAAATCCCCATAACCTTTACCTTCAAATTCTTCTTGAATTTGTTCCATACTTTGACCTGTTATAACACTATAAATAGTCATTAAATTACTTACGCCTGGTTTATTTTCTTGGTCAAAACGTACTACCGTATCAGAATCGGTTACCGCACGTTTGAACTTGCGAATAATCGTATCTGGATCATCCATAATAGCAATGGATGCATTGGCATCTGTATCTGATTTAGACATTTTACTCGTTGGCTCTTGAAGACTCATGATTTTAGCCCCAACCTTTGGATAATAGCCTTCTGGTACTTTAAAGGTTTCTCCATAAATATTGTTAAAGCGAATAGCAATATCTCTTGCTAATTCTAAGTGTTGCCTCTGATCTACTCCCACAGGCACAAGGTCTGTTTGGAATAATAAAATATCTGCTGCCATTAATACAGGATAGGTAAATAAACCTGCATTAATATTATCTCCATGCTTTTGAGATTTCTCTTTAAATTGAGTCATACGCCCAAGCTCACCCATATAAGTAAAGCAATTTAAAATCCAACTCAGTTCTGCATGTCCTGAAACATGAGATTGCATATAAATAGTATTTTTTTGGGCATCCAGTCCTGCTGCGATGTACTGCATCAAAAGATTCCTTGCATTTTTTCTAAGAGTAGCAGGTTCTTGTCTTACGGTAATAGCATGCATATCAACAATACAATATAAACAGTTATATTCTTCTTGTAAAGTGGTCCAGTTCTTTAGGGCACCTAAATAATTTCCTAATGTAATTACACCTGATGGCTGCATACCACTAAAAATAACCTTCTTTTGTTCGCTCATTTCGGCACCTTCTTCTACTTTTTTATCTTCTCTCATGTTATCAGACTAATTCTATGAAATCAAGGAAAAACTCATTATAACTGTACGTTCCTCTTTTTCTAGTATATAATAACAGCAGAATCATTCCATTTTTATAAAGGAGCGTATGTATCATGAAAAAAATTGCAAGCTTTACTGTAAATCATTTGGATTTATTATGCGGTATTTATACGTCTAGAATAGATGTTATAGGTGAAAGCCCTCTAACAACTTATGATTTACGTATGAAAAGACCTAATCTAGAACCTGTTTTAAATACGGCTGAAATGCATGCTATCGAACATATCGGAGCTACTTTTCTTCGTAATCACCCTACTTTTGCTGAGGAAGTTATTTACTTCGGACCCATGGGTTGCCGCACAGGCTTTTACCTTATCTTAAAAGGGAACCGTTCTTCTAAAGACATTGCACCACTTGTTACAGAAATGTTTGACTTTATAGCTAAATTTGAGGGAGCTATTCCTGGCGCTTCTGCTAAAGACTGTGGGAACTACTTAGATCTCAACTTGCCTATGGCAAAATACGAAGCAAAAAAATACCTAGAAGAAACCCTACTTAAGCTTACTGATAAGAATTTAAATTATCCAGAATAAATTTATTCTCTACCACAAAGAGCGACTCGGCTGAAACTTCAGCTGAGTCGCTCTTTGTCATTTTTAAACTCTCTCACTATTAAGATACCAATTAAAAGAGTGGTAATAACATCACTCGTCGGCTGTGCTGCCCAAATTCCAGTTAATCCCCCTATTTTTGACAGAATAATGATAATGGGAATAAGTACTAACACTTGCCTTAGAAGACTCAGAAGCATAGCAATCTTTGCCTTTCCTATTGCTTGAAAATAGTTGGCTCCCATAATAGGAATAGCAACAATAGGTAAGCTCAGTGAATAAATACGTATCCCTGGTACAGCTAAAGCCTCAATGGCTCCTTCACTATCAAACATCCGGACAAGCACAGTAGGCATCGCCTGAATCCCTATGAAACCTACTATTAAAATAATGGTTGCAGAACCCATAGCTAATAGCAATGTTTTCTGTGAACGTTCAAAATGTTTAGCACCATAGTTATAACCAATGATCGGTTGTGCTCCTTGGTTGATTCCAAAGATGGGCATTAGTACTAACATAATGATTGAAGTAATAGTCGTCATGGCTCCAATAGCAATTTCTTCACCTGTCGCCTTTAGTGCATTATTCGTAATTACTTGTACCAAGCTAATACAAATTTGCATGGCAAAAGGTGCTGCACCAATAGCAAAAATCCCTTGCACACGCTTTAAATTTAATTTTAAATAGCCACTTTTAATTTTTAAATGAGAAGGTCCTTTTGTAAAATAATAAAACCCAATAATAGCTGAAACTGCCTGTGAAATAATGGTGGCAAGTGCTGCTCCACCAATCCCTTTGTCTAAAATAAAAATAAAAACTGCATCTAATATAATATTTAGTACACAACCTATAATCATCGTTAAAGCAGATATTTTAGGATTTCCATCTGCTCGCATAATACTTGTAAAGACGAAGGCCATGATGTTAAAAATGGTTCCTACTAAGAAAAGGAGGATATATTCTCTACCATATTGCAAGGTGTTTTCACTGCCTCCAAATAAAAGCAGTAAATCACTCGCAAAAAGTAGACCCAGTACCATTAAGATGATTCCTACAATAATGGAAAGCGTTGTTGCATTACCTAAAATACGTTCTGCTTCTTCTTTATTCCCCTGCCCTAACTTAATAGATATACTAGCTGTTGCACCTAGTCCTATAAGCATAGCAAAAGCTAATAAAATAGTTACAATAGGCATTGTAATGCCTACACCTGTAATAGCCAATGCACCTATATCTGGAATGTTACCAATAAACATACGATCCACCACATTATATAGAGCATTTACAATCATTCCTATAATGGCTGGGATGGAGTATTTAAGTAATAGCTTGCTAATAGGCTCACTACCTAGTTCTTGTTGTCTATTCATTTTATATCCTCATATTCTTTCTAATGTCTTGTTATATACTTACTCGCATATACACTTTTAAAATTTATTATATACTAGGATTTCCTGCAAATTGTTCTCCTAACTCCTTCTTTAAATATCCCATTATTTCTTTACTTGCTCCATAGTATAAAACAATAAGCCTTCCTTTTTTATATAAATGAGTATTTCGCGTACTACTTATAAGTTTATCCCCCAATCGTGTACCTAATGGATTAATAGCTTGACTTATTTTTTCCATTTCCTTTGTACTCGCATACTCATAAACGAGTATGCTTTCTTTACCTATTTCTAATTCTTCTCGCATAGTAGTAAACACAGATGAAAAATAATGTGCTTTTTGAACCACATGTACCCCTTGTTTTTCTAGCCCTTTTACAAAAGCAATATAATCATAATTTGCATCCCATTCTACCTTATAACCTTCCTTTAATTCCTTGGTTTCTGGTAAATAAGTATAGTGTTGCTCCTTATAGGCAAGTTCAAGTGTTCCTTCCTCTGTCCATTTCCCTTCTAAAATACCTTGTTGTGGGTCTTCAAAACTTATTTTAGAACTTATATTTCTCCATTTTTCATTTAAAGCTGAAAGTTCTACATCTTGTTCACCATCATTTGAAAAAAGCGTTTGGGAAGTCGCATAGTAAGGATACTTTGTTTCTTGCAAGGAAATAATATAACTATAAAACTTCTCCTTTCCTTGTAATCCAATCCATGCATATTTGCTATCTTGTGATAAAACAATATGCTTCACACCTACTAGATGCTCTTCATCCTTCCATACAAATAGCTCACTTAGCTTATTATCCTTTACTAAATAAACCTTTTGTCCACCCCCTAGCTGGGTTTCAAAAAAACGTGTAAATACTAACAGGCCCTCCTTTGTGCGTATTAATCTGCTTTCTTCCTCTGGTTGATTGCTTAGAACATTAATAGCAAATCGACTGGCTGCACGCACCTCTTCATAGGGAGTCTCCTGCTGAAGTTCAGCTAAATGAATCATAATCTCTTCTCTAAAACCACTATTATAAAACTCAATCAAACGATAGGCACTATACCACTGTACATAAGGATTGTCTTGTTTTAAGCCTTGAATAAAAAGCTTATATCCATATTCCTTCACCAGTTCCTTACCTAATCCTTCATTAGGCACAAAGCCTGAACTAAAAGGTTCTGTATTCCAATCCTCTGCTAAAGGAAATTGTAGTACAAATAAATCTGTTACTGCACTATCCGATTCTTCCTCTTCTACATCTAAGGGAGCATAAAAAGCTTCTATTGTCTGCTCTTTCCCTGCATTTTGTTCCACTAACTCTGTCTTGACTTCTTTTTCTGTTTCCATTTGAGTTTGTAGAAAGGATAACACTACTAATAACACTCCACCTACTAAAAGAAGAACGACTAGCTCTAATGTATGTCGTGTATTTTTTAAGCGTACCATTTTTTTCATTTTTACGTTCCCCCCTTTATATACACTCTTTACCTAAAAAATATATATCTATTTCCCTCTTAGCTTCCCATTTTACTCTTTTTTTAGTTCTTTTTCTTCCTTTTTTATTACCTTTTTACTAGACACTAGCCTTTTGCAATGTTTACAAAAATAGTTACTTGCACCGCAAGCAGCTATCATCTCTACTTCTTTATTACAAGTAGGACAATAATATTTTTTACTCATTTGTTTACCTCCTTTTATTAAATCTCTTTCTCTTTAAGAAGACCTAAACGATAATGTTCAGTTAGTAGCAATAGTGCTTCTATTTGAGCCATGATATCCTTACCTATATCTGTGTCTGCTACGCGTTTACGTTTATAGACATATTCAATGATATTAATCGAAGTAACAATATCTTTTTCTGAAGAAATAGCCTTTTCAATTCCTTCAAAAGGCTCATGTGAAGCAAGTTGCAGTCCCCAAGAATTATAAATTAATGTATAACCTGCTATACCTGTTACCTTTTGATAAGCCTTTGTAAATCCTCCATCAATGACTATAATCTTTCCACCTGCTTTAATAGGTGTTTCACCGTGTTTAACCTGTACAGGTACATGACCGTTAATAATATGAGCTTCTGATGCTCTTATACCAAACTCCTCTAAAATCCTGTTAGCTAAATCAATTTCATTTAAATAACGATAATATGCATTTTTATTTTCTACTGCACATTCCTGGTCTTCTTGTATAAAATATCTTTCGAAGGTACTCATTTTATCTTTCCCAAATAAAGGGGAATTTTTACCACACCATAAATACCACATCATATCTTGACCTTTACGTCTTAACTCGTTATCTTGTTCATTAAAATACCCTTCACGTACAATTTCTTCTAGTTTATCTAAATAACCTCTTCCCCAATAAGTTTTCCCTTCTAATTCCACCTTTTTAAAGCTACCATCTTCTTCTAATAAGATACATCCATGATACATTAAATTATCATTGTATATTTTATACATACTCCCTTTAGAAAAGATAAAACGCACATGTTCTTGAAGTTTGGAGCTTTGAACAAAAGAAGTAATAAGTCGTTCCACAACCTGTTCTTCTTCCGCTGTTAATACATAAGGCTCTCTTGGATTAATTGTCGGAAAATCAATGTTTTTAAGTTGATAGTTTTTACCTTCTATTTCGATAGTATTATTACCATAATTAATTTTATGTAATAAATCACGCTCCTTCATAGAAGGGTCAAAGCATCTCTCAATTAATCGATGTTCAAGCTTAAATTGGATAATCGTAATAGCTTTATGCATAAGGGCAATCATCTTACTACTATCTTTTTGAACCGTATCCATTCCTTCCATATGTGGTAAAAAGCCACTATAATCTGTTTCTTTATAGTACTCTAGAGCAAAGCTTGCAAGTGGTAACAAATTAATCCCATATCCATCTTCTAACGTCTCTAAATTCGCATACTTACAAGCATTGCGAATAACATTAGCAATACAGGCACCATTTCCAGCTGCAGCTCCCATCCATAAAATATCATGATTTCCCCATTGTATATCAATGGAGTGATAATTTTGCATCGCATCCATTACCCAGTCTGCTCGTGGTCCTCTATCGAAGATATCACCTATAACATGAAGGCGATCCACTGCTAAACGTTGTGTCAAATAGCAAAAAGCACATAAAAATTCTTTTCCTTTATTAAGATCAACAATGCGCTCAATAATTTCATTATAATACTTGTCTTTATTAAATGTATCAATTTGCTCATTAAGAAGCTCTTCCATAATATAGGCAAATTCTTTAGGTAAAGCTTTTCTTACCTTGGAACGCGTATATTTAGAGGAAATCACTTTGCATAATTTTATAATACGAAATAAGTTTAAACGGTACCAATCGTGCATATCCTGTTCTTTTTTGATAACTTGTTCTAACTTTTTCTCAGGATAATAGATGAGCATAGCTAAACTACGACGCTCTTTCTCTGAAAGTTCACTCATGAATAATTCATCAATCTTAGGTTTTAAAACACCTGAAGCATTTCTTAAAACGTGAGAAAATGCCTCATATTCCCCATGAATATCTGATATGAAATGCTCTGTTGCCTTAGGCAAGTTAAGTATAGCTTGTAAATTAATAACCTCTGTAATGGCCGCATCAGCTGTAGGATATTGCCTTCCTAAAAACTTAAGCAGCTGTAAATTAAGCTTTTCCGACATCTTTTCTCTCCCTGTATATGTTTATTGCTCTACTAATACAATGGCTTGACTTGCTATGCCTTCTTCACGCCCTGTAAACCCTAACCCTTCCTCTGTAGTTGCTTTAATATTTACTTGTTCCTTCGTGATTTTAAGCGCTTTAGCAATGTTTTCTCTCATTGTATCTATATATGGAGCCATTTTAGGACACTGTGCAATAATAGTAGCATCAATATTATTAATAACTACTTTTTTTTCTTCTAATAAGTATCCAACGTGCTCAAGTAATAAAACACTTGAAATGCCCTTGTATTTTTCATCTGTATCTGGAAAGTGTTTTCCGATATCACCAGCTGCAATAGCACCTAATAAAGCATCCATAATAGCATGTACTACTACATCTGCATCTGAATGTCCTAACAATCCTTTTTCATGTGGGATTTCTACACCTCCCATAATAAGTTTTCTATCCTCCGCTAAACGGTGTACATCATATCCCATACCTATTCTTAACATGTATTCATTCCTCTTTTCTTGTGTATTCTTCCTTTATAGTATTCCTCTCTGATTTTATTCTATTACCTCTTCTAAAACTTATAGTGCAAAAAAAAGGACCTTTTATTGGGCCCTTTATACTTTTTGCTTATACTCTCTCATCAAAATTCTGACCTAAGTAAGGCTGAACAGATGCTTCCATACTTTTCATCATATTAATAAGGCCTGCACCCTTTTCCTCGGCTCCATCTAGTGATTTCTTAAGTAGTGAAAGGCCTATTCCTTCGTTTAAATTCATTGAAGGCATATTTACATTTGTTCCTGCAATATTCATCCTAATCCCTCCATTTTATCACTTTTCTTTCCTATTTAAGCCTAACTAACCTCTTATTTCATTCTAAATTATTTCTTAACCCCTGTCTAGTCTTATTAGACTTTCTATATAAAAAAACTGCCTAGCTACTGAAGTAACTAAACAGTTTTAAGATGGTCGCTATAGGGCTCGAACCTATGACCCCCTGCTTGTAAGGCAGTGCTCTCCCAGCTGAGCTAAGCGACCTTGTTTATACATTTTTAAGTTAATTGCTTAACTTAAGCGACCCAGAAGGGACTCGAACCCTCGACCTCCGCCGTGACAGGGCGGCGTGCTAACCAACTGTACCACTGGGCCAAACTTCTAAGCAGGGGCAGCAGGACTTGAACCCACGACATTCGGTTTTGGAGACCGACGTTCTACCAACTGAACTATGCCCCTATACTCTCAAAAAAACTCCCCGAGTAGGGTTCGAACCTACGACCCTCCGGTTAACAGCCGGATGCTCTGCCGCTGAGCTATCGAGGAATGTAAATGTATTATAACAAAGCCACTGACTCATGTCAACATTTATTTTTTTCTTACTTGTCCCTTTTTTCGCATATAATTTTCTCCTTTTAATATACATATATAAAAAGCCAAGGAGGTTTGTTATGCTACATACAGTAATCTGTTTAAAATCTTATGCTTCTGAAAGTATTGTCTTAAAAAAAATATATAAGACAGCATTACCTCTTGCTATCGTACGTGAACTTGCTCTTATTGAAAAAAGAGATTGGGTTCTTTTTCGCGATTCTTCCTACTCTACTTTTGGTCATTTTATTTACCACTATTTACCTCATTATCCTATTTTAAAAAATTACATCAATAAAAGTAATTCAAACTTTGAATTTATTTATGAATTCATTACTGACCAATCTTATCTTGATGCTACTCTTTGCTACGCACACGGTCAACGTATTTCTTTTAAAAGCTATAAAAAAAGCGTTCACAAAAAAGCTTTTCATGAACGCTGGCTGATGATTGATGGGGTTACACAACATACACTCATCTTCTTTGATTATGATTTTAATCCTATCCATTATAGTACTTCATTTTAAACTTTACTTAAATTTTGCGTAGGCTCCTTTTAATTCATTAATACTTTTTATAAGTTCTAGGGTCATTTCTTTAATTCTTTCAGAATGACTTGTTTGCTCTTCACTTTCTGAAGTAACCTCTTCTGAAATACTAGCTGCTTGTTCTACAATCTGTGAAACCTCTCTCATTTGCTCTTCTACTTGCTGCTTCTGTTCATTCACTTGTTTTAGTAAAAGTGTTGCCACTTCAATTTTTCTATCCACATTTTGCATTTTCTCATCAATAGCCGTAAAAATATCTCGAGTAGCTCTTGCTATAGGCTCTTGCTCGTTAAACACCTGCTCTGCCCTAGCTAATTGTTTTAAGGTTTCATCTTTTTGCAAATGAATATCTTTTACAATACGTGCAATATCTTGTGTTGCTAGTTGAATTTGACTAGATAGATTTCTAACCTCGCCAGCTACTACCCCAAATCCCTTACCTGCTTCCCCAGCTCTTGCTGCTTCTATATTTGCATTTAAGGCCAAGAGGTTAGTCTGCTCATTAATCTGAATAATAGTACTTATAACCTTGTCAATATTATTTGCCTTTTCCCCTAAAATCGTAACTTGTGTGCTAATTAAATGACTCATCTCTAGTGTTTCTTTAGTTTGGTTACAAAGCTTACTTACCTTTTCCTTTGTTTCACTACTCATCTGCATTGTTTGCTTAGATGCTTCATGTATATCCCTTACTGTTATGTCTGTATCTGCAATATGTTTGGAAAGCTCCTCTATAATATGTAAAGATTGACTAATTTGATCACGCTGTTCCCCTGCACCAATTGCTAAACTCTCAATAGCTTGTTCTACTCCTTTAGCAGATTCTGCCGTATTGGAAGCTACTTGCTCAAGAACATTAGAATTTTGTTCTACTATATTTGTCACATGAGTGGCATCTAAAATAAGCTGCTTAAGAGTACTTATCATATTTATAAACCCTATTACTAAAGCATACGTTTCTTGATTAGAGATTTTAATTGTCTTCTTGATCTTTTCTTCTATATTTAGATTACCTTGTTCAATATCTTTCATAAATTCAGATAACTTATGAAGAGGTGATGTCACCTTATTACTAAAGTAAAGGCTTATCGTCATACAAACAATAGCACATATTAATATAATCATTCCCATAATCAAAAACGCACTTTGTATATCCTTCATCAATACTTCTAAAGGAGCATATATAATAGCCTGCCAACCATTGTCCAAAATCGAGAAACTAATAAGTGCCTCATTTGAGGTCCATGTATCTGTAGTGATACCTTTTTCTTGCATTCTTGCATAGGCTACTTTCTCTTCTTCCCCAAAAGTATATTTATTTTCTTCATTATTACTTGCTACACTATGCCCTTCTTGGTCAACTAATCGTACTAAAATTTCTGGTTCTATGCTAGCTAAGCCAACAGCATCAGAAAAATTTGTATTTTTTAGTAATCCTACTACTATCTTGGAATCATCATTGGGTACAAGCTTTGTTCCTACATATACTCTAGAAGAATCATCTACATCTTGTAGCCAAAAAAACTCATCATAAGGCGTTTGTTTAACCATTGTGTAAAAATAACTATTGGTAAAATCATTACTTACCTTTGAATCTCCATTATGTGTTTTATAACTTAACTCATCATTTGTAAACAAATAAATTTCTTCAATGATCTTTTGACTCGATAAGAGATTTCCAAATTTCTTATCGATAGAAACCATTAAATTAAACTTCTCATCAGGTGTTAATTTTGTATACAACGTATTAAACCTAACAAATTCTGTATCCTTAACTGCTGTACCTAAAATCTTTTCAGTCGCTTTAAAATCCTCTTCTAATTTACTTTCTAATTGTTCCATTATCTTTTGAGAGTACTTTGCTAATGTTACTTTCGTTGAGTTATTAACAGCTACTATACTTACACCACTAATAACAAGACAAGGGATTAAACTCATTATAAGTAATATAAAAATCATTTGTATTCTCAATTTAACGCGTTTAGATGAAACTGAGAGTTTTTTTTCCTTATATAATTTGTTTTTTTGCCTTTTCACCTTCATGGTTTTCCTCCTTTGGGCAATATATCCATATCATTCTTTCTATTATCATACCATATCAGCAAAATGTTATAAATAGTTTATTAATTTATTTTTTATTTTCATAAATTTTATTATGTTTATAGAAAAAATAAAAAGACCTATTAAAAAATATCTTATTAAATATTTTTCAATAGGTCTTTTCAAGCTTATAAATTTTCTATTACACCATCTTTTATGAGAAGCAAAAACACCTTATAAATATGGTCTGCTATTCTCTCCATATGATTGAGAATATCTACAAAAACTACACCTGTTTCCACATCACATAATCCATTTTCTAAACGAATAATATGGTTATTTACACCTAAGTCATATAAATAATCTGCTCGTTCCTCTAATGCTGTTATCTGAGTAATTTGTGTTAAATCTTTATTTTGAATACTATTAATAGTTAAATCAATCATTTGAATAAGAACCTGGTGAAGAGCTTTAATATCTACCATAGATTCTTCGCTAAATGTCAGCCGCTTATTGATCTTAGTTTCTATATAAACTGTATAATCGATAGTATGATCTCCTGCCCGCTCAATATTATTGATACAATTAATAAAGGTGGGAATCATAAAGGAATATTTTTCAATAAGTTTTTCTTTGGAAATCTCTACAATATAAGAAGTTAATTCTTTTTGTAATGTATTCAGCTTTTCTTCATCTCTTCGTACCTCTCCTAATAGATCTATCTGATTATTATAAAAAGCCTCCATAGTACAATTAATCATATTTCTTACTCTTTTTAGAGCAGAAACATTCTCTTTCAATACTCCCCTAAAAGCTGCTACAGGTGTTTGAATTAAAAGCTTATCCAATGGCTTGTAGAAATTATCTGAAGTATCACGTATTATCATTTCTAGAAATTTTACATAATACTTATTTATAGGTAAAAAAACAACTGCACTAAGTACATTAAATACTGTATGAGAATTAGCAATTTGAAGAGCAATATTATCTGAATTATTAAATGTCAATGTGGTCCACTTGATAATTTCGATAAAAGGTCCAATAAATAAACCACATATAATCACCCCAATAATGTTATATAGTGTATGTGCCCATGCTGTTCGTCTAGCATTAATATTTCCTGTAAGACTAGCCAATTGAGCTGTTATACAAGTCCCAATATTATCTCCTAGCATAATAGCTATAGCTCCTGGTAAAGTAATAACACCTGCTTGCCCTAGCATAAGCACTAGCCCCACTGTTGCACTACTACTATGTACTAAAGCAGTAGCTATAGCTCCAAGTAAAATACCAATTAGAGTGATTGAGGCATAGTTCTGGAAGAAATAACGAATATTTTCATTAGTTCTTATAAAAGGTACTCCATCATTTAATAGCTTAAGGCCTAGAAACATCATTCCAAACCCCATAATGGCACTCCCTATATTTTTTAGAGTATCCTTTTTTGCAAAATAAGAAATCAAAAATCCTAACCCTATAACAGGAAGAGCTATCTCTGTTAGCTTAAATTTAAAACTAAAAGCCATTAATTGAGCTGTTATTGTCGTCCCTATATTCGCTCCATAAATAATTCCTACAGCTTGACTTAGTTTCATAAGCCCTGCGTTTACAAATCCTACTGTCAAGACAGTAATAGCTGTACTACTTTGAACCAACACAGTGGTTGCTATCCCTACCAAAAAAGCACTCCATACATTACCCGTTAAAATGGATAAAATACGTTGCATAAGTTTACCTGATGCCTTTTCCAAACCATCTCCCATCTTGTCTACACCATACATAAGTAGTGCTGTGCCGCCAATTAAACCAAAGATAAACTCTCTCACATTCTGAGCCTCCTACTATTTAATTACTTTTACTAAAAAGTAGTCCTCCTCATTATAGCTCATGTTTAAAAGTTAATATATTGATTATTTCAAATAATTCATTCAACTTTTTTATAGTTATTATTTATTGTATATATAATAGTTCACTAATTAATATACTAAAAGAGGTTTAATATATAGACATCACAAAAAACCACCATGCTAAAGCATGATGGTTTTTTAATAGCGGAAGTCCGCAACAATTAATATGTACAACCTTTATATATACCGCTGCATAGACATACGTAATCTCTTTATAATAAAAAACAAACCATACCCTTTAATGGCTATGGTTTGTTTTTTATGCACTTAAATAATTATTATGCTCTATGGCTTGCATTTATCGCAAGGTGTTAATCCTTTTGCTTTAGCATCTTTAACTGTACTTTTTATTTTGCTAGAACTCAAACTACTACATCCGTCTTTGTGATACTTTTTACCTGTTTTTGTTATATAAACTGTGCTATCTGTAGTTGTTGTATTATTTTGAGTTATAGTAGTAACTTGTTGCATTGCATTTTTATTAGTATCTACCGCTGTAGTTGTGTTAATTTTTATTTCTTTTCCGTCTGTTTTTAGTATTATGCCCCCATTAATGTCTGTTCTATAAACTTTAGCTTTATATTTGCTTAAAGTATCTAACGTTTCCTTGTTTGGGTGCCCATATTTATTATCTTTACCGCAGCATATTATAGCTACCTTAGGTTCTATAGATTTTATAAAAGTGTCACTACTTGATGTTTTAGAACCGTGGTGCCCTACCTTTAATACATCAACTTTTCCAATTTCCTTCAATGGTAGAACTTTTTCAACTTCCACACCAGCATCACCATTAAATAAAAACTTTTTTTCTCCAAATGTATAGAGCATCACAAGCGATCTATCGTTTACGTCTTTAGATTGTGATTTTTGATTATAAAACTTAAACTTACCTTCTCCCAATGTAAATTCAGCATCTAATGGAACGCTTGGCTTAATATTTTTATTAATAGCAGCATTTACAAAATCTTTGTATGTTTTAGTATCTGCACTACCATTTCCTATTAATACTGTTCCTATTTCAAAATTTTTGATAACTGAATCTAATGCCCCACAGTGGTCTGCATCAGGATGTGTCAATACTACATAATCTAGCTTTTTAACATTTTGTTCTTTTAGATATGCTACTAAGTCTTTTTCATCATCATTCTCAGCACCATCTACAAGCATCATTTTTCCATTATCTTTAATTAATATGGCATCACTATTTCCAGTACTAATAAAATGAATATCTACATTCTTTTTTTCTTGTGATACAAGATTAGATTGTGTTGTAGCTCCTAAACACGAGCCTACTAATAACACAATAGTCATTAAAAATGTTATTAACTTATTCCTCATGTTTTATCCCCCTTTACTATTCAGTCTTATTATACTTAAATTTTAAAATATTTAACAGTTTTACTTTGATTTTTGTCAATAAAACTAACCTATCTATCTGTTTCTGATCTAGATTATACATAAAAAGACCACGCTCCTTTTTAGGAGTATGGCCTTAAATATCCTCTTATAAACAAAAGATATCTTTCTTTAGCCTTGTTCTTTCTTATACTGTTCTGCTAATGAAAGTATTACAGCATTAATTACATCTTTATTGGATAAATGATATTTAGATAAATACTCTTTATAAAGACTATATGTCTCCCTATCTACTTTAACACTAGAGGTACATGTATCATCTGAACTCATGATACTAAATATTTGTTGAGGATAGATGTTTATGTTATTAATCATTGCAGAAGCATTATTAGCTTTTATTCTTTTTAATTTCTCTTTATTCTTTAATTTATATCCTAAATTATAAACTAATAGATCATAGGAATTAGTAGATGGAATACCTATAGCTTTATGGGTTTCTATCAAATATGTTAATCCTTTTGTTGTATCTGTTATTATTGAGGGCTTTGGACAAAATACTGGTTTATTTTGCTCTATGCTAAAATTAACTGTGTGTATAGTACCACTTTTCTCTTTACACTCAAAAACTAATAAGCCTTTAGCCAATCCACTTATTATTCTATTTCTATGTACAAATCTAAATTTATCAGCTCTTGTTCCAGGTGGATATTCACTCACTAATGTTCCACCGCTATTTATAATTTTCTCGGCTAAAAGCCTATTACTTTGAGGATAAATATAATCAAGACCATGTGCTAATACTGCTATGGTAATACCCTTGCTCTCTAAACATACTTTATGAGAGTATGCATCTACTCCCTCTGCCAATCCACTTATTATTGTAAATCCTTCAGATACCAAACTTGGTACTAATTTAGTAACAGCGTTAACTCCAAACTCTGTAATATCTCTTGTTCCAACACACCCTATACTTTTATTATGCGCCTTAGAAATTTCACTCCCTTTATAGTAAAGTACCACTGGTGGATTATCTATTTCCTTTAGTACTTGAGGATATCTCTTGGAGTTAATCGAAATACTTTTTATACCTAACTCCTTACATTTGTTTAAAATATTTCTAGCTTTTATTATAGAAGCAACTAGTTTGTCCTTATCTTGAAATAGTTTTAAATACTTATTCAAGTCCAAATTATATCTAAACTGAATGTCTAAGTACATTCCTCTGAAGATATCTTTTATATCTGTTTCTGACACTATAGCAACTAACTTTGCAATATCATTATTGGATAACCCAAGCTCTACCAATGCTATTATATATACTTTCATATCCTCCCTCTTCTCCCTTAACTTACTTATTTACAGTATACATCATCATTTACTAATGTTAAATATATTATACAGGTTTTCTATTTCTGACTTTGATTTATAATCTATAATAAACTCTTTGCTCAATTCTTTTCTATTAAGCAATTTATAATGATATTGCTTACTATAGACATCTCCAGTAATACTATACTCTTGATACTGATAAGGCTTTGTGAAACGCCCCAAACTAACAAAAATAATTCTATTAACGTCTTCTACTCTTAATAAATTTCTTGCTGCTTCAAAGGAATTCCCATGTGTTAAGTAATCATCAAATATACAAATATTTTTATCTTTAATTTTACCTTTGTATGCTGGATGTAAACACATGCTATCAAAGTGTTTTTTTGCTCCTTCGCTTATTCTATTATTTGAATTTTTTTCTTCATGACTTTTTGTTGTTGGAGTATGTCTTACTAATATATTAGGGTGTTTTTTATATGACTCACTCCTTAACGGCTGTCCTCCCATAAGTTTTCGAACATTTTCTTTAAAATAAAACATCTCATTATTATCTAAATCTCCACTAGACGATGGAAAGCATCCCCATATATTTATATCATAAAACATTTCATATGAATTGGAAATTGAGGATAAGAAGTGATATAAAAACATTTCATAATAATTTCTAGATCCATGCTTTAATATATCTTTAAACTTATTTAGTACCTCTTTTTCTTTTGTCGAATTTATAAATTTATCAAAAGTCCTTGTATCTGCTAAAGAAATTATACTTGTCTTATCATCTATTTCTAATTGTGAATACCAAGTGTTTTGATTATTAATGGTCTTAATAAATTGATATAATTGCTCTGGTGAATCCACCTTAACACCATATTTTTCAGGCTTATCTTCTTTACTCATCCAGTTTGGTACTATATATAGTAACTTATTATGTATTGCCAATTCAAAATCTTTATCCTTTCTACCTACAACAATACATTTTCCTTTTTTAGCCAATTCTAGTTGCTTAAGTTGTTGGTTCAAATCTTTTCTATTAATAAATCTAATTTTAGGATTTAAATCTTTTTGTTTTATATTTTCAAATCTACTACTATCTCTAGAATATAATCTTATAGCATTACCCTCTTTAATCATATTATTTAAAATAGTTATAACACGTTCAGTATAATTACTTTCTTTTACTAAATCTACTGAAATGAGTATCATCTTTTCCATATCATATATCCTCCATTATTTCTTAATTATTTTAATATTTTATATTATTTTACATTTTTTACTTATAATTTTCAATTTAATATTTTTTATAATTTTATATTTGAATATCAAATATTAGTTTCCAAAAAGCATTGTTTCAATTTTTATTTAAAAATAAAAATTGATTTTTCGCACAAAAAATAAGGTGAGGAATAATCCCCACCTAGGCACGTGCTTCTATAATCGGCAGCTTCTTAACGCTGTCATACTCTACTTTTATAAAATGATCTTTAATATCCTGAAGCTTTGCGTAGTTAAAGCCATCTTTCTCTATTACTTCTACTTGCTTTATTACACCGTTAATTTGCATCTTAATTTTCTTAGTCACTTCTGGCTCCTCCTTTTTGGGTTCTTGCCACTTACTTGTTACTTCAAAGTGTGGGGCATCCGGTGTGCTCCATAATCCTCCCCATGTGATACCCAGCTGTTTAGCAATAGTACCTGCTTTAGATAATACTTTGCTATCATATAAAGCTTGTGGTGGCGAACACGCTATATCCCAAGCCATACGTCCTGTGTGGTTGCTTTTCTTAGTCCATGTTACTACTTGTCCAGGTCGTGACCTGCCTTGCTCGTACAACCAATTTTGGCGCTTTTGTGAGCGATATGTTTCGGTGATGAATATTTGTACCCCTTGCTTTTTACACTCCTCTAGAAATAGATTGCAAGCTTTTTGGGCTATAGGATTAAGTTGCTTAATATCTCTACATTGGTCTGTGGTTCCCATTGCTAACCCCTCCTTGACTGCTCCCACAGCTTTATAAATTTCTCCCAGCCAAACATGGATACATATGCTACTAAAAATCCAAGTGTGATGGCTCCTACTATGTAGTACCAGATAATAGCTGCCTTGTTATAGCTTACATATACTAAGTAGCTTAATACACTAAGCAGCACGCTTACACCTAAAACATAATAGTCCGTTTTGATAGGCACAAGCTTTTTTGTAACCTCTACTACTGCTGTAACTAAAAATACTAATACTCCCATTAGTAATAAAATTTGTTCGATACTAAACATCTAAATCATTCCCTTCTATTTTCTTATTCTTATTGATATTTTCTTTCTTGCTCTTGTCCAGGTAAAAACTTATTACAATACCTGTCTCTGCAAATACTGCTGGTATAAGATATGCAAGAGCACTTGTATCTCCTGTCCTCCACATAAGGGCCATACTAAAAATAGTGACTACAATGCAAAAACTAAGCACTATAGCTACAATAATTTTACTGTACTCCTTTTTTCTTTTTGGCTTACTAATCCATTTAAGCCCCATAACTTTATAGTCTCCCTTCTATACCATCTATTCGCTTGTGAGCCTGCTTTGCGCTCTCTTCTACCCTTACAAGTCGCTCCTGGTAGTTGTCCATCTTAGTGTCCATCTTTTCTAACTGGACAAGGATAGTAGCATTTCCTTGCTTTATAGTAGATATATCTACCTCTGTGACAGCATCCTTGGCACCTATCGCCTTAACCCTTTCCTTAGCATTAAAAAGTCTATCTGCTATATTAATAATAGTTAAAATCAGTCCCAGTATAGTAACTAGTACAGCTGTTTCCAACTACATCACCCCATCTCTTTAAAAAGGGCACTAATTATGCCCCTCTATATATTATTCTTGCACTGCTAACTCACCCATTCCAGCATCTTCTAAAAGTTCTTTAACTTGATCTTTTAAAAGACGTGGTACTTGTGCAAACGTAGCCTTGCCTAAAATGATTTTAGTTGCAAATAACATAGCCATCATTACCCCTCCCTCCTTTCCAAAAATAAGCTTATATAGCAAATGCCTAAGCATATACCATCTGTGCCATTTCCATTAGACACCCCTCTAAAAACTCTTGGTTCTGTGATGATGCCTCTAGCTGTGCTTCTAATATTTCTATTCTTTCTTTGTCTGATAAAATCTTCGTTTGTTCTTGTTTTTCTTCTTCTGTTAATGCTATATACTCTCCGTCTACTAATTTAAAATTATCAGCCAACCATTTTTGATACACTTCTTCTGCTGTTTGACATGTAACTGTATTGTTTGTAAATTTACCATATTCTGTTTCTATAATTTGTAATTCTTGTCCTTCCACATTATCACCCCTTATAGCTCTATTTCAAATGTATTTAATGAAAACCAATTTGCAAGAGTTACAGTAAAAGGAATTTGAACATTGCCATTTGTCTGAACGTCTAATGCAACTAGAGTCCCTGTGGTGCTTACCATGAATGTAATTTGTCTGGTACTCGGTATAAAACCAGTTGGTAGCTTAAATAAATATGTTCCAGCAGTCAAGGTTCCAGATTTAATTATTCCACTACAAGTAATCTTGTTTCCGTTTTTTTCAACCATTGCTCCCATATACCCATTGCCATAATTCGACCATCCATTTAGAAATGCGTTTGAAATGTCTGTTTTTTCAGTTGTGGCGATTGGTTTCCAAGTCCATGTTGTACCATTATATTGTCTAGAGTATACTTCATTAACAACGTTTCTTATCCAAATTTGAGAAGCGTATGAGTTTTTGTTGTAGGCTGAAACAATTACTTCATATCCATATGATTGAGTGGTGCCTAGCACTGTTGTAGCTACAGTATTAGACACAGAGTAAAATCCTTGCTTCAAGGCTATGTTATTAAGATTCTCTGCAGTAACAAGCCCTCCGTCAGCAGAACAATTATTGATTTTATTTGCTAAAGAACCCTCTATACCAACGTCATTCATATCACTTACGTCATCTTGCAAGAGGATTATTTTATCATCTAATACCTTGCCTTGTCTTGCACTTAATGGCTTATCTATATCCATAGATGTTAGATTATCAATTACTTCTACGGACACATTTTCTACTTGATTTTTTAGTGCTCGTTGGTTCCTGTCTAGCTTTTTAATAGCGTCTGCTCCGCTGTCCGTATTATAGTTTAAAGTTTCTAACGTCATTTACTCACCCTCTCTATTTTGGATAATCTATTATTTATTTCATGCATTCGCTTAATTAATATCTTGTTTATTCCAATAGATAGCACTCCTAACCCTTGATAAAATACCCTATAATATCCATTTTCATCTTTTTCAATTAGCATTGCTGTTAGTTTATTTTTAAGCAATTCCTGTGCGATTACTCCAAAACATTCATCTTTATCATTTATAAAATTATATCTGTAGACATTTAATATATCTAATGCATCTAACAACTCTTCGTCCGTGCAAGCTTCTATATTTTCTTTTAGTCTAATATCCGAGAAGGTTGATACAGTATGGCTGTGGTTTGGAACGCTTGAGTAAGTATGGCTATGTCCATCTGCAACACTTGTAACACAATAATATGAGCCACTATCATTTGCTTTTGCACTATTTACAAATGATTGAGCCTCTCCTCTTGTACACAATTGAGTAGCATCTCCATTTCCATCTAATTGAGGTCTTTTTGATGAGCTAAATTTTAAAATTCCATCAACCTCTGTTACTGCGTTTGTATCGCTAGGCACATATCCACCAACATTCTCGTCATAAATAACATTGCTTCCTCCATTAAAAAAAAGTTTGTTATTACCTTCACCCGTGACACTAAACTCCATGTTTTTAGTTCCACCTTCAGAATATAAAGCAAGCCTACCTCCACCTGTACCATCACCATTTGTATAACCCAGTTCTCCTACAAGTTTTTTGTTTTTCCATATTTTGATAGGATTATTAGGACTCACCTCTATATAGTTTCCTGTTGTTCTATCTCCACTATAGATAACTCCGCCCTCAATTGTTAGACCTTGGATTGTCTGTGCTGTAAGTTTAGTACAAAGCACCTCTATGGCATTGACTGATAACGCATTTATTGCACTAGCCGTTACTTGGTTAGCTATAATACCCTCACTATCTAAAGCACTCTCCCATATCCATTCACCTTGAGCATCTTTGTTGTTAGCAAATACTATACCTTTTGCTGACCACAAAGTAGCAAACGTACTATCCTCTTTGGTTGGTTGGTCTTGCCAATAGAGAGCATTGTCCCTATGCTCAAAAGTACCTGTGCTATTTACTATTTTAGATGCAATGCCCGTCAAAGCATTTAATTTTCCAAGTATAATATCCCCGTTCGCATTAGTAATTTCTTTAATTTTGTCCCAATCAGCCATATTTATATCAATAACTTCTTTTACTTCATCTACTTGTTTTTTTACACTACTAAAGCTGCTTCTCATGTCTTTTATTGCATCACCTAGCACAACACGACTATTCATTCCTGTTAAAATATCTTTTTCTATCTCAACGATTTTACATTCATAGTCAATGTTTAATCTTTCATCCATAACTCTAATAGTGTCACCTAAATCGTATTGACCTAGTTCATCTATTTCGCTACCTTCTACTATTTCTACCTCATACGATAAAGTATCCTCTGCGAAATTGCGAATACGCTTTACTGATTTTAAATTTTTACCAAAGATAAAGCCTGTGCCTCTATTAACTCCTCTGTTCTGCAATACGTCTATATAATATCTGTAATACTTTAATTCGCCTTGCCAGTTATTAGCTATAGCGATAGAGATTTGTTTACTATTACATGATTCCTTGTACTGTATATCTGTCTTTTTTGTAATATCGCAATTTCTTAGATTAAATCCAGTCCCTAGCAAGCAATGAGTCATAACTTCCGCACAGTTTTTATTTATGTAGTTAAAGCTATTTAGGACGTTATTAATCAAATCATAACTTATGTGTTCTGCTGTAACTGCCACAGTAATCATATTATCTTCATCATGCAATTCTTCTAATTTAATAACTCTAAACAAGTCATTTTCATAATTAATAAGGTTTTCATTATCATAAAGATAATCTGTCTTTAAGTGGTCTATTGTAGCCACAAAAGAGAGCATATACTCTCCATTAAGCACTTCATAGGCTTTTGCTTCTGTTAAATTATTCAAAAAGGCTAATACTGTTCCTTCTACATTTTCTATCTTAAGCATATCTAGCCTCCTTTATACTATGTAAGTATTTTTAAAGTCTACTGTAATAGCTACATTTAAACCTACTCCACCAATATAAACAGTACTTTCTCCTGTTGGGACTATAGGGAAGTCACCTTGCCACTGTGATAATACAGATAATTTTTTGTTGTTTACGATCTTATATACATTCATCTCTTCACAATCTATGTAAACTGTTCCGTTTATGTTTGCTATAGAAAACTCTACATTATTTAACTCGAAAGTTAATAATGTAGCTGTTCCAGTTACCTCAATGAGTGGCTTAGATTCAAAATTGCCTGTATTAGTTATGATTTTAGCTGTGTATGATGTTATGCCTTGCCATGTAGCACGATTTATTAAAGCACCTATATCATCTGCAAGCATATCCATATCCTTAACTAAAATATCTCTTAAATCACCATAAAACTCATACATACAAAAGCTAGCTATAAATGTTATTGTAAGCTGCGTAAATGTGCCACTGTCTTTACCTGTAACACTCTTATAAAATCTAGCTTTATAGAAAAGATTTGGCCTATCTGCAAAGACCAATTTATCCTTTTTACCTATCCATTGTTGAAGTAAATTGGTAATCTTTGCTTGCCTCTCTGTAGCTGTACCATTAAAACCTATTACTACCCTTATTTCTATGTCATCATACCTGTTCTCATAGTATTTACTACCATGTCTATATGGAGCTATAAACTCCTGGTATTGCATTGTAGGACTACATGGTCTATCTACACTTACTAACTTAGGAGTAGCAAGGTTAAAGTCTAAATTGCTAACTGTTACACCTGCAAAACTACACCATCCTATTCTACTTAATCCCATGCTTTATCTTCCTTTCAATCCTAGTGCTCTGTCTCCACTTAATATCTGCTCTCTAAGTTGTCTACTAGTGGTTTTAATGTTATCTTTACTATTTACTTGTGGGTAGTACATATTGATAATTATAGGTTGTACATTTGGCTCTCTTGCTTGATCTTCATCATTTAAAGCATTGTTCTCACTCGCTGTTAATACACGTTCACCTTTGTGTAACTCTGCCAAATAGCCATCATAAGGTACGCTATTTATGCCTCCTGCATGACTTCCGTCTGCCTTGCTTTTATCCATACTAGATTCGCTTTTTTGCCAAAACATCACTTTATCTTTAATCCAATTTACCTTGTCAGATACCCATGATTGAATCCCACTCCAAACATTTTTTATACCCTCCCATAACTTACTAAAGATTTCTTTTCCTGCATTAAACATGGCTGATCCAATTCCTGTTATAGTTTTAATTGGATCTTGCTTTGCTGCTTCTAACCAAGTTTTAATTGATTGCCATACATTTTTTATACCTTCCCATAACTTATTAAAAATTTCTTTTCCTGCTTCTAGCATAGCTTGTCCAATATTAACAATTGAAACAACAAGTAAATCTAGCCAAGCTTTTAATAACTCTGTGATATTGTTCCATAGATTAGATACTAATTCTTTTACTGCTTCCCACATTCCAGACCAATCACCTTGAAAAGCTGCTGAAAAAACCTTGAATATGTCTGTAATCAGGTCTATAGCTGTCTTAAAAACTTGCCCTATATAGTCCCATACTTTCTGTATTATTTCTTGTATATCTGTTCCATATTTACTCCAAATTGTCTTAAACACTTCCACGAATGTATTAATTACACCTTTTATAACTTCTACAGCACTACTAAATAACTGTTTAATAGCTTCCCAGCACTCATTCAAAGCATTTCTTACATCTTCATTGTTGTTATACAGATAAACAAGTGCTGCCACTAAAGCCCCTATTGCTGCTACTGCTATGGTAATTGGACTTGCTATTGCCGCTACTGCTGCACCTAATGCCGCTGTAACTCCTCCTGCTGCTGTTATAGTTGCTGTTACTGTTGCTACTATTCCACTAAGCGTTGTAAATAAAGAAGATACTGTCGTAATGATTTGGAAGGCTGCAAATCCTGCTACTACTCCTGCAATGATAGGTGACAATTGTTGCAAAACTGGTAGCAGATATTTTATAGCGTCTACTAATGTATTAAAGATATCGCTAGCCACTTCAACTGCTATTCTTACTCCCTCCATTGCAACCTCTATTACGGATTGAATTTCTGGCATATGAGAGTTAATCCAATTCGCAAAATCATTTAGAAGTGGCATTAGACTATCTCCTAAAGGCACCAAAATGCCTACTTCAACTTGCCTTCCTATTCCTGCCATAGCTTCCCCAAATGAGTCATACTTAATACTGTCTATTTGTTGCATAGTATTAATAGTTGAATCAAATTCCCCATTGATATTAGATAAGGCTAATGTAGCTTCTACCCCTAAATCTTCCCACATGGTTCCATACATACTAGTTGCATATTGGTTTCTTAAAGTTACATCTTCACATTCAACTAATGCCTTATTAACTTGTTGAAAAGCTTGTTTTGCACTTTCTCCACCTTCATTGAACTTTCTCTTAAGTTCATCAGCATTTAGGCCTAATGACGTTAAAGATTCATCTGCATCACCTGCTTTTAAGCGAATACCAAACTCCTTGAGTGCATCCCCCAACTTGTCCATTGAAAAGGCACCAGTTTCTGCCCCATTTTTAAGAATATTAAACATATCTTCTGAATCAAGTCCTAGTTGTGCAAAATGCACACTATACTCCTTTACAATGTCCATTAAATCCCCTTGTGCATTAAGACCGTTTTGTGCACCTTGTGCAATTAAGTTAAATGCCTCATCAGAAGATATCCCAAAGTTTTTTACAAGTTGGTTAACTGCATTAAGTTGTTCATCTACTTCCCAATCAAATGTGTCTCTTAATACAATTGCATTCTTAGCTGTATTCTCTAGTTCTTGACCAGTTAGGTTTGTTTGTTGTTTTACACTTGCTAGTGCACTTGCTACATCTTCAAATGACTCACCATAATTGGCTCCATAGATACTTAAAAGTGAACCTTTAAGTCCTTCCATTTCCTCGTTTGTAGCTCCAGTTTGAGTTTGCAAGTTATTAAGGGCCTTTTTACAATCATCACTAGCACTCACAGCCTTAATAGCCATTCCTGATGCTGCCACTCCTATTGCCAAGATAGCCGCCCCCGCTATCTTAGCTGCATTAGCTAATCCACTTCCTAGTTTATTAGCCAATCCTTCGCTTTCTTTTCCTGTTTTGGATATAGATTCATTAGCCTTTGAGTTATCCACAAGTATCGTACCCATCAAAGTAAATATATTCATGATTTACCTCCTTTCTATCCAAATTTCTTAAGTAAATCATCAAGTACAGTCTCTACATCTTTATTTTCTATGTAAATTTCACTAAGCTTTTTGAAGTTTACTTTTTGCTTAAATTCATCTAAACTCATTTCGTTCTGATATCCATTTATCCAGCGAGTAAATACCTGTTCTTCTCTTTTTTCTTCAATTGCAACATTAATTTGTCTTAGGAAATCCTCGTACTCAAGGAGGAGCACTTCACTAACTGCTCCTCCATAACGTGTATATAGCAAGTCTCTTATTTCTGCATCTTTAAAAGACCTGCTGACTTGAAAAAACTCATAAGATTATTTTCTTGTGCAAGTTGTTTGAAGTTTTGAGCAATAGCCTCTAGAGACATATCTGCTGTCTTAGCTTCAAATACATCGTCTAAAAGATCATATACACGTTGCTCTACTTTATCATCGCCACAAGCATTAATTACTGTCATAAGTCCTTCAATTCCAACTTTTTCTACACTCATTTTTTCTTCTTGCGACTTTGCAATAATTTCACCAAGTTCTTCTTTAATGTTTGCGGCTTTGATAATTTTAGCCATTGCAAATACATGTTTACCTGTTAATTTTCTCATCTACTATCTCCCCCTTAGACTGCTGCAATTTCTTCTTTAGCTACTGTGTGCATATTGAATTGAACTACTTTATTTGTATCATCTAATTCAAACATGTAAATCACATCACCTTCTGAGACTTCAATATCTGAATTAGTGGTATATGTAGTTCCACCTGTTAATATTTCGCCAACCTCTATAATTTCTGTTTCTTCTGTGCCTATAATATACTTAAATGTATTGCTAGTACCAGTAATAGCTGTTACTGTTGCTTTAGTTGTACCAGTTGTTTCACCTATTGCATATTCAGCTACAAGAGTAGCTCCTTTTACTGGTATAAAAATTGCAAATGGTGGCACTGCATAATCTATAGGACTTACATGGCCTTTAAATGTTGTAGAAATTGTACTAGACTTCTTATCTTGTGGGTTCATAGAAAGTCCATCTGTGCTTAATGCATTATAAACTTGAATGATTACTGGATCATCATATCCTACCATGTCTCCAAGAAATGTAATATTATTCTCATAATCATCCAAATCAATCTTCATTTTTCCTTGAATCTTCTTATATTTTCCATTTACTGCATTAACTTGTGTAGCTGCTCCTAATACCTTTGTGATTAACTCAGGCTTAACTTCAATAAAAGTAGCCTGCATAGTTACTTCCCAACTTTCAACTTCTTCAAGCCCCATTGCCGCACTTGGAACACCATCAATTTCAATTGGTGTTATTGTAGGTTTTGCTGTGAATGTCCCTCCACCCTGTGTAGCACCTAATAGCTTTCCAGCTTCAACTGCACTAGAAAAAGTATCTGTTTCAATATTATAATTTTTAAAATAAGCACCTGCGCCAGTTTGACGATTAATCATTGTACTCTTTGTATATCCAGTCATTCTTTTCTTAAAAATTCCCATTCTTACATCATCCTTTCACATCAAAATAAATCAAATTGAATAATACAACTATGTGTGTTAGTTCTTTATCTTCATCTTCTACGCTTCCTCTATCTTGAAGTTTTATGTCAAAGTTGTGATACTCATTGCTAAATATACAATCATCTAACTCCTCAATACTATCCGCTATTTCCTCTGCTTCTTTTACATTTTTTGACCATACATGTACTTCTAGCTTGTACTCATATTGGTGGTCTGCTTTTGTATGCTTCAAGTAAAACGTCATATATGGATAAGCGCATTTAGGAGGCGCTTTCCTGTGATATACCTTCTCACAAGATGGCTTCAAAATACTTTTTACAGATATTTTTAACTGCTCTGTTCTTGAGAATTTGCCTAGTATACTCATCCATCTGCGCCTCCTTCATATTCTTCATCATTTACAACAGGATTCTCTTGATTAATAGCGCTTAAGTATTGCGCTTGTATCTCCTGCATGGTATCTATATTGTTTTGTACTGTACTTGTTAGTAATCCTAACCTAGCCGTCTTACTACTGCCAAACTCTTGCATTCCACCATAAAAAGCGTTTGGTTTGATTCCTACCAATAAATCTGGTTTTTCTTGTTTACTCCTAACCCAATACTGTGTGAACCTTCCTACATTTCCTTTCTTGCGCTTGAATGCTCTATAGTATGCTTGTCTAAACCTGTTACAAAACAATTTACCACAATCCCTTAATGCTGCTCTTATAAGTTCATTTATGGTGTATTGTACAGCTTCTACATTATTCGTATACTCTACACTATCCTTACGAATTTTCACTGCTCTAGGTAGTGCCATGTGTCTCACTCCCTACTGTTATTTCAATGAGCTCATTATTTTTAAATGTTCTAATCACATTATATGTAATTCCCTCATACTTAACTTTCATTTCATTCTCATACTCAAAGGCATTCATTTCAAACTTTAAAGCAATCTTAAACCCCTCTGAATGTGCTTTATAAAACTCGTTTTGTGAAATCTCTTTTTTTATAATGAAAACCTTCCTTGATTGTCCTTCTGTCTGTATGCAATCTCCTGCATCATCACCTTCTTGGTTAGTTTTAATTAATTCAATTTGTTCATCCCACATACTTTTCCCCCCTTGCCTTTACTATTCTGTCTTGTATTCTTTGCCTTAAGTTCTTTGCAAGCGGTACATCTTCATTACGTTTTCTATACTTCCATGCGCTGTAGTCTGCTAACAACATTTGATCTTCTACATCTGTTAGATTTAAGGTAAATCCCTTTTTCTCAATCTCTTTTCGATTAGCTTCTATAAGTGCTTTCAAATAGGTATCTCTAGCTTCACTAGAGATACCTAAGTCATACTTTAAAAGCTGCAATACTGTTTCCATCCTATCCCTCCAATATTGCATTAATAATATCTGCCTTTAGGTTCGCACTTTATACACCCTCTAAACTGTAGTTGGGTGTAGGTTACTACTCCCCTTCTTTGTTAGCAACATCCTCTGCAAAAGTTAATGATGTTGTTGGTACTACATTATTAAAGTTAACCATTACGAAACCTTCTCCAATAACTGGCATCCCATCATAACGTGCTGTTCCTTTGAATACTGTTTGGTCTTCGATAAACTTAACTTGATCTGATACCGCAAGACTTGCTCCTGCTCTCTCTGCTAATGTATACAGTGAACCATAACCACCACAAATATCATTATCTCTCATAAATTCAAGTTCAATAATTTCTCCGCCAATAATCGGCATAGTGTTATTTTGCGCTGATACAATGGCTCCTGCTGCATTAAATGCAATTGCTTTTGCCATAAGTGCTGCTTTAGTTGTTGAATTCATCGCCCAAAACTTAGTTCCATCACTATAGTTTGCTTTTGCTTTTCCTAAATTTAATATTAATTCTGAAAAGAATTCTGCGCCTACTAATGTAGTTCCGTCAATTTTCAAGACATTTGACACACTTAAGTTAACCCATGTTGGTGCATGTGTCCCCCAATTTGAAGGCGCTAATGTTTGTGCAAGTCTTGTTGCAATGCCAAGAGGCATTTTTGTTCCTGTTCCATAGATAATTGCTTTATCTATCGCATAACCAATTGCTTGTCCTAATGCATCCATAATCTCATTGGCTAAATTAATATCACTATCTTCCAATGTAGAGTTTGGTACTGGAATAAACCCACCTACTTTATAACCATCCATTTCAACCTGTGTGAACTTCATGGTCAATTCATTAAGTGTACCCACTGCTTCCATCCATACACCCTCTGGGATTGTTCCTGCGATGTTTTGCCTTGCCTTACCTGCTACTGGTTTAAGTCTTACTTTGCCAATTAGCTTGCTGTATCTATGTAGATTATCTCTTAATAATTCAAGTGCAACATCTGGAATGTTTAACTCTGCCCCTGTTACTGCTCTAGTTTGTGATTTAAACTCTCTTGCACGTTGTAAGAACTCTTTTACTGCCTCATTCTTTAAGAATGCATTTCTTGCTTCTGTTGAAATACCTTTGAAAAATCCTGTGTTTCTCATTCTCACTTCCACTCCTTTTTCGTATTCTGATTTTCTTTGTTGCCCTTGTACTTGTTCTGATTCTTCACTGCCTTTTTTGTTAAGTTCTTCAAGTTCTGCTTCTAGTCCTCTAATTTCTTCTTCAAGTCCTGCCTTTTTCCCTTCAAGCTCTTCTTTAGCTTTATCAACTGCCTCAACCTCTTCTTCTACTATCTTCATTTCCTCTTCTGTTGAAGCCTCTTCAATTGCTGCTGTTGCCTCTGCTTCACGTTTTTCAAGCACTGTAAATTCTGTTTGAAGTTCATTTAATACTGCTCTTTTAGCTTCAATTTTCTTACTTAACATTAATTGTTTGAGTGCCATTTCTTAGCAACCTCCCTTAATTTCATTTTTTTAGCTTCCAGTTCCCTTTTCTTAAGAGATTCATAATCCTTTTCTCTTGCTTGTACTGCTGTGTCCTCATATGCCGGGAATGTGCATACTGTTACTTCATGTACATCTACTTCTGTAATTGTCCACTTAACACTTCCATCATCCCGCCACTCTGTTTGTTCTGATACAATGTTAAACCCAAATGAACATGCTGTTACGTCTCCACGTTTAACACGTTCATATAAATTAACTGCATCTGTATCTTTAGGATTGATTTTTATACTTCCCCAAAGTCCATGACTATCGGCTTTAAGTTCAAGTGTATTGGCTTTATTTCTTCCTAATACCAACGTAGTATCATGGTTTACTAATGCTCTAATATCATTGCCTAGCGTGTTATCAAATGCCCCTTGTGCAATTTCTTCATAAGCGCCTTGCCATAATTCAGTTTCTTTACCACATACCGCAAAGTAACCCTCTATTATCATTTCATCATTAGTCGGTTCTGCTCTTGTCTTAAGTTCGCTTTTTAGGCTCCTTGTTTGGATCTGTACTCTACTCATTTTTTTCTCCCTCCTTTATAAGTTTCTTTTGCTTACCTACATCTGAAACTGGTATGTAGTTTTCTAACACATTAAAATCATTCATACCTTCATTATCCACTGGAGAATAATCAAACTCGTTTCTACCTTCATTGCGATTCATCATTCCTCCACCAACCATTTCCTTAACAAATGCTGTCTTTTCACTAAGGTTGTACTGCATTAATGACTTAGGATTGAACTTAAAGTACTTATCATTGCTATAGAGTAGTTTTCTAGTTAACTCTTGCTGTAAAATCATTGCAATAGACATAATCTTAGTACTTACAAAGTTGTTGTACTCATCTTTATTGAAACTTCCTACCCCCACCATAAATGGAGGTATCTGAAAGGCTGCTGCTATTGTTCTTTTATCCAATGTGATACTTTCTTGTATAGCTAAATCATTCAGTGTAAGAGGTTGGATTGTTTTCACATCAATCTCCCCAGTTGGTATCAACCAAGGTTCTCCCGCTTCTGTTGTATCTGTATAACTACCTACGATCTTTCTTCTCTTATCTTTATCCTGTAAATCCTCTATATCACTATTAATGCTAATAATCATGCTAGGCTTCCACTTACTTTGTAAGAAACCTGTCTTAGTTGCATTAGCTTGTAATAAATTCTTTACCGTTTCAAAAATAGCATTTTTATATCCTTCTCCCCTAAACGGTTCTTCTTCATTAGGTACTAATACAAAATGTAATACTTCATCTGGTGCAAAGCTTGTAGCATTGTATATGATTCTGTACTCTTCTCCTTGTTGTTGAAAAGATATACTGCTTGCCTTTAATAAAGTAATATTATCCAAGTACCCATCCTTGTAAGATGGCCTTGCAACACTGTTTCCATTTAAAAGCATGTCCTTTACAATCTTATAAATAAAGTTCTTTCTTACCATAAAATTATTAGGGTTAACATCCATTTTTCTAGCTAGTTCATTTTTCAAACGAATGTCTCCATTCTCTCCATTTTGCATAAGCATTATGGTCATGCTAGAAACTAGATCTGCTATAATATTGGCGCATTGTATGACTTCTTCATTTTTTGACAATGGTTTATACCCTGTTGGGCATAATATATCATCATGTTGTAGCCAATACGCTAGTGTACTTGTCTGTCCCTGTGGTTCACTTCTTACCTTTGTCTTATTTTTATTCTTCTTAGAAATAGTACTCACCCCTTAAAACCAAGTATCAAGTTTCTTCTCACTATCTAATGCTTCCAATTTCCTTACACAAGCAAATACAGAAGCATCAAATATATCAATACGCTGTGTCGGCATTACTTTTTCGTACTGGATCATATCATCCGTCTTTTCTACAGCACTTACATTCTCTACACAATACTCATAAGCTTGTGAATGCAGATAATAATATTCCTTATTTTTTGCCTTCTGCTCTATATGCCTAAATCCCTCACTCTTTTTATAGAAATACTGTGGTTGATCTATAATGTTAAATCCTTTTTTCTTCATCAAGATAAAGTACTCTCTACAAAACTTTCTATCATGTCCTACTTGTTTTATCTTAAATCCCATTTTCTTCATTTTTATAAACCAATTAACTATGTCTGCATAGTTAACAGTTGCTGTATTACACATATCAAGCCAACCATCATCCTTCCATCCAAACAAAGGTATTGCATCTTCATCTGCTTTCTTATGTGCTTGTGTAACCGGAAACCATGCATGAGATATACAAATATCAACCTCTTTCCCGTTTACTGTATAAGTGCCATACAATGCTGCTGCTGTTAAATCATGAAGCTTAGAAAGGTCTGCACCTCCATACCATGTGATAGGCAATTTTGCAAGTTCTTCAATTGTCCAATTGTATTGCTTATCACTCTCTCTAAATTCATTTATATCGAAATATGCTTTTAGTGCTGATGTATAGATATTAAGTGACTTTGCTAAGAAGTCCTTTCTTTGTTGAGGATCATTCATTGCTTGCAAAGCATCATCCATCATGTCAGATGGTCTTATAGTTATCCCATAGTTAGGGTTAGCCTTTTCATGTTGAATAGGATTCGTATAATCTACATCTCCATTTTCTGCTTGTTCTGCTCTACAGATAAAAACAAAATAGGATTCATCTGTAATAGTCTTGCTTAAAATCTTTAGGCAATATTGCAACTTGTTATAACAAAAGCTTGCCACGTTATCCCCTGCTGTAGTTATCCCTATCATCAGTTTGTTTGTATAAGCCTTCATTGCTTCTTTAATGATGTTGTATTGCTTTGCTTTCTTATAAGCATGTATCTCATCTGCTATCCCAACATTGCAATTTAAAGAATCTTGCCTATCTGGATTGGCTGCTAATGCCTTTATAAATAAGCTACCATCTTCAAATTCTCCAGATATTGAGTGTTCTTGGTTATTATCTAGTATTCTAAAACTGTCTTCTTCTTCCATCTCTTTAATGTTGTAGTGGATGAACTTCCAACTCTGTAAAGATTGATCTAATGCTGCACTTGTGATGTAAATACTTGAACCTGCTCTTCTTTGCAATAAGGCAAGTGACCATGCTAATGCTGCAATAAAACTTGTTTTTCCATTCTTTCTAGGGATAAAGATAAAGGCTTCTTTAAATCTTCTTATTCTTGTACCTTTTAGAAAGAATCCCACTAGGTTATAAATAATAAATTTCTCCCAAGGCTCTAATAAAAATGGTGTACCTTGCAATGGTGTCCCATCTAGTCTTTCACCCTTGTTATGCACAAAAGTGCACTCTATAATCTGTATGCAGAACTCTGCATCCTTTGGGTTAAAATCATATTCTCTATTCTCTAAATCATCAAAAAATCTTTTACATGCTTGTACTAATTCCTTGCAGGCTATTTTCTTCTTAGTAACAACATTCTTAGCGTATGTCATTACCTCTTCATAGTTTTTATGTAGTATTTTGCTCAATGCTCTTCAAAGCCTCTATTAACTTACTTTTTTTCTTTTTACCTTTCATTTCTGACTCATTAATTTTTCTTAAACCTACAGGAGTTAGCCCTAATATATTTTCATGATTTATAATGTCCCTTCTTAATGTTTCAAGTGCTAGATATATTGCAGTCTTTCTTATGTTTGTAAATCCTGCTTTGTTTGTATATTCTTCTGTTACTTTACATCCTGACTCATAAAACTGTCGCATTAGTAGATCATACTGATACTTTGTTTCTGCATAAAGGCTTATCGTGCTGTCAAATTGAGGTTTATAAGTGGAGATTTCTTTCATGTTAGCTATTGTCTTTTTCATTATTTTTTTTATCTTTTTCTCATCTTCTGTCATTGTCATCTCCATTCCCCCCTTTTTGAAAATTCACGTTCTATTGGAAATATCTCCCCCCCTCGGTCCCTAAGTATTTAAAAAAATTAATATTAACCTGGGGGGATTGTTCTTCTTATTAATTCTTCTCCTGCTTCTGTTAGCTTTCTAGTTACTCTATCATGCATCTTGTTATGCCATTTTTCACTTAAGCTTATCAAATTCCAATCACAATATTGATACTCTGGATGTTCTTCTACTGGATAGATATGATGTACTGTTGTTGCATCCACTCGTTTTCCATACCTCTTACTCATTTGGCACATATATTTATCTCTTTTTAGAATAGATTCTCTTTTCTTTTTCCATCTCTTATTTTTATATCTTTTACTTCCTGCTTCCATGATTTCCTCCCCAAATAACAAATGGGCATAAGCTACACACATAGCCTATACCCATTTGTCCTCTAGGTAATTCCTCCCTCACCAGTCAAGAGGATTCCCGATTCACCATTTAGTTTTTACAATCTTATCATATCATTATTTATAAATGCCCTACAAGCGCCCACTTTTCGCCCTACTCTAGTTTTATTCCATCTATCCCAAACAGTAAAGGACTAACCTCTTGCACTGCTCTATCAATATCCTTATCTACCGTTCTTGGATGTATTGTCAATTTGTCTGCTATTTCATTATTAGTCATACCCTTAATGTATTTATAGTTAAGTGCTTTAGCTCTTCTTTTAAATGCATCATCATTACTCTCTGACGCCGTATATTCATAAAAATCTAATACTCTTTTTATGTGATTAAGCATTATTGCTGTTCTTTCTTTCGTTCTCATTATGCTTTCTATGTATACCCTATTATCATCTGCATTGTCTGCATCTCTTATCATTTCTAACAGTTCTTTATCTATAAGTGACTTCGCTGTAAACTGTGATTCAATACAGTGTGCCTTGAATTTTTTGTAATTTCTAAGTAATAACTTTGTATTATGCACTTTCCCTTCATATCTTTTTTCTTCTCTCTTCTCCCTTGTCTCTTGCCCTAGTTCATTCCTTATTGCTAATATTACCCTTTTCTCTACTTGCTTTATTAATACTTCTATTTCCTCACTCATCTTACCCCTCCTCACATAGCATCTTTAACCCATACTTGTTGCCCCTTCTTCTGTGAATACTTAATAGGCTCTTTAAATATAACTGGGTTTATTAGTTCCCACCCCCATAGTTCTTTATATCTTATATTTTTTCTCTCGGTTCCTACGCAATGTCTTGCTCTTAATTTCTCATACTGGTTTCTCGTTTCAATCTTCATGGTTCTTATTATATCTACTGTCCCATATATCTTACCTGTTCCACTCTTAATCAGTGCTATTGTTCCTCTTTTTGATGTATTAAACCCTCTAAGTTCTAGATCCTTTTCACCATTTAGTATCCAATCTATGTATGGTTCTTTTATAATTAATCCATCCATAACCTCATCCTCTACAAAATCAGATTTTATTATTCTAGTAATTTTTGTTGGTATGCTTGGAAGAAAGTCTGTCCTTGCTTGTTAAGCATGTATGGTAAGAATATTTCATCCATG